>CBINIP010000003.1:0-272041 GCA_966250805.1 uncultured Pontibacter sp. | reverse complement strand
ATACCAACCTGATACCAAGTATAACCATCTCGAAAGGTATAAAAAATCATACTTTAAAAATGAGCTATACCCAGCGTATCCAGCGCCCGCTGATCTGGTACCTGAACCCCTGGACAGATGCCAGCGACACCCTAAACCTGCGTACCGGCAACCCTTACCTGAATCCTGAACTGAACCATGCCGTTGAACTTGCCCATAGTATAAATACAGAAAAAGGACTATCAATAAACAGCTCGTTTTACTGGCGCTACACCGATAATGCGATCGAATATCTCTCAAGTATAAACGAAGAGGGTGTAACGCTGATGATGCCTGAAAACATTGCCCAACGCAAAACATACGGCGTAAACCTGAACCTGTCGGGCCAGCTGAACAAGAACTGGAACATGAACGGCGGTACCGACATACGGTACATAGATGTAGAGAACCCGGCTCAGGACCTGCGCAGCAACGGCATCACCTGGAACATGAACCTGAACACCACTTACAAACTGCCAAAGAGCTACTCGGTGCAGTTAAACGGCAACTACGGCTCCGGCTGGATCAGTTTGCAAAACCGAAACTCCGGCTGGCTCTGGTACGGTTTAGCAGCTAAAAAAGAATTCTGGGATAATAAAGCCAGTGTTACACTTGCCGTAAACAACCCGTTCAGCAACAGCTTTGCACAAACCGGCAAACGCTCCGATACCACCTTCATTTCAGAATCAGAGAGTAAGATTTTTAACCGTTCTGCACGTCTCTCGTTCGAGTGGAGGTTTGGCCAGATGAGCTCAGAAGGCGGCAAGCGTGGCAAAAAGATCAAAAATGATGACGCAGCCGGCAGGTAAAATTTAACTTATACTTTACAATATCAGAAAGCCCGGGCATACTGTCCGGGCTTTTTATTTCCTACTGATGAAGCGATCCGGGTGCAGGTATAGTATGCTTAAGTATAACTTTTAACAAGCATCAAATAGCTAAGTATAAAATCCTTGAAAATGCTATATTTATACTTCAAACGCTTAGCTACTCTCACCTTAAAATATAAACATGAAACGTACTTTACCTTTTCTAGCCCTGTGCTTATCGCTGCTGTTCCAGCAATGTTCGGTACCATCCGATTCCGGTACAGCAGAAAACAGCAGTCCTGCCCAATCTTCCTACCTCGATTATTCCGGCAGAGAAGATGAACTGAGCGGCGGAGCCCGCAAGATAAAAATCTCAACTCCGAAAGGCGACTTTAACGTCTGGACGAAGCGTGTGGGCAACAACCCTACCATGAAAGTATTGCTGCTTCACGGCGGCCCCGGCGGCACACACGAAGCCTTTGAGTGTTTCGACAGTTACCTGCCAAAAGCCGGTATTGAGTATTATTACTACGACCAGCTGGGCTCCCACTACAGCGATCAGCCTAACGACACCAGCCTCTGGAACACCGCGCGTTTTGTAGAAGAAGTAGAACAGGTGCGCAAAGCCATGAACCTGGACAAGAGCAACTTTTACCTGCTGGGCCACTCCTGGGGAGGAATACTGGCGATGGAGTATGCACTAAAGTACCAGGACAACCTGAAAGGTCTGATCATTTCGAACATGGTATCCAGCATTCCGGACTATAACAAGTATGCTGATGAAGTGCTGGGTCCTCAGATGCCTGCCAACGTGCTAGCAGAGGTGAAACAGATCGAAGCGAAAAACGACTTTACAAACCCCCGCTACATGGAGCTGCTGATGCCGCACTTTTACACCCAACACGCGTTGCGTATGCCTTTAGAGCAATGGCCTGACCCAGTAATGCGCATGTTCAACCACATGAACCAGACCGTGTATGTGCAGATGCAGGGGCCGAGCGAATTTGGCATCAGAGGCAATGCCTCGCTCAGAAACTGGGACAGATCTAAAGACTTACCAAGTATAAAAGTACCAACCCTTACTATTGGCGGCCAGCACGACACCATGGACCCGAAGCATATGGAATGGATGGCTACACAGTTCCCGAACGGCCGCTACCTGCACTGCCCTAACGGCAGCCACATGGCCTTTTACGACGACCAGAAAACATACTTTAAGGGCTTAGTGGATTTTATAAAAGACGTGGATAGCGGAGGTATGAAGAAGTAAGCTAATTGTTTTACCTACCCTTGGAAGCAGGAGCCACATCTCCGAGTTATTCTGTAAAGTACTTTAGTTGAAAAAGAGGGTCCCTACTCTCGAAGGTTAAGCTAATTGCTACTGGCACATAAGATCCTTTCAGGATGACAAAAAGGATATGACCCTGCTCAAAGGAGGTGAATAATCCTGTAGTCATTGTTGGTGTACATTAGCCGTTGTTGGTGTTCTCACCAACAATCAATAGCCGGTATCAAGCTTGCTGGTGAGAAAACGCAGCAAGGGAGTATGATATAGCTTCTGTAAAGAAAGAGCCACAACTTTAGGTTATGGCTCTTTCTTTTTTACAGATTGAACATCAGGTTGGCCTGAAGTATAGATTCGTCCAGTCCTTTTATACCTGCTACATTGTTCCAGTAGCGCCATTCAGAACCTAAGTATACTTTGCCCGGCTTACCTTTTAAGGCACCCATATCCAGGAACAACTGTGGCTGGGTCAGGAATTGCGTGCTGCCCGGCCCGCGATCTCCGATAAAATCCATGAAGCCCCGGAACCTAAACTGTACCTTATCTGAAGCTGGCAATGGAATATCCCAGCTTGGCGTGATCTGGTATGTGCCGCTGTATTCAGAGCCGTGTTGCTTGTAGTAGTAAGTTTCGAGTTGCAGTAAGCCTGGAATACCGAATTTTATAGCAGGACCAACGGTGTAAACAAAAAAGTCTTCCGGTCCGCCGAACAACACGTTTATACCTCCGCCTACCATCACATCGCTGATCGGGCCAACTTTTAGCTCGGTACCGGTAGCACGGCCAAGGCTAATTTTCGGGTAATACTCCAGGTAAAGTTCAGGGCTTTTCAGGCTTACA
The DNA here is from genome assembly GCA_966250805.1 of uncultured Pontibacter sp. GTDB lineage: Bacteria > Bacteroidota > Bacteroidia > Cytophagales > Hymenobacteraceae > Pontibacter. Next base: position 269,089 of record CBINIP010000003.1, on the reverse strand, counting down.
TCGTTCGACAGATCTGCAAAACCAAAGTGCTCAAACGCGCCGTAATCACCAAAATGTTCTAAGGTAATAGTCGCCAGATCGCCTTTCTGTTTCAGGTTTCGCCCGTACAGGAACTGCACATCAGAGCCACCGTTGTAGATGATCTGAGCATCAGCTTTGCTGCTGATAAATAGTGCCAACGCGAAGAAGAGAAGCAAAAAGAAAGAATCTTTACCCGAATGTATTGTGGGTTTGGTAAAGCTGTCGAACATGAAAGAATAAATTTAGTTAAAGTATAAATCAGGTTACAAAAGTATAACGGGCAGCAATGCTTGCTACAACCTGTGCAAATGTAGTGATTTTACTTTGTTGACCTGAGGTGAGAGCTCACCAGCCCTTATTTTATGCTTTAAGTTCTGAAGCGCTTACAGTTCCTGCACGCGGTGCTTTTTAACCAGTTGGTGGATGTAACGGAGCTTAATTTTAACCGGCTCCGGGAAAGTTTCAGGCAGCACATCGGGTAAGCCAAGTGCCCTGTTCACTTCGTTAACTTTCATGCTAAGGTCGGTATAACGGCTAAGCATTTCGTCAAGCTGCGCGTTCTCCAGGTCCTCGCCGGGCTGCTGTAAAAGCTCTGTGTTATCTGCCGTATCCAGCACTGCGATCATATCCAGGTAAGTACCCCAGGTTTCTGCAAAGTCCTCCCACGGGTGCATGGTAGCATAGGCGCTTATGTAGCTTTTACTCCAATTCTCTTTAGGACCGTTCTTATAATAATAGTCCATGGCATCGCTGTAAGTAGGGTTTTCATGATCGCCGAATACTTTTTTATATCCTTCCTCATCTTTGCCCTGCACCAGCAACTGCCAGTAGTAATGGCCAATCTCATGCCTGAAATGCCCGATAAGTGTTCGTTGTGTTTCTCCCATTTCCACGCGCAGCTTCTCGCGCTCCACGGGGTCAGCCTCTTTCACATTGATCGTGATCTTGCCATTGGCGTGACCGGTGTATACTTTCTCGCCTTTACCTATACTTACCCAGCCCATAAAAGAAGTCGGTTCTACGTCCTGCTTAAAGTCGAAGGAAAGTGGCAGCTCAAATTGGTCCTGCTTCGATCCGTAAGGCAATCCAATTGTATCCAGCAAGTATAACAGGCGCCTTTTGGCTACCTCCAACTGGTACCACTTTTCAATGTTATTGTCTACCGAAAGGTCAGGTATGGTATCTGTAAGTTTACAGTAGTCGCAAAGGTTCTGCGAGTCCTTTTGCTGGCCTTTGTTCTCTACCATGCGGTTACAGATGTTGTAGGTAGCGTAGTTGTAACACTTGCGTAGTGCAGCCTTACACTCCGGGTTGGTACACTGGTAATTGCCATCTCCATCAGACTCAATTGCATGTATTCCTTTACATACCGGGCACCAGCCAGCCTCCCTCCTGCAGTTAAGGCACAGCGAGTTCTCAAAGTATAATTTATTGCCGCAGCTGCAGAAGAATGCTTTCATGTTGATGTTGTTTTAGCAGGTGTTAAATGATCAATTGTTTACGGAGGTTTGGCCGGAGGTTTTATACTTGAAGTTATACCTGCCACTTCTCCCTTTACTGTTGGGCGGCACCGGCCATCAGGTTTGGTACTATCTTTACGCCATAACTGGTTGTATGGCCTCCATTAGTTTTAAGCATGCCTCTCAGGGGGCTACAGTCGCTGTAATCTGCACCATGGGCTGCCTTAATGTAATTGATATCTGCCAGCAGGTTATTGGTAGGGTCAAATCCGTGCCAGCCGTGGCCAGGTATATATGCCTCTGCCCAGGCATGCATAACGGCGGTTCCTGTAAGGTTTAAACCCTGGTTCAGGTAACCGGACACATAGCGGCATGGTATTTTATTTAGTCGTGCAATACCTATAAACAGATGCGTATAATCCTGACATACGCCCCTGCCCAGCTGTAATACTTCGCCTACAGTGGTATGCACGTGCGTTGGCTCCGGGTCAAACTCCAGCATCTGGTAAATAAAATTATTGAGCTGAAGCAGGTAATCATAAACAGGCTGATCTGCCTTTCTGAAAAGCAAGTTGCTATGATACGCTTCCTCAATTAAAGTATAATTTCCGGTGGACAGGTACAGGTGATGATCGATGTAGAAATCATCTCTGGCTAACAGGTTCTGCTCCTCTTCCACAGACAGCAGCCTGCCAGACGGAAGGTATACCGGGCTTTTTTCTACCGTGGCTGTCATTTCGAACTCAAACACTGTAAAAGGCTGCGCTGTGTAAAGGCTTCTTACTTCAAAGCCAAAAGGGTTCAGGTGCGTGAAAACCTCAGCATTTACTGAGTGACGGGCAGACAGGCTTCGGATAGTCTGTGTATCATCCTGGCAAGGCGCAACCAGCAGCGAGTAAAATGCTTCTCTCACACTCTCCTCGTAGGTATTTTTTGTGTAGTATTTTATTTCGTACTCTGTAGTCATACACTAACGTAACCCACCTTAATTATACTTCAGATATTTTGTATCCAGTAAGCTGGCCAGCTTATATACTCTATCCAGGGCACCATTCAGGAACTGAAGTGGCTTATCTTCAATTTCCTCTATTGTGCTATACTGAAAGTGACATGCAAGTTTACCTGTAAGAAACTCCATCGATTCTTTTTTATTCTCCGCTTTAAAGGCTATACCCTTCACACACTGTACCACACTCGCCAGGCTAAAAGCCACCGACTTCGGAAATGTAGCATCGAAGAGCAGGAAATCAAGCACGTTGCGCCTGGTTGGGCTGGTCTTGTAGCAGCGCATATACATATCGTAAGACTCTGTACTTTCGAGGATAGTGTTCCAGTGAAAGTTCTCGAGGGCGCCACCCATTTTTGCAGCGTCCAGTTTCTCAATGTCCTGTAGCTTGGTCTGCAAAATCAGCATCATCTGTATGGCTCTTTCCAGGTATACGCCCAGCGAAATGATCATCCATACTTCGTTGCGGAGAAGCGTATTTTCTATGTAGCCTTTAATTACGTAGCTGTTCTCTTCTATCTTACGGGCAAAATATTCGATCTCTTTTCCCTGGAAACCAGCCGAGGCATAGGAATTGATCTTGTGGTAAAAGGAGTTGATGGCCTCCCAGAGTTCGATGGAAATGCTGTCGCGGGCCCCGCGTGCATTTTCGCGTATCATGTTAATGTAAGCCAGCACCGAAAATGGGTTGGCGTCTGAGATAGCAGTATAATTGATTACTGCATCATCGTCTAGTTGCTGATTTTCAGCAAAGTACCGCTGCCTGTTTGCAGACATATTCAGTATCGATTCCAGTACAAATTCCCTGCTCTGGCCCATGGGCGCATCAACAGAAGAAATATATTGCACCCGGGTATAGCGGGCAATATGTTCTGCCCGTTCTATATAGCGGCCCAACCAAAATAAGCTGTTCCCGATTCGTGATAACATGTGTATCCTTTAAGTAAAGTTGGCAAGACACTGCTATAATATGGCCTTGCAGGTGAAAGTGTAAGTATAGCTTAGTCGTTCATTACCCAGGTATCCTTAGAGCCCCCGCCCTGCGACGAGTTAACGATAAGGCTTCCTTTTTTAAGGGCAACTCTGGATAGTCCTCCTTTTAAAACAAAGTGCCTGTCACGGCCAAGCAGTGTAAAGGTTCTGAGGTCGACGCAACGCGGTTCAAAACGATCTTCGCCTTCTATAAAAGTGGCATGCATAGAGAGCGACATGATCGGCTGGGCTATATACTTGCGTTTGTTTCTGATGATCATATCTTTAAAATCACTCAGCTCCTGCTTTGTTGCCCTGTCGCCTATTAGTATACCGTAACCGCCGCTCTCATCAACCGGTTTGATAACCAGCTTCTCCATGTTCTCGAGCACATATTTCAGGTCGTCTTCTTTGTCGCAGCGGTAGGTTGTAACATTGTTAAGTATAGGCTCCTGATCGAGGTAATACCGTATGATGTCCGGCACATAAGTATAAACGGCCTTATCGTCGGCAAACCCTGTTCCGGGCGCATTCAGCAGGCTCACGTTTCCTTTTCTGTAGGCTCCCATAATGCCAGGCACACCCAGCACCGAACCAGGATTGAAAGCCATAGGATCAAGGAACTCATCATCTACGCGGCGGTATACTACATCTACTTTCTGAGGCCCGTTGATCGTTTTCATGTAAACAAAGTTATTATCTACGAAAAGGTCGCGCCCCTCCACTAGCGGTATGCCCATGTTGTGTGCCAGGTAAGCATGCTCGAAATAAGCTGAGTTAAAAATGCCCGGCGAAAGCACCACACACGACGGCGCATCAACGCCATCCGGCGCAACAGACTGCATGGTAGCCAGCAATTCCTGCGGATACTCCTGCACCGAGTTTACGTTAAACTCCCGGAACATATGGAAGAGCGAGCGCTTCATGGCAATCCGGTTGGTAAGCACATAGCTTATACCTGACGGGCACCTGATGTTGTCTTCCAGCACATAGTATTTTCCATCGCTATGCTTGATCAGATCGGTACCGGAAATATGGTTGTACACGCCGCCTACCGGCTTTATATCCAGCATGGCTTTCAGGTAATTCTTAGAAGAGAAAATAAGATCGGCAGGTACTACCTTATCTTTCAGAATATGCTTTGTAGTATAAATATCCTGGATGAACAGGTTCAGAGCTACGCATCGCTGAATGATACCTTCTTCGAGCCTGGCCCACTCTGCTGCTGAGATTATTCTTGGAAAGAGATCGAACGGGAAGATACGTTCTGTTCCCTTGGCGTTATCGCTGTAAACCGAAAAAGTAATTCCCTGGTTAAAGAATGACTTTTTTGCATGGTCATTCAGTTCTCTGAAGTCTTCTTTGGTATACTTTGTAAATTGCTGGTAAATAGATTCGTACTGCGGATTTACTTTACCCGGCGTACTAAAAACCTCGTCTAAAAATTGTGGAGGGATCTGGTAATTGCCAAAAACGTCATTTGGCTGCCCCTGCCCCACTATCATATCCATCTTATGTAATTAATTCATGTAAACCTGTTAAAAAGGCAATTTTTGTTGGTTAATAATGTACAATTCAGCCTATGCAAGTATTTTGTACATTTAGCAAACATACATCCCATCCTGAATCTTGGAGCATCGTGGTGTAATAGCTCCTAAAAGTAAATCGGGATGATTTGCATTACCTGTAAGGGCAAACTGAACAATAAACTTTTGCCCGTTGCGTTGCCTATAGATGTGATGCTTACGGATATACTATAGAGAAGAGTTTTGTTATAGTTAAAATATAAGTACTCTAAGATTAAAAACCCGTATTTCTCTACCGACCTGCTAGTAATTTACACGTAGAATTCTGCCATAACATTAAATATTCGCGTTATATAGTGCAATTCTTCTGATCATCACAATTGCACTAATACCTCCCGGCACCTATTGCTGATAACTCTGCTTCCATACTTTTGGTTATACATGGCCAGCAGGCAATTTATACTATTACTCTTTTATAATTCTGGTTCATACTTATGTCGCGCCCGGCTGACAACCTAAACAGTTTTGCTTAAGTTGGGGAATAAATGCACATTTACGTTAGTCGGGCTTTATACCTGTGCTACCCTATGAACCGTTTTTTACAAAAAGATAAAGCAGCAGATCTGCTCAGCACTATTCAATCTTCAAACATCCGGACGGAGTATGAACTGGAGAAACACAGATTAATATTGCTTGATGATGCGGGCAACGAACAGCTATACTTCCGGTTACCATTAACTGTTCCAATACCAGGCAAAGCGCCAGCGAACGATAAAGTAAATTATGTTATACTTTTGATACAGGCAGGCAATTGTGCTTTAGGTTATTTCGAGAATGGCAGGAATCTGAACCATAAGGTTTTCCGCTCTTACATGGTGCGTAAAAAGCAGGGCAAAAGCCAGATCAAGTACCTTAAAACAAAAGGCAAATCAAGGGCAGGTTCCAGGGTACGTCTGGGCGAGACTGCCGAGTTCTTCGAGAACATCAACGGCCGGTTGCAAGACTATTTCTCTCATCACACCATTCACCGCATCGCTATCAGTTGTTCTAAAACGCTGGTACCTTATTTGTTTAACTCAAAGGTTGCCACTCCCTTTCAGAAGAACGACCCACGCCTGTTCAAAATACCTAAGCACATCCATACCCCGATCTATGAAGTGATGCTGGATGCGAATCGTTTTCTGCAGCGCGGCGAACTGATCTATGAAGAAACGCAACAAGATTTTGTAAATGACCTACTATCTGCAGCAGGTATAACAGGCTTCATTGAAGATGAATCCGAAGTGCAGGAAGAAGATGAAGAGTTTCTGGATGAGGAATATGGCTTAGGCGGGGACATGGATGATGACGAGGAAGAGGAAAAGGATGAAGATGAATGGTACCTGGACTAAGATGAAAGAGCCATACTTTATACTTTGATAGTTGGCTGCTGATTCTGCGGCACATTACAGGCAAGTATAAATGTCATCTGTTTATACTTCTGTCACTGCATTCCGTAAGTAGACCAACTTAAAGATGTTTACGATGGAAGATCAGAATGAAAAAGACATGGCTGTTTTTCAGCAGATATGCGAGGTAAATGAGTTGGACCCGCAGGCAATTATGAACGAGGTAGAACAGACTTCTGAAGGCGACTCAGCTACCGGAGGAAATATTGAAAAGCTGATCTGGACAGCCTTTGATCACCGTGCCAGAACCCTGCTGCAAAGTTTAGAACAAGGTTCCGGCATTAAAGGTGATAAAGCAGAATACAAGATAGACAGCGACCCGACAGCACCGGCTTTTGTGGTAAACGAAGATTACATCCGAAACCAGTACGATGCGGGCACTGCCGATGAAATCATCTCTGCCCTTGGCCATGTACAACTGCCTATAACAGCTTAAACGTCGCTGCTATACTGCCTCAAAGTATAAATTAAGATCAGCGGTTGAAGCCGCCTAACTCAGTTGCGCCACGGTCTGAGTTATGGGAAATGTCGCCGTAGCTGCTTCGTCCACCGCCATAGCTGCTGCCGCCCATTGGCCCGAAACCGCCGTAGTTGCCTGAGTTGGTACCATAAGAGTTTTCGCCAAAAGAACCTCCCCTGTTGCCACTCATATAGCCTGTGCCCGGGCCATAGTTAGATCCGCCATACGAGCTTCCCATACCTGTGCCTTCAGAGTCAGCAAAATTGTGGAGGCCATAGTTAGGTATACCTCTGTCAGAATGTGCGGATGCTTCGCCTGGACCACCGCCAAAGCGTGAGCTTCTGTAGCCATCTCTGTTACCACCATAGTAAGGCTGTTCGTCCTGCGCATCGCCCATGCGGTGCTCGCTCTTCAGCGTATTAAAGCGGTCTGATGTGCCGTCGTAACCTGATATGCCGTACCCCTGCCGTATGTTGCCCATCAGTTCTGGATTGCCGCTCCTGTAGTCGTCGCGGTAATCGGTTCTTCTGTATTGGTCACGGTCATTGTGGTGGCTGCGGTAATTGCGGAAGTGCACAGGTCCTGATTCCTGTTCGTGATTTCTATTGTTATAGTAGCCTCTCTCAAAGCCATCTCTCCGGTACTGTTCGTGCCAGTTAAAAGGCTGGTCGTTGTAGCTGTCTTCGTTTCTGTAGCCGCCGTTGTCATAGCGATCCCAGTCATATCTCTCCATAGCGCTAAGTTTAATGTAACATCAAAATTAATTCTATTTTTAACGGCAGACAGAGCTGCTGGTTTTGCAATCTAAGATTAAACAAGACCTATACTGTGGCTAAATCCGGGATAATACTGAGAAGAATACAGCTTTGTTCTGTACAAAAATCCGCAACCTGTTGACTATAAAAAAGTAAAACCAAAGGTTATAAAAGGAGGTGTGGTATGGAGATGCTAAAGAAACAAGTGTGGTGGAGCTGGCTACTGGTAGTACTGTGTGCGATGCCTTCGGGATGCAAAAATAGCACAAGGCAAGCCACTAAGAAACCTGAAAAAACTATAACGCTGCAGATCCCGAATTACCCGCTCCGCAACGAGCAGGATCTGGATATTCTGCTGCAGGAAATAGGCGATGCGAAAGTGGTACTGCTGGGTGAAGCCTCGCACGGCACTGCAGAATATTATACCTGGCGCGCCGCCATTACCAAACGCCTGCTACAGGAAAAAGGCTTCGATTTTATAGCAGTTGAAGGCGAATGGGCCGATTCTTACCGCGTTAACCAGTACATTAAAGGCGAGCCACGCGACAGTGCCGCTACCGTTGCCTTGCTGGAACAATATAACCGATGGCCTACTTGGATGTGGGGCAACTATGAAGTAGCTTCGCTGGTAACCTGGCTGAACAAGTATAACCAGGGCAAACCCGCAGCCGAAAAAGCAGGTTTCTTTGGCCTGGATGTATACTGCCTTTGGGAGTCAATGACGGAGCTGATGCCGCACATTAAAGGCGATAAAGACCTGGTAAAAGCAGCGCAGCAGTTGCACCAGTGTTTTCAGCCTTTCAGCGCTGATGCCATGGAATATGCCCGTGCTGTAGCCAACGCCGATGCCAATTGTCGCGCCGAAACCAGCCGCCTCTGGAAGGAAATACAGGGGCAAAACAGCAACAGTGGCAAACCTTTGACAGAGGCGCAATTTGTAGCCGAGCAAAACGCCCTGGTTGCCCTGAACGGAGAGCGCTATTACCGCGCAGCCGTCAGCAGCAACACCGCCTCCTGGAACATCCGCGACCAGCACATGATGCAAACCCTCAAGCGCCTGCTCGACTTTCACGGCCCCGATTCCAAAGCCATTATTTGGCAGCACAACACCCACGTTGGCGACGCCCGCTACACTGATATGGCCGCTTCCGGAGAAGTGAATGTGGGCCAGTTGGTGCGGAAAGAGTATGGAGAGGAGAATGTTTTTATAGTTGGCTTTGGCTCTTACGAAGGCACCGTTATTGCCGCTCAGAAGTGGGGGGCACCCATGAAAAGTATGAAAGTACCACGTGCCACAGAAGGAAGTTGGGAATATGTGCTGCACCAGCTCAGCCCTACCGACAAAATTATACTTTCTAAAGACATCCGTGACCAGAAACACCTGAATCGCTCTATTGGCCACAGGGCAATAGGGGTAGTGTATAATCCTGAGATAGAGCACCTGGGCAACTATGTTCCCTCTATCATACCTAAGCGCTACGACGCCTTCCTATACATAGATAAGACCAAAGCGCTGCGCCCGCTTGAGAAGATAACTGTGCGTAACGAGCCGCCGGATATGTACCCCTGGGGCACCTGACAAGTGTAAACAAGTATAAAATCCTGCACTTCTTTACCAGAAGTTTTGTTCTGAAAAACCGGCACAAACTTTTGTACCTACAACAAAGAATTATTGCGCATCTTTGCGCCTCATTTTTTTACCAGAATGCAGTTAATAAATAAACAACGAATAGCTTTAAGTATATTCTTTTTCCTTTCCGGCTTCAATTTTTCTAGCTGGGCCTCCCGGATACCAACTATAAAATCGGCCCTCAACCTGAATGAAGCAGAGTTGGGCACTATCCTCCTGACTATGCCTGTAAGTTCTTTGGTTGGGCTACCATTATCGGGTTGGTTAGTAGCCAAGTATGAAACCCGTGTACCTTTGTCGGTAGCGTTTCTGCTGAACTCTATTTGCCTGATTTTTATAGGTCATGCTGATTCTTCCTTTTCCCTCATCGCCGCGCTGTTCATGTTCTCGCTGAGTATGAGGATTTTTAACATTTCGGTGAACACGCAGGCGATAACCTTGCAGAAGCAGTTCGACCGCAAGATAAACGGCTCTTTTCATGGGTTATGGAGCACAGGCGGTATCATTGGCGTAGCTTTTACAACTTTGCTTGTGTCGCTGGATGTAGCCATGGTGCCGCATTTACTTACTGTTTCGGCTGTAAGTATACTGGCCGCACTGCTTTCTTACAGGTTCCTGCTCCGCAACGACCGCTCTACCTCCGGCAACAAACTGGCATTTGGCAAACCCGATCCTTACATTTTATACTTAGGGTTGCTCGTGTTTTTTGCGGCTGTCTGCGAAGGAGGCATGTTCGACTGGAGCGGTATTTATTTCCAGCAGGTGGTGCAGGAAGAGGTATTCACAGCCGGTTACCTGATCTTTATGTCGTTTATGGCACTATCTCGCTTTATTTCGGACAGGATCATTGAGCGCATAGGTATGGCTGCCACTTACATCATGAGCGCCTTACTGATCTTCTCCGGTATTGGCCTAAGCATACTTTTCCCTAGTTTTTGGCCGGCTATGGCAGGTTTCTCGCTGGTTGGTTTTGGTACTGCTGCCGTTATACCTATGACCTATACTTTGGCCGGGGCATCTAAAAAATACTCTCCGGGTATAGCCATTTCCCTGATCGCCACTTTTGGCATAGTTGGCATGCTCATCGGCCCACCAATGATCGGTTACCTGGCACACGCTTTCAACCTGAAGATCTCATTTGTTGCCTTTGCATTCGCCGGCATCATGCTCATCCCGATATCAAGGTCGTTCTTTAAACTGGAGAAGGCTGTAGCATAGCATAAAGAATTTTCAGCAAACTGCTCCTTCTTATGTACAGAAAGAGCAGGTTGTCACTTCAGCCTGAGCTGGCCAAGTATGCTTTCACTGAAACAGGAAGTATAAGCCCCTCCCATTCGTAATTCCTAATTCCTAAAACCCAGCCGCAGCATCATCGCCTCTGGGGTCAGCACCGCCTTCCAGTTTGCCGTTGGGGAGCACCAGTATACCTGCGGCCCGACCTATACCTCCCTCCGGTTTAGGCACTATTTTATGTCCTTTAAACCATAGCTTTATACTTGTACCAAATCCCAAAGCACCCCATTCCGACAGCACCCAATCCGGCTGCCACTGGTGGTGAAAACGGCCCGCATTCACAGCTCCCTGCATCGGTAACTGGTGCTTTATAACGTTCAGAATGATCTGGTAAACAGTAGTAATGATGGTAGATCCGCCCATACTTCCTACTACCATAAACAGCCTGCCATTCTGCTCCAGTATAGTTGGGGTCATAGAGCTGAGCATGCGCTTGCCGGGTTCTATGGCGTTGGCCTCCTCTCCTATTAAGCCGTAACTGTTGGGGTAGCCTGGCTTCACACTAAAATCATCCATCTCGTTGTTTAGCAGGAATCCAGCGCCGGCCACAAAGACTTTAGACCCGAAGCTGCTGTTCAGCGTGGTAGTAACAGATACCGCATTTCCGGCAGCATCAACAATAGCATAATGCGTGGTATTAGGGCTTTCGGGAGGCACAGGCATACCGGCGGCAACATCGTCGCTATCAGTAGCTTTTTCAAGTATAAAATCCTTCATTCTGTTGCGGATGTAGGTGGTATCCAGCAGCCCCTTTACCGGAACATCGTAAAAATCCGGATCACCCAGGTGCATGGCGCGGTCGGCATACACCCTGCGCTCAGCCTCTATCATCAGGTGCTTGGTTTTCACATTATCCCGCCCCCAGTTTGCTAAAGGGTACTTCTCTGCAATAGTCAGCAGTTGTATCAGAGCAATGCCTCCGCTGGAAGGAGGCGGCATGGATATAACTTTATACTTGCCTACCTGCCTGCTAAGCGGGGTGCGCCAGACAGAGCGGTAACTGGACAGATCAGCTTTCGAGATCATACCTCTGCCGCGTTTCATTTCAGCCACCAGCAGCTCGGCTGTGGTGCCTTCGTAAAAGCCTGCTCTCCCCCTGTCTCGTATTCTCTCCAGTGTCTGGGCCAGGTCCTGCAACTTTAATATGTCGCCTTCTTTCCAATGATCCTTAAGTATAAAATCCGGTCTTTTAGAATTATACTTCAGAAAATCAGCACGCTGCTCATTAAGTTTTCGGGCTTCTTTTTCTGTGAGCGGAAAACCCTTCGCGGCAAGCTCTATAGCCGGCTGTACAAGTTCCTTCCAGGGCATACTTCCATACTTTGCATGTGCCTGTACCATACCATCTACAGTACCCGGCACACCGGCAGCTAAGTGTCCTTTCAGGCTCATTTCGGCCACCACCATATCGTCATCGTTAAGGTACATGTTTGAGCGGGCTGTGGCAGGTGCCTTTTCCCGGTAATCCAGCGCATCCACACTGCCGTCTTTTTTACGATACACCAGGAAACCGCCGCCTCCTATATTACCGGCATCCGGATAAACTACAGCAAGCGCAAATTGTACTGCAACAGCGGCATCTATGGCATTTCCACCCCGCATAAGTATAGCCTTACCCACCTCCGAGGCCAGCGGGTGTGCCGAAACAACCATGGCCTTTTCTGTAACCTGCCCCCTCTCTTCCGGGTCGTGGGCAGCACAGCCTGCTAATGAGAAAAGTATGATAAAAAAGGTAATTCTTCTGATCACAACTGCTTATTAAAATTGTATAGTTAGCACTTAAAACAGATACTCTTTACCCTGAAAAAGCACAGCAGGTTTAGTGGATTTTAAGGAGTGAGCCAGTCAGAAGGAAATTATACTTTACCAGAACCGATTTCGGCCTTTGCCGTTTCTATGGAGGTATTAATTGAAGCAAAATATGTCTTTTAAGTTACCTCCTATACTTCATAATGAGCAAGGGAAAGTGCGCACTGCCGGTTTCGAGCTGGAGTATGCCAATCTGGGGATCGAAGAATCGGTAAAAATTATACAGGAATTGTATGGAGGTACCGTGCAGGCAGAGAACAGGTTTAAGCAGAAAGTGTTGGATACTACCCTGGGTGATTTTACAGTGGAATTTGACCTGACCTTACTTACCGAGAAGAACTATAGAAAACCATTCGAATCGCTGAACATCCATTTAGAGGAGGTACATTTCGGAGAAGGCACCCTGGAAGAAGGGGTTGAAGCAGCACTTGAAAGCGTGGTTGGTAAATTGTTTCCTTATGAAATTGCCTGTCCGCCTGTGCTGGTAACAGACCTGGATGTGTTGGAGAAACTGCGCTTAGCACTGCATGAGCACAATGCTGAGGGCACAGAATCTTTCATAACAAACGCTTTTGGTACGCATATAAACGTAGAAACGCCTGATCTCAGCACCGCTACACTGGTGAACTATATGCGCGCCTTTCTGCTGCTCTATCCCTGGCTGCTGCAGGCTGGTAAAACAGATCTTGCCCGTAAGCTCAGCCCTTTCATAGACCCTTACCCACCGGCCTATGCAGACCTGGTCCTTCAAAAAGACTACCAGCCCGGGCTTGATGAATTCATTGCAAACTACCATACTTATAACCCCGACCGCAACCGCCCGCTGGATATGTACCCGATGTTTGCTTCTCTGAACCCTGATCTGCTGGCGCGGTATACCGGTTTGGGAAAAGTAAAAGCCCGAAACACGTTTCATTACCGTTTACCAAACAGCTCGATATCGTTACCCGACTGGACCTTGGCACAGGAATGGAACAACTGGATAAAAGTTGAAGAGCTGGCAAATGACCAGGAAAAGCTTCTGCAGTTAAGCCAGGATTATCTGGCCCTAAAAGCAGATACGTTCCTGGGGTTTGAGCACAAATGGCTAAAGCACCTGGAAAGATGGTTTTTCTGAGGCAAAAGTATAAGATCAACCGCAACAGGCCTACTATTGGCATTACCGGCCCCGATAAAGGTGGCGGTGCTGCCTGGTTTTTTACGGCCTTCTCTGTTAGGCTGGCAGGCGGAAAACCAGTACGCATCACACCATCCCGTCCACGCACTGCCGACGGGCTTCAGGCCCTGATCATAGGCGGGGGTGCTGATGTAGACCCTAGTACTTACGAACAGGCCCATGTGCTGGATGATTACCTGAAAAGTACCCTTAAAGAACCCAACAAGAATTTTTTCCAGAGGTTAAGCAGGTTTGTGCGCTGGATATACTTTCCGGTGCTGTTCCTGGTGCGCAAACTTATGAGCCGCAAACTTTCGTTCGGTCTGGACCGCAGCCGCGACCACCTGGAGCTGCAGTTACTGGACCAGGCCGTGAAGAAAGACCTGCCGGTAATGGGAATCTGCCGTGGCGCCCAACTGATGAACGTATACTTCCGGGGCACCCTCTACAAAAGCATCAGCACCTTTTATACCGAAGAGCCAAATCCAGCCAGTATTTTTCCGGTGAAGGAAGTACATATCACAGCTGGTAGCAAACTGGCGCAGGTGCTTTGCACACAAATATTGAGAGTAAATGCGCTGCACAACCAGGCAGTAAAAGAGCCTGGAAATGGTATAGCTATAGTTGCCCGCGAACCAAATCAGGTAGTGCAGGCCATCGAACATACTTCTATGGATTATATGATAGGTGTGCAGTGGCACCCCGAGTACCTGCCGCAATACAAAGTGCATCGCAAGTTATTTAAAGAACTGGTAAAACAGGCTAGAGAAGTAAGACAGCAAATAGAACAACAAGACCTGGCAGATGCACTTGCCCAACCTAAAGCAGCAGTGCTCAAGGAAATCGAAAATCAGACAGAAGATAATATCCAGAAGTAAAGCCATACTTAGGGATTCTTCATCGGCAAATACTCATTTCCTTCCCTTGCATAAATTGGGTTCTTTATCTTTTCCAACTTTCAGATAAATTGGTTTTGTCGTCTTCCTTCATAATAAACAACCCCATTTGCTTCAGTTCACAGGTGTTCCTAACATAGGATATTAAGATATAATATATTAGTTAAGTATAATTTAACTATACTAAATAATTTATACTAATTATTTTTTATAAAATGGCTTTTTTACGTATTTACCCTGATTATTTAAGTATTTATTGTATCATAATCCGTTAAACTCATTCTGTCACGTCCGTAAAACCAATAGTGATAATACAATTTCATTTAATTTATTAAGCTATGAAAAAGAACTGGATTTCTTTGGTTACTGCAGGACTGTTAATGTCTTCTGTTTTTGTTACTGCATGTGACGATGATGACGATGATGTAACAGCAGGCACCACTTCCGGAACAACAACGGGTGGCACGACGTCTGGAACGACCTCAGGCTCAACATCGGGTACTACAACTGGTACAACAACTTCAGGAACTACATCTGGAACTACGACCTCAGGTACAACCTCAGGCACTACTACATCAGGAACTACGTCGGGTACCACAACAGGAACAACAAGTGGTACTACTTCAGGTACAACAACTACTGGTACCACTTCAGGCACAACTTCTGGTACAACTACTGGTACCACAAGCGGTACTACGGCTGGAACTACATCTGGTACAACCAGCGGTACAACTACAGGAACTACGGCAGGCACTACCTCCGGAACTACTTCAGGTACAACAACCGGAACAACGTCTGGAACTACATCGGGAACCACTGCTGGTACTACATCAGGTACTACCTCGGGTACAACAACAACTGGTACAACATCCGGAACAACAAGCGGTACAACGAGTGGTACAACCTCCGGTACAACGAGTGGCACAACTTCGGGTACAACAACAGGTGGTTGATAGAACTTAATCTGATCTAATTCTTTAAGAAAACAAACTTGATTTTCATGAACATGGAAAGGTGGGGCTTATGGCTTCCACCTTTTTTATTTTCTTATACTTCAGGTTCCGACCATACTTCTGCATGCTATAAAAACAAAAAAACACAACAAGGATAGCAATCGCTTCTTTGTTGTGTTTTTCTTGTTTTACAGTATTATCAGCTTAAATCTGAAAGCTGCGTTTGCCAAAGTATAGCGAACATTAAAAGAAGTAGCTATACTTTAATGTGTATTAATCATCGTTATTCTTTCTCATAAGAAGCACAGCAGCAGCCGTAATGCCGGCTACTACGGCTACCCTGGTAAGCAGGCCGGTTTTGTTATGATGTAGGTCTGCCTTGTACCCTTTTTCTGCAAAGATATTAGGCACCTTGCCATGTACCAGGTCATCAATTATACCTTCTACCACGTTT
Source organism: uncultured Pontibacter sp. (assembly GCA_966250805.1). Taxonomy (GTDB): domain Bacteria; phylum Bacteroidota; class Bacteroidia; order Cytophagales; family Hymenobacteraceae; genus Pontibacter. The sequence goes on along the minus strand of CBINIP010000003.1, from coordinate 253,250 downwards.
ACGCGGTCAGCGATCAGCAGCGGGAGCCAATGGCCGTAGTCGTTCTCGCTTTTCTTAAAAGCCATTCTTCGAATCATACCGCTCAGGCCGCTTGGCGGCACAGATGTACCAAACACAGCTGTCATGTTAGGGCGCTCAATTGAATGATGCACCTCTACGTTAATAGGCTGCTGTGTTGGGCGGTCCCAGGTATAGCCTTTGTGCTCTTCGTTCGTGCGCTTCTTCATAGGGTAGGTCGGGTCGTTCTTCGGATCCGCGTCTATGCCCCAGCCTTTTATATGCGTTGGATCTGTGCCCCTGTTATTTTCAAATGGTCTGTTATCTTCCATGATACTCTTGATTTAAATTTTTGCTGATGGTGGAATAAGAACCGGCTTGATGCAGTTGTCCAGTTTGTTAGAGAAGATGCGATAACCTTCTGCAACCTCCTCCAGCGGCAAGCGGTGCGTGATCAGCGCCTTCGGGTTCAGGATGCCATTCTGTACATGATCGATCAGTCTTGGCAACAGGCGTTTTACAGAAGCCTGGTTTGCACGTATGGTTATACCTTTGTTCACCACGTTACCAATTGGCACCAGGTTATCGGTTGGGCCATACACACCTACTATAGATACGATTCCACCTTTTTTAACACAGTTGATGGCCCAGTGCAAAGCGGTAGCAGAACCTGCCTGCAGCAACAGTTTTCTACCGGTTATGGTCTGCATGGCATTACCCGCAGCCTCTGCACCAACGGCATCAATACACACATCAGCCCCAAGCGAGTCGGTAGTTTTTTTGGCAAATACTGCCGGGTCGCCTATCTCATTAAAGTTGTAAGCTTCGCACTGCGCATAGTTACGGGCAAACTCCAGGCGGTAATCTATATGATCGATGATGATAACGCGGCCTGCCCCGAAAAGCCAGGCACAACGTGCCGCCATTATACCTACCGGGCCAGCACCAAAGACCATCACAGTATCCCCTTTCTGTATGCCACCCATCTCGGCAGCCTGGTATCCGGTTGGCACCACGTCAGTTAGCATAACAGCATCGTCCAAGTCCATACCTTCGGGTATAACAGTAGGGCTAACATTGGCATAAGGTACACGAACATATTCAGCCTGTCCGCCATTGTAGCCACCAGCAGTATGCGAATAGCCAAAAATACCACCTACGGCTGTAGCCTGCGGGTTAGATTCATGACAGTTGCCGTATAGTTCCTGCTTACAGAAGGCGCACCGGCCACAGGCAATGTTGAAAGGCACCAGCACATTATCGCCTACTTTCAGTTTTGTCACTTCAGAGCCTATCTCCACTACTTCGCCTGTAAACTCATGACCGAAGGTCATGCCAACACGAGTATCCGGAACATTACCATTGTATAAGTGAAGGTCAGAGCCACAGATGCAGGAGCGCGTAACCCGTACAATGGCATCCTCAGGATGCAGAATTTCGGGCATGGGTTTATTGTCTATTCTGACCCTCTTCGGGCCACGGTAGTTCATTGCCAGCATAAGCTTGTTTTCAGTTAATGTGAGACATAAATAGTATCATTCCAAAATTATCAGCATACCTGTGTTTGAACACTGTACTGATAATATTATTAATTAAACATTTAGATAGATACTTATCTATACCTTCAAAGTTTCACAAATTGCACTATTTTAACATAGTTATATATGTGAATTATTCTATCTAAGCATCGTTACAGTATAACTGAAAGATAAGGAGTATAAACTATAAGCTGCTGCTCCGGATACCTGTTAAAGTGCCCGCAGCAGCAGCTTATACTTAATGTTGATACAGCAATCGTTATTTCAGACTTCTTACAGCTTTCAGGGCCTGTTCTATCTCTTCAGGAGTATTGTAGATGCCTGGAGTAAAACGGGCGTAACTGGTTTTGTAAGGCGCAGCGGTTGCCACTATTTTCTTATTGCGCATTGCTTCCACTACTTCCTGGGTAGTCATTCCATCTACCTCAAAGGATATGATACCCGCTGATAATTCATCATCCATTGGCGTATGCAGTTTTACATGTGGCATCTCTGCCAATCCTTCTTTGCAAAGGCGGTTCAGTTCGTGTACCCGATCGCAGATATTACTCTTACCAATAGTTTCAGCGAATTCGAAAGCTTCTTTCAAGGCCCAGCGGTACTCCAGCGAGTGAAAGCCACCGGGTGTCATTTCTTTGCCACTGTTCTGCTCAGGCCGTTTCTTTTCTTCTATTACCACATCCATTACTTCCGTAAAGCTTGGTATTACAGGTGTTGTTGCTTGCCATGCCTCGGCTGTGGCAGCTACTATTCCGGTACCTCGTGGCCCATACAACCACTTGTGGCAACCTGTTATAAAAAAATCGCAGCCAATATCGGGAAAGGTATCTATCTCGATACCAAAGCCATGCACGCCATCTACTAAAAACAGTACTTTATCCTGCTTATCGCGGTTCCTGTTGATTTCTGCAATGGCTTTGCCAATCTGAGCAGCAGGTATTTTAAGACCAGTGCTGGAGTGCACCCAGGTAAGACCAACCAAACGTGTGTTATCTTTTATCTGCTTTATAACATTCTCCACTATTTCTTCCTGCGTTACCTGGGCCATGTCTTTGTACAGGGCTATTTTTCTGTAGCTGGCGCCGGTGCGCTTGGTTGCCCATTTTATTGATTCGTGGTGCGAGTAATGATCGTTTTCTGTGGTTAGAATTTCCTGGCCAGGCTGAAGGTTAAGCGCTGTGTAGGTCAGGCCAAGGCCCATGGTAGTGCTATCGGTAATGGCAATGTTGTCTGCTTCAGAAACCTTTAGGTAACGGGCTGCTGCCTCACGAACAGCCTGCATACAGGAGTTTTCGTGTTCTTCTGTGTAAAGTACCGGGTTTTTATCTAAAGCTTTACGGTGCCTGTCTATCGCCTCGCTTACGGGTTTGGGTATGGAAGCTATAAACTGAGAAGCACCCAGGTGTATGTATTCTTCTGACAAATTAAACTGCGCACGTATCTCTTCCCAATTAACTCTCTTAGCCGAAGCATAATTCTTTACCTTTTCTTCTTTTACTGCCATAGTCTTCTCTTGGATTAAATAAATAGGTTGTGTTGCATAAAGTATAAGACCAAGACACCTTAACGGTTTGCGCCTTACACACCTAGTTAAAAACTAACAACTCAATGAGGAATCTACGCGCAGGCAGATAGGCAGTTTGTCTGATAAATACTGAAACTTGTGTGTAAATACTGAGTGCAAAACCAATACAGCAGTTATTTCTTTATCAGCTCTTTCAAGCATACTTTTATTTATAACTGGAGTACAAATGATGCAATAACAGGCTTCTCTAATCTTCTACTAAAAAGGCATCTGCGTTTGCATTAAAATCATATAGCACGAGCTATACTTACATTACCATAATGATAACTAATAGATAAACAGGTCGTACCCTTTACTGTAGTTTGGACATAAAAAAGAGCATGTTTGTATGGTAGCAGTAATTACAGGTGCATCGAGTGGTATTGGGCGAGCCACTGCATTGGAGTTTGCTAAAAAGGGATATAACCTGGTGTTGGCAGCACGATTTAAAGCAGGACTGGAAGAAGTTGTAAAAGAATGTGAGCAGCTCGGGGTACAGGCAATTGCAGTTGCAACAAATGTAGCTCAGGAAGACGAAGTAAACAATCTGGCCATCAAGGCCCGTGATGCTTTCGGAAGCTTTGATGTATGGGTGAATAATGCTGCCGTAGGCTTGTTTGGCAGGTTCGAGGAGATTCCGACCCAGGACATTCAGCAGTTGCTGGATATTAACCTGTTTGGCTACATCTATGGTGCCCGTGCCGCCTTACTGCAATTCCGCACCCAAGGCTATGGCACCCTAATAAATGTGTCGTCGATGGTGGCGCTGGTAGGTCAGCCATTCTCTGTTCCTTATACTATCAGCAAGTTTGGCATTCGGGGCATGAGCATAAGCCTGTCGCAGGAGCTTGCCGACGAAGAAGACATACACGTTTGCTGCGTATTACCGGCTGTTATCGATACCCCTATCTTTCAGCACGCAGGCAACTATATGGGGAAAGATGTAAAAGCACCAGAGCCTGTTATTCCGGCAAAACGCGTTGCCAAAACCATTGTAAAATTAACAAAGCACCCTCAGGATGAAGTAACTGTCGGAAACATGGCCCGCATGATGCGGTTCCAGCGCCTGGTTGCACCAAACAAGCTGTTCGACAAGTACATGCAGAAGATGATCGCTAAGAATCACTTTATGGACCGTTTTTCGGCACCATACCGCGGAAACCTCTACGAACCTGTAACAAACTGGAACAGGGTAAACGGCGGCTGGCTATCGGATAAAGGCACGAAAAGCAAAAGCAGTTTTAAAACAGCTTCAGCCATTGCCGGAGTTATACTTGCCGGAGTAGCTATAGGTGCCACCATGCTATCAGATAAACGGACATCCAACAGTTTCAATCCATCTCGCAACGGCAGAAACACTGCATCCGGAATGTCAACTGAATAAACCAACCTTGAAAGCAATAAACTATTAACCTTAAATTTCAAGGATATATGAAAGATACCAGAGGTAGAGAAGCCGAAAGCCCGGCACAAATTCCAGGGCGTGGTTGGAAAGATGTTTTGCTGAGAGTAAAAGAACAGGTAGGCACAGACAACATAAGCATAGTTGCAGCTGGCGTAGCCTTTTACTTTTTCCTGGCCCTGTTTCCTACGCTGGCCGCTGCCATTTCTATTTACGGACTTATAACCGAGCCCGCCGATGTAGAAAGGCAGATGGGCGAACTAACTGCTTTTCTGCCACGCGACACGCACCAGATGCTAACCGAAAGGCTGCACAGCATTGTACAGAGTTCTGACAGCACACTTGGTTGGGGAATGCTACTTAGTGTGCTATTGAGTTTATGGAGTGCCAACAGCGGTACCAAATCCTTGTTCCAGGGCATCAACATTGCTTATGATGAGGAGAGCAAACGAGGATTTTTTAAACTGAACGCGATCACGCTGCTCTTTACGCTTTGCGGTATTATTGCCGGCATCATTAGCCTGGCGCTTGTAGTTGTTTTTCCTGCAGTAATAGATCGTTTAGGTTTTCCGGAGTTTATAAAAACCATACTTGGCCTGATCAGGTGGGTACTGTTAGGAATTATCATAATGTTCGGTCTGGCTATAATTTATAAGATCGCACCTGATCGTAACAATCCAAAATTTAAGTGGGTCAGCTGGGGCTCAGCCATTGCAACTATACTTTGGCTTTTAGGATCGCTCCTGTTCTCGCTTTATGTAAACAACTTCGGAAACTACAACGAAACTTACGGACCTGTAGCAGCGGTCATTATCCTGATGCTGTGGTTTAACCTGACTAGCTTTATTATACTTCTTGGCGCCGAGATCAATTCTGAACTGGAGCACCAGACAGCCAAAGACACTACCGTAGGCAGGCCAAAACCTTTGGGAGAGCGCCAGGCTTACCATGCCGACCATGTGGCCGGCGAAAATGACGACAGGTAAAGCATCAAATTTTACATAATTGGCTGAGGCACTTTAAGCATCACTTGTCGGCAGGAACTTCTGCATTATCTGATAAAGCTTTGCGTAAGACCATACTTAAAACAGCAGTCGTATTTTTTATACTTCACCTCGTACTCATGAGCATTCTATCTTTTCAGCAGGAAAGCATGATCTTCTTTCCTGATAAGCTTCCGAAGGATTATACATTCAGTTTTAACCAGGAATTTGAAGAGGTTTATGTTCAGGCAAAAGATGGGGTAAAACTGCATGGGTTACTGTTCAAAGCACCTGCATCAAAAGGGCTGGTGTTCTACCTGCACGGCAACGCCGGCTCCGTCGACTCCTGGGGCTGGATCGCTAAGACTTATACCGACCTGAACTACGATATTTTTATACTTGACTACCGCGGCTACGGCAAAAGCGAAGGAAAAATAAATGGCGAACAACAATTTCACGACGATGTGCAGGCAGCTTATGATCAGCTGAAATCAAGCTACGCAGAGCGGAATATCATAATTGCTGGTTACTCGATAGGCACAGGTCCGGCTGCCATGGTGGCTTCAGAAAATCACCCTAAAATGTTGCTGCTGCAGTCGCCGTACTACAGCCTCGGAGACCTGATGCAAAGCCTCTACCCTATCATTCCTACCTTCATCCTGAAGTATAAATTCGAGACGTACCGCTACCTGGAGAGAGTAAAAGCCCCGATAGTTCTTTTTCATGGCGATCAGGATGAGATCATTTACCATGGTTCTTCTGAAAAACTGAAAGCCCACCTGAAGCCTACAGACAAGGTGATTATCCTGAAAAATCAGGCGCACAATGGCATGAACGAAAACCTGGATTACCAGCAAAAATTAGCGCATGTACTTAACGTACTGGAGGCAGAAAAACCAAATTGATTCCTGTATCTTTACTCCTGTACTCACCAGCTACAGCCCATGCGCTTTATACTTTACACGCTACTTTGTTTTATACTTGCAGGCACCAGCTTACAGGCCCAGGATCTGAAACCAAAACTTATTACCTGGCAGGATATTGCCGCTCTGCCTGCACCTGTTGCCGGTACACGCTTAGCGTATGGCGCCGATTCGTTACAGTTCGGGGAACTGCGCTTGCCAGAGGGCAAAGGTCCTTTTCCGGTGGTGGTGGTAGTGCATGGAGGCTGCTGGCTTTCACAGTATAACCTGGAGTACATGTCGCATGTGAGTGCTGCGCTTACCAAAGCCGGCTATGCTACCTGGAACATCGAATTCAGGCGGGTTGGCAATGCGGGCGGCGGCTGGCCGGGTACTTTCCTGGATGTAGCAAAGGGTACAGATTATGTGCGCAAACTGGCAAAGAAATACCCTGTTGATGCAAAGCAAGTTATAGTAATGGGCCACTCGGCAGGTGGGCACCTGGCCTTATGGCTGGCAGCAAGAAAAAGCCTGTCGCGAAAGAGCGAGCTTTACACTAAAAAGCCCTTAAGTATAAAAGGTGTAGTGGCCCTGGCTGGTATAGCCGATCTGAGAAGCTATGCTACAGCTAAAGGAAGCTGCAATGCTGCCGTACCGCAACTGATGGGTGGCATGCCTGCAGCTGTACCGGAGCGATACTTACAGGCCTCTCCGATGCAACTGTTGCCACTACAGATACCTCAACGACTGGTGCAGGGCGCCAAAGACCCGATAGTACCGGTTTCGCAGGCTACAGATTATGTAACACTTGCCAAAAGCAAAGGCGATGCCGCCGAAGTAGTGTTGCTGCCTGATGCCGGGCATTTCGATTTGGTGGCACCGCAATCGCCGGTGTGGCCGGAGATAGTAAAAGCAGTGCAGTCGGTATTCCAGGAAAACAGGAAATAATATTTACTACCTGCCCAGGTCACATTTAAAGTAATCTTCGTCATAGCCCGGCGCCGGTTTATCGCCGATCCTCACAAGCCTGTCGAGGCGGATTTCTTCGCCTGTGGTCAGCACCAGGTACTCGCCATCTTCTTTTTGCACGAGGTCTTTGAAGGTGGCATGCAGCGTCAGAAATTCGCGGATGTCGCTGAAGAACTGTATGCGTGCAGCGGCTCTTTTTGCCACTAATGCTGCCAGCTCATCGCGGAAGGCAGGTGCTACGGGTTTGTATTCCATACTTATACTTGTCTTGTTACAAAGTAAAATAAACATCTACGTTTCAGAAAGAAAACTGACAAGCTTCAATACTTCCTTATATAAACTCCACCCGCACCTCTTCTACAAATAACTATAAGCCTATTTAAAGCAGGAACATCATTTCTGGTTTTGCGTTTATTTCACATCAACGATGGATATAAAACAGATCAGTCTCAGCCGCTTTAATAAAGGTTTGCTTTCAGTTCTGCTGATAGCTATACTTATGTACTTGGGTAAGCCCTTTCTCATACCAATTGCTATAGCCGCTTTTTTTGCCATGCTGTTGTTCCCGATGGTACTAAGGCTTAAGCGGCGCTACGCCATGAAAGAACCAACGGCAGCGCTTATCTCAATACTTATCCTGCTGGCTGCTCTGGCATTTTTAAGTACAGTGGTTTACTACCAGATCAGGAGCCTGGAAACAGACCTGCCCCGGATAGAGGATAAAATTGAACAAAAAGCAAAAGAGCTGCAATGGATACTTTACGAGACAACCGATTTAACCCGCACAGAACAGGAGCAGATCATCGAAGAGAAGAAACCTGACATTGCCAAGGCCATTTTTAAAAGTGTTAAGGATTTTATGGTGAGGGGGCTTTCTATTCTGCTCTTTGTGTTCATCGTGCTTACTTATACTTTCTTCTTTATGATCTACCACCACCGCATCAATAACTTCCTGGTGCGGTTGCGTTTGTTTGATAGCCAGAAGGCCTCTAAAGTTATGCTTGCCCGTATCTCCCGGATCATACACGATTACCTGAAAGGCACTTTTACGGTTATATCTTTGCTGGCTGTGGTGTATGCTTTAGGTTTCTGGGCCATTGGTATTGAGCATGCTATACTTTTTGCCATCATTACAGCCGTGTTGCGCATTGTGCCATACTTTGGTTCGTTTATAGGTATAGCTTTTCCTATTGCATTTGCCTTTCTGACCAAAGACTCTGCCTGGTACCCGGTGCTGGTGCTGGGCTTTTTTATGATAACCCAACTTGTAGAAGCCAACCTGCTGACGCCAATTATTACCGGATCAAGGGTAAAGCTTAACCCACTGGCAACTATAATGGCTATACTCTTGGGCAACCTGCTTTGGGGTGTAGCCGGCATGATTTTGTTTGTTCCGTTGTTCGCCAGCCTTAAAGTTATTTTCGACCGCATACCGCAACTCCACCCCTATGCCTACATACTTGGCAAAGAGGAAGAAGATGTGAACAGGGTGCCGGACATAAAATAGCTCACCTTATACCAACGTTACACCTACAGCATACAACCTTTAAAGTATAGCAACAGGTACGGTATAGCTTAAACACTGGCTACTGCTTAAACAATTGCTATATTTACTAAGTAACTATAAAGTATAAACTGAAACTGATGGAAGGGATTTTTAATACAACCGGAAGACTGGAAAGATCTGCTACTTATACTTATTTGCCGCAAAATGAACAAGAGGCCTGGATAGCCATTATGCACGCCTGCATTGCCGTAGATGATGATGTATCGGATGCTGAACTGGATGAACTGGCCGACACCTTAGCCGATAAAAAGCTGTTTGAAGGACACGATGTATTAGCCTATAGCCGCAAAGTTTTTTATGCCCACACGCAGGCTGGCAGCAAAGCACTGATCGATAATTCTGTAGACAAAATATCACCGGAAAACAGGCCAACTCTTTTTGCCCAGACTATACAGCTGGTACTTGCCGACTGCGTAGTAACAGACAAAGAAAAAGAGTTAATTAAGTACCTGCACTCAGCCCTGGACATGGACTCCGAGTTAGCCAATAAAATTGTAGATGTTGTGCTGATCCTGAACAAAGACAACTCCTGTTCTTAAAAACGCCATAGTTTAGACTGTCCTATACTTCAGCCATAAACCAGTTTGCAGCACTTTCAGAGACCTTGTCAGGAATTTCATGTCCGCCATCAAATTCTATATACTTCACGTGCAGGCCCTGGCTTTTTAGCTGGGGCACTAGACGCCGGCCACAGGTATCTATAGGTAAAACCTGATCGTGCACGCCATGTGATATAAAAACGTCAGGCTTACCTTTTGCTCTGAAAGTATAGGCGAAACCAGGCGAGAAGGCAATGAGGTGTGTAAACAGGTCTCCGTTTGCCAAACCGATACAAAGCCCGTACGAAGCACCATCAGAGAAGCCACCAATAGCAACATGGGCAGCATCTATGGCAAAGTTCTCGAAGGCCATGTTCAGGGCCTGGTCTATGTATATTACATCGGGGCCAAAGGCATCACTGGCGATAATATCCCAGGTATAACTGCGGGCAGCAGGCGCCATAAGTATAATATTCTTCGCATCAGCATAGTCCCTGAGCAGCGACAGGCCTTGCTCGGCAGAAGCACCGGAGCCATGCAGCATCACAGCCAGGGCAGCAGGCTCGTTGCCGTTATAGCTCTCAGGCACATACAATAAGCCGTCTTTTTTGCTGTCTAAACCGATTGGCTGAATGCCTGATGCAAATTCCTTTTGCTGGCCTGCGTGGGCAGTTTTCGTAGTTAGTCTACCTGTTTCATACTTACTTCTTTCCGTTATCATACCTTTACTTTCTAAAGCATAAGTAGTTAAGTATCATACGGTAAAAGGATAAAATCGCTTATCAATTCGGCCACTGATTTATACAAAAACTTGCTATTGGTGCTGGGTGAAAAGCAGGTAAGCTGGCCTTGCTAAATGATGCTGAAAATCCGAGTTGTTTCTGTTGAGCTTGAGCTCACTTATCACTCAAAAGATAGTCTGCTGAGGACTGGTTCAATGCAAACGGAATGTTCTTGCTAACTGCGGTGCGTATCAGCGTCTGTATGTCATGCTCGTGGCTGTGCGGCGTGTGCGGATCCATGAAAAAGACGATACGGTTTACCTGACCTTCCAGAATTTTTGCCGCCAGAAGTATGTCCCCTCCCTGTGGCCCATGACCAAAAGCCTCTACATCCAGGTCCAATATATTATTAACCAGATCGGCTGTGCTACCCGTGCCAATCAACTTAAACTGTTTCAGCTTTTTCCTGTTATCTTTTGCCCATTCCAGAAGCTCGTTCTTCTTTTGGTCGTGCGCCACTAATGCCAGTATCTCCATTATTTTTCTGCTTTTCAGACTTTGCTAATCCGCCTCTATAATTGCCTAAATTATGCTCATGAGTTCTGATAGTACGTGATCTCAGTAGGTTAGGTATTTTAACTTTCACGGAAGTACTGTTGAAAAAGAGACCTTTTAATTGTGCAGATAACTATACTTTAACAACCGGTCTTATACTTTGTAGGCCCTCTTCACTATAAAAATTGCACTGGTTACATAACTGGCTCCAACTTGCCCCAGAGCTGCCCGTATGACAAGCATTTGAATTCTGACGCTATACAAATGCTTATACTCTCCATATTTAGTTTACCCTTACAAGACCCGGTACTGGTTTTCGCGGTCATTTTGTTGGTGATCCTCTTCTCACCAATGGTTTTCGACCGCTTTGGCATTCCCGGCATTCTGGGTCTTATACTTTCCGGTGTGCTGCTGGGGCCGCATGGTTTAGGGGTGCTGGAGCGTGATGAAAGTGTGGTACTTTTCAGCACGATTGGTTTGCTCTACATCATGTTCCTGGCCGGCCTCGAAATGGACATGGACGATTTTCGAAAAAACAGGAACAAGAGCATAGTTTTCGGAACGCTAACCTTTGTTATTCCGCTTATACTTGGTTTCCTGGGCTCGTACTATGTACTGGGCTACAGTCCTGTTTCATCTTTCCTGCTGGCCAGTATGTTCTCTACACACACGCTGGTTGCCTACCCCATTATCGGCCGTTTAGGTATAACACAGAACAGAACCGTTACCCTGATCCTGGGCGGAACTATAATTACCGATGCAGCAGTGCTGATCATCCTGGCTATCATCACAAACCTGCAGAAACCCGATGTAACTTCTATGTTCTGGGTGCAGTTTGTGTTGTCGCTGGCTGCGTTTGTGTTCTTCATGCTTTGGGGGGTGCCACGCATAAGCCGCTGGTTTTTCAAGTACCTGGAGGGCGAAGGAAACTCACAGTTCCTGTTTATACTTGCCGTGGTTTTTATCTCAGGTTTCCTGGCACATGCTGCCGGCGCAGAACCTATCATCGGAGCTTTCCTGGCGGGTCTGGCACTTAACCAGCTCATACCTAAAACTTCGCCGTTAATGCACCGCACCGAGTTCGTGGGCAACACGTTGTTTATACCTTTCTTCCTGATAAGTGTAGGTATGCTGGTAGATGTAAGGGTGCTGCTGAAAGGGCCTGAAGCACTTTTTGTTGCGGGTGTTATCATCATTATCTCATACCTGGGCAAGTGGCTGGCGGCTTTCCTGACGCAGAAGATTTATAAACTCGACTCCAGCGAACGTAACCTTATCTGGGGTATGAGCTCGGCGCACGCTGCCGCAACCATTGCCGTAGTATTGATCGGTTACAACATAAAACTGCTCGACGAAAATGCCTTGAACGGTACCATCATACTTATACTTGTATCCTGCCTTGTCAGCAGTATAATAGCCGAAAAAGCCGGGCGTAAAATTGCTATTGCCGAAGAAGAGAAAGTACCTGAAACAACAGAAGCAGAAGAGCGCATACTTATACCTATCTCAGACACTGAAAATATTAACCGCCTTCTAGAGTTCGCGTTGCTGATCAAGAATCCGAAATCGAATGAGCCGTTGCTACCACTGCTGGTTGTGCCGGAGCATCAGGCGCAGGATACTAAAATAGCCCTGCACCAGAAGAAAATGGTAGGCGTTGTAAGCGAAGCGACAGATGAACTCGAGCAGCTGCGGCCGGTTTACCGGGTAGATGTGAACGTGGCAAACGGTATACTTAGAGCTGTAAGCGAGTTGCGCATTACTGAAATTGTAATGCCCTGGAATGGAAAAATAACCACCCGCGACAGGTACCTGGGCAGCATCATAGACAGGGTTGTGCGCAACACCGAAGTGCAAACGCTATTCTGCAAGTTCTGTAATCCGCTGAACGTATTGCAAACTATAGTGGCCGTGGTGCCTAAAAACTCGGAGCGCGAAGCAGGGTTTCCGTTATGGGTAAATACTGTGATGCAGCTGGCTAAGGGTGCAGGTGCCAAAATACGGATTATGGGTAGTGCCCGTACACTGGAGAAAATGGAGGCATTTATTACAAGCCAAGACCGCTATACAGTAGATGTGAGTTATGAACTTTTCGAGGACTGGGACGATTTCCTGACGCTGACAAAACAGGTTACTGAAAACGATCTGCTTACCGTTGTACTTGGCCGTCCGCATACTATTTCTTACCACCACGATTTTGCCAGAGTACCACGCCATCTCTCAAGGAATTTCCAAAACACAAGCTTTGTAATTCTGTATCCTGAACAGAAGTATAGGTAAATTTCAAAGTATAAAGTATAAAAGCCGCCTTTGAGTGACAAAAGCGGCTTTTATACTTAGGTTCTGCAGGTACTATTTCGGCGACTGCGGTATGTTGTTAAGTGCTTCCATATCCTCTTCTGTTAGCGGAATAGAAACGGCTGCATAATTTTCTTCGAGGTGTTTTACTTTGGTAGTGCCAGGTATAAGCAGGATGTTATCGGCGTGGTGCAGCAGCCAGCTTAGGGCTACCTGGTGGGCAGAAGCATCATACTTTTGCCCTATCTCGGTTAGTTTTTCAATGGCTCCCACGTTACCGGCGTTTATAGGGTTCCAGGGGATAAAGCCGATGTTTTGCTCGCGGCAGAATTCAAGCTCATCTTCCCACTTCCTAAAGTCAACGCTATACTTATTCTGAACTGTTACCACATCAAAATACTCCTGCGCTTTTTGTATCTGCTCTACAGTTACTTCCGAAAGCCCGATGTGTTTAACCAGCCCTTCCTCCTGCACACGCTGCAGAAACTCCAGCGTTTTTTCGTACGGCACCTCCGGGTCTACCCGGTGCAGCTGGTACAGATCTATCCTGTCTTGTTTCAGTCGTTTCAGGCTACCCTCTAAAGCTCGTTGCAGGTGCTCCGGATCGGCATTTATTGGCCATACATTTGGTCCGGTTCGTTCAAGCCCACCTTTGGTAGCGATGATCAGATCGTTAGGGTATGGATGTAGCGCTTCGGCTATCAGCTCTTCCGAAATATAAGGTCCGTAACTGTCGGCAGTATCTATAAAATTGATGCCCAGCTCCACTGCTCTTTCCAGTACTCTAAGCGCCTCTTCCCGGTCTTTTGGTGGTCCCCAAATGCCTTCTCCTGTGATGCGCATGGCGCCAAAGCCCATACGGTTCACTGTCAGGTCGCCACCAATGGTAAATGTTTTTGCAAATGATGTATTTTCTGCCATACCTGTTTTATCTGTTATAGATTAAATTCTGAAGTATGGTTGTACGACCTTAGCACCAGGTAGTTAAAGAACTGCTACTATAATCCTGGAAAGAGCAAAGTTACCAGAGCTAAGTATGGGCTTATGAAAGATTTGCTAGAATCTGGTGTGAGCTGTGTCTGTCCTGAGTCCCCGGTGCCTTGCCGCATCTACGCTCCAGATGCCGGAACCACGCGCAGCCATGTACAGAAACAGGAAACAGTATAAAACAGCCGCCTCCCCTTTGTTTATGAGCGGGTTCCAGTGCTGCGGAAAGTGTGCCATAAAAAAGGCTACCGCCATCTCGCCACTCGCAATAAAAGCAGCCCAGCTAGTCAGGAAACCAAACGCGATCATCAGCCCTCCTACCAGCTCGATAATACCGGCCAGGCCCATAAGCGAGGCTATATCTACGGTATTGCCATCACCTGGCCAGCCTAGTAGTTTTTGTGATCCATGCATGGCAAACATCAGCCCTGCCACAATGCGCAGCAAAGCATAAAACTGAGGACTGTAATTACCTAAAAATCTATCCATAACCGGTGTCTTTAAAGTATACTACACACTGTAAATATTTCTTTATCTTATTCAGATATTCAGATAGCTTAATAAACGGGTATTATAACTTTAAGTTAGAAAAGTATAACATTCACAACTATAAAATAATAGGTCCATAGAAACAGGATGCACAGGAAAGGCGGCAGCAACAGCATGGCAAATCACGTTATAAATCACTAATTATCAGAAGCATATATCAACTTATTTTTCCCTTTACCTATTCCGGAACCACAAGCAGAACAGCATAATAAGCCTGATAACTTAACCTTACCCCTTACCTCCTCCGTACAACAACTACCCCGGAGCAGTCTGGGGCTTATCAGATATGTTTTACAAACGAGAAGGAGAATAGTGATGAGTAGCAATAACAGAAATATCTCACCAGATAACGATACAAGAAAAGGACAAGGTGTAAGCGGACAGAGCAACGAAGGACAGACAGGGCCTGTAGCTGGTGGCGCCGATAATACGCGTGGCGTAAACAAGCCAAGCAGAGAAGGTACCAGCGGTGGCGCTAAAGCAGGAAAGAACACTCCAAACCAGAACAGCCCTCAAGGCTCACATGCAAACCCTTCTGATTCGCGCGGTGCTGACAGTTCGGATAAAGAATTCCGTAACAATCAGCCTAACGCCAGCACACTGAAAGGCCAGAAAAACAAAGAGAACTTAGGTAACGAGAAAGAATAATCTATTACTTTAAAGACTTACCATGAATACTTGTAAAAAGCCCCGGCATGTGCCGGGGCTTTTGTGTTTATACTTACAGCATCCTTTACTTAAGCTCATCCAGCACTTTATACATTTTCTGCACCAGTGCCGAAGCCGAGCCATTATAGTTGTTTACCAGGAAGGAGAACACATACTCTTTACCATCTTTCGACTTGTGGTAGCCACAGTAACCCTTTACACCTCGTATAGTTCCGCTCTTCATTTTTATGCCATTGTATAACGGCAACGAAGTATAAAAACTATCATACCAGTCTTTTTTGCGGGCATATTGCAGCAGTTGCACCTGTGCGTGGGTTGTTACACGGTTCAGCGGCGAAAGTCCGGAGCCATCTACCATACTTAGTTCGGTAACCGGAATACCCTGCTTCTGCCAGTAATCACGCACCACTTCCAGCCCTTTATCGGATGAGCTGCTCCCCTGCTTTTGATAAGCTATTGTTTTAAGCAAGGCCTCTCCATAAAGGTTTATACTTCTGCGGTTGAACCAGTACACGATGCTATCGAGTGGCGGCGAGGTTACAGTATAAAAAAATGTATGCTGATCCAGCGGCACTTTTTTGTTATAAAACTCTGATATTCGTGGTAAATGTATACCTATCGTTTTCAAAGTATCGGACAAAGTGCTGATGAATTGAAATCCCGGCGAAGGCATTGCCCCTGAGATCTTGAAGTTGTTTTCGTTTACAGGTATAGTGCCGCGTATGGGAGCGCCTGTTGTGCTCACAGGGAAATAAATGAATGCATTATCGCCTGTGCCGGCAGCCGCTGAAGTTAGCTCAGAATTAAAGACAAAGCCATTCATTCGCGGCACCGTTTTCACAACCCTAACAGGGTCACCTATGTTCTGGCCCGACTGTAAAATAACATCATATTGGTTTTCGCGCCAGTTCAGTTTTCCTGGTCCTGCCCCATAATAGTTGCCAATGTCCTGCCACATCCAGCCATCGGGTATGGTTTCTTCGTTCCATCCTTCATTAGAAACATACACGCCATCAAAAAATCTGAAGCCTGTATTCCTGATAGCCTGCGTTAGCTTACTTAAAACTACCGCCTCTTTTGTATCAGGCCAACGCCAGCTACCAAAAGTTGGGTCGCCGCTGGGTAAAATAAATAAGCTTGCTCTACCCTCTTTTTCCTCTTTGCGATAACCAAACTTAGTTTCGTAGCGGAAGTTTTTGCCCAGCAGTTCGTAAGCGCTGATGCTGGTAATTATTTTCATGGTAGATGCAGGTGCCAGACCGATCATCCCGTTTTTATCAAAGATCACCTTACCCGTTCCGGCTTCGGCTACATACAATGAGGAAATGCTGTTACGCAGCTGCGGATCCTCTTCAAATTTCTTAAAAGCGGCAGTCAGTTTATTGGGTACACTCTGTGACCAGGCGAAAGTATGCAACAGAGTACAAGCCAGCAGCAGTGCGGCATTTTTTACAGGAAGTTTCATAGCCAAAAAATAAGCATTTTACCTGTTTAACCCAACGCTATTTTCGAAACTGTGCGAATCATGTACCTAACCAAAGTATAAAATCAGCCGCCTGCTCCGGAGAACAAACGGCTGATTTTATACTTTAACTGGCAAGGTAAAATTAACCTCCTGTCCAAGTCAATTTCTGATATGATTACATCTCCCAGTCGCGGTCGTTACGGCTTCTGTAGTTGCTGCCCTCGTTGTTGTGGCGGCGGTAATCGTCACGGTTGCTGTAGGCGCTGCGTTCGCGGTCCATGTCGCGGTTATCGTAGCCGGTAGAGCCATAGCCGGTGTGGCCGTAGTTTCTGAAGCCACGGTCGTAGCCAGTATTCTCGTTGCCTGTTGTGCCGTAATCAGGGTTAAAGCGGGTATCATAGCCGGCGCCACGGTAGTTTCTGTCGCGGTCGTCGCTCATATAGCCTTCGCGGTAGTCGCTGCCTCGCTGCGGGTTATGGCTGCGGCTGCCAAAGTCACTGTAATGGCCATAACCACGCTGTACATCGCCGGAACGGTTTCTGTCATAATCGCGGCTGCGTGGTCCCTGCTCGCCATACATGCCATAGTAGGAGTTACCGTAAGCAGAACCACCACCCGAGGTGCTGCCACCCTCGCCGTAGCGTGTACCGTGGCTGAAATCTCCGTAAGCGCGGGCATCGTGGCTTACACGGCCATAGTTACTGCCCTGGCCATAGTTGCCCTGGTAGTTTCTGTAGTTATCTCTGTCTCTGTTATCCGGCTCATGACGTGACAGGCTGTTCACATTTCCTGTTCTCGGGTTGCCGTGCTCGTCAAAGTCGGCGTAATGGTTTTTGCGTGGGCGATCGTTATTTTCAAAGTTTCTGTTCATAGCTTTCTCGTTTAGTTAAAAATCACTCCCTCTAATAACGCAGCAAATCAACAGGTGTTTACTCCAGCATCCGCAACTTTATACTTTGGGGTGAACGAGAAACAGTGAAACAGGAAAATTAAAGTATAAACCAGAACGCTGAACCAAGTATAAAACCAGCTACACTTTACCAGCGGCTATAGTTTGTGCAGCTGAAAATAGCCAAGGTGCAGCTCATCTGTTACCTCATTGGTTGCGGCAGTTATCTGTAAACTATACTTCTCTTTCAGTTCTTCCGAAAGTATATCTTTCACCTCGTGCAGCTCGTCTACATCCACGCCAAACTTATCATCTATGTGCGAGGCAGCCCCTTTAAAACCAGTATGTTTGTAAAAAGCTGTTTCCTTGGCTTGCTTTACAGCTCCTGCCTGGTTCGCTGCAACTGCCAGCATTTTGTAGTGGAACTCATCGAACTCACCAGCTTTGTACCCGCCCAGGTTCAGGAAGTATAACTTATCTAAATTTTCATCAACTTTACCCGCCTCAGCTTTAGGTACAACTGCAATGTTGTAGCCGTTTACCTGAGTTACTTCGCGCCAGGCATCTACGTGTATGTTGCCTTTTGCTTCCGGCCAGAAAGCTTTAATGTCCGGCACCAGGTCTTTCACGGTCTCCCCAATCCCGAAGAACATGTCGTGCTGCTCGGTATTTCGTCCGGCAGGCCTGCAGCCAAGCATAAGCATAAAGAGTTTTGGGTGTTGCATATTTTTATCTTGTGTAAGCGGTTTTGGTAGCTGATATTTTTACTTGTAAGCGATGATAGAATTAAAGGAAACCTTGCGCATAGGCTGGCGCGACACCGGATTTATACTTTCCACCACGCCATCTTTTTTCAGTTGCTCGAAAGCCTCCTGGTAATTGCTGCGAATGTAGTTGGTACCGATGTTATGGTGCCTGTAAATGCTGTCGAGCGGAAGGTTGTGGTAATAGCCGGCTTTGCCGGCCAGGTCCGAGATCAGGTTTTTGATGGAGTACCGGTACTGCTCCTGGAAAAGCGATAACTGATGTTTTATATTGGCACCAAACAGCGGCACGCCATCTTCCTGGTAATCGCTGTACATGAGCATGAGCTCTTTCATTTTCATGTAAGCTGTATCGGTTTTAGATACAAAAAACAGGTAATGGCTGGTTTGGTTTTTCTTGGGCAAACTGATCTTAAAGCGGAAGGTCTTGTAATCTTTCTCCCGGAAAATATCTTCGAAAGTATCTACTATAAAATCCTCGCGCTGCGACGCATCCTGGTATCGCTCACAGAAGGCCTTAATTTTTGCCAGACGTTCCGCACCGAAAATCTCCGTAATCAGGTCGTTATCGGTAGCGCCAAGTACGGCAGCACGCATTTTTGCAGGCGTAAAAAGCATGAATATATCAAGCCCCCACCTCCTGATAGATTGCAAAAGCAACTGCTGCGAAAACTGGTATCCAAACGGATCGAGGTATAAGAGCGAAGGCGTATCGGTGCCGAGGAGTTTTGCCAGCAGGCTGAAGTTTAGCTCTTCGTGCAGCATCACCGGCTTGTGCAGCAAATCATCATAGTATGGCAGGCTCTCCAGGTTCTGCTTCAGCTTTGCAGCAATAGTCTGTTTCTCGTCGTTAAAAAATGTCCTGACGATCTTGTTGAGGTTATACTTGTCGGTGGCTCCGAATATGCTGTTCAGAATTTTAACAGGCGTAGCAGGCTTGCCGTCTTCCGGTTTTCCTTCGCCGGCATACAGGTCAACAAAAGCCAGCACAGGGTTCGATTTATACTTCTGTCCCTGCAAAATAGTACTGCACCAGGCCCTGAAATAATCGTTCAGCAACTCTGATTTGATTTCGGAAGTGCTGCGCTGGGTTTTAAAAAATTCGTTTGTATCGACAGTAGACATTATGAATGCAATAGTTCATCATCACTCTGAAACGGCATTACCTGCAAGTATAAATACCAGTTTCTGCATAAGGCAAAGTTACGAGTGAATTTTAAAGGGAGAGCAATTAAAATTTAAGCGTAATTTTGCAGCCGTAACTCAGGCACAGCAACCATGAAATTAACAGGCAACATACTCGACATCAAAAATAAAAGAGATAGCAAAAACGCAGGCATTGAAATAGAGATTGATAAGGTTGAGTATGTTACCTATAAAAAAGACGGTAAATATTTCCAGCCCTTCAACTTTATGGATGAGCTTGAAAAACCAATTGTGATTACCGGCGATCGCCTGGCCCGCGTAGCTACCAAGCACCTGCAGGAAGGCGAATACGATTTCCAGGTATTTGATAAAACAGGCGAGGAGTATGTGCTGAATGAAAATAAATTCCTGTCTGTACTGATGGTCTATGATGAAGAGGAACAGCAATCCTTTTTATCGTCGGTAGAGTACACGGTTACGGTTTCAAACGACGAGTTCAAGCAGATCAAAACAGACCGCAGCAAAGACAGGAAAAATAAGAAAGGCAGAAAGTAAAAGTCTTAGATAGCGAATACCTCTTCCGGGTTCTTAAATGCTTTAAATTCCAGCGGGTTGCCACTCAGGTCCAGCGTGAACATGGTGCGCTGCTCCCCTACTTTGCCTTCGTAGCGGGTATACGGTTTAACCACGAATTTTACCTGGTGCTGCGACAGGCTTTCCTGCACCTGGTCGAATTGCTCCTGGGTAAGTATGCAGCCAAAGTGTGGCACCGGCACGCTTATACCATCTACTTTACCGCAGTAATCCAGCTCCGGAATGTTCTCGCTTACGTGCGCCGAAAGCTGGTGCCCGAAGAAATCAAAATCGATCCAGTGCTCGGTGCTGCGGCCTTCTTTACAGCCTAAAATATTTACGTAAAAACTTCTGGTAGACTCAATGTCTTTTACCTTAAAAGCGTAGTGGAATGCGTTCATGTTAATATCCTTTGGTTCTTGATACTAAGTTGATGAGTGGTTTATTTTGCTTCAGATTATCGTAGTTTTCCAGGATCTGCAGCACAGCAGAATCTGCATCGGTAATGCTGGCTATGTGGGGCGTTATATTGATCTTGGGGTGCGACCAGAACGGATGATCTTCAGGCAGCGGCTCCTGGCGGAAAACATCCAGGCTGGCTCCTGACAAGTGCCCCTTATCAATCATTTCGATCAGGTCTTCATCTACTACATGTTCGCCCCTTGCTACGTTTATTACATAGGCATTCTGAGGTAATTTGCTGAAGGTGCCTTCAGATAGAATGTCGGCTGTTTCTTTCGTGAGCGGCAACAGACAGATGAGGATATTGGCTGTTGCCAGGAAATCGTTCAGAGCCTCAGCACCGGCATATACTTTTATATTCTCCAGCTGCTTTTCAGTTCGGGCCCAGCCATTTACGTTAAAACCAAGCTGATCCAGCTGCTGTGCAACGCTGCTTCCTAACTCTCCTATCCCCATTACACCAACCGTAACTTCTTCATTCTTCAGGTAGCGTTTAGGCTTCCATTCCTGCGCTAGCTCTGCTGCTTTATACTTGTAGAGGTCGCGCACATGGTTTAAGACAAGTGCAGTAACAAACAGGGTCATGTCCCTGGTCAAGTTTTCATCTACAATACGAGTGATCTGCACCTGTTCCGGCACTTCCGGATCGCGCAAAATATGATCTACCCCCGCACCTAAAGAGGCAATGCATTTCAGGTTCGGGAATTCTTTTAAAACACCAGCAGGATGGTTCCAGGCAATGGCAAACTCAACTTCTTCTTTTGAATCTATTTCAGGGTAAACCTGTACTTTAAGCTCCGGCCTTTTTTTGTTCAGCGCCTTCACCCAAGGATCAATGTTTCTGCCCTGGCTAAAAATGGTAATCGACATAATTAAATATTTGTGGCAACAGCAATTTATACTTTATAATCCAGAGAAGGAAGAGCAGACCAGCTCATTTATACTTTCTGCGAGAAGACAAATTGCTATTATACTTTGAGAGAGGAAGTTGCCAACAAAACTCTTTGAGAGGGCATAAAAAAGCCTGCCATAAGTATAGCTTAAGGCAGGCTCTTCATTTTGTACTTCGAACAAATCCGGAAATTTACTTTCCAAAGCTTCTTACAAAGCCTTCTTCAGGATTTTACTCCTGTATGATCGAAAACAAAGATTTTGTAATTTACTTTACGAAATCCGATCACAGAAGTTCAGGTTAAATAATGCTGTTCCCCTCTTTTCTGCCGATATAGATAGCGTAACCAATTAAACCGATTCCGGCAGCTATTAGAAGATACTGTTTTTGGCGGGTATCCAGATCATTGTAAATGTCTTTGCCATACTTGCTTGGGTTCTGAACAGCATTCAAAATTTCAGAAGGATTTTTTAGCAGATTATTTAGCGTTTTAGCTGATTTAGTGTTTTCCATAGTTGTGTAGCTGATGTGATTTAGTTTTTGTGTAAGTACGTGCAACGGACCGTATCAGATATGATCTTTCTTAAAACTAAGTATAAAAGCACCGGACATACTTATACTTTTTATTCAGAAATGCTTCGGTAAAATTTAACTATTCTTGCAGAAATCTTGTTAGAGAAAGACGTTGGTAAGCCTTCGTTTGCAGGAAGGCCTGCAAATTTTTATCTGATATTAAATTGTAAACTATGGAGAGCCTGAGCTCAAAAGAATATAAAAAAGAATTTGTTGATGCCTTTGATGGTGACCACAGCGGCGACTTAACCCCGCGTAAAACACCGGGCGTTTTGTACAGCAAAGCTATACCTACACCAGTAGAAAAACCTACGCTGCTGGCCTGGTCAGAAGAACTGGCAAACGAGCTGGGCATACAAAAACCAGCTGACCAGAAAGAGATCGATATACTTGGCGGTAACCATGTAACGGATACCATGTACCCTTACGCAGCCTGCTACGCCGGACACCAGTTCGGGCATTGGGCTGGTCAGTTAGGCGATGGCCGTGCCATTACATTGGGCGAGTGGGAAGCCGGTAACGGTAAAACCTATGAACTGCAACTGAAAGGCGCTGGCCCTACTCCATACTCGCGTCGTGCTGATGGCCGTGCTGTGCTGCGTTCGTCGGTGCGCGAGTACCTGATGAGCGAAGCCATGCATTACCTGGGAGTGCCAACTACAAGAGCTTTAAGTTTGGTAGCTAGCGGCGAGCCTGTGCTGCGCGATATGTTCTATAACGGCAATGCAGCTTACGAGCCGGGCGCTATAGTTATGCGTGTGGCGCCAAGCTTTCTGCGCTTCGGTAATTTTGAGCTGCTGAACGCCCGCAAAGAAACTGAGAACCTGCAAAAGCTTGTAGACTGGACTATTGCCCGTTATTATCCGCACATCGAGGGCGAGGACAAGGTACTTACCTGGTTTCAGGAAGTGGTGGAACGCACTGCAACGCTTATGGTAGAATGGCAACGGGTGGGTTTTGTGCATGGCGTAATGAACACCGATAACATGTCTATACTTGGCCTTACAATTGACTATGGCCCATACTCGTTTGTAGACAATTATGATCCTTCGTTCACGCCTAATACTACCGACCTTCCGGGCAGGCGATATGCTTTTGGCAAACAACCATCCATAGCTTACTGGAACTTGGGTTGCCTGGCTGGTGCCCTTGTGAAACTGACCGATAGAGACAAGTTGGTGGCTGCACTAGAGAGCTTTCAGGAAATCTACTGGACGAAGTACTACACCATGATGAGCAACAAACTGGGATTGGACGAATTGAAGGCTTCCGACATCGACCTGATCACTCAGTTCGAGAAAACGCTTGCCGCCGTTCAGCCAGACATGACCATGTTCTACCAGTTGCTGATAGACCTGCCGCTGTACATGCGCAACGAAGAAGATGTAGCCGATTACTTTAAAGACAGCCTGTACGATGACCTGAGCCAGGAACAGAAAGAGTCGCTTTATACTTTGATCTCGAATTACCTGGAGCGCTTAAACACAAACACAATTAAGCGGCAGGATTCGCAGCAACGCATGCGCCAGACCAGCCCACGCTTTGTACTTCGCAACTACCTGCTGCACCAGGCAATAGAAGAACTGGAAAAAGGAGAAAATACTTTATTCCTGAAATTGCAGGAGGCTATCAAAGATCCATACTCTGATAAGTATGACGAGTTCTTCCAGACCAGACCGGAGTGGGCTAGCCAAAAAGCTGGTTGCTCAATGTTGTCCTGCAGCTCGTAACACAGAAGCAGCTATTTAAACTATACTTAAAAGCTGTTCCGGCTATACTTTCGGAACAGCTTTTTATTTGCAGCTATACTGACTTTAGCCGTTGCAGAAGTGCAATTATGCTTTGAATTTGAATTACCAGTTCAGCTGCCTTAATTTGCACTTTAATTAATGTTCTTACCCCTATTCTATTATACTTTAGCCCATGCAACACAGGCACTTTATTATTCATAAACCTTATGGTTATTTAAGCCAGTTTGTGTGCGATAAGAAAAAGAAGAAAATGCTGGGCGAGCTGCATGATTTTCCGGCTGGCACTATGGCTATTGGCCGCTTAGACGAGGACAGCGAAGGTTTGCTATTGCTTACTACCAACGGCAAAACGAGCGAGCAGGTACGCAGCAAAAAAGTAGAAAAAGAATACCTGGCGCAGGTAGATGGCCTGATCACAGAAGAAGCTATACTTGCACTACAGCAGGGCGTAGAAATTGGCCTGGGCCGGGGCGTAAGATATACCACATTGCCTTGCAACGTTTACAGGCTGGAGGAAGATCCTGGTTTTGCAGAGCGTAGCCGCCGCATCCGCGACGAACGCCATGGGCCTACCAGTTGGGTATCTATCACTTTAACAGAAGGCAAAAACAGACAGGTAAGAAAAATGACAGCGGCAGCCGGTTTTCCAACGCTCCGACTGATCAGGGTGCGCATCGGTGAAATCCGACTGAAGGATATGCTTCCGGGTGCTGTGCAAGAGGTAGAAAACTTTGATTTAGCGCTTAGCTTACCTGAGCTAGTATCATAACAAAACCAATACAGCAAGTATAAAACAGCACAGCCGCTCCATACTTAATTATGAGTGACTGTGCTGATTTTATGTAGGAGAAGCTTAATGATAAGCTATGGTCTTAGCCTTTGAAGTATACCCAATGTTAAGTGGTTTTAATGCTGCCAAATAGTACTCTAAACCCTACATTTTTAAATTTTATAGCAGTTTTTACAAACCATAGCCTTACTTATGCGTTTTCATAGGACTAAAGCACATTAAATTAAATATGACTATGGAGACAACAGATTTAAAAGACTTAAAATCAAAAGCTGACAGAGTAAACCCACAACATAAAGAAGGCCCTGTGGCTTCAGCTATCGAAAACTATACTTCTAAATTACCTTCTGATCTGTTCTTATGGGCTGCATTAGGCTCTATGGCTGTTTCTGCAACTCTTAAGATCATGAGAAAAGATGAAGAAGCATTGTTTGTAGGCCAGTGGGCTCCATCATTCCTGCTGCTAGGTAACTACAACAAGATGATCAAGCTGGCAGGATACGAAAGAGATAAATAGTAGTAACTGCTATACTTGATAAACTAAAAGAGGAAGCCACGTGCTTCCTCTTTTAGTTTGCTTAAATTTTAAAAGCTATACTATTTGCCCTTGCTGTGTGATCTCACCGGCTGAGTATAAATTGATAGTGAAAACACCAACAATGGCTAAGGGCTAATGGTGTAGTTTATGAGCAAAAAACAGAAAGAGTTTTACCTTATAGTAAAGCTCCCTCTGTTACTTTTAATATTTTTACTGATAAAGTAAATTATCTCATCTTCACACGTACCGGTAAATCTTCCAGCTGGGCGTAGCTTAATTTCCAGTTACCTTCTTTATCTTTTTTCCAGAGCAGCATAAAGTTACCTTCGCCTTCACCGTAAGGCTGGTCTGGTCCGGCTGGTAACACATCTACAGAGAAAGTACCTGCTTCGTAGGCAATCTCGTTATCGGCGCCAGAGCTTACAACATTGGTTCTAAGGCCGGATATGGTACCTAAAGTTTCACGCACCCATTTATCCGATACCTCGCTTTTGCCGCTGTAGTGTACCTCGCCCTGTACAAAATCTACATCCTCTGCCATCATATCTATCAGTTTATCTGAATTGCGGTCGTTCCAGGCATTTATAAATTCCTTGTTCAGTGCCTGCACATCTACTTTTTCAGTTTTAGTACACGACGACAATACCGCAGTAAAGGCTAAAATATAAATTAACTTTTTCATACAAGTTTCTTTAAGTGGTTAGTAAAGCACAGACTTATACTTGTTCCTGTTTTTATGGTTGTGCTTTACAATGTGCTTATTTGAAAAAACCCAGGCGAAAGGCCTGGGTTTTTAGTTTTATAGTATAATTAAATTACCAACTCTTTCTTCTGTATTCTTCTGTTGAATATGGTTTAGATGGATCTCCGTAAGAAAGGTTAGGCAGATAAGCTATAGTAGTCATGTAAGGAACCTGGCTACCAGCACCATAGGCCATCTGGTTGTTAGCTGCTAAACCATTTGCTACGGCAGGCTCTGCTGCTTTCTCAGGAGTTGCTTTCTTTTTAACAGTTGATCTGCTTGCTACAGCTGATCTGTTAGCTGCGGCTCTGTTTGCAGCTGCAATTCTGTTAGCTTCAGCAATTCTTTCTGCTTCTTGTCTTTTCTGTTTGTTGTCGATGGCTTTACCGATACCGTAACCAGCGGCACCACCAACTACACCACCAACAACGCCACCCACTACGCGGTTACGCTTATGGATGATAGCACCAGCGGCTGCACCTGCAGTAGTACCAATAACTGCACCTTTAGCCTGTGGGCTCCAACGCTTTCTTTCCTGTGCCTGTGTAGAACTAGAGAATACAATAGCTACTAATAAGATCAGGCTTAAGATATAACTTACCTTTTTCATACAATTCTTTTTTTGTTTTAGAAAACTTATATACGCAAGTACAGACAGTAGTTACAATTTGCATGCCATAAATTTGTCTGCACCGGTGCCAGAACGTAAGATTATTTCAGGTTATTATTCTCAAAAACAACCACAACAACATAAATAGTTGTTTATCAACTAATTATTAAATTATATTTTTTCATAAAAGTGAGGAAAGTGTATAAAAAGGAAAGCTCAGCAACTTTAAAAGGCTGCTGAGCAAGTATAAATTGAAATAACATAAGAGGTATAGCTATAGGAAAGTAAAAAATAGCTGCGCCTGAACTACTCCTCTCCTATAGTTTATTTATCTGCTTTGAAGTATAGTTTAAAGGTTGTGCCTTCACCCTCGGTACTTTCCACTTTAATTTTGCCTTTGGCATTGTTAATCATACGTTTTACAATGTAAAGGCCCATGCCTGTACCATCTACGTGTGAGTGGAAACGTTTGAAAAGAGTGAAGATCTTTGAAAGATTGTCCTTGCTCATGCCAAGCCCGTTATCTTTAACCGTCAGCTTCACATAACCGTCTATCTTTTCTGATTTGATGGTTATCTCAGGCTTAACATCAGGCTTTTTATACTTAACAGCATTACTTATCAGGTTATAAAGTATACTGTAAACGTTCTTGCTGGAGAAGTATATACTTGGCGCCGCGCTGAAGTCTGCATGTATGGTGGCTTCATTAGAATGAATTAAATCCTGCATGTTATCCTGCACCGTATAAAATACATCCTCCAGGTCAACCAGCTCGGCCTCACCATCTACATCGCGCTGAACCTTGGCAATATCTGTAAGCTCCTTTATTACATTTTTAAAGCGCTGGATAGAGCCTTTCACCATATCAAAGACCGGCTTAGTAGGCTCACCTGGTAGTGGCCCTGCCGATTCTATCTGCTCTTCAAGCAACAGTACCAATCCTTCTATGTTGGCAATAGGTGCCTTCAGGTCGTGCGATGCAGTGTAAACGAAGGTGTCCAGATCCTCAATAACGCGGAGCAGGTGCTCGTTGGTGCTTTCCAGTTTCTGCTGAGTAGCTTTCAGATCAGAAAGATCTATAAAAGACCCCAGCACACGGTAAGGAATCCGGTACTCGTTGTGCATGATATATGCTCTGTTAGAGATATAAGCATAAGAGCCATCCTGCTTTGCAATGCGGTACTCGCCAGACCACTGGTCTTTGCCATAGTTTATGGCTTGGTTTATACTCTTAACAACTTCGTCTTTGTCTTCAGGATGTATCTTTTCGAACCATCCCATTACTCCGGTATCAACTGTATCAAGATCATAGCCTAAGATAGTAGATAAGCTGTCGCTCCACCAGATCTCGTTTGTTACAAGGTTCCAGTCCCAGACCACATCGTTTGTAGCCATAGATACCAAACGGAAACGCTCTTCGCTGGCAGCTAATTCTTTAGTACGCTCTGCTACACGTTTCTCGAGCTCATTATTCAGCCTTATCAGGTTTTCTTCAGCATTCTTAAGCTCTTCGTAAGCCTTCAGCATCTTCTCTTCAGACACCTTCTCTTCGCTGACATCGGCCATGGTAACAGTAACACCATCACCCATTTTTACAGCAGCTATCTTATACCAGGCTTTGCTGTTGTTTATTTCAAGCTGTTGCTCTGCGTGCATAGGCTGGCCGGTTTCAACAACCTGCACAAGCTTCTTAAACAGGCCACTCTTTTTCAGGAATGGCAATACCTTCAGTACGCTTGTGTTTGCCAGTTCGGCATTTGTAACTCCAATAACTTCTTCAGCCTTTCTGTTTAGCAGGTTCCAGCGGAAATCTTCAATCTCCTGCTTATCCCCTCGCTCCGCCTGGAAAGCCATAATACTGCTCAAAGAACTGTTAAGCACACCCTGTACAATATTGCTTAGTTCTTTAAGCGTAGTAACATCCACAAAGCTGATAACAACGCCATCTTTGTTGCCATCAAACTTCAGGTAAGGTATAATCCGCATCAGGTAGAATTTACCATCAACAGCTTCTACCTCCTGCTCTACTTCCTCTGAGGTATCATTCACTTTTTTGATATCCTCGATCAGGTGTTTATACTTCAGGTTATGGGATAAATGATGTATCGGGCGACCTACATCACCATCCATGATGTTTACCAGGTTGCCGATATTACTGGTGAACTTTCGGATAACAAGATTATGATCTACAAACAACTGCCCGATGTTGGAGCTACGGATATAGTTATCGAGGTCTTCGTTCAGCTCCTGTAGTTCTTTTATTTTAAGCTGGTGCTCTGAGTTAACGGTGTGCAGTTCCTCGTTCAGCGACTGCATTTCTTCGTTAGAACTCTGCAACTCTTCGTTCGAAGACATCAGCTCCTCGTTTGTAGATTGCAGCTCTTCGTTAGAAGTGCTCAGGTCCTGAACGGTCATGTTCAGGCTTTCGCGTGCTTCCTTAAGCTCCATCTCCAAAGCCGACAGCTGATTCAGGTAATCAGCATCTGAAACAAACGAAAGATCTGATACTTTTGGCAGAGGACTCACTTCGCCCATCTCCTGCAACAGCACAAGTATAACCTTCGACTGATCTTCGCCGGTATTTACAGGCCTGATAGAAACGTGCACCATCTGCTCCTTTTTGCCAATTTTTACGGCAACCTGTCGGGCCACAATTTTGCGGTTCTGCTTAATAGCTTTCCGGATGCCGACACTTAGCGTAACGGCAAGCTCTTCGGGCACCATTTTAATCAGGTTAAAGTGCAGGCGCTTATCCGGGAACTTCAGGAAACGGTTGATATCGCCGATGCCGTGCAGCAACTGGAAATGTTCATCCACATACAAGCCTGTAACTTTAAAGTCTTCGGCCACGGCATCCATAAATCCGTCGTTGTAGCGTGCCAGGTCGTTCATCTTCTGCATGCCGGCTTTGCTTACAGGAGCTAATGCAGAAGTATAATTTGTAATACCGTATGAGCTCTGCGTTCCCTGCTTCTCTTTAATCTTCCGGAAAAGCTTCCACTTTCTGTTCTCTTCAGAAAAGAAATGCTTCATTTCGCCAATATGCTCGCTTGGCCCCAGCAGTAAATAACCGCCCAGGTTTAGCGCGTACGGAAACAGCGACAGCACCTTATTCTGAAGTACAGGGTTCAGGTAAATGAGCATGTTGCGGCACAATATCAGGTCGATCTTACTGAATGGCGGATCTTTCTGGAGATCGTGCTGCGCAAATACTACCAGCTTTCTGATTTCCTCATTAATGATGTAGCGGTTGCCTTTCTGGTGAAAGTAGCGTTGCAGCCTTTCAGCCGAAACATCTTTAGTGACAGAGGCCGGGAAGCTACCTTTAGATGCCTGGGAAATAGCGCGCTGATCTATATCGGTAGCAAAAAGTTTTACCTGTGGCTCGCGTCCCAGCTTCTCAAAAGCCTCATGGAAAAGTATAGCCAGCGAATATACTTCTTCGCCGGTGCTGCAGGCTGCCGACCATACTTTTATGGTTTCGCCGGCAGGCTTTTCGGCAATAATATTAGGTATGGTTTCCTGCTCCAGCAGCTCAAAGGCCTCGGTATCTCTGAAAAACCTGGTAACATTAATAAAAAACTCCTGGCAAAGCTGCTTTATCTCGGCAGGGTTCTCGTGCAGGTAAGTAAGGTATTCTTTCAGGCTCTTTACCTTCAGGTGGTCCATTCGCTTCTGGATCCGACGGTTAAGTGTAGCCTGTTTATAGTTGGTAAAGTCTGTTTGGGTATGGGTGCAGATCAGGTCCAAAATTTCCTGAAGTACCAGGTCGTTTTCTGCTTCTTCTGATTGATCAATAAGCGATTTCACCAGCGGAATTTTACGGGTGTATTCTATTATTTCTTCCGGCATCAGCTCTGGCGCAAGCACATAATCCACATAGCCTCTGTCTATGGCGCTGCGCGGCATGCCATCGAATTTGGCTGTAACAGGATCTTGTACCACCACCATGCCACCTGCCTGTTTAATTGCCTTAGCTCCTTTTGTACCATCGGTGCCAGTGCCCGAAAGTACTATACCTATAGCATATTTGCCACGGCTTTTGGCCATGGACTCGAAGAAAAGGTCTATTGCAAAATTAGGTTCGCGGCTGCGCTCTTTATCTGTAAGGCGAAGGCGGCCGTGCTCCATTGTAAGCTGCTTACCACTTGGCAACACATAAATGCAGTTTGGGCGGGTAAACATTTTATCTTCAGCCTCCTGCACCTGCATGCTGGTATGCTTGGAGAGCAACTCAGCCATAAGGCTTTTATGGTCGGGCGACAGGTGCTGTATTATTACAAAGGAGAAACTGGAATTGTCCGGGAAATGATCAAACAGCTTATGGATAGCTTCCAGACCGCCCGCAGAGGCGCCAATACCAATCAGGTAATGATCCGCAGGTTTTGGCATTCCCTTAACTTGTATGGTCTGTTCTTTGGCTTTTGTCATTGCTCAGACAATATTTTTCAGGTATAACACCTGTTATTTCTCTCTAATTATTTTTTCCAGCACTGCGCTTCGGAGTGCTTCAGCAGCCTCCAGTTCTACCTGGTGCCATGGTAAAGATGTGTTCTTTACTGTTTCTTTGTAAATGGCAAATGAATTGCGCGGGTGGTAAGTTTTGCCATCAGATTCCATCTGGATAGCGTCATTGGGATTGCCTCCCCAGTTAACGGTTTGTAGTACTTCCTGCCTGAAGCCAACTATAAAATCGCCCTGCTCCGCATTAATCGGCAAAACAATCAGGCCGCTGGCAATATCTTTATACTCCAGGCTATAAGCGTATGCTTTAGGCAGCGAATCGGTGGCGTAAACCTGCTGCACACGGTTGCGGCGAAGCCAGGAACACAGATCTTTCAGCTCTTGTTTTCCGGGTGTGCTACCGCTTTCCCAAGTGTTACCCTCGTAAACAACAGCCACGCCAGTTAAAGACAACAGCTCTTGTATGGTAGCAGTTCCATGCAGCAAACCGTCGGCAACGCTGGTGTTCTGGTAAAGCTGCTCCAGCAACTGCGAATGTATGGCTCTTAATTCTGACCTGAGTTTAAAGGCGCTTTCCTTTGCCCTGCTCTCTAACTGGGCAGAAAGTATACCCACCAAAAGCTCCATAGCAGAACGCAATTCATAGCTTGGGTTCTTCATGGTTCTGTGGTGGCACGATACCAGTCCCCACAGCTTATTGTCGATAATAATCGGCAGCGACATAGAAGCCATGATCTTCATGTTGGTCAGGTACTCCAGGTGCACTGGTGCTACGCTGCGCAGGTTACAATCAGAAAGGTCCGTGAACCGCTGGTTGAGCGGGTTGATTACAGGTATTAGCCGCTGAGGCGTATACTTATTGGTTGGGATAAGCCTGTAGGGATTCTTGAAGTATAAATCTCTGGCTTGTTTAGGTACGTCGGAAGCCGGGAAGCGCAGGTCCATGTAATCGTCCATGTCTTCCACTTTAGCCTGTGCTATTACAATGCCATTCCAGAGCGGGTCGAACTGGTACACAAGTACACGGTCAAAACCTGAAATTCTCCTAAGCTCTTCTGCTGCAGCCTGGGCTGTTTCGTTTATAGTTTCTGCCTGCTTCAACAGCGAGGTAACAAACTTAACCTGCTGGTAAAGCCCTACAAATGAAGTATCAGAATCTGCTTTGTTTTCCTCCAGCTCAATCAGGATATATTCTTCCTTAGGGTGCACAAGTGCCGTAAAAACAGCATCGTTATCTTTTAACTTGAAGTTAAGTATAAGCGGAATCTTCTCGTGGTTGCCACTAACTTTTTCCTGTATATCGGCAAACTGCTCGGCAGGTATAAATTTTGAGATAGGTTCCTCCAGCACCTCTTCCAAAGTATAACCCAATTGCTCCTCCACGTTCTCGCTGACCTGCACAATACGTAGCTGCTCTTTATCGAGCACCAGTAACAAGCCATGAGGTTGTATAAGATTTACTAAGTGGAGAGGAATGCTACCGCAAAAATCGGAGTCGTAATTTTTATCGGTGGTTACATTAACTGGGGCAATAGTGTTTTTCATACAAGGGTGTTGTTAATGCCTTGCCGTGGCAAAGCTGCAATTTTGAGCAACTGGAAAAGCAGCTTTTTGCCTCACGGTTAAAACTGCTCTAGACTTATACTTTATAAAAAGAAACAGGCCGAAGAAAATATCCTGCTGATACTAACACTATAGTCATCCTGCAACCTTAAATGCATTACAATCTAAGGGTTGGAATGTTCGACTTAAGTGGCAAGTTATGCTTAAAATGTGTAAAAACTGATAAAACAGAATATTTCTTTTTATAATTGGTAGTAGTACGGAACCTGTAAGCTGACGTTAATATCATACTCTCCACTACGTATAAATACATATAAATTTTGCTATTTATACGTAGTAAATATGCGGTTAATATCAAGAATGAGTGTAATTTGTGATTTGAGAGAAAGTCTGCTCCTGAAAACGTCAAATGACAAATCAGGGTAAAGTATAAAAGGGAAAAACCTTTAACTTGAAATAAAGCAGTACAATCTGTGTTAATCAGGCCAAGTAAATTTCGAAAAATACAGCTTATAGCGATGAAGCCTTACCAAATAATCTTATCATTGTAAAACCACGCGATTGCAAAACAATAGATCATCCATGCAGAATATGTCTTTAACAAAAGCTCTCTGCCTTAAATTACAAGTATGTTTGTAGCTGTAAGTATTTTTGAGATTGCCAACGACATGGCAGAAGAAGTTAGGCAGGCCTTTGTTAGCAGGCCACACTTGGTAGATGTTGCCAATGGTTTTTTAGACATGCAGGTACTGTCGCCGCAGGAGAACGCGAATGAGTTTTGGGTAATGACTTCCTGGAAAGATGAAGACAGCTATAAAGTATGGTATAAGGAGCACATGAAGGAGTCGCACCAGGGTGTGCCAAAAGGCCTGAAATTAAAGCGCGAAAGCACTAAAATGCGCTATTTTGATAAGATCACGAAGTAAGTTCTATACTTGCTGAATCAGCAGCATTTATCTAAGTAAAAAACAAATCGCCTGCAGCATAAAGACACTGCAGGCGATTTGTTTTATCTACCTTTGACTAAAAGAGCAAATATTTTATGCAGGTGTTTCCTGCTTTTCAAGATTGAACAGCGCGCTTAACCCTTCTAAAAGTGCTTCCGACTCGCCACGCATACAGGCAGCTTTAAGCTCCAGAACAGGCATCTTGATGATCTTATTCATCATGTTGCGGGTAACAGCTTCTACAACTGCTCTTTCAGCTTCGCCCAGGTTCTTCAGGTAGCGGGCCATTTCCTGCTGGCGTATCTCCTCCAATTTGCTCTTGAATTGTTGTATGGCAGGCGACATAGCCATTTCGCGGGTCCAGCTGCTGAATTCTTCCATAGCTTCTGCTATAATGTTCTGTACATCAGGTATAGCTGCCAGGCGCATGGCCAGCGCTTCGGTTGCACGGTTCTTAATGCTATCAATGTTATAAACCAGCACGCCAGGCAACGTCTCCAGTTCGCTGTCTATACTTCGCGGCATCGAGAGATCCAGGAAAACTTTTGAAGTAAGAATTTCCTGCTTTGCCACCTGCTCCTTACCTATAAAAAAGCAATCGCCCGGCACCGACGAAATCACTACATCAGCTTTCTCAATTTCTTCCCATACATTCTCCCATACTACGGCTGTTGCATTGCATTTCTCGGCCAGCTCCAACGCTTTCTGGTGTGTGCGGTTTACAATTATCACATTACCACCTGCATGCGATTTCTGAAAATTGTCGCACACATTTGCGCCGATCTCTCCTACCCCGATCATCAGCACGCGCGGGTTAGGAATTATTGCTGACATCTCTTCTACCAGCTCTACTGTGGCATAAGCTACCGATGCAGCGCCATCAT
Source organism: uncultured Pontibacter sp. (assembly GCA_966250805.1). Classification (GTDB taxonomy): domain Bacteria; phylum Bacteroidota; class Bacteroidia; order Cytophagales; family Hymenobacteraceae; genus Pontibacter. The sequence continues at coordinate 218,956 of CBINIP010000003.1, read as the reverse complement.
GAAAGGCAGTTTCGTTTACAACACGTTTGTTAGTATAAAATATAGTGTGCATCAGGCGGTGCAGAAACGGGCCAGCCATATCAGCATCAGCAGACCACTGGTAAGCCTTCTTTACCTGGTTCATGATCTGCATATCACCCACTACCTGCGATTCCAATCCTAACGATACATTGAACAGATGCAGAACAGCCTCTTTGTGCTCAGTTATACTTTTAAAATAGGGTGTTATACCTTGTGTTGCTATAAAACCGCACTCCATCGCAATCAGCTTAATAAGCTTTGCTGAAAGATCTACCTCGGCGCTATAATATACTTCGGTGCGGTTGCAGGTTGAGAGCACCAACACCTCTTTGGCAGGCGTAAATTCTTTTATTTTCTCAAGCAGATTTTTACAGGCCGTCTCGTTCAACGCTACCGATTCGCGGATAGCAATTGGGGCAACCTTATAAGATAAAGTAAGTGCTTTAAACTGATTCTGCATTTTCTTCTGTCTGAATACCTTGCAAAATTCGGAAGTTTAGCTTTTCGGTAATATGATAATTATCAGTTTTTGATGCGATTGTTGTCACTAAAAGTAAAGTTGCTAAGGAAAGGTTATACTTCTAACTATAGGCTATACTTGCATAGTTGGCTTGTATTCCTCAGTCTTATTTACCTATCGTTCCAATTTTGCTTTGGCTCGCTCCAAGCCCGCGGGGCCTCGTCCTTTGGCATCACGCGGCGTGCCTGAAGCTGCCTGCGCTCTGCTTCGGCTGCCGCTCACGCGCCACCGCAACATGCACAAGGCGCTCAACCCAAGGACTGGGATCATATTCAGTAGTCTACTGCTTTAGAACAGGGAACAACTGTCCCCTTGAGGGGACTATAGGGGTGTTACAACTGCAGCTATAAAACTTCAACTGAAGCAATGAGCGAGCACAGGCTCCCCTCCTTAGACAAGGAGGGGCAGGGGTGGTTGGATATTAGCAACTATAAAACTCAAATCTGCAAAGTAGCGAAGGTCAAATCCCCTCTCCTCTGAGGAGAGGGTTAGGGTGAGGTGAAAACAGGGGCTACAAAGCAACTGCCTTGCCCGGTGTGCCAACAGACGATTCGGAGTGTGAGCGTTCAGCGAGTTTTGAAGTGTCTTGACTTTTTGCTTCCAGGGGTGCAGGGGCCCCTTTTAGGCTTTTTATCAAGAAAAAGGAAGGCCTGCCGGCGAGGTGAAAGCCAATTAAAAGCAAAAGAGCTGCAAGACTACTTACAGCTCTTTTGAAACAAATACATTATACTTCCTAATTTCTCATTTTCCGAAGCTTCTCACCGTTAAGTATAGTGATCTTGCTCCCCTGGCTGTCAATCAGCTTTTCGTCTTTAAAATCAGCTAAGGTACGAATAACAGCTTCCTTGGAAGCACCAACTATACTTGCCAGATCTTCGCGCGAAATAGCAACCTGGAAGTTCTTGTTTTCATCTTTGTTAAATTGCTTCTCTACCAGAATCAGAGCCTCGGCTACACGCTTACGCACTGAGTTATAAGCAAGCTTAAGTAAACGGTCTTCACGGTCTGCCAGGTTATCAGATAGTATCTTGATGAACTTATTAGCTACATCACGGTTGTTGTGCAGCAGCGAGAAAAAGTCGTCGCGAGGTATAACATACACTTCTGAGTCTTCAAGCGCAACAGCCGATTCGCGGTAGATGTTTTCTTCCAGCAGATCTAAGTAACCAATAAAGTCGCCACTCTTATAGAGGTTTGTGATCAGCTCACGTCCTTCCTCATTCGACTTAAAGGTTTTAACTCGGCCCTTGTTCAGGAAGAAAACGGCATTGGGCCTATTGCCCTCTGAAAACAGCTGCTGCTTCTTTTTCAGGATGGTTACCTTCTGCTCATTCGAGATGAGCTTGTTTAGGTCTTCCATACCTTTCACCTCCTGCATAAAATTATCCAGGCCTTCAATGTTCCGCTGAAAATCTGCACGCAGGATCTCGTTTTTCTTGAGGCGCATTTCCACAGCATCCAGCAGCTCCAGGTCGTCGAATGGTTTTATCAGGTAATCATCGGCACCCAGGTTCATACCTTTCCTAAAGTCTTCTTTCTCTGATTTTGCAGTCAGGAAGATGAACGGAATACCGGAAGTTACCGGGTTGTTTCCAAGCATATGCAGCACTCCGTAACCATCCAACTGGGGCATCATGATATCGCAGATGATCAGGTCAGGCAGTTCTTTTTTGGCCAGCTCCACCCCTTTCTTGCCGTTGTCGGCTTCCACAATCTCGTAATTTGCAAGCGACAGGATCTCGGCTATGTTTTCCCTGATCTCATGATTGTCTTCTATAAGCAATATTTTTTTCATACTTGTGCAGTTTGCGGAAATACTATCGTGAAGGTGGTGCCTTTACCTAATTCGCTTTGGTAATCAAGGTTACCATCCATAATATCTACATATCTTTTAACGATGTTCAGCCCAAGCCCTGTTCCCTGAATGTTGGTTACGTTCTGAGCTCTGAAAAACGGAGAAAAAAGATGCGTTTTATCCTCTTCCGGTATACCTATACCTTCGTCGCGCACAGTGATCCGGATAGTACCGTTTGCGATCTCGGTTGTTACATAAATATTCTGGCCTTCGCCGGAGTATTTGCTTGCGTTGGACAGCAGGTTAAAAAAGATATTCTTCAGTAGTTGCTTGTCCAGGTTAACAATTACTTCATCTCCCAGGTGGGTATAATGTATCTGCTGCCCCAGCTTCACCTGCCCCTGCATTTCATCCACAATCTCGGCGGCAAAAGCTTCCAGGTCAAATGTAGAGGGCAGGTTGTATATTTTGCCTTCCTCTATCCTGCTGATGGAGAGAAAATCATTAAGTATACCTGTTAAGTTATTTACGGCCGATTTAATACGCTCAACGTGCTTGGTACGCTTGTCATCGTCTTCCGAAGTTTTATACTTGCTGATAAGCGAAGCTGAGGAAAGAACTGTGCTGAGCGGCGTGCGAAACTCATGTGAGGCAATTGTAACGAACCTTGACTTTAGTTCATGCAGCTCTTTTTCTTTCTGAAGTGCTTTTCTTATTTCCCGCTGTGCTTCGTGTAAGCTGCGGTTGGTGTGCTCCAGTTTTCGGATAGCATCTCCCAACTCAAGCGTTCGCTCTTCTACACGCTTTTCCAGGTCGGTATTTAGTTTCTGAATCTCGGCCAGGCTTTTGGCATGTTCTATACTATAGCGGATAGAACGCTCCAGATCAAACGGGCTGATGGTACCTTTTACAAGATAATCCAGCGCGCCGGCATGCATGGCTTTTTCATCGGTTTCGCGGTCGCTCTGGCCGGTAAGCAGAATAAAAGGTTTCGTGCTGCCTTCGTTAACTGCTTTGCTTATCAGTTCAAGGCCATCGCGGGCGCCAAGCCTGTAATCCACCAGGTATACGTCATGGCGCTCTTCTTTTATAAGTGAAAGAGCCTCCGAAAAACTGCTGGTCCACTCCAACTGGTAGTTGCGGCCAGGTATATCTTCAATAATCTCCCGCGTCAGGATGTAATCATCCTCATCATCATCAACAAGCAGAATGCGGATCTTTTCGGCCATGGTTGAGCTATACTTATATTTTTGGCAATTCTACGATCTCGAACCAGTACTTGCTCAGGGTTTTCATAACATCTACCAGCGATGCAAACGTTACCGGTTTGGTTATAAAAGAGCTAACACCGAGGTCGTAGGTTCTGAGAATGTCTTCCTCTGCTTTTGAAGTTGTAAGTACCACAACCGGAATAAGCTTCAGATGATCGTCTGATTTAATTTCTTTCAGCGCCTCACGACCGTCTTTTTTAGGCATGTTCAGGTCCAGCAGGATCAGGCCCGGAGTCGGGTACTTGTTCTTGTCTGCATATTTGCCGCGGTGGTGCAGGTAGTCCATCAGCTCTTCGCCATTCTCAACAAACTGTATGTTGTTTTTCAGGCGGCTTTCTTCCAGCGCATCTTTCACCAGCATACGGTCTTCGGCGTCGTCGTCAGCAATAAGTATGATTATGGTTCTTTTATCGTTCATGATAATGAGCTTAATCTTCGGGTTGTTTAATTGCTAAAGTAATAATAAAACGAGTACCTACACCCGGCTGGCTGGTGGCAGTTATGTCGCCGCCATGTCTTATGGCAATTTTACGGCAAACAGCCAGACCAATACCAGAGCCCTCGTACTTCTGCCCTTCCAGGCGCTGGAAAATGTTAAAGATCCGGTCTAGGTATTTTTCGTCGAAGCCAATGCCGTTATCCTCTACATAAATTTCTGTTACTTCATCGCCGGGAGTTGCGGTTAAGTGCGCCTGGCGCTGCAGACTTTTCGCATAGATGTTGATGATCGGGCTTTCGTTCTCTTTCCTGAACTTGATAGCATTGCTGAGAAGGTTCTGGAAGAGCTGCCGCATCTGCGTAGGCTCGGCCTCAATGGTTGGCAACGGCGACCTGATGATCTCGGTGCCGGTTTGTTCTATAGTTACCTCCAGGTCAGATATTACTTCTGTAAGTATAGTATCGAGGTCTACTTTTACAAAAGGCTTGGATTTGGTTGTTACCCTTGAAAAGTTGAGCAGGTCGTTTATCAGGTTCTGCATACGCGATGCCGCATTCAGCATTCGGTCTACATAGTCCTTGCCTTGCTCGCTCAGGTTATCATACTCCTTGGATAGCAGCCTGTCGCCGAAAGCCTGTATTTTACGAAGCGGCTCCTGCAGATCGTGCGACGAAACATAGGCAAAATCCTGCAGTTCGCGGTTACTACGCTCCAGCTCGGCAGCATAGCGGCGCAGGCGCTCCTCTATCATCTTCTGCTTCGTAATATCATGCACAAAACCGGTATATACCCTTCGGTCTGCCAGCTGTACTTCGCTTATACTTAGATAAAAAGGAAAAACCGTACCATCGCTTCGCAAACCGGTTACCTCGCGGCCAATTCCGATTATTTTCTTTTTGCCGGTAACGTGGTAGTTATGCATGTAGCCATCGTGGCGGCTTTTGTCTGGTTCAGGCATCAGCATATTTATACTTTTGCCCAGCAGGTCTTCGGCATTATAACCAAATAACTTGGCAGCCGATGGGTTTACCATTTCTATGATACCGCGGGTATCGATGGTGATGATGCCATCAACGGCAGCCTGAATAATAGAGTTGATCTTGTTTTCGCTTTCGCGGAGTGCCGCCTCTGCCTTTTTCAGCTCCGAAATATCATGCACAATTCCGGTAAAGATCAGCTTGTCTTTTAACCTTACCTCGCTTATACTTAGCAGGAACGGGAAAACAGTTCCATCTTTTTTGCGGCCCAGCACTTCGCGCCCTTTACCTATGATCTGCGGAACACCCGTACGAAGGTAGTTGTCTATGTAACGATCGTGGTTGCTGTGGTCTGGTTCCGGCATCAGCATGCTAATATTATTGCCGATGATCTCCTCAGGCGTGTAATCAAAAATACGCGCAGCTGCCGGGTTTACTGATTCAACAATACCACGTGTATCAATTGTGATGATGCCATCAATGGCGGTATCAATAATTGCTTTTAGGCGGGTTCTATCCTCTATGTTACGATCAGGCATTTGTGAATTTTCTTCCAATGGCTCGCAGGTAAATGATTGCAAAAGGTACTAATAAACAAATATACTCATTATACACTACATGATAAATATCACTAATTGAACTGCTGCATATCATTCTTATACCTTACTGACCTGCTTAATTTTACATTCTGAAAGATATAGCTTATTAAGCTTACTGACTTCTACTGTCTACCCCAGATTTGGTTTTCGCGCAGATGGTTAAAATACAGAAAGGAATTTATAGTAAGATGAAAAATATTCTGGTAACAACTGATTTCTCTGAACACGCACGCAATGCTGCTATTTATGCTGCCAGCCTTGCCCGATTAACTGGTGCCCGAATAGTTATTTTTCATGCTTACAGATTGCCGTTTATACTTAACCATGATTTAGACGAAACAAGTAGTGCAATTTCGGAAACGGATGCACAGCAGAAACTGGATAAACTTGCACGTGAACTGCACCAGAGCTATGGCGTATCGGTAACCCGTTTGCTGAAACCCGGCTTTGCTGAAGACGAACTCCCTGCCCTGGCCAAACGCCTGCGTGCCGATGTGGTGGTAACAGGCTGTGATAAACCGCTGGAAACGCAGGAATTTAAACCGGGAACATTGGAAACAGAACTGATCCAACGCAATAATGTGGCTGTACTATGTGTACCCGATGGCGTGCAATACCAGGAATCGGGCCATCTAACAGTTATGAAAGGCACAGCGCAAGATGATAACGCCTTTAAGTTTAAGGTTACTGGAAGTATAACACCGGAAAAAGCTGTGAATCTTCTGAAAGCAAGGGAAGAAAATAAAATAGCAGCCTTTTCAGGAGAACTCACTACCTCTACCCCTGAACAGTTAAATGAGTTAGCTACAATAGCAGAAAATAGTATAGTTGATATGCCGGCAGGAGCAGAAATGTTACAGCCAGCTAAAGACAAGTATACTTATGATGCTCCCGTACTTTTGTTGCCGCCAGGAGATAGTTACCAACTATAAGTATACTTACAGTTCATTAACTTTCAAGTAGACGCTGAACTCAGCGCCCTGCCCTTCCTTGCTTTTTACCTGCACAAAACCTCCACTGTTTTCGGCGATGCGCTTTACAATATAAAGCCCTACACCGTTGCCTTTTACATGGGAGTGCATGCGTTTAAACAGTTCAAAAACCTTCTCGTGCTTGTCTTTTGGTATGCCTAAGCCGTTATCCTGAACCCGCAGAAAGAAGTATTCGCCTTCAGTGCCTGTGCTTACTCTTACCAAAGGCTGCCTCTCCGGTGAGCTGTATTTGATGGCATTGCTGATCAGGTTATAAAGTATACTTTTGAGGTTGCGCTTCGGGAAGTATAAAAGAGGTGCAGCTGCTGTATCGGCTGTTATGATGGCCCCTGTTCGCTCAATATCAGGAAGTATAAGGTATTTCACTTCTTCCACTACCCTGTCCACTTCCAGCTGTGTTGCCTCATAATCAAAGTTCCGCTGTATGCGGGCTACTTCCGTCAGGTCCTCTATAGTATCTTTAAAACGCTTCACCGAATTCTTTATCAGGTCGAGCTCCATCTTTACACTTGCCTGCGCCGGCCCAAGGTTCTCTTCCAGCACCTCTACCAACGATTCTATGTTAATGATAGGAGATTTAAGGTCGTGAGAGGCGGAGTAAACAAAAGTATCGAGGTCGGTATTCACACGTTTCAGATCTGCGTTCAGCTTTTCCAGTTCCTCCAGGTGGGCCTGCGTGCGCAGCTGCGCCAGCATAACTGAAGTAACGTTATTTATGATGATGATCCTGTACCCTGTAGCTTCAGAATAGTGCATTGGGGCAACAGTTATCTCCAGGAAACAGCGCTCACCATGAAGTACAAGTTCTACTGTTTTGCTTGGGTTCTGCTGGTAGCCTTCTGTTATGTAAGCATGTATACTTTGCTGCTTCTCATCCGGAAAAAGCTTAAAGAATGGCGTGCTCAGTATTTCCCGTTCCGACTTTCCGAAAAGTTGTGCAGCATAAGCATTTATAGTTAGTACCACCCCCGTCTGCGACACAAGCGTGGCACCTATCGGAGCTTCTTCCAGAACTTTTGCGGTGTAATCTACCTTAACCCGTTCAACGGCATTAGAAGTTGGGTTCGCAATAGGCGGAGCTGTGGCTTTTATCCTGGCAAAGCTCCGGCGTTGTTCTGTACGCGAGGCAGCATCTTCTACAATACCGGCCAGGCGTTCTTTTATTTCATTGGAAACACACTGAACTGTAGGCCCTATAAAAGGAGAAAACTGCAGCGCCTGCTTTACCTTCTGATGGCTGCTGCTGTCGTTTATAATGATGACAGAAAGGTATTTATCCAATGCATAGATTTCCTGCGCTATCCTGATAGGGTTCTCGATCTCCTCCCCTATAAGCACGATATGCTGAAGTGCCAGCAAGGCTGTCTGCTGTTTCAGCTCGCCCGGAGCTATGTTACAGTAATTAACCTCCTGCAACTGCGGGTGCTGCTTTATAACCTCCAGAGTTTCTTCCTTCAGGCCTGTATAAAGTATATTCGTCATGGGCAGGCGGAAGCTTAGCTATCGAGAATAGGCTGATCGAGCAGGGCGCGGCCCAGCCAGGTATACAACAGATCGGTGGTAGGTGCCATTACATGCGCCGCTCGTGCATCGCGCAGCAACACATCCAGGCGGGAGTTATCGCGGTAGGCGATGCCTCCGGCAAGCGTCATGGCTTCGTTCACAACATCTACGGCGCAATGGGCTACCTCGGCCTTGGCAGAAAGTATAGGAAGTATAGCAGTTGCATCGCCGGAATCATAAAGTTGTGTAGCATGGTAGATTAAACGGCGGGTACGTTCTACTTTTGCCCAAAGCATGCCCAGGCGGTGCTGCAGCAATGGCTGCTGGCTCAGCGATGCGCCGCTGTGGCGGTAGCTCCTGTTTAAAAGGTGCTGCTGGGCCTCGTTAAATGCTGCCTGTGCTATACCTAAATAAGTGCCAGACATGGCCGTAAGAAAATATGGAGCCACCACCTGAAAAATATACCATACCTGGTCTCCGCGTTCGCCTAAAAGGTTTTGCGCCGGCAACGATACATGGTTCAGGGTTAAGCTTCGCGAAGAATTGCCCCGCATTCCCAAACCTTTCCATTCAGGTCCCCACTCTAGTCCTTCGCGCTCCTTTTCAACCAGCACGCAGGAGAATTCATGTATAGAAGCATCCGGATCTACGCCAACAGTAGAAACTACATAAGAATCTGCTTTGCTGCCATTGGTAACAAACGTTTTAGCGCCTTTAACTATAAACTCAGATTCTGAAACAGGCAAAAGTTGTGTTTGCGGATAATAGAAGTGCGCTCCTGAGCCAGGTTCGCTAAGTGCCAGCGTGGTCAGATGCTCGCCGGCGGCAATCGGTTGCAAAAGATCTTTTTTCTGTTGCTCGGTAGCTTTTGCCGCAATAACGGCAGAACCAACGCAATGCATACCGAAGCACAAAGCTGTAGAAGCAGAAACCGAACCCACCATTTCGCAGGTTCTGGCCAAACCATACAGGCCCTGCCCCAACCCGTTGCTTTCGTCAGGCACCACCAGGCCAGCCAGCCCAGCTTTCTGGAAGGCACGCATACTATGCTCAGGCCACAAAGCATGCTCGTCTACACTAACTGCCTCCTCTTTTACTACACTATTGGTGAGCAGCGTTACTTTATCAAGAATATCTTCTACGTTCATGAAATCTAGGTTTGACCGAACCAATACTTCCTGAGTGAAAGCAACAATAGAACAAGGTTCAGCCCAAAGGTACTAAAAATAAGCAGGTTTACCCGAAATGATCAACCCTCTATACTGCTAAAGTGCATACTGAGCTAAGAGAAAAATGTTATGAATCAGCGTTGATTAAATCACCGTTACGGTTCCTGTTATAGCATGAAATTATGCGACATCAGCGAGCAGAATTTTTGGATTTGCCACATTTTACAAGAAGAAAAACTTGCACAATTCAGATACAGCTAACACTTCTTAAACTGCTGTTCTTAAACCTTTTATTAAGCTATTTTCGTAGAAAAGTAATATCGCAATTGTGATCTTATAATACAGTTTTTGTATTACAAGACGTAGAACTTAAACGAATTGAACATGAAAAGGACAATATATGCAGGTATAATTATACTTGGCTCTATGAGCCTCTTAGCCTGCGAACGAACAAACAAAACAACCGATGCCGAAGCCGATGCTGAGAAAGGCGTGGTAGTAGAACGTGATTCTGTGCCAACCGAATATGAAGTAACTGAAACTGTTGTGGAGTACGACACTACAAAACGTACTAAAACAGTTGATGCCCAAGACATGAAAAAAGAAGAAGATAAAAAAGACGCTGAAGTAAAGAAAGACTAAGATTAGACAGATGCGCATTTTTTTGTAATACCCACAAATTGGTCCGACAACATAAAAGCCGCAGTCTGAACTGCGGCTTTTATGTTTATAACAGAGTACTACCTTTGCTTAAAAGCTCAGTAAAGAATGCATATTATTGGTTACGCGCCTTGTGCTGCAGTTCCAGTGCCTTTAGCTCGTGTTCGGCTGTTTTTAACCTGAGTTTTGCTGCCTTTTCAAATTGTTCAGCTTCTTTGGTCCTTCTCTCGGCCTCATCCAGTTCAGCCTTTAGCATGCTCACCCGCTCCTGCTGTGCAACAATGGCGGGGTTGTCAGAATACTTGTTTCCACCAATTACAGAACATGAAAGTATGAATGGAAAGCTTACTAACGACAACCCTAAGGCAATATGGTTTTTTGTAAAGATTTTCATAGCTATAGTGTTTGGTACAATTCACAATACGCTGTTATTTAACAGGGAGTTAGAATTTACCTTCTGCACCACATCATCTTACGCAATAATCAGGCATTAAAAAAACTTATACTTCAACTTATAGTAACCACCAAAGTTTCAAGAACATTGAAAACTATAATCTTTGAAAATGCATTAAAGCAGGACACATTTTTTCTTTAAATCAGTATATATTGTTTGTCCTATCATTTCAAATTCAAAAAATTGTACCTATGAATGGAGCGCACATTCACTTGCTCATCAACCACATGCCCATAGCGGGCACCATTTTCGGTTTCCTGGTGCTGCTGGGCGGTTACTTGTTTAAATCTTATACTGTGAGGCGTACTGCTTTAGGTGTTTTTATTATTGCCGCACTGATGGCGGTGCCAAGCTACCTGAGCGGTGAGGGTGCGGAAGAAGTGGTAGAACACATGGCAGGCGTAAGTCACGATTTAATAGAGGAGCACGAAGATCTGGGCAAAATTTTCCTGATACTGATGGGTGTGCTGGGCCTGGTTTCTGTGGCTACTTTTATACTTGATCTCAGAAAAACAGGCCCGAGAAACAATCTATACTTCCTGACACTGGTAATATCGGTAGTTTGTATAGTTATGGCAGCACAGGTTGGCTTATCGGGTGGCAGCATAATGCACAGCGAGATCAGGAATGATGCGGCGCTGGCTCCCAAAGATGATGAAACCAGAAGGTAATTCTAAATTTATACTTCGACAAAAAACCGCTGCTCCAGATGAACAGCGGTTTTTTGTTACCGGGCTGCCGGAATGGTAAAGCCCAGGTCGGTGCTGATGATGTAGGATTTAAGACCATCACTTCGCCAGTAATGCGCTGCCCGTAGATCTATACTTTTAAACAGGCTGTTGTTGCTGGTAAAAGGCAGCTCGAAAGATGATATGCCAAACAACGGGGAGTAACGTACACCCAGGCCAACTTTATGGCTTGTAAAAGCCGACAGGTCATAATCTGAAGTATAAAAATCCTGCATCAGGCGATGTTCTTTATAAGGAGCAAAATAATCAGCCTCTGTTTGCTGGTAAAAACGGTAGAACGGGTAAACTGAGAAAAATGGCCCGATCTTGACAGGTGTTTCCAGCTCAACGGTATTACCTATCACGCCCCAGTTATCGGCATAAAACCTGTAAAAGAAGCGGGTAGTAACGTAATCGCTGAGGTAATAATTTACACGCAGCCCGATCGGGTATTTCACACGGTTGTCCGGGAGTTGCTCTACCCTTGCCTCCTCCTGCTTCTGGAAGTATACACGATGAAAAGGAGTGGAAAGCAAACCTGTCTGGTACACAAAGTCAGTAGATACTGAGGCCTGCAAACGGCGGTTGATTACCTGCGCTATGTTTGCTGAAAAGTTAAGCGACTGGCGCTTTTTGGTATCAACCCATTCACGGTCACGGAGCTCCTGCGGGTAGATGATCATCCAGGTATCAAAGAATGCCTGCGCTGCCAGGCTAAGCTCCCTGTTACCATCGCGCGAACCTATAGCCCAGCCTGCACCAGCCGAAAACGAAGTATAATCATACTCTATAGAAAAACCTGCACTTACACTTTTGGTTACCCGGCTAAGGCTGTTGCGGCGGCTAAGGCCAATATCTATGTGCGTGCGAGTATCGGAACTGGATGCTGACGAAACATTGAAATCTATGTTATCAGTTGAGGCCGAAGAATAGTAATCCATACCGAAGTTCACGATGAGATTGGTTACCGTATCCAGTGGCACGTTTACAATTATGGTAGGTGTTACGTCTGTCAGTTCTTCGGTTCCTATACCTCCGGTTACCGGCGAGTGGTTACCGTCCTGGCTATAGTAGCTGGCAAGTATGTTTACATCGGCAGGAGGCAGTTGCTTAACACGCTTAGGTGCCTGGGCAGTATTTTCCTGGGCTACAGTTGCCGTGGCCATACCTATAGCCAACAGCAACAACGTATACTTTAGTTGCATCCGCAGCCTCCTCCTACTTTACCACCGTTTGCACCCGAAGCACCTTCCCTGTAAGACTGAAAGTTTAATTCATAGGCCTCTACCTTGCGCATGCTAAGCTGCATTTCTTCTTCGTTCAGGTAGGCTTTCTGGTATGGTTTAACCGCTTCGCAGCTGCTTAACATACTTATAGCTGCGGCAGCAAATACTATGGCTTTTAAATGCCTTAACTTCTTCATAGCTTAATTAACCCTTTCCTTAGTTGTACGGTTGGTTGTAAGCGGGTGCGGCTTGTTCTGGTAGTAGTGCAGGTGCAGATCATCGGAGGTTACCAGTTCATTGTCATCCGTTATCAGCAGGCATTCCACCCCCTTTAACTGGTTTATGAGGTACAGTCCCTCCTCTTTGCCCAAAACCGATACGGCAGTTGCCAGGGCATCGGCCAGTTCGGCATTGGCGCAAACTATAGTTACACTTTTCAGCCCCGAGGCTGGGTAGCCAGTGCGTGGGTCTATAATGTGCGAATATCTTTTACCGTTGATCTCGGCATATTTCTGGTAATTACCTGATGTGATCACGGCAAGGTTGTCGGCAGTGAGCCAGGAGAAAACTTTGTCCTTTTCTTCGGGGTCGCTGATGCCTACATACCACGACTGTCCGTCTGCCTGCTTGCCCCAGGTTACCAGGTCGCCGGCAGCATTTACCACACCACCCGTTATACCCATTTCGCGCATTACATCGCGGGCACGGTTGGCGGCATATCCTTTCCCGATTGCACCAAAGCCTATTTTCATACCAGGCTTTTTCAGGAAAACACTGTGATCTGCCGGGTTAAGTATGATATTTTTATACCCGATTTTAGATACGGAGGCCGCCACCTCTTCCGGAGAAGGAAGCTTGTTCATGCTGCCATCAAAATGCCATACTTTATCTATAGCGGCGAAGGAGATATCGAAAGCACCACCCGTGATTTCGGAAACGCGGTTACTGCGGCTGATAAGGTCAAATAGTTCCTGGTCTACAACTACAGGTTTTATACCGGCGTTGCGGTTAATGGCACTGGTTTGGGAGGTTGGCTGCCATTCCGAGATAAGCGCTTCTATACGCTGAATTTCTTTGATACCTGCTGCAATAGCTTCCAACGCCTTTTGTTCATCGTTCGATACTGCTGCCAACTCGAAGCGGGTACCCATCAGCAGCAATACCTTTTTATACTGTTGAGGCTTTGCAGTTGGTTTGCGCTGTGCAATTGCCAACGGAGAAAGCAGTATAAACAAGGGCAGAAAAAGGGACAATTGTCTGAGCATGAACCACAGGTATAAGTACAAACAAGAAACCCACCTTGGTAGATAAAAGGTGGGCTTCAGTTGATTTATACGATGGTTATTTTAAAAGCGATTGCAGTTGCTGAATGTATTTTTCAGGGCCCCCTGGCTTATAACCGGTCTTGCCTAAAACTTTACCCTCGGCATCAGTTAGCACCACCAGCGGAAAAAGACCTTCTTTGTCATACTTGCTGGCAAGGGCCTCGTTGTGCTTCATTTGCGCTTCCGGCAACTGGTTCTTCTTAAATCTTGGGAAATCAAGCTCCAGCAGCACTAAATTATCTTTGGCATACTTCTGAAAAGTAGGCGTATCCCATACTTCCTTACGAAGCATAATACAAGGCTTGCACCAATCAGAACCGGCAAACACCATCAAAATTGGTTTATGTTCGGCTTTAGCCTGCTTTACAGCTTCGTCGTAATTGTGCTGCCAATTATCGTGTTGTGCGGGTGTAGCCTGGGCAAAAGCGCCTGCAGACAAAAACATCAGGCACAATCCTAAAAGTAGCTGCAAGGTTCTGTTCTTTTTCATAAGGTTATACATTCTATTTATATATAGTCAAACAGAGGCAGCTATACTTTAGTGCAAAACTTTTGGAGGATTTATAGTTCTTACTCTAGATGGCCACATGCTTCAACTAATGTTTTTAGCATATATAAAACTAAATATTTTAGCTAAACAATTTACTTGCTAACTTGCAGCCTGTTAAGCTACGTCTGCTGCAATCAAGAACTATAGCAGTATTTCAGGCGTCAGTGCATTCGCTCCCTTAGCCGGAGAACCAATATTAAAGTATAACCCGAACGAACAGATTTATAGTATGCCATCTACCTCCCCTCGCGATTTTTTCGGGACAAAGCGCGACACTGCTGAAATAAAATCAGAGTTTCTGGTGCCATTTTTCCAGGCATGGTGTAGCAATCAAATAAACGGTATAAACTCAGGAGAAAAAAGCCCGCTGCTGTACTTTGATCTTAATGCAGGCTCTGAGGATATACAAGCATTGCTGGAGGCTATCAATAAAAGTAATGGCAAAGCACATGATCTTACCCAGCACATCAGCACCTGGTTTTATACTTCCAACAGCAGCCTTTCAGAAAGTATGAAAGCTGTACTAGATGACCTAACTATAAAAGAAGTATTTGCGCATCAGCCTGTAGTTTTAGATGAACAGGAAAACCAGGAACTTTTAACTGAACTGCTGGCGCAAAACAAGCCAGGCCTGGTTTACCTGGAGCCATTTAGTGTAAACCACACTTCGGATGTGCCGGTGCAAATTCTTAATAATACTGAGGCTGAGCTATTTATGCTGTTCACTCCGGATGAGCTCAGAAATGCATTTTCAAAAAAGAAACTGAGTCCGGTGGTAGAGCAACTGTTCGCGGAGCAGTTACCTGTTATCAGGAGCTATTTTAAAACAGAAAGAAATGCTGCCAAACGCACCGATTTTATACTTGATAACCTGGAAACAACCCTCCGCATAAGAGGCTACATTCCATTCAGGTTCAGCATAGGATTGCCAGACAAAAATGAGATCGGCCATTACCTTATACTTGCTGCCAAGTCTGCTGCCTCTTTTACAAGTATAAAAGAGCTCCTGCTACCTTATACTGACTACCGCGCAGATGGTGTGCCACTTTTCAGCGTGAACCAGAAGCAGCTAAACCAGCTTTCGCTTTTCCCTGATGAGCAGGAACAGTCGGTTGACAACCTGGCCACTGAACTCGCGCAGAAAGCAAAACAATTTAACTATAAGCTCATTGAAAAAATCTTTGAACAGCACCACACCGGCACACCATATATAAAAGACAACTACAAAATGGCGCTGGAAAAGCTGAGAGATCAGGGCAATCTCATTCTGCTTAACTCTAAAACGATGCAACCTATCAAAAAAGCTACCTTTACTTCTATGGTTAAGTATAAAGCGCCATAAAAGCAGAGAAAATGCTGATTGGTATCATAAAGATCAAATGCCTGATCTGAAGAAGAATGCAAATTTATACCTCACTGGTTATCAACTATATAGTACAAATTCCTAGTCTTATTTCAAAGTATATACACAAACACCAAGCTTCTACCTCCCTATTCAACTTGCTTTCAGGTATAAAAATATTGTCAAAAATTAGTTCTGTAAATTATGAACTAACGGAACAATAGCATACCTTTGCATTGTTAAGCTATTATAAAACTAATAAAGATGGCACTTAGCGATAAACAACGGGAGCTGATTGAAGAGATTGGCATCTACCATGAAAACAACGGTTTTCAGCCTGCTGTAGCGCGTGTAATGGGGCTACTGCTGGTGTCGGATAAGGCTGAACTTACCTTTGAAGAGATCTCTGAAACGCTGAATATAAGTAAGAGCGCCACCAGCAATGCGCTGAATATGCTGCTCAACACCGGGCACATTGAGTATACAACATTCTCCGGCGACAGAAAACGTTATTTCAGGATCAAATCCTCTAACTGGCGCGACCTGTTCAACAAGAAAATGGAAGACCTGGGGGAACTGAACAACCTGCTAAAGCGTGTGCTGGAGGTTAGAAAAAGAGAAAATCAGGTATACGACCAGAAATTACAATCTTTTATCAGCTTCCTGGATTACCTTAAAAACCAACTCCCTAACCTTATTGAGCAGTGGGAGAAAGAGCAGACAAAGGAGAAAGTATAATTTTTTTAGCACGTTAGTTCACAAATTACAGAACTAACTAATAAAGTATAAACAATAAGAACTAAAAACGTGAACACCAAACACTTACTAATAGGACTAGCGCTCTTTTGCATGACGCCGGCTATTGCCCAGCAGCAGCCGCAGTCAGCTAAGCCTATGACGCTGCAGGAGGCGGTTTCTTACGCCCTGGAGCATAACGAAGATGTAAAGAAGGCCAGCTATGATGAGCAGATTGCTCAGCAGGTTATCCGTGAGACTAAAAGTACCGGCTTGCCGCAGCTGAACGCCAGCGGTGGTGTAGATTATTTTCCGGCTATACCTACGCAGATCCTGCCAGGTGCTATTGTTGGTAAACCAGGCACCGACCTGCCGGCAAAGTTTGGTAAAGATTATAACGCCAAAGGTAACGTACAGTTAACGCAGTTGCTTTTCAGCAAATCATACTTTGTTGGCCTGCAGGCTGCTAAATCGTCGCAGGACCTGTACCGCCTGCGCAAGGAGATGACGCAGGAAGAAGTGATATACAATGTAAGTTCTGCTTATTTCCAGATCCTGCAAACAAAGGAGCAATTTGAAAACATTAATGCCAACCTTGAGAGGCTGGTGCAACTGGAAAAGATCCTGACGCTGCAGTATAAGAACGACCTGGTAAAGAAGGTAGATGTGAACAGAATAAAGGTTAACCGCACAAACCTGGAGAACCAGAAGCAAACGCTGACTACGCTGTTTGAGCAGCAGCAGAATTACCTGAAGTTCTTTATGGGCATGCCTCTGGACCAGGATATTGATGTGCAGAACACGACGCTGTCTGTTAATAGTATAGACCCTTCGTCTGTATCAGTAAACGAAGCAGCTGCACAAAAAACACAATTCCAATTATTGCAAAAGCAAAAGCAGCTTACTGATTATAAGATCCAGAACACAAGGGCTGGTTACTACCCTACCCTTTCTGCTTACGGTAACTATGGTTATCAGACACAGCGCGATGAGCTGTTCAACAGCAGCACGCCATGGTTTAAATCGGCGGTTGTTGGTTTGCAGGTTAACATCCCGATTTTCGATGGCTTCAGAAAAGATGCCCAGGTAAAACAGGCGCAGCTGGAGATCAAGAAAATAGACTCGGACATTGCCAAGTATAACACCAACACAGCTGTGCAGTTAACTAACGCCGTGAGCCAGCTCCAGAACAGCCAGAGCTCTATAGCCGCACAGGAGAAAAACGTAGCGCTGGCACAGGAGGTGTACGACACAACCAACAGCCTTTATAAAGAAGGTTTAGCTCCGCTTACAGATTTGCTGAATGCGGAAGTATCGTTGCGGGAAGCTAAAACCAGCCTGAACAACGAAGTATTAAAATACCAACTGGCACAGCTTAACTACCTGCAAGCCAAAGGAGAATTGACATCACTAACTAAATAAGACATACATCAAAAACTAAAATGAAGAAGGTAATTTATATCGTACTTGTTATCGCAGTTCTTGTAGCTGTTGGCTTTAAGCTGACAAGCAATAAAGAGAAAATGGCAGCGAATGCTGCGGTAGCCGAAATAAAAAGCGATGCTATTCCGGTTGGTGTAACAGAAGCTAAAACCGATAAACTGGATAAGTCATTTACTGCACAGGGTAACTTTGCTCCTATCCAGAGCCTGACTCTCTTATCTGAGACACAGGGCCAGATCCTGAAGGTTTACAAGCGCAAAGGCGATAAAGTAAGAGCTGGTGAACTGCTGGCGCAGGTAGAAAGCAACACCATGAGTGCTGACCTGGCTACCGCCCAGACTAACGCTGAGAAAGCTAAAAGAGACCTGGAGCGTTTCGAGAACCTTGCTGCCGGCGATGCCATCACCAAAAGACAACTGGAAGATGCCCGTTTAGCTGCTAAATCTACGCAGGCTCAGTTGGTAGCTGCCCGTCAGCGCCTGACCAAAACCAGAATCACAGCCCCTATCAGCGGTGAGATCAACGAGATCTATGTAGAAGTTGGTTCGTTCCTGAACCCGAGTGCTAAACTGTACGACATTGTGAACGTGGACAAGCTGAAACTTGAAGTTAAAGCTTCTGAAAGCGAAGTATTGCTGATCAATAAAGGTCAGAAAGTAAAAGTGAAAGCTGATGCCGGTGCTGGTCAGGAGTATGAAGGTGTGGTTACAGCTATTGCCGCACAAGCCGACCCAACCCTGAAGTTTGACGTGGAAGTGGAAGTAAAAAATGCTGCCAACAACAACCTGAGAGCGGGTATGTATGGCACTGCTTTCTTCGAAGTTGCAGATCAGCGCGATGCCCTGCTGTTGCCACGCGAAGCTATCGTGGGTAGCATCCAGAACCCAAGCGTGTACGTGGTGAACAACGGCGTTGCTAACATGCGCAAAGTTAAAGTAGGTGTTGTTACACAAGATAAAGTAGAAATACTGGAAGGTGTAAAACCAGGTGAAAAAGTAGTACAAAGCGGTCAGATTAACCTGCGTGAAGGCATTAAGGTTTCTGTGCTTTAATAACTGAAGTATTTCTTTTAAAGAGAAAGTTTAGAAATGAATATAACCAAATTATCGATACAGCGATCAACCCTGGTAGTGGTGGTGTTTACCGTCCTTACCCTGCTTGGGATTGTCAGCTACCAATCGCTTAACTACGAGCTGTTACCAAAGTTCAGCCCGCCGGTACTAACCATCAGTACCCTTTACCCGGGTGCTTCACCTAACGAGGTAGAGAACTCTGTAACTAAGGAAATTGAAGACGCCTTGTCGTCGCTGGAGAACGTGAAGGAAATGAGAAGTACCTCTCTGGAGAGTTTCTCGATTATCACGATTCAGCTGAACCAAGGCACCGATGTGGACCTGAGCTTGCAGGATGCACAGCGAAAGATCAACACTATTCTGGCCAAACTGCCTGAAGATGCTGATGCGCCAACCCTGAACAAATTTGACTTCGACGACCTGCCTATCATTAAGATGGGTGCTACGGCTAACATGTCTGCAACCGAGTTCTATGACCTGATCGATAAGAAGATCAAGCCGGAGCTGTCGCGCATACCAGGTATGGCTGCCATTAAAATCCTTGGTGGTCAGGAACGCGAGATCAAAGTAAACATTGATGCCAATAAACTGGAAGCTTACAACCTGTCTATACTTCAGGTACAGCAAAAGATCCGCAACTCTAACCTTGATTTCCCTACCGGTAAAATTAAGCAGGAAAGCGGACAGACGCAGATCCGTCTGGCAGGTAAATTTTCTTCGCTGGAGCAGCTGAACAACCTGATCATCCGCCAGGATGATAAAGGAATCGTTCGCCTTGCGGACGTTGCTGAAGTACAGGACACACAGAAAGATATCGAAGTACTGACTCGTAATAACGGTAAAGCTTCAGTGGGTATCACGATCCAGAAACAGTCTGATGCCAACGCCGTGGAGGTGAGCCGCCTTACAAAAGAGGCGCTTGCTAAACTGGAGACAACTTATGCCTCACAAGGACTGAAATTCAACATTGCCAACGACTCTTCTGACTTTACACTGGAAGCTGCCGACTCGGTAATGCACGACTTGGTTATTGCGGTTATACTTGTGGCTGTGGTGATGTTGCTGTTCCTGCACTCGCTGCGAAACGCTGTGATCGTAATGATCTCTATCCCGGCTTCGCTTGTGGCTACTTTTATTGCCATGTACCTGCTGGGCTACTCACTTAACCTGATGTCGCTGCTGGCGCTTTCGCTGGTGGTAGGTATACTTGTGGACGATGCCATTGTGGTAATTGAGAACATTCACCGCCACATGGAGATGGGTAAAAAACCTGCTCAGGCTGCCTATGATGGTATCCGTGAGATCATGGCTACGGTTACTTCCATTACCCTTGTAATTGTGGTTGTAT
Source organism: uncultured Pontibacter sp. (assembly GCA_966250805.1). GTDB lineage: Bacteria > Bacteroidota > Bacteroidia > Cytophagales > Hymenobacteraceae > Pontibacter. The sequence goes on along the minus strand of CBINIP010000003.1, from coordinate 198,786 downwards.
TTATCCCGATCGCCCTGTCAAGTGGTCTGGTATCTGATATTCTTCGTCAGTTTGCTGTGGTGGTAGCGGTTGCAACTATGATCTCGTTATTCGTTGCCTTTACCCTGATTCCGTTGCTTGCCAGCCGTTTTTCGCGCCTGGAGCATATCTCGGATAAGAACATCTTCGGAAGATTTATACTTTCTTTCGAGCGCATGCTGGACAGAATCATTGATGGTTTTACAGCTGCTTTACAATGGGCGTTCAAGCATAAGTTCATAACGCTTGGTGCAACTATATTGATGTTGTTTGCATCGTTTGCACTGGTGCCAATGGGCTTTATCGGTTCGGAATTTATACCTGCCGGCGACCGTGGCGAAGTAAGCTTACAGCTGGAGTTACCTAAAAACTCTACTGTAGAACAAACAAACTTTGCTACAAAACAAGTAGAGGCTTACCTGCAGAATATACCTGAAGTGACAAGAGTATTTACCACAGTAGGTACTACTTCATCGGCTCAGGCGGGCCAGAACACGGCTTATAAAGCTGATGTTTCAGTATCGCTGGTGGATGTGAAAGAGCGTAGCTTCAGCACCGACCAGTTTAGCCGCCAAGCCAAAGCTGATATCGAAAGTAAACTTCCTGACGTGGAAGTAACGCCTGTTCCGGTTGGTCTTGTAGGTAACTCACAGGCTCCTATCCAGCTCATTGTTTCTGGTTCTAATCTGGATTCTGTAATGGCCTTTGCACAACAGGTAATGGGTATTACAGAGAGTGTACAAGGTACTGCCGACGTGGAAATGTCTGTGGAAGGTGGTAACCCTGAAATTGAAGTGGTGGTGGATCGTGATAAGATGGCTAACGTCGGCCTGTCGTTGGAGAACGTGGGTGCAAGTATGCAGCTGGCCTTCAGCGGTAACTCTGATGTTACCTTCCGTTCAGGCACCGAAGACTACGACATCAACATCCGTTTGGATGAGTTTGACCGCCGCAGTGTGACTGACATTGGTAACCTGTCTTTCGTGAACAGCAAAGGTCAGATCGTGCGCCTGGCGCAGTTTGCTGATGTTCGCCAGTCTACTGGTCCGTCTCAGTTGGAGCGTTACAACCGTGTAACATCTGTTAACGTGAACTCACAGGTAATTGGTCGTCCGTCTGGTTCGGTTGGTGCCGACATTCAGGCTAAGATTGCTGAAGTTAAAATGCCTGCCGGTGTTAGCATAGAGTATGGCGGTAACCTGAAAAACCAGAGCGAAGGTTTCGGTACATTGGGTATTGCCTTGCTTGCCTCTATCATCTTCGTGTACCTGATCATGGTGGCGCTGTATGACTCTTACGTGTATCCGCTGGTAGTACTGTTCTCTATTCCACTGGCGATCATTGGTGCCTTGCTTGCCCTTGCGCTTGCTGCACAATCGCTGAGCATCTTCTCTATCCTGGGTATCATCATGATGATCGGTCTGGTAGCAAAGAACGCCATTATGGTGGTGGACTTTACGAACAAGCTGAAAGATGAAGGCGTGGAAGTGAAGGAGGCCCTTACTGAAGCGATCAGAATCCGCTTCCGTCCGATCCTGATGACAACGCTGGCGATGGTGATTGGTATGTTACCGATTGCATTGGCTGGTGGTTCAGTGGCTGCTACCAAGAACGGTCTTGCCTGGGCACTGATCGGTGGTCTGAGTTCCTCTATGTTCCTTACCCTTATTGTGGTGCCGATTATCTACTACGGCTTCGATCGTATACTTGCCAAATTTGGTTTGGATAAGAAAACTGTAATCGAGCTGGAAGATAAGTCGCTGGAAGAGCTGGAGCACGAAACAAAAGAACTGGAAGAAAAGAAAATGGCGCATGAGTACGCGCACTAAGATCTTAACCTGTTTACATAAATAAATACTTAAAATCTAGATTGCGGAGGCTACTGGCCTTCGCAATTTTTTCGAAGCCACGCCAGCTCCCAAAGCTGGAGGCAGTTTTACTAATTTCCTTTACATGCCATGAATAATGTGATCCCAAACATACAGGCAATTCAGAACGAAGTAGTTAAAATTATTACTTCCGTTACTAAAATCAATCCTAACCTTTTGCTAAGGGTCCGCGACCTGACACAACTGGGGCTGGATATTATCGATGTAGTAGACATTATACTTAAAGTTGAAAAAACCTACAAACTTACTATACCAGACGAGGTGCCGGTTTATACTGTAGATGATTTTGTAAACTACGTTTATAACCATACTTCACAGAAGGTTGCGTAAGCCAAAAAGGAGTTCAAAAGTTAAGGGGCCACAAGTTATACTTGTGGCCCCTTAACTTTTGTATTTCAATCTATACTTTCCATCACTGCCAGGTGGCTTCTATAGTTAGAAGCATTTCAACTTCTCAGAAAGTATACTTACCTCAGCTCATCAAAAGCATATTGGGCAGAGCTCCAGAACTCATCCAGTGCAATAATGCGGGGTTTGAAAAAGGAAATAAGCTGTGGCCAATCATCTTTATTAAAAACGTTTACAGGAGCTATCTCTTTGTAAATGCGGCTTATGGTTTTGTGATGCTCGTCTATAGTATGCAACTCCCACTCCCACTCTTCTTGCAGGGTTTCGTGCATCAGGGTGCACAACTGCTCAAACTGCTCAAAGAACAGTTCCTGCAGTTCAGCATCTTTATGGTTTATTTCAATGGCAATAGAAGCACGCTTATTATCGGCCTGCATCTTAAACTCTACATTCTTGAGGCCGGTTTTATAGTTAATCCAGTTGGTACGAAGCCCTTCGGCAGACATAACCGGAGCCATATATTGCCCGAAGGTGGTCCAGAAAGCCTGCCGTAGCTGCGAAGCCTGTTCTCGTGTATACATGGCGCTAAAATTAAGCAAGTAAAGTCACAATTTATACTTAACCTCTCCTTTACAAATTGGCGTGCAAAAGATGTTTACGCAATAATCTCCGCCTTAGCCAGTTATAGTTGGCAAAGCAAGCTCGTTCCTTTTATGTACAATTCTACTTAAAACATTTCATTTACTAACTATAAAAGCAAAAGTGGCTACAAAGCCGTATAAGTGCCGTACTTATAGTTGGATTATGTAGGGATGAGCGGTACGGACACCGGCATCTCAGGAGATGAATGTGTGCCCATACCAGATTCGAAAAAGTAAATTATGTTTGAAACAAATACTGTTTTTGCAGGTCGTTTTCTTCTGAAAGAGCTGTTAGGAAGAGGTGGCTCTTCTGAAGTATGGATTTCCGAAGACATTGTCTCAGGTAACACCCCTGAAGTAGTAAAGATATTTGCACCTGAAACCGGCCTTAGCGAAGGCACATTAAAGCTGTTTGCAAAGGATTTTGAGCAGATCAGCTATCTTTCGCACCCGGGCTTGATGCCTGTAACTTATACTGATGCAACGCAACCCACGCCGTACTTGGTAATGCCTTACCTGGCCGAAGGATCTGCGCAGAGATTGATGGAGTTGGAGGGGCCTTTGCCAGAGCAGGAAATTGCCCTTATTCTGAAGCAGATTGGCAGTGCGCTCCGCTATCTGCACGCGCAGAACCCGCCCCTGATGCACCAGAATTTAGACCCTGAGAAAATACTTCTTACAAAAGAGGGCAACTATGTGCTGGCAGATTATGGCATCGGCAGGGCTACCAGAAAGGCGCTGCACAAAGCTACAGGCAGGGTATCTGGTTTGCCTTTTGCTGCGCCCGAACGGTTTCATGATAAGCCTGTTTACAGTGAAGCTGGCGATATATTCTCTCTAGGGGTTATACTTTATACCCTTTGCACTGGACAGGTACCCTGGGAAGGTACAGGCGGTTTAAGCTTGCTTCAGGGCGCCGCAGTGCCGGACCTGCCACCGCAGTATTCGCGGGTGCTCAATTATCTAATTAAGTCCTGCATGTCGCTAAACCCTCAGAAACGGCCAACAGCAAAGCAACTGGAGAGCGAGGGCAAGTACTACCTTGCAAACAAGATGTGGCGCCCTACGGCCGGCATTTACGACATGATAGAACAGCAGCCAAAGAAGGAAGGTATACCGTTCTGGCTGAAAGCAGCTACTGCGGCTGTAGTTATACTTGTAGGGCTGTTCCTGGTGCTCCTATTCCCGCCTGACAAACTTACTGCTGTGCGTGAGCTCGAAGCAGACGATGAACCGGATGCTTATGTATTGCAGGAACGGGTAAAATCTGCAGGTACTGTGCCTGTAGAAGTGGCATCGAAGCCGGTAGCAAAAAAACAGCCAGCTAAGAAAAAACCAGAGCCGAAAAAAAAAGTTAAAAAGGAGCCAGAAAAACCAGTAGCACCACCCGTTACTCAGACACAAAAAAAGGAACCACCTGCTAAGCCCGCAACAGTAACTAAAACAGAAGCTCCCAAAAAAGCAGTGCCTCAACCTGCATCACTGAAGGAATACCTGAGAGACGTAACCAACCCGGAAATACCGGTAGATACCCGCGAGAAATGGCGAACTAAAATATTAGGCTATTTCTCAGAAGATGCACTTGTTTATGAACAAGGCGGCCAAACGCAGGAACCTTTCTCCAGAGATGAATTCCTGGACATCATACTAAGTATGGACAGCACCAACACTGTTAAAGTAGATAGTATGAAAGAGAACGAAGAAGGCAAAGTAGAGGAGCTTCATTTCTCTATAGAAGAACGCATGCTAAATATTGAGTAGGTATAAGCTTATGTATACTTACATTTTGAATGAAGAGTATACTAATTTGTAATTGATTTGAGGTTTTGCTGGCAGCACTGCCAACATCCGGAGCAGAACAGCTGTTTTATACTTCAAGATTAAACAATACCAACACACAGGTTGTCCTGAAATCATACTTAACAAAAAAGCCACTTATTAACTTAAGTGGCTTTTTTGTTGTGTTGTTCTATATTTTACTGCTGTGTAGTAGTGGTATCCGTTCCAGCCTTTTTGGCATCGCGGGCTTTTCGCTTAAAGTAGCCTCTTAGCAGGAAATTGCTTTTCAGAGCTTCCATGTTCTCATCCAGCTTTTGGGTGCTTGTTTCAAGGTTACCCATGGTGCGCTGAAGCTGGCCTGCAAACTGTTCATCGTTCAATAACACACCCATAGCGTTGTCGTTGCTGTTAAGCTTTGCACTTGTTGCTTTCAGGTTACTGGTTATCTCGTTTGCTGCAGTAGTTGCTTGTCTTAACTGGGCCACTGAGCTTTCTAACTGGTTAAATACCGCCGTGTCTGTTAGGAGTTGGTTTGCCAGGCCATCTCTGGTGTTCATTTTAGCGGTGAACTGTGATAAGGCTGCAGAGGCTCTGGCTGTGTTTACTGATGTTTTTTCCAGGCCATCTATTATAGCTCTGAAGTTTGTAGCCATAGTTGAGTCTGAAAGCAGGGCACCTACCGTACCTTTACCGCTAACCAAACCAGCGCTCAGTTGCTTAAAATCGCCTGTAATGGCCTGCAGGTTCTTGTTGTTTTCCTGCAATGTTGCCATCATATCATCAGTGTTCAGGCCTGCTTCAGTCTGCAGCAGGTCGCCGTTCTGTACCTGAGGGGCGGTAGGTGTACCGCCAAAAATTTCTATGATCTGGTTACCAATAAGGCTTTCAGAGGCAAGTCTGGCTTTAGAATCTTTGTGAATGTATTTCTGTGCCTCCTCTTCTATGGTAAGTTCCACCTCTACCTGCGATTGGCCGGCAAACTGTATACTTTTCACGGTACCTATCTTCACTCCTGAGAACCATACGTTGTTGCCTATTTTAAGGCCTTCTACGTTTTCGAAAATAGCCCGTACTCTAACTGTTTGTACAAAGCGCTTCTGCTGGCCTCCCAAGGTAAGTATAGCCGCTACAAAAATGATTACAGCAATAAAAACAAATATGCCTACTATAACTGAACGTCTGTTTTCTGCACTACCCATTTAGTCTATGAAATTGTAATTGTAAAACAATTTAACGCGCTCATCATCCGTATTGAACACTTCTTCAAAAGTACCCTGCCGCTGAAACTGACCATCCAGCAACATCACGATCCTGTCGCCCACTGCTCTGGCGCAGGTTAAGTCGTGGGTAATAATGATAGAAGAAGTATTATACCTCTGCTGAACCTCGTTTATAAGGTTATTGATATCTATACTTGTGATCGGATCCAGACCCGCCGTTGGCTCATCGTAAAGCATGATATCGGGCTTTAGTATAAGCGTACGAGCAATGCCTATACGCTTGCGCTGCCCGCCCGAAAGCTCCGATGGCATCTGGTATTTTGTCTGCGAAAGCCCTACAGCATCCAGCACCATATCTACCAGGCGATCTATCTCTTTGCGCGAAAGATCTCGGGAGTTGCGAACCAACGGAAACTCCAGGTTCTCCTGCACGGTCATACTATCATAAAGGGCACTGTTCTGGAAAGAGAAACCGATCTTCAGGCGCAGCTTGTCCAGGTTTCTGCCTGATAGTTTGGTAATATCCTCTCCTAATACATTCACCTGCCCTTCGTCTGGTCTCAGCAAGCCCGAAATAATCTTGATGAGTACTGATTTACCTGTACCTGAGCGTCCCAGTACTACCAGGTTTTCGCCCCGGTAAAGGTCAAGGTCTACGCCCCTAAGTACTTCGTAATCGTCAAAAGCTTTTTTAAGGCCCCTGATGGATATTACTTTATCGTTGTAGTCTATCTTCGAATTCTGATGTTTCATGCGTTATTGGCTTATAAGGCGCGTATGGCATTAATTATCTGCAGCGACAACAGTTCCTCAATAAAGATCAGGAACATGGCTGTTACCACCGACGAGTTAGCTGCTTTACCCACACCTTCAGTTCCTTTAGATGAATAATAGCCTTTGTAGCAGCCTACCATACCAATCGTGAACCCGAAAATGAATGACTTTATAACCGATGAAAATACATCAAGAAAGCTGATAGCATCGAACACCTGCACAAAGAAAGTAACAAAGCTTGTCTGCTCATGTTGGTTAACGTTCACAAAAGAACCCAGCAGCGCCACAAACACCGTGTACATCATCAGTGTAGGTATCATGAGTGTAGTGGCCAGCACGCGCGTAACAACCAGGAACTTGAACGGATTAGTGGCCGATACTTCCATCGCATCTATCTGTTCGGTTACCTTCATAGAACCGAGCTCCGCGCCAATGTTAGACCCCACCCTGCCGGCTGCAATAATAGCCGTTACCAGTGGTGCCAGCGCACGCACAATGGCAATAGACATAAGTGCAGGCAACCAGGCAGTTGCACCAAATTCAGAAAGCGATGGTCTTGATTGGTTGGTAAAAACGATACCAATGATAAAACCTGTTAAAGAGATAAGCGGAAGCGAACGGGCCCCCACTTCGTAGAACTGGTTTATAATTTCCTTAAACTCGTACGGAGGCACCAAAACCTCTTTAAAGAAACGGGTAGTAAAGGAATAGATCCTATTCAACTCCAAAAAAATACGATCCAACCTCCTGGAAACTACATATTTATTTGAATTTGTATAGCTAGGCTCCTTTTGTTGATCCCCCATATAATTGTAAGTAAAAGCTCAAATCTGTCGTAAACTTATAAGTAAATTAGCTATATAAGTTACCCGCGAAATTAACTAAAGATTATTTCCTATCCTTAAAAGTTTTAAAATACCCTGCCCATTATCTCTAAAATACTGTGCAATAGCAGTTATAACATTGTTGCATTAAAAGAACCTGTTCACGCGCGTAAGCTCTGCCCTGTATTCTGTTAACAGCCTGTTTTTAGATATAAAACCTAACGATTTTCCGCGGCTTACAACAGGCAAGTACCTGCGCCTGGATGTCTCAAATTTGTTTAGTACCTCTGAGGCCGGCTCGTTTATATCTACCGTTACTACAGGGTCGTGCATAATATCACTGGCATGTATGGTATCATAATTCGATACTTCGTCCAGGCGCTTCCGGATATCGCTGAGCGTAATAACGCCAACCAGCCTGCCTTTAGCATCCAGTACCTGCAAAAAGTCTCTGTCTGAGTTAGAGAAATGCTCTACTACTTCTCTGAAAGTGGCTTGTTCAGGCACAGGCGCATCATCGTCTTCAGTAATTTGCCTGATATTAAGCTGGTTAAGTATAATTCTATCAACACGTAGGGCTTTGCTCTGGCCTTTGGGTTGTTCTACTGCAGTTCGCAGGTTCTCATAATAATATTTCAGGAAATAGGCTACTGCGCACACGATCATAAGCGGCACAAAAAGCTGGTAACTCTGCGTGATCTCAGCTACAAGGAATATGGCAGTTACCGGTGCATTCATCACACATGCAAAAACCGCCGCCATGCCCAGGAACATGTAAGTGGGTGCATCAAGGGCAGCGGCGGGGTAAACAGCCATTACCAGCTTATAAAACAGAAAACCCAGGAAACCACCTGTAATAATAGATGGCGCAAAATAACCACCCTCTCCCCCTGAGCTAACGCAAATGCCCGTACTGACAGGTTTTACAAGCGTGATGAGGGAAAAAAAGAATAAACTGGACCAGACAGAATTGGGTAGCACAGCAAAAGGCGAATTAAAGAATAACGATCGCTCCTCGGCACGCAGAAGCGCATCTATACTTACATAGCCTTCGCCATACATGGGTGGCAGAAAGAAAATAATGGTACCAAGCGCAATACCCCCTGCAATAGCCCGCAAGTAAGCATTCTTGATCTTAGAGAAAGATACTGAGCAGAAATTATAAGTCCGCAACAGATAGGATGAGATAAGCATACCCAGCACGCCCAGTAAAATTACCAGAGGTATCTGATCATAAGTAAAGTTGGATATTGCTGCCTCGAACCGTAGGTTATCTCCCATTATAAATTCGAAGAGAATTTTACCTGTAGCAGCTGCCACCAGCAATGGTATCAGCAATGTTGGCGTGAACTCCGGAAGAATGGTTTCAAGCGCAAATATAAACCCTCCCATTGGCGCGTTATAAACCGCAGAAATGCCTGCCGCAACACCGCAACCTATAAGCAACGTACGCAACCGGTAACCCAGCCCCAGAAATCGCCCCAAGTTAGATCCTACCGAAGAACCACTTGTAATAATCGCTGCCTCTACGCCCGAGCTACCTCCAAAACCAATTGTTAAGCCGGTAGTTATAAACTTAGTATAGATCAGTCGGAAACGGATAATGGATGATTTTTGCTCGATAGCCTCAATAACATTACGGGCACCGTTAAAATAAGCGGTGTTCACGAACACATTACGGTTCAGGAAAGTAACCAGCAGAAAGCCTATCAGCGGCAGCAGGAAGTATAAAAGCTTGGGAGCAAAGAATACAGCGTACTGCTCGAAGTAAAAAATGATGGTTTTGATAAGTATAGCTGAAAGCCCTACCACTATGCCCACCACAATGCTAAGTATAAAAGGTAGAATCCGATTGTTGCTTTGCTTCCGGCGCCACCGCAGGAAAGCCAGCTGATACCGGTGGGTTCTGTTCATGAGCTCTGGTACTGTAGTACTTTAATTTACCAAGTTAGCAAATATTGCTAAAGCTGAATAAAACAACTTCCTATACCCTACGATACCAGTCAATTAATAGACGGATTTAAGCACTATCTAAGTATAAATACCGGATTTAGTGACGTATTTCTATCAACTTAATCATTAGCCAATTATAAGAGCATCATCTACTACAACTCAACTTGCGATAAGGCTCTTGATTTCATCACTCCAGCTTATCAAATTAAATTTACCTGCTCATAAACTTAAATGCTGCTTTCCTTCGTTTAAAATCTGGTCCTGTTTATGCATGCCTGTAATCAAAGTATAACTTAGCGGAGGTTAGGCAGGTATAAACCATAGTTTCAGAAACACGCATTAACTTTTGGCAAAGAATACTGGGCAAACTATAGTCCGCATCCTTCAATTCATACTTAAAGAATTCATTTACCCTGCAGGGCGGTTGCTCAGAACAGGCCTTACCCGTTTTTTTATCCGACATCGTCCTAAACTTACTGCAGCATACTGGCGGAAAGTACGCGCTGGTAGCTCAACAGGCCGGCTTATACTTAAAGCCATTTACCGCGGCAGCTTATTCCTGTTGCTTTGCCTTATTACATTTTACCTGGCTGTATACATGGGCTTCTTTGGAGAATTGCCTACCAAAGCCGATTTGCTGGCAAAACGCAATAACACGGCCTCAGAAGTATACTCTGCTGATGGGGTTCTGCTTGGCCGCTATTACATACAGGACCGCACCAATGTAAAGTATAAAGACATAGCCCCGGTTGTAACCAAAGCACTGCTTGCTACCGAAGACGTACGTTTTTATGAGCACGATGGCATTGATACAAAAAGCCTGCTGAGGGTTTTCTTTAAGAGTTTGCTGCTTCAGGAAGAAAGCTCGGGAGGCGGTAGCACATTAAGCCAGCAATTAGCCAAAAACCTGTACCCACGCAAAGAGCACTGGATACTGACCATGCCTGTGAACAAACTGCGCGAGATCATTATTGCACGTCGCCTGGAAAGTATCTACAACAAAGAGGAAATTCTGGAGCTATACCTGAACACAGTGCCAATGGGCGGCAACCTTTATGGCATTGAGCGGGCATCGCGCCGTTTCTTTAATACTTCTGCAGATTCAATAAAGACCGAAGAAGCTGCCGTACTGATAGGGATGCTGAAGGCAACCACTACCTATAACCCCCGCCTGAACCCGGAGCGGGCTAAAGAACGCCGTAATGTAGTGCTCAGCCAGATGGCCAAGTATAATTTTATACCTGCAGCCGCTGCCGATTCGCTGAAAGAACGGCCTTTAAAACTGCGTTACCGCTACGAAACACACAACGATGGCATGGCCCCATACTTCAGGGAGCAGCTACGGCTGGAGCTCGTGCAATGGTGCAGCACCCAGACGAAGGAAAACGGAGAACCATACAACCTGTACACCGACGGCCTCAAGATATATACAACTATTGATGCCGGTTTGCAGGCGCATGCAGAGCGTGCGGTTCGTAAAAAAATGGCCCAGCTGCAAAGCAAGTTTGATGCCCACTGGAAAGGCCGCACCCCATGGGGCAACAACACAGACATTATTAAAGAAGCCAAGCTGCGATCAGACAGGTATAAAAAGCTGAAAGCTGCCGGGAAAACAGATGCCGAAATTGATGAGATCTTCCGGGAGCCGATACCTATGCGCGTGTTCAGTTGGCAAGGCACCACAGAGCGCCGCATGAGCCCGCTGGATTCTGTACGCTATTACCAGAAATTCCTGAACACAGGCTTGCTCTCCGTAGAGCCGCAGACAGGTTATATCAGGGCCTGGGTGGGCGGTATTAATCACCATGCTTTTAAGTATGACCATGTGCGCTCCAGAAGGCAGGCCGGATCAACTTTTAAACCTTTTGTGTATGCTGCGGCGCTGGAACGCGGTATAGAGCCCTGCACCTATTTCGAGAATAAACTGGTTTCTTACCCCGAATACGAGAACTGGACTCCCAAAAACTCGAACGACCAGTATGGCGGGGAATATTCTATGCGGGGAGCGCTGGCCCATTCTGTAAACACTATATCGGCACAGGTACTGCTGCAAACAGGTATAAATAATACAGTATCGCTTGCGCACCGCCTCGGTATTAAGAGCAATTTGCCAGAGGTACCTGCGCTGGCACTTGGTGTTGCCAGTGTTTCGCTTTACGAAATGGTAAGTGCCTACTCAGCTTTTGCAAACGATGGTGTAGCACACGAACTGGTATACATTGATAAGATAACCGACCGCGATGGCAACATTTTAAGGCAGCACCGCAAAAGCAGCAACTGGCGCAAAGCTACCTCACCGGAAACAGCTGCCACTATGCTGCGCCTGATGCAGGGTGTGGTTGAAGAAGGCAGCGCGGCCAAACTACGCTCGGAGTATAAGCTAGCTATGGATATCGCCGGCAAAACCGGAACCACACAAGACCACGCCGATGGCTGGTTTATAGGTATAACTCCCGATCTTGTTACAGGTGTTTGGGTAGGTGCCGAAAGTCCTGTGGTGCGCTTCAGAACATTGGCTCTGGGCTCAGGCTCTAATACTGCCCTGCCGCTGTGGGGAGAGTACATGAACCGCATAACCCGCGACAGCAAACACAGCGAAATGCGTAACAGCAAGTTCAGGCCTATACCTTACTGGATGGAAGAACGCCTTGCCTGTGCCTCTGTACTGGAAGAGCAGATAGAGGAACCTGGTTTTATAGAACAACTTTTTGAAAGTATAACCGGCAAGCGCGTAAGGAGCTACGAAGACTGGAAAGACGAAGCTAAAAGAAGCCGCAAAGAAGAAAAAAAGCGAAGAAAAGAGCGCGAGCGTGAACAAGAAAGAGGCAGACGCCGAGGTGAATTCTGGTGGTAACTATAGCCTCTGAAAGTATAAATTAAAAACGCCGCAAACTTGTAACTACAGTCTGTCCGGCGTTTTTGTTTAAGTTAAATATCTTATCCTATACTTTCTCTGCCAACCTATCCTCTAATTTAGAAAGCAAGGACAGGAACTGCTCTGATTTGGCATCTATACTTTCCAGGCCTTCATGTGCCTGGTCTATCCTACCGCTTTTGTACAGGCTGAAAACAACATCTGCTGCCTGGCCAAGCTCCTGGTGCACACGCAAAAGCTCATGCAGTTCAGGTTCCTGGCTGTAGCGCTCGTTGCCCACCGTACGAAACCATAAGCTGATGGGGTCCAGCTGCGAGAAAAAGGCTGCATCGTGGGTACCGCCATACAGCACTGAGCGTACTTTGGACTTATAAAGTATGTGCTTAATGCGAAGCTGCTGGAAATCTATCTGCGCCTGGTTCATGCGTAACGAGTTCCTTTAAAGCTGCCAGCACTGTTTATTATATGCTTAGTCATTTGTAAGTGCCTGCAACTTATGCCTGTAGTTTACTTCTTCAGTTACATCATGGCCAAAAACCAATATGCCCGTAATTTCTTTGTTTTGCTTATAAATAGGCTGATAAATAAAGGTTAGGTAAAAGGATGCCAGCTCACCTGTATCATGGCTGTCCAGTTGAACAGGAATCTCTTCTGCTACAAACTCCTCTCCTGTTCTGTATACCTGATCCAGTATATCAATGAATCCTTGATCTACTACTTCAGGTAGCGCCTCTGCAACAGTTTTATGCAGCAGTTCGCGGTGCGGGAACAGGTTCTGGTAATTCTGGTTTACAAGTTCAAAGCGGTGCTCAGGCCCCTTCAGTACACAACAAAAAGCCGGCGCTTTCATTAGCAGGTCTTCGAGTAGTTTGCGTTCTGCCTCGGCCTTCTGGTAAGCAAGTTGTACCTGGTCAGCCAGGTGTGCCATCTGCTCGTTCGTTTCAAGCAGTTCCTGCACCATTTTACGTGTATCATGTATATCGGTAGAGCTGCCAACACGCATTATCAAGTTTCCATCTGCGTCGCACATAGGCAAGCTTCTCACCAAGTGCCAGCGGTATTTGCCTTCGCTGTTTCGCAACCTGACTTCCGCCTGAAACTGATCCATGTTTTCGAAGGCTGTGCGCCAATTCGAAAGTAAGCCTGGCAGGTCATCAGGGTGCACGATCTGCTGCCAGCCAGAGCCAATCAGGTCTTTCAGCGGAAGACCTGTATATTTTACAGTTCGCTGATTAAAGTAAGTAAACTCGCCCTGCGGGTTAGATGTATGTATGAGTTGCGGCACGGCATCGGCCATAAACCTGAATTTCTCCTCGCTTTCCGACAAGGCCAGGCGAGCAAGCTCACGCTCTGTTACATCTGCAGTACGTTGTATGATAAACTCTACATTACCTTCATCATCTAAAACCGGCGTATGCGATGCTTCCCAGTAACGGATATCAAAGCCTCCGCCCATTTCAGCAGGTTTCGGTATGTCATAACGCAGCACGTCGAGGTAATCAACTTTTTTGCTAAACAGGGCATTGTCCAGTGATTGGCGCAACAAACCTCTGTTTTTAGAGGCATCACTGTTTGGGTTGTCCGGGAACTCCTCCAGAAAATTCTTCCCGATCAGTTCCTCTCGGGTACGCATGGTAACTTTCAGGTAAGCATCGGTGGCTTCCAGTATCTTATATTCTGGAGAAACAACTACTATGGTCTCTGGTATATTTACAAATAGCTTGTGTAAATTCATAGTTATTTATGTGCGGTACAAACAGGTAGTAAAGATAGATGTTTTATACTTTACAATTTTCAGGATGGGATGTAAGAATATGAATGCATCAATTCTGATTAGTATGTAAAATAACTGAAATTTGACTGAGAATGTTTCTCTCGCGTAAGAGAGCTATATTAAAATCAGAGAATTAAGATCAAGTATAACATGGCAAACCTTTTCAGTCCGATAAGTATAAAAAGCATCACATTTAAAAACCGGATAGCTGTTTCGCCTATGTGCCAGTACTCCAGCGTAAACGGTTTCGCAAACGACTGGCACCTGGTGCACCTTGGGAGCCGTGCCGTAGGTGGCGCTGCGCTTGTAATAGCCGAAGCTACCGCCGTATCGCCGGAAGGCCGAATTACCCCTGACGATATAGGCATCTGGTCTGAGGAGCACATACCTATGCTGAAGCGCATCACAACGTTTATTGAGGAACAAGGCTCGGTGCCCGGTGTACAGCTGGCGCATGCCGGCCGCAAAGCAAGCCACCGCAGCCCCTGGAAGGGTGCAAATCTGCAAAAACCAGAAGAAGGCGGATGGCTGAGAGTAGCACCCAGTGCCATACCTTTCCAGGAAGGTGAAGATGCCCCTCAGGAGCTTACTGCTGAAGGTATAGCTAAAGTTATAGCCGATTTCCGGGCTGCAACAGAAAGATCTTTAAGGGCAGGTTTCAAAGTGATTGAGATTCATGCAGCACACGGCTACCTGCTGCACGAATTTTTATCGCCGCTGAGTAACCAGCGAAAAGATAAGTATGGCGGCACATTCGAGAACAGAATTCGACTACTGCTGGAGGTAATTGCAAATGTGCAGCAAGTATGGCCTGCTGATCTTCCGCTGTTTGTAAGAATATCAGCTACCGACTGGACAGAAGGCGGCTGGACCGGCGATGATTCTGTTAAACTTGCCGCTGCTCTGAAAGATAAAGGTATAGATCTGATTGACTGCTCAACGGGCGGCAATGTTCCAAGAGCCGATATACCTGTAGGGCCGTGTTATCAGGTACCTTTTGCTGAGCGGATAAAGAAAGAAACAGGCATGGCAACCGGCGCAGTAGGTATGATCACTACGGCACAGGAATCAGAAGACATTATCTCGTCGGGTAAAGCAGATATGGTTATGCTGGCGCGCGAACTGCTCCGCGATCCATACTTCCCGATTCATGCTGCGCTCGAACTTGGCTATGATTACAACTGGCCGGACCAGTATGAAAGGGCAAAACCAAGACGAAGAGTGTAAGTATAGTTTATACTTCTGTCAGATTTGAAAGCCATTACGCCACCCATAAACAAACAAGGCGCTGTGCAGATTGCACAGCGCCTTGTTCAATTTTATACTTTATACTTTAGTTAATGCTCGCTGAGTTTATCTCCGAATAGGCTTTAACTACTGTAACTGGTGTTGCTTCAACCTGTTTGCGGTAAGCTGCCCACTGACTAGTGAAGAACTGGTTTACCTTCGTAAGTGCCTCACGAGTAAGTTCATCTGCCTGTGCTACCAGTTGGGTTTCTGTTTGGGTAGGAGCATCGGTACGACCATTCACGTAAGAGCGGGCCTCCTGCAACTTAGAAACAGCCGTAAGCATGTACGGACGGCCGTAGCCTTGTTTCTCCAGCTTCTTGCCTACAATATCCTCTCTAACAGCTTTCAGAGAATCCTGCATGGCTTTGGTAGCTTTACGAAGATCATCAAACTCTTTACCGTTTCTGTCTTTCAATTGAGCAAGCAACAATTCAGTAGCATCGGTTGCTTCCTGCAGACGGTCGGTTGCTTCAGTTAGCTGGCGGATGTTCTGGTTAAGTCTATCCTGCATGGCACGGCGCGCTACAACAGCTTCTTTGTTGAATGGCACACGTGGATCAGGGTTCACATTGATGAAAGTAGAATCTTTGGCACCTGCATAGCTGAACACCAGCTTGTAACGGCCCGGCAACACCTGGTTTCCGGATGGCTCGGCATCGGTTTTCTTCGGCTTGTTGCTGCCCGGCTGGCGCAGCCCTTTCTCAGTCAGGTTCCAGGTCAGGCGCTGCACGCCCAGGGTGCTGTCCGGCACCTGCTGCAGCGTACGGATGTGCTGGTTGGAATCGTTGTAAATGCGCACATATACCGTATCAGTTTTGGCAGTTTTCTTCGCCTCCACTGCTGTTTTTGCAGGCAACGTAGTAGCCATTTTAGCGCCTGTCTCTTTGTTCACCGTTACCTTCTTTTCCTTCTTCTTGGCAGGCTTTGCAGCACCGGAAGTCTTACCAGCTTCAGGCTTCTGCTTCGGCTTGATGTAGTAAGTCAGGTTAGCACCTGCCGGACGGTTCTGGGCCTGGTACAGGTTATCAGTGTCATTCATATAACCAACAGGGTTACGGTAGTTTGCCAGGTAAGCATCTGATGCTTCGAACGCAACCAATGGCTTCTCCAGTTCTTTGCCACCTGTAGCTGCCAGCTTGCGCAGCGGACGAATGTTATCAAGCACGAAGATAGATCTGCCAAACGTACCGATCACCAGGTCAGCTTCGCGTTCCTGTATAGCAAGGTCCATAACCGGTGTGGCCGGAATGCCCTGCTCCCACTGCTTCCAGTTTTTACCTTCATCTATACTTACCCAAAGGCCATGCTCAGTGCCGGCAAACATCAGGCGCGGCTCGGTCGGGTCCTGAAGGAAACTTAGGGCATAGCCTTTTACCTGCTTCTCGTCTACCAGGCGCTTCCAGGTTTTGCCAAAGTCGGTGGTGCGGTAAATGTAGGGTGCAAAATCAGAACCGGCGCGGTAGTGGTTGGCTACCACATACGCCTCGCCTGCATTGTGGCGCGAAGCAGTGATCTGCGGGATCCAGGCTTCTTTCGGCAGGCCAGGTAGACGTTTGCTCACGTTGGTCCAGGTTTTGCCTCCGTCGCGGGTTACGTGCACGTTGCCATCATCGGTACCTGCCCAGATAACGCCCTGCTGCAGCGTACTTGGCGCAATGGTAAGTATGGTGTTGTGGTTTTCAGCGCTTGTGATATCCAGCGTTAAGCCACCGCTTTCGTTCTGCTTGTGGTGCTCCGGGTTGTTCAGCGTCAGGTCCGGCGAAATGGTCTCCCAGGTCATGCCTTTGTCGTTAGACTTGTGCACGAACTGACTGCCGTAGTAAATGGTGCCTTTGTTGAACGGATCCTGGGCAATGGCCGCATTCCAGTTAAAACGCAGCTTGGTTTTATAGTCAGCTATAGTTGGTTTCAGGAACTGAGTACGTCCGGTCTCTTTGTCGTAGCGGGCCAGGTTACCGCCCTGCGACATGGCATAGCCATAGCGGGCATCTTCCGGATCCGGCATCACATCAAAACCATCGCCATAGAGCACGCTCTGCCAGGCATAGTTCCGGATACCACCCTGCGAGAACTGGTAAGCCGGTCCGGTCCAGGAGCCGTTGTCCTGCAGGCCGCCGTAGATGTTGTAAGGTACTTCGTTATCTACGTTTACGTGGTAGAACTGCCCGATCGGGATAGTTTCCGGGAAGGCCCAGGTCTTGCCACGGTCGCGGCTGATGGCCACACCACCGTCGTTACCGTCGATGATCAGGTTCGGGTTTTCCGGGTGAATCCAGAAGGCATGGTGGTCGGCATGCACCTTCTCCAGGTCGGCAATTACTTTAAATGATTTACCACCATCCTCGCTCACGGCAATCGGCTGGTAGATCATGTAAATGCGGTTCTCGTTCTTCGGATCAACAAAGATCTCGTTGAAGTAGAACGGCCGGTTTGTTACGATAGAAGCGTCTTCAGTTACTTTCGTCCACTTCTCTCCTCCGTCATCGGTGCGGTACAAGCCATTTTTACCCGCTTCAACCAGTGCGTAAATGCGGTTCGGCATGCTGCGGCTCATGGCTATACCTATGCGGCCGAAATCCCCTTTTGGCAATCCGTCAGCCTCAGTTTTCTTCTTCCATGTTTTGCCGCCATCGTAGGTGATGTATAAACCGGAGCCGGCTCCGCCCGAAGTAAAATCCCAGGCTGTGCGGCGGTGCTGCCACATGGCAACCACCAGCTTGTTCGGGTTAGTCGGGTCCATTACCATATCGGCCACACCCGATTTCTCATTGGTATAAAGCACCTGCTCCCAGGTTTTTCCGCCGTCAGTGGTCTTGTACACGCCACGCTCTTTGTGGTCGCCAAACGGCAAGCCAATTACGCCGGCATATACTACATCAGGGTTAGTCGGGTCGATGAGGATACGGTGAATGTTGAAGGTCTTGTTGAGACCCATGTGCTGCCAGGTGCGTCCGCCATCTATACTTTTGTAGATGCCGTTGCCCATGTTCACGGAGTTGCGCGGGTTACCCTCGCCGGTACCCACCCACAGCACGCTCGGGTTGCTCTGCTGCACGGCAATAGAGCCGATGTTGATGTTGGGTTGGTCGTCGAAGATCGGGGTCCAGGACACGCCGCCGTTCTCGCTTTTCCAGACACCGCCAGAGGCAGCGCCCACATACATAATATCCGGGTTGCTTACTACTGCGTCGATGGCAGTGATACGGCCGCTCATGACGGCTGGCCCGATGCTGCGGGCCTTCATCTGCTTGAACACATCCGCAGGCAATTGCTGCGCCTGTGCCCCTGCCACACCCAGCATAGCCGCCAGGAGAAGATGAGGTAATTTTTTGTACATAAGGTAAGGTGAGTTTAGGTTTAGTTTGTTTAGTGTAAGTAAATGTAATTAAGTTTTTACACAGAGTTCAATAGATGTATAGAGATTTTGTTATGGTTTGGATTCCTTGATTTTTGAAGGCGGATGGGATTGATAAGCAGGAAATAAAGACAGATTAAAGAATGCGTAAAGTTGATAGCATTTTTACTATATTTGATTAGAATAATAGTAAGAATACAGCAATAGAGTTTAAAATATCTCCACACTTAGTGAAGATAGAAGGAGTAGGTACTCCAGCTATACAATAGTTAGATGCAACTAAATGAAATATATAAAACAGTTCTTTAGGGACTTAATAGATTTACCAAGTCATCTTTTTTCTAGAAAGTACTTTCTTCTTCCGGTTACAATTCTATTTGCTTGGATAACTTTAGGTAATATCCTGGAAATGAATTATGCTGTAGAAGATTTAGAAAAGATTTCTGGGAAAGTTGAATACAATGAGGTGGTTACGACGAGAATTATCGATAAACCTTTATACAAAGGAAGGGAACAAGAACTACGGCTAAAGCTTCATAATTACCCTGACTACTTTAGGCTTACTGATAATTTCTTTATTGGTGAAGTAGCCGGGAAGCTAACTATTGGAGACTCTGTAACTGTTTACTACAGAGGTTGGCTTCAAACACTTTTAGGGTTTGGAAGGCGAACTGATATATATCAGGTAGAATACCATGAGAAAACATTATTTGAGCTGGGTGACAGGCAACGAAATTCTAAAGCACTAGCGCTTATGGGGGCAATGGCAACCTTGCTATTTTTTCCGATTTATTTACATTATAGAAGAAACGAATAGCAATAGCAACGTCTAACACCAGCTATAGTACATGAACGCACCATAGCCTAACCGTTCTGCACCTTCTTTCACCCCCTCTAACCACAAGTATTTATGCCAGTCAGGAAACTTCACTACGCTTCGGGAGTAATCATAACAGTATTTGTTGGGCTTCATTTATTCAATCATGCATGGAGTGTATTTGGTGCAGATAGACACATTGAAATGATGAATGCTTTACGACCTTTTTACCGCAACATCTTCGTCGAGATAGTTTTGTTAGGAGCTATACTTGTGCAGATTACTTCAGGCTTAAAGCTTTTTAAAACAAACAGAAAAACAGCAGCTGGCTACTTTGATAAACTTCAGGTTTGGACAGGACTTTACCTGGCAATCTTCTTTATTATACATTTAGGCGCTGTGCTTGGAGGAAGAGTCTTTCTAAACCTTGACACAAACTTTTACTTTGGAGTTGCAGGCTTAAATACATTTCCATTCCTGCTGTTCTTTATTCCATACTACAGTCTCGCTATACTTTCATTCTTCGGTCACATTGCTTCCATACACAGCAAAAAGATGCAGCAGGATATTTTCGGATTATCACCGAAAGGGCAAGCAACAACCATCCTGGTTTCTGGCCTCCTCTGCACCGTCATGATATTTTATGGGCTTACAAATCAATTCCGGGGAGTTACAATTCCGAAGGAATATCATGTACTAATTGGCAAGTAAAACAAACTCGAATCCTTGAGTACCATTTCTCCAACGATCAATCATACTTCTAACCAACAATGAAAGCAAGTGTCTATACCAAGTATGGCCTACCAGAAGTAGTTAAAATAACAGAGATTGAAAAGCCTGTCCCCAAAGACAGCGAAGTCCTTATTAAAGTGGAGGCTACAACGGTAAATCGTACCGATTGCGGATTCAGAAGCTCTGAATACCTTATTTCCAGATTCTTTACCGGATGGTTCAAGCCTAAAAACAATGTACTTGGATGTGAGTTTGCCGGTGTTATTGAAGCTACTACTGCTCATTTGGACTTCCAAGTCCGAAAGCTTTCTGCCGGGGACTTCCTAGTCCCCGTACATGAACCTTCCTTTACGCGGACAAGGAAGTCCGCAGCAAGTAAAGTTCCTGACAAGGATGTTCGGAACTGCTTTTTCTCTTGCCTGCCATTGTTGGTGTTTTCACCAACAATCTACACACAAACAGAGCACATTTGCTTGCTGGTGAGAACACGCAGCAAGGGCGTCTGACAAGCGTAAGCAGAAAATAAATAACAGCCTTAAACAATATATCTCCCCATAAAACAAAACAGGGCGCCGTACATTTGCACAGCGCCCTGTTTTGTTTTATACTGTATACTTCTTACAGCTTCTTCAGGCCTTTTACATCCTGCTTGCTGCCTTCTTTTATACTTACAGCTACACCACCACCTGGGGCAATTGGCTGTTTCAGCACGCTCTTCGAGTTAACCAGCACTTTGCGGATGGTATACTTCTGAGGGTTCTTGTTCCAGCTGGCATCGCTTGCATCAGCATAAATAGTAGCAACGTAGTTTTTGCCTTTTGGCAGATAGTCGAAGCGAACGGTTGCCGTACGGGCATTTTCATCGGTGATTCCACCTACATACCACTCGTTCTTGCCTTTGGCTTTGCGGGCGATGGTTACATAATCGCCTGGCTCCGCTTCCTGCACCCAGGTATCATCCCAGTCTACAGCTACATCCTTTATAAACTGGAACGCATCCGGGAAACGCTCATAGTTTTCTGGCAGGTCGGCAGCCATTTGCAGCGGGCTGTACATGGTTACGTAATAGGCCAGTTGCTTCACCAAAGTAGTGTTCACGCGCTGGTTGTTGTCTTTGTTGTAGTACGACAGGTCAGTCTGGAAAATACCTGGTGTATAGTCCATCGGGCCACCCATCAAACGTGTGAATGGTAAAATAGTAGCATGCTCCGGAGCCAAACCGCCCATGGCTTCAAACTCAGTACCACGGGCAGACTCCTGTGCAAACCAGTTAGGGTAGGTACGGTGCAAACCTGTTGGTCTTACCGCCTCGTGGCTGTTTACACGGATCTGGTATTCAGCAGCTTTTTCTGCTACACGGATATAGTGGTTTACCATCCACTGGCTGTCGTGGTGCTCCCCTCTCGGGATGATCTTGCCTACATAACCTGTCTTAACAGAGTTGTAGCCATTGTCTTTCATAAACTGGAAGGCATCGTCCAGGCGGCGCTCATAATTGGTGGCAGAAGATGAAGTTTCGTGGTGCATCATGATCTTCACTCCTTTATCAGCAGCATACTTCTGCAGGCCTTTCACATCAAAATCAGGGTAAGGCGTTACAAAGTCGAACACTTCTTCTTTCCAGTTACCGAACCAGTCTTCCCAGCCAATGTTCCAGCCTTCTACTAACACAGCATCAAAACCGTGTTTGGCAGCAAAGTCGATGTGCTTTTTAACGTTCTCGGTCGTTGCGCCATGGCGGCCATTCGGGGTAAGTTTAGTAAAGTCGTCGGTCAGCTTTACGTTAGTCTCTTTGCCGTAAGCCCAGGTGCTTTTGTTAGCCACAAAGTACTCCCACCACACACCGATATACTTCACCGGTTTGATCCAGGAAACGTCTTTATACTTGGTAGGCTCATTCAGGTTAAGTATAAGCTTCGACTCCAGGATATCAGCAGCATCGTCGCTAACAACGATAGTTCTCCATGGCGTATTGAAGTCAGTCTGCACATAACCTTTGTTGCCCATCGCATCTGGCGTCAGGTGCGCACTGAACTTGAAGGTTTTCGGGTCCACGTTCAGGTGCATAGCCGGGTAGTTGATCAGCGCTGCTTCGTGAATGTTAATGTATATTCCGTCAGAAGATTTCATCATAGATGGCGTCTGCACAGCGGTATTCTTGATCGGCCACTGCGCGTGCACATCTATAGTTGCCTTCTTCATCAGACCTGGTATTTCAGAGATCTTAGAAGTAGTATAGGCATACTCGTTGGTATCATAATCGCCCGGAATCCAC
Organism: uncultured Pontibacter sp.; assembly: GCA_966250805.1. GTDB lineage: Bacteria > Bacteroidota > Bacteroidia > Cytophagales > Hymenobacteraceae > Pontibacter. The sequence goes on along the minus strand of CBINIP010000003.1, from coordinate 176,222 downwards.
CAGATCTTGTGGTCGCCGGCAAGGTTAAACTCGGTATTCTCTTCTTTGATAACGAAGTAGTTCAGCTCCTTCTGCTCCGGGAACTCGTAACGGAAACCAAGGCCATCGTTGAACAAACGGAAGCGGATCAGGATATGGCGGTCCTTCTGCTCTTTTTGGGTAAGTGTTACCAGTAGTTCGTTGTAGTTGTTACGGATGGTTTTCTGCTCACCATAGATCGGCTCCCAGGTGTTGTTTACTGAGTTCTGCTCTGTTTTAGCAACCGTAAATCCTTCCGCCAGAGAAGGACCGTCTTTCAGCTCCAGGCCAAGCTTACTTTCTTTAATAACCGGCTTTTTCTTATAGGTCAGCTGGTAAGTCGGTATGCCTTTTTCCTTCAGTTCAAACTTCATCGTGAAGTTCTTGTCCGGGGATGTAATTACCTGCGCATTTACCAGGAAGGTGAATGTACAGAGCAATAGAACCAACGTTAACCGGCGCATCACGCGCCTTGCAGAACCAGCTGCATAGCGTAAATTAAGGGTGTACTTTTGATTCATTGGGTTTTCAGTTTTACTGAAACATTAATTAAAGATTGTTTAAGGTCAAGCATGTGGTAATACGTAGGCAAATTACATTAAAATAGTGGTATTCCTGAATATTATTGCAATTGCTTAAACTATTTAACCTTCTAAATGTTATCACCCCCACCTGCTTCAGGAAATCAGCATGAGAATAGCTGAAGCATAATAATTCCTTTCTTATCATACTGCATCCTCATACCTAAACAAATGTTAATCAACAGTATTATAATCATTTACAATAATCAAGTAAAGTACTCAGCTATACCTGCTATTTGATTATTCTTATTTGGCCCACTTTTTATAGTACAAATTTTTACCATATAAGTAACTTTTTATCACAAACACGTATGTATTCTTAACATGACAAAGGTCCATACAGCAAATTCCATATTTGTCTATATAAATTTTTTAATCAGGAGGAGGAATAATGGGAAAGGTAAGAAATATCCTTGCGGTAAAGGGAAATGCTGTATTCTCTGTAGAACCTGATACCACTGTATACAACGCGCTTGAGCAGATGGTAGAGAAGAACCTTGGTGCGCTGCTGGTGCAGGATAAAGGCAAATTTGTCGGCATCTTCACTGAACGCGACTACGCCCGGAAAGTGATCCTGCGTGGCAAATCCTCCCGCGAAACCCAGATCCGCGAGATCATGAGCGAACACCCCGCCACCGTAACACCAGATACCACCATAGAAGAGTGTATGAAACTTATGACCAGCCGCTACATCCGGCACCTGCCCGTGATGGAGGGTGGCCAGCTGGTAGGCCTGATCTCTATTGGGGACGTGGTGAAGTATATTATTGACGAACAGAAATTTATCATCGAGAATCTAGAACATTATATCACCGGTCACTGACAAAGTATAGTTTATACTTAGCAGTGTGTTTACTGACGCAAAAGGCGTAGAAACAAAACTCTTTTGATCCCTGGAGGGGGATCTGCCATGGAGACTTCTGCTGAAAACACAACAGTGCTCTGGCCACTGCTGGTGTATGCTGGTATTGTACTAACACTGGTAGCAGCTATACTTACACTCTCCCACTTCCTGGGTGGGCGGCACAAGGAGCATGCCACGCAAGAGCCTTATGAAGGTGGTATTGTCAGCACCGATTCAGCCCGCCTCCGCTTCTCTAACCAATTCTATCTTGTTGCCATGCTCTTCGTCATTTTCGACGTCGAGACTGTATTTATTGTAGCCTGGGCCATTGCTTTTAAAGAACTAGGTTGGTACGGTTACTTCGGTGTGCTCGTATTCATCGGCATTCTGGTAGCAGTATTGGTATACGAATGGCGCAACGGGGCATTGGATTTCGGTCCGGATGGCAAGAAGATACTACAGGCATACAAACGTCTCACCCTGAAAAAGCAATCGCATGAAATGGTGGCTTAGCAAACCTAACGAACCGGCAAACGCCGTGAAGGGCACCAGCTCTTTCGAAGAAACCGTGCAGCAAAGTATAATGCTCAGCACTGTACAGGACCTGTTGGCATGGGGCCGCAAGAACTCAATGTGGCCTTTCCACTTCGGCCTCTCCTGCTGCTTTGTGGAGATGGCCACCAGTATGACGCCCAAGTATGATGTTGCCCGTTTCGGTGCCGAAGTAATTCGGGGTACACCTCGCGAAGCCGACGCGATGATCATTGCCGGTACGGTTTTCATCAAGATGGCCCCGATCATCAAGCGACTTTACGAGCAGATGATGGAGCCACGCTGGGTGATCTCGATGGGTAGCTGTGCCAACTCCGGCGGCATGTACGATATCTACAGCGTGGTACAGGGCGTGGATAAATTTCTGCCTGTAGATGTGTACGTGCCCGGTTGTCCGCCCAGGCCGGACGCTTTTATGGAAGGCCTGATGCTGCTGGCTGATTCTGTTGGAAAAGAAAAGCGGCCGCTAAGCTGGACCATTGGGGAGCAAGGCATTATAAAGCCTGAGAAAGTAGCCGTGAAAGACCGCAAGCGCGAGCGCTGGGATCAGATGACTACGTTCCGCTCTCCGGATGAAGTATAGATTAGATTTTAGACGCTAGACATTAGATATAAGACTAAGATATTGCTGCTTACAAAACTTTGTAGACTTCCTTCTTCTGTCATCCTGAAAGGAGCTTGTGGGAAGGGAGGTTAAGCTGAAACTAAGAACTACAAAAAGTATAAACCTATGCCTAAGTATATCATTGAGCGCGAAATTCAGGGAGCAGGCAACTTAACTGCCGAGGAGCTAAAAGGTGTTTCACAGAAATCCTGTGGTGTATTAACCAACCTGGGGCCACAGATACAGTGGGTACACAGCTATGTAACAGGCGATAAAGTATACTGCATTTATAATGCGCCAAACGAAGATATGATCCGGGAGCATGCCTCACAGGTGGGCATACCTGCCAATGCTATCAATGAAGTAAAAACTATTATTGATCCGGTTACGGCAGAATAGCAGCCGGAGCAGCAAAGTATAAAATAAGAGTTTCAACAAACAGAGATAGAGAGCATAGAGAGTACATGAAGGTATAAAGTATTACGGGAACAAGTATACCTGCACCACGGGTATGCCTATACTATCCAATTTTATGGAAAAAGGCAGCGGCATTTTAGAGCAATTGCAGTCCAGGTTTGGTGACACAAAGTTCACCACCCAAACGACCAAGGATGAGATCCTCACCCTCTGGATACCCTTGAACCAGTCGCTGGAAATCCTGCGGTATCTGAAAACAGAGATTCCCCAGCCCTTCCCCTTCCTCTACGACCTGACCGCCGTGGACGAAAGAACCCGCAACAGGGCTACAAACCACGTTCCGCAGGCCGACTTCACTATAGTATACCATCTCTTTTCATACGCGCGCAACGAGTTTGTCAGGCTCAAGATCGGCTTGTTCGGGGAGCACCCTGAAGTGCCAAGTATAAGCAGCCTCTGGGCTAATGCCAACTGGTACGAGCGCGAAGTATATGACCTCTTCGGTATAAAATTCAGCGGCCACCCGCACTTGTCGCGCTTACTTATGCCTCGCGCTTGGGAAGGCCATCCGCTAAGAAAAGAACATCCGGCGCGTGCTACTGAAATGGGGCCGTTCCGGCTCTGGGATGATAAAGTAGATAAGCTGCAGGCTGACTTGAAATTTAACCCTGAGGAATGGGGACTACAGCGCCACAGCGCAGACAGCGACTTTATGTTCATGAACCTGGGGCCACAGCACCCGGGCACGCACGGTGTGTTGCGCATCATACTTCAGCTCGATGGCGAGGATATTGTAGACGCTGTTCCGGATATAGGCTTCCACCACCGTGGCGCCGAGAAAATGGGCGAGCGCCAGTCCTGGCATACGTACATCCCCTATACCGACCGTGTCGATTATTTGGGTGGTGTGATGAACAACCTCGCTTACCTGCTGGCTGTCGAAAAGCTGGCAGGTATCGAAGTGCCGGACCGGGTGAAGGTAATTCGGGTTATGATGTGTGAGTTTTTCCGGATTGCCAGTCACCTGGTGTGGTACGGCACTTTTGCCCAGGATATCGGCCAGCTCTCCCCTGTCTTCTACATGTTCACCGACCGTGAGCGCATTTTCGAAATAGTAGAAGCCATCTGCGGCGGCCGCATGCACCCCAACTGGTTCCGCATCGGTGGTGTGTCGCAGGACCTGCCGAAGGGCTGGGAAACGCTGGTGCAGAATTTCCTAAACTACTTCCCTAAAAAGCTGAAAGAGTACGACGCAATGGTGATGAAGAACAGCATTTTCAAAGCCAGAACGGTAGGCATCGGCATTTTTACTTTAGAGGAAGCCATTGAATGGGGCGTAACCGGACCAAATCTTCGCGCCTGCGGCATGGAGTGGGACTTCCGCAAAAAGCGGCCTTACTCCGGCTACGATCAGTTTGAGTTCGACATCCCAACTGCCAGCAACGGCGACTGCTACGACCGCGCCGTGGTGCGCGTAGCGGAAATGCGCCAGAGCCTGCGCATCATCGAACAATGTATGAAGAACATGCCGGAAGGCCCTTACAAAGCCGATCACCCGCTGACCACGCCGCCTATCAAGCAATACACCATGCACGATATCGAAACGCTCATCAACCACTTCCTGAACGTAAGTTGGGGCCCTGTGATACCGGCCGGCGAAGCCATGAGCTGCATCGAGGCAACCAAGGGAGCCAACAGCTATTACCTGACAAGCGATGGCAACACCTCGCCATACCGTGTCAGGATCCGCACTCCCTCGTTCCCGCACATGCAAATGCTGCCCTACATCAGCAAAGGCTACACCGTAGCTGACCTGCTGTCTATACTTGGCGCGATGGATTACGTGCTTGCCGATATTGACCGCTGACGCGATTATTAGAAATTAGAAATTAGAAATTATGAATTAGAAATGGAAAGGAACACAAGCTAATCGGAACCAGGGTCACCAGAGTCTAAACTTCATTCAGAAGTTTAGCATACGGAGTGATACCTCAATTTCTAATTCATAATTCATAATTCATAATTTCTAATTCCAAAGAAGCTATGCTTACCGCAGAGGAAATACATCAGATAGAACACGAGATCAGCCTGGTGCCGCACAAGAAGGCAGCCTGCATAGAGGCGCTGAAGGTGGTGCAGCAGCACCGGGGCTGGGTGTCGGATGAGGATTTGAAAGACACGGCTGCCATACTGGACATGACGCCCGATGAGCTCGACAGTGTGGCCACGTTCTATAACCTCATTTTCCGCAGGCCGGTGGGCAGGCACGTGATTCTGCTGTGCGATAGTATCAGCTGCTGGGTTATGGGCTACGAGCAACTGCGGGAGCACCTCATGCAGAAGCTAAGTATAAAGTATGGCGAAACCACACCCGATGGCCGTTTCACGCTGCTGCCAAACGTGTGCCTCGGCACCTGCGACTGCGCCCCTGCTCTTATGGTTGGCAACGACCTCTACCAGAATGTATCACCCGAACAATTAGACGAGATCCTCAGAAAGTATAACTAAGCCTTATGGAAAAGCCGCTGACCCAACATATTGTACCCGGCCGACCGCCGCTCAGCCTGAAAGAGTATGAAAAAGTAGGTGGCTACGGATCGGTGCGCAAAGTGCTGAAAGAGATGACGCCGGCCGAAGTACAGACGCTGGTGAAAAACTCAAACCTGCGCGGGCGCGGCGGTGCCGGTTTTAACACAGGCCTGAAGTGGAGCTTTGTGCCGATGGGCGATGATGTGCCACGGCCGAAATACCTAGTGGCCAACGCCGATGAAATGGAGCCGGGCACTTTTAAAGACCGCCTCCTGCTCGAAGGCAATCCACACCAGCTTATCGAAGGGATGATCGTGGCATCCTATGCCATACAGGCGGATATTTCCTATGTCTTTCTCAGATTTGCTTATAAGCTGGCAGCTAAAGAAATAACCAAAGCCATCAACGAAGCTTATGAAGCCGGTTATCTCGGTAAGAACATATTGGGCTCCGGTTATAGTCTGGAAATGCACCTGCACACCGGTGTCGGGCGCTACATGTGCGGCGAGGAAACGGCGTTGCTAAATGCCTTAGAAGGTAAACGGGCAAACCCACGCGCCAAGCCTCCATTCCCGCAGGTGAGCGGCCTCTACGGCAAGCCCACCATCGTCAACAATGTCGAAACTCTGTGCTGCCTGCCCCACATCGTCAACAACGGCGCCGAGTGGTTCAAAAACATCAGCAAATCCGAAGACGCCGGCACCAAGCTTTACGGCATAAGCGGAAAAGTAAACAAGCCCGGTTGCTGGGAGCTGCCCATGGGCGTAACCGTGCGGGAACTGCTGGAAGAGTATGCAGGCGGCATGAAGAATGGCTACAAGTTCCGGGGTGTGCTGCCGGGCGGCGCCTCCACCGACTTCCTGGTGGAAGAACACTTAGACGTTAAGATGGACTATAATTCGGTTGCCGCAGTCGGCAGCCGCATGGGAACGGGTACCATGATCGTCTTAGACGACCAGACCTGCCCTGTAGGTTTTGTGCAGAACCTGCAGCACTTCTTCGCACAGGAGTCATGTGGTTTTTGCACGCCTTGCCGCGAAGGCCTGCCCTGGGTTGAGAAAGTGCTCGGTTCCATCGACAGCGGCACCGGCAAGCAAACCGACATGAACATCCTGGATTTCCACACCAAGTACCTTGGCCCCGGCAACACGTTTTGTGCCCTGGCACCCGGCGCCATGGAACCACTGCAGAGCGCTCTGAAATACTTCAGGGAGGATTTTGAACGGCATATACACGAACAACGCTGTCCCTGGAAAGCTTAAATGGTAACCATATACATAGACAATGTACCCTACGAGGTGAAGCCGGGCAAGAACCTGCTGGAGGCTTGCCTTACCCTCGGGATGAACCTGCCCTACTTTTGCTGGCACCCGGCCATGGGTTCGGTAGGCGCCTGCCGTCAGTGCGCCGTTAAAGTTTTCAAAGACGAAGCAGACACCAAGGGCAAGCTGACCATGTCGTGTATGGAGCCGGTGCGCGATGGTATGAGGCTCTCCATTAACGAGGCAAACGCCGTTGAGTTCAGAGGCCATATTATTGAATGGCTGATGACAAACCACCCGCATGATTGCGCCGTGTGCGACGAGGGCGGCTCCTGCCACCTGCAGGACATGACGGTGATGACAGGACATAACTACCGCCGTTATGAGTTCCAGAAGCGAACATACCGCAACCAGTACCTGGGCCCCTTCCTGAACCACGAAATGAACCGCTGCATACAGTGCTACCGCTGTGTGCGCTATTATAAAGACTATGCCGGCGGCCACGATCTGGATGTGTTTGCCGCCCATAACCACATCTACTTTGGCCGGAGCGAAGACGGCGTGCTGGAAAGCGAGTTCAGCGGCAACCTGGCTGAAGTATGCCCAACGGGTGTGTTCACCGACAAAACCCTGAAACAACATTATACCCGAAAGTGGGACCTGACGATGGCGCCTTCCGTGTGCCACCATTGCAGTGTGGGCTGTAACATAACAGCAGGCGAGCGCTACGGCACCCTCCGCAACATCGTGAACCGCTACAACGGTGAAGTAAACGGCTATTTCCTCTGCGACCGTGGCCGCTTCGGCTATGAGTTTGTTAATAACCCGGGCCGTGTCCGAAAAGCGTTGGTAAGAAGCAAATTGCCGGAAGCAGTAACACCTGTTACAGCCTTACAGGAAGCGGTAGCTATACTTAGAACGGGTCGTGTGATAGGGATTGGTTCGCCACGCGCCTCCCTAGAATCGAATTATGCATTGCGTACGCTGGTAGGCGAAGAAAACTTCCATCACGGTGTAGCCGATAACGATCATGACCTGGCCTGCCTGGCGCTGAAGATATTAAAAGAAGGACCTGCCAGAACCTTCTCTTTAAAGGAAGTAGAAACTGCCGACGCGGTATTTATACTTGGAGAAGACTTGACCAACACCGCTCCTATGCTGGCGCTGGCGGTACGGCAATCCATACGGCAGCAACCGCTGCAGCAGGTTGCCGCTGCTAAAATACCATTGTGGCAGGACGCAGCCGCCCGCGAACTGGTACAGGATCAGAAAGGACCTCTGTTCATCGCCACCTTCACCGATACCAAGTTAGATGAAGTAGCCACCGCTACCTACCATGCCTCCGCAGATACCATTGCGCGCTTAGGCTTTGCCGTAGCCCATTACCTCAGCGACACCGCGCCGGAAATGACCGACCTGACCGAAGACGAACAGGTACTGGCACAGCAAATTGCCATGGCTTTGCGCTCGGCAAAAAAACCACTCGTTATCTCCGGTTGTTCCAGCGGCAGCGAAGCCATACTTAAGGCAACTGCCAACGTGGCCACCGCCCTCTTTGAACAGAATCCGGCAACAGGTATTTCCCTAACAGTACCAGAATGCAACAGCATGGGGCTGGCCATGATGGGCGGCCATAAAATGGAATCGGCTTTTGAGGCTATCCAAAACGGGTACGCGGATACCATCATTATTCTTGAGAACGACTTATACCGCCACGCCTGCAAAACCAAAGTAGATGAACTATTGAACACGGCTAAGCAGGTGCTGGTGCTCGACCATACCCATACTGCTACCACCGAGAAAGCAGCCATACTTTTACCGGCCGGCGCCTTTGCCGAAGCAGACGGCACACTGGCAAACCACGAAGGTAGGGCGCAACGCTTCTACCAGGTATACCCTACTCCCGAAGACATACAGGAAAGCTGGCGCTGGCTCACTGATTTGGGTACTCTTATGGCACATCCGCAGATGAGCAACTGGCATAATATCGATGATATCAAACAGGCGATGGCACAAGAGCTGGCGCAGTTTAAAGGCATTGAAGCCATCACTCCTCCTGCTAATTTCAGAGTTGCAGGGCAGAAAATTGCCCGTGAGTCACACCGTTTCAGTGGCCGCACCGCCATGTTTGCTAACCAAAGCGTACATGAGCCTAAGCCACCTGAAGACTCGGATTCACCGCTGAGTTATACCATGGAAGGCTTCCATGGTGAACCACCTTCGCCTGTCATTCCATACTTCTGGTATCCGGGCTGGAACTCAGCACAGTCGGTGAACAAATACCAGGAAGAAGTGGGTGGCCACCTGCACCACGGCGATCCGGGCCTGCGCTTGATCGAGCCGCCACAGGAAAGTATAATCCACTACTTCACCGTGATACCCGAGCACTTCCAACCGATTCGGAACCACTTGTACATGCTGCCGCTCTACCACATTTTTGGTTCGGAAGAGCAGAGTGCTCAGGCGCCAGCCATTGCCCAGCGCGTGCCGGAGCCTTACGTAGCCCTGAGCCGTGCCGACGCCATGGAACTGGACAAGCAGGAAGGACAGGTACTTACTTTCAGCATAGATGGTATTGTGTACCAATTGCAGGTGCGGATTGATGATAATTTGAGCAAGGGAACTGCCGGCTTGCCGAAAGGTCTGCGCGGGGTGCCATTCGCAGAAATGCCCGCATGGGCCATACTTAATAAGGAGGAACCATCATGGAAGAATCAGCCCCAAATTATCTCCTGATCATCGGAGGCGTGCTGTTCGTGCTGCTCAACGTAGCGGCCGGGCTCATCTGGGTGGAGCGCCGCATGCTGGCGCTGTGGCAGGACCGCTACGGCCCTAACCGTGCTGGTCCCTTCGGTTTGTTCATCGTGCTGGCCGATTCGCTCAAGCTTTTTTTCAAAGAAGACTGGATTCCGCCTTTTGCCGATAAAATAGTGTTCGTGCTAGCACCTACCATCGTGCTCATTTCGGTGCTGCTGAGCTTTGTGGTAATACCGTTTGCACCAGGTATCATCGTAGCCAACCTCAACATCGGGGTGCTGTTCTTCCTGGCGATGTCGTCGATGGGAGCTTACAGTATTATACTTGGTGGCTGGGCCTCGAACAACAAGTATAGCTTGCTGGGTGCTATGCGCGGTGCGGCACAGATGATCTCTTACGAGGTTTTTATGGGTCTGGCGCTGATGGGTGTGGTGCTGCTGAGCGGTTCTTTCAGTTTGGTGGATATCGTGGAGTCGCAGCGGGGGTTGTGGTTTTTCATCCCACAGATCATCGGCTTTGTGATCTTCTTCATTGCAGGCGTAGCTGAAACGCACCGACTGCCCTTCGACATACCGGAAGCAGAAAGCGAGCTGATCGCAGGCTTCCACTCCGAGTATTCTGGCATGAAGTTCGGCATGTTCTTCATCGGGGAGTACCTGGGCATAACGCTCATTTCCTGCATGGTGGTCACGCTATACTTTGGCGGCTGGCTCGGCCCGGACTTCCTCCCTCCGATCGTGTGGTTTATACTTAAAGTAGGCGCTTTCCTGATGATCTTCATCCTGCTGCGTGCCTCCTTGCCTCGCCCACGCTACGACCAACTGATGGAGTACGGCTGGAAGATCCTGCTGCCCCTGACCCTGGTAAACCTGATGGTTACGGCAGCGATTGTGCTTTGGCAACAGGGATAGAACGAGTGCTGAGTGCTGAATTGAAAGTGATATTTACTAAGTATAGCAGAAAAACTCTCCCCTTGAGGGGACTATAGGGGTGTAAAGCCAGTAGGTGAAGTCCTCTGCTAAAAGATAACACCCCTCTAACTCCCCTCAAGGGGAGAGTTCGCAATTGCACTGATGTTTATAAAGTATAAAAGAAAGGAGCAGGTATGTTTAGTTTACTGCGCAGCATGTGGCTCACATTTTTACACGCCTTCCACAAGCGGGAGACCATCGAGTATCCGGAGCATAAGGCACGGCTATCGACGCGGTGGCGGGGCCGCATTGTGCTGACGCGCGACCCAGACGGCGGCGAACGCTGCGTGGCCTGCAACCTGTGTGCCGTCGCCTGCCCCGTGGATTGTATTGCCTTGCAGCCTACCGAAGACGAGCATGGCCGTCGCTACCCTGAGTTTTTCCGGATTAACTTCTCGCGCTGTATTTTCTGTGGTTTCTGCGAAGAGGCCTGCCCTACCTATGCTATTCAACTCACCCCTGATTTTGAAATGGGCGAATACAACCGCCAGAACCTGGTATTCGAGAAACAAGACCTGCTCATCAATGGGCAAGGCAAGTATCCGGGCTACAACTATTACAAAGTAGCCGGCATGGCCATTGGCGGAAAAGACAAAGGTGAGGCAGAGAACGAGCTACCGCCTGTAGACGTGAAAAGCTTAATCCCATAACCTATGGAACTGACATTTTACATAGCTTCCGCTGTCGCCATACTGGCCACCATTATGGTGATCACGAACTATAACATGATCCATGCGCTGCTCTACCTCGTGGTGTCGTTCCTGGCCGTAGCGGTGGTGTTTTTCACGCTGGGCGCTCCGTTTATGGCCGCCCTGGAGGTCATCATTTATGCCGGTGCCATTGTGGTCCTCATCATCTTCGTGATCATGATGTTAAACCTAACTAATGAGGACGTGCAGCAGGAAAAAACCTGGCTCAGACCTAAAACCTGGATTGGTCCGGCCCTGCTCTCGCTGGTGCTGCTGGGCGAGCTGGCTTACCTGGTGGTTGCGGAAGACATGCCTACGATAAACAACCAACCTGTAGATGCCCGGGAAGTAGGCTTGGCTTTGTACGGCCCTTACTTGCTGGGCGTGCAACTGTGCGGCATGCTGCTAATGGCCGGTATTGTGGGCGCCTACCACCTGGGCAGGCAAAAGAAAAAAGTGGTTCACCGTTTTCTGGAAAGGAGCGAAATATGACCAATATTCCAATGGAAGCCGGCCTGTTGCTGGCCGGTATACTTTTCACGCTCGGGCTGATCAGCGTGCTCATCCGGCGCAACATCATCTTCATGCTGATTTCGGTGGAGATCATGCTGAACGCTGCCGGACTGGCATTTATAGTTGCCGCTACGCGCTGGGCGCAGCCCGACGGGCAGGTGATGTTCATCTTTATCCTCACGATGGCCGCTGCCGAAGTATCGGTGGGGCTCGCACTTATACTTCAGCTCCACCACCAGCTGAAAACCCTTGACAGCGACGCAGCCAACAAAATGTTCGGATAAGCTATGGAAAATCTACTCTGGTTAATACCCGCCTTGCCTTTTGCCGGTGCGCTCCTGCTCATCCTGTTTGGCCGGCGCATGCCGCGTAGCCTGGTGGCTATACTTGGCGCCGGCAGTGTCGGCATTTCCGCGCTGATTACGCTCCTGATCGGCTTCCAGTTTCTTTCGGCTCGACCTGACTTTTATGCACAGCAAGTCTGGACCTGGTTTGATGTGGCAGGCTTCAGCCCGGGCATAGCTTTCCACCTCGACGCGCTGTCGCTGGTCTTTGTGTTTGTGGTTACGTTTGTAGGCTTCCTGATACACGTTTATTCGGCCGGCTACATGGCCGATGAAGACGATTTTGCCCGCTTCTTTGCCTGCATGAATTTGTTTGTAGGCTCTATGCTCATGCTGGTACTGGCCGATAACCTGCTGCTTTTATACTTAGGCTGGGAAGGTGTGGGTTTGTGCAGCTACCTGCTTATTGGGTTCTGGTATAAAAATCCTGCAAACGGCTATGCGGCCCGCAAAGCCTTCATCATCACCCGCGTGGGCGACACGGCCATGGCCATCGGGCTGTTTATACTTTTTCAGACTTTCGGCACCTTAAACATACAGGCTATACTTTCGGAGGCGCCGCAAACCTGGCCGGTTGGCTCGCAGATGGCCGTGCTGGTAGCTTTTCTGCTTTTAGGCGGAGCCGTGGGTAAATCCGGTCAGTTGCCGCCGCAAACCTGGCTCCCCGACGCGATGGCTGGCCCGACACCTGTGAGTGCGTTGATACACGCGGCTACCATGGTTACAGCCGGTGTATACCTGATCGCCCGCACCAACGTTGTTTTCGAACTGGCGCCGGCTGCTATGCTGGCTGTGGCTATAGTCGGGGCCGTTACGCTACTGATTGCCGGTTGCACCGCCCTAACGCAGTACGACCTGAAACGGGTGCTCGCCTATTCCACCATCAGCCAGATCGGTTACATGTTCCTGGCGCTGGGTGTGGGCGCCTGGTCGGCAGGTATCTTCCATTTTATGATCCATGCCTTTTTCAAGGCGCTGCTCTTCCTTTGTGCCGGGGCCATCATCATTGCGCTGCACCACGAGCAGGATATGCGCCAAATGGGAGGCTTGCGCCGAGCTTTGCCCGTTGTGTTCTGGACCTTCCTGATCGGGGCTGCTTCGCTGGCAGCTTTGCCTTTGGTTACAGCTGGTTTCTACAGCAAAGACCAGATCCTGTGGTATGCCCTGGCTGGTGAGCGGGGCAATGTATGGCTATACTTAGCGGCCTTGGTAGGTGCCTTTATCACGGCTATTTATACGTTCCGAATGGTGTTCATCACCTTCTACGGCGAAGCGAAAACCCATGTATCACACCCGCCAGGTATGGTGATGGTGGTGCCACTGGTGATACTTGCTATACTTTCAACTGTAGGCGGATTTATTGAATTGCCCCACAACTTCGCGCACCTCACCTTATTTTCTGACCTGCTGCAGCCGGTACTTCCGGGTATAGACGTAGACGAAACCATAGGCGAATCTGAATGGATGTTCCAGTTGCTAGCTGCGGGTGTTTCGATAGTGGGGCTGTTCCTGGCTTACCTCTTCTTCTACGCCCGGCGGAAGGCTTTTCAGGAGAGTATAGCCCGGTCTGGTTTTGCCATGGCGGTAAGGGATTTCTGGTTCTCAGGCTGGGGCTTCGATAAATTGTACGATACGCTGTTTGTGCGGCCCTACGTGTTCTTGGCAAACATCAACAAAAGCGATGTGATTGACAGCGTTTATGATGGCATAACAGTCTTTGCACGTTCAGTGAACAGGGGCTTGTCGCAGACTCAGAGTGGCATTATGCGCTGGTACATGATGGGAGTTGTAGTAGGTGCTATCCTGATCTTAACCATAACCCTGCTGCCATGATCTTAGCCTGGATACTTATTATACTGATGGTTGGAGGCGTACTGGCCTGGATTTCGGGCAAAGTGAATACGGCATTTCCACGTTGGATCGCGCTTGCCTCTACCCTGGCCTGCTTCGTATTAACAGTTTCTTTGTGGATGGAGCGCCTCAGTTCGCCGGATGTTGCCGGCAGCTGGTTTATGCGTTACCAGATACCCTGGATTCCGCAATGGGGTGTTAGCTTTCACCTGGCGCTGGATGGATTAAGTTTACTCATGCTGCTCCTTACCTTCTTCCTGGGGCTACTGGCTATACTTACCTCCTGGAGTGAGATAACTGTAAAGGTAGGCTTCTTCCATTTTAACCTGCTTTGGGTGCTGGCTGGTATTTCGGGTGTGTTCCTCACCATGGACCTGTTCCTATTCTACTTTTTCTGGGAGGTCATGCTGATACCTATGTACTTCCTGATCGGCATCTGGGGGCATGAGAACCGAACCTACGCAGCCTATAAGTTTTTCATTTTTACACAGGCCAGCGGACTGCTTATGCTGCTGTCTATACTTGGTTTATACTTCGTGCATGGCTACAGCACCGGAGATTATACTTTCAATTATTTCGAGCTGCTGGGAACATCGCTTACCCCTCAGGTAGGCACGCTGCTGATGGCAGGTTTCCTGGCAGCCTTCCTGGTAAAGCTACCGGTAGTGCCTTTTCACTCCTGGTTGCCCGATGCCCACTCGCAGGCACCAACGGCAGGTAGTGTGATACTGGCAGGACTGCTTCTTAAAACAGGTGCTTATGGTTTACTGCGCTTTGTGGTACCTATGTTCCCGGATGCTGCACAGTCTTTTGCCCCTTGGGCTATGCTATTGGGTGTGGTGGGTATACTTTACGGGGCGCTGCTTGCCTTCTCTCAAACCGATCTGAAACGACTGGTAGCCTATACTTCCGTCAGCCATATGGGATTTGTGATTTTGGGAGTTTTTGCCTTTAACGAGCTGGCGCTGCAGGGGGTAATTATGCAGATGATCACTCATGGTTTGAGCACGGGTGCCCTGTTCCTCATTGCCGGATTCCTGTACGACCGCCTGCACACCCGCGACATCCGGCGAATGGGAGGTTTCTGGCCAAGCGTTCCGAAGATGGGGGTAGTTGCCTTGGTATTTGTGATGGCTTCGCTGGGTTTACCAGGTCTAGGCAATTTTATAGCTGAGTTTCTGACTTTGGTGGGCAGCTGGCAGGCCAATAACTGGCTTACTGTTTTTGCAACACTGGGCTTGGTGGCAGCTACAGCTTACTCGCTCAGGATCATGCAGAAAGTATTTTTTGGAAATACAGAGAACCGGCCTGTCCTGGCAGACCTTACACCACGTGAGCTACTAATTGCCGTGCCTATGGTGGTGCTTATACTTTGGCTGGGGCTCTATCCGCAGCCAGTACTTAACACAGCCAGAGCTTCGGCTACAGAACAGCTGGAAGCTTACAAACAGCCTCAAAATCCTGCACCTGTACAAGCACTGCTACAAACACCGGACTCGCTAAACATCCAGACCTGGAAAGGAGGCACTTATGAACCGAAATGACCTTTTATACCTGATGCCGCTGCTTATACTTACCGGCGGCGCCATTCTGAACATGCTGGTAGTAGCCATAAAGCGCAACCATAAGATCATTTATATACTTACTATACTGGCTCACCTGGCGGCTATGCTGGCTTTGGTAAACATCAGGCACATCAACGCTTATACTGTTTACCCGCTTTTTGTTATGGATGGTCTGGCTGTTTTTAACCTGGGCCTGATCCTGCTTTCTTCGCTGGCTGTGACGCTGCTCTCTTATGCCTACTTTGAACAGCGCGAAGAACGGAAAGAAGAGTATTACCTGCTGCTGCTGCTGGCTACATTGGGCGCTTGCGTGCTTGTTATCAGCAGGCATTTTGCGTCGCTGTTCCTGGGGCTGGAGGTGCTTAGTGTTTCCCTGTACTCGCTGATAGCTTACCTGCGCACCCGTGAACGCTCCGATGAGGCCGGCATCAAATACCTTATACTTGCTGCCATGTCTTCAGCTTTTCTATTGTTTGGGATGGCACTGGTTTATGCTGTTACCGGAACTATGGAATTTGCCAGAATTGGAGATTACCTGAATTCGGTAAGTGAACTGCCGGCGCTGCTGTTAACTGGCTTCGGACTAATGGTGGTAGGTATCGGGTTTAAGCTTGGTGTTGTACCCTTTCATATGTGGGCACCAGATGTATACCAGGGAGCTCCGGCACCGGTTACGGCCTTTATTGCCACAGTCTCAAAAGGTGGTATGGTGGCACTGATGGTACGGTTTTTCTCGCAGGCTGGCGGCTACCGCTACCCCGATATGCTCCTGATCTTTACCATAATTGCCATTGCCTCAATGTTTGCCGGTAACCTGCTGGCCCTGCGCCAGAAGAACATCAAGCGCCTGCTGGCATACTCCTCTATATCGCACCTGGGGTATTTGCTTGTGGCGTTCCTGGCAGGGAATAAAATGGGTGTAGAGGCTGTCAGCTTTTACCTCGTAGCTTACTTTATAACCAGTTTGGGTGCCTTTGGTGTGGTAACTATACTTTCTGATAAGGACCGTGATGCCGAGAAATTGAAAGATTACAGGGGCCTGCTCTGGCGCAGACCTGTTACGGCTGCCATTTTCACGGCCATGCTGCTTTCGCTGGCTGGTATTCCGCTTACAGCAGGCTTTGTGGGTAAGTTCTACCTGCTTGCCGCAGGGGTTAATACTCAGCTCTGGCTGCTTGTGGTTATGCTGGTGGTAAACAGCGTAATAGGCCTTTACTATTACATTAAAATTATAGCCGTCATGTTTGCCCAGCCCGAGACAGGAAAAGAGCCCCGCAAGCGCCTTCGCCCTGTTTTTTACCTTACCAGCGGCTCAACCATGATGGTACTGGCAGTGCTGCTGCTATGGATAGGCATTTACCCAAGCAACCTTATGCGGATCATCCATGCCCTGCTGGATACCTTTATTGCTGCCCGATAAAACATAGCTCCTCAGTTTGAACTACTCCATTGCCAGCCCGTACACCCTGTTACAAACAAAAAAGCTATGGAACTGGATATAATTCATGATGAGGATGATCTGCGCTTTTACGCCATACTGGAAGGTGATGAGGCAGAAATCACCTATACTATTACAAACGAGGAGGCAATGGACCTGGATTATACTTATGTGCCTGAAACTTACCGCAACAAAGGCTTAGCCGATCAACTGGTTAAAGCAGCCTTGGAGTATGCCCGTAGCCAGAACATCAAGGTTGTTCCTTCCTGCCCTGTGGTAGAAGCATATGTAAAGCGCCATCCCGATTATGATGATATCGTTTGCCTGTAGTCTCAGGCAAGTATAGCTTCGGTTGTTTTCCTTATATCGGTACTTACTTTCTGTATAAACTCCAACTGCTCCTTCAGCAACAGGTCATCAGCGGTTGGTGTGTGTGGTGCAGGCTTTTCTTTTTCGGTTAGCAATTGTTCAGTTTCCGGCTCCTGATGGCTTTGTTCCAGTTTCTTCAGGCTCTCCGAAAGTACAGATAAAGCACGCCTCACCAGTCTCAGGTTTTCCTGGGGATATACATGCGGTTCTTTGGTAAGTATGGCCGAGGCCAGAGTAGCCGTATACGACGACAGGATATGATTCAGCACCACAAACCGATGCACCTCCTTGCTTCTGCGCTGCTTGCTTTTTGGCTCCGATGTCATCCGCTGGAAAGCAGCCGAAAGGTTGGCAGAACTTACATAAACTTCTTTTCGGGCAACTTTGTAATCGGTAGTATGGATGGGTTTGCCTGCCAGGTTAGTAGCCAGTAGCTGCAGGTAGTTTATGTTTGCCCTCAACACATTTGCCAGGTTCTGCTGCAGGTGCTCCGATTCCCAGCTCGGAAAAATGATGTAGCTGGCTGTAAAACCGATGCTGCACCCAATCAGTGTATCCACTACACGTTCCTGTAACAGGTCTATCTCACCGCCTCCCAGGAACTTAAAAAGTATAAGCACAAAAGGTGTCATGAAGATCACGCTGAGCACATAGTTCATCCGCTGGAAACTATAAGTGCCCACCATGAAAAAGAGCAGCAGCACAAACAAAGCTGTCTTATCTTTGATAAGGGCAAGTATAAGCACGCCTGCCAAACCACCGGCCAGGGTGCCCACTATGCGCTGGTAGTTGCGCTGCTTCGTAAGGCTGAAGCCAGGCTTAAGTATAACGATGATCGTGAGGAGTACCCAGTAACTATGGTGTCCGTAAGTGAATATTTTTGTGATAAGATACCCAATCAGGCAGACGATCGCCATCCTGAAGGAAAACTTAAACACAGACGAGTTAAAACTCAGATTATCACGAAATATCTTAAAGCTATAGTTCTGATGTGAAATAAAGCGGGAATACTCCAGTTCGCGGCTACTTTCCCTGGTCGGGTACTTCTGTACTGAGTAGCTGTGCAGGTCATTCAGGCGTTGTACTAAGTTACGGAGGTTGATCAGTATCTTCTTCAGCGGGAGGTTGCTTACCTCTTTCTCAGCATCTCCAATTACATCTATCCGGTACTTTAGCTGCTCCAGGTGCTCGTTCAGGTTAAGCTGTTTCCGGTAAGGCCTGTTTGCCTGGATAGCAAATCCAATATTGTCCAGCTCGTCGGCAATGAGCAGGATCAGGCGCTCAATGTCTTCCAGTACTCCGGTTCTGCCAAAGCGTTCGCGCAGCGAGTTATAGTCGTAGTGCGTTGTTGTTATCTGCTCGTACAGGTCCACCACATCCACAAAAGAAAGCATCAGCATACGGCTGGTATGAGTAGATTCCTTCAGCATCAGGCGGCTTTTGAAGAGTACCTCGCGCACGGCATCCTGCTTCTCGTTCACAACCACCTGCTGCGATACCACCCGGTTATAATCCTCCTCTACATCGGTGCTGGGGTTGTAAAAGGCAGCCCGTAAGCGCAGAAATCTGGCTATCTCGTGTATACACTCGCCCAGAGACTGCTGCACGGGCCTGTAAGGCCGGACGTGGTAAAAGAGCAGGCTCAGCACCATGTACCATAACCCACCTGCCAGCACCTGTCCGCTGTACACAGGCACCTGTTCAGGCGTAAGCTTCTGGTCCATCATCAGGATCATTACAAGCAGAGGAGCAACTCCTACACCTGCTGCCCTGTTACCATACACCACAAACATCGAGAAGAAAAAGCTGAACACGAATACCTCCGCCCCTAACACATAAGGGTTCATGCGGGCAAAACCCGTGATCATGGCCGAAAGAAAGATAAGCAGATTGGTGGCAAACATGGCATTGCGCTTATGCACCACAGGGCCAGGCGTATCCACAATGCTGACGCAAAGGGCACCCAGCGACAGCGTAAGCCCCACAGCAAAGTTATCATTCAGCGCAAACAACAACGAGGGCAACAGCACGCCCAGCGTGATGCGCAACCCATCGGAGAGGTACTGGCTGAATAAGAAATACTGGATCTGGCGAGCCTGTTTGTTCATAGCTGGAATTATAGCGCGAATATACCTAGGATGTTACTTAGCATAAAAGCCAATAGGCACAGAAAACGCTATCAACTCAGGAAATTGCAGACAGGAATTTTAAAGCATGAAGCTGTAATTGAACCTGTCAAAATGTCAATTTATATTTTTTATAAAATAGTAATCAGATATATACATTTAATACATAAAGTCATACTTCAAGTTAATAACCTCCTTTTAAACAAACCTTCATTAGGTCTTTTCATGTAAGCCAAGCGGAAATTATATTCATAAAAGCGATGAAGAATCTATGTGCCTACACATTAGAACTACTCCCTTCTCCGGGATCTACTTTATACTTACCCCCTACCCTACTAGCTCAGTTTTAACGCATCATCTATAATATGGAAAATCTATGTTCTATTGTGTAAAAAGCGACGCGACAGGCAATAAATACTTAATTATCAATGCAAACATTAAATAAGTAGGATTTTTATATTCTCAGCTTATCCTTGTTTGTACAAATCCGTAAAGGCATAGCTGAGAACTAATAAATAATTGTACTATCGCCTCTGCTAAACATATCGGAATCACGTCATTAAAGGTGCTCATGTGGCTGCTCATTGCAATAGTCGCATTGGTATTGCTCATAGTTATTGCCCTTCAGATACCGGCGGTGCAGAACTTTGCTGCCCACCGCGGTGCATCATACTTATCTAAAACCCTGAAAACGGAGGTACGCATAGGTGGCTTCACAACCGACTGGCGCAATACACTGGTGCTAAAGGATGTATACCTGGAAGATCAGCAAAAGGACACACTCTGGTACAGCGAGCGCCTGGGAGCAGACATGAAGATCATGTCGCTGCTGAAAGGGGAACTGAATGTTGGGCGCGTAAGCCTGGAGAATGCCACAGCCAAACTCCATATAAGGCCGGATAGCAGCACCAACTACGATTTTATCATGGAGGCCTTTGCTTCCGACACCACCACTGCCCAACCTGCCGACACTACAGCTGGTGCCATGAAGATAAACCTCGACGTGATCAACCTCAAGAATGTGTACGTCAACTTCAACGACGAGGCGGGTGGCAACCATATACGCACGCGCATTGGAGAGTTGGTAACCACCATGGATGCCCTAGACCTGGATGCAGAGCAATACCTGGTTGACGAAATAGAGCTGCGCAACACCTGGGTTAACTATGTACAAACCAAGCTCCCTCCTACCGACACAACACAGGCAGTGCCACTTACCATGCAGTTTGGCCTGAACCGTGTGGCACTGGAGAACCTGAAGGTAGACTATATAAACCGGGTGGCTGAGCAGCGAATTAACCTGAAACTGGGTAAATCGGAACTTGTGTCTGATAAGATAGACCTGCCAAACGCACGTATAGACCTTGAAAGCTTCGACCTGCACAACACATCTTTGGTATATGTTCAGGACAAGTATAAACCCACCGATTCGCTGGCTGTGAACCCGGAGCGCACCGCAGAAGAGCTGGATAAATCTGTGGAAGAGACACAGGGACAGCCCATGAACTGGGTTTTGAACCTGAATAAAATGGATGTATCTGGGCTGGATGTAGCCTTTGATAATTTTAACGCACCCAAGCTGAAACGGGGCATGGATTACGATCATCTGCGGTTTAAAGAAGTAGAACTTGATGCTGAAGATATACTTTATAGCCTTAGCAAGATGAGCCTGGGTATAAACCAGTTAAAGCTTCAAGAACAGAGCGGATTCAGACTTAATAATTTGCAGGCCGCCGTAAACGTAGATTCTACCCGCGCCAGCCTAAGCGACCTTAACCTGACCACCGGCCACAGCCAGATAAACAAAGAACTTGCCGTCCGTTACCCATCCATGGATGCAGTAGCCGAGAACCCCGACCTGCTGGCCCTGGACCTGGATATTGAGAACAGCCGCATAGGTATGCAGGATGTTTTATACTTTGCTCCCGACCTGGCTACTAACCCATCATTCCGAAATATAGCCAACTCCACCCTACGCATAGACGGGCAGGCAGAAGGCCGTCTGGATAACCTAACTATACCAAGGCTACAGGTAGCAGGCCTGCAGGGCACCAATGTGAGCGTGAGCGGCAACATCAAAAACATGATGGAGCCGGACAACCTCTACATGGACCTGGACATTAACCGCTTTGCCACCACCCGAACCGATATTATGGCACTTACCCCTCCGGGTACACTGCCACCAAACATCCGCATACCAAACACCCTTAGCATGACGGGCAACTACAGCGGCGGCCTCACCTCCTTCGATGCCACAGCCGACATCCGTAGTTCGGCCGGAAATGTAGAGGCTGTAGTTAACATGGATCCGGGTCCGGAAGGTGCCGAGCCTTTTACCGCTACCATAACCACCAACCGACTTGATGTGAGCCAACTGCTAACTGATAGTTTGGGTGTAGGTATCGTTTCGATGTCGGCAACTATAAGAGGGGCAGGACTCACACCTGAAACTATGCAGGCCAAGGCGCAGGCACAGGTTCGGGAGCTCAACTACAACAACTATACTTACAACAACATCGGATTAGATGCCACCATCAATCGTAACCTGTATACTGTTGCAGCTCGCTCACAGGACCAGAACCTGAACTTTAACCTGAACGGCGACTTTAACATGCGCAACGCCGAACAGCCTAACTATAACTTTGCACTTGATCTGGGTGGGGCCGATCTTAAAAAACTGAACCTGTATGGCGAAGATCTGGGATTGCAGGGCCGAATTACGGGCAGCTTTATCGGGGCCGATCCGGCAAGTATAAGCGGCAAAATGGAGATGCGCCAGTTCCTGATACGCCACAACCAGAAAACCTTCCCTATCGATTCGCTGCTGATGACCCTGGACCAGCGCAATGGCGGCCTGGCCCTGAATGTAACGTCTGATGCCATGGATGCCGACATGCGTTTTGCAAATACACTGGCTACTTTGCCAACGGCCATGCAGAAGCATTTCTCTAACTATTTCGACCTGCAGCCCGACCCGCCCTACCCTGCCGACCTGAGCCTTGGAGATTTTGCCTTTGAGATCGGCTTGAAGCGTACCGACCTGATCACCTCCTTTGTACCCGGCCTGATGGAGCTGCAACTGACAGGACCTATAACCGGAACTTACAACCGCGAAACACAAGCACTACGCATAGACGGCGCCGTTAACACTATAAAGTATACCGATTATACTTTGAAGAACCTGACCATGCAGTTCCTCGGAGATCGTAACCAGATCGGGTATAATGTGGGGCTTGGCAATATCACCTCTCCTTCTTTAAAGGCACAAAATGTTTCATTGATTGGTGCAGCACGCGACAACGACCTGACCATGCGATTGGCCGTAGCTGAAAATAACGGGCAGGAACGTTTTGTGCTGGGCGGCTTGCTGAACAGTATAGGCAGAGGTTACCGCTTCTCCTTTAACCCGGAGCAGTTGGTTATTAACTATGATCAGTGGCGTGTGCCGCAGGACAACTACCTGCAGTTCGATACTAACCTGTTGTATGCTCACAACATCCGACTGGAGCGCAACAATAGCTTTATCTCGCTTAACAGTACCGGACCGGTTACGCCAGCCGCCCCTATGCAGGTACAGTTCAACAACTTAGATATAGGCTACCTGGTACAGTCGTTTCAGCAGCAGGACAGCCTGATGGACGGCACTATTAACGGAACCGCTACAGTACGCGATATTATGTCAGGTGCCCCGGGCTTTACCTCTGACTTAACTGTTACCGACTTTGCTTATATGGGTACACCGGTAGGCAACATTGCACTAAAAGCTAACTCAGCGGCAAATAACCGCTACAACATAGATGCCCGCCTCACCGGCAACGGCAACCAGATGCTCATCAACGGTTTTTACGAAGCGCAACCAAATGCCGGTCTCCTTAACCTTACTGCCGACATCAACAGCATTAACATGGCCTCGATAGAAGGTTTTACACAAGGTATGGTGAAAGATATGGCAGGCACGGCTAACGGCAATCTGCGTATCACCGGCACTGTAGACGATCCGAACATAACAGGTCAGCTTAACTTTAACCAGGCGCAGTTTAATGTAGCCATGCTGAACGCCGTATACCGCCTCCAGAATGAACGCTTGCTGTTTAACGAACAAGGCATCAGCTTCCCGAACTTTACCCTTACGGATTCGCTGAATAACCCACTCGTGCTCAACGGCAACATCTACACCCAGAACTATACCGACTACCGCTTCGACCTGCGCGCCAACACCGACAACTTCCTGGCCATGAACTCTACTGCAAAGGATAACGACTTATACTATGGCAGGCTTGTGATGGCGGCAGATGCAACTATAACCGGCGACATGACTACCCCTGAGATTGATGCCAGGGTGCGGGTACTCGATAATTCTGCTATAACAGCTGTAGTGCCTGCCGATGAAGCCGGTGCTGCCGAACGGGAAGGTATAGTTGAATTTGTGGATCTGAGCGACTCACTGAATGTGATTCTAAAACGAGGTATGCAAGAGCAAGCGGAGCAGGCAGGTTTTATAGGGGCAGACATTGAGGTAGACATTACAATAACCGATGCAACTCCGATCACCATCATCATGGACCCTATTACAGGAGACAATTTACTTATCAGAGGCTCTGCTTCTCCGCTTATCTTCGGAATGGCACCAAGCGGACAGATGAATATGAGCGGTCGCTACGATATTACAGAAGGTCGTTATAAAATGGCATTCTACGACATTGTTACCCGCGAACTGGAGCTTGCAAAAGACAGCTACATTGCCTGGGAAGGTGACCCTATGCAGGCTGATATAAATGTTACAGCCATTTACAATGTGGAAACAGCCCCACTTGAGCTGGTGTCCTCAGAACTGGGATCGCTGGAGCAGGCCGAGCAAAACCGTTACCGCACACAATTACCTTTTCAGGTACTCGTGGGCGTGGAAGGCGAAATGCTCAAACCAGAAATCGGCTTTGACATACAGTTACCGGAGCGCCACCGCGATGCATTTGACGGGCAAATAGAGTCTAAACTGATAACGCTGCGCCAGGATGAGGCAGAAATGAACAAACAGGTGTTCTCGTTGCTGGTGCTGGGCCGCTTTATGGCTCCTGACCCGCTGCAAAGCTCGGGAGGCGGATTTGCCTCTACAGCACGAAATTCCCTAAGCCAGGTAATGAGCGACCAGTTAAACAACCTGACCCAACGCTATGCTGGTGGTCTGGGCCTGGAGCTTGGGGTTAACTCTTACGAAGATTACTCTTCCGGCTCTGCAGAAGGCCGCACCGATCTGGATGTAGCAGTGCGTCAGCAGTTCCTGAACGACCGCCTGACAGTACGCGTAGGCAGTGCCATTGGACTTGAAGGCCAGGGAGCATCTAATTCGGGAAATGCAAGCGGTGGCTTCGGCGGAGATATTTCTGTTGAGTACTCTCTAACACCAGAGGGCAGGTTACGTGTAAGAGGCTTTCAGCGCGACCGTTACGAAGACTTCCTGGAAGGTGATGTACGCGAAACAGGCCTCTCGCTCATCTTCGTACGCGATTACGATAACTTCTCCGACCTTTTCCGCGACCTCGAAACAAGAAAAGCACGAAAACTGCAGCGCCGCGAAGAAGAACTGCAGGAAATAAGAAAAGACCAATAGACGCCAAATACCTGTATGTATAAAACTATACTCCATAGCCTACTACCGCAAACACTGCTCCTGTGCCTTTTAATGGTTATTGTGCAGGGCTGCAGCAGCACGAAAAGCGTGCCTGAAGGCGATGCCTTGTTTGTCGGTTTTAATGTAGAAGTGAAAGGAGAAAAGGAAAAAGCAGCACGATCAAGTATAACCACGGAGCTAAGCAATACAGTACGCCCCAAACCCAATGCATCTATACTTGGCCTTCGCCCGAAACTATGGATCTACAACGCCATCGGCCCTACAAAAAAAGAAAAAGGTATAAAGCACTTTATAAAGACTAAACTGGGCGAAGAGCCGGTGCTGCTGTCGCAGGTAGATACCAATACCGTGAGCGGTGTTATGAGTTCGCGCCTGCACAACCGTGGCTATTTCGAGAACGAAGTTACCAGCGCCACAACTATAAAAAAGAAAAAGGCAACCATAAACTGGACGGCAACAGTTGAGCCGCCTTACAAACTTCGCAACATCAAGTTCCCGGAAAACGACTCGCTGGAAATTCATGCCCGCATTCGCGAAACCAAAGCCGAATCGTTGTTAAAGCCGGGCGACATCTATAACCTGCAGAACATGGTGCTGGAGCGCGAGCGCATAGACCAAGCCCTGAAAGATAAAGGCTACTACTACTTTGGCCCAGATCTGCTGATCTTCAGCGTAGATACCACCGTTGGCAACAGGCAGGCCGATGTGCTGCTGCGTGTTAAAAAGAGCTCGCCTGCGCAGGCGTTACAGGCTTATACTTTAGAGGATATATACATCTTCGCCAATTACTCTTTAGCCGATAGCCTGGCCACCAGCGATACTATACGCTACAAGCAGTACTACTACATCCCGAACGAAAACTATGTAAGAGCCCGTCACCTGCTCAGGGGCGTATTCCTGGAGCAGGACAGCCTATACTCCAGAGAAGACCACCTGTTAACCACCAGCCGCCTGATGGAATTGGGTGCTTATAAGTATGCCAACATCCGTTATCAGCCAGATACTGTTAACAAAGGAAAACTTGATGCCTTTATATACCTGACACCAAACCTGAAGAAATCGCTTCGGGTAGAAGCCCAGATGGTAAGTAAATCGAACAATTTTGCAGGGCCGGGAGTTACAGCTTCGTTCCGGAACCGGAATGCATTTAAAGGCTCCGAATTGCTTACACTCAATCTTACTGGCAGTTTTGAAAACCAGGTAGGCGGCCGCACCAACACCGAGACCACTAACGCCACTCCCGAGGAAAAGCAAACAAACAACCTTACCTCCTACGAACTGACGGCGCAGGCAGAGCTTACTATACCACGTATTTTAGCACCGTTCAAAGTACGAAACCTGCGTTCAGAGTTTGCGCCAAGTACCCGCATGACGGCCGGCTATAGTTTCCTGAACCGGGTCCAGTTCTTCCAGATGAACTCCTACAATGCTACATATGGATACAACTGGCGCCCTAAACGAACTATAACGCATGAGATAACGCCTATCAACGTACAGTATATGCGCCTGGGCAAGATCACGCCGGAGTTTGAACAACGGCTTCAGGAAAATACATTTCTGCAGCGCAGCTTCAGCAACCAGTTTATACTTGGCTCTATTTACCAGTTTACCCTAAACACGCAGCCTTTTACAGAGCGGGCACATCAATTTTACAACAGGTTCAACGTGGATGTATCGGGTAACGCTGCCAATGCCATACAAACTTTGCTGGGCTACGAAAAACCAACCGATGAAGTACCCCGAACTATAGTTAATCAAGGCTATTCGCAGTACAGCCGTTTCGAGAACGATTTCCGGTACTACTATAATTTCAGCAAAACCACGCAACTGGCAACCCGCCTGATTGCAGGTGTAGGTATACCTTATGGCAACTCCAGCACCTTGCCTTATGTGAAGCAGTTCTTCATTGGAGGTCCGAATAGTATTCGTGCCTTCAGAGCGCGTAGTATAGGTCCTGGTAATTATAACCCTTTACAAGATAGTGATAATGATAACTCTACGACTGAAACACTTTCCTATTTTGACCAAGTTGGCGATATGAAGATTGAGGCAAATGTAGAGTACCGCTTCCCGATCTTCGGTTTTTTCAGAGGCGCTCTCTTTGTTGACGCCGGTAATATTTGGCTTCTGGAGGATTATAAAAATACTAATGGTATTGTGGACAAACCGGGTGGCAAGTTCAATGCGGGCAACTTGGTTGACCAGTTGGCAATTGGTACAGGCTTTGGCTTACGCGTAGATGTGGAGTTCTTCGTGATACGCTTCGACTTTGGTATACCTGTTCAAAACCCTAATCTGCCCGAAGGCCAACGCAATGCTTTAAGCGACTTTAAATTCGGTCTGGGCGATAATGGCATGGTACTTAATATTGCCATTGGCTATCCTTTCTAAAACTTGCCAAGTATAAATCTCACGCTTACTTTCATTAATGCACTCATAACAAACAACTATAGGCCAGTTACTTAAATCCGTATTTCTACCTTAACATACCGTAGTAATTCTTCCTTCGCAAAATCTGCCCGGGCGTATAGTTTAGGATAGCCTAGGCACAGGATGTTTGCAAATCCCTGTAGCTAAGGCTCAGAATGATTATACAGAGAAGAGGAGAGTTATGAGACGCTTTTTAAAAGTATTGGCTATACTTATCGGGGTTATAGTGCTGGCAATTGTACTGCTGTACCTGTTAATACCCCGCGAAAAACTGATGGCCATGGCCGCGCCTAAAATAGATAATATCAGGGTAACAGATGTACGCATTGGCGAAGAACAGGCTACTATGTTTGTGCTGCTCGATGTATCATCTAAATTTATACCTGTTGTGCTGGATAGTGTAAAGTATGATTTCCAGCTATATGGCCAGAGTGTGGCGCATGGCGAGAAGAACCTGGAGAAGACTAAAAACAACGGGAATAAGCAAACTATAAAGCTCCCTGTTAGCATGAACCACAACAAAACCCGCGAACTGGTAAGGCGGCAGGTACGGGAAGACGAACCCGTAAGAGCAAAGATTAAAGCCTACTGCGACCTGCCCTTGTTTGGCAAAGAACAGATAGATATAGATAAAGAGGTAGATATGCTCATACCTGCCCTGCCTGGCATGGAAGTAACTGACCTTCGCATTGAAGACTTTGGGCTGGACAACATGAAAATGGTAATGACCATGCAGATCGACAACCCTAACAAGTTTGATTACTACATCCGGGAAATGAAAATGGATCTGCAGCTAAAGGATTACATGCATACTATCGGCGGCACCAGCAAAGACCTTCTTATCAAAGCGCAGCAGAAAACCTCTATCGAAGTACCTGCCACTTCTGATCTGCAGAAACCACTAAAAACCACCTTCAAAACACTGACCGGAGACCACGTATGGCCTTACACCATGAAATCCTATATGGTGCTGGAGCCTAAAAGTAAAGTTGTTGGCACCGTGCACATGGATGCCGTAAAAACAGGAAAAGTAAACGTGGTGCAGCAGGTAAAGAAGATCATCAAGAACAATAAAGCCGAGAAAAAGGCTGAGAAGGAAGCTAAAAAAGATTAGTTGCTCTAAAGGTAAAGTATAGAAAGTATAGGTCAGGTTAAGAAAGCACCTGTTTTATACTTTCTTTTTTATTTATACTTTACAGCAGCAAATATTCACCTTCACCTATGATCTCCAGACAAAATATATATACCCTTCTGGCTGCTGTACTTCTTTCGGCTTTTTCGGGGCAACTCAGCGCACAAACTCCTTCTAAAGACACCTACAAACTGCTTAAACCAGACCGAGTGTTCGACGGAGAAAAGATGCACGAAGGCTGGCAGGTGCTCGTCAAGAACGATAAAATTGAAGCCGCCGGAGCAAGTATAAATCTGCCACCCAACACACAGGTAATAGAACTGAAGGGCACCACACTACTTCCAGGCCTGATCGAAGGGCACAGCCACTTGTTTCTGCACCCTTACAACGAAACATCCTGGAACGATCAGGTTCTTAAAGAATCCAGGGTTGAGCGCATTGCCAGAGCCACAGTTCACGCCGAAAAAACTCTGCTGGCTGGCTTCACCACTGTGCGCGACCTGGGTACAGAAGGTGCCGAGTACGACGATGTGGGGCTGAAACAGGCAATTGAGAAAAACGTGATCCCGGGTCCGCGCATGATTATTGCCACCAAAGCTATAGTAGCCACCGGCAGTTATGGTCCTAAAGAACTGAGCTACGAAATTACTACCCCTATTGGCGCTGCCGAAGCGGATGGCATGGATGCGCTGATAAAGGAAGTGCGCACACAGATTGGTAAAGGCGCCGATGTTATAAAAGTTTATGCCGATTACCGATGGGGTGCCAAGAAAGAGGCACAGCCAACCTTTACCGTTGATGAACTAAAGAAAATAGTAGAAGTAGCCGGTAGCAGCGGCCGGCCAGTGGTAGCGCATGCCTCTACGCCGGAAGGTATACGTCGTGCTGCATTGGCCGGAGTATCTACCATAGAACACGGCGATGATGCCACACCCGAAGTATACCGCCTGATGAAAAAGAACAACGTAGCCTTCTGCCCCACCCTTGCCGCCGGTGATGCCATTTCCCAATACCGTGGCTGGAAGAAAGGCACTGATGCTGAACCAGAAAGAATAAAAGCCAAACGAAAAAGCTTCGCCGATGCCCTTAAAGCCGATGTAACGATTGTAATGGGTGGTGATGTAGGTGTTTGCACCCACGGCGATAATGCCCGCGAAATGGAGATACTGGTAGATTATGGCATGAAACCAATAGAAGTGTTGCAGTCTGCCACTTCCGTAAATGCTGATGTTTTTAAAATCAACGACACAGTAGGAAGAATCAAAACAGGCTTACTGGCAGATATTATTGCCGTTTCAGGAGATCCATCAAAATCTATTTCTGATGTAAGGAATGTGAAGTTGGTGATGAAGGGAGGTACTGTTTATAAGCAGTAGAAAGTTTTGTGAAGTAGCGTTAAAGGTAAAAATTCTGTATCTGTGGTTAATAATAGAGTGAAGTCTATAGTTTCATTCTTGGCTTTCATCCCCAGTCTTACCTGCCTATTGTTTTATTGTTAGCTTTGGCTCGCTCCAAGCCCGCGAGGGCTCGTCCTTTGGTATCGCGCTGTGTGCCTGAAGCTGCCTGCGCTCTGCTCCGGCTGCCCTACGGGCACCGCAACATGCACAAGGCGCTCTTTAAAGGGGGCCCCTACCCCCACCCAAGGCCTGGGATTAATATTGATAGCTGGGTGCTATGCAACTAGAACAACTGTCCCCTTGAGGGGACTACAGGGGTGTTTCAACAGCAGCAATGAAGCTTATACTTAAAGTATAGCAACAGCCGGAAAGCTCCCCACCTTAGACAAGCAAGAACGCGAGTTCGAAGCTTGCGAGCGCAGCTCAACAGGGATGTTTATACTTGAACTTCAAAGCAGCGGCTTCAGCCAAGTGCACAGAATGACGTGTCACTGTTCGAGCGTTCAGCGAGTTTGACGCGTCTTGATTCTTTTGCATACTTTTCTCATCAAGGAGAAAAGTAAGGCCTAGCCGGCGAGGCGAAAGCTAATTCAAAGCAAAAAAGCAAAATTCACCTTTTCGTTTGCAAAGAACCTCTAGCTAACTTCCAGAGGAGAGGGCTAGGGTGAGGTTAAACAACCCAGTCGGTTCTACACTTAACCCTACAAAAACATAAATACTGTAAAACTTTTACGTAATTTTGTAAACACTTATAGCGCTGTTTCGCTTTACTTTGTAGCTGTAAACTTATAGTTTGTAACAGAACATGAAACTATACCGCCAGATTATATTGCTAACCCTAACGCTGCTGGTGCTCGTCTCCTCGACAGGCATCTCGGTGGGTATGCATATTTGTGGCGGTGAATTGCGAGATGTTTCTTTTTTCGGAGCTGAGGCCGATTGCCCGATGGAGCAGCAGAAGCAAAAGCTACCGGCCTGTCATGCTCCCCAGCAAAGCGCTGATGATGATGCCTGCTGCCAGGACCACAAAGTTATTCTGGAGCGTCATGACGCTGCTTCTGAGCACAAAGCCATTACTTTTAATAAGCTGCAGGACATCAAATTTATAGCTGCTGTGAAAGCGGTTATACTTCAGCTCTTTGCTCCTGAGGCTGATCTCAAACCAACGTACGCGCTCTACGAGTCGCCCCCTATTGCCCGGGACATACCTGTTCTCGTGCAATCTTTCCTGCTATAACCTTACAGGCTTTGATGCCATAGTTGGCTGGCATAGCTGTGTCCTCTCCTGAAGATACGGGCTGCTCAGACTGTACTTTATACTTCGGCATCACCTCCAATCTGCTGCTTTCCGGCAGCTTCCCAACTTTCTGTTAAGGTTAATTTTATACTTACATGATTGCGAAATTAATTTCCTTTTCGCTCCGTAACCGTTTCATTGTGCTGCTCATTGCAGCAGCACTATTCGGCTGGGGCTTATATTCGGTGCAGACAAACAAGGTGGACGCTATCCCCGATTTGTCTGAAAACCAGGTGATCGTTTTTACCGAGTGGATGGGCCGCAGCCCGCAGATCATCGAAGACCAGGTCACCTACCCGCTTGTGACGAACCTGCAGGGCTTGCCCGAGGTGAAGTATGTGCGTGGTAGCTCGATGTTCGGTATGAGCTTTATCTATGTCATTTTTGAAGACGAAACCGATGTATATTGGGCCCGTGAACGGGTACTCGAGCGACTGAGTTCTGTTGGTAATATGCTGCCCGAAGGCGTTGCCCCTACGCTTGGTCCGGACGGAACCGGTGTAGGTCACATACTTTGGTATACTTTAGACGCTCCCGGCATGGATCTGGGCGAGCAGCGTGCCCTGCAGGATTGGTATGTAAAATTCGGTTTGCAGAACGTGAAAGGCGTAAGCGAAGTGGCCTCCTTCGGCGGTTTCCAGAAGCAGTACCAGATCACCCTCGACCCAAATAAACTTTCCTACTATAAACTTTCCGTACCACAGGTTATTCAGTCCATACGCGCCAATAACAACGAAGCAGGTGGCCGCAAATTCGAGCTTTCCGATATCGGTTACATCATCAAAACAACCGGCTACCTGCAGTCGGCTGAAGAAATCCAGAACATTGCCATTGCAACCAATAACACCATACCGGTGCGGGTGCGCGATGTAGCGTCGGTGCAGATGACGGGCGAAAGCCGACTGGGTATTTTTGATGTGAACGGCACCGGCGAGGCGGTGGGTGGCATTGTGGTAATGCGCTATGGCGAGAACGCCGACGAAGTGATCGATAACGTGAAAGTGAAGATGGAAGAAGTCGCCAAAGGTCTTCCGAAAGGCGTGAAGTTCAACATCGTTTATGATCGAAGCGGCCTCATCAACGAATCCATCGACTCCATCAGAACTACCCTGATTGAGGAAATGCTGGTGGCTTCGGCAATTGTATTCCTGTTCCTGTTCCACTGGCGCAGTGCCCTGGTCATACTTATCCAGTTGCCGCTATCAGTTGCCATCGGGTTTATACTTCTCAATGCCTTCGGTATCTCCTCCAACATCATGTCGCTTACCGGTATCGCCCTATCCATTGGTGTGATCGTGGACGACGCCATTGTGATGGTAGAGAACGCCTACCGGCATTTAGCAGATGCGACAAAGGGGAAACAGTGGATGGAAGAGGAATAGAATTTTGAATGACTGACTTTTGAATAACTGAATAATATGAACTCAGAAAGAAAGGATTTTATAGATCAGTTCCAGAAGCGCACGAAGCAGCTGGCAATTGATGTCATTCATTTTTCTAAAACGCTGCCTAAAACCGAAGAAGCAACCATCATGAAACGGCAACTGCTCAGGTCAGCAACATCAGTAGCAGCTAATTATAGAGCTGCCTGTCGAGCCCGGTCTGCTGCAGAATTTCACTCCAAAATTAGCATTGTGATTGAAGAAGCCGACGAAACATTGTTCTGGCTGGAGCTTCTGGAAGAATCAGAAACTACAACGTCAGCAAGTGTAGCACCCTTAAAGAAAGAGATAGCTGAAATACTATATGTAATGGCGAAAGCCCGCAAAAACACGAAGTAATTATTCAGTTATTCAAAATTCAATTATTCAAAATTGAAATATGAAATTATCAAAAGAAGATAGAATCCGGATCATTGAAAAGGCTGCCAAGCAGGTGGGGCCGAGCGTGTTCTGGAGTACCATAATCGTGATCACGTCTTTCCTGCCGGTATTCCTGCTCACAGGTCAGGAAGGAAAACTGTTCGGTCCACTGGCCTGGACGAAGACATTTATACTTATCGTGGATGCCATTGTAGCTATTACGCTAACACCTGTACTTATCTCCTTCTTCCTGAAAGGGAAGTTCCGTGATGAAAGTGCCAACCCGATAAACCGGGCACTGGAGCGCGTATATGGTCCGTTGCTGCGCTGGTGCCTGAACTGGCGCAAAACAACTATAGGTGTGAATGTACTTGCGTTACTGGTGGCTATACCTATGCTCTTTAGTTTGGGTACTGAGTTTATGCCGCCGCTGGACGAAGGTTCTATACTTTTCATGCCGGTAACGTTGCCGGATATTTCCAATGCCGAGGCCAAGCGCATTCTGCAGGTACAGGACAAGATCATCAAATCGGTGCCGGAAGTGGAGAGTGTTTTGGGCAAAGCCGGTCGTGCCAGCACTGCCACCGACAACTCACCTATCAGCATGATCGAGACCATCATCATGCTCAAACCGCAGTCGGAGTGGCGCGAAGGTATAACCAAACAGGACATCATCCGCGAACTGGACACCAAACTGCAGATTCCGGGTGTGGTAAATGGCTGGACGCAACCGATCATCAACCGCATTAACATGCTGGCCACCGGTATCCGCACCGATGTGGGCGTGAAAGTATACGGCCAGAACCTCGACTCCATCGCGGCTGTGTCGGAGCGGGTTCGTGGGGCGTTGCGCAATGTGGAGGGCGTAAACGACCTTTATGTAGAGCCCATCACGGGCGGCAAGTACCTGGAGATCGACATTAACCGTGAAGCGCTCAGCCGCTATGGCCTGACAGTGGATGACGTGAACATGATCGTGGAATCTGCTTTGGGTGGTACACCTATCGGCAATACCATCGAAGGCCGTCAGCGTTTTAGCATTAACGTACGCCTGGCGCAGGAGTATCGCAACAGCGTAGAGCGTATCCAGCGCATTCCGATCCAGACAGCTTCGGCGGGTACTATTCCGCTTTCTTCGGTAGCTACGGTAGGCTTTACGGATGGCCCTCCGATGATCACGTCGGAAAATGCGCAGCTGCGTGGCGCCGTGCTCTTTAACGTGCGCGACCGCGACCTAGGCAGCACCGTGAAGGAAGCCATGGAAAAGATCAGCAACGAAGTTACCGGTTTGCCAAACGGCTACTATTTGGAATGGAGCGGCCAGTGGGAAAACCAGGTACGTGCAACACAAACGCTGCAACTTATTATCCCGCTGGTGGTCATCATCATCTTCTTCATTTTATACTTCTCCTTCAACTCACTGAAAGAAGCCTTCTTCAGCCTGGTAACCATACCTTTCGCCCTGATAGGCGGCGTGTTCATCGTCTACTTCTATGGCGTGAATTTGTCGGTGGCAGTGGCAGTGGGCTTTATTGCGCTGTTTGGTATGGCTATCGAGACGGGTATGCTAATGGTGGTGTACCTGAACGAGGCGATGAAAGAGTTGGCAGATACTAAAGGTAATTCCAGCGAAAGCATTACCAAACAGGACATCCGCGACTATGTGTTCAAGGGAGCCGTGAAGCGCCTTCGCCCAAAAATCATGACGGTATCGGTTTCGCTGTTCGGTCTGATTCCGGTGCTCTGGGCAACGGGTGTGGGCACCGACGTGATGTTACCGATCGTGCTTCCACTAATCGGAGGCGTATTTACCTCTTCCATCCATATCCTGCTGGTAACACCAGTGGTGTTCGAGATGGTAAAAGAATATGAATTAAAGAAACACGGCAAACTCGATATCTACGATGTTAAGCACTAAGAAATATAACATATATAGTCCCCTCCTCGGAGGGGTAAGGGGTGGGTTAATGGTAGCTATACTTTATACCATAACCATATTTTCAGCACAGGCTCAGCAAGTGCAAACCATGAACCTGGACAGCGTGCTGCAGCGGATCAGCAACAACAACCCTATGCTGCAGCAATACAACTACCGCGCGAAGGCCATGGACGCTTATGCCGAAGGTGCGAAAAGCTGGATGGCGCCTATGGTGGGTGGCGGGGTTTTTATGAAACCGTACCCGGGCGCTGAAGTGATGGAAGATCGTGATAAAGGCTCACTGATGATATCAGCTGAGCAGGACATACCGAATCCCGTAAAGCAGCGCGCCAAGGAAAAGTACATGAAATCCAAAACAGGTATTGAGCAGGCGGCGAAGGATGTAACTTATAATGATCTGCGTGCGCAGGCAAAAGCTGCCTACTATAACTGGGTGGTACTGGAAAAACAGATGGCGGTGCTGAAGGATAACGAACGCATTATGGAGTTCATGCTGAAGCTGGCCCGTATCCGTTACCCGTATAGCCAGGGAAAACTGGGCAGCATTTACAAAGCTGAGGCCAGGCTGCACGAAGTACAGAACATGCTGGACATGACGGCTACGCAGATCGCGCAACAGAATACGCAGCTCAACATGCTGATGAATCTGCCGCAGGATACAAAGTATAAGATCGACACAACGGTAGTGCCCATGCCGCCAACACACCAGCACGAAGTGGTAGATTCTACCTACCTGGCAGGCAGCCGCAGCGACATCCGTCAGCTCGACAGAACCATACAATCTATGCAGCTGAATGTGGAGATGGAAAAGAAAGAGCGTCTGCCGGATTTCCGCCTGCGCTTCGACCACATGTACCCGCGCGACCAGATGATGCCGCAGCAGTTTACCGCTATGGGCATGATCTCGATTCCGATAGCACCGTGGTCGTCGAAGATGTATAAGGCCAACACCAAAGCCATGAACCTGGAGATACAAGCCATGCAGCGCGAGCGCCAGGCCATGCTGAACGAAGCCGAAGGGATGGCCAAAAGTATGGCACTGGAGCTGCGAAGCCTGCACCACCACATCGAGAATTATACTTCCAAGGTAATCCCGGCACTGAAGAAAAACTACGATGTAACCATGCTGGCCTACGAGCAGAACAACGCCCAGCTACCTGAAGTGATCGACGCCTGGGAAGCCCTGAACATGGCCCAGATGGAACACCTCCGCAACCTGCAGCAGCTCTACCAGATGACGGTGAGCTATGAAAAAGAAATAGAAAAGTAAATTATGAATAACTGACTTTTGAATAACCGAATAGATGATTCCACTTCATACTTATTCACTTATTCAGTCATTAAATCATTCAAAATTGAAGATGAAACGATACCTGAACATACTTTTCCTGGCGCTGGCTATACTGGTGGCGGCTTGTAAGGGGGAAGACCATAACCATGCAGAGGGCGCTACGGAGTATACCTGCCCTATGCACCCGCAGATCGTGCAGAACGAGCCGGGCACCTGCCCTATCTGCGGCATGGATCTGGTGCCGAAAGCGGTGCACGGCGATGGCGTTGAGATTACCGAAGACCTGGCTTTCCTGCTGAAACCGACCAACAACACCGTGGTGGCCAGCATTGCCACTACCAAACCGGAGCAGAAGACCGCAGAGGCAAGTATAAAAATGGATGGCACTATCACCTACGATCCGCGCCGTGTGTACTCGGTTCCGGCACGAGTGGGTGGGCGAATTGAGAAGCTGTTTGTGAAGTATAATTTTCAGCCGATACGCAAAGGCCAGAAGCTGATGGAAGTATACAGCCCGGACCTGATCACGGCACAGAAAGAACTTTTATACCTGGTGCAGTCGGCCCCGGATGACAAGCAACTGATACAGGCTGCCAGGCAAAAACTGCAGTACCTTGGTGCTACCAGCGAACAAATCAACCGCCTTATTAGCCGCGGCGAAGAGAGCTATACCTTCGCGCTGTATAGCCCTTATGATGGCTACGTGATTGATTTAAATTCTTCTGCGCCAACAGCCACGGCAAGTATGGCCGCAGCCCCTGCAGCCAGCGCAGGAGGTGGCATGGACGCGATGGGCGGCGGAAGCTCCGGTGCAACAGCTACTCCAGTAACAGCCCCCGCAACTCCAGCCGACCAGGCCATACAACTACGCGAGGGCATGTATGTAACGGTTGGCCAGCCGCTGGTACGCGTGGTAAATGCAGAGCAGCTTTGGGCAGAGTTTAACGTACCAGCTGGCGAAATGAGCTCCCTTTCAAAAGGTTCGCCTGTAGTGATCAGTTTCCCACAGTTGCCTGGTGAAAAGCTGGAAGCCAAGGTTGATTTCTTTCAACCATTTTTTGATGAAGGTGAGAATTTTGCCAAAGTGCGGGTTTACCTCCCACGCGACAACAAGCAGGTGATGGTAGGTCAACTAGTCAGTGCTGAAGCCACCTATAAAACTGAAGCTGCCCTCTGGGTACCCAAAGCTGCCGTGCTGGATATCGGAACAAAGACAGTCGCCTTCAAGAAAGTTAATGGTGTGTTTGAGCCGGTTGCCGTTACCACTGGTGCTGTAGCTGGTAACCAGATCCAAATTACTTCCGGGTTAAAGCAAACAGATGTCATTGCGACCAACGCGCAGTTCCTTGTAGACAGCGAAAGCTTTATAAAAATAAATAATTGAATAACTGACTTATGAATAACTGAATAAATGATTTCGCTTTATTTTTATTCAATTATTCAGTCATTCAAAATTCAAAATTGACCATGAAACGATACATAAACATACTCTTCCTGCTGGTGGCTATACTTGTAGCGGCCTGCTCTGTGGAAGAAAAAACGCATGCTGAAGGCGAAAAGGCAACTTATACCTGCCCGATGCACCCGCAAATTGTACAGGACAAGCCAGGCACCTGCCCTATCTGTTTTATGGACCTGGTGCCGGTGTCGCAGTCGGGTAAGGAGAACGGAGAACTAATGCTGAGCGAGAGCCAGATCGCGCTGGGTAACATCAAAACCAAGCGTATAAAATCTGGCTCGGTGGGCAGCAATGCTATACTTACCGGCAAGCTGGTGCTCGATGAAACGCAGACCGATGTGATCAGTAGCCGCGCGAACGGACGAATTGAAAAGCTATACCTGAAAGAAAGCGGACAAACCATAAGAAAAGGACAACCTCTGTACGAATTGTACTCCGAAGAA
This sequence comes from uncultured Pontibacter sp., assembly GCA_966250805.1. Classification (GTDB taxonomy): domain Bacteria; phylum Bacteroidota; class Bacteroidia; order Cytophagales; family Hymenobacteraceae; genus Pontibacter. Next base: position 137,973 of record CBINIP010000003.1, on the reverse strand, counting down.
CTCCTGACGCTACAACGCGAGTACCTGCTGGCATTAGCTCAAAATCGTGAACTTGGTAAAGAAAATCCGCGCTTTGCATCGTTTCTGGAGGCAGCTAAAAAGAAGCTTCTGCTTTATGGTTTAACTGAAGGACAGATCCGCAACCTTGCCAGAACAGGCGAAATTAGCCCGCGCATTACGTTTGTGGCCCCTGCCGGTGGTGTTGTAACGGAAGTAGCTGCTGCCGAAGGACAATATGTAGCTGAAGGAGGCGTACTGTACCGTTTAGGTAAGCTGGGCAAGATCTGGGTAGAGGCCGAGCTGTATCCGCAGGAAGTTGCCAACGTGAAGGAAGGCGACGAGATCAGGGTATCAGTAGAAGGATTCGGACAGGAACCGGTAAAGGCAAAAGTAACATTCATTAGCCCCGAGTTCAGGGCCGGCAGTCAGGTGGCTATACTTCGTGCAGAACTGCCCAACCCAAACGACCAGTATTTGCCGGGCATGCAAGCCAACGTTATACTTCCATCAGATATGGGTTCCTCGCTTACCTTACCTACAGACGCCGTAATCCGTGATGAGAAAGGTGCTCATGTATGGGTGCAATCGGGTAAAGATACTTTCAGAGCACAAATGGTTACACTTGGCGAAGAAAGTGCTGACAATGTAGCTATACTTTCCGGGCTGAAGGAGAATGACAAGGTGGTGGTGTCTGGGGCGTACCTGCTTTACAGCGAGTTCGTGCTCAAAAAAGGCGCTGACCCGATGGCCGGACATCAGCATTAATTTAAGCAATTAGAAGGAATCCACCCCTAGCCCCTCCGAGAAGGGGATTTATAATTGAGAAAATAACCTTCTAAGAAAATAGGAAAATAACAATGCAAGGTAAAATTTCCCTCCTCGGAGGGGCTAGAGGTGGGTAAATTAATCACAGAAATATACTTGTATACTTGACATGAAAGAGTGTTGCAGAACCGGCGACGAACAGCCACCCAAAAAGAACCAGGCTTGGCTGAAATGGTTGCTATACTTGATTATCCTATCGGCATTAGGGCTGGTACTTGTTGAACAAATAAAGTTTTAATTAAATACTTAATCATGAAAAATAACCTGATTTATACTGCTGCATTGGCAATGTTCCTGCTGGCTTCCTGCTCTTCAGAAAAGACATCTCAGGCAGAGACTAATACAACCACTGAAACAACTGCTGCTGCCCCAACTGAAAATCATTCTATGCACATGGCAGTTGCAGGAGCAGCACAGGAACCTGCTTCACTAGAAAGTCTGATGACAGAAGACGGCCTGCCAAAAGACCTGGTGTGCATGGTAAACAATGCTTACATGGGCGGCAAAAAACAGTTTCCGGTGGAGTTTGAAAATAAAATGTACTACGGCTGCTGCGAAATGTGTGTGAAAACTATTCAAAATCAGCGTGAAGTTCGCTATGCAACTGATCCGGTAACTGGCGAGGAAGTAGATAAGTCAAAAGCGTTCATTGCTCTGAAGCCGGGTAGTGCCAACGGCGATGTGCTATACTTTGCTTCCGAGGAGAATTACAGCAAGTATAAGCAGTAGTCATTAACAAAGCTCTATTTACCGGCTTTGCTCACTGTTGCTTTAAAATGATTTTATAACTTTATACTTTATACCAACCATGAAAAACATCATGAAGAAAACGTTTGTAGCTGCTGCCCTTGCAGCGTTTGTACTTACCTCCTGCTCTGAAAACAAGCAGGAAACTACTACTGCCGCAACTGAAAACCACGAGCACCACGAAGGTATGGCCCATGGAGATAATATGCCGGCCGAAGGCAAAGTGGTGGTAGAAGCTCCGGATTATACTTCGGTGGCCGGCCCTGTTAAAGAGCAGATCACGGCTGTAGTAGACAACTACCTGAAACTGAAAGACAACTTAGTGGCTTCTGATGCTGCAAAAGCACAGGAAGATGCCAAAGCCTTAGTAGCCGCTGCTGAGAAAGTAGACGTTTCGGGTTTGGAAGGCGAGCAGAAAACGTTTGCTGAAGAAAGACTGGGCGAGGTAAAACAAGCTGCTTCTAAAATGGCAGAATCTACGGACCTGGGTGCGCAGCGAGGCGAACTGGAGCTGCTTTCCGAAGCCACTTTTGCGCTTACAAAAGCATTCGGTGCAACAAATCAGACGCTATATTACCAGCACTGCCCGATGGCCAACGATGATAAAGGAGGTTACTGGCTAAGCGCAGATTCTAAGATCAAGAACCCATACTATGGCGATGCTATGTTAACTTGTGGCAGCAACGAAGAAACTTATAAGAGCCTTTAATCAGACTACATAAGCACATAACAAAAAAGACACACCTTACGGTGTGTCTTTTTTGTTTATACCTACTCTGGGAAGGTATAAACAGTAATTATTAAGCTACTGCAGCGCCTGCATAGCCTGGCTCTTGTTCGTAAACCGGAACAGGAACAGGGTTAAGCTCTACTACAGATGGGTTCTTCAGCTCATGGAAAAGCTTTAGCGATTTCACATGTAGCGAAAACATATCAAAGGTGTTTTTCAAAGTTTCGAAGTTGCTGCCTTCCAGTATTCCATTTACACACTTTTTACTTAAAGCATTAATCAGCACCTCATCCTCCAGATCCAACCTGTCCACAACAATACCTCCTTTCAAAAACTGGCAAAACAATTTGTTCTGTTGCTTTTTGAAAATCATTGCGCTGCTGTTTAACAGGCCTTGCTGTAATTTAAAAAGTTCGTTCATAGTTAGTATCATTCAATCAGGCAACAAAGGTAAATATAAAATAGTTCAATTAAAAACAATTATAATTATAAATCGTATATCTTATTTATATATAACCTTTACTATATTCTTCCAATTTTGTTTCACCTGATGCAATAATTCAGTATAAATCTCCTTAGCCTGTAAGGGTAAATCACACCTAGGAAATTATACTTAGTCCCCCTAAAATACACGATTCATCTCCCTCTATTGCACAAAATATCACTTAAACAAGTTTTCGATATGAATACGCTGTAGCATAACATGCAATATTGTAAGTATAACTACGGATTGATCCAGAGAAAAACTGTCCTATTATTACCACCTATTTTGATAAAAAATTTAAATTCAGTCCTCTGATTACTTATAAATTCCATTGGTAATTAGTATATTCATTTAATGCTTTAGAAAGGTAAGGTACTTATAACCAGTAGCTTTTCAGGGTAAATTTGACTTTTGATATGTAAAGTTTATAACTACTTTACAGAAATTATAATGTAGAACAGCCATGGAGACATTTTCAGATTATCTGATGTATTATATAGATGCTGATAAAAAGCTTCTCTACAGTAAATGGTTGCGAGGTACCAGTAGTTTGGAGTACCGAACAGGCATGCACCAGCTCTACGAATTGCTTGGTCAAAACGACCTGACGCACTGGTTGCACGACACTTCTTTCCCGGCTATACCTGACCCCGAAGATCAGAAATGGTTGCTTGAAAACTTTGCGCTTTCGCTGATGCAAACAAACCTGAAATTTATGGCTATTGTGATTCCGGAAGAACCTAAATTAGGTTATAACAGGGAGTTGCAACGCGAAAAAGGTTATCGCATTTTTGGCAAAAGAATATTGGTAGAATTCTTTGATTCGATAGAAACTGCAACTGCATGGCTCCTGCCTAACCTGCAGCACTACCGCATTCCGCTACCGGACACGCTAAAACCAAACATAGAGGGTTCAATTGATTAATCCTGCAGTGGAAGCGATATATAAAAAGTAGTACCCTTATTTTCCTCCGATTCAAACCAGATCTCCCCGCCCTGCAGTTCAACAAGGTCGCGAACAATGGCTGTACCTATGCCTCTGGTGTTTTCTCCGCGCAAACCTGGCCTGGCTGCTTTGCTATACTTTTCAAATATGTGTTTTTTTAAACTTTCCGGTATACCAATACCCGTATCAGCCACAGTCATTAGCAAATTCGGGCCATTTATACTTAGACTAACAGTGATATGGCCTCCCGGCGGCGTGAATTTTATAGCATTAGAGAGCAGGTTATTCAGTATCTGGGTAAATTTTGTCTCGTCTACCTCGGCTACTAATCTTTCAGGGTGCTCCTCAAAATGAAAGTGATGCGGAATGGTGCCAGAGCTTTTCAGGGCATCCATAATCTCCTGCACCTTCGATACAACCTCTACCGGCTCTTTATTGGCACTAGTAGCAGGAGCATCATTCGACTCATCGCTTAGCACCTCATCTATGAGCGACAGGCATGATGCACACGCCCTGCCAATGATATCTATGTAGCTGCTGATCTCTTCATACTTATGTTTCGAATGGTCATGGCGAAGCAGGTCTAAAACGCTCTGCACGATGTGCAGCGGCCCGCGCAGGTCGTGAGATATTACCTCCAGCACATTGTTTTTGCGTCTGCCAAACTCTATCAGGTGGTTAACATATTTCTCATGCTTGGTAGTATCTTCAACGGTACCAACCAGCATATCCTGTTGTTCTACTGCATCGGTAATTTTGTAAGCCTCCACTGTCAGGTAGCGGATGTTTTCGTCAGAGTTCGTATTGGTTATTTGCCTGAATTGCAGTTTTCTGCGGTTGCCTTCCAGCACACCTTTGTAGTGTTTTCTAATTATATCAACATCATCAGGGTGTATGGAAGTAAGAAAAGAGGCAGGATCTGTTTTCAGCGACTCTACATCCTGTTGCCAGATTATTTCTACAGGCCCCAACAGGTAATCCAGTCTTCTTCCAGATATGTTGTAGAGGAAAAAGATCTTATTGCTCTTCCGGGTAACTTGATCTAGCAGGTTGTATTCATCAAGTAAGCTCACGATATTTCATTTAAAATTTCTAACAGCAGATATTCAAGCATTGTATAGCTAACAACTATTGCCATTAAAACGCAGCATATTGTTTCAGGTTTACAGCACTAAGTATTTATATCAGACCTGGCTTCAGATAAAGGCTACTGCTGCTAAAACAGGTATATTTCAGGCAACCATAGCAGTATTTTTACCTATACTTTTTATGTCTTACCTGCAATCTGTTAACCTATACTCCAACCCTGGCTATGAAAAAAGAATTGTTACCTTGGTACTGGGCATCTGTGCTGTATCTACTATCCTTCTGCAAACGCCAAAGGCACCCTGAAAACATGGCAATCGGTACCAAAATGTATGCTGGACCAGTTATGCCAGGCAACTGCCGAAGCAACCGAAGAAGCTATTACTAACGCGCTTGTTGCCGCCTAAACCATGGAAGGTATAAACGGTAGCACTCTGTATGCATTGCCCCACAAGCGCCTGCAGGAGATCATGCGCAAGTATAACCGCCTCCAGACAACGAGACAAAAAACAGGGTGTTCCGGCAGGTATACTTTTACAGGAAAACCTTGTTTTCATGCATAAGTATACTGATTTACACATAATTGTACATTTTACCGGTTTAACACATTGCTTCGTAAAAAATTATGAAGAGTGATGAATATTCCTCACTCTTGAATTGTTTATGATGGGAAGAGTGACATGGGCCATAGAGCGTATATTTCGATCACGATTGACGAAAGCAATAACCTCGGCGTGTTTCGGTGGCTGAAGCCTGTACAGGGCAAAGAGTACAGGTATGGCATACTGAAAGCCGGCCAGGCTATACTTGACACCAAAGTAGAGCGGCTACTTATAAACAGCCTGCGCCTGGGCGCGCTCACTTTACAAGACCAGGCATGGGTTGCAGATAAAATTAAAGACATAGTTGCCCGCAGCCATATAAAGCGCGTTGCCAGAGTTTCGTCTCCTGATTTTTTCCAGAATATGGCACTCGATAAAGTATACCAAACTTTTACCACCCCTGATAGTCCTTATGAGATTGCGGTGTTCATGACGGAAGAAGAAGCCATGGAATGGCTGCTCAGTGATACTCCGGCATCTGATCTTCCGGGCTAAACGCCTATGTCCTCGTTCCAGAGGGCTGGTTTTTCATTTATAAACTGCTGCATCAGGTCGTAACAAGTAGGGTCGTTTACAACAACCACCTCCACCCCCCGCGATTTCAGCAGTTCTTCCTCTCCCATAAAGGTTCTGTTCTCGCCGATAACCACTTTGGGTATACCATAAAGCAGGATAGTGCCGGAGCACATGGGGCAGGGCGAAAGTGTGGTATATAAAGTACAGTCGCGGTATACAGAGGCAGGTTGCCTTCCGGCATTTTCAAGCGCATCCATTTCGCCATGAAGTATGGCACTGCCTTGCTGCACACGCTTGTTATGGCCACGGCCAATTATAGTACCCTTATGCACCAGCACCGAACCAATAGGTATACCTCCTTCTGCATACCCTTTCTTTGCCTCTTCTAAAGCAGCTTGTAAAAATTCCTCGTTGTTCTCCATTATGTAATTTTAAAGTTCTGGTTCTGGTACGTAAAATCAGCAACTACTGTAACTATAAAACTAATATAGGAGATGATAAAGATCATCTTTTCGTAAAACAACTATCATTTTACAATAAGCTGCCTGAGTTGAGATTTGCCTTTTATTTAACGATGCAGAAGAAAATCAAGAATAAGGCTATCGTACTCTGGTTACTGAGCGGAGCAGTGCTGATACTGGCCATGGTAGTTGTTGGAGGTATAACCAGGTTAACAGGCTCAGGACTTTCTATAGTTGAATGGAACCTGATCTCCGGCACTCTCCCTCCCCTCTCCGATGCTGCCTGGTCGGTAGCCTTTGAGAAGTATAAGCGGTTTCCGGAGTATCAGAAGCTGAACATGGGCATGTCGTTGCACGAGTTTAAGCAGATCTTCTTCTGGGAGTACTCGCACCGCCTGCTCGGCCGCCTTATAGTTATAGTTTTTATACTTCCGTTCCTGTATTTTCTGTTCACCAAACAACTTTCGGGTTGGCTGCTGCGCAGGTTGCTGTTTATACTTTTGCTAGGCATGGCGCAGGGCGTTATGGGCTGGCTGATGGTTAAGAGCGGCCTGGTAGATAACCCGCACGTGAGCCACTTCAGGCTGGCTGCCCACCTGTTGCTGGCACTATCGCTTATTGGAGTTATACTTTATACTGTAGCTGATCTTACAACTACTGCCATACAACAAAAGACCATACCCGGACTTCAGAAAATGTCTTGGCTGGTGCTGGCGGCTATACTTGTGCAGATAATATTAGGTGCATTTGTTGCCGGCCTTAAGGCGGGTTTCAGCTACAACACCTATCCGCTGATGAATGGTGAATTCTTCCCGGCTTATTTACTAGATGGTTCTTTAACCGCAGCTGAGATTCTGGAGAATGGCGTGATCATGCAGTTTGTGCACCGTTGGTTTGCAGTATTTGTGCTTGTGCTTATAGTTACCTTCTGGTACCGAACCTTTAAAAGCGAGGCAAGCGCCGTAATCAAAAATACAGCAAGCCTGCTGCTGATAACTGCAATGCTCCAGTTTGTGCTGGGTGTTGCTACCCTGCTGCTGGCGGTACCCATTAGCTTAGGTGTTCTGCACCAGGTTATGGCAGTTGTGTTGTTCTCAATAGCTGTGCTGGCCATGCACCATTTGCAACCACAAGCGAAACAGGCTAGAAACCAAAGTATAGTTTATAGTTGAACTTGCCCTAAAAGCAGATAAGCCAGATATAGGTTTTTAAAGGTATAAGTTAACTTAAGCTATTCATTCATAACATATTACCACTTTAGAAATACCCTCGTTTAACATAGTATATATTTTGCAAACGTATGTAAATGAATGTACTATGAAAAAACTAATTACAACTTTGGTGGTGCTGCTGGTTACCATTATTAGCTGGCAGGCAAATGCGCAGGTAACACCAACACAAGCACAGCAAGCAACAGTACAGAACCAAAGCCTGCAGGAGGCAGATGCATTATACCAGCAGAAAGAAAGTGAGGCCAGAGAAGCACGAACCAGGCTCGATCAGGTAGAGGCAGAATACAAGCGGGTTCAGGCAGAGTATAAAACAGCTAAGCAAGCAGATAAAGAGGCTTCGGCAGCAGCCAAAAATGCAAAAAAGGCCTACAAAATGCATGAAAAAGCTATACAATCAAGCAAGAAAGCACAGAAACATACAGAAAGAGCTGTCGATATGTCTAACTGAAATTACAAAAAAAGCAAAGAAATAATACATAAGTAACTTATAAAGTCACTTTTACAGTTGTTTAAATATAAGCCAACAGGAAAGTTATGCCGCTTCGGCACCAGGTAAAGTATGTAAAGACGCCAGTTTAGATGGGTACATAGCCTTCATCTTTTGAAGCATGTATTTAAAAAGATGGTAATCTTCTTCACCGTTTGCAGCTTCTTGTATGCTCATGCGGTAATCCATCACATCCAGGAAACACTGTGTATCGTTATACAGGATGAACTCATAAATGCTGTTAAACAGCCTCTTTGCCTGGTAAACGCTCATGTGGTTACCAAGCACTTCAAATACAGCCTTATTCTTATTATCCATCAGATTTACTTTTGGTAATTAACTCAAAGTAAACTACTTAGGCAATGGCAAAAAATGATCTACGTCAACAAATGCTATTAAATTAGAATTATGCAGCTTTTAGTTGTACTTAGGCTTACTATACTGTTTAGGGAGCGGGAAAAAACCGAAGAAATTAACTGGTAAACCCTGCATACTCGTGTAGTTTATGCAGGATTGTATCTGTATCAGCTTCCGGAAGCAGAAACTCTAATCCTTCCTGTGTTGTAGCGAATAACTTTATATCCAGCCTGTTGCCATACGTGGAGTAAGCCTTATACTGCATAATCTCCGCCACCAACTCCACCAGCAGATCATTATTATGAATAACACCAATTTTACGCAGCTTAGTACCTGTTAACATTTGACCAAATTCTGAAACGGCCCAACTCTGGTCCTGCGCTACAGGATTGTGTAGCGAAGCATCTACTAACCAGTACTCCAGTTCCTGCTCTTTAATGCAACGGTAAGTATAAAGTAAAGCTTCGCGGTATTCCGCACTAGTTACCGACCTGACCCAGTTGGTGCAGATCAGCTTGTGTTCTTCTAAAATCAGGAGTTTATAGTCTTGGTTAAAGGACATTTAATTTATAATAATTATAACTTTAATCATAGTCTACGGTTATTAATTAAACTAGTCTTTCCTTCAGCAGATAAACTATCAGGAAAGCAGCCTGCCACCTAAAGCAAATAGCACTGATTTTTAATACCAATATTTCAAAATCATCAGAAGTGAGTATTGATTCAGATCTATGATCAATTGAAATTTAATCTTTGACAAAAACAAAGGAGGTAGATATGAGGTTGTTCAGGTTGATAAAAGAGTTCTTCTTATGGAAAAAAATGTAAAGTTATTGAGTGACCGGGAGTGCGAAATTATAGCCTTGCTGGCTGAAGGCTGCACAACCACGCACATTGCAGACCGGTTGAGAATAAGCGAGGCTACAGTAGAGAAGCACTGCAAAAGTATGCTGAAGAAAAAAGGATTCGGACACCCCTACCAGCTGGTTACCTGGGCTTATAGCGAGGGTGTTTTACGTTAAAAGTACGCTATGCATATACTTATACTTTAAATAAGATCGAAGGCACGTGCATACTGCGTAAGCTCGTAAAAAGAGTTTGTACCCAGTTTATTCTTAATATTGCGGCGGTGGGTTTCTACAGTAGCAACCGATATAAATAGTTCTTCAGCTGTTTCGGGTGCGCTTTTGCCTAAAGCCAGCAGGCGAAGAACTTGCTGCTCCCGCTCCGATAACTGTCCGAATATGTGATAGTTATTTCTTAAAAAGTTATTCTCCTCCAGTAACCTCGATACCTTTGCCGTTACGTGATGCAACGGATCGATCGGGAATGCCATAGTTATAGTTAGCCACGGTTTTTGCTGATTATCGCGCAGCAGCACTTTAATCGTGCTCAGGTACCAGGCCCATGGTTCCTTTTCTGAAGGCCGCACCTGCTGGAAAAAAGAAACAATCTCATCCTCCTTGTTGCGCTCCAGCATACCCATTATTTTAGGCACATAGTCGTTAGCATCCTCGGGGTTAAAGAACCTGGTGTGGTAATCAGCACCAAGCCTACGGATCTCTTCAACAGTAAAGCCCAGCTCACGTTCCCCCCTCGGTGAAATATATTCCACAGCCAGATCTTTGTGCAGGTTATGGATGATAACGATACCAGGCAAGCTATCGGCTACTGCAGCTATTTCATTTATTTTCTGCTCTACAAGCTGCCCGTCTTCAGCTCCTTTTATATTACTGTTGTTATCCATATCGTGCTGTATACTCCTTGTTACCTACTCTTCTACCTGTTAGATTTCAAACCCAATGCTTTAAATATATTAAAAAATATATAAGAAATATACCACCCTTAAATTGGATTTTAATAAACGTATAACCCTGTCAAAAGTGACATGAAAATTGTATTTTAATTTAAGTATCTTATTTATACTTAATCATTTACCTCCTTCACCTTAGCAACTGTAAAACCCATATAATGTGCAGCTAATTTGTTTTTACAGTGTTTGAACATACAATGTGCAGATACTGTTGCGTATTATAAATAGTAAACTTTCAGCAGCTGCTATTTATATTTGCCATACTTGCAACATTACTTTTACAATGAAACAAGAATTGAGAAACGCTTTCGGCAGAGTCTACCTGACTATAGAAAATGATAAAAGGAATAGGTGGATATTTGTGAACTGGATGGGCTACCTGACGGCTGATAACATTAAGACAGGGGCAGCAGCTTACATTGCCGCTCTTGCCGAAGCGGGCTATAACTGCGTACTTAACGACACGCGCCTGATCCTGGGCTCCTGGGACCACTCACTGGATTGGGTACTAAACGATTGGGCACCTAATGCTGCCAGAGCAGGCTTAAAATATTTTGCCATGATAACCACGCCTGAAACCTTTGCCGAATCTACTGCATCCAACTTCTACGATAACATTTCGACTTTTAAGGTTGAGAAATTTGATGACATGCAGAACGCTAAAAACTGGCTGCTGCAGTACTCAGGCCCCAATTGATTTATACAATTACTACTAATAGAGAGATATTTTAAACTGATTAAATAAAGTGAATCAGGCTATTATAGCCTTTTGCTGGAGGGCAGCATTTTACTAAAAGCTGAACTTTTACAATAAAAACAGTGGTTTGTTAGTTTATGGTAAAGGCTCGTTCAAGTTAGCGGGCTATTATTAATTTGGTTTTCCTGCGGAGGAAGCATTAATTATATTATATTTACACTAACTACAAATCTAATTCTTTCAACCAATCTACACATGAAGGCACTCTTTTATCCCCTGCTTTGTATGTTCCTGCTAACAGCATCTGCTACTCAGGCACAACAACCAGCTCAGAAAGGAACTACTGCGCCGAACCCGCTTACAACTCAGTTCAACAACCTCAAGTCTAAATCAAACTCTTACCGCGAGGGAAGCCAGGAGTATAAAGTTATCAATGTTAATTCGCTTAACTCTTTCTGGAACGCTGTGCAGCAAACTATAAAGCAAACAGAGCAGAACATCCTGAAAGGCCAGAAATCGGCTCAGGCGGAACTGGTGCAGGCACGCGCAACCATTGAACAGCAAAACAATCAGTTGCAGCAGCTGAAGCAGGAAAATGCCCTGAAAGACCAGCAGGTACAGCAAAGCCAGCACGATGTAAACAGCCTGACTGTTTTAGGTATAGATATGCAGAAACAGTTTTATGTGCTGCTTACGGCAGGTATTATACTTGCCCTTATTATTACACTGGCCGTTGTGTTGCTGCAATATAAGAGTAGCAAACGCATTGCAGTAGAAAAACAAAGCGCATACAACGAGATCGATCAGGAGCTTACAGAATACAAAAAGAGCGCCCGCGAGCGTGAGCTTAAAGTAAAGCGTGATCTGCAAACAGAAATGAACCGTGCCGAAGAGTTAACACAGGAACTGGCAAGACTTCGTAAAAATATGCAGGTATAAAGCTAACAACTGGTTTATACCTACGAAAAGCGGGTACAGCCTAATGCTGTACCCGCTTTTTCTTTTTAGCCTGAAGCATCAGGTAAATAGCACAACGCTTCTAACTGCTAATACGACTTACAGCGCAAGGCTCTATTTCTGAACCTAAAGTATAAAGTTTGTTCCTGAACCTAAAAATAATTTATGCCTCTGGAGAGCCTGAGGGCACTTTCTGTTAAATAGAAGAAAAAATATATAGTAAGAGGCCAACATTTTTGCAGCTTTACACGTCTTAGCAGTATAATTTTTCAAAATCACCATGAACAAAGGAACAGTAAAATTCTTCAACGACTCTAAAGGTTACGGCTTCATCACAGAAGAAAACTCTAACCAGGAGTATTTTGTACACGCATCAGGTCTTGTAAACGAGATCAGAGAAAAAGATGAAGTTACTTTTGAGCTTAAAGAAGGCAAAAAAGGACTAAACGCAGTTAATGTTAAACTAGTTTAGTTTAAACATATAGCACAGCAAAAAGGCTTGCACCGTGGTGCAAGCCTTTTTTGTTTTAGTATGGCAACTAGCAGAAGCGCATTCACTCTCAAGTATAGCTTTAACCAGTTAACCGGTATAGCATATCACAATAGTTTATTTTCTGCTATCTGGCACAGAGAGTCGCGAATTTCGGTAAGCAGCACTTCTTCTTTGGTTGGAGCTGGCGGAACTGCAGGCGCTGCTGCATTTTTTGCGCATCAGGCGGTTCATGGCTAAACAGAGAGGCAGCAGCTGAAACGGTCCTGAAAATATAATTTCATTAGCAAACAAAGCTATATACTTCTAAAATACAATTCATTGCCGTTTTAAATACTACTGGATTACAAAGTTCCGTTACATATAAATATAGCTCTATCGGGCTATTGAGCCGTATTTTCGAAAAAATCGAAGTATTTACGATAAAACACTTAATTGGTTACAATAGGTGGAATTTTTTCTATTCGGGCTGGGTTAGGATTGAAAGCTTTACCCTATGAGATATTACACCACAACTATGAAGCAAGAGCAACCGAAACTGACTACCACTGTTGAGATCAGCATGGATGAGTTACAAGCGCTGCGAACCTTAATCGCATCGGCAAAAGTTAAATGCGATACCTTGACAGCAGATGCTACAACCATGTCGAAACAATCAGAGATCAACTCGTTGTCTAATAAGCTTTATAAGATTGGGTTGAACAGAATTGAAATTAAGTGGCAATAAAAGCCTTGAGATAAATAGTAAACAGATAATTTGTTTACTGAAACTGTTAATCTAAAAATACTTCCAAACAACCCGCCTGTGCGGGTTGTTTGCATTCAGGGCTATAGCTTATACTTTCAAAACTGCTGCTTTCGTTCTGATACAGCACTTTCCATACCTCCCTTTTCTGGTAAGTATAAACTGGCAATTTGGTTAACTTTAAGCCATTACTAAGAGAACAGCCATTCAAGGGCTTCGTCTTTGGATACAAAATCGCGGGTTTCGCAGGGCATGGGCGTTTCTGAAGCAATTTCATAAATAGATTCTATAGCTAACTGCTGAAAGATATCTTGCGCCATCAGGTTAGCTACCCGCCTTAACTTACTGTGTTGAAGCAGTTCTGCAGAGTGATTGGCTATCCAGACCTGGTCATCGAAAGTGGGGGCACACATGGCAGTATAATCAGCAAGTATAAGCTCTACATCGTTATCAAGTATAAACTCGCAGGCGAACATCATAGCCTTCCGTAACTCAGGGCTTGGTATAACACCTTTCCATTCGTTGCAGATCAGCTTCTCTTCAGGGCTATGGCGGATGGTGACATAATCGTTTTCCAAAGCAATTATCAGCTCCAGCGTTCTCATAAGTTTGGCTTATTTCTTTAAGATATGTACGATTAGCCTGATAATGAAACAATTATCTTCGCCTGCCATTTAAGGCAGCTTACAAAAAATATACTGATTGTAACCCGATTGTTAACTGCAGCACTTGTTACAGGCAAAAAAACCGCCTCAGTGACCGCATCACTTAAAGAAACTGAATGTGCCTAAATGGCGTGACAAAACCATTACTGTGCCCATAGCGGGCCACATGCTGCAACTGAAAAAAGCGAGTATTTTGACAGCATAATTACCGATTTTATAGCGATCTCCCGCACCCAAAGCGAAGTCAGGTAACTACACCGAAGGCCCTAGGCGTCCGGAAGTCTACTACTTCTTCATACTTCTCGCGGGCAAAGGCAAAGATTAGATCTACCAGCAGCACATGTATTTCCTCTTCCAGTCCTGGCATATCCTCAGCCGCAGCTCCTGCCGGAATTTAGCTTTTTGTTGTGTTGCCTCATCCATGATACAAGCAAAAATACCATTCGTAACAAAGCTTATACTTACCTGCCGAATAAAAGCACAGATGCTTAAATAACATAGGGTATCTGATAGCTACAATTTTCACCTTCTTTAGAAATCGGTTTACCACTATTCAGGATACATTCACCAGAAATATAATGTCTACAGATTATAACTTCCTCACTATAGTCCAATATATCCGTATTAATCTCCACATCAAGCCGGCACACAAGCCAACCGTTAAGCTCTAAACATCTTTATATATTTTTCACCTAAACTATGTAGTATGGAAAACCAAAAGTTTACCCCGACAAAATTTGTGTTACCGGTTTTGTTTGCTTTTGCAGGCTTATTTGGCTGTAGCCAGGAAGAAGACCTCACACCCTCTGCCAGCCTGAGCCAGAATGCTACTAGCGCTGCCACCGATGGTGCAGTACCAACAAACGTAAACTACCGTGGCAGGCACTACATTGTGCAGTCTACGGATGCCACTCTCCCGGCCGGGTTCGAAAATGAACTTACCAAAGCTAATGGTCAGGTAACAAAACTGATGTCGCAGGCAGGCGTTGCCACTGTTTATTCAGAAGATCCTGATTTTATAGCAAAAGCGGGCAAAATACAAGGTGTACGTTCTGTAGTGCGCGACCTTAACGTGCAGTGGTTTAAGCCAGAAGATCAGAAAGTGGTGGAACTTGAGGATTTCGGTACACCACCAGCAAGCGGCGATAACGATCGCTACTTCGACCTGCAGTGGGGCCATGCTGCTATTAAGGCATCCGAAGCCTGGAACGCAGGACACCGCGGCAAAGGCGTACGTGTAGCCGTGCTTGACAGTGGTTTCGACCTCGATCATCCTGATCTGGCTCCTAACATTGATCTAGGTTCAAGCGCTAACTTTGTAGTAGGTGAAAAGTTATCTTATGCCTTACCCGGTGTTGGTAGCCACGGTTCGCATACTGCCGGTACAATTGGAGCCGCTGATAATGGTATAGGTACCATTGGTGTTGCTCCTGAGGCCAAACTTATACTGGTAAAAGTGCTCCGCGATACAGGTTCAGGTGCTTTCTCCTGGATAATGCAGGGCATCCTGCACGCCACCCAGGAAGGTGCTGACGTGATAAACATGAGTATTGGTGCTGTTATACCTCGCAACGGTAAGTTCCTGGATGATAATGGTACACCAGACGACCCATCAGACGACTTTATTGTGCATGATACCAAAGCTGTTCAGGAGTTGTTGAATGCTTTGAGCCGCGTTACAAGATTTGCCACTCAGCAGGGTGTAACTGTTATTGCATCGGCTGGTAACGAAGCCAACAACGGCAACGCCGACCAGTCGTTGGTGCACCTGCCATCAGGCTCTTCAGGCGTAATTTCTATTTCGGCTACGGCACCAAGAGGCTGGGCACTTAATCCTGCCACTACCTTTATGGACAACCTGGCTTCTTACTCAAACTACGGTACTTCTGATGTGTCTTTTGCAGCTCCAGGTGGTGACTATATATACCCAGGCAACGAGATTGCTACTATAGGTGGCGTACGCCAGTATGTATACGTGTTTGACTACGTGTTCAGCACTGGCAGTAACTTAACACCAGGTGCAGCATCTTACTACTGGTCGGTTGGTACAAGTATGGCAGCACCGCATGCTGCAGGCGTAGCTGCACTTATTATAGGTGCCAACGGCGGGCAAATGGACCCTGCCCAGGTACTTGCCAGAATGCGTGCAACCGCTGACGATCTGGGCAAGCCTGGCCGTGACCCACTGTATGGCTATGGTCGCCTGAATGCTTTCCGTGCTGTAACAGCTAAATAAGCTACAATAAACCTGAAAAAGCCCGGTAGTATAATTACTGCCGGGCTTTTTCTTTATACTTACCACCAAACTACATCACATTCCCCGATACTGTCTGGTATTCCCGCTCTGCTCGCTCTTTTATACCTTGCAGCATACGGCGTTCCATAATAAAATGAATTGGCTCAAAGAACAGGAAATTAGTTACTTTTTTAGCCACTCCTTCACCTTTCTGTCCGTGCGATCTGATGATCAGTCGTGTAATATGCTCATCCAGAGGTTTCAGCACAAAGGCTCCCCAGCCCTGCAACACCAGATGCCGGTAAGGCTCTAATGCCACAACAGGCAGCAGCGGGAAATCACCGTATACTTTGCCTGTAGCCAAACGCACCTTATCCCCCACTTTCAGGTTTTGCCATTCCGGCACAATGCGGTTAGAATTATGAATGTCTGCTGCAATCAGGTTCTCCAGAAAAGTATAACTATAAAACCCGGCACGGTTCTGCCCAATCTGTACCAGCCACGGCCATACCGCTTCGGCTGGGGCATTTATGGTTATGGCATGGGTAGCACTGGCATAGGCCATATACTCATCGCCGGGTAATGGTTGTTTCAGTTCATTATCTGTAGCTCCCCAGCGCAGGTGCCATTTTCGCGCCAGCGTAAGTATAGCCACATAAGCACCCAGTGCAAGAGCAATGTTTCTGGCAGTTTTAGATCCCACTTTGCTTTAAAGATTTTAGTTGATGTACTCTAACTATACGCTGCTTTACAATCAATGCAATCCTTAAATTAAAATAATTTTCATTTGAACTTTACCTATCTACATAAAGTGCATTTTTTTTAAACATTATGCTTTTTATAATGATAACCTGCTAAATTTCTGATGCTTATGAAATTATTTTACTCCTATGGCCGTTAGTTACTTGCACAGGCGGCCACTTATTTAATTAATATATTTTATTTAAATAATACTTACAAGAGTTTAATACGTTTAAGACTATTACACTCTTACCCATAGTTTTATGAGAAAGTCACTGAATTTTATTCAGCAGTCTATCAACATTCTACCGGATGCTACCATAGTTATTGATAAGGATGCCCACATTGTTATTGCAAACCATAATGCCTCTCAGCTTTTCGAGTATGCGCTGGACGAACTGGTAGGCCAGGAAATAACTATGCTGATACCGCAGCAGTACCGCAAAGCGCACGGCGAGCACTTTATGAAGTATATGGAGCAGCCTTCTATCAGGAAAATGGGCGAAGGTATGCACCTGTACGGCCAGAAAAAGTATGGCGATGAGATCGATGTTGACGTAGCCCTTGCCCCTATTACATTGCGAGGTGTACCGCTGGTAATCGCTACTATTCGTGACATAACTGATAAGAAAGAGCTTGAGCGCAGGCTGTTAAAAAAGAACGAGCAGCTTGAGATCATTAATGCTGAACTTGAGCGCTTCAGCTATATTATTTCACACGACCTGAAGGCGCCACTGGTTAATATACATGCCCTTGTGCACCTGATGATGCGCGAGCTGCCCAAGGAAAAAGGCGCAAAACTGGAGCGCTATATTGAGGCTCTGAGAAGCAGCCTGGAGGCGATGTCGGGCCTTATTTCGGGCGTGGCGGCATACTCCAAAGCTGGCATCAGCGAATGCGAAGACGAGGAAGTAGACATGAATGAAACGCTGGATGAGGTACTTAAACTGGTGCACATTCCTTCTCATTTCAAATTGGAAGCAGACCATAATCTGCCGGTGGTGCGTGGTAATAGAACCAAGGTGCTGCAGGTGCTGCTAAACCTGATCACAAATTCTATAAAATATAACGACAAGCAGGAACCCGTGCTGGCAGTTCAGGCTAAAGAAACAAGCCGCTACCACATCATTTCAGTTGCAGATAATGGCCCGGGCGTACCTGTAGAGCTACGCAAAAAGATCTTCCACCTGTTCCGTAAAGGCTCCATCGATCATATAGACTCGCAGGGTATAGGACTTGCCGTTGTAAAGAAGATAATTGAAAACCGTGGCGGTAGCATTGTGGTGGAAGATAGCCCTTTGGGCGGAGCCGCTTTCATTTTCAAATGGCCAAAGTATATCCCAAAGAGAAGAAAGCAGAGCACGGTAGGTATAAAAAACGATGCAGGAAGTATTGATGCCTCCACTTGTGTAGAACCTAACGGGGAGGCAGTGCCATTGAAGAATATGATCAAAACTAGAAGCTGATAGCGGCGCCTGGGCTGCTTTTATACTTTAATCAATCAGCACACATTCTTCCTCGGCATGCTCCAATTCTAAGGTAGTATATACTATACCAAATGGCTGTAGCTTATCTTTAACCAGCTCTTTGATAAGGCGCCAATCGTTAAGGTCCGTGTTAGGTGGTACCACCAGGTGAGCGGTTAGAACATGGTGTTCCCCATCCAGTGACCAGGCCTGAAGCCCATGCACAGCACTTATAGCCGGCACTTTTAATATTTGCTGCTGCAGCTCCTCCAGATCAAGGTTTTCGGGTTTTTCCTGTAGCAGGAGTTTCAGCGAAGCCCAGCCGTTTTTAAAGGCATTCCAGCCAATGAACAAGGCAATGGCAACCGATAAAAGCGGATCCAGCCAAAGCAGGTTAGCAAACTGAAGTACTATACTTACAACCAATACAGCCACCCAACCCATCAGATCTTCCAGCATATGAAATGATACAGCTCTCTCGTTTAAGGTACTCCCTTTTTTTAGCCTGAAAAAAGCAGCTCCGTTTACCAGTATACCTATAATTGCCAGCACCAGCATACCATCAGCATCAGGAAGTACAGGATCCCTGAAACGCTCCGCAGCTTCCATCAGCATAAAGACTGATCCGCCCAGTAAAACTACAGAAGTTAAGAGGGCTGCGGCAACCGAATAGCGCTTGTACCCATACGTATACTTGCTGTCGCGTTGCTGGTCCGATTTGCGCTGCAGAAAATATGATGCGCCAAGCGAGAGTGCATCGCCAAAATCGTGCAGGGCATCGGCAATTACAGAAACACTGTTCACAAAAATACCCCCTACCAGCTCAAGTAGCGCAAAGCCCAAGTTCAGGAAGAAAGCAAATTTTATATTTCCGGTATCGTGGTGATGATGGTGGTGATGTCCTCCGTGGCTGTGATGATGTCCCATAATGTCTTCAGTAAAATCTTGTACCCCTGCTACTGCAGCAGGCACAGAGACTGGTTCATAGTTTTATTTGTAGCGTATAATTTTATAAAACAAATTTAGAGTAAGAGGCCTGTGGAGGTTTTACACAATTTCAGCTGTGTGTTGCAAAATTTAGAAGTATAAATAGAAAGGTTTGTTTTTCTGTTCTTACTACAAATAAATTGGTTATACTTTCATTGTTGCCGTTGTATCCTCAGTCTCACTCACCTATAGTTTCATCTTTAGCTTTGGCTCGCTCCAAGCCCGCGGGGGCTCGTCCTTTGGTATCGCGCGGTGGTGAGTCCTGCCTTCGGCTCCGCCTGCAGGCTGCCCTTACGGGCACCGGACACACCAAGGCGCTCAACCCAAGGACTGGAAACAGGTTCGATAGCCAGCTGCTACGGAACTAGAACCAATCTGTAGGGACAGGTCGCGACCTGCCCGGAGGAAAGGCCCTACCTATAAAATAATAAGACGAACTTTAGAATCTGCAGAAACTCCCATCTTCTGAGGAGCTAGGGCTGGTTAAAAGGTAAATCAGATATTTATCGCTTATCGTTTGAATGGCCAATAATGTGGCAGTTAACGCCAATTTCCTTTACACTTCCTCAGCACAAACCCTGGCTGAAGCAGGTGCAGCACTTCTGCAGGGGAATGTACCGAATAATCGGGATTTGCAGCTTGCACTACTTCCGGCGCATCGTAGCCCCACGACACCCAGATAATTTTTACACAGCTTTTTTTACAGGCAACAACGTCGCGGTGCTCATCACCAATGTATAGCACTTCTGAGGCCGCAAGCCGGTACTTCTTCAGGAAGCTTTTCAGCATTTTATCTTTCCCGAAAATATGCCTGGAGCATATCACTTCATCTATACTTGTTACATGGTGGCGCTGCAGGATTGCCTGTATATTCAGTTCAGAATTAGACGACATAATTGCCAGTTTATAACCCCGGCTTTTAAGCTCCTCCAGCATCTGGCTTATACCTTCGAACAGGCTGACTTCGTGCAGGGCTTTCCTGTACAAACCGTACACCTCCATTACAAAGAAGGGGAGCTTGTACATCGGAAAATTAAGACGCCTACTACGTTCCTTTAAGGGTAGTTTGCGTAGCTCATCCAGGTCTTCTAGCCCTAGTTGCTTACAATTATACTTGCCGGCCAGCTGGTTAAATATGGTCAGGAAAACAGCTTTTGAATCTGCCAGCGTGCCATCAAAATCAAACAAAATGTACCTGACCATAAATAAGAATTATACTTCGGCAGCAATTACTCCTGCACCTTATCTATTGTTTTGCGTTTTGCCTCTTTTACCTGACGGAAGTGTCCCGGCGTTAATCCGGTAACTTTCTTGAACTGGTTAGATAAGTGCGCCACGCTGCTGTAGCCCAACTCATAGGCAATTTCTTTCAGGCTTAACTCATTATAAACCAACAGCTCTTTCACGCGCTCAATACGCTGCAGTATCAGATATTTCTCAATGGTGATGCCTTCGAAAGCAGAGAACAGCGAGCTGATATAGTTGTAATCTAAACCAACCTTCTGGGCAATATAATCTGATACATTTATGTGCATATCGGCTGCACCCTGCTGGTGAATTAGCTCTATTACCGCCAGTTTAACCTGCTCTATCAGTTTAGTTTTGCGATCATCCAGCAGATCGAAACCATTGTCTTCCATTACTTTCCGGATCACTTCCAGGTCAATGGTATCGCTTGCAGATGATATCTCTGCTTCGCCAAGGCCAACGCTAAGTACAGTATAGCCAAGTTTAGAGAGTTCTTCGGCCACCACTCGCTTGCAGCGGTCGCATACCATGTTTTTGATGTATAGTTTTATACTTGCCATAGCTCAGATGTTTAAACAAAAGTAAAGTATAGCCGCAACTCAGCTTTTATACTTTATTCGTTTTCTTTTACAAATTTATAAGTTTAACTGAAAGGCCATACTTAATTAACCTGCACCCAGGCTGCCGGATATAGCACAGAAATTTATACCTTTCTGTGCAGTGCAGGAGCATAATCGCGCTAATGTTTAACCTATACCATGAAACTAAAACTATACCAGGTAGATAGCTTTACAGATAAACTTTTTGGCGGAAACCCGGCAGCAGTATGCCCGCTGGATAACTGGCTACCCGATGCTGTACTGCTTACAATAGCAAAGGAAAATTTTCTGCCCGAGACTGCCTTTTTTGTACCAGTAAACGATGACCAGTATGCTTTACGCTGGTTTACGCCAGAAATAGAAATGGACCTTTGCGGGCATGCTACACTTGCTGCAGCCCATGTACTTTACAACCACTTAGGCTATACTAAAAATAAACTTCATTTTACATCGGCAAGCGGGCCTTTAACTGTAGAAAAGAACGGTGATCTGCTAACGCTCGACTTTCCTGCCCGAATGCCTGAACCAGCCGAAGCACCTGAAATTATACTTGCAGGAATTGGTGTAACGCCTGCCGAAGTATGGAAAGACCGTGATTATGTGCTGGTGTACGAGAACGAGGAGATCATCCGGAACATGAAACCAGACCAGTCGCTGCTGAACCAGATAAACCTGGACCCGGGTGGTATTATAGTTACCGCACCCGGTAACAAGGTTGATTTTGTGTCCAGGTTTTTTACACCTCAGGCAAGTATTTTCGAAGACCCGGTTACAGGTTCTGCGCATTGCTCGCTTATACCTTACTGGAGCCGCAGACTCAACAAAAAGCACCTGACAGCACAACAGGTATCAACGAGGTTAGGCACCCTTACCTGCACTGATCTGGGCGAACGTGTGCTTATTGCCGGTAACTGCGTTACATACCTGGAAGGCGTAATAAATGTAAGGGAAGTATAAGTATAAACTGAACATCGCCATCTTTGGCGCGATACTTAAACAACAATTGTTCTGGCTGCAATGTCTCGGTAATCTTCCTTAATTTGCACCTGATACACTTAACCAGTATAAATTCTGCAACAGTAAAAACAAAAGACATATACTATGAGCACATCAGTACGAGAACTGGAGCCACGATCACTCTGGAACCACTTCGCCGACCTAAATGCCGTTCCAAGGCCTTCTAAAAAAGAAGAGCGTGTTATACAGTTCATCAAAGATTTTGGCAAGAGCCTTGGCCTGGAAACATTGGAAGACGAAACCGGGAACGTGATCATCCGCAAGCCAGCAAGCCCTGGCATGGAAGACCGCAAAACAGTTCTGATGCAAAGCCACCTGGACATGGTGCACCAGAAAAATGCCGATACCAACTTCGATTTCAGCACGCAAGGTATTGATATGTTTGTTGATGGTGACTGGGTAAAAGCAAAAGGCACTACGCTGGGCGCCGATAATGGTATTGGTGTGGCTACTATAATGGCTGTACTGGCATCCAAAGACATTCAGCACCCTCCTATCGAGGCTTTGTTTACTATAGATGAAGAAACCGGCATGACAGGCGCACTTGGCCTGAAGGGCGGTTTGCTGAACGCAGAGATCATGCTGAACCTGGACACCGAAGATGACCGCGAACTGACCATAGGTTGCGCTGGCGGAGTGGATGTTACAGCAACCGGCTCATATGAAACCGAAGCAACACCTGCTGATTCTAAAGCTTACCGCATCAGCGTGAAGGGGCTTACAGGCGGCCACTCAGGCATGGATATTCACCTGGGGCGTGGTAATGCGAACAAACTGATGAACCGTATCCTGTTCCAGGCGGCAGATCAATTTGGCCTGCGCATAGCTTCTGTAGACGGTGGCAGTCTGAGAAACGCTATACCGCGCGAATCGTTTGCAGTAGTTGCTGTGCCACAAGCACAGGATGCTGCTTTCCAGAGCTTCGTAAACACCGAAAAAGCTGTATTAAAGAGCGAGTATGCCACCACAGATCCTAACCTGGATGTAGTCCTGGAGCCTGCTGAACAACCACAACTTGTTCTGGCCCCTGATTTCCAGTATAAATTACTACGTGCTATACAGGCTTGCCCGAATGGCATCTTCCGCATGAGCCCTGACATTGAAGGGCTTGTACAGACATCAAACAACCTGGCCCGCGTTCTGGTAAAGGATGGCAATTATTCTATTCAATGCCTGACGCGCAGCTCTGTAGATACTGAGAAAATGGATCTTGCCCGCGCTATACAAGGTACTTTTGAGCTGGTTGGTGCTAATGTAAGTCTGGCTGGCTCCTATCCTGGCTGGACTCCGCGACCGGATGCAACCATAGTTAAACTGATGAGCGACCTGTACCGCGAAATGTATCAGGAAGAAGCGCATGTAAACGCCTGCCATGCTGGTCTTGAATGCGGTATTGTAGGTGCTAATTATCCTAAAATGGAAATGATCTCCTTCGGCCCTAATATCCGCGGAGCCCACTCCCCTGATGAAAAAGTGCAGATCAGTTCTGTGCAGAAATACTGGGATTTTACGCTGGAAACCCTGAAAAGAATTCCGGCTACAGCTTAAGGCTTTACAGATAGCAGAAAGAGCTGCTCCTTTTCAGGAGCAGCTCTTTTGTATATAGATAATCAAGTTCAGATAATGTTACAGGAACATTATCTGCGGCTGTTTTCAGATAAAAAAGTAGGCTTATACTTTGGCTTGAAACCGTTGCTGCTGTAAGCAGGGCAGTTTGTACTTGAGCAAGATGCAACAGTAACTAATAGAATTAAAAGTGTCAACAATTTGAGTAATTGTAGTTTCATGAATTGTTTATAGTTGTTTGTGTAAGGATGATTAGATGAATATCTCTATTTTATACCTTATACTTTTAAACAAACCACACATATCCTCACAACTGCAATAGCCTTAGTTATTGCTTCAATCTTGTGTAAAAGATCAGATAGATTAACCAGATTTAATATAACGTTGCAAATATATATTTTATATTTAATGTATACTATATATAGTACAATAAAGTTTAATAAATTTCAATATTTAGATGTTATAATATTAATTTATCTATTATGCAGTTAAAAAACTACATTCCAAGCATCAAAATCAGGCAACTGGTAAGTATAAAAATGCAAAAAGCAGCCCCGGATATTATTTGAGACTGCTTTTCAAAAATAAGTTTTATACTTCTATGCCAGTTTTTCCTGAAGTTCTTCTACCTCCATCATCAGGGTTTCCCACTTCTCGCTCGTTGCATCTAGCTCTTTCTTCACTGCTTCAAACTTCTGTGAGGTTTCCTGCAGCAGGCTGGCATTACCGTATACTTTCGGGTCAGCAAGTTGGGCTTCGTAATCTGCTAACTCCTGCTCCAGGCGCTGCACCTGTTTTTCAACTTCGTTAAGTTGTTTGTTAGCCTGCTTCAGTTGGTTGTTTAGTGCTGCGTATTCAGAAGTATCACGTTGCTTTGGTTTAGCTTCTTCTTTTTTGGCTGCTACCGGTGCGCTGGCTGCAATTTTTTTAGCTTCTTTTTCGCGCTTTTCCTGCCACTGCTCATACTCCTCGTAAGTACCAGGATATTCTTTAAGCTGGTAATCCTCGATATACCAGATCTTGGTAGCTACATTCTCTACAAAGTAGCGGTCGTGAGAAATTACCACAAACGTGCCTTCATACTGCTCCAGAGCCTGAATAAGTATATTTACCGACTGCATGTCGAGGTGGTTGGTAGGTTCATCCAGCATCAGGAAGTTAGCCTCAGAAATAAGTGTTTTTGCCAAAGCTACCCTGCTCTTCTCGCCACCCGAAAGCACCTTAATCTTCTTGAAAACAGTTTCTCCGGTAAACAGGAACGAGCCCAGCAATGTGCGCAGCTCTACTTCTGTTTTATTCGAGCCTGCCTGCTGCAGCTCCTGCAGTATCTCGTTCTCCACATTTAGCGACTCCAACTGGTGCTGCGCGTAAAATGACATGATTACGTTATGCCCTAGCTCACGCTTGCCATCTATTTTCTCGGTACCAGCAATAATGCGCAGCAACGTTGATTTACCTTTACCATTCGCACCAATTAAGGCTATTTTATCGCCGCGCTCTATATGCACATTGGTATCCCGGAAGATGATCTTTTCGCCGTAGCTTTTGCTCATGTGCTCCAGGCGAAGAATATGGCGGCCAGGCTGTGTATTAAACTTAAAGCTGAAGTTTACCTTAGCTGCATCCGGGGCCACATCTTCGATGATCTCCATGCGTTCAAGCTGCTTCATACGGCTTTGCGCCTGCTTCGCCTTAGATGCCTTTGCTTTAAAGCGCTCAATAAAGCGCTCTGCCTGTCGTATCTGGGCCTGCTGGTTTTCGTAAGCACCTTTCTGTATCTCGTTGCGCATAGCTTTTTCTTCTACATAAAAGCTATAGTTGCCAGGGTACACATTCAGCTTGCTGTTCGAAACTTCCACCGTTACATTGGTAGTCTTATCCAGAAATTCGCGGTCGTGCGATACAATAACCACTGCACCCTCAAAGCGCTCCAGGTAAGTCTCCAGCCATTTTATTGAAGGTAAGTCCAGGTGGTTGGTAGGCTCATCAAGCAGCAGCAGCGACGGTTTCTGAAGCAGGATCTTTGCCAGCATTACACGCATGCGCCACCCACCTGAAAAAGAAGCCAGTGGTTTACTCAGCTCATCGGTACTGAAACCAAGACCTTCCAGGATAGCTTCGGCTTCGGCCTGCATGGTATAGCCGCCCAAAGCTTCAAAACGCTCCTGTAACTGTGCCAGCTTATCTACCAGAGCATCGGTAAAATTATTTTCAAACTCCACCAATACCTTATCTATTTCCTTTTGCAGGCTAAGCGCCTCATCAAAGGCCTGCATGGCTACCGAAAGTATACTTTCATGGGTCTCGTAGCTAAGCAGGTCCTGGTTAAGGAAACCGATGGTAGTATCCCTGCTCATCTGGATGCTGCCGCCATCTGGCTTATACTCGCCTACAATAATGCGCAACAACGTAGATTTGCCTGTACCATTAAGCCCGATCAGACCTATTTTATCTTTAGGTTTAATGTGCAGGTTAGCATCTTCATACATTGGGCGGCTGCCAAAATGAAAATTAAGGTTATTGATGGAGATCATGTGTCCGGATATCTTTAAAACGCAAAGGTACTAAATTTTAAAGCATACGATGCAGCAACTGCCCTGCTTAACCCCGCGTGCAAAGTATAAACCATTACTCCGGCTTAAAAGTGCAAAGTATAGCTGTAAAGCAAACAAGCAGGCAACTTAAATTCTTTGAGATGGTACACTTATATCAGTAAAGACCATACTTTTGCACAAAAGTATGGTCCTGCAGTTAAACTATACCTGGTTGGCACAGTTCATACTTAAGAACAACAAAACAGATTATTCAGCTATAAAGGCACTTCTCCACTAATCTATGATTGCTATAACCTCTTTATTAGATGCTTTCAATACTGAACGTGTAATAGAAATAACTGGGCTGATAGAGGAAAAATTCGGGATAAGCGGCGTTAAAATGACTCCTTACCCCCACCTGACTTTGCTTACAGCCGAAATAGCTGACAAGGACGAACTGCTTGAATACCTGGAACAGGTGTGTCTGGAAACTCCGCCTTTTAAAGTAAGAACTACTGGCTTAGGAATCTTCCCGGGCGAAAATCCTGTAATATATATTCCGGTGCTGCGCACGCCACCCTTAAATCAATTGCACGCTCGCCTGCACCGCGATATCTCTGAAATGAGTGTAGAAATGGGTATACATTACAGCCCTAATACTTGGTTGCCACATATTTCGCTGGCCCTCGGCGACACATCCCGCAATTTGGTGGGTCCTATACTTAATTTTCTGGACACCTATAATTTTAACTGGGAAATAACGCTTGATAACCTTACCATCCTGCAAAAGCGCGGCGATTATTTTCTGAAAGAAGAAAAATTTCTGTTCAATAAAAGAGAGCTGATTAGCTGATATTTCACTAGGTTTCTTAAAAACCTCCGCTCGTAAGTAAAATTTCACTAAAAATTTATTCCTGTTAATTTCAAGAGCATACCTCTGATTACAAGAAACGCTTATACCAGGTATAAATATAGGTATGTATGCTATTGAATACAACTTCTGAAGTATAAACCATGGCCTTGGCTATAGGTGTGCAGGTAATTTTTAGTATCTTCCTGCTGTTTGCTTATACATCTTTTAAGACCATGAACAAAAAAGCTCATACAGCTCTTAAGTATAGTGCCTTAGCCTTCTCACTCTCTATTCTTTACTCCTGTGCTCCAAAGCCTGCTACAACACATTCAGTGCTGCCCGTAGAAACAGGAGTTTCCAAATCGCTTGCTGAATACCGGAAAGAAGTGCTCCGCAACATCGGGTATGACATACAACTAACCATACCGGACAGCAAAGACGCACCTATAGTTGCTTCCGAAATGATCTCTTTTGACCTGATAGAAAATACCCAGCCGCTGCAGATCGACTTTAAGGAAAGAACTGAGAAACTGCAGGCGGTAAGCGTCAATGGCAAAAGTATAGCCATCAAACATACCAACGAGCACCTGGTTATACCGGCCAGAAACCTGAAAAAGGGGAAGAACGAGGTAAGTATAAAATTCATAGCCGGCGATATGTCGCTGAACCGCAACGAAGATTACCTCTATACTTTGCTGGTGCCAGACCGCGCCCGCACCGTTTTCCCCTGTTTCGATCAGCCAGACCTGAAGGCTTCGTATACTCTGGCATTAACTATACCCACTGACTGGAAAGCACAGGCCAATGCGCCGCTGCAGGATTCGGTACTAACGGGTAGCACCAAAACCTATCGTTACCTGCCCTCCGACACCATCAGCACGTACCTCTTCTCCTTTGCAGCCGGTGATTTTAGCCGCCTAATGCGCGAGGAAGGTGGCAGAAGGATGGAGTTGCTGCACCGCGAAACCGATCCAGCCAAGATCAGGGAAAGTATGGATCCGATCTTCCGGATACATGCCGATGCGCTGAAGTTTATGGAAGCTTACACTCAGATCCCATACCCTTTCCAGAAGTTCGATTTTGTAGCTATACCTGATTTCCAGTATGGCGGCATGGAGCACGTTGGCACCATTCAGTACAAAGCCTCCACCCTGTTCCTGGATGAAGGCGCTACACAGGACCAGAAAATTGCCCGCTCCAGCCTCATCGCTCACGAAACGGCCCATATGTGGTTTGGCGACCTGGTAACGATGGAATGGTTCAACGATGTGTGGATGAAGGAGGTTTTTGCCAACTTCATGGCTGACAAGATCACGCAGGTTTCGCTGCAGAACTCCAACTATGACCTCAAGTTCCTGGTTGATCATTTTCCAGCAGCTTACGGCGTAGACCGCACCGCCGGAGCCAACCCGATCCGCCAGGACCTGGCGAACCTGCAGGATGCCGGCACCTTGTATGGCAACATTATTTACCACAAAGCCCCTATCATGATGCGCCAGCTGGAGCGGCTGATGGGCGAAGAACAGTTTAAGCAGGGGCTGCGCCAGTACCTGAAAAAGTATGCCAACGGCAACGCCTCCTGGCCGGACCTGATTGAGATCTTGGATGCCCTCACGCCTGCCGACCTGGAAGCCTGGAACCAGGTGTGGGTGAATGAAGCAGGACGCCCTGTATTTGATTATGACCTGAAGGTGGAAGACGGAAAGATCAACTCTTTCACGATAACCCAAAAAGCAGAAGATAGCTCAGACCGCCTGTGGCCGCAGCACTTTGAGGTAGCTTTGGTCTACAAAGACCACGTGGAGGAACTGACCGTGAACATGGACAAAGCCTCGGTGGAGCTGTCCGAAGCTGTTGGGAAAAGAATGCCGCTTACAGTACTGTTCAACTCCTCCGGGCAAGGGTATGGCGTGTTTCCACTGGATATGCGCAACCTGGGCAGCATCAGCCAGAAAATTCAGAACCCGGTTTTGCGAGCTGCTACCTACATTAACCTGTATGAAAACATGCTCAATGGCAGAACAGTAACACCAGATTTGATGTTGCCGATTACTGTATCTGAATCAGCTAATGAACAGGACGAGCTAAATCTGAAGCTACTAACTAATTATTTAAACGACGTCTTCTGGAGGTTTATGACACCTGCCAAAAGAGAGCAAATGGCAGCCAAACTGGAGAGCGAACTGTGGAAGGCTATGGAGCAGAATAAGCAACCCAACTCTAAGAAACTGCTGTTCAAAGCCTATCAAAGTATAGCCCTTAGCAAAGAAGCGCAGGACAGGCTCTACAAAATATGGAAAGAGGAAAAAGCACCGGCCGGTGTTAAGCTTACCGAAGACGATTATACTTCGCTGGCCGCCGCCCTGGCCCTGCGCGATTATCCTGATGCCACCGCTATACTTCAGGAACAGACTAACCGGATCAAGAACCCGGACCGCAAAAAACGCATGCAGTTCCTGATGCCAGCCCTGTCGGGAGATGTGCAGCAACGCGATGCCTTTTTTGCCTCGCTCAAAGACCAGCGCAACCGCGAAAAAGAAGCCTGGGTAGCCACCGCACTAGGTTACCTGCACCATCCTTTGCGCGCTAATACTTCTGAAAAATACCTGCGCGAGAGCCTGGAACTGGTAGCGGAAATCCAGCTAACCGGCGACATCTTCTTCCCGACCAACTGGCTGCAGTCCACTTTCGCGTATTACCAAACACCCACAGCCGCAGCAACTATAAGAACCTTCCTGGAAGAGCACCCCAACTATAACCCGAAGCTAAAAGGCAAAATACTACAGGCTGCAGATAATGTATTCAGGGCAGAGAAGTTGGAGAGATGAGTTAGAGAGGCAGAAAGGTAGAAGGCAAATAAGTAGAAAGTTGCGATAGCCCTAGTCCCTTCTCCTTGGGGAGAAGGTTAGGATGAGGGGATAACAGCTGAACTTAAAACATAGAGCAGCAGTTATCCGCGAAACCCTTTTCCTATGAACAATCTATCATTCAGAAGGCAACTGCGACGAAATGCAACATCAGCAGAGGTTATACTTTGGCAAGCCCTTCGCAATAGGCAAGTCAAAGGACGAAAGTTCAGAAGGCAGCATTCCTTTGGCAAGTATACCGTAGACTTTTATTGTCTTGAAGAAAAACTGATTGTTGAGTTAGACGGTCAGAGTCATCAGAACTTTGGTTCTAAACAGGCTGACGAACTTCGGGATATGTGGTTTCAGCAGCAGGGTTATAAAGTCTTAAGATTTGAGAATAAGGAAGTTTACAACCACCTGGAAAGAGTAGTATGGGCTATAGAGAATAGCTTTGATGAAACTCTAAGTACAACGGTCTAATTTCCTTCACCTGTCTTATCACCTCGTCCTAACCTTCTCCTCAAGGAGAAGGGACTAGGGCTTTACTACTTCTTAAGGCTTTTACTTTTTGAAACAGTTAAACAAAAAAGGTCAGCTGAATCAACAGCTGACCTTTTATCTATAGCACAGGTATAAATCCTGTATCTTGTATTACGTCTTGTATCTCAGCAATTACATATCAAGCACCAGCGCAAAAATAAGCGGTGCTACGATGGTAGCGTCTGACTCGATCATGTACTTTGGTGTGTCTTTGCCTAACTTACCCCAGGTGATCTTCTCGTTTGGCACAGCGCCTGAGTAAGAACCGTAGCTGGTAGTAGAGTCAGAGATCTGAGCGAAGTAACCCCAAAGAGGAACACCCTCGCGCTGAAGATCCTGGTGCAGCATTGGTACCACGCAGATCGGGAAGTCACCGGCAATACCACCACCAATCTGGAAGAAACCGATAGTAGATTCTTCTTTGGCAGTTTGCGTATACCACTCAGCCAGCTCCATCATGTACTGAATACCGGTTTTAACGGTATGCACATTCTTGATGTCGCCGCTGATCACGTGACCTGCGTAAATGTTACCCAGTGTAGAGTCTTCCCAGCCCGGGCAAATGATCGGCAGGTTCTTTTTAGCAGCTTCCAGCATCCAGCTGTTCTTAGGGTCGATCTGGTAGTACTGCTCCAGGTCGCCGCTTAGCAGAATCTGGTAGAAGAACTCGTGAGGGAAGTATGATTTACCTTCCTGATCAGCCTTAACCCAATATTTAAGCACAGTGTGCTCCAGGCGGCGCATCGCTTCCTCTTCAGGAATACAAGTATCTGTAACGCGGTTCAGGTGGCGGCTCAGCAACTCTTCCTCGTCAGCGGCAGAAAGCTCGCGGTAATGCGGCACGCGCTCATAAAAGTCGTGGGCTACCAGGTTGAAAATATCTTCTTCCAGGTTAGCGCCTGTGCAAGAAATAGCATGGATCTTGTCCTGGCGGATCATTTCGGCCAGAATGATACCAAGTTCTGCCGTAGACATGGCACCAGCCAATGTTACCAGCATTTTACCACCATTGTTCAGGTGTGTTTTGTATCCTTCGGCGGCATCAATCAGCGATGCGGCATTAAAGTGCTTGTAGTGTTTCTTTAAGAAATTTGATACTTCCATTTTAATTAGCTTTAAGCCCCACTAAAATCGGAGCTACTTGAGTCTGCAAGTTATAAATTAAAAATTGATTTATACTTTACGGACTATCTACAACAGCTGTTCGAACACCGGAAAAAAGCAGGTGGAATTATTAGCCTGGCGCAGGTCCTCCAGTTTCAGAAACCAAACATAAACGGGTGCAAAAAATTCCATTTTCAGGTTCTGAAAAAAGATATTTTTCGGCACACGTTACTGCAGCTTTTAAGAAGCCGGTTTCTCTATTATTAAGTTATGGTTTGTGTAGATGCAGATATCGGCTGCGATATTCAGGGACTCGCGTACCATCTCTTCAGCAGTTAAGTGCGGGGCATGCTTTTTAAGTGCCAAAGCGGCAGCATGGGCATACATACTTCCTGAGCCAATGGCAGCAATCTGGTTATCCGGCTCCAATACATCGCCAGTACCAGATATGATAAGCAGTTCGTCTTTATTAGCCACTACCATCATAGCCTCCAGTTTGCGCAGGTACTGGTCTTTACGCCAGTCTTTTGCAAGCTCAATGGCAGCGCGTTTCATGTTGCTCTGGTATGCATTCAGCTTTTCTTCAAAGCGCTCCAGCAAGGTAAAGGCATCGGCAGTAGAACCTGCAAAGCCTGTTACTATCTTACCATCCAGCAACTTACGGATCTTTTTTACATTACTTTTGGCAATATGCTTATCCATAGTGGCCTGGCCGTCGGCACCCAGGGCTACTTCTCCGTTGTGGTAAATACCGCAAACGGTGGTTGATCTTATTTTCGTCATTCTTTTCTTTTTGATGGTTATACGCAGCGAAGCACGTGATTTATACTTCGCCACTACTCCTGTAAAGCTACGGCAACTTCAAACAAAAAGCCAAAGCTATAGTTTGCGCCAAAATGTCTGTAAAGGTTTTCAGGTACAGCTTACTCTACTTCGTGAAAAGGTTGTAACCTAAACTGTTAAATCGCGTCAGTAGTATATTCAGAATAGAATATACTTATAGCTCCTTTACATCTTACACCCTTACATGAGCCACCAGCCCAAAAACATACTTATATTTGGTATAGCAGCAGTTCTGGCATTTTCAGCCCTTTTTACTTTTTTATACTTTACAACTGAGGCGAAAGAAACTGCAAACGACAGCTTTATAGTAGATAAAGCCTCGCCTGTACTTGGTGTTTATGATCCTGAACAGAAAATAAAACCGGATGAAGTGACAACGATGCCCCATTATACTTACCGCTGGGCCGGATCTGGCACAACAACTATACCTGATGAGCTTAAAACTGCACTACAAACCAAAAATAACCTGCTTCTTACAATTGAAATGTGGGATGCATCAGCAGGCCTGGTTATATCGCAACATGGGGTGCTGCAGGCAGTATTGGATGGGGATTACGATGAAAAATTCAAGGCTTTAAGCACAGAAATTGCCAACAGCAAAAGTAAAGTATACCTGCGATGGAACCCCGAAATGGAAGTGCCTGTAGCGCATTATCCGTGGCAGAATCAATCTCCTAAAGTATACATAGAAGCTTTCCGGCATGTTGCTAACCTTTGCAAGAAAACTGCGCCCAATATCAGTATGGTTTGGGGTTCGGCAGGATATCCGGGTACTTTAGAATACTGGCCTGGCGCCGATGTAGTGGATATAAGCAGTATCACCCTTAAGGGAAAATCAGAATTGCTTTCTAACGCCTATCCGCAGGAAGAAGATGTTACTACCCTTATCAAAAGAAAACTGCACCGCCTGCGCTTTACAGGTAAACCTGCTCTTGTAATCGGCTCTGAAAAAATGCCTGCAGAGGCTTTTAAAAAAGAATGGTTGCTTACTGCTGCTAAAGATATTGAAGCATTTCAGGAAGACTATCCTACTCCTCCTTCAGCGGAAAGTCAGAAAATAGATACTGAATCTGAGCTATTGGTAGGTGTTTTCGATCCTAAACTTGAGCTGACAGACCAGCTCCGCGTATCGGTGGAGCATTTGTTCACAGACTGGAAAAGCCTGCAGAATGGCTCTTTTAGAAAAGAATTTAAGGCTGTTGTAGCACGCGGGCATGATGTTATAGTAACCATGGAGCCCTGGAAAGATAAGTACCGCGAGCACGACCCTGAGGTGTTACAAAAAGTGCTAGATGGTAAGTATGATAAAGAACTGCACGAGCTTTATGCTATAATTTCAGGTACAAACAAAACTGTATACCTGCGCTGGGCACATGAAATGGAGATTCCAATTACGCGCTATCCGTGGCAGAGCCAGGACCCGATGACCTATATCAAGGCCTACCGCTATGTAGCTAATCTCAATCAAAGAGCTTCCAAAAACATTAAGTATGTATGGGGGCCAGCCGGTGATCGTGGTTCTCTGGAATGGTGGCCCGGAGATGATGTGGTTGATTACATCAGTATCGCCATTTATGGTTTACCGGATAAAAACATAACTGACCATAACCAGCAGGAATCTTTCAGCACTATTTTCAGGCGCAAACTATACCGCATGCGCTTTGTAAACAAACCTATATTCATAACTGAGTTCGGTGTTAAAGGGCCTGACAAGTATAAAAAAACATGGCTGGCCGAAGCCTCTAAAACTATAAACAGCAATCCGCAGCTGAAAGGAATCTGCTATTTTAACCTGCACGATTCACCAAAGGCCTGGGGCGAGATTCAGCCACCTGATTGGAGCGTAAGCCCCGAAACTTTTCAGGATTTCACCTCACAGCTTTCCCGCGTGAAACAGGTAAAAACTATAGCCAGCTACTAAAGCTGTACTTCAACATTATGCTGAAGCGGTTTAATAGTAGTACCTTTGCTAGCTGCTACTGCGGAAGATTTTATACTTAATTACCAAAACCTCTTCCCTCCTTCTCCTGGTGCTAAACTATGGAAACGATAATGCAAGCAGCGTTAATTTTATTTGCTGCCAGCATTATGAGTTTATTAGAAGTATCAGGTATCCGGGTAGAAGAGAATGGGAATGTTATTCTGCATAACATAAATTTTAACCAGCAAGCGTTGCAGAAACTGGCTATTTCCGGGGAAACTGGTTCCGGCAAAAGCACCCTGCTGCAAACTATAGCAGGACTGGTGCAGCCTTCTGCAGGTCAGGTTATATTTGAAGATGAAACCGTAATTGGCCCTGCAGATAAGTTAGTGCCCGGTCATCCTGGTATCAGTTATTTGTCGCAGCATTTCGAGTTGCCTCCGTTTCTGCGCGTTGAGCAAGTGCTGAAGTATGCGAACACACTCTCTGCCGATGAAGCTGAAAACCTGTACGAACTTTGCCACATCAATCACCTGATGCAGCGCAAAACCAACCAGCTTTCCGGAGGCGAAAAACAACGCATTGCCCTGGCTCGCCTGCTCCTCACGCAACCCGGTCTCCTATTGCTCGACGAGCCTTTCTCAAACCTGGATATGGTGCATAAAAGCACCTTGAAAAAAGTAATAGATGCCATTGGCGAAGAACTTGAAATTACCTGCATCCTCATCTCACACGATCCTTTAGATACTCTTTCGTGGGCAGATGAGATAATGGTAATGAAAGACGGGCAGATCATACAGAACGGCACTCCGGAGCAGATTTACCGCAAACCTGTAAACACTTATGTAGCAGGCCTGTTCGGTAACTATAACCTTATACCTGCTTCAGAAGCCAGCGCTTTGGCTGGTATACCCGGCATCAAGCTGAATGGCAAATCAGTGCTTATTCGTCCGGAGAGCTTCCAGATATCAGAGAACAACAATGAGGCTATTGCAGGCAAAGTACAGAAGGTAAAGTTCTACGGAAGCCACTATGAACTAGAAGTATTGGTTTCAAAGTTACCAATAACTATAAGAACCGGCACATGCTGCTTTGCCGAAGGCGATACTATAAATCTCGCACTTTCCCCTTCCGATATCTGTTACATCGAAGTATAAATCATACTAAGTATAACTCCTGATGCCAATTAAATGCGCTATTTAATCTATTCTGTTACAACAGCTTAACTGTTGTTCGTTACAAGTTTTACATAGCGTTGCTTATACTTGGCCTGCTTTATGCATAGTAACTGGCAGCAACACCGAAACTGTACAATGAAACGAGTTACTCTGTTTTTATTTGGCCTTATACTTTCTCTCAGCGGATTCGCACAATCCTCAGACGTTCTGCCCTACGACTCTGATAAGAAACTGACCTGGCAGGATTTCAGAGGAAAGCCTAGGTACGCAGACGCATCTAAAGGCGCTGAAATTACTGTATCTATATTTTTAAAAGTTAAGGAGACCAGCTTCTGGTCCGGCGGTATCAGCTACGATGCATATGCTGTAGCTTTTCCTGCTGATTCGTGGGTTAAAGCCGGCTACAGGGATGATTATTCTTTAAGACACGAGCAGCTGCACTTCGACATTGCTCACCTGTATGCCGAGTCTCTGGAAATAGAACTGAATAGCCTGGACAGGAAAACCCTGAAAAAGAAAGACTTTGTACAGAATAAGCTACAGGAACAAATACGCTTGATGCAGTCTTACCAGGACCTGTATGACCGGCAAACGCATGGTGGCAACAACACCCGCATGCAAAAAGAATGGGAGAAAAAGATCAAACAGGAGTTCAAGATCATCAATATCTAAACTGTTATTTAGAGAAATTGCTTCTTAAAAGGGAAATAACTAGAACCTTTGATAAGCTATACCATTTGCCCTACCTGAGTGTTCTCACTAGCAAGTCAAATACCTTTTAATGATCGATTGTTGGTAAAAACACGAACAAGGGCAAATCTATAACTTCGGGTTATTCTGTGTAAGACTTTAGCGCTTTTATACTTCACAGGCAGAGGCTTTGAAAATGTTATGTATCAGGTAACAACTTTAAAGTATTATAGTAACTTATACTTTAAAAAGTAAACGCAGCCATACATGAACAACGAAAAGCTGATACAGTTTCTGCAAAGCACCGGTCTCATCAACCAGCAAAAGGCAGCTGAAATTGCAGAGCACTTTACCAGAAAAGAGCTTTCTAAAGGGAATCTTATCCTGGAAGAAGGCAAGGTGAGCCAGGAGTATCTTTTTCTTGAACAAGGCTTTATGCGGGCTTTCGCTTACAACACAGAGGGCGACGAAGTTACCACCAGCTTTTACAGCAGCAATCAGGTTGTTTTCGAGGTTTCTTCGTTCTTCAACCGTACTCCTTCCAAAGAAAACATTCAAGCTCTTACTGACTGCCAGGGCTGGAGTATAACTTTTGAGCAGCTAAACCACCTGTTTCATGCACTGCCGGAATTCCGCGAGTTTGGCAGATCTATTTTAGTAAAAGGATTTTCGGGCTTGAAAGTCAGGATGCTATCGATGATCACGGAAACGGCGGAAGAACGCTACGCTCACCTGCTGCAAGCAAATCCTGAGATCTTCCAGAATGCACCTCTAAAACACATTGCTTCATACCTTGGTGTAACAGATACTTCTCTGAGCCGCATCCGGAAAGAATTTGCTAAGAAATAGCTAACTCTCTTATTTCTTGCCATTTGGCAAGTATAAAATGTATTATCTGCACTTCCTTTGTATTGTTCATCAATCTAAAACAATACTATGGAAAAGTTACCAGCCTACATCTCGCTCATCTTCTCGCTCACCACTTTACTGGCTGCTTGGCTGCTTTTTAGAGCAAGTAACCATTCTAAGCTCGTGGCTATACTTTGCATTCTCTGGCTGATTGCCCAGGGTGTTATAGCCCTAACCGGCTTTTATAAGGTTACAGATACATTCCCGCCCCGAATTTCACTGTTGGTTTTGCCTCCCCTCCTGCTTATTGCTGTATTATTCATCACCGGCAAAGGCAGGCAATTTATCGACAGCTTAAATACTGGTACTTTGACTTTGCTGCACATAGTAAGAATACCTGTAGAATTGGTGCTCTTCTGGTTATACTTAAATCAGGGCGTTCCGGAATTGATGACCTTTGAAGGAAGGAACTTCGATATTTTGGCTGGCCTTTCGGCTCCGTTTATTTACTATTTTGGCTATGTGAGATGCATTCTTTCCAGAAGATTCTTGCTTGGCTGGAATTTGATTTGCCTTGGTCTGCTCCTTAATATTGTTACACATGGCGTTCTGTCGGTGCCTACTCCTTTTCAGCAGTTCGGTTTCGAGCAGCCAAACATTGCCCTGTTATACTTTCCTTACGTCTGGTTACCCGCATTTATAGTTCCGCTCGTATTGTTTTCCCACCTGGCTTATATCAGGTTCTTGCTACGCAGTCATACAAGTTCAGCGGGAAAATTCAGGCAGGCAGTTTCTCCTTCTTAAGCCCAGCCACAAACAAAAAAGCCTCTCCGTTTCCAGAGAGGCTTTTCTTATACTTTATACTTTCAGGTTATACCAGTATTCTTACCGGGTTTTCCAGAAGGTTCTTGAATGTTTGCAGGAAGGCAGAACCAACAGCGCCATCTACTACACGGTGATCGCATGAAAGAGTTACTTTCATTACGTTGCCGATCTGGATGTTTCCGTTCTTCACAACAGGTATCTGTTTGATACCACCTACTGCCATGATGCATGCATCTGGTGGGTTGATGATAGCTGTAAACTCTTCGATACCGAACATACCCAGGTTAGAGATTGTAAACGTGTTACCTTCCCAGTCTGATGGCTGCAGTTTCTTAGTCTTCGCTTTGCCACCCAGATCTTTCACCTCAGCAGCAATAGCAGAAAGCGACTTGTAATCGGCGTTGCGCACAACCGGCACCAGCAGGCCTTCTTCTACCGCTACGGCTACACCAATATTGATGTGCTTGTTGTAACGGATCTTATCACCTAACCACGATGAGTTAACAGCAGGGTGCTGGCGAAGTGCCGCAGCAGCAGCTTTAATAACCAGGTCGTTGAACGATACCTTAACAGGAGATACTTCATTTATACTTGCACGCGCCTCAATCGCCTTGTCCATGTCTATTTCCATGGTCAGGTAGAAGTGCGGTGCAGAGAATTTGCTTTCTGCCAGACGGCGGGCAATTACTTTGCGCATCTGCGATACAGCAACTTCTTCGTAAGACTCGGCAGGAGCACCAGGTATAGCAGGAGCAGCAGCTTTAGGTGCAGCCGGAGCGGCAGCCTGAGGAGCAGCAGCAGGTGTATAGTTCTCAACGTCGCGCAGCACAATACGGCCACCCTCGCCAGAACCTTTAACAGCAGCCAGATTTATACCTTTTTCTTTTGCAACCTTCTTAGCCAGCGGAGATGCTTTTACACGGCCATTTTCTGCTCCGGTTGTTTCTGCCTGAGCAGCACCGGTACCAGGAACCGTTGTAGATTGTACTTTTTCAGATGTAGTAGCATCAGCTTGTGCAGCAATGTTCTCATCTGTTTTAGCATTCTCTTCACGAGAGCGCTGCTCTACACCAGCAGGAACTTTACTTCCACTAGCATTAAGCAGGGCTTTATAATCAGCACCTTCTTCGCCAATAATAGCAATAACGGCATCAACGGCTACTGCGCTACCAGCTTCTACGCCAGTATAAAGCAGTGTACCATCTTCGTAAGATTCCAGCTCCATTGTTGC
Organism: uncultured Pontibacter sp.; assembly: GCA_966250805.1. Classification (GTDB taxonomy): domain Bacteria; phylum Bacteroidota; class Bacteroidia; order Cytophagales; family Hymenobacteraceae; genus Pontibacter. The sequence goes on along the minus strand of CBINIP010000003.1, from coordinate 98,856 downwards.
TTTGTCGGTCTCAACTTCTGCCAGAATATCGCCGGATTTAACTTTATCGCCTACTTTTTTCAGCCAAGAAACAAGCACACCCTCTGTCATGGTGTCGCTCATTTTAGGCATGCGGATAACATTTGCTTTGATGTTGGAAGTATCAACAGAAGTTGTAGCAGCAGGAGCCTCTTGCTTTGCAGGAGCAGCTTCTGTTTTAGTTTCTGCTTTTTCTTCGGTTGCGGCAGCTGGCTTACTGCCACTCTCAGCGCCTCCGTTCAGCAGGCCAGAGATATCCTCACCTTCTTTACCAATAATGGCAATAACGGCATCAACTGGAACGGCATCCCCTTTCTTCGGTCCGATGTAGAGGAGAGTTCCATCATTGTAAGATTCCAGTTCCATAGTAGCTTTGTCGGTTTCCACCTCAGCTAAAATATCGCCGGAACTAACCTTATCACCCACTTTTTTGAGCCAAGATGCAATCACCCCCTCAGTCATCGTGTCGCTCATCTTGGGCATTCGTATCACTTCAGCCATAAAATATCGTATGTTGTATGTTCGCCCAAAAGGTCTTTTATAATCAGCCCAAAATTAGATTTAAAAATATTTTATTCAAACTATACGCTCTAATTTGTTGATGGCTTCTCTGGTTGTTTCTCTAATACCTCCAGATCCTGCAGGTGGTCTACGTCGCAGTACTTCTTCACAGTGAACATACTACCGGTATAATCTAGCTGGTAAAGGCATAAATTCTGGTGTAAAAACTGGTCCATGCAGCGGAGCGGATAGTTCAGTAATTGTGACAGCAGAATGCGCATGGCCCGCCCGTGCATGCATATAAGTATAGTTTCTTCTTCGGGCCGGCTAAGCATCAGATCTATAAAAGGCTTCTGGCGTGCGGCCACCAGTTCGGGGCTTTCGCCGCCTTCTATGCATACGTGTGTTTCGCCGGAGCTCCAGCGGTTCAGCATACCATAGTAGTAAGCATCCTCATCGGGTGTGATGCGGGTGCCTTCGCGGGTGCCCCAATTTATCTCGTTCAGCCCGGCGTGGCACTCATGTGGTATACCTGCATCAATAAACCCTTGCACCGATTGTATGCTCCGCTGCAGCACCGAAGTATAAACTTTATCAAAAGGCACATCTTGATACATCTGATAAAACAGCTCAGCCTGCCTCCTTCCCTTCTGGTTTAAAGACGAATCGACGCCACTGCCCTGTACAATGCCCTGCAGGTTAAAATCTGTTTGCCCGTGGCGGATGAGGTATACTTTCTTTACAGCCAATTTTCTTCTATTTTTGCCTTTTTACAATTTACAAGCGCGAAATTATAAATCGCAGCCTATGCACAAAAAGGATAGTACGTTAGAGAAGCTGAACGAGTGGCGAAAAAATACCATGGTTGAGCATCTGGGCATTGAAATAACAGAGGTTGGCGAAGGCTATCTTTGCGGAAAAATGCCAGTTGACCATCGCACACACCAGCCTATGGGCCTTTTGCACGGAGGTGCCTCTGTAGCACTTGCCGAAACGCTGGCAAGTATAGGCGCAGCCCTGCAGGTGGATCTAACTAAAAAAGCCTGTGTTGGTTTAGAAATAAATGCCAACCACATCCGTAGCGTGCGCGAAGGCTGGGTTTATGGCAGAGCTACAGCGCTGCACATTGGCCGTACTACTCAAGTTTGGGAAACTAAGATCACATCAGAAGCCGGTGATATGGTATGCCTGAGCCGCATGACGGTGGCCGTTATAGATAAAAAGTAAGCATATGACAAAGGCATCAGCTGCCTTCGCAGATAAGGCTGCCAGTTCCCGTACCTGTACTTTTGCACAGGTAGTTACAACGGCGCTGGCGCAAGGGCTTGCCGTAGCTGCCTGGCGCTTGCCGGGAGCTGCCCAGTTGCAGGTCTGCATTTCGTTCGACAGCAATTTCAGTACAACATCAACTACGCTTGAGACCAGCCCGTTTGGCTTTTTCTTCTGTCCTTTTGAGGTATCGGAAACACAACCAAACCTATTTATACAAGCCGACTTATACTTTAACGCTGGAACCGGTGATTTAGAAGCTGCCCCCCACGCTGATGAAGCTATGGTAGCAGCATTTTATACTTCGCTGGAGGCCATGCAGGAAAGTATAACAACACCAAACTGGCATACTTCTGCAAATTTTAAAAGTGACCAACAGCAAACCGAAGAGGCTTTTACAGCCGCTGTAGCAAAAGCAGTAGCAGCCATACAGGCCGAGGAAATGGAGAAGGTAGTATTGTCGAGGAACATGCTGCTGCCCCTGTCTAATAAGTTTGATCTGCTGCCCGCTTTCGAAATTATACTTCAGACTTACCCGATGGCTTTTGTTTCGCTGGTTTCGGTGCCGGGGGCCGGTACGTGGCTGGGAGCTTCGCCAGAGATTCTTGTAAGTATAGATCAGGAGCAGATTTTCAGGACAGTAGCATTAGCAGGTACACAGCCTGCAACAGTGCCGGTATCAGAGGCCATCTGGAGGCAGAAGGAAATTGAAGAGCAAGGCATGGTGGAGCGCTACATTCTGAGCTGCTTTAAAAGGCTGCGCCTGCGCGAGTATACCGAAATAGGGCCAAGAACCATCATAGCCGGCAACCTGATGCACCTGCGCACCGACTTTAAAGTTGATCTGAAGGAAGTTGATTTCCCGACGCTGGGTACGGATATGCTGCAGCTTTTGCACCCTACATCAGCTATTTGTGGTTTGCCTAAAGAGCCGGCCCTTAATTTTATACTTGCCCACGAAGGTTATAACCGCAGCTATTACAGCGGATTTCTCGGTCCGATAAACAGCCCTGATGGTACACACTTGTACGTAAACCTGCGCTGCATGCAACTACTGCCAGATACAGCCGTTCTGTACGCTGGTGCGGGCATTACAGCAGAATCATCACCAGAAAAAGAGTGGCAGGAAACCCAGCACAAAATGCAGACTATGCGCCACGTTCTGGCGAATTTTGAATAACTGATTTTTGAATAACTGAATGACCATGAATTAACTATAGGGTTGAGAACAACTACAAAGAAAGTATAAAGCTAGGCTTCTTTACACATTGCTTATTATTCAATCATTCAGTTATTCAGTCATTCTTAATTAAATAAAATGGTACTACAACCGGTTGTAAATATTGCAGAGATATGCGCGCAGAAAGGTATTGAAAATGTGGTTCTATCTCCAGGATCGCGCTGTGCACCACTTACCATTGCTTTTGCCCGCCATCCAAAGCTGAATGTTCGCACCGTGAGTGATGAGCGCGCCGCTGCTTTTATCGGCCTGGGTATGGCGCTTACAACAGGTAAACCAACCGTATTGATCTGTACTTCCGGTACGGCTGCCCTTAACTATGCACCAGCCGTTGCCGAAGCATTTTTTCAGCAGATTCCACTGCTTATACTTACTGCCGACCGTCCGCCAGAGTGGATAGACCAGCTAGACGGGCAAACCATACGCCAGCAAAACGTGTATGGCCAGCACATCAAGAATAGCTATACTTTTCCTGTTGACCTGGAGCACAAAGATGCTATCTGGCATAGTGCCCGCATAGTTTCTGAAGCATTGAACGAAGCTACTGCTTTTCCGGCAGGACCAGTGCATATAAACGTGCCGCTGCGCGAGCCATTCTACCCAACTTCAGGAGAAACAATAGCATTTGACACTAACGTTAAGGTTATTGAAGAAGAGGCAGCAAATTATACTTTAGCTGCTGCTCAGGTTCAGAAATTAACTCAGGATCTTCAGCAGTATAAGCGCATATTAGTAGTTGCCGGACAGGATAAGTATAACCCGGAACTGCTGCAAAGTATGGCTGCGTTTGCAAAGGCAACAGGTGCTGTAATAGTAGGCGACCTGATCTCGAATGTACATGAATTGCCAGAAGCTATACGTCATCAGGATGCTATACTTGCCTGCCCGGATGAAGAAAAAATGTGCTCCCTTCAGCCTGATTTACTTATTACATTTGGCAAGTCCATCATTTCGAAAAGCCTGAAACTATACCTGCGCAAGTATAAACCACAAACGCACTGGCACCTGCAACCAGCCGGCGCTGTAGCCGATACTTTTCAGTCGCTGAAGAAAATTATCCGGTGCACGCCTCAATACTTTTTTGAAGAGCTAGCTTCAGCAAACTATAATTTAGCTAACAACTCATTCACGAACGCCTGGCACTCTTTTGAGCAAAAGGTATCTAAATTTCTGGAGAACTATACTGCCACTGCAGAATTCAGCGAACTTACGGCAGTAGCTAACCTTCTGAAGCAACTACCGCAGCAAAGTAACCTGCACCTGGCAAACAGCATGGCCGTGCGCTATGCAAATATTTTGGGCTTGCCTGCAGAAAGCTCTGTACATGTGTATGCTAACCGTGGAACCAGCGGCATTGATGGCAGCACCAGCACTACGGTTGGCTGCGCCCTTACCAGTACCAACATCACTACCCTGCTTACCGGCGACCTGGCTTTTTTCTACGACCGAAACGGCCTGTGGCATAACTACCTGCCACAGAACCTGCGCATCGTGCTGCTAAACAACCATGCCGGTGGCATTTTCAGACTGATTGACGGACCTAAGCAACAACCAGAGCTGGAAGAATTCTTTGAGACACGCCAGGAATTAAATGCAGAGAACACTGCCCGTGATTTTGGCCTGAACTATACTTCCTGTACCTCTTTGGAAGAGCTCAAGCAGTTACTACCACAATTTATGGCTGAAGATGCAGGCCCGGGCGTCCTGGAGGTTTTCACTGACAGCAAAGAAAACGCTGCTTCATTTGCTAAGTATAAGCAAGCGCTGTTGAGTTTAGAGTTTTAAAAAAGTTAGACTGGTTCAACCACCCCTACCCCTCCTTGTCTTAGGAGGGGAGTTTGAAGGTTCTTTGCAACCCGAAAGCATTAATTTCACTTCTATGCTTTTATTGATTTTCGCCTCGCCGGCTGGGCCTTACTTTTCTCCTTGATGAGAAAGTCTAAAAGGGGCCCCTGCACCCCTGTAAGCAAAAGAATCAAGACGCTTTTGAACTCGCTGAACGCTCAAACATCGAATCGTCAGTCGGTGCACCTGGTTAGAGCTGTTGCTTTGAGTCTACCGTTTTCACCTCACTCTAACCCTCTCCTCTGAGGAGAGGGGATTTCATGATGGTTTTAATTGAGGTTATAGTCCTATAGCATCATCTGTAGGGACAGGTCGCGACCTGTCCCTACAGATTGCTTCAACTTCCATAGCCAATAGCTATCGAAGTTGTTCCCAGTCCTTGGGTTGAGCGCCTTGTGCATGTTGCGGTGCCACGCCAGTGGCAGCCCGCAGCGGAGCGAGGAGCAGCTTCAGGCACACAGCGCGATGCCAAAGGACGAGCCCTCGCGGGCTTGGAGCGAACTAAGGCCGACTATGAAAGTATTGATATGTAAGACTGAGGAATACAACCAACTATAAAACTATAGGCATGTAAGACTGAGGAACAGATGCACCTACTAAAGCAAAAGCCAACTCCCGTTACCAACTATAAACTCCATTACAAACAAGTTTCTAAAGAACACTAAATCATCTGACTTATAGTTGCCCAATTCTTTCACATTATCGTTTAATAGATTGTATATCAATATGTTTAATATTAAACCCTTATGTTATGAACCTGACACAAGATATGCACCGAATTGAGCGCTGGGCTGACACGCACCACCCTATCTGGATCGACTTTTTACGCATTGCGCTGGGTTTATTTCTCTTTGCAAAGGGCGTAATGTTTATTCAGGATACAGGCGCTTTGCATAGTATGATGATGAAAAGCCAGTTCAGGTGGGTATCCTTTGGTCTGGTGCATTATGTAGCATTCGCGCACTTAGTTGGCGGACTCCTGATCGCGATGGGCTTGCTAACCCGTGTGGCTATTTTGTTCCAGTTGCCAATACTTATCGGGGCAGTTTTCTTTATTAATCCGCAGCGTGGGTTTTATTCTGAAAACACAGAACTGTGGTCTTCTATCATTGTGCTGGCTTTACTGATCTTCTTCCTCGTATTCGGGTCAGGCCGCTTCTCACTCGACAGAAAGATAAGGAAGCCTAAGAAAGACTGGTTGTACTAAAGTATAACCGACAACTCAAACTCTAAGTATTCTCAGACTAACGTTTTAGGTCTGATGTCAGGTTTATGTGCTTATTCTTCAAATATTCGTTAATTCTTTTCAGGCTGAAATACCACACAACAGCTATGTTGGACAAGCGTAATCGCTACTTGTTGGCAGCCTAGAATATAAAAAATAAAATGCTTAAAGAGCAGGAAGAGCTGTTTTGCTAAAATTACAGTTCTTCCTGCTTTATTTGTTTATGCACCGGTTGTGCCCTAATTTGCGCCGCTACATATTTGCATGGTAACCTTACAATCATTTAACCAGAAACCTATGCCCGATTCGCTTTTACTAAACGGCAAAAAGTTTTACTACGACGAGATCAGAGACTACTCCTTCCGCAACAGTATACCGCTTAATGGCTATGAGGCTAAAACCCTTGAATTTTGCCGAAACTGGCTCAATGGTGTTCAGGAGTTCCCGATGCATACTTCCGGCTCTACAGGCGAGCCTAAGCCTATTACCCTTAGCCGTAAGCAGCTAGAGGTAAGCGCGGCGCGCACGCTTAAAGTGCTGAAACTGAAAAAAGGCGACCGCATGCTGGTTTGCCTGAACACCGAGTTCATTGCCGGTATCATGATGCTGGTGCGCGGTTTTGAAGGCGACCTTGAAATGGTAATTGTAGAACCGATTTCTAACCCGCTGGCCCTGGTACCTAAAGAAGAGAAGATAGATTTTGCCTCTTTCGTGCCCATGCAATTACAGATCATCCTGCAGGAAATGCCGGATGCTGCTGATCGCCTGGACCAAATGAAAGCTATACTTGTGGGTGGCGCTCCTGTTAGCTTTACACTGCAGCGCGACCTGCAGCAGTTGCAGGTACCGGTTTACCTTACCTATGGCATGACGGAAACAGCTTCACACATTGCCCTGCGCCTGCTAAACGGACCAAAGGCAGCCGAGTATTTTGATGTGCTGGATAATATTGAGATAGGCCAGGACAGCAGAGGTTGCCTTACTATTAAGGCCGATGTTACTAATAACGAAACTATAGTTACGAACGACATTGTAGAACTGCTTACCTCTACCCGCTTCCGTTGGATAGGCCGTGCTGATAATACCATTAATACAGGTGGCGTAAAAGTGCAGAGCGAGAAAGTTGAAGTAGCTGTAGCAGAAGCATTTGCCAGCATGGATGCGCCTCCACGCTTTTTCATAACATCCGAACCCGATGAGCTGCTTGGCGAGCGTATTGTTTTAGTTCTTGAAGGAAAGCCGCTCCCGGCCGAACATGAACAGGCACTATTTAACGCCTTAGGCAACCTGCTCAGCAAATTCGAAATACCGAAACAAATAATCTACCGCAAGAAGTTTTACGAAACCTCAACCGGTAAAATAAACAAGCAGAAAACACTGCATGCCTAGATATTCCGGTTGTTTTCAGGTGCAGAACTTTTCTTCTGATTTACCACAATAAACAATTCGGGAACAGCGTTATAAGGTAGTGTTTTTAATTTCATGATGATAAGCAGCTGAAGTATATTCGGCTGCTTTTTCATTTTACAACTTTCTTCACAAATGAAGATACTGCCCACCCTGCACATACTGAACGGCGATGCCAGCATGCCGGCTTTCGAAGCAGCAGCTTTGCCAGGCAAAGTTTTGGTGTGGCGCGAGGTATTATCTGAGGGTCCCGCAGTGTATACTTTACCGGACGATGAGTTCTGGAAGAAAAGACAGCAGTATATCACAAACAACTATGCTGCCCCCACCTCAGATTATGAAGCTAAAGTATTACAGGTTGTCCAAAAACTACAGAATGCTCAAAGCTTTTTCGAAGTTATACTTTGGTTTGATACTGATTTGATGTGCCAGATAAACCTGTTGTATTTGCTATATCTGCTAGATAAAAATAAAGTAAAGCTGATTTCGATTTGTATTCCTGATGAGGGTGAAAATGTAGGTTATCTGAAGCCAGAGCAAATGCGTGATGTTTTTGAAAACAGAAAGCAGCTACAACCTGCGCAACTTGAACAGGCAACTAAACTATGGCAATTATATGCTGGCCCCGACCCAATGTCGCTACAGGCATACCTGCTACAAAACGATGATAGATTGCCAACACTAAAAAAGGCTTTGTACCTGCACCTCAAGCGTTTTCCTGACACACAAACAAGCATAAACTATGTGCAGCAGGTTTTATTAAAATTAATATCAAATGGCTGTACTGACCAAAGATCTCTGATGGAGCAATTCTGGAAACAGGAACCGGACTATGGATTTGGCGACCTACAGCTGCAACATGAGCTGAGCCAGCTACAACCCGATCTGGTAAGCCCAGCAGAACCTTTTATACTTACTGATATGGGGAAACGTGTGCTGGAAGGCAAGCAAAAGTATAGCCGCTGGCTGGAGGATAAACCATGGCTCGGCGGGGTACAACTTACACTGGACATAAACTGGGCTTACGACTCAGCTAAATCACAACTAATTGAATATCAAAAAGTATAAAATAATTTATCAGCTTATACTTTGTAGCAGTTTATTTGGCCTGAAAAATGCAGTGCGCTTGGTGAACTTATACTTTAACCTACAGGAGTTTATGAAGACGAAGAAAAAATATGCACTAGCTGTGGCTGCCGCACTGCCATTTTCAATTTTTGCATTTACAGCTTCAGCACAAGGCACTAAAACAAAACTGCCGAAACAAGAACACGAACATATTCTAATAGCCGCTGATACACCAACAGATTCAGTAAACACAGAAACTCTTTCAGGCATCAACCTGAAACCGGCCAAAAAAGGTACTTTCCAGCTTAGCTTCGACCAAAAACTGAAAGAGAATGCCGTTCTGGAGATAAAGAACAGGGCTGGCCAGCTTGTGTACCAAAAGCCTGTAGTATTAGCCAAAAACTCGGCAACCAGCTGGACCTACAACATAGGTAAATTAAAACCCGACACCTACCTGGTAGAAGTGAAAACCTCCGACACAACCTACTGGACTAAATTTAAGATAGGAAGATAGAAAACAGTTATAAAAGCAGCGGCCCTGTATTTAAAGTTGCAAGGCCGCTGCTTTTATACTTTATACCTGGCTCCATTGCTGCACCACATGGTATAGCAAAGAAGCTCCAAGCTTGGCCGTACGATTATCAATATCGAGTTTAGGGTTGAGCTCTACCACATCTATACTTAGTAGTTTGCCGCTTGCAATGATCTCCTGCAGCAGCAAAAGCACTATTTCTGGGTGCACGCCTAATGCAGCCGGGGCACTTACACCGGGCGCGTAGGCAGCTGCAAAAACATCCATATCTATACTTACATACAGAACATCCATTAGCTCCATAAACTGCTGCAGTCGCTCGCGCAAGGCCTCAAAATTGTATACCTGCATAGAGGGTGCAAATACGTAATCGACGCCATAGGCTTCTGCTGTGTTAAAAAGCTTCTGCGTGTTGCCCGCCTGCTGTACGCCCAGGCAGAGGTAATTAAAATCTATACTTTCGGCAGCCAGATCATCGGCAATTTGTAAAAAAGGAGTGCCCGAACTTGGTTGCTTTTCATAACTACGCAAGTCAAAATGCGCATCAAAGTTGATGATACCCAATTGCTGCCCTTGCGGTAGCGCCTGTTTTATTCCGGAAAAGTGTCCGTAAGCTGTTTCGTGGCCACCACCAAGTATAATTGTTTTATAGGTATTGGATAAGAGCAGGTTCACCTTTTTGCCCAGCTGTTTCTGAGCTTCCTCCAGGTTCTGATTGGTGCAGTAAACATCGCCGGCATCAAACAGCTTTACGTCATCTTCCAGGTGCCACGCAAACGAAGCCATAGCTTGCCGCAGAGCTGCTGGTCCGTCTACAGCCCCTTCCCTGCCCTGGTTACGTCGCACACCTTCATCGCAGCAAAAGCCCAGAAATGCAATTGCCTGTGCAGCATCGGCAGGCGTTGTTTCTTCTGAAAGATTAAGCAGGTTTATGCCCTGGTGCCAGCGTTTTCCTTCTTCTCCGTCCTGTGCGTCTACCCTTCCTTTCCAGGTGCCTGCTGCCGTTGGTTTATACATTTGGTTACTGATTGCTTGTTGGTTGTTAAACTAAGTTGTAAAATTCCCCTCCTTAGAGGGGTTAGGGGTGGGTAAACAAACTTTCTGTTGCTTACACTCTTCTTCCCTGCTTCCAGACTATAGTTGGCTTAAGTTTGCCCTGGAAGTATAAAATCTCTTTGTAATTATCTGTCGGAAAGGCGATCATATCGGCTAGTTGATTTTTAGCCAGACTTCCCCGATCAGATAAGTTTAGCGCACGGGCAGCCCGTGTGGTGATGGCAGCCAGCGTTTCGGCTATGGTTAATTTCTCAGCAGCGCCAAGTATAGCTGCCTGCAAAAGCAGATCTCCCATTGGGGCAGAACCAGGATTCCAGTCGGTGGCTATGGCTACGCAAAGGCCACCATCCAGCATCTTACGAGCAGGGGCGTAATGCATTCCCAAGCCTAGTGATGCTCCCGGCAAAACGGTAGCTACCACACCTGCCTGCTTTAAAAGCTCGATTTCTGTTTCCCCGCTGGCTTCTAAATGGTCGGCACTTACAGCACCAACTTCTGCGGCTACTTTGCTTCCATCGGTGCTGAACTGGTCGGCATGTACGGTAATATCAAAGCCCAGTTCTTTGGCAGCCAACAGGTACTCCAGCGATTCTTCCTCGGTAAAGGCTGTATCTTCTATAAAAATGTCTACCCTGTTTGCCAGGTTCAGCTCTTTTACCTGTGGCAGCAGCTCAGCTAAAATGTGCTGCAGGTATACCCTGCAATCTGTGTGCTCCGGCGGACACATATGCGCAGCCAGGCACGTTGGTACTAGGTCCAGTTTATGGTGTTTGTTTACGAGGTTGATGGCTTCCAGCATTTTCAGCTCTTCTTCAACGGTAAGTCCGTAACCGCTTTTCACCTCACAAGTAGTTACACCTTCTGCTAAATGCCGGTCGCAGCGTTTCTTCAGTAAATCAACCAACTCTACTACAGTTGCCTCGCGTGTTTTACGGACGCTATCAAGTATGCCACCGCCACTCCGGGCAATCTCTAAGTATGATTTTCCGGCTACGCGCATAGCATAGTCGTTGGCCCTGGAGCCGGCAAAACAAATATGTGTATGGGCATCTATGAGACCAGGCAGTAACACCATTGGTTGGTCGATCTCTTCCAGCGCATACTTATTCTCCCGTGCTTCTGCCAGTAGCTTCGCATAATTCCCCACCTTCACAATGAAACCATCAGAAACCAACACCCCAGCCTGTTCCTGTACCTGCAGTTGATCATCTGAAATAGGCCCCGCTTCAGGCAGTTTAGCCATGGTCAGGACCTGGGTGAAAGGACCGATTAAAGAATAGTTTTCGTGGTGGTTCATAGTTTATGGTTGTGGATGAGATATTTTATATACTGGTGTTATCCAAATTGTACTTGCATTTGCTTGTTTCCTCTCATGCCGAGCACAGTCGAGAAATCTTATATGTCCTATAGTCGGCTATAGCTCTGACTCGAGCCAATCTATCCCTCAAACTACCTTTCATCCTGGAAGCTCTACTAACCTATAGTTTCAATTTATACTTTGGTGCGCTCACGGCCGCGAGGCCTCGTCTGGGGGTAGGGATCCTCGATAAAGGGCATCGCGCTGCTTTCGCTTCCTTTGCTCCTAACGTCGCAATGCCTGCCGGCACCGGAACCTCTCAAGGCGCTCTCTAAAGGGGGCCCCTACCCCCACCCAAAGACTGATAACATTTCGATAATTAATTTTATAGTTTATACTTGGGAAGTATGGGTGCTTAGCTTTCCTGCTTTATAGTTTTGTAGAGACAGGTCGAGACCTGTCCTAATCTTTGTCTGTAACTACAAAATTATAAAGTAAACTATAGCTGTAGCAGAAAGTGTCCCCTTGAGGGGACTACAGGGGTGTAAAAGCAGCTACTATAGTAGCCATAACTTTAACTATAGAGTAGCCCAATCCCCTAAACTCCCACACATATAAAAAAACTATAGTTTCAACCCAAACTTCTCAGCATTAGCCTGCGCAGTTTCATAGCCAGCATCGGCGTGGCGGAAGATGCCCATAGCCGGATCGTTGTGTAACACGCGGTTCAGGCAACGGTCGGCACGTTCGGTACCATCGGCAAGTATAACCATACCGGCGTGTTGCGAATAGCCGATGCCTACACCACCACCGTGGTGAAACGACACCCAGGTAGCACCACCTGCCGTGTTAGACATCAGGTTAAGCAATGGCCAATCCGACACAGCATCAGAGCCATCCAGCATACCTTCGGTTTCGCGGTATGGCGACGCTACAGAACCGCAATCCAGGTGGTCGCGACCAATAACGATAGGCGCTTTAACTTTGCCATCACGCACGAGTTGGTTGAACATCAGACCAGCTTTCTCGCGCTCGCCCATTCCCAGCCAGCAAATGCGGCACGGTAGTCCCTGGAACGCCACTTTCTCTTCGGCTTCATCCAGCCACTTGATCATGTGCGTGTTGTCCGGGAACAGTTCTTTCAAAGCTTCGTCGGTTACACGGATATCTTCTGGGTCGCCTGACAAAGCTGCCCAACGGAAAGGGCCTTTGCCTTCGCAGAACAGCGGGCGCATATACTCCGGCACAAAGCCAGGTATGTTGAAAGCATTTTTCTCACCACCCTGCTGTGCAAACTCGCGCAGGTTATTACCATAATCGAAGGTTCTGCTGCCCCGCTTTTGCAGTTCCAGCATAAAGCCAACGTGGCGGGCCATACTTTTCAGAGAGCGTGCTTTATAAGCTTGCGGATCGCTTTCGCGCAGTGCTTTGGCTTCTTCTAAGGTTAATCCATTTGGTACATAGCCGTTGATAGGGTCGTGGGCAGAAGTCTGGTCTGTTAAAACATCTGGTGTGATGTTATCCTGAATAAGTCTTTCCAGCACATCACCAATATCACCAACTAAACCTACAGAGATAGCCTCGCCTTTTTCTTTGGCTTCCAGCACCCAGCGCTTGGCCTCTTCGTAGTCGTAGGTCATTTTATCGATATAGCGGGTATCGAGGCGCTTTTTAATTCGTTCAGGATCCACATCAACACCCAGAAAAGTAGCGCCGGCTATAGTTGCCGCCAATGGCTGCGCGCCACCCATACCTCCTAAACCACCAGTTACCAGCAGTTTATGGCGAAGGTCGCCATTGAAATGAATTCTTCCACAGGCAGCAAAGGTCTCGTAAGTACCCTGCAAAATGCCTTGCGTACCAATGTAGATCCAGCTACCAGCCGTCATCTGACCATACATCATCAGTCCACGCTCGCGCAACTCATTAAAGTGCTCCCAGGTTGCCCAATGCGGCACAAGGTTAGAGTTCGCAATCAGCACACGCGGCGCTTCAGCATGCGTTCTCACTTTACCCACCGGCTTCCCAGATTGCACTAGCAGACTCTCGTCTTCTTCCAGGTTCAGCAGCACTTCAATTATCTTCTGTGCATCAGCCACCGTACGGGCCGCCTGACCAATACCGCCGTAAACTACAAGGCGAGAAGGGTCTTCGGCTACCTCGTCAGTAAGGTTGTTGAGGAACATGCGCAATGCGGCTTCTGATTGCCAGTTTTTAGCGTTAAGTTCCGGGCCGGTTGGCGGAATATAAGTAGGATGGTTAGCGTATTTCTGAATGAACTCGCTCACGGTAAGGTTGGAACGTAAGATCTGCTCTGTGGCTGGTGCTGTATTCATAGTTGTTCTTATCGTATATTCTTCTTCAATATTCTTAAAAATTAAGCAAAAAAGATATCAAAATCAGCTTAATTTCGCGGTTCCCCGGTAAAGTTATACCTGTACAAAAATCTAGCTGTTATGTTTCACCTGCCGCTTACCTCACTTAAAGCCCAGTTCGGGGATATTGATATTTACCTGTTCGACCAACTTCTGAAAGGCCGGATACAAAAAGGCACGAAGTTGCTGGACGCTGGCTGTGGCTATGGCCGCAACATCCAATACCTGATGCAGGCAGGTGTAAAAGTATACGGTGCGGACACTTCGGAAGAGGCCATTCAACGTGTGCAGGAACTGGCAAAAGAGATGGCACCAAGCTTGCCTTCGCGTAATTTTATAGTTTCTGATTTAGTAAGTTTGCCTTTTGCTGATGCAGAATTTGATGTGGTGATCTGCAGCGCCGTTTTGCATTTTGCACGAAGCGAAGACCACTTCAGAAGTATGGTTCACGAACTATGGCGGGTTCTTAAACCGGGCGGCATGCTGTTCTGCAGGTTTGGTACAACTGTAGGCCTGGAAGGAAAATTACAACATTTAGAAGGCAGGTTCTACAAAATGGCGCATGGGCCGGTGTGGTTCCTGGCTGATGAGGTGTTACTACAGGAACTGGAAAAGCAGTTGCAGGCTGAACGGCTGGAACCGCTGAAAACTGTAGTAGTTGAACAAGACAGAAGTATGACTACCTGGGTTCTGCGAAAAAATTAAAAGATCTGCCTCTCAGAACAAGTCGAAACGGAAGTTAAAAGCTTATTTACTATGCCGCAAGTTTAGCGTCAGCGCAACTTGCGGCTGTATATAAGGCTAGTTTGTAACTTGCTTTTAAATAACTATGATTTCGCCAGTTACAAACTGGCTGCCATGTTATACCACCAGTTACCGCTGTGCTCAAACTGGCGGCATATTGTAGCATTTGCGTGGATTCGCGCCAGCTAATTTTAAGTACCTAAGCTATCTCTTCAAAATCGGCAGTTCGGGGAAGGTGGGCGAAGTGCTCAGCCAGGTCATCGGGCAAGGTGGCCAGCTTTCGTTTCAGTGTATCTATCCAGGCGCCTTCTACCAGAATAACGGCGGCTTTTACACCATCAGTTTTAAAAATCTCGTGGCGAATGGCCCATCTTGAGCCATCTTTGCGGCTTTTGGTAAGTGCTGTGGTAACAGTCAGTTCCTCGTTGATTCCTACTTCTCTTAAGTAAGTTGTTTCTTCCTTGAATAAAATAGGCCCGATGTGCAGTCGCTGAAAAGTTTTCAGGTCCAGCCCCAGTTCGGCCAGTGCCTCTATACGGGCTTGCGCTGCAAAATCGGCATAGGCAGAGTGGCGCATGTGCATGTTGGCATCCAGGTGCGACCACATCACTTTGCCTGTGTAAGTATGGCTCATGGTTTAGCTTCTTTGGTTTAGAGATAACAAACAATTTCCGGCAAAGATAAACCGCAAGTTTGTAACACGGCTGCTTTTATAAATCCGAAGGATAATGTACTAAAGTATAGTCTTATTTTTATACTTTAATTATTACATTTACAGGAATATAGCCACATTTTCAACCTTTGCCTTTTAGCCTATGAGAACAGCTTTACTCATTCTAATTTATTTGTTCTTCTTACAGACAAGTTTTTCTCAGACTCCTGATTTTACTATCGATAGGATGGTTGGCATAAAAGTAGATTACCCATGGGGCCTTACTATTGATAGCCATAATAACTTATATGTTTGTGATTGGCAGTTCCGGAAATTCAACCAGGAGGGTGAGCTTGACTGGCGCTATAATTTAAAGGGTATTACTATTGAAAATTACCGCGCTAGTAATTTAGCTACAGATAAGGATGACAATCTTTACCTGGTTAACTATTCAAATTCAAAAGTTTTAAAATTTGATAAGGATGGTAATCTGTTGTTGGAATTCGGATCCTTTGGAAGTGAGCCTGATCAATTTCGATATCCAGAGGACATTGCAGTGGACGACAATGGCAATATGTATGTGCTTGATTCAGGAAATGATCGTGTTCAAAAATATTCTAGAACGGGTGCGTTAATCCATAGCTTTAAAATAGTATCTGATAATCCCTTGTATGTAGAACCTACAGGTATTGCTCTGGATAGAGATAACAACATTTATGTAGTTGATGGCTACTTTAACAAAACTGTTCAGAAGTATTCACAGGAGGGTAATCTCCTAATAGACTTCAAAATGGTGAATCAGGACATATACCTGTTCAATCCTTATAAAATTGTAATAGATTCAAAAGGCCAGGTTTTTATATCTGACCTTAATGAAGGTAGTATTCAGATTTTCAATACCGCAGGAATTTACCAGCGTCGCATATGGTACAATACTGAACCAGGAGCCCTTGACGGTACAAAAATCCATATGGCAATAGATGCAGC
Source organism: uncultured Pontibacter sp. (assembly GCA_966250805.1). Lineage (GTDB taxonomy): Bacteria > Bacteroidota > Bacteroidia > Cytophagales > Hymenobacteraceae > Pontibacter. The sequence continues at coordinate 82,640 of CBINIP010000003.1, read as the reverse complement.
AGACAACCTGTATGTATCAGACAGCCGCCACCAGGGCGACAGCCAAATTCTAAAATTCAGTAATAGTGGTCAGGTACTTCAAAAATGGGGTGATACGTATAAGCCATCAGGCTTTTCAATAGATAATATTGGCAATGTGCTCTTCCTTGACTATCGTGGTATAGTTACAAAGTTTAACAGCGAGGGACAGAAGATTCTGCAGTTTGGTCCTACCCTTTTAAACAGGGAGTGGATAAGTTCAGCGAAAAGAATAGAGCAGGATATACACGGGAATATCTATGTTCTAGACAGCAACCAAAATGGTTTTTCAAAGCCTTGTATATGGAAGTTTAGCGCTTCAGGTAGGCTACTAAATAAATTTACCGATTTCGGCAATGATCTTAATACCGGTCAATATTTTTCCGGATTAGCTGTAGACCTTGCAGGTAACATGTATGTATCGGACTACTATGGCAGAGCTGTGCTTAAAATAGGTGCATCCGGGCAATTCTTACAAAAAATAACTTCTAATGATGACGAGTTAACCAGGATGCGTAATCCCTCAGATGTTGCTGTAGACCCTTTGGGGTTTATTTATACCACCGACTTTGATGGCGATCGAATTCAAAAATTCTCTCCAAACGGAGAGTTCATAAAACAGTTTGGTCGCTACTCACCTAATCAAATAGATATAGACACTAGAGCTGACATTGACATTGATGATGCAGGAAATGTATATGTAACATCCAAAGTTATAGATCGCAAATTAAATGTATATAGTAATGACGGGAAGTTACTGTATCAAATTGATGGGGAGATTTCCTGGGTAGATGTTAATGGTAAGGGGAACAAATTAGCAGTATATGATGGCAGAAGCGAAGCCTATACTCTTTATAAATCAAATGCTTATAAAGAAGCAGAAAGCTTTGTTTCAGGCATAGTTTATTCAGATGAGAACCAAAACTGTTTGCAGGATAAAAATGAAGTAGGATTAGAAGGGATAGTCGTGATGGCTACTCCTGGGCCATATTTCACTGTTACAAACTCCAACGGACTTTATACGCTGCCGTTGGAACAAGCCGATTATACTATAACACAAGTAATTCCTGATAAACTCGGCAGAACTATCAGGGCTATTTGCCCGGAAAATACAGGCAGTCATACTGTTTCTATAAACGAGACTAACAAATTCATCGAAAACATCAACTTCGCAAACCAAGTAACCCTCTCCCCCTATCTCTCCGTCAGCGTTTCCTCCACCCGTCGTCGCCGATGCTTTGAGAGCACTACCAAAGTAACTTACACAAACTCCGGTTTCTCCCCAGTCAACAATGCCAAAGTATACCTGCAGTTGCCCAAAGAAGTAGAATTGCTTTCAGCAGATAAAACCTACACCCGCCTGCCAAACGGCACCTATGTTTTTGTAGTGGGCGCGGTAGCTGCCGGGCAAACCGGTACCATCACTATACAGGATAAAGTAGTATGCGGCGATGAAAGTATACGTGGCCTGACGGTGTGTACAAAAGCCTGGATCACACCGGGTAATCAGAGCGCTGCACCAACACCAACAACTACCGTAACAGGGGTATGCAATTCTGAGAAAGGTATGGTGCGCTTTGTGATTCGCAACACAGGCCAGGCTGATATGGAAACCGGTAAACAGTTCCGCTTATACTTAGACGGCCAGCTTTCTACAATAGAGAACTATAAACTGGCTTCAGGCGACAGCCTGGTACTTTGGGTGCCAACCGGTGGCAAAACTGCTCGTCTGGAAGCTGACCAACCGGAAGGTAACGGCGACAATACCCAGGCAAGCGCCACGGTAGAAGCCTGCCGAAAAGGAGCAACCGGTATTGTAAGTACAGGATTTGTAAACACGATGCCATCTGATGACGAGGAAGCTGAAGTAGCCGAAGAGTGCCTACCGATCATCGACTCTTTCGACCCGAACGACAAGCTGGTAACTCCAGTTGGAAGAACCGAAGAAAAATACACCCCTACCGGCGTTGCCCTGAAGTATAAGATCCGGTTCCAGAATACGGGTACCGACGTGGCTTATCGGGTAGTTGTCGTGGACACTTTATCTGCGCACCTGGACCTGAGCACACTGGAAAGGGGCGCTACTTCTCATACCGCACGCTTCGAGGTGAGTGGCAAAGGACGCCCGGTTCTTACCTGGACCTTCGATAACATCATGCTGCCTGACAGTACTACAAACGAGCCCGGCAGCCACGGCTACATCCAGTTCAGTATAAAACCTAAAGCCGATCTGCCTGAGAAAAGCCTGGTAGAAAATTTTGCCGATATCTTTTTTGATTACAACTCGCCTGTTCGAACCAATATTACCGCTAACCGAATCTACGACATGCCGCCGGTGATCAGTGAAAACCTGAGGCTCGATCCGGAGCAAATCGTTGCCACACCAGGTATAGAAAGCTTCTCTCCTGCTGCCGGCAAGTATGGAACCGAAGTTATACTTACCGGTAAGAAATTCACGACGACACCTTCTTCTAACAAAGTATACTTTAATGGTTTAGTGGCTAGCGTTGTGAGTGCTACCGAAACTGAGCTAAAAGTGCTGGTGCCGGCTACCTCTGCCACAGGCGTGATCAAGGTAGAAACACCAGACGGGGCAGCAAGCTCCACCGAGAAATTTATAGTTTACCAGCCACCGGTTATCAGCAGCTTTAGTCCTGTCGAGGGTATTGTTGGCGCTGAGGTTACGCTAACCGGCCAGCACTTAAATCCAGAACTGATCCAAAGTATAAAACTGGGCAATGATGAATGCGAAATTCTCAGCAACACTGATAATGCTGTAGTTGTAAGGGTGCCGTCACAGTCTGCAACATCAAAATTTGAGATCATCACTAAAGGCGGTGAGGCTATAAGTAGTGCTGCTTATGTGGTATGGCACCAGCCTCAGATCATTTCACTGAGCAAACAAACTGACATTATTGGTGCTACCATTAGCATAACCGGAGAGAATTTTGCCCCTGCTGCAGAGCGTAACAAAGTATGGTTCGGGCCAGCGCAGGCCCAGGTAGTACAGGCTACTTCTACTCTTCTAACCATTAAAGTACCGCAGGGAGCGCAGTCAGGAGCTGTTGTAGTAGAAACACCGGGTGGCAGGACCAGCAGCGCAATTTCTTTCGATGTGATTCCGGGGCCGGTTTTTGTTTCGATGGTGCCCGCTAAAGGAAGTGTAGGCACAGAAGTAGAAATTACAGGTAGCCACTTCGGCACCTTAGGTGTGCAGGATGAGATCACTTTTAACGGGGAAAAAGCACTGGTACTTGAAGCCTCTGGACAGAAGTATAAAGTACGGGTGCCGCGCGGTGCCACCACTGGCAAAGTACAGATAAAAGGAGTTGGTGGCGTAGCTTTGAGTACTTCAGAATTCGTAATAGAGGACCTCACTCCTGCTAAGGCCATTGAAGTATACCCAAACCCGACAAATGGTAAGTTCATTATCAGCCTGCTGCATGCTGATTTTGATGTAGAACAAGTTCAGATTTTCACAGTCACTGGCCTACATGTGCAAACGGTAACTATTCTACAACCTCAGCCCGATAAAACTGAGATTGATCTGGAACCGGCCAGACCAGGCATCTACCTGCTCCACATTAAAACCGACAGAGGTATAATCATAAAAAAGATATCTCTACTGTAGGTTTCTGCTGTTGATGAAGTATAAAACAAAATAGGCTTCTGCTACAATAGCAGAAGCCTATTTACTTTCATAAGCTATACTTACAAACTCGCCATATCTATCACAAATCTATACTTCACATCGCTGCGGAGCATGCGTTCGTAGGCGTTGTTTATCTCTTCCATCGGAATCAGTTCTATATCCGACATAATGTTGTGCTCGGCGCAGAAATTCAGCATTTCCTGCGTTTCTTGGATACCGCCGATCATAGAACCAACCAAACGCTTACGTCGGGCAATCAGGCTGAAACCGGCAACGGCAGATGGCTCCGGTGGCGCACCCAATAGGATCATGGTACCATCGCGCTTCAGCATCGACAAGTATAAATTATAGTCGTGCGGGGCAGAAACAGTGTCGATGATAAAATCAAAAGAGTTGCGTAGTTGCTTCAGGGTAGCTTCGTCTTTGGTAACTGCAAAATTATGCGCACCAAGGTCCATTGCATCCTGCTTCTTATTTGGTGATGTACTTAGCACGGTAACATCAGCGCCTTTGGCAGCGGCAATTTTTACTGCCATATGTCCGAGGCCGCCCAAACCAACTATACCTACACGGTGGCCCTTGCCAATGTTCCATTGCATGATAGGCGAATAGGTGGTAATGCCAGCGCAAAGCAACGGTGCGGTACGGGCAAGATCCAGGTTGCGTGGCACTTTTAAAGTATAGTTCTCATCCACCACAATCTGCGAAGAGTAACCGCCATAGGTAATAGTTTTCTTGTCGAGTTCGTAGCTGTTGTAAGTGCCCACATTATGTACTTCGCAGTACTGCTCAAGGCCTTCTTTGCAGCTGTCGCAGGTACGGCAGGAGTCAACAAAACAACCTACACCTGCCAGGTCGCCTTCTTTGAATTTGGTTACGTTGCTGCCAACGCGGCTTACCACACCCACAATCTCGTGCCCGGGCACCAGCGGGTACATGGCACCGCCCCACTCGTCGCGCACCTGGTGCAGGTCTGAGTGGCAAACACCACAGTATTTAATATCGATCAGCACATCGTTTTCTCCTACTTCGCGACGCTCAAAGTTGAATGGCCCAAGCGGACTGGTAGGGTCAAATGCTGCATAAGCTTTAGCTGGAATCATAGTTTGGTTCTGGAAATAAATTAAATAATAGTAAAAACCGGCCCCTGAACTTACAGTATTTCGCTATCGGCAGATAGCAAAAGGGCTGTACTTTAGAGGCCGTAAAATTAAACCTGCTACAGATGTTACAAGCATCCGCAGCAGGTTCGGTATTAATTATAAAGATTACTTCTTGTTCAGCGACAGTATGTATCTGGCCATGTCTTTGGCATCTGCTTCGCTAATATTCGGGTGCGGTGTCATCGGTACTTCGCCCCAAACACCTTTACCCCCCTGGATAATTTTGCCAGCCAAATAGTCCACATTCTTATCGTTAAGCTCGTACTTCTTGGCTACATCTACATAAGCCGGACCTACTACTTTTTTCTCTTCGTTGTGGCAGGCAAGGCAATCAGACATGGCAATCAGCTTAGAGCCTTTAGTTACGTCGCCTGAAGCAGCCGCAGCAGCTGGCTCCGCATCTTTCTCAACGGCTGCATTATCTTTAGGTGCTGGTGTGGTTGCCGGCGCGCCTGCATCCGGAGCATTATGGGCAAGACCTGGCTCAGTTCCTCCGGCAGTGCTTTCTCCTGATTCGGCCTGGCGGTTTCTGTCATAAACTTCTTCATACTCAGATTTTTTGCCGCCACAGCTGGCTAATAAGGCACATAAACTTAGTGCGAATGCAATTTTTTTCATGGTTTTATATATGCTGTTTAATGCTGTAAGTATACGAACGAAATTCTATTTTACCGCTGGCAGCGTTTATAGTTGCGGATTACTGTGTTAACCTTACAAACTGCCCAAGTAAAAATTTGCAGGAACACCTTTAACGCCGGGTTTAACGGCAAACAAACCGCCACTGCCCGGATACTGTTCTTTTTGCTCATCGCTTAGCCCTTGCCTGCCAGTAGTAATGTATAAGGTATTCAGGTCCTTACCTCCGAAAGCGCATGAAGTAGTGTGTGGCGCCGGCACAATCACTTTCTGCAACTGCTCCCCCGTTTCAGGATCGTAGCGAGCAATACAACCTCCCCTGAAAAGCGCGATCCAGAGTTTTCCTTCCGCATCCAGAGTCATACCATCAGGCGAGCCTTCTGCCTCCGGAATGGTAATAATAGTTCTGGAATTGCTGATCTCGCCGGAGTCGTTATCATAATCAAAAGCCTGTACCTGCTGTGTTCGGGTATCGGTAAAGTACATGGTTCGCTTATCTGATGTCCAGACAATGCCGTTGGCTATGGTCAGGTTATCCAGCACCTGTTTTATACTTCCGTCGGCACCGAGGCAGTAAAGTACGGCTGCTCCTTTGCGTGTATCTAAGGCCATAGTACCCACCCAAAACCTGCCGGCAGGGTCGCATTTGCCATCGTTAAAACGGATATCATCTTCCTCAATCGGGTCGGTAATCATGGTGAGTTTGCCTGTTGTAGTATCTATTTTATGGATGCCATTCTGAAGGGCAACCAAGGCAAAATTCCCCTTAGCCGGCACCACGGTTCCTATGCGCGAGCCTACATCAAATTGCTGATCTTTGTTCGTAGCAGGATCAAAAATGTGCAGGGCTTTTCCTTCGATATCTACCCAGTAAAGTTTGTTTTGTTCAGGATGCCACAGTGCCCCCTCGCCTAAAGTTGCTTTTGCTTCAAGTATAAGTTCAGCTGTAAGTTGTTGCGATGGTGAGGACATAGGATGTATAGTTTTTGATGCTCTTGTACCCCAAACACTAAAGTAAGTTTCAGCTATACTTATACCTGGCCTGTTTCTTCAGCTGCTGCCACTACTACCCTACCGATCTATTTATCGCTGCGTGTTCAAACATATATAGATAATTGCTATATTAACAACACCTTAACCGCTAAACCACAGATTAACAAACCATGAAATCACCCTTTACTAAACTGCTTTGGCTGTTGCTGCTTATACCTTTGGTATCGGCAAGTATAGCCACAGCGCAAAAACTACCAAGCATTGCCTCTAAAACAGCGGGTATGAAAAAGTACCCCGGTTACTTTACTTTTTACTGGGATGAGAATGCCGGCAAAATATGGCTGGAGGTAGATAAGTATAACCAGGAGTTTCTTTATGTAAATTCGCTTCCGGCCGGACTCGGCTCCAACGACATTGGCCTGGACCGCGGACAACTGGGCGGGCAGCGACTGGTATACTTTGAGAAGGTCGGCCCGAAGGTAATGCTCGTGCAGCCAAACTTAGATTACCGCGCCATCAGCAATAATTCTAACGAGCGCAGAGCTGTGGAAGAATCGTTTGCCAAATCTATACTTTGGGGATTTAAAGCCGAAGCTGCCGATGACAAAACCGTACTGGTAGATGCTACAGATTTCCTGCTCCGCGATGCGCACGATGTGATCGGAAGTATAAAACGCACCAGACAAGGCAGCTATAGATTGGATGCAAGTCGCTCTGCCCTTTACTTGCCACGCACCAAGAACTTCCCTAAAAACACAGAGTTTGAAACCACGCTTACCTTTACCGGAGGCGACGATGCCGGACGATTTGTACAGGAAGTAGCACCGGATGTGCAGGCCCTTACGCTGCGCCAGCACCACTCTTTTATTGAGCTGCCGGATAACAACTATAAACCTCGCGAAATGGACCCCCGTGCCGGGTACTTCGGCATCTCCTACTTTGATTATGCCACACCTGTAAGCGAAAACATCGACAAGCATTTTATAGCACGCCATCGCCTGCAGAAGAAAGAGCCGAATGCAAAAGTATCCGAAGCTGTAAAGCCTATTGTGTACTACGTGGATAATGGTGCGCCGGAGCCTATCCGTACTGCCCTTTTAGAAGGTGCCCGCTGGTGGAACCAGGCGTTTGAAGCAGCCGGTTATAAAAACGCTTTCCAGGTAGAGATTCTGCCCGACACTGCCGACCCGATGGATATCCGCTATAACATGATTCAGTGGGTACACCGCAGCACGCGTGGCTGGTCTTATGGCGCATCGGTGCAGGATCCGCGCACAGGCGAGATCATCAAAGGGCATGTATCTTTAGGATCGCTCCGCATCCGCCAGGATTATATGATTGCTGAAGGCTTACTGGCACCTTACGAGGACGGCAAACCGGTAAACAAAGCGATGATGGACATGGCGCTGGCACGTATCCGCCAGTTATCGGCGCACGAACTGGGGCACACACTGGGCATTATGCACAACTACGCCGCCAACAACAATGCTTCTGTAATGGACTACCCGCACCCACAAGTACAGCTGGACCGTGCTGGTAACATAGACCTGAGCAAAGCTTACGCAGCCGAAATTGGAGCCTGGGATAAATTAGCTGTTACCTACGGCTACCAGGATTTTCCGAAAGGCACAGACGAGAAAAAAGCGCTGGATGATATACTTGCAAAAGGCAGAGCGAACGGATTGATGTTTATCTCAGACCGTGATGCGCGAGCACCAGGTGGCGCACACCCTGTAGCCCACCTCTGGGACAATGGCAACAATGCTACCGACGAGTTACTGCATGTGCTTAAAGTGCGCAAAGAGGCGCTTCAGAATTTCTCTGAAAAGAACATAAAGCCAGGTGCGGCCATGAGTACGTTGGAAGATGTATTGGTGCCAATCTATAACTTCCACCGTTACCAGACCGAGGCAGCAGCCAAATTGGTGGGTGGTGTAAACTATACTTACGCTGTGCGTGGCGACAAGCAACTGGTAACTGAAGTGCTGGATAAAAAAGAACAGCAAAAAGCACTGAATGCGCTGCTGGAAACTTTATCACCGGAAACGCTGACATTGCCTGAAGATGTGATCAAACTGATTCCGCCGCGTGCTCCCGGCTTACGCAACAGCCGCGAATTATTTGCTAAACGCACTGGGCTAACCTTCGATCCACTGTCTGCAGCACAGGCATCTGCTGACTTTACCATTTCGTTCCTGCTGCACCCTGAGCGTGCTTCGCGTTTAGTAGAACTAGGCGCCCGTAGCAACAGCCTCAGCCTGGAAGATGTCACTTCTCAGCTGATAGAAAATACCTGGAAGGCCCGCCGCGAAAAAGGTCTAGAAGGACAGGTACAGATGCAGACAGAGCAGGTACTGCTTACGCACCTGTTAGCACTTGCCCAGAACGAAAATGCCTCTTACCAGGCTCGTGCCGTTGCTACCACTACCTTAGCTGACCTGCGCACATACATTGAGCGTGAGAAGAAACGCACCCGCGACGAAGCTTACGAAGCACACCTTACTTTTGCACTGGCAAGAATGGATAAGCCTGAAGAGATAAAGCCAAGCAAAGCCCTGGACCTTCCTCCTGGAGCCCCTATCGGAAGTGGTGAAATGTTGGGATGCCAGTAAGCAGACTTTCAATAAAATAAAATCTTTGGTAAAGGCAAGTCACTAAAATATGGCTTGCCTTTATTCTTTTTATCCTCTGCACCTGAGCTCTATCAGTCTAGCTTCCTGTTCACATAGATTTACCAATATAGCATTGAACGTAACATCAACTTAACAACCTGTTACTTATGGCTCCGTAATATTCAAAATATTATATGGTGAGCAATATTATCAGCAGTAATTCGATTATTGTTACTAACTTAGTGGGAACTATACCAAAGGCAGTCCAATGCTACTACACAATGATGGTTTGATCGAACTGGATTATGATGCGGCCACAGATGTGTTGACGGTGAAATGGCCTGACATTGTAAGTGCTGCCAAAACAGAACTTTATTACTCCTTCCTTCGCCTGAACGACACGATCAGGCTGTACGATATCAAAAAGCTACTGATTGATTCGCGGTGTAACAAGGTAGAGGTACAGGAAGAGGAGTATGATGAGCTGATGAAAGTACTATGTGATGGTTTGAAAAGCAGTCGCCTTTTGAAAACTGCCCGCCTCGGATCAATGGATCAGTCGCGCGAACCAAAGGCTGAGAAGCATGCCCACAGGTTAATGAATGAATTGAAACCCGCCTTCGCCTTCAAGAACTTTCATAATAAATCACAGGCGCTGCAGTGGCTGCAGGGATAGAAAGTATACCATTCTTCCCTCCTATCGCTCCTCTACCACTCAGGTCTTAAAACTTCTCCCACATCAATTACATCTATATAAGGATCCAGTATAGCTACAGCATCGGCAGATTTTTTAAAACTGCTGAAAACCTCTACCTCCTTCCCGGACCACCGCTCAACAAAACCATTTCCTAGCGCATACAGGGTAACAGTCCAGTTGTTATAGGTACGCTGGGCAAGTATGGTTCCGTCTTTGGCTAAAGCTTCTGATTGGCTCCGTAAAGGCAGCCTTTCAAACATCGAATATTCCAACATACTTAATTGTTATTGTAGGTTAAATATAAGGGCAGCAGTGACAAATAAGTTTCATTTTATACTTCCTGGCGACTTACAAGATAGCTCTTTTTAACACTGTTATAAGTATAGGAAACGCCCTGGTACATGGTTTTATGTATGAACATTAAAGTTTTGGAATATAATATAAATGCCTATTTTGCTTCTGTTTCCGGGTAAGAATATTCCTGAAAACCATTATTCTTCAAACCCTTATATTTATTATGAAAAAAAAGATACAAAGCATGGTCTTCTTCCTGCTTTTATCTGGCAGCATAGTGCAGGCACAGGTAAAAGACCCGGTAATAGAAGGCATTGTAAAAGAAGCTAACGAGAACTCGCAACTGGAGAAACTGGCCCACGAACTGCTGGACGGTATTGGACCACGCCTTGTTGGTACACCAGAAATGCAGCAGGCTAACGACTGGGCTGTGGCAAAGTATAAAAGCTGGGGCATTGCAGCCAGAAATGAAAAGTGGGGCGAGTGGCGTGGCTGGCAGCGCGGTATAACGCATGTTGATATGGTACACCCTCGCGTTCAGTCTCTGGATGCAATTCAGCTTGCCTGGAGCCCGAGCACAAAAGGCAAAGGAACAACAGCTGAGCTTATCATACTTCCGGATGTACAGGATTCGATTGCATTTCAGAAGTGGCTGCCAAATGTAAAAGGTAAGCTGGTGATGATCTCGATGAACCAGCCAACCGGCAGACCGGAATACAACTGGGAAGAATTTGCCACGAAAGAATCGTTGGCAAAGATGAAGGAAACACGCACTGCACAGGCCGATGCCTGGGCTAACCGCATTAAGAAAACAGGCCACACTGCGCGTACCCTGCCTGTAGCCCTGGAGAAAGCGGGTGCTGCCGGTATTGTAATGTCTAACTGGTCGAGTGGTTTTGGTGTGAACAAAATATTTGGTGCATATACTAAAAACATCCCTACGGTAGACATCGAACTGGAAGATTATGGTATGCTTTACCGCTTGGTAGAGTCTGGTCAAAAACCAAAGATCAGAGTTCAGGCCGAATCTAAAAACCTGAAAAATGCTCCTGCCTTTAACACCATTGCAGAAATAAAAGGTAGCGAGAAGCCAAATGAGTATGTTATACTTTCAGCTCACTTCGACTCCTGGAACGGTGGCACCGGCGCAACCGATAACGGTACAGGTACTATTGTGATGATGGAAGCAATGCGTATCCTGAAAAAGATGTACCCGAACCCCAAAAGAACTATACTTGTAGGCCACTGGGGTAGCGAAGAGCAGGGACTGAACGGTTCACGTGCTTTCGTAGCCGATCATCCTGAAATCGTGAAGAACGTGCAGGCAGTATTTAACCAGGATAATGGTACAGGCAGAGTAGCCAACATTTCAGGTCAGGGTTTCCTGCATGCTTATGATTACCTTGGTCGCTGGTTAAGCGCTGCTCCGCAGGAAATCACAAGTTCTATCCAGACGCAGTTTCCTGGCTTTCCGGGCGGTGGCGGCTCAGACCATGCATCTTTTATAGCTGCTGGCGCTCCTGCCTTTATGCTTAGCTCACTTAGCTGGTCTTACGGCACCTATACCTGGCATACCAACCGCGATACTTATGACAAAATAGTATTTGATGATGTGCGCAGCAATGCCATACTGGTAGCTATACTTGCCTATAAAGCCAGCGAAGAACCAGAACTGTTCTCCAGAGAAAGAATAAAATTACCTGCTAATCCTAGAACAGGCGAGCCAACTACCTGGCCTGCTTTAAGAGAACCAACACGCAAAGGTGGTTTAGACTAAGGTTCAGAGAAAGTATATTAAAACAAAAACGGCTGCCCCAGAAAGGGCAGCCGTTTTTGTTTTAAGTATTGTCTGTTGTTGAAAGATACTACTTCTTCTTTACAGCAACGCCTACAAACTCCTGCACAACAAGTGTGTCGGAATCGCGGAGCAGCGAAAGGCCTGAAACATCAAAACGGTTAGATGTACTGGTTGTCCTTCTGAAGAAAGCATCTTTGGTACCGCTTTTAAGGGTAAATACCATCTTGTATACATGCAGCTCATCTTCTTTAAACTGGCCAAATAACTGCGCCTTGGATTTGTAATAATAAGCCCCTCCGCTGCCCGGAGCCAAAGCCTGCATATCATAAACTATAGGTTTATACTTGCTGATGCCGGCCGACACTTTGTAGTAATGTTCATCACTGAAGTTATACATGGCTGTAAATTCCTCTTTGGATGTAAGCACCAGTTCATTACCCGAGCCCTTAACTTCAAAGTTATCTACTGTACTGCCATTTCTGTATTCAGCCTCTGTTTTGGATTTAAATGTTAACTCCTCCACAGACCGTACCTCTGCAACTTCATCTTCCAGGTGGTACCAATTGCCCCACTTTTCTGCAAAAGCTTTAGCACGCTGCGCATCCTTCACCTCTCCATTTTTGGTATACATCCTGACGGGTGTTGTGTTCTTCAATTGCTTGCTCACGAATGTGATCGGGTAATCCATTGCAGGACCATCGTTAAGTTTATCGCAGGCTGTAAGCACACCCATTGAAAGCAGCAGGAAGTATAGTTTTCTCATACGAAGGAGGTTATGGAACAAATATAGTAAAATATATAACTGTTATCCTATGTTATACTTCCTCAGTCAGGCTGATGCTCCTTATTCCCGGAATAGGTTAATCCCACGTTTTGCCGTACTTTTGAAAGTATAAGTATAAAATGCGTTACCGTGAACGCCATTAATGCCACACAAGCACATGGAACCTATCAGATTAAATAAATTTATTAGCGATACAGGCACCTGCTCCCGACGCGAAGCCGACAAATTAATTGAACAGGGACGGGTAACAGTTAATGGCAAAATTCCGGAAGTTGGCGCCAAGGTAACTGCTAAAGACAAGATTAAGATAGATGGCAGGTTACTGGATGTGGATGCCGTGGAGCCTGTGTACATTGCCCTTAACAAACCTGCCGGTATAGAAACCACAACTGATCTCTCGCAGCGCGACAATATCATACGATTTGTTAATTACCCGGAGCGCATCTTCCCTATCGGTCGCCTCGATAAAGACTCTGAAGGCCTGATCTTCCTGACCAACGATGGCGATATTGTAAACAAAATACTACGTGCCGGTAATAAGCACGAGAAAGAATACATTGTAACTGTAGACAAGCCCATTACCCCGGAATTTATTTCTAAAATGGGAAGCGGTGTATCTATACTTGGTGTGAACACTAAAAAGTGTTTTGTGGCGCAGGAAGGTCCTAACAAGTTCAGGATCATACTTACCCAAGGCATGAACCGCCAGATAAGGAGAATGTGCGAGGCACTGGGCTACGAAGTACAAACCCTGCAGCGCATCCGTATCATGAACATTACGCTGGCAAAGCTACCCCTGGGCCAGTGGCGCAACCTGACAGATGCTGAAGTACAGGAACTACAAAGTATGGTAGCCGAATCTACTAAAACGGAAGAAGGCTCTGTAGGTAAAAAGCGCGCTGCGTCAGGTAATAAACCTGCCTCATCAACACCTAAAAGCAGTACATCAAACCAGCGCAGCCCTACAGACAGATGGTCCAAACCGGGTAGTTCCGGCAAAGGTAGCTCAAAAAGTTCATCCGGCAGAAGATCAGAATCCAAGTCCGATTCCAGAAGCGCCAGAGGTTCGCGCGGAGCATCGAAGGGTGGTTCCGGTAAAAGCACCGGCGGCAGAAGCGGTGCTCCGAAAGGTTCAGGTAGGAAGAGAAGGTAAGATTATAGTTCTGCTGTAGCGTTTCTAACCACCCCTACCCCTCCTTGTCTAAGGTGGGGAGCTTGAAGGTTCTTTGCTAACTGTAAACTTCAGTTGCAACATCTATGCTTTGATTTAGCTTATCGCCTCGCCGGCTGGGCCTTCCTTTTCTCCTTGATGAGAAAAGGAAGCAAAAAATCAAGACGCTTCGAAACTCGCTGAACGCTCAAACAGCGAATCGTCTTTGGTGCACTTGGCTAAGGCCGTTGCTTTGTAGGTACTGTTTTCACCTCACCCTAGCCCTCTCCTCTGAGGAGAGGGGATTCTGTTCCAGTTCCATAGCCAGCAGCTATCGAATTCGTTTCCAATCCTTGGGTTGAGCGCCTTGGTGTGTCCGGTGCCTGAAAGGGAGCCTGCAGGCGGAGCCGAGTCAAAGGGGGCCCCTACCCCCGGCAGGACTCACCACCGCGCGATGCCAAAGGACGAGCCCTCTCGGGCTTGGAGCGAGCCACAGTTAACAATAGAACGATAGGTGAGTAAGACTAAGGATGAACAGTAACTATAGCTTACTCGCCAGTAGCAAACGCTTCAACTATAAAACTATAATTTGAGTTTATTGCATAGCCTATAAAACCTCTATTAGGTAAACCTGCAGTTTTACCTTAATTTTACCCCTTGCTTTAAACTGGCGCTAAGCAAAGGCAGTACCTATACTGAGCGGCTGCAAACTTACCGCCTGACAACACCATGGAACCAAAGAGATTAAATAAATTCATCAGCGACTCGGGCTTTTGCTCGCGCCGCGAAGCCGATAACCTGATAGAACAAGGCAGGGTAACTGTTAACGGTAAAATGCCTGATGCCGGCACCAAAGTAACACCAAAAGATAAAGTGCGCATCGATGGTGAAATTCTGTCTGTAAAAGAAGAAAAACCTGTTTACCTGGTGTTCAATAAGCCTGCTAACATGTCTGCCACTTCTGATCAGTCGGTGCGGGATAACGTGGTACGTGCTATCAACTTTCCGGCTACGCTGGAGCCAACAGGCTTACTGGAACGCGAAGCGGAAGGCATTATATTTCTGAGCAACGATGGCGACTTTGTGCGTAACATGAAGCGCTCAGACAACAGGTATGAAAAAGAGTATCTGGTAACAGTAGATAAGCCTATCACGGCTGATTTCCTGCAGAAAATTAGCGGTGGCAGCGCTCCGGAGTTTGGCGAAGAAAGAAAGAACAATGCCGTATCGAAGGAATCAACTACGCGTTTCCGCATCACACTAAAGCCCGGCACCGACCACTATCTGAAACGCATGTGCGAAAGCCTGGGCTACAGAGCAGTACACCTGCAGCGCCTGCGCTTTGATACTTTTACACTTGCCAAACTACCAACCGGACACTGGCGCGTACTTACACCGGCAGAAGTAGACTCTTTACGCAGCCTAATGGGTGGCCCCAAAGCTCCTAAAGCGTCCGACAGCTACGAAAGAGGCTCAAGAAGCCAGTATGCTGGTACAAGAGGCGGGGCAGGTAAAACAGGCGCTGATGGAAGCAAAAATACAAGAGGTGCGAAGCCTGGCGCAGCAGCAAGCCGAAGAAACTCTGATGCTAAAGGTGCTCCTAAAAGTACGGCAGGTGCAAGAGGCGGCGCATCTAAGTCAAGACCTGGAAGTACAGATTCCAGAACAAGCTCACCTAAAACCGGTGGCAGAAACACGTCAGCTCCAAAAGGAGGCGGCAGAAGAAATAGCTCTAGCAGAGGCAGCTCAAGATCATCGAGATAAAATTTCTACTTTTAACAAATAAGCCCTACAGTTATTTGTAGGGCTTATTTGTTGATTTATACTTTGAGATCGCTTCCGTGTACGGCTTCAACTTCTTTTCTTTCCTGCTCCAGGTTCAGCTGAGAGATACCTGTTTCACAAAGTTCTTTCAGCATGGTAAGGTGGCGGGCCCAGTGGAAATTGCAGGTAGTGTATACTTCGTCTTCGGCTGCGTAGCCACTGTGCTTAAAATCGCGGCAGGTGTAGTCGCCTTTTTCTGATAGAGCAAACGTTATGTGTGTACCAGTCCAGGGATCGTTCTCGTTCAGGCAGCTCCACTCTACAAAAGTGTCAGGCTTCAGGGCAAGCACCTTCATCAAGTTCCTGCCATAACCTTCAACCTCAAATACATTTACATACCCAACTTCAGGCCTTAAATTACAATTGGCTATCCACCATTGCGAAAGTCCCTGCTGTGTTGTTACAGCCTGGTATACTTTGCTTTTATCTGCCTTGATCAGTACCTGATGGTAAATGTTTGCCATGTGCGTGTTGTTTGGGAGCTTAAGTTAAACATTTATACTTTCACAATTGCCAACTGCTATAGCTCACATGCTGCACAGTCAACCATTCTAACTCATCAGCTTGTATATAAACAAAAAGTGTGGCACTACATCAGGCCACACTTTTTGTCATTTAGAATTGAAGTATAAAAGCTGTTTAGAGTTGCAGGAGTAATCTATAGCCATAGTGGTGTTTTTGCCTACTACCTAAAATCAGCCGGTATCAAGCTTGCTGGTGAGAACACGCAGCAAGGGCTAATAGTATAGTTTAAAAAAACTTTAAACAAGTTTCTTGTCAACACATTACTCAGCCCATTGCCCCATTTTGCCTAGCTGGTAATCGCGGAAGGCATCGTGTATTTCCTGCTCGGTATTCATTACAAATGGCCCGTGCGATACTACAGGTTCGTTGTAAGGCAGTGCATGCCCGAAGATAATGTAGGCATCTTCTGTGGCTTCTACTTTCACTTCTTTGCCCTGGTGCTCGAACTCTACCAAAGTAAGTTTATCGGCTGTTTCACCGTTCACCTTAACAGAGCCGCGCACTACGTAGAAGAATATATTACGCTCCGTAGGGATATTGTAAGCAAAGGTGCCGCCCTGCTTCATTTCTATACTTACCATGTGTATGTCGCTCAGGCTTTGGATTGGCGCTTGCACCTCGCCCCAATTCCCAGAAACCACATTTACTTTCACAAGGCCATTATCCAGTTCTACCACCGGAATCTTGTCTTTCTGAAGACCGATATATTTTGGCGCTGTCATTTTGTACTTTGCTGGCAGGTTAAACCACAGCTGCAAAATTTCCAGCGGACCTCCCTCCTTCTTAAATTTATCCGACGACACCTCAGCATGAATAAGGCCGGAACCGGCTGTCATCCATTGCACACCGCCTGCCTCTATCACATCTTTACCGCCACCGGTATCCTGGTGCATGATGTCGCCATCAAGTATAAAAGTGAGGGTTTCGAAGCCACGGTGCGGGTGCGGACCAAACGGTAGCCCACGGTTGCCCGGTTTGTATACCTGCGGGCCATGATGGTTCAGGAACAGGAACGGATCGATGTACTCTACTTCGCGTGTTGGTAATGCCCGATAAGTTACCAGGTCATCCATCGGGGCATACACAGCTTTATACTTCTTTTTTATCTTTCTCATAGCAGTTTCTTGTTACGCCTACACAACCAATGTAGGTACATCAAATCTAATAAATTTTACCAAAACATTATACTTTGTTGTTGCTTCCAACTAATATCTCTGCTAAGCCAGCAAATATACTTAACATAAAAATCCCACCAAGACCAACACAGTACCTGATGGGATTTTACGCTACACTGATACCTGTAGTATACGGTAGCCAGTTACTTTCCGTCGTTTTTCCGTTCTCGCAACATTCTCAGCAAAGCCTCGGCTGCAGGCTCTGATGATGCCGGGTTCTGCCCAGTTATGAGCAGGCCATCTGTTACCACATAAGGTTTCCAGTCGTCGGCTTTGCTGTACTGACCTCCCAGTTCTTTCAGTCTATCTTCTACCAGGAACGGAACAATATTGGTAAGCTGCACCGCATCCTCTTCGGAGTTTGTAAAGCCTGCTACTTTTTTGCCTTTTACCAGAGGGTCTCCACTAAGAGTTTTTGCCTCTGCAAGAACAGCCGGACCGTGGCAAACAGCTGCAACCGGCTTCTGCTGGCTTGCAAACTCTTCTATCAGTTTAATAGAATCTTTGTCGGAAGCCAGGTCCCAGAGCGGGCCGTGCCCACCAGGGTAGAAAACTGCGTCATAATCTTTGGCGTGTACTTCGCTCAGTTTCTTTGTGCGCGATAGTTTATGTTGCAGTTCTTCGTCTTCGTAAAAACGTTTGGTGGCTGGTGTCTGGGCATCTGGTTCGGTACTTTTAGGGTCTATAGGTGGTTGCCCACCCTTGGGCGAGGCAAGGTCAATCGTAACGCCCTCATCGGCCAAAGTATAGTATGGAGCTGCAAATTCCTCTATCCAAAAGCCAGTTTTCTTGCCGGTATCACCTAGTTTATCATGCGAGGTCAGAACAAATAATACTTTCATAGTTTATAGTTTTAGATGCTGAAATGTGGTTGTACTTATACTATATCTAACCTTGATACAAAAAATAAGTTTTACCCAAATTCTCAATTATACTTTCAAAGGCTCCGGATGAAGTTTCATGACAGCTCCAAAATGCACAACTACTAGTAAGGCTGCCTGTTTATCTCGATGACACATCGTGCTATACTTCTAAATCATATATTTCTGCTAAATTTTTTCAGCCTGTTTATACCTTGAATCCAGCTTTGGCAGTACCTAAGGAAGCTCATCATTAAAGAAACAGCCATGGATAATTTACTTGAGAATAAAGTTGCCATAGTAACGGGAGGCGGCTCAGGCATCGGGGCAAGTATAGCGCAGCTTTATGCTGCAAATAAGGCAAAAGTAATTGTATCGGATATAAACGATGAAGGCGGCCAGCGTGTAGTAGACCAGATAAAGCACCAGCATGGAGAGGCTACGTTTATAAAAGCCAATGTAGGCAAAGCAGAAGATTGCGAGCGTTTGGTAGAGGCAACTTTATCTTTGTACGGTAAACTGGATATAGCCTGCAACAATGCTGGTATTGCCTCCCCTGCTGCCAAACTTGCTGATACTACCTTAGAGGACTGGGCAAAAGTAATAGCCGTAAACCTGAGCAGTGTATTCTACTGCATGAAATACCAACTACCGGCTATGCTGAAAAACGGCAGCGGCTCCATTATAAATATGGCCTCTATACTTAGCCATGTTGGGTTTGCAACTGCCTCGCCTTATGTGGCCAGCAAGCATGGGGTACTGGGCCTGACCCGCACAGCTGCCCTGGAGTACTCAGCTCATAATATCCGTATCAACGCTGTTGGCCCTGCCTTTATCCAGACACCCCTTATTCCCCACGATCCGGAAACACAGAAAATGCTGGTTTCGCTGCACCCCATCGGCCGCTTAGGCGAAGCAAACGAAGTGGCCGAACTAGTGCTCTGGCTAAGCTCAGACAAGGCTTCGTTTGTTACCGGAGGATATTACCCGGTTGATGGTGCTTATTTAGCGCATTAGAGAGTAAAGTATAACTCATGTTTTATACTTTACACGGAAGATATCATGAACAAAGCTAATCGTTGAAAGAAGTATGCGCAGCTATACTTTCCCAGTCTTTAAGGTCCTGCTCTACCTGTTGTAACTTGGCTCTGACGGCGGCAAAAGCTGTACTACCCAGGGGCAGACGAAGTGGCGGGTTTTCTGATTTAACAGCTTCCAGAATCACAGTAGCACCTTTTACAGGGTCGCCATCCTGTATGCCGTTGCGCTCTTCCATGGCTCGCTTAAATGCACCTGCTGTGGCGCTATATTCTTCCAGTTGCTTTGCTGCTCTTTTTATACTTGAACCGGCAAATTTGGTACGGAAAGGACCAGGCTCAACTATGGTAACTTTGATATTGAAAGGTGCTACTTCGGCGGCCAGCGCTTCGCTGAAACCTTCCAGCGCAAATTTACTGGCATTGTATACACCAAAACCCGGCGTGGATCGGATACCTGCCACTGATGACATCTGGATGATATGGCCACTTTGTTGCTGCCGCAGGTAAGGTAAAACAGCTTGAGTAACATGCAAGGCTCCGAAAAAATTGGTTTCCATTGCATCGCGTACCTCTTTAATACTTACTTCCTCGATGGCACCAAGAAAACCGAAACCGGCATTGTTTACCAGTACATCAATACGACCTAAGTGTTTGATAGCTGCATCTACGGTAGCTTTAACTCCATCAGGGTTTGTTACATCCAATAGGTAGCCAAAGGTGTTACCCGGCGAAATGGCATTGAATTCTTCCAATAGACGTGCCTGCCTTACAGTACCAATCACTTTATCGCCCGACTTAGCCGCAGCTTCTGCCAGGTCTCTGCCAAACCCGCTCGATACACCTGTTATAAACCAAACTCTTTCTGCCATAGTTGTTTATTTGATATTGCTTTCAGACCAAGTATGCTTATACGGTAATACCTATCATTGCTGATGCATTTAAAACTATAGCAATACTTATAAAAACAACAGCCCCTGCCAAAGTTAATGGCAGGGGCTGTCTTATAGCTGATTTATAGTATACCTAAACAGCTTCTTTAAGAGTACCTCGCTTAGCTTTACCCTTCTTCTTTTTATTCTTGTTCAGGCGGTTTATCCAAAGTATAATACCTGTAATAGGGAAAGTAAAACCAGCCACACATGATAAAAACGCAATAATACGACCTGGCAAACCTCCTATAGAGCCAACGTGAACAGGATAAAATGTTGCCCGCACGCGCTGCCCCAGGTTGCGCTCTGCGAAGAAGTTCTGACCTATTTTAGCACCAGTGTACTGGTCAAGGAAGATCTGGTTAGAAGCACGTTCGTGCGCTGCATCTTTCGGCATGGCCGTTATAGTTACAGCTTCGGCAGAATCTTTGGCTGTGCCTAAAGTATAAAACTCGCCATTCGGTAACTCAGCTTTTGCAACAGCTAAGGCTTTGTCAAATGAAATTGGTTTTGCCCCAGGCTGTACTGTTGATAGTGGTGGCTCAGGGCGTTTGTTCTCGGTACCGGTTACCGTATAAATGGCATCGTTAAACCATTCGAACGACCAGGCTAAGCCGGTAAAGGCGAAAACAAAGAGGAAGATTGCTGTGTAGAAACCAATAACAATGTGCAGATCGTGGTTAATGCGCTTCCAGCCGCCGTTAAGTTTTAAAGTCAGGCGCTGCTTCAGCGCTTTCACTTTCTTAGGCCACCAAAGTATAATTCCGGTAAGTATGATAAACAGGAACATACTGGTTGAAATACCTACAATCAGCTTACCAGGCTCCTGAACAAGCAACCAGCGGTGCAGCGCGAACATGGTGTAAAAGAAAGAATTTCGGTGCGTGTACAGGCTGATCAGCTCACCGGTATAAGGGTTCATGAATGCCTGGCTGCCGCCTCCTTTTCCGCCACCACCTTTACCTTTTTCGCCTTTCCCTTTACCAGCTTCCTCTTTTTTCTTAGCTTCAGCAGCTGCTTCACCTTCCTTTTTGCCGTCTTCGGTGCTGTAGCTAAGTTCTACAGTACGTGTAGGGTCGTCGTATACTTTAACAGAGTTTACTTTTGCTCCCGGCACTTTGCTTTGCAGCTCAGCTACCAGTTGCTCCAGCGGCACCCGGCTCTGCCCGACTTCTACTTTGTAACGCTCCGGGTAAATAGTTTGCTGCAGTTCTTTTTCGAAGACAAGCGCAGCTCCGGTAAAACACACCACCGCTATAACCAGCCCCGAGGCAAGGCTAAGGTATAGGTGTATGTTTCTGAAAAAGTTTTTCATAAAGTTAAGTATGGTTTAGGTGTAAGGTACTGCCTGTGATTAACGCCATCAGGTGCAGCAAATATAAAGGCTGCACCTGATGGCATCGTAACATCAAATGTAAGTATAAACTAGAATTTATAAGATGCGGTAGCTACAAACTGGCGCGGAGGAATAGGGTTTACGCTGTAGTTCTCGTGCACGTAGTAGTTCAGCTCTTTTGTGATGTTCGACAGCTTACCCATTAGCGACACCTTTTTGTAAGTATAGCCCATCGATACATCAAAAGTAGTGAAGCCCTTTACAGCGAATAAGCGGTCATTTATCGTTACATCACCAGTCACTTTATCTACCACATAAGATTTGTTCCAACCTGCATTGCGCTTACCTGTGTAGAACCCTGATACGCCTAATCTTAAGCCTTTAAGCCCAGCGTTCTGGAAAGTATAGAAAACTGTTCCGTTTGCAGTGTGAGCCGGGTTGTTAACCAGTCGTTGGCCTTCAACAAAGCTGCCATTTGCAACTGATGTATTTGTATAGCGCATGAAGTTATAGCTATAACCGCCCAGGAAAGTGAAGCCATTGTTAAAAGTACCGTTCAGGTCAACTTCTACCCCATCGCTGGTTGTTTCGCCGGTAAGTTCTTTTATAGTTGCATCGCTGTTTACGGAGCCATCAGCCAGGAACTGGGCCATTTGCGCCAGGTTGTTATTCTTGATCCTGTAAAGAGTTACATTAGCCGAAAGCTTATCTTTTATCAGGTCTGATTTTACGCCTACTTCATACTGATCTATCAGCGATGGAGCCAGGTTTTCGCCGTTGATGTCTTTGCCGGTATTAGGTGTAAAGTTATTCGAGTAGCTGGTGAATAAAGAAATGAAAGCTACCGGCTGGTAAACTATACCTACACGCGGCGAGAAAGCTCTGTCGTACTTAGCTTCTGCATTAGCGTTAGGTGTTTTGGCATCTGTAACAAGGTCATAAACATCGGCTGCAGGCACTTTCTGCACCGACCAGCGCAAACCAGCCAGCACTTTTAATTTATCAGAAAGGCTTACCAGGTTCTGAGCATAAAAGCCTAAGCGGTAAGTAGGCGCCTCGGTGCGGGTAAGCATAGTTGTAGCAGGCTCATCTGTGCGGGGTGTAAATTTGTTAGGGTTCAGCAGGTTAATGCTATCGTAAACACCGCTCTTGTCCAGCGATTCTATTCTGAAAGTATGGCTGGTGTTCATGTATTGCTCGGCATCGGCACCTACCAGAAGCTGGTGTCTTATACTTCCTGTTTTAAAATCACCATTCAGATTGATCTGCCCTGTGTAGTAATCTTCACCAATTTTAGAACGGGTAAGCTTACGACCCCAGTCGCCGTCAACATCAGCTTGAATACGCTCCGTAGAGAAATAATTGCGGTCGAAGGATTGATAAGCACCTACAACATTCAGTTTCCAGGACTCGCTGAAAGTATGATTGACAGTTGCCGATGTGGTAGTTTGCTCTACTTCATTAAAGGCCCACGGCGTGTTGAAAAAGGTTGATCTGGAGATATCTTTTGAGATTGATTTGCCACCAAGCGTACCAATACCAAAATCTGGAGTAAAATCGTGGCTCAGGTAATCGCCTTGCACTAGTATCTCAGTTTTAGCACCCAGTTTGTACAGCAACGATGGGTTTACATAATAGCGTTTAGATTTCACGGTGTTTCTATAACTTTCAGCAGTTTCATAAGTTCCGATTACTCTAAAGGCAAGATTCTGCGTGATCGGGCCGTACACATCGGCCATTGGTTTGTACAGGTTATAGCTGCCTACACGCATAGCTACCTCGCCGCCATAGTTAAATTTAGGCTGCTTAGTTACCATATTTATAACGGCACCGCCTGTTACGTTACCATATAATAAGGCTGCGCTTCCTTTCAGTACTTCTACCCTTTCTAAGGTGCTGGCTTCCGGTATTACGGCTGAGTTAGAGCGCGCACCGTTTTTCATGATGTTGTTGGCACCCAGGTTATAACCTCGGGCAAAAAATGTTTCAGAAGTAGCGCCGCGGGTTGTTCCCATCGATACACCATTAACGTTCTTTATTACATCACTGAGTTTAGATGCCTGTTGGCTGGCAATTACTTCGCTGCCAACCACAGCTATACTTTGCGGCAGATCGATAGGGTTGATAGCAATTTTGCCTGCGGTTACTGGCTTGCGGTTTATACTTCTGGCGCCAGTTACAACCACTTCTGATAACTGTGCGGCGCTTTCGTTAAGTATAAAATCTAACTGAGTGGTTTTATCAACTACGATGGTTACTGTTTGTTCGCGGGGCTCCAGGCCAATTGATGAGCAACGGAGTGTGTAAGTGCCTGGCTTTATACCTATGATCGAATAACTGCCATCTTCATCGGTAACGGTACCTCTGTTAATTTCTGGTAAGGCTACATTTACAAAAGAGGCCGGTTGGCCATCGCTTGTTTTAACATAACCTTTAATATTTCCTGTCTTTCCGGCTGTATCAGCATTTGCTTTTACAGCAAACAGCAGCAAGACACAACATAGTACTAGTTGGGGTATAAAGCTCCGGCTCATATAATATTGGTTTTGTTTATTTAGATTAATTACAAATAGCGAGGCAAAGCAAACTACTATTTAGATTAATTCCAAATAATATTAGTAAACATTATTTCTGTGGGAGCAGAAGCTGGTAAAGCAGATGCGTACAAATACTTGTTTAATAATTATTTAAGTATGAATAACAGGCACAGATATTTATGAAAGCGCTGGATTTCGTAATTTTGTACCTATACCAGCTATACTTTGGACTCTCCCATCCGCAAGATTATACATGTAGATATGGACGCCTTTTATGCGTCAGTGGAGCAGCGCGATAACCCCGAGCTGCGGGGAAAACCTGTGGCCGTAGGCGGCTCAAGGGCACGGGGCGTGGTGGCAGCCGCCAGTTACGAAGCCCGTAAGTATGGCGTTCATTCAGCGCTGGCATCTAAAATTGCAGCCCAGCGTTGCCCTCAACTCATCTTTGTAAAGCCCCGGTTCGACGTTTATAGTTCTGTTTCACGCCAGATCCGCGAAATTTTCCATTCATACACCGACCTGGTAGAGCCACTGTCGCTGGATGAAGCTTATCTGGATGTGACGGAGAATAAGATCGGTATGCCCTCGGCAAGTATAATTGCCAAAGAAATAAAGCAGCGCATTTATGAAGAAACAGGTCTGACTGCCTCAGCAGGTGTATCGTTCAATAAATTCCTAGCCAAGATAGCCTCTGATATGGACAAGCCGAATGGTTTTACTCTTATCACGCCGGATATGGCAGAGGGGTTGGTAGCCAGTCTGTCTATCGAGAAGTTTCATGGTATTGGCAAAGTAACAGCGGCCAAAATGCAAAGTATGGGCATACTTACAGGTGCTGACCTGCGGGAGCGCTCAGAAGAAGAGTTGGTTCGCAATTTCGGTAAAACGGGCCGCTACTATTACCACATTGCCCGCGCCCAGGATTTCCGCGAAGTACAGCCCCACCGCATCCGAAAATCCATCGGTTCGGAGCGCACTTTTGAGGTTGATATTGTGGAAGAAGAAGAAATGCTTGAGCAGTTGGAGAGATTAGCCAAAGAAGTAACCCAGGATATGGAACGGCTTCAGGCAACAGCCAAAACAGTTACGCTCAAGATCAAGTACTTCGATTTTACCCAAAACACCCGTAGCAAGACCTATCTCAGCGAGTTTAAATCGACAGAGGCTATTTATACCATAGCACGCGAATTGCTGCGCACTCCGCAACTGCCACAATACCCGGTTCGCCTGCTGGGCATTTCCGCCTCCTCCCTCATCTACCAGCACGACAAGCAGGAAGGTTACCAATTGACCATAGAGTTTTAGCAGCAGGTATAAACATGCAGCCTGTTAGCATATGCATGTTCCGAATCTGCTATGCCGTAAGTTTAGCGCCAGCTCAACTTACGGCTACACAAGGGCAGTTTATAGCTGCCATAAGTATAATTCAAGTATAGAACCGGATAACGCCAGTTACCACTGCGCTCTAACTGGCGGTATGGCTACAGAAAAAGTGTCCCTTTTAGGGCGGGCCTGGTTTATTTTCCTTTTGCTGGCGCGGGTTTGCAGCCCATGTCTATTTATGATGTCGGATTACAAATCCGACTGGGCCAGAGCCCACATTACAGGCAAATGATTACTAAGTCGAAATGTATATTAAATTATATATTTGTCAACTATATTAAACCATCCGCTTATTCAAAAGTCTATTCCTCTATTAAAACCTAATCCTTAATTCATACTAACCTTAAAACTAAACTAATCTACCAATCACCCTTATGAGTAAAAACGTACGCTATGCCCAGTTTGCTACGCTGCTGCTGGCTGGTGCACTTTTAGCACCTCCTTCGTTTGCACAGAGCAAGCAAAAGAAGAAAAAGAAGGCAAAACAGGAAGCAACCTCTACACAGGCTTCGCCTAAAAAAGAAGACAACGGCCCTAAGCCTTACGCCAGCGTGATCACGCCGAATGCCGTAACCGATGATGGTCTTTTCAAAGTACACCGCATCGACGAGAAGTACTACTATGAGATACCGGATACGCTGCTGAACCGCGACATGCTGATGGTGAGCCGCATCGCCAAAACTGCTACCAACATTGGCTACGGCGGAGAGGAATTGAACCGCCAGATGCTGCGCTGGGAGAAAAAAGGCAACCGTATTTTACTGCGCCTGATCTCTTACCAGAACGTAGCTAACGATACGCTGGAAGTATACAACTCGGTGCAAAATTCCAACCTGGCACCTGTTATCCAGGCATTCGACATCAAGGCTTTCAACAACGGTACTTCGGTAGTAGAAGTAACCGACTTCTTCTCCAGAGACGTGCCTGCCCTGGGGCTGGACAAGGAAAACCGCGATCAGTATAAAGTAAAGCGCCTGGACGATAAACGTTCTTTTGTTGAAGGTATAAAAAGCTTCCCGTTGAACATTGAAGCGCGCTCGCTGATGACGTATGAAGCTTCTGAGCCACCAGCAAATTCCAGCGCCGGCACTATTTCCCTGGAGATCAATCACTCCATGTTGTTACTGCCAAAAGTGCCGATGGCAGCCCGTAAGTTTGACCAGCGTGTAGGTTACTTCACCCTATCGCAAACCGACTACGGTACCGACGAGCAGCGTGCAGCCAAGCGCCGCTACATTGTGCGCTGGAGACTGGAGCCAAAAGATAAAGAAGCCTATGCCCGTGGCGAACTGGTGGAACCGGTAAAACCAATTGTATACTATATAGACCCGGCTACCCCGATGAAGTGGCGCCCATACCTGAAGCAAGGCGTGGAGGACTGGAACAAGGCTTTCGAAGCCGCCGGCTTTAAGAATGCCATTATTGCCAAGGATCCGCCTTCTCCTGAAGAAGATCCGGAATTCAGCACCGAAGATGCGCGCTACTCTGTTATCCGCTACTTCTCTTCTGAAACACAGAATGCCTATGGTCCAAACGTACACGACCCACGTTCCGGCGAGATCCTGGAAAGCCACATCGGTTGGTACCACAACGTAATGAACCTGCTCCGCAACTGGTATTTTGTGCAGACAGCTGCCATTAACCCGGATGCACGTAGCGTGAAATTCAAAGATGAAGTAATGGGCGAACTGATCCGCTTTGTATCCTCACACGAAGTAGGTCATACCCTAGGATTGCCGCACAACATGGGCTCCAGTGCTGCTTATCCTGTTGAGAAACTCCGCGATGCAAAGTTCACGAAAGAAATGGGTACAGCTCCTTCCATCATGGACTATGCCCGCTTTAACTATGTAGCGCAGCCTGAGGACAACGGCGTTGCTCTGATGCCGGGTATTGGTATTTACGACAAATATGCTGTGAAATGGGGTTACTCCTACTTCCCGGAAACCAATGGCCGCGACAATACTGAGAAGCTGGCTAAGTGGGTGCGTGAGAAAGAGAACGATCCTATGTACCGTTTCGGCCGTCAGCAGGGCAACCCGATCGACCCATCTTCGCAGACAGAAGACTTAGGCGATGATGCGATGCTTGCCAGCACTTACGGTATCAAGAACCTGAAGCGTATTATGCCAAAGCTTATTGAGTGGACGGCCGAGGATAATAAAAACTACGATGACCTGCAGGAGATGTATGGTCAGGTGCTAGGGCAGTGGAACCGCTACATGGGCCACGTAACTGCCAACATAGGTGGCGTATATGAAAACTACAAGACCTACGACCAGAAAGGCGATGTTTACGCTGCAGTACCGAAAGAAAAGCAGAAGCGTGCTGTTAAATTCCTGAACGAGCAAGGCTTTGCCACTCCTACCTGGATGCTGGACGAGAACATTCTGCGTAAGATCGAACATAATGGTTCTGTAGAGCGTGTACGCAATGCGCAGGTAAACATCCTGAACAACGTACTGGAGCCAGGCCGTATGGCACGTCTGCTGGATGCACAGGCTGCTTTGGGTAGCAGCACCTATACTTTACCTGAAATGATGGCTGACCTGCGCAACGGTATCTGGTCTGAGGTTACTACTGGCAAGTCAATCGATATGTACCGCCGCAACCTGCAGCGCGGTTACCTAGAGCGCATGGCCTACCTGATGGAAGACCAGGAAAAGCCAACTACAGCAGCACGTGGTGGCAGGAGTGCTGCTCCGGCAGTAAACGTGGGGCAGTCAGATATCCGTCCGATGGTGCGCGGGGAACTTACCACCCTTCGTGGCCAGATCAAGTCTTCGCTTGCCAAAACCAGCGATACCATGACCAAGTATCACCTTCAGGATGCACTGGTACGTATCGACAACATACTGAACCCGAAAAGTTAATTTACCTGTTTAACTAAGTATAAAACGCCCCGGTTATAATAACCGGGGCGTTTTGTTTGCAGCAAAGTATAAACCTGAACCCGAAAAGATTTAGAACTGGCTATAATTATTATGTTCAAAACTCTGTCTGATTAAAATATGGTTTTTTATATTTATAAAGCATCCTTCTTGAATTTTAAGAAAGATATGCCTATACAAGTGACTCAACTATACATTCCGGTAACCGGATAATCAAAATATTCCCGTAACTTTGCAGTCCATAAGACCAAACCTAACTTATGGCTACTAAATATATATTTGTTACAGGAGGCGTTACCTCCTCTCTTGGTAAAGGTATCATCTCCGCTTCTCTTGCTAAGTTGCTGCAGGCAAGAGGTTTTTCTGTAACAATCCAGAAATTCGACCCTTACATCAACATCGATCCGGGTACCCTGAACCCTTACGAGCATGGAGAATGCTTTGTAACGGAAGATGGTGCTGAGACCGACCTTGACCTGGGCCACTACGAGCGTTTCCTGAACACGCCAACCTCACAGGCAAACAACGTTACCACTGGTCGTATTTATTACCACGTAATTACGCAGGAACGCCAGGGAGCATACCTGGGCAAAACTGTACAGGTTATTCCGCACATTACCGATGAAATTAAGCGCCGCTTGCTACTATTGGGTGAGACTGGTGAATATGATATTGTAATTACAGAAATTGGTGGCTGCGTAGGCGACATCGAATCTCTGCCTTTTATAGAAGCTGTTCGCCAGTTGCGCTGGGAACTTGGCGTAA
This sequence comes from uncultured Pontibacter sp., assembly GCA_966250805.1. Taxonomy (GTDB): domain Bacteria; phylum Bacteroidota; class Bacteroidia; order Cytophagales; family Hymenobacteraceae; genus Pontibacter. Next base: position 53,578 of record CBINIP010000003.1, on the reverse strand, counting down.
ACGAAACGTGTGTTATCCACCTGACGCTTGTGCCATACCTGAAAGCTGCAGGCGAACTGAAATCGAAGCCGACACAGCACTCGGTGCGCGACCTTTCTGAAGCCGGTGTTCAGCCGGACATTCTGGTTTGCCGCTCAGAGTACCCTATCCCGACTGATCTGCGCAAGAAAATGGCCTTGTTCTGCAACGTGAAGATCAATTCAGTAATTGAATCGCTTGATGCAGAAACGATTTATGACGTGCCGCTGCTGATGCGCAAGGAGAAACTGGATGAGCGCGTGATCAGCAAACTGAAGCTGCCTCACCGCGCAGAACCAGATCTTGATAGCTGGAAAGAATTCCTGGGCCGCCTGAAAAACCCTACTGCATCTGTTAATATTGCGCTGGTAGGTAAGTATGTAGAGCTGCCGGATGCTTATAAATCCATTGTAGAGTCTTTTGTACACGCAGGTGCTTACAACGAGTGCAAGGTAAACATCAAGTGGATACAATCGGAGCATGTTACCGATGAAAACGTTGCCTCACTGTTGCACAACATGGATGGCGTACTGGTTGCCCCTGGCTTTGGCGAACGTGGTTTCAAAGGAAAATTAGAAGCTATACGTTACGTGCGTGAGAACAACGTTCCGTTCTTCGGCATCTGCCTGGGTATGCAGTGTGCTGCCGTTGAGTTTGCAAGAAACGTGCTGGGCCTTCAGGATGCAGCCTCAACAGAAATGGATCCGGACACACCGCACCCGATCATCGACATGATGGCCGACCAGAAAGAAATTACACAGAAAGGCGGAACTATGCGCCTGGGAGCTTATGCTTGTGAACTAAAGAAGGGCTCAAAAGTGTATTCTATTTACGGTAAGAGCAAAATATCGGAACGCCACAGGCACCGTTACGAGTTCAATAACAAATACTTAGCCGATTTTGAGCAGGCTGGCATGCATGCCACAGGTATAAACCCTGAAACTGGCCTGGTAGAAGTAATAGAACTGCAAAACCACCCTTGGTTTGTGGCTGCGCAGTACCACCCGGAACTGAAGAGCACTGTACTTAACCCGCATCCGCTTTTCGTGAAGTTTGTAAAGGCAGCCATTAATCACGGTAAATCTAACTAAACACTATAAACACAATTCAATACTTTTTAAATGGATAGAAATCAAGCGATTGGCTTTGGATTAATCGCCGTGCTACTGCTGGCCTACTCCTTCTTCTTTTCAAGCCCGAAGGAAGACGCCAACAAGAAAGTAACTGCAAAAACAGAACAGGTTGCGCAACAGCCTGCTGCTGCACCGGTAGCTGAAGATGACTCATTAGCACAGGCTCGCAGAGCGGCTACACTGGGTGCCTTTAGTGCTGCTGCAACAGGCGAAGAGCGTACAAGCACTTTAGAGAACGAGAATATCCGTGTTACTTTCAACAGCAGAGGTGGCCAGGTAGAGGAAGTTCTCCTGAAGAACTATAAAACTTATAAAGGCGAGCCGCTTATACTGTTCGACAGCAATAGCAGCCAAACCGATGTAGAGTTTACCACAAACGATGGTAAAAAAATCAAGCTTTCTGATCTGTACTTTACTCCTTCTGAGGTTGTAAAAGGTACGGCTGGTGAGCAGGCTACACAAACTATAACGTACCGTGCTCAGCTTGGCAATGGCCAGTACATTGATCAGGTGTATACTTTGCTGGACAAAAGCTTTCAGTTGGATTACAAACTTGACTTTAAAGGGCTTAACAACCAGATCAGCGGTAACAACATTACCCTTACCTGGAACGATAAGCTGAAGCAATTGGAGCGCGACATCAAGCAGAACCGTGCTAAATCTACTATCAACTATGCCACTGTAGAGGATGGATATGATCACCTTTCTATCTCTGAAGAAACTGAGACAGCAACTTTAGAAGAGCCAGTTAAATGGGTGGCTAATAAGCAGAATTTCTTTACTGCCGGTATCATAGCTAAGAACAGCTTCGCGGGTGCTAAAATGGAAGCAGCTACCAACCTGGCTGATTCTTCTGTTGTAAAGTCATTGTCATCGCAGATACTTATCCCGACACAGGATGTACTTTCTGGCAAAGGTGAGTTTACGTACTACTTCGGCCCGAACGATTACAAGATCCTGAAGCATATCGGCAACGATTTCGATAAGAACCTTGACTTAGGCTGGGGTATTTTCTCTTACGTGAACAAATGGCTGATCATCCCGGCTTTCGACTTCCTGGAGAAATTCATCGGCAACTATGGTATCATAATCATGCTGCTGGTACTATACATCAAAACCATTCTTTTCCCGCTTACCTACAAGTCTTACCTTTCTATGGCGAAGATGAAGGTGCTGAAGCCTGAGATTGATGCTATAAAAGAGCGCAATGAAGGCGACATGCAGAAGACGCAGATGGAAACGATGAAGCTGTACAACGAGATGGGTGTAAACCCGCTGAGTGGCTGTATTCCAATGTTGCTTCAGATCCCGATATTGTTCGCGATGTTCAACTTCTTCCCGAACTCTATTGAGCTGCGTCAGGAAGCTTTCCTGTGGGCTGATGACCTTTCTACGTACGACGTATTTGCAAAATTGCCATTCACAATACCGTTCTATGGCGACCACGTAAGTATGTTTACCCTCTTGATGACGGCCTCAACTATACTTTATACCTGGTCTAACAACCAGATGAACGCAAGTATGCAGGGCCCGATGAAGTTCTACAGCTACCTGATGCCGGTTATCTTTATGTTCGTTCTGAACTCATTCCCGGCTGGTCTTAGCTTCTATTACTTTGTATCTAACATGGTAACTTTCGGTCAGCAGGCTATCATCCGTCAGTTTGTTGATGAAGGCAAAGTAAGAGCCAAGCTGGAAGAGAACAAAGGCAAGCGCCAGGAGAAGAAGAAAACTTCAGGTCCGTCTTTCGCAGAGCGTATGCAGGAAGCAATGCGAGCAGCAGCTGAGAAAGAGCAGCAGAAGCGCAATAAAGCAAAGAAATAAAGTATACCTTAAATAAAGTATAAAAAAGCCTTCCCTACTACAGGGAAGGCTTTTTTATTGCCTAAACTTGCAGCACCAACGTATGTAGGGTAACAACACAAAAACTATGAAAAAGAACCTGTACAAGCTGCCCGTGCTCCTTTTGGCTATATCTGCCTGGAGCTGTGGCCAAAACCAGCAGGAAGATAAAACGCTGGCCAGCACACACCCGAAACTAGAAAATCAGCTCGCTAAAGATTCTGTAGATCTGCCTACCGAAGACCCTGAAAACGCTGATACTTACCAACGCTACCGAATAACCGAAGAAGAGTACCGCAACAGTGGCAACTATGCCGTACCAAACCTATACAGAGGCAAACTGGCAGCCCTGGATGAAAACAGCGACAAGGATGCCAGAGCCTTCAGAACTGCGCTTAATGAAGGCATGAAACAAGGTGTAAACTTTGCCGGAAAGTATACTGTGGTAACTGTTGGCTGCGGCACTTCCTGCCAGGTGCATTATGTGGTAGACCGTGAAAATGGTAAAGTGCTGGATAAGGTACAAAGCAGTATGGGTGCCAGGTATAGCGCCGACAGCCGCCTTTTCATTATCAACCCTACAGACTCTACTGTAAACTATAACGAATGCCGCAATTGCACACCTGAAGCTTATGTTTTTGAGAACGGGAAGTTCAGGAAACTGGAGGCAAAAAATCAGCCTGCAAAGTGAAAGCAAAGGCCAAGTATATAAAGGGGTTAGTGTTGGCAATGTATTTTATACTTGCCGGTACAGCCCTTATAGTAAATCATGGTTGCAGCAGCAGCAAAGCCTGTAGCACCACAAGGAAAACAGCAGAATCACCTCAGCCCTTCCTGCTTTTCCAAAAAACGCCCTGCTATGGTGTGTGCCCCTCCTACGAAGCAAGTATAACCGCCAACGGAAGTATAACATTTATTGGTTGGGAGCATGTACCAGTTAGAGATACCCTGCAGCTTTGCCTCTCTCCTAAAGATCTGGCTACTCTTCGCAAGGAGGTACAGCAACTCGACTATGAAGCGCTGCAAAATACCTACCTGACAGAATGGACAGATATGCCTTCTACCATTACTACTTTTTACGAAAATGGTAAGCAGGTGAAAAAAGTAAAGCACCAGGAAGGTGGCCCTGACAAACTGCTGCAATTCCAGGACAAAGTGCACAACATGATTATGCAATTGGTAGAAGCAGCGGCTAAAGAAAAGCCATCTGATCGATAGTAAAATTGTATCTATTTATTTCACTATTGCATAGGAACCCTCCCAAGCATTCCCCCTGTCATTTCAATACAGCATATCAGTATTTCCAACGGGTATTAGATTTTACACCTAGGTAAAAAACACTTCAAAAATATTTTTTACCTAATCCCTTCATCTCTGAAACATGTGTTTTCACACGCTGTACCAAGCTTTACACTAAATTACCAGGTGTCTCATAATCTAAAATTGCACTTCATGGAACCAAAATTTTATAACCCCTTACCTGACCTGCCGTAGAATTTAGGGAGAATTCAAAACTCTCATGGTATTGACAAAATATAATTTTTATATATCATATTATTTAAATATGAGCAAACAATCTAAAAAAGTACAACTTTCAGAGTTTGAAGAAAAACTTCAGGAAAGTGCGGCGAGAGGAGAAAGTGCAGCTGATTTAGGGCGCACTCAGCAGGAGCCTTTCGAGGATACACGTGAGGAAAAAGTTATACCTGTTATAGAAGAACAGGCCCATGTAGAAAAACGCGTAGTTGAGTCGGGCAAAGTACGGTTATCTAAAAATGTACGCGAAGATGAGGTGCTGATTGATGTACCAACTGTGCACGAAGAAGTTGATGTACAACGTATTCCCATAGATCAGTATGTAGACCAGGCACCGCCCGCTGTGCGCTACGAAGGAGATAAAATGATTATTTCTGTTTTACGAGAAGAGCTGGTGCTTGTAAAACGAATAAAGCTGGTGGAGGAACTACACGTGAGAACAAACAGGGTAGAAACACACGAACAACAGCCAATAACACTGCGCAGAGAAGAAATTAATGTAGATCGCTTAAGAAATGATAACCTTAATACACCATAGCTATACTATGAAACACAACTACTAGTACCAATCAATTAATTTTTAACAAACTATAATAAAACTATGGCACAAACAGTGATAGGAATTTTCGAGAAGGGTATAGACGCACAAACTGCAGTGCAAAAGTTAGAAAGTAACAGAATACCATCTGATCATATAGATATTGCTAATCCAGGTTCACAATCACAGGTAAGTGGTTCAACTTCCAGCCAAAGCCAGGATAAAGTGGGTGGCTTCTTTGGTTCGCTGTTCGGCAGCAATAAAGACGAAGCTACTAAATACTCAAATGTAGCCCGCAAAGGCTGGGTAGTAACTGTACATGCAGATTCTAAGCAGGAAGCTGAGCAGGCTGCCAAAATGCTGGATGAGTGTGGTGCAGTGGATGTAGATGAGAAAAATATGCAATACAGTAGCGGTACAAGCACTACGGCAACGGGTACAACTGGTGCTACAGGCCATGTAACAGATCAGCCTGGCAATATAAACCGCACTGGCGACATTAACAGAGGCCAGTCTATTCCGATAATTGAGGAGAACATGAATGTTGGTAAACGCCAGGTAGAAACTGGTGGTGTGCGCGTAAGAAGCCGTATTGTGGAGCGCCCAGTTGAGGAGCACATGCGTTTACGCGAAGAACACGTGAACGTGCAGCGCAACCCTGTTAACAGACCAGCTACTGAAAAAGACTTTGCAAACTTTAAGGAAGGTAGTATAGAAATGACAGAACGCGCCGAGGTACCTATTGTAAACAAAGAAGCTCGCGTTGTAGAAGAAGTAAGGCTGAACAAAGAGCAGACTCAGCGCGATGAAACTGTAAGAGGCTCTGTGAAGAAAACTGAGGTTGATGTTAACAAGATGAACAAGGATAGAACCAACATGCGCCCAGGTACAGACCCAAGCTTAAACGATCCGAACAGAAACGATCCGACTAGAAGGTAACTAGTTAAGTATAAATAAAAAAGTCCCGACTGATGTTTCAGCCGGGACTTTTGCTTTTAAGTAGCTATAGTTATAGCTTTCGTACACGCTCCAGTTTCAGCATGTTCATTGGGTTTGGCTCCAGACCACGTATGTTATTCTGGGTAAGGCGCACGATCTCATCGTAATAAAGCGCAATAACCGGGCACTCCTCTACCACTATTCGGTCCATTGCCTGGTACATCTGCCAGCGCTTCTGCACGTCGCGCTCCAGTTTTGCCTGCTCATATAACCTGTCGAACTCGGCGTTTTTGAAGTGGGTTTTGTTAGGTCCTACCGGCGAAAAGTTCTTGCTATAGAACAGGGCCAGGTAGTTTTCTGCGTCCGGGTAATCACCCAGCCACGACTTCATAAAGAATGGTGCCCGGCCATTATCTACAGTTTCCTGGTGGGCCGGCGCCTGGTTTATGTCTATCTGAACTCTGGCACCAACTTCAGCCCACTTCTTCTGCATATACTCTGCCAGCTCTTTGTGCTCGGCAACAGTGCTTAGGCGCATTTTAAGCGGATTGGCCGAAGTATAGCCTGCTGCTTTCAGTAACTCCACTGCCTTTTTTGGGTTATAAGTATAGCCCGGAACAGCCTTTTCAGAATAAGAAGGCAGCGATGGCGGCACCATACCAGAGTGGCCAGGTATACCAATGTTATTCCTGAAGTAAGCAATCATTTCTTTTTTATTGATCGCATAGTTCAATGCCTGTCGTACACGCTTATCGTTCAGGGCCGGATTAGAATCCTTCAGGTTCTTAGGATCAAGTTGGAAGCCAATGTATTCGGTGTTCAGGTAGGGTACTTTCTGCACTGTGAACTTACCTGCAAAATCAGCCTGTACCGTGCCATCGTTGTTCAGGATCAGGTCGCGGGAGCCTTCTTTTATACCCGAAAGAAAATCCAGCTTGCCCTGCATAAAGGTCAGGAACTCAGACTTCCGGTCAGTAATGAAGGAGATCTGAACGGCATCGAGGTATGGCAACTGCTGCCCTTTTTCATCTTTCTTGAAATACTTCGGGTTGCGGTGCATTACAATCGCATTTCCCTCGTCCCAAAGCTCAAACTTAAATGGTCCTGTACCAACCGGATTGGCGCGGAAGTCTTTGCCATACTTTGCAACCGCCTCCTTCGGCACTACATAAGCATAAGGCATTGTCAGTATCTCCAGAAAAGCAATGAACGGCTCGTTCAGGTATACTTTAAACGTGGTGTCGTTTACGGCCAGGAAAGCGGTATCTGAAATAGCTCCACTCTTGTCGGTCAATACTTTATCGTTAAAGATCCAGGCGCCGGTACTGGCTGTTTTAGGATCGATGATGCGCTTAAAGCTATACTCTACGTCCTTGGCAGTAACTTTTCTTCCTTTGCCACCCGGGAATACTTCGCTGTCATGGAAGTATACATCATCGCGCAGGTAGAAAGTATAACTGCGGCCGTCTTCGGATACGTCCCAGCGTTTGGCTATACCTGGTCCGGTTTTCAGGTCCTGCCCTAGCTCCACCAAACCATTATACAGCTGGGTAGTTGCCCAGATATTGGCCTGGTTTCGTGCAAAAGCCGGATCTAATGAAGAAAGTGCTTCCGGTTGGTTATACCTGAAGACAGTTCTGGCCTCCCCTCCTTTTGCCGCCTCGGTGCAAGACTGGCACAGCACTAAAAAAGTGGATAACAGGGGTAAAATCGTGGATAAAAAAAGGCGTTGTGTTCGGAAATGCATCAAGCTATGTGGTCAAAAAGATGTATCTTTGTGCAAGTTAAAGTATCTTGCGTAGATAAGTAAACACGAATCAGCAAATCTATGGAAATAACATATTACGGACAGTCTTGCTTTTTAATTCAGATAGGTGAACACCGTCTGTTATTTGACCCGTTCATTTCTCCGAACGAGCTCGCATCGGACATAGACGTTGACAGCATTAAGGCAGATTATATCCTGCTTTCGCACGGACACGGCGACCATGTAGCTGACGCAGAGCGCATTGCTAAAAACAATGATGCTTTACTTATTGCTACCTTCGAAATTGCCAGCTGGTTTGGGGAGAAAGGTGTAAAGAAAACACATCCTATGAATACCGGCGGTAAAATCACATTGCCATTCGGCACGGTAAAGATGGTAAACGCCATCCACTCCAGCTCGTTGCCAGATGGTTCTTATGGCGGTAGTGCGGCCGGTTTTGTGATAGAGACTGAAAGCCAGGCGTTTTACTTTGCCGGCGATACAGCCCTTACCTACGACATGAAACTTATACCGGAGCAGTTTGACCTTGATTTTGCCCTGCTGCCGATCGGCGATAACTTTACCATGGACATACATGATGCTGTAATTGCAGCTGATTTTGTTCAGGTAGATAAATTTATCGGCATGCACTTCGATACCTTCCCTTACATTAAGGTAGACCATGATGAGGTGAAAGAAGTAGCGCAAATGGCCGGGAAAGAACTTATTTTGATGGAAATAGGCCAAACGATTAACCTATAAAAGTATAAATGGGAAAGATAATTGCAGTTGCTAACCAAAAGGGTGGCGTAGGCAAAACAACTACGGCCATTAACCTGGCGGCAAGTCTGGCAGCTTTAGAATATAAAACATTACTCGTTGATGCCGACCCGCAGGCAAACGCCACATCGGGCCTTGGCTTTGACCCTGCAAGTATAACTACCAGCATTTACGAGTGCATGGTAGAAGATGTGAAAGTAGAGGATATTATACTTAAATCCCCGAACATCGAGTACCTTGACCTGATCCCGTCGCACATTGACCTGGTTGGTGCCGAGGTGGAGATGATCAACATTCCGAACCGCGAGGAGAAGATGCGTGAGGCGCTGGCCCCGCTGAAAGAGAAGTATGATTACATAATCATCGACTGTTCTCCTTCGCTGGGTCTGATCACGGTAAACTCCCTTACAGCAGCAGATTCTGTGGTGATTCCGGTGCAGTGCGAGTATTTTGCCCTTGAAGGTTTAGGCAAGCTCCTGAACACGATCAAAATTATACAGTCGCGCCTGAATACAGAACTTTCTATTGAAGGCATTTTGCTGACAATGTACGACGTGCGCCTGCGCCTGAGCAACCAGGTGGTGGAAGAGGTAAAAACTCACTTCCAACAGATGGTGTTCGAAACAATTATACCTAGAAACGTGAAGTTGAGCGAGTCACCTAGCTTTGGTATACCTGCTATTCTGCACGATGCAGAAAGCAAGGGTGCCCTTAGCTACCTGAACCTGGCCCGCGAGATTGCAGAGAAGAACAGCGTAGAGCTGGCGAAATAATTTACCCGTTTACATGTCTGATAACAACAATTCAACAGCAAAACGTAAAGGCGGCCTCGGAAGGGGCCTTGGCTCTCTATTAGAGGGAAATAAGTATACCGGTAAAACGGAATCTTCCACCATTAACGACGTCAATACCATCGCAGACATAGCCATTGATCAGATTCAGACGAACCCATACCAGCCGCGTACGCACTTTGACCAGGCCGCGCTGGAAGAATTGGCAGAGTCTATTAAAATACAAGGCATTATCCAGCCTATTACTGTTCGCCAGCTAGACCAGAACACCTATCAGCTGATCTCTGGTGAGCGCCGTTACCAGGCCTCTAAAATGGCTGGTCTTAAAGTAATACCAGCATACATTCGTAAGGCAGATGACCAGCAGATGCTGGAAATGGCTCTTATCGAGAACATTCAGCGCGAAAGCCTGAACGCTATCGAAATTGCTCTCTCCTATCAGCGTTTGTTAACTGAATGTAACCTCAAACAAGAAGAGCTTGGTGACCGCGTAGGCAAAAAACGTACGACTGTTACAAATTACCTGCGACTGCTTAAGCTTCCGCCAGACATCCAGATCGCACTGCGCGATAATGTTATTACCATGGGACATGCACGTGCCCTGATCAATATTGATACGATTGAGCAGCAGCTGGACGTATTTAAGGAAGTAGTTGCCAAAGAACTATCTGTAAGAAAGGTAGAAGAACTGGTGCGCAACCTTCAGAATGCGAAGAAGAAGCCGGACCCACAGCAGAAGCTGGTATTTAACAAGTATGAAGAAGAGATAAAGACGGTAGAAAACCGTTTGTCTTCTCAGTTTGGAACCAAGATACAGGTAAAAGCTAACAACGATGGTAAAGGCGAGATCAAGATCCCTTTCGTGTCGGTGGATGAGCTGAACCGTATACTTGAAATCTTAAACTATTAACGCAGGATGAGGCTAGCTTCCGGCATAGTTGCTGTACTTACAGGGTTGCTCCTGCAATTGTCTCCGTTGCAGACTCAGGCACAGGAGATCACAGCAGGACCAGATTCTGCCGTGGTAACAGTACCCGATACAGCTAACCAGCGTAAAGGTTTTTTCCTGAGCAGATGGGACAGACCTGCCAAAGCAGCATTTTTTTCGGCTATACTTCCTGGTGCCGGGCAGGTTTATAACCGCAGTTTCTGGAAGTTACCTATCATTTATGGTACCGGCGCAGTGCTGGGCTATATCCTGATCGATAATAACAACAAATACCAGGATTTCAGGCAGGCGCTTATTATCCGGAACAGCGGCGGACAGGATAAGTACGTAAATGATCCTACTTTTGGAAAACAACGCCCTAATGGTACCTCAAACCTGCGTTTGCAGCGCGATGGCTACCGCCGTAACCGCGATTTAACTATACTTTTGTCGGCTGCAGCCTGGGGCCTGAACGTAGCTGAAGCATATGTGCATGCGCATATGAAAGATTTTGATGTAGGCGAAAACCTGTCGTTGCGCCTGCAGCCAGCTCTGCAAAGTATACCAACTACTGCCGGTATAAGTCCCGGCCTTACCCTTACGCTCTATACTAAAACAAGATAATGAGAATATTACTGATCGGCTATGGCAAAATGGGTAAAACCATAGAGCAGATGGCCTTAGCCAAAGGGCATCAGATTGCAGGTACTATTGACCATACCAATGCCGAGACATTGCAGAATTACACTTCTGAGAACACAGATGTAGCCATTGAATTTACTCACCCTGAGGCTGCCTTTGGCAATGTATCTTACTGCCTTACCAATGGCATTCCGGTAGTTTCAGGCTCTACAGGCTGGCTGGATAAGTATAACGATGCTGTTGAGCTGTGCAATCAGAAAAACGGCGCCTTTTTTTATGCCTCTAACTATAGCGTTGGCGTAAACCTGTTCTTCCATTTCAACGAATATATTGCCAGCAAAATGCAGGCTTACAAAGAATATTCTGTTGAGATCAGGGAGATACATCACCTGCAAAAGGTAGACAAGCCAAGCGGCACAGGTATAACCACAGCCGAAGGTATTTTGCCGCACTATCCTAACTTATCTGGCTGGGTTGCTGATAATCCGGAAGAAAAAACTAAATTGAATATCATTTCGGAGCGCGAGCCCGATGTGGTAGGCACGCATATTGTTACCTATAGCTCTGAAGTTGATAAAATAGAGCTGGGCCATATTGCCCACAGCCGTGCCGGCTTTGCCGAAGGTGCCGTAATGGCCGCTGAGTGGTTGCAGAACCGCAAAGGCGTATTCGGTATGAAAGACATGCTAAACCTGTAACTATAGCACAACTGCATGAACGTAAAATTCTGGGAAAAAAAGCCAGTAGCTAAAGAGCCTAAAAAGAAAAAAGGTTTTATCCGTGAGTGGGGCGATGCCATTCTGTTTGCCGTGGTGGCAGCCAGTTTAATTCGCTGGGCCACTTTTGAGGCTTATACCATTCCTACGCCATCCATGGAGAAATCTTTGCTGGTAGGCGATTTTCTTTTTGTAAGCAAGCTGCATTACGGACCACGCACCCCAATCACACCACTGCAGGTACCGCTCACGCACCAGACTATCTGGGGGACCAATATCCCCTCCTACTCCGATGCTATTCAGCTGAAGTCGCACCGTTTACCGGGTTTTTCGGAAGTGAAGCGCAACGATGTAGTGGTTTTTAACTACCCACCTGAGGAGCAACACCCCGCTGACCTGCGCACCAACTACATCAAGCGTTGCATAGGTATAGCCGGCGACTCTATCCAGATCCGCGACATGCAGGTTTACATTAATGGCAAAGCGGTAAAGAACCCTGCAAAAATGCAGCAGATGTATTATCTGCAAACAGGCAACATGCTGAATCAGAAGTTCTTCCTGGACCGTGATATAACGGATGTGCAGCAAGCTGAGGGTGGATACATTATACATACATCTGCAGAAAAAGCAAAAGAGCTTGCCGCTATAGACTTTATTCAGGATGTGGTGCTGCTGAAGAATTTGCCTGGCAAAGAAGACCCGATGGTTTTCCCGCATGTGCCTAGCAAGTATGCCTGGAATGCCGACAACTTTGGCCCGCTTTACATACCAAAAGAAGGTGCTACAGTAGATATTACGCCTGAAACACTGCCTCTTTACGAAAAAGTTATACTTGGCTACGAGCACAACGAGAATGCTGAAGTTCGTAACGGTCAATTGTTTATAGATGGCAAGCCTGTAAACAAGTATACTTTTAAGCAGGACTACTACTTTATGATGGGTGACAACCGTCACAACTCCCTCGACTCCCGTTTCTGGGGCTTTGTACCGGAAGATCATATCGTAGGTAAAGCTGTTATGATTTGGATGTCAGCCGACCCTAACGGCACTTTCCTCAGCAAGATCCGCTGGAACAGATTATTTAATACGATAGAATAAGTATAGCTACCCATCAAACAGAAAAGCCAGGCATTACTGCCTGGCTTTTCTGTTTGATGGGTTTGTTTCTATTGATGTAGTTCGTTACAATTATCTTTAATTACAGATAAAACAGTAGAACTAAATTAGTAACTTCATATATAGTGCAGATCAACGTCATAGTGACATATATACAGAAGTTGGGCGAAATTATAATAATGAAAACTAAAGCCGACATAACTATCTCTTGTGTCATTATTGGATATAGTTGTTTGTTTACTGTTCCACTGATAATAAAATCAGGCTTTGATTTGACAGCGTTTGGGTGGCTCTGGGTTGGTTTCTGGTCTTTGGTTGCTTTATTCGGAGTTTGGAAGATTGAGCATTATGAAATAAACGGCAACACTCTAATCAAAAGAAACTTCTTAGGAGCTTTCAGTAAAAAGAGAGACTTAAATACGCTGGTTAAATACTCTAAGAAAAGCTTAGACACAGATTTGCCGACTAACCCTTTTAACATAGTTAGATTCTTTACAAAAAGGACTAAATATTTAAAGTTTCAACAGTTAAGATTAGAATTCAGAAATCAACCAGTATTGAAAATAGATGAAAGAACTGTGGACAGTAAGGATTATCCACTTCTTTATAAGCAGTTGAAAAAGCATAAAACAAGTACTTAGAAAAAAATCTTGTGCTAACATTGTAAAAACGTCAGCGTCGGCCGACTCCTCCGCCGTTTATACTAACCGTTAGAGATAATGTATAATGAACTATGCACCAGCAATAAGCTCAATCATTTCACCAGAGTTTCTGGCAGAATTTGTAATTCAGCACTACGGTTTCGATGGAAGTACAACGTGCCGAATATTAAAAACGGGTATTAACCACAGTTACTTGATAGCCACTTCTGACAAAAAGTATGTACTAAGAGTATACTGTTATGATTGGCGAAAAGAAAGTGAGATAAAAGAAGAATTACAGCTCTTAAATTATCTGAGAGGCAACGACATTTTGGTGTCATACCCAATAAAGGATTGCAACAGGAAGTATATCAATCTAATACCAGCCTTAGAAGGTGAACGCTTTGCCGTTTTATTTTCATTTGCTGAAGGTGAGTCTATAAGAACTCCATCAGAAGGTGTTAGCTATAGCTTGGGTGTCACAATGGCAAAAATACACCAACTGACAATTAACAGAAGTGTTAAGAGAAAAGATTACAACGCTAACACGCTTGTTAATTGGGCATTTCAGTCTGCAAAGAAACATTTTGCAGAACCTTCCATTGAAATGGAGTATTTCGGACGAGCGAATTCTATAATTTCTTCTGAATTCAGAAATGTGGATACCAATAACTTAAGGTACGGTATAGTCCATCTTGACCTTTGGTATGAGAATATGAAAGTTAAGAATGAATCTCAAATCACGGTTTTCGACTTTGATAACTGTGGGAATGGGTGGTTGTTCTTAGATATTGCCTTTAGCCTTATGACTCTTTATAGAAATGAGACCAATAAGGAAAATTTTGAAGCAAAAAAGGATAGCTTTTATCGAGGCTATGAGTCAATTATACCTATCTCGGAAGAAGAAAAAAGGCTAATTCCATATGGTGGTCTGGCAATTTGGCTACATTACATTGGAATTCATATTCAACGGTTTAATGACTTCTCTAACCAATTTCTAAGTCAAGAATTCCTGAAGTTTTGGATTCAATCAGTCAACAGATGGATGGAATACAATAAAATAAAAATACACAGTATCTAGCCCTGTACAGACTGCATACTCAACTACGCCTCTTTCACAACATGTACTAACCGTTAGCTGCACCATGAATCAACAAACTCAAAAACTAAAATGGATAACATTGAAATAAAAAGAGTTAGTATAAACGACATTGACCAGTTGCAAAAAATTGGCAGACAAACCTTTTCCGAGACATTTTCAGCTGGAAATACAGAAGAGAATATGAAGAAGTATTTGGAAGAAGGATTTTCTGATGTAAAACTGACTGCTGAACTCAATAATACTAACTCCGAATTCTATTTTGCGACAATTGACAATGAAGTAGTTGGGTATTTAAAACTAAACTTTGGTCAATCGCAAACAGAACTGAAAGATGACAATGCCCTTGAAATAGAAAGAATTTATGTGTTAAAAGAATTTCACGGGAAAAAAGTAGGGCAATTACTTTATGAACATGCCATGCAAATTGCCAGGCAAATGAATGCCGACTATGTTTGGTTAGGTGTTTGGGAGGAAAATCCAAGAGCAATTAACTTTTATAAGAAGAATGGGTTTGTTGAGTTCGACAAGCACGTTTTCAAATTAGGCGATGACGAGCAGACGGATATAATGATGAAACTTCAATTGAAGAATTGAAACTTGTACAAACCTGCCACTTTTATGGCAGTGTATCTTTTGCTCAGATAATATTTTTACCTTTCAGGTAGCAATCACAAACCTGAAACTATGAAAAAATGCTCCATTACCTTTAAAGGCATACATAATGCCTTTTTTATACTTATCTCTGTGTTAGCCCTCTCCTGCTCCGGCAGTAAAGCACTAAAGGCTACAGCACCCAAAGACGGAACAGAGGTGATACAAGCCATGTATAGCCGCTGGCAAAACAAGTGGTACCCTAACTTCGCTTTCGAACAGAAGGCCATTTTCTACAAAGACGGCGAAGTAACCAAAGAAGAAGTATGGCAGGAAATTTACAGTCAGCCGGGTAACCTGCACATCCGCTTTAATGGCTTCGAAAGCGGCAACGGCGTAGTTTTCGCGGCAGATTCTGTTTTCAATTTCAAAGGTAACCAACTGCAAAGTAAGCAGCGCACTATACACCCGTTGGTGCTTCTGAGCTTTGATGTATACTTCTACTCTCCTGAAGAGACTATAGCCAGGTTAAAAGAGCTGAACTTCGACCTAAGCAAATTAACAGAAGCTAAATGGCAAGGCCGCGATGCCTATGTAATTGGGGCAATTAACCCTGATGATAGCAGCACAAGCCAGTTTTGGGTGGATAAGGATCGGCTATACGTGGTGCGAGTGCTTACAAACAACAAAGGCGTAGCCCGTGATGTTGAAATGAACAACTATAAACTGATGGACAACAATTGGGTAGCAACGGAGATCCTGTTCAAGAACGATGGCAAACTTACCCTGAGAGAAGAATACTTCAATATCTCATTTCCTAAGACAACGGATAAAAGCATATTTGAGCCGGCAAACTTTGCAACTGCCAAGTGGTAGTAGTGCTCCTGGTTCAACTACAAAAAAAGAGCCTGTGCAGACCACTCCTGCACAGGCTCTTTTACTTAAAAATAAAGTATAACTACCAATCAATTGGCTCTTCGCCATATTCTGTTAAATAAGCATTGGCCTTACTAAAGTGGCGCGAACCAAAAAAGCCTCTGTCGGCAGCGAATGGCGATGGGTGCGCAGCCTCTAAAACAAGATGCTTGCTTCTATCTATAAACGCACCTTTCTTTTGCGCGTATGCTCCCCAAAGCATGAATACCACATGCTCTTTCTGGTCGTTCACCTTTTTAACTACTGCATCTGTAAATTCTTCCCAACCCTTCTTCTGGTGTGACCCCGCATTGCCCGCTCTTACCGTAAGTGTAGCATTCAGCAGCAATACGCCCTGTTTTGCCCATCGCTCAAGGTTTCCGGTAGCCGGCATATCCTTGCCTAAATCACTTTTTATCTCTTTAAAAATGTTAAGTAACGATGGTGGCACACGTACCTCATCTTTCACAGAAAAAGCCAATCCGTTTGCCTGATTTGGCCCATGGTATGGGTCTTGCCCCAGAATAACAACTTTTACGTTATCGAATGGGCAAAGCTCGAAAGCACTAAAAATCTGACTGCCAGGCGGGTAAACTTTTTGAGAGTTGTATTCGTCTTTAACAAAAGATACAAGATTTTTGAAATATGGCTTTTCAAATTCATCTTGCAGCACATTTTGCCAGCTTTCTTCTATCTTTACATTCATGAGTTAGTGTGGGGATTTGTGTTTAAGGGTTCAGGGAGGCTACTGCCCGAATTTAAACAGTTACTCCTTGAAACGGTTGCTAATTATACAAAAAACTCTGTAACATGGATACAAAAACAACAGAAGGTGTAAAAGTAACGGTTACTTCGAATTACCTTCCAGACTATTCGAGTCCGGTACAGCAGCACTATGTATTTGCTTATAAGATAAGTATAGAAAATAATAGCGAGTTTACCGTAAAGCTTTTGCGCCGCCACTGGTACATACACGATGCTACCGGCGTAGTGCGCGAGGTAGAGGGTGAAGGCGTTGTGGGCCAGCAGCCAGTGCTGGAGCCAGGCGAGTCGCATGAGTATGTATCGGGCTGCAACCTGAAAACAGGCATGGGCAAAATGCGCGGCACTTACTTAATGGAGCGCATGGTAGACGGAAAACAATTTAAAGTAACAATACCGGAGTTTGTACTGATAGTACCTTATAAATTGAATTAAGTCACTTTATACTTTAAGAAAGGGCTTTTATAGTTGTCAATGATGTAGGAACATCTACAAAATCAGTCTTTTTCAACTAACTTCTGGTATACGCAGCAGTTAAAAGTTTATTGTCTTGTACTAATATCTACTACCTTTATTAAGTGTCACCCTTCCGAATTGCTGCCGAGTACATGCTTTACAGGCTCCGGTCGTTTAAGCTGCACGGCGTGCACTCCCCTTTCCTTTTCGACCTTTATAACAACGTAATCCGGCACGATGGAGATTATTACGCTTATGGCCTTGTAGAAGAGCTCCGTAAAAAACTGCTTCAAGATAACCGGACACTAAAGGTAACAGATTTTGGCGCCGGCTCCCGAAGTATAAATAAGCGTACCCGAAGTATAAGTTCTATTGCGCATACATCGGCAAAACCACCCAAGTATGGCAAACTGCTGTTCAGGCTTGTAAACCATTTTCAGCCCGAAACTATACTTGACTTAGGTACTTCGCTTGGTTTAACAACGGCTTACCTGGCCGAAGCGCGCAAAGAAAGTACGGTTTATACTTTTGAAGGCTGCCCTGCCATAGCACAGGCTGCACGAGCTAACTTTAAGCACTTGGGCCTGAGGAACGTACATCTGATAGAAGGAAACCTTGATGAGACACTTGAAAAACAGGTGCAAGATTTGCAGCAGCTTGATTTTGTGTTCTTTGACGGCAACCACCGCTACGAGCCTACCATGCGCTACTTTAACACCTGCCTTGCCAAACACCACGAATACAGCGTTTTTGTGGTAGACGACCTATATTGGTCTGCAGAGATGAAACGAGCCTGGCAGGAAATAAAAAAGCACCCGGAGGTGCTTCAGACAGTAGATCTGTTTTTTGTTGGCCTGGTCTTCTTCCGTAAAACGCAGCCTAAAGAGCATTTTACGCTGTCATTTTAGGTGTTAGTACTTAGAGATTTGAAGTTAGATTATCTGAAAATATTAAAGTCTAACATCTAAGTACTAACTACTAAAATCTATCTTACCGCTTCTCTGATTCTTATCAGTTTTTGCATCAAACCTTCCAGCTGGTCTAACGGCAGCATGTTGGCACCATCCGACTTGGCTATACTTGGCTGCGGGTGCGTCTCGATAAACAAACCATCGGCTCCTACTGCAATAGCAGCTTTAGCTATAGTTTCGATAAGGGCTGGCTTACCACCAGTAACTCCAGAGCTTTGGTTTGGCTGCTGCAGCGAGTGCGTAATATCCATTACAACAGGCACGCCGGTAGCCTGCATCTCAGGTATATTTCTGAAGTCTACTACCAGGTCAGAATAGCCAAAGCTGTTGCCACGGTCGGTAAGTATAACCTTGCTGTTGCCAGATTCAAGTACTTTATCTACAGCGAAACGCATGGCATCCCCTGAAAGAAACTGTCCTTTTTTGATGTTTACCACCTTGCCTGTTTTAGCGGCAGCAACCAGCAGGTCTGTCTGGCGGCACAGAAAGGCTGGTATTTGCAGCACATCAACATATTCAGCAGCCATAGCAGCCTCATCCGATTCATGGATGTCTGTTACGGTTGGCACTTCAAAAGCCTGGCTTACCTTCTGCAGTATGCGAAGCGCTTTTTCATCGCCGATGCCTGTAAAAGAATCGAGGCGCGAACGGTTGGCTTTACGGTACGATCCTTTAAAAATAAGCGGGATCTGCAATCTGTCGGTAATATCTTTCAGGCGCTCAGCAATCTGCATAGCCATTTCTTCGCCTTCGATGGCGCAAGGGCCAGCCAGCAAAAAGAAGTTACCGGAGTCAGTATACTTTAGGTTTGGTATCTCGAACATAGTAATTTATACTTGGGTTATACCTTGTAAAGGCGCTGCAAAGATAAGGAATACCATTAACTAGTTCCGAATCATGCTGGATGAAATAAGTATAGCCGCAAAGTATAAAGTATACTTTAACAGCTTATTTCTTCTGCAACAGGATAAACAGCTCCTTCCCCTGCCTTGGCGCTAAAGAGTTATATGCCGTATCAAAATGGATGAAATCAAAGTATGGCTCGAAATATTTGCGGTACTCTTCCCTGCTTCCGCCGAATGGCGGGCCGGGCTGCTCAAATACAGTGTCGAACAACAGACCTACCAGTTTACCCTTGGGCGCCAGCAGTTTTGCGCAGTACTCTGCATACTTTGGCCGCAGGTCTGGGTCCAGGGCACAAAAGAAGGTTTGCTCTACCATCAGGTCAAAAGGCCCTTCCAGTTCAAAAAAATCCTGGAGCAGCAAATGGTCTTTCGGGAAATCGGGTACTCTGGATGAGAAATTATCCAGGGGAGCCTCGGCAACATCAGCTACGTATACATTTTTAAACCCCAGTAGGTGCAGGTACTCAGCTTCGTAGGCATTGCCACAGCCCGGTATAAGTATACGCTGGTGGTGGTTTGGCATCTGGTCGAAATAGGCTTTAAGCGGTGGCGTAACCACTCCGGCATCCCAGCCGGTCTGGCCTAGTTCGTAGCGGTTCTGCCAGTATGAAGCGTCAAATTCTTGTTTCATAAATTAAAAATTTAATCCAAATGTCTTATATTTGATTCTTACACTTTCGACGTTTATTCTATAAAATAAGAATATTAGAAAACTGTGGAAAAAACAAACCCAAAACCTATGTCACCTAACACTACTGAACAAAGAGGCAACCGTAAACTGCTGATTGGCGGCCTCCTGGTCATCCTTATTAGCATCAACGGTATTTTGCTCTACATGAACTACCAGAAGAAAGAAAAAACCGAAGAGCAGGCCGAAGTTATAAGGGTGAAGAATAGTGAATTAGAAAATCAGATAAAAGTATACGAAGCCCTGAAGGCTGATTTCGAGCGCCAGAGCCAGGAACTACAGGCAATGGGCCTTGAGAACGACTCATTGGAAGCCAAAATTGCAACTATAGCTGGTGACATTGATGAACTGCGTAGCTTCAGATCTAAAAGCTTTAGCTTAGCTGATCAGCGCCGTTTCCGCGACAGAGCAAATGCATTTGAGAAGCAACTGAAGCAGAAAGACCAGGAAATTGCCAAGCTGAAAGAGGATAATGAAGTACTTTTCACGGAGAACACAACCCTGAAGACTACCCAAAACAAGCTTAGCGACAGCCTTTCTACCATGAAAACCACCAACCGCGATCTTAGCGAAAAGGTTAGAGTAGCGTCGAGGCTTGAGGCTCAGAATATAGTTGTAAACGTTATCAACGGTCGCGGCAAGGAAAAAGAAGACAGCGATAACGAGTTCAGAGCCAAGCGTGTAGATAAGATCAGAGTTGCTTTTAAACTGGCTAAGAACGATGTAGCTCAAAAAGAGCCTAAAACTGTTTATATGCGTTTAATTGAGCCAGATGGAGCTGCGCTTTACAACCTTTCTACAGGTTCAGGCACTTTCCAGATAGATGGTGAAGACATGTACTATACTTCTAAGCGCGATTTTGTATTCGATAACACACAGCAGCAGCTAAGCATGGTATACGACAAAAACGCTGAGTATAAAAAAGGACAGCATACTATAGAGTTATACTCTGAAGGTTATATGATCGGAAGAACTTCTTTTATACTTAAGTAGCAAGTATAAATTTTCAAAACAGAAAAGCCCGTGCTGTAGCACGGGCTTTTCTGTTTGAGAATAGTAGTAGCAAATACCAGCAACCAATAAAAAACATTGCTCGCAGGCCTGTTTTCTCACAAATATCTTTGTGAAGGGTGTGTAAATAAAAAAAGCCCTCACCATCAGGTAGGGCTTTAGTCCATCGTTCACATGTAAAATAGCTCTCTAACGCCTTGCGCCAGAAATTAATCAACAAGTACTTTTCTGTCCTGCAACAGTTTGAAATTTTCTACCATCTTCACAGCTTCAGCAATGTCTTCTGTAAAGATGGCTATAAAGGATTCCGGCTCGGCGTTTTCCAATGCATGTGCAATGGCTCGCATTTCCTCAGGTATCAGTTTAACCTGTTTGTGCGGCGCTACATCCTCAATACCACGCATTAATGGCAGCGTTATCTCTTCGGCGGTTTTGCCACGAAGGTCGGTATCCAGTCGCACAATTATCTCATCAAATATTTCCCCTGCAACCTGGCCCAGTTCATAAAAATCTTCGGTTCTTCTATCACCTACGCCGGCCACAATACCTACTTTTTTAGATACTTCCAGATCTTCCATAAAAGCACCGATGGCCCGTAAGCCACCTACGTTATGGGCATAGTCAATCAGCACTTCAAATTCAGGGAACTTGAACAGGTTCATACGGCCTGGTGTCTTAGCCGGAGAAGGTACAAACGTGCGCAACGACGACTTGATATCTTCGATCTCGAAGTGTGAGATATAACCGGCCAGCGCAGCCGCCAGAATGTTCTCGATGTTAAACTTTGCTCTACCCCCAAACGTCAGCGGAACATCAGCCACACGGTCTATACGGATTTTATAGCTGTTCTTGAAAATAGAGATGTAACCGTTTTCGAACACAGCTGCCAGGCCTCCTTTAGCAATATGCTTGAGTATGCGAGGGTTATTCTCATCCATACTAAAGAACGCCACCTTACAATCAACCTCTTCTGCCATGGCATACACCAGGTCATCATCGGCATTCAGCACGGCATAGCCATCTTTGCTCACGCTCTTAGGTATAACTGCTTTCACACGGGCCAGTTCTTCCAAAGTATAGATGTCACGCAGCCCCAGGTGATCGGCAGATACGTTGGTAACTATACCTATATCACATTGCTGGAAACCTAAACCTGAGCGCAACAAACCGCCACGGGCGCACTCCAGCACGGCAAAATTTACAGTAGGATCGCGGAGCACAAACTCGGCACTCATAGATCCTGTGGTATCGCCTTTCTCCAGCAGCTTATCCTGTATATAAATACCATCGGTGGTAGTATAACCTACCTGGTAGCCTTTATTCTTAACCATATGCGCGATCAGGCGCGTGGTTGTAGTTTTACCATTGGTACCAGTTACCGCTATAATAGGTATGCGCGATGGCTTGTTATGAGGGAAAAGCATATCTACAACAGGCTCAGCTACGTTGCGTGGTAGACCATAGGTGGGAGATATGTGCATCCTGAAACCAGGCGCAGCATTTACCTCCAGCACAGCACCGCGGGTTTCATTCAACGGTATGGCAATGTCTGTTGTCATTACATCTATACCGCAGATATCCAGCCCCACCAGCCCTGCAATGCGTTCAGCCATCAGTATATTATAAGGATCCACCAGGTCTGTAACGTCGGTTGCAGTGCCTCCAGTACTTATGTTAGCAGTACTTTTCAGGAACAACTCCTCGCCAGCAGGCAAAACAGACTGAGTAGTAAGCCCTTGAGCCTTTAAAATATTTTTTGTTTGTTTATCGATTGTGATGCGGGTAAGTACCTTTTCGTGCCCAACTCCACGGCGTGGATCCTTGTTCTCGCAGTCTATCAGTTGTTTTATAGTTGAAACACCATCGCCTACTACCATTGCCGGTGTGCGTTTGGCGGCTGCTACAAATTTGCCGTTGATTACCAGCAGCCTGAAATCAAACCCTTCGATAAACTGCTCAACCATTACGGCAGAAGAATATTTTTTAGCCTCTGCAAAGCCTTTCTGGGCATCTTTCCAGTTGGTGATATTTATAGTAGCGCCTTTGCCATGGTTGCCGTCCAGGGGCTTTGTAACCAGCGGGTAGCCTAACCATTCAGCAGCACTCTTCAGCTCATCTAAACTATGAACAGTAGTACCTTTAGGCACCGGAATGCCAGCTTCAGCCAGCAGATCTTTCGTGGCGTTTTTATCACCGGCTATCTCTACGGCAAAGCAGGCTGTGCTGCAGGTCATGGTGGCTTGTATGCGCTTCTGGTGCACGCCGTAACCTAGTTGTATGAGCGAGTGGCGGTTCAGGCGGATATACGGTATACCACGGCTCACAGCCTCCGAAACTATAGAATAAGTGCTTGGGCCGAAGTACTCATCTTCCCGGATCTCATGCAGACGGGCTACATCAGCATCCAGTTTATACTTCTCCCCTTTTGCAAGCGCCTCGGTAATGCGTATGGCAGCATGTGCCGCATACTCTCCGGCTCGCTCTTCCTGGTAAGAGAAAATAACAAACATGGTACCTGCCTCGCGTGCGGCATAGCAACGGCCAAAGCCACAATCCATACCCGCCATTGTCTGCAGTTCCAGTGCTACGTGCTCTACCACATGCGCAAAGGTCGTTCCGTTCTGCACCTGCATCAGGAAACCGCCCTCTATGCCTTCAGAAGCTTTATGAGTCTTAATGCCCCGCAACATCTTTTCGAGGCGCTGCGGCAGTTGCGGTACATCGTTGGTGAGTTTATCAGAAAGCTCTTCAAGAGCCAGTTTTAGTACGATTATTTTAGGATGCTTAACTGACCAGTAATTTGGTCCGCGCATAATGCGCAAGTCTATGATCTTCATCTGTGCGTAAAGCGAATGCTATTCGTTTGTCCTCGTTAGAAAATGTGGATTATAAATACTGAGCCAGAGCCTGGCCTGATGCTCAGTATAATTTGTGCGGATTTTATACTTCTCTGCGGCCTGTTACTGTAGCGATTACCGCGTTGCCTGATACATTAGAAAAAGTTTAGTTAATCCAGGTACTGCTTTTGTAATGCAGCTTTTAATCAGGTTGGGATACGAAAAATTGCACGAAAAGATTAATGGAATCTTTTAATTTCTTGCTATGCTTTGTAACTAATTATATCTCAGTTACAACCGAGAAAGAAGAAAGAAAATCTGTCGCTCTTAAGCTGAGAGATAAAAGAAAAAGCCCCATAAACTTATATGCTTATGGGGCTTTTATACTTAAAGAGAGGTAACGAGCGGATTCGAACCGCTGTAGCAGCTTTTGCAGAGCTGAGCCTAGCCACTCGGCCACGTTACCGTGATTTGGAGTGCAAATATACACAGAGAAGTATGTTTGTCAAACTATAAGAGCATGTTTTTTAAAAAGAATCAACTAATCTAAAGTATACCTAAGTAGAAAGTAGCAACGCAAGTGCTCTATCTGCAACATTATCAGGGAGTTTATACTTATACTTTGGGTGCTGCCTAACTACAAAATTTTTATTACTGCTTTGCCAGTTCTGCCAGCTTGTTCATCGTGTTCCAGTTCCGGGTAGTAGCTGTTACTTTCAGCTTACTTTCAATTAAGTTATTATTCAGTTTGGCTTTGCCGTAGCCGTTAGCAGCAAGAAAGTATAGTTGTTTCCCTTTGATGCTATATTCCTCAGGACTATAATCTACTTTGGCCAGGTTATCTATACTTGCAGGGGCCGGCTGATCTGAAAGGAAGGTAACATACAACTGTTTGGTATTTTCTTCTCTCCCGCTCAGAAAAGGGTTGTTCTGTAAAACTTCCTCCAGTTCCGCTGGAGTAGTAACTATAACTTCTACCTCAAAACCAAACTGTTGAAGTATAATTTGCCCAAGCTGGTTTGCCAGAGAAGCAGGGTCCGTGCCAGCATGTTCGAAAATCACATTGCCGCTCTGTATATAGGTTCTTACCTTTTGCAGGCCAGCCTTTTCTAAGCTGTCTTTCAAATCGACCATCTTGATCTGTTTTTGCCCGCTAACATTAATACCCCGTAGTAGCGCAATGTATGTTTCCATAGCCTGATGTGTTTTGAAATATAGGTTCTAAATTTTTAAGTATAAAGTATGAGAAGTTTACTGCTGCAATAGTTGTAAAAAAGCAGGCTCCTTTATGTGGGTAGGCTTGTGCTAAATAGGCTGATATAACTGCCGTGCCGGACTTTAAATCACAGATCCAGAAGTATCAAAACTAAGTTTATACTTTCCTGTCAAGCTGTGTAAACCAGCTAAAGATAATTAGCGGCTTGTATTTTTAACGGTTTGGTTTCTAACTATACTTACTGATTTCAATAAAATTGGCCTCACAAATCTGTAAACTATAAATCCAAGTGCTGCTATTATCGATATAAAAGCGGCAGGCAAAATAGCTCCGAAGGTTAACGTCATACCAATAATAAAGCCCAATATGAACTCAGAGTAAAATATTGGCACAATCAGACTGGTTACTAATAAGGCATACGGAACATTATCTAGGACAAATTTATAGTCATTTACAAAAGATACTGAGATCAAAATGGCAAAGGTTAAGCCAAGAATAAAGATCGCAAAAGCCTTGATCTTTAAACCATGAGCTTGCTGACTTGATGAGGCTAGTTTACTAAGTCTCCAGTCTATCCTACCAAGAAGTATCCATGCTAGAATAGGAAGAAACAACCCATTCCACCAATTAGAGATTGCAGGTAGTTCTTTCTGTTGTAGAATATGATGGCTGGGAACACCACCATGAAAATGCTCCCAGAGAAGGCCGCCAAAAATAAATAGCGTAACAACGCCTGTAATCAGGACTCTTGCTTTTGTAGATATTTGCCCCTGCATGTTGCTTGATGTGATAGCTTTATTTGTCGTTTGTGTGTCAGATCCTTAGCGGGCTTTACAAAAGGAGTTCCTATTCATCCTATCTACACAAGACTTACTGTACTGCATTTTCAAAAGGGTTCCTGTCACAACCTGCTCTCAGTCTCATCTCTTTCATAGCGCATCACTAATATAGTTTATTTTTAAAAAGTATAAAGTATAAACGAAATTTTATCCAGGGGTTAGCAACTATATTTACTTATTGCTTATGCCCAAGAAAGGGCTGAATGCAGCTCAGGTTAATGCTCTGCTTGCTTAACAGATTACATGAAAATTTGATGTAGATCTAGTCTTGACATTGCTTCCTAACACGCTTCACAAGCCTCTGGCATATAATGGAAGATGTTGCTTGAAGAAGCTATACCCCGAATACTAGACAGGCATAAAACAAAAAGGCCCCGATTGCTCGGGGCCTTTTGATATGAAACAAGCTTAAAATTAAGCGTTGTTTTCTTCTTCAGAACCTTCAGTGTTTTGCTGTTTTTTAGCAGCAGCTTCAAGCTTCTTAACACCAGCTTCTTTTTCGCTCTCCATCATTTGCTCTTTCAGGGCAGAAAGGGCATCTAGGTCGCCAAGAGTAGATTTGTTTTCTACTTCTTTTGGAGCCTTAGGAGCTTTTTCTTTCTTCTCGCCAGCAGGAGCAGCTTTCTTAGTAGCTTTTGCTACACGAGCGCTGTCAGCATCAGAGAAAGTAGCTGTGTGCGAAAGGATGATCTTACGATCGTCTTTAGAGAACTCAGTTACACGGAAGTCTAAGCTTTCGCCAACTTCTACTTGTGTACCGTCTTCTTTCGCTAAGCCTTTAGGGAAAGCGAAACCTTCGATACCGTATGGCAACTCAAGAACTGCACCTCTGTCTGATTTCTCAAGAACAGTAGCTTTGTGTACAGAACCTACGTTGAATACAGACTCGAAAGTATCCCAAGGGTTCTCTTCAAGTTGCTTGTGGCCCAGAGCAAGTCTTCTGTTAGGAACATCAAGTTCCAGAACAATTACATCAAGGTTATCACCAACTTTTACGAACTCAGATGGGTGCTTGATCTTCTTAGTCCAGGTAAGGTCAGAAACGTGTACAAGACCGTCTACACCTTCTTCAAGCTCTAAGAACAGACCAAAGTTAGTCAGGTTACGAACGATACCAGTGTGCTTAGTGCCTACTGCATATTTCGTTAACACATCTTCTTTAGTCCATGGATCTTCAGTAAGCTGCTTAATGCCAAGAGACATTTTGCGCTCGTTTCTGTCAAGTGTCAATACAACTGCTTCAACCTCGTCGCCTTGCTTAATGAAGTCTTGTGGGTTGCGCAGGTGCTGAGACCAGCTCATTTCAGAAACGTGGATCAGACCTTCAACGCCTGGCATCAGCTCAAGGAATGCGCCGTAGTCAGCCACGTTAACGATCTTACCTTTAACTCTTGAACCAACTTCAACCTCAGCAGGAAGTGCATCCCAAGGGTGCGGAGTAAGCTGCTTCATGCCAAGAGAGATACGCTTCTTGTCATCATCGAAGTCAAGAACTACTACGTTCACTTTCTGGTCAAGCTGCAATACTTCCTCTGGGTGGTTGATACGGCCCCAAGAAATATCTGTGATGTGAAGCAGACCGTCTACGCCACCAAGGTCGATGAACACACCGAAGTTTGTCATGTTCTTGATAACGCCTTCCAGTACCTGACCACGCTCTAAGTTGTTCAGGATAGCAGAACGCTGCTGCTCCAGGTCTTTCTCGATAAGTACTTTGTGAGAAACAACCACGTTGTCGAAAGCGGCGTTGATTTTCACAACTTTCACTTCCATCTTCTTACCTACAAATACATCGAAGTCGCGGATAGGCTTAACATCGATCTGAGAACCTGGTAAGAATGCTTCAACACCGTAAAGGTCCATGATAAGACCACCTTTGGTTCTTCTCTTAACAATGCCCTCAAGAATCTGATCGTTCTCAAGTGCAGCGTAGATTTTAGCCCAGGCACTAACGATTTTCGCTTTCTTGCGAGACAAGATAAGCTGACCGTTTGGATCTTCCTGGTCTTCAATAAATACTTCAACCTCGTCACCAACTTTCAGTTCAGGCATATCTCTGAATTCTGAAGCAGGCACCAGGCCATCAGATTTGAAACCAATGTTCAGGATCACGTCACGATCAGTGATACCAACAACAGTTCCGGTAACAACCTCCTGCTCCTGTACAGTAGTCAGGGTGTTGTCATACATTTTTTCCATTTCGGCTTTCTCTTCTTTGCTGTAGCCGCCACCGAAACCTTGGGTCTCAAACTTGTCCCAATCGAAATTTTCTGGAGAATTACTCATATTGTTTTGTTGCTCTGGAAAAGCCACCGACTTAGAGCAATAGGCCGGTTTGGTTTGGTTTTACATCTCCCTGACCTAAATCAGGGCCATTCACTCGAATGAGGGGCAAAAGTAATAAATACTTTGAATATAAGCCAATTCTATTCAGATAAGTTCATGGCTGCTAGTAAGTGCGTATTTACTTGATGTAGAAGGCATAAAGGTTTTAGTAGAAAGCAGGGTTTTGCTGATGAAAGAGTTAAGATTTATACCTTATTACTTTGCCCTAACCGTCATTTCGAGCAGCGCGAGAAATCTTATAAAGATCTATAATATAAGCATTTACTTCCAGCTTTGTTACTACACTTTCATAGTTGCCTGTAATCCTGGGAGCTTTCCCTTTGTCCTATCGTCGCAATGCCTTAGCAGGCATCGGAAAAATTCGCATAGGCGCTCTTTAAAGGGGTCCAACCCCACCCAAGGACTAGAAACATATTCGATAGCCAGCAGCTATGCAACATCAACCAATCTGTAGGGACAGGTTGCAAAGTGTGCGTGCTATGCCAGCAACAATAAAACTTATACTTATACCATAGTAGAGTCAGGGGTGGTTAGATAAAGTTGAAAGTATAAACCACAAGTTAGAACTTCCAGCAAACAGCTACTCAAGAAGCTTATCCTTCTTTATCAGCAGACACCATGCTCGTAGCCTTCTGCTTAAGCAGTCAAAACACACCTATGCAACAAATCACTCTTAACTTAAACTTTCATATCTACCCATGATACAACTGGGAAACAATTAACTATAACTACAAGGCTAAATTTATTAGTAGCGGTTTACTACAATTATTTACCCATACCCAGGTATATTCTCCAGTCTTCGTTGTGGGAATTAAGGTGTAATTTCAGGAAGGTAAGCAGTGATGGCTTTGCCGGTTTCTGTAGTAGTTTTAAACCAGCCTCTTCGGGGGTGCGATCGCCTTTACGGGAGTTGCAGCGGATGCAGGCAGTAACCAGATTTTGCCAGTTGGTCTCCCCTCCCCTGGAGCGGGGTAGCAGGTGGTCTAAGGTTAGATTCTTAACGGTTCCGCAGTACTGGCAGCTATAGTTGTCGCGGCGCATGATGTTGTGGCGGCTAAGTGCAATACCATGATAAGGCACGTGCACATAGCGCTGCAACCGGATTACAGAAGGGACAGGATAAGCATGCGAAATGGACCGCAACACAGAGCCGTTTGCCTTAGATACCATCTCAGCTTTATCCAGGTATACCAGTAGGAAAGCTTTGTGAACGGAGCATACTGCTATTGCGCTGAAGTCCTGGTTAAGTATAAGCACCCTGTCTTTCATAATCGCCCCTCTGAATTTACGCTATACCTTTACGTTTATAACCCAAGTCTATATAGCGTAAGTTCAGAGTTTTACGTGCGATTTATGAAAAAAGACGTTTGATAATGCGAAGGTTATGGGAATAGCGTTTGCGGTCGGCGTTGTAAATACCATTATGGTCAAGCGTATCGATGCGCACTTCGCCGTGGGCGTGCATGATCATCTGCCCTTCCAGCATAATACCTACATGTATGATTCGGCCTTCATCATTGGCAAAAAAGGCTAAATCGCCGGGTTGGGTTTGTGTGGCAAAATGCACTTCCTCGCCATTAGCCACCTGCTGGTTAGCATCGCGGGGTAATTGATAGCCGCACAGGCCGTATACCTGCTGTGTAAAGCCCGAACAATCGATACCGAATATTGATTTACCACCCCACAGGTAAGGAGCTTTTATAAAGCTGTTAGCGATCTTAACTAACTGGGCAGCTGTTGCCGGAACCGATGGGTTGGTAGCCCTGCCGTTGTAAGTATAAGTCTTGCCATCCACCTGCAAACTGATGCCATCATAAAAAGGCAGGTAACCACCTATACTTACCGGAATACGCTCTTCGGCAGTGCTTAAAATCTGCACCAGGTCCAGAACACGCGGGTGTGTGGCCTTGCACCAGTCTTTGTAATAGGCATCGGAAACAGGCACATATTGCTTAAAATCAATCCAGCCACGGTAGTTGTCGGTAGACAGTTGCACCTGCACCCAATTGCCTTGCCGACTGGTTACCTCCAGACACTCTCCGAAAAGTATTTGCGTAACCATTTCGGCCTTATCAGATGGCTCGGCGCGCATTGGCACCAGGCTAAGCATGCAAATCCCGTATTCCACTCTATATCAAATTAAAATTTGGAATTAAAACTTAATAATGGCTCATAATTGCCTCAAAAGAAAAAGAGCCAGTAAAACTGGCCCCAATTTCTAATTTCTAATTCATAATTCATAATTGCGCGTAAGCGTCTAGTATCCGCTACGCTCCAGGTCGCGCTTCACATCTTTGGCTTTGATGTCTTCGCGTTTGTCGTAAAGCTTCTTACCACGGGCCAGGGCAATTTCTACTTTGGCAAAGCCCCTGTCGCTGATGAAAACACGGATCGGAATTATAGTTACACCTTGCTCTTCAGCCTTATTCTCCAGCTTTTTAAGCTCTTTTTTGTTGAGCAACAGCTTTCGGGGGCGCATAGGCTCGTGGTTGTAGTGCGTACCTTCGGTATAAGTAGATATATGCATGTTGTGCACCCACAACTCCCCATTCTGGAAAACACAGTAGCCATCCTGCATATTCACCTTACCCTCCCTTATGGATTTGATCTCAGTGCCTTTCAGCATGACACCGGCAGTATACTTATCCAGAAACTGATACTCAAAGGAAGCTCTGCGGTTTACAATATTCACATGCTTCTGTATCCGGTCTTTCTCTTTCGTAGCCATTTATACTTGCTTAGGAGCCAGAACCCTGGCTAATTTCTCTTTCTTTAAAATTTTCTGGCCTGTTTCGCCATCTGCCACCAGCCTGTCACCCACTTTAGCCTCGAAGCGGCAAATTACATTGTTCCCTACTGCTTCCGAAATTATAGCTTTTATCTCAATCACATCCCCTTCAAAAGCCGGGCCTTTATGGTTGATGTTCAGAAAAGTCCCTATTCCCTCTTCGTCCTCGTCCTTCATTTCCAGCACAAACAACCTTCCGGCCCACTCAGCGGCCTGAGCCAGCGAAAAGGTAGAGCAAACGGCATGTACCAACCCATCATCGAAACGTGCAAAGTCGGCAGCAGTTACAAACTTACGGTACACTTTGGTATCGCCGGGCTGAAAGATATGTTTCATAGTCGGGTCTGAACATTTCACTTGTTACAGCAAATCAAAAGCTTTTGCCAGTTATACTTGGGCAAAGTAGTCCTGAAAACCCCTTAGATCTTCATTCTAGGCTCCGGGCTTACATACTGGTCTGCAAAGTCACCTTTGAGATACTGGTAGTGCGCTGCCATGGCAATCATAGCTGCATTATCGGTACAATACTGAAAAGCCGGAATATACACATTCCAGTTATACTTGCCGGCATATTCCTGCAGCGTCTTACGCAGACCACTGTTAGCAGATACGCCACCGGCAATGGCAATCTCTTTTATACCTAAATCTTTTGATGCCTGCACCAGTTTCTTCAACAGGGTCTTTATCAGCGTTTTCTGCACACTAGCGCAAATATCGGCCATATTTTCCTGGGCAAAGTCTGGGTTTGCTTTGGTCTTCTCTTTCAGGAAGTATAGCACCGATGTTTTAATACCGCTGAACGAATAGTTATAGCCCGGCATGTTACCTACCGGAAAATCAAAAGCATCCGGGTTGCCCGCAGCAGCAGCTTTATCCAGCATTGGGCCTCCCGGGTATGGCAAGCCAAGCATTTTGGCAGTTTTATCAAAGGCCTCACCTACTGCATCGTCTGTAGTCTGGCCAATAATTTCCATATCCAGGTGGTCTTTTACGAGCACGATCTGGGTATGGCCGCCGCTAACGGTAAGGCACAGGAACGGGAAAGAAGGTTTAGGGTCTTCGATAAAATGCGCCAGAATGTGCGCCTGCATATGATTAACCTCTACCAGAGGTATATTAAGCCCCAGTGCAAAAGATTTGGCAAACGAGCAACCTACCAGCAGTGCACCCAGCAAACCGGGCCCCTTAGTAAAAGCTACTGCATTTAGCTCACTTTTTGTTACATTTGCCGTAAGCAAAGCCTGCGAAACCACCGGTATAATATTCTGCTGGTGTGCGCGTGAGGCAAGCTCTGGAACCACCCCTCCATACTTTTCGTGCACGGCTTGGGTGGCAATAATATTCGACAATACCTTACCGCCCCTGATAACGGCAGCTGAGGTTTCATCGCATGAAGATTCTATCGCTAAAATTGTAGGTTCAGTCATCCTTTGGAAAAAGAACAGTCTATAAATTACCTCAAAGTTATAGGAAAAGCGCTTCTAAAAATAGTTTTAGGCCTAATCCTGTTCCTTTTACTGCTGTTCGGGGTGGCTTATGTAGCTATTCAGACCCCAGGAGTACAGACAAAGGTTGTACAAAAGGCTGCGTCCTGGCTTTCCAAAACCCTGAAGCATGAGGTAAGTATAGAGCGCGTTGACATTGAGTTCTTCAGCAATGTAGTGCTCGATAAAGTAATGGTGCGAGACTACCGCGAGAACGAGATGTTTTACGTAGGTCGTTTGGAAGCCGACATCAGCCTCTTCTCTATCTTTAACCCGAACGAGCTAAGTATAGCAACCCTTGAACTGCAGGAGCCACGCGCCAACCTGATCAAGTACCCTGGCACCGATTCGCTTAACCTGTCTACTTTTATAAAAGCGCTGAACGAGCTGATGGTAAAAGACACAACGCGCCAGGGCAAGCCTTTTAAATTTGAGATAGACGAGCTGGTACTAAAAAACGGTAACT
This sequence comes from uncultured Pontibacter sp., assembly GCA_966250805.1. Taxonomy (GTDB): domain Bacteria; phylum Bacteroidota; class Bacteroidia; order Cytophagales; family Hymenobacteraceae; genus Pontibacter. Next base: position 20,834 of record CBINIP010000003.1, on the reverse strand, counting down.
TCACTTACGATGACTATACAAAACCGCGTGCCCCGCATGGTATAGACTACCGCCACCTTGCATTGGCTAACATTTCGGGTCGCTTCGATGAGATTGACCTTGGAGATACCCTGAAGGTAAGAGTAACCGACCTGCAGGCTTACGAGACACGCTCCAGGACAAGGCTGCACAACCTGGATACCCGCATGACCTACGCCAGCACCTTTTGGGAGTGGGACGAGCTGGACCTGAAGCTGAACAAAAGCAACCTGCAGAACTATGTGCGTTTCGACTATAAGCGCTTCGGCAACTTTGCGCAGTTTATAGATAGTGTTTCCCTTACCGCCCGGATAAAAGATGCTGCTGTTTACTCACAGGATATTGCCACTTTTGCATCTGCCCTTAAGGATTACGACGAGAACATTTTTGTAAACTCTGCAGAGCTGAAAGGAAAAGTAACTAGTTTCAGTGCCAATAACCTGGATATAAAGTATGGCAAGAACACACATATCGTTGGTAACCTCCGTGCCGATGGCCTGCCAAATTTCCGGGAGACATTTGCCAATTTCCGCCTGCAGCCTTCTACCATCAATGCAAATGATATAAAGCAGTTTCTGCCCAAAGATGCCTATGCCATTGCCGCGCGCCTGGGCACCGTAAACCTGCAAGGTAAATTCCTGGGCTTTTACAACGACTTTGTTGCCAACGGCAGCTTTGCGACAGCACTGGGCAGGCTCGAATCAGACATCAACCTGAAAATAGACGACGATAAGCGAAGCTCATCTTATAAAGGATATCTGAAAACCAATGGCTTTAACCTGGGCCGCCTGGTTAACAACTCTGAATTGGTTAAGACAATCTCGATGGATGGCCGAGTGTCTGGCTCAGGTTTTACCTTGAAAGATGCCCGAGTAGAACTGGTAGCCAACATAGCACAGCTGCACCTGCTCGACTACAACTATAGAAACATCAAAACTGACGGTATACTTCAGGGACAGACCTTTTCCGGCAAAGTATCCATCAACGACCCTAACCTGGTGTTCACTGCAGATGGCGATGTAAACCTGGCAAAAGAGCAACAGGCCTTTAACATGGTAGCTGACCTGGAGAAGATAAACCTGCAGGCCCTGAAGCTCACCAAGAAAGCCGTAACCATAAGTGCCGATGCCCAACTCGATTTCCAGGGTCTGCGCCTCGATGATTTTGCCGGTACAGCCAATTTTCATAATGCCACTATACTTTATGAAGGCAAGCCTCTGGCACTGGATACTTTGGAAATTAACTCAGAAATAGGTGGAGGGCAGCGCAGCCTCACCCTGAACTCTGACCTGCTCGCTTTGAAAGCTAGCGGTAATTTTGATTATTCTGTACTTATCAACGACCTGCAGCAACTTGTACAAGAGTATAAGCTGAACTTTGAGAGTAACGATGTAGCCACCAACGCCTACTACAGGCGTAAGCGCCAGAAGCCAACTCCAGACTATAGCCTGAGCTACGATTTTTACCTGAAACGTGTAAACCCGGTAATACAGCTATTTCTGCCCCAACTGGCTATTTCTGATTTCTCTAAAGTTGATGGTACCTTCGAGCATGGCAACGCGGTTATACTTAATATGTATGCCCGCATGGATACCATCCTGTACGGTGACCTGAAGTTATACCAGAACAACCTGGAACTAAACACATCTAAACTGCAGCAAAGCCCTGATGTACTGGCCAGCGCCCTTTTCACATCGGTTAAGCAAGAGCTGCCAACGGCTGGGCAGGTTCAGGATTTTTATGTGGAAGGTATCTGGAGCGAGCGCACCATTAATTTTTCTACAAGTGCAAGACAGCCGGAACAAAACAACATGGCAACCGTAGCTGGCGACCTTACCTTCCTGAAGGATAGACTGCGCTTTGTTTTTAACCGCTCCAACATTACGTTGCGAAACCAGACCTGGACATTTGCTCCGGAGAACACCATGTTTATCAGCGAGGCAGGTAAAAAGATCGAGTTCGAGAACTTTATACTTTCCAACAACAGCCAGAACATAGCTTTACGTGGGATTTTGTCAGAAGAACCGGACAGCAAGCTTACCCTTAACGTAGCCAACTTTGACCTGCGCAACCTGAACTCGCTGATGAGCGAAAAGATCAGCGGCATACTTAATGCCGAAGTGGTTGCCCAGGACATCTACAAAGATGCTATTCTGAACAGTGCCATGCGGGTTGATTCTTTTTACCTGGATGGTATCCTGATCGGAGATATTGCCGGAAAAGGGGCCTGGAACAATCAGATGCAACAGATGGCTGTAGATGTTGGCATTAACCGCGATGCTAAAAAAGTATTGTCTGTTACCGGTTTCTATAACCCAAAAGCCACCGATGACCAGCTTGACCTGCTGGCTGTGATGGATGAATCGCAGATAAAGATCGTGGAGCCACTCCTTAAACCTATCATGTCTGACCTGTCCGGAACTATGGAAGGGCGAATACGGGTGCTGGGCCGGCTTGACTCGCCGGTACTGAAAGGATCTGTGATGGTGAGCGATGGGCAGTTTACCTTCGATTACCTGAATACCACCTACCGCTTTGCCGACAGGATATACTTTGGCCCGAACAGCATTAACTTCCGGAATGCCCGCCTGCGCGACCTGTACGGCAATACAGCAACAGTTACAGGCGGAATAGCACATGATGGTTTCCAGAACATGGTACTCGACATCAGTGCCCGCTACCGCAACTTTATGGTGCTGAACACTACGCGCGAGCAAAACGAATTATACTATGGTACAGCGTTTGCCACCGGAACCGCCTCGGTACTGGGCCCTACCCAGAACCTGAGAATAAACGTTGATGCCCGCAGCGAGCCAAACACCCGCCTTGTTATTCCTTTGGATAACCAGACTGACGTTGCCCGCAAAGACTTTATCAGGTTCGTAAACAGAAATGTAACCGACACAACCGGTGTAGCCGTTGCTGTAGAAGAGGAAAGAGTAGACCTATCGGGCATCAACATGAACTTTAACCTCGATGTAACTGACGATGCTTACTTTGAGATTATCATAGACAGGCAGACCGGTGACGTGATCAGGGGCTCAGGCAGCGGCCAGCTCCGCATGACCATTGATACCCGCGGCGAGTTTAACATGTTTGGTGCTATCGAGATTGCAAATGGTGCTTATAACCTAAACCTGCTGGAGGGCTTGGTAAGCCGCGAATTTAATATTATACCTGGCGGCACAATTTCCTGGAATGGCGACCCGCTTAACGGCCTTATGCGGTTAAGAGCAAGCTATACCCAGATAACTTCATTAGAAGGTTTGGTTCCTCCTACTGAAGTTAATGAAGAGTTAGCAGATAACGGTGCGTTGGCTTCAGCCCTGCAACGGCGTTATCCGGTTACGGCCCTGATCGACCTTACAGGCCCCCTACTGACGCCAGAAATTAAACTCTCTTTAAACTTTGACGAAATACCCCAGGACCTGCGCTTCCAGATCCAAAACGTGCTTAATTCTATAAATAATGACGAAACTGAGCTGAACAGGCAGGTATTTAGTTTGCTGGTATTGCGTAGGCTGTCTCCATCAGGCACATTCGCATTCGACCGGGGGGCAGGCGCTGGTGCTGTAACAGGTAGTCTGGGTAACCTTCTAACCAACCAGCTCAGCGGGTTCCTGAACAGCATCGATACAAACCTGCAGATCGATATCGGATTGGAAGGTATAGACCAGGATGCATTAGCAAATCTTCAGGTGCGCCTCAGCTATACTTTCTTTAAAGGGAGGCTGCGTGTTACTAACCAGACCGGCCTGAACAATGGTGGTGTTTCCAATTCTGCCTCAGGACGACGCGCTGGCTACCAGGGAGACTGGTCGTTAGAGTATTATATTTCTAAAAGCGGTGAATTGCGTGCCAGGTTAGAGTATAGCACACAACCACTTGTATTGTCTAGTAGAATAACATCTAGGCAAAGTTTCAGCTTGCTGCACACCAAACGCTTCGATAGCCTGCGCGAATTGTTTGGCCGAGAGAACCCATCCCGCCGCGAAATGAGGCGCGAACAAGAGCAACAACCTATTATTTTAGACTCTGATCCGCGCATGAACCTGTAAACCAAAGCCTGCCCCTCCCCGGTCAGGCTTTTTTCTTTCCTGCGACTGCTACACCCACTTATTAAAATTAATTTCTATTTTTGTGAGGAAGCAGCGTTTATGACAAAGTATAACTCCAAATCAGTAAAGAAAAAGAAACTTGGTAATTACCCGCATGCCATGGTGGTGTTCAGTATTTCGCTGGCACTTTTTGTAATTGGTTTGTTCGGGCTTTTGCTTATCCATGCCGGTAAGTTATCAGACCTGGTAAAGGAAAGTATAGAAATGCAGGTATACCTGGACCGTAACCTGACACAAGTACAACTGGTACGCCTCCAGAAAACCTTAGCTGCCAAAGAATATATTGCATACAAGCAGGATACTGCCCAGGTTCGTTTCATCTCTAAAGAAGAAGGTGCCAAAGCTTTTATAGGTGAAACCGGCGAAGATTTTACAGCCTTGCTGGGCGACAACCCACTCCGCGATGCCTACGCACTTAAAATAGCTGCAGATCATTCTGGTTCTGCCGAGTTGAAGGTTATTAAAAACGAGCTCGAAAGTATAGATGGCGTGTATGAAGTACAATATGTAGCCAGCCTGATAGAATCCATCAACGAGAACATCCAGAAGATCAGCCTGGTTCTGATTGGTTTTGCGGCTATACTTGTACTTGTAGTTATCATTCTGATAAATAATACTGTAAAACTGGCCCTGTACTCGCAGCGCTTCCTGATAAGAAGTATGCAATTGGTGGGTGCCACATCGTTCTTCATTCAGCGCCCGTTCCTGAACCGTGCTACCTGGCAGGGTATTATGAGCGGCATTATAGCCTCGGTACTTTTATATTTGCTGATGCAGTATGCATACCACGAGATTGAAGAACTACGATTACTGCGCAACGACGAGCAGACTTATATGCTGATGCTGGCACTTGTTGTAATAGGCTGCATCATCGGTTTCCTGAGCTCTTACCGTGCTGTAAGAAAATACCTGCGGATGTCTTTAGATGAACTTTATTAATATGGAAAATAAGAACAAACTTGCCTTCGGCAGGAAAAATTACATCTTAATGCTGGCAGGTATAGTTATACTTGCTGTTGGCTTCTTTATCATGACCTTAGACAAAGAGCAGTACGGCCTTGGCTTTATGGGCATCACGCTAGGACCAATTGTGGTAATGGCTGGCTTTATAGTAGAGCTTTTTGCAATAATGGTAAAGGATAAAACGCACGAATAGATGAACGAATGGCAGGCTGTTATTTTAGCCATAGTTGAAGGATTAACCGAATTTTTGCCTGTTTCCTCTACAGGCCATATGATCATAGCCTCGGCCCTGATGGGTATAAACGAGCTACCAATTACCAAAATATTCACAGTAAGTATACAGTTTGGGGCCATACTTTCGGTAGTGGTGCTATACTGGAAACGTTTTATTGCCAGCTTCGACTTTTACAGAAGACTGCTGCTTGCCTTTATTCCTGCAGTAGGTATAGGCTTTCTGCTGATGGATATTATTGATGCCATGCTAGAAAGTGTATTTGTTACAGCCGTGATGCTGGTAGCAGGCGGTGTTATACTTCTGTTTGTAGACAAGTGGTTCCGCAACTCCGATAAAGAGCACGTTACTTATAAAAATGCTTTCCTGATCGGCCTGTTCCAGTGTATCGCCATGATTCCTGGGGTTTCGCGCTCAGCAGCCTCTATTATTGGCGGTTTATCATTAGGGGTTAACCGCAAAGCTGCAGCTGAGTTTTCTTTCTTCCTGGCTGTACCTACCATGCTTGCTGCCGCCACTTATAAAGTGATCACCGACCTGCTTCAGTTAGAGCTTTCCGATATCATTAAGTTTGATCTGCCAAAGATACAGGCAGGATTTAACCTTATCACTCCTGAGGACCTGAAGCTGCTACTGATAGGTAATTTTGTGGCATTTATTGTAGCCATGATCGCTATTCGCTTCTTCATCAACTTCCTGACGAAGTATGGTTTTAAGCTGTTTGGCTACTACAGAATTGCATTAGGCGTTGCGTTGCTTGCCCTGCTGGCAATGGGCGTTGATTTAAAAGTATAACTATGGCTTACGATTTTGCCGCCGGCGAAATACTCCTTATAAACAAACCCCTCGACTGGACTTCCTTCGATGTGGTAAAGAAGGTACGTAATACTTTACGTGTAAAGAAAATAGGCCATGCAGGTACTCTTGACCCGCTGGCTACTGGTTTGCTTATACTTTGCACCGGCAAGTTTACCAAGCGCATTGATGAAATTCAGGGGCAGGAGAAAGAGTATACCGGCACCATAACCATCGGCCAGACTACACCATCTTACGACCTCGAGACAGAGGTAAGCGAGGCCCGTGAAATCAGCCACCTTACACCGGAAGATCTTTACAATGCAGCCGCCTCTTTTGTAGGTACCATAGAACAGGTACCTCCTATTTATTCAGCTGTGTGGGTAGATGGCAAACGTGCTTATGATCTTGCCCGTGGCGGCAAGACTGCCGAAATTAAGCCACGTACGATCACAATCAAAGCATTTGATATTACAGGTATAGAAGGCGCTGTTGTCTCGTTCAAGGTAGTTTGTACAAAAGGAACTTATATCCGCAGCCTTGTCCATGATTTTGGTCAGAAACTGGGTTGTGGTGCACACCTTTCATCTCTTGTGCGTACGCGCATCGGGGAGTATAAACTGGAAAACGCTCTTACCATAGAAGATATTCAGGCAATAAGAAAAGCTCAGTTAGAGGCGGATGGAAGTAATTCGTAGGTTAGAAGACTTTCCTGTACTAAGCCATGCAGTAGTTACCAGTGGCACGTTCGATGGCGTTCATGTAGGCCATCAGAAAATATTGGGTCGTGTAACTGAACGTGCTCGCCAGACAAACGGGCAGAGCGTTGTTATTACTTTCTGGCCTCACCCTCGCCTGGTTATCTTTCCTGAAGACAACGACCTGAAACTGCTTTCCACTATTGAAGAGCGCATAGAGCAGCTTAAGAATTTTGGTATAGATTACCTCCTGATCATCCCTTTTACAAAAGAGTTTTCCCGGATGAGCTCCCGCAGCTTTATCTCTGATATACTTGTAAAAACCATACAAACTAAGGTACTAATTATTGGCTATGACCACCGTTTCGGTAAGAATCGAGAAGGCAGCTTTGAGCACCTTAAACTGCATGCCGGCAAGTATGGCTTTGAAGTAGAAGAGATTCCGCGTCAGGATGTGGATGATGTAGGGGTAAGCTCAACAAAGATTCGTAAAGCGCTGGAAACCGGCGACCTGAACACTGCCACCAATTACCTGGGCAGGTACTACACACTTACCTCTGTGGTAGAAGAGGGCAATAAACTTGGCCGTACCATTGGCTACCCTACCGCTAATCTTCGCGTTCCGGAGCAACATAAGCTTATACCTGCCAATGGTGTTTATGCAGTTTGGGCCAGAGTGGGCGAAGAAACCTTCGGCGGCATGATGAACATTGGCATGCGCCCTACTGTAGATGGTACCAGGCTTACGCTGGAGGTGAACCTGTTTAACTTTAACAAAGACATTTACGGACAAAGTATAACCGTAGCCTTTGTGCAGCAACTACGCCAGGAGCAGAAATTCTCAGGCCTCGATGCGCTAAAAGAACAGCTCGCCAAAGACAAAGAAGCTGCCGAGCAGGCGCTACATCTGTCCTGATACCTCCCCTGTCCGGACTCAGGTTAAGTACCCATCAACCTAACTTTTATAGTGATTCCTGAAGCCATACTACCTTAAAAAGTATAAGGTTATACTTTTATATGGCTTTTTTTCTATCTAAATTACCTACACCAAGTATAAGGCTATGGTTTGCTAAAGTATAAACTCACTTTCAGGCAGACCAGCACTAATTCGTTTACCTCACATATACAGACTATGATCAATAAAACTGTTAAGAATGCACAGGAAGCGCTGCAAGGCGTGCAGGATGGCATGACGCTGATGCTGGGCGGCTTCGGGCTTTGCGGTATTCCGGAAAATGCAATCCAGGAATTGCTGCGCCTTGGTGTTAAAGACCTGACCTGTATCTCTAATAATGCCGGAGTAGATGATTTTGGCATTGGCCTGTTATTGCAAAAGCGCCAGGTTAAAAAGATGATTGCCAGCTATGTTGGTGAAAATGCGGAATTTGAGCGCCAGCTGCTTTCCGGTGAGTTGGAAGTAGAGCTTATACCTCAGGGTACCCTGGCTGAGCGTGTGCGTGCCGGTGGCGCAGGTATACCAGCATTCTTTACTCCGGCCGGCTATGGTACCGAAGTAGGCGAAGGCAAAGAGAGTCGTGAGTTTAATGGCAAAATGTACCTGATGGAGACTTGGTTAAAGGCTGATTTTGCCTTTGTAAAAGCCTGGAAAGGCGATACTGCCGGTAACCTTATCTATAAAGGCACTGCCCGCAATTTTAACCCGATGATGGCTGCAGCAGGTAAGATCACAGTAGCTGAGGTAGAAGAGCTTGTACCTGCCGGAGAACTAGATCCGAACATGATCCATACCCCAGGCATTTATGTGCAGCGCATTTTCCAGGGTGAGAAGTATGAAAAACGTATTGAGCAACGCACGGTTCGAACAGCTTAATCAAGAACGAAATGGCTTTAGATAAAAATCAGATAGCGAAACGTATCGCAAAAGAAGTTAAAGATGGCATGTATGTAAACCTAGGTATTGGTATACCTACCCTGGTGGCTAATTACATTCCGGAAGGTATTGAAGTTGTACTGCAATCGGAGAACGGATTATTGGGCATGGGCCCCTTCCCTACCGAAGATCAGGTAGATGCCGACCTTATCAATGCAGGAAAACAAACTATAACCACACTGCCAGGTTCGTCTATTTTCAGTTCAGCAGAGAGTTTTGGCATGATTCGGGGCGAGCACGTGCACCTGACCATACTTGGTGCTATGGAAGTTTCTGAAAAAGGCGATATTGCCAACTGGAAGATTCCTGGCAAGATGGTAAAAGGTATGGGTGGTGCCATGGACCTCGTAGCATCAGCTAAAAACATTATTGTAGCCATGCAGCACACTGCACGGGATGGCTCCTCTAAATTACTTAAGCAGTGTACGCTGCCCATTACCGGCCTTGCCTGTGTAAAGAAAATAGTAACAGACCTGGCTGTTTTAGAAGTTACACCTCAGGGTTTTAAGCTATTGGAGCGTGCCCCTGGCGTATCAGTTGAGGATATACAGAAAGCTACGGAAGGCTCTCTGATTGTGGAAGGAGAGATTCCGGAAGTACAACTATAAACTCTTGATAAGCAGTTGTAACAGAAGCGCAGGCACCAAAAGTCTGCGCTTTTTGTATTAAATTTGTGTAAGCACATTGCAGCTTCCTGTCTTATTTATTTTACATACCTATACTTTTATCACCGTATAAGCTGAAAAAAAGTATTACACCTATATTAATATGAGTGAAAAAATTGATTCAACTTCTGAACACCGGTTGTTACTCCGCCAGCTAGAGCTGCAGGATTACAACGAGGTGAAAGAAATAATGGACATCGTTTACTCCAACATTGATGGAGCCTGGACACGTAAACAATTCTCTAGCCTGATAAAGAAGTTTCCTGACGGTCAGATCTGTATTGAAGATAAAGGAAAAGTTGTAGCTGTTGCGCTTAGCTTGATAGTTGATTATGCTGAGTGGGGAGATAAGCACACTTACGAAGAGATCATTGATAAAGGGACTTTTAAGACACATGATCCAGATGGCGATACCCTTTATGGTATAGATGTTTTTGTGCACCCGGATTACCGCAACCTGCGCCTTGGCCGCCGACTTTACGATGCCCGCAAAGAGATGTGCGAGAAACTGAATCTTCGCGCCATAATTGCAGGCGGTCGTATACCTGGCTACAAAAACTATGCAGATAAACTTACGCCGGCCAAGTATATTGAAATGGTGCGTAACAAGGAGCTATCAGACCCGGTGCTGTCTTTCCAGCTCAGCAACGACTTCCACGTTCGCAGAATCCTGAAGGGTTACCTGCCAGACGATAAAGACTCGCGTGCCTATGCCACCCTGTTGGAGTGGATTAACGTGTATTATGAAGCGAAGGATAAGCTGATTGGCGGTAAGAAAACCGTAGTACGCATCGGTATTGTGCAGTGGCAGATGCGTGCTGTAAAGTCTCTGGATGATATGATGCAGCAGATTGAGTTTTATGTGGATACTGTGAGCTCTTATAAATCTGACATCGTGGTGTTCCCTGAGTTCTTCAATGCTCCGTTGATGGCGCTTACAAATGAGGACTCACCATCTGAGGCAATCAGGAGTATGGCAGAATATACTGATGAGATACGTGAGCGCATGATTCACCTGGCACTTTCGTACAACATCAACATTATAGCCGGAAGTATGCCGGAGTATTATGATAATAAGTTGCATAACGTATCTTACCTGTGCCGCCGCGATGGTACTTATGATAAGCAATACAAGCTTCATGTCACTCCGGATGAGTCGCACTACTGGGGTATGCGGGGTGGCCATAAGCTGAAGATATTCGACACAGATATCGGAAAGATTGGTATCCTGATCTGCTACGATGTAGAGTTTCCTGAACTGGCCCGTATGCTATCCGATATGGACATGAAGATACTTTTTGTACCGTTCTGGACAGATACAAAGAACGCTTACCTGAGGGTGCGCTTATGCGCTCAGGCTCGTGCCATCGAGAATGAATGTTATGTAGCCATTACCGGTAGTGTAGGAAACCTACCAAAGGTCGAGAACATGGACATCCAGTATTCACAATCTGCTGTCTTCTCCCCTTCTGACTTTGCGTTCCCTCATGATGCTGTAATTGCCGAAGCCACTCCTAATACCGAGATGACTCTAATTGCAGACCTTGACCTGGATTTGCTGAAGGACCTTAATACAGCCGGTAGCGTCCGTAACCTTAAAGACCGCCGTAAAGATTTGTATAATCTGAGCTGGGTATTGAGGAAGGAAGAGTAAGAATTTCCAAACCAAAAGAGCCCGCTGCTTTGCAAAGCAGCGGGCTCTTTTGGTTTGGAGAAACTAAAATAACTAAAGTCTAGCTTTTTTTTTGTTCTCAATACTAACAGCAACAACTAACCCTACTAGAAAAGCAGCAAATCCACCAATTGCGAGGAATTTCAAAAGATTTGGGCCCGTAGGAATAGAACGCGGAGAAAACCCAGTTACTACCTGTATATTATCTAATTGATCTAACTCAGCTTCTAGCTGGACCTGCTGTTGGTACATACTTATACTTTCTTTATAAAGGTTTGTCGGATCAACAGGTTCACCATATACAAACCCATTTACCGGCCCGCGAGGAGAAGCTACTCCTGTTTTGATACTGTCTATTGAGGCTATCTCATTTTTATACTTCGATATTAAGCTTTCAACCTGACGCTGTCTAATTCGCTTCTGCTTGGAGAAGTAACGATTATTTTCAAGAAAATTTGCAAGGGCAGGTTCCATAGAATCAAAGAGTTTGTTATCATAGAGTAATAATTCGATTCTAAAGGGCGAACCTGTTAAAACACTATCTTCTTCAACTCTATCCTGATCAAGGTTTGAAAAATTCATTTGCTTAATTTCTCTTGCAGCATCAGGAGTTATGTCTAACCTTTCAGCTACAGCCTCAAAGTTATCTTCAGCAATAAGAACAGAAAGCTTATCAAGCTGATCTTCCACAAAGTCATTTCTAATATCTGAAAGCACTAAGGTCATTGAAGAGGAATAATAAGGTTTAGTTGTTGTATAAGATAGATAACCCAAACCTAATCCTAGAAAAACTAAACTAATAACAGTAATTAAATTTGATATTATAGCATAAATTAAATTCTTGATTTTATTTTTTACGCTACTGATTTGCCTGTTGATAAACCTAAAAATAGATAACAAATCTATTTCATCAGACGCATTATACATCCGTCTTTCTTCCGTTTCTTTTAAGTGTTGCATTGTAATAGCTTTGTGCAAATATACAACCTTAGTTCATTCTGCACATAAACTCCTTTTTAATATTAATTTTACTATTTTTGTGGTACATTAATTGATTAATAATGTATCACAAATTCATTTATCAGCTGACAATAAATATTATCTGATTCATATATGAAAATCCAGATGGTTGACCTGCAGGGTCAATATCATAAAATAAAGCCTGAGCTCGATGCTGCGATCACCGAAGTACTGGAAACGAGTGCTTTCATCAACGGTCCGGCTGTAGAACTTTTTGCACAGGAGCTTGCTGCCTATAACAAAGCAGGGCATGTTGTTCCTTGCGCTAATGGTACAGATGCCCTTCAGCTGGCGATGATGGCCTTGGATCTTAAGCCGGGCGATGAGGTAATTGTTCCTACTTTCACTTATGTGGCCACTGCAGAAGTTATTGCCCTGTTAGGCCTTACGCCTGTCTTTGTGGATGTTTACCCCGATACTTTCATGCTTTCGGTTGAAGAGGCAGAAAAAGCTATCACTTCCAAGACGAAAGCGATAGTACCTGTTCATTTGTATGGGCAGTGTGCTAACATGGAGGCCATTATGGACTTGGCAAATCGTTATAACATCTATGTGATTGAAGATACGGCTCAGGCAATAGGCGCGGAGTACACTTTCAATGATGGTACGCTGAAAAAGGCTGGAACAATTGGTCATATTGGTACTACTTCGTTTTTTCCGTCTAAGAATTTAGGTTGCTACGGAGATGGAGGTGCCATTTTTACCCAGGATGAAGGTCTGGCCAGAAAGCTGAAAATGATTGCCAATCATGGGCAGAAAGTAAAATACTACCATGACATCATTGGAGTTAACTCGAGATTAGACACCCTTCAGGCTGCAATTCTGAGGATCAAGTTAAAGCACCTGGATACTTACAGTGCTAACCGCAATAAGTCTGCAGCCTTTTATGACAGGGAATTAAGTGCAGTAGAAGAATTGATAATTCCAAAGAGGGAAAAGAATAGCACTCATGTCTTCCATCAGTACACACTGCAGTGTATAGGTATTGATCGTGAGGAACTGAAAGCATTCCTTCACAACAAAGGAATACCTACAATGGTGTATTATCCTGTACCTCTACATCAGCAGAAGGCTTACAGCCATTACTCTCAGGCAGCTGATGGCTATCCAGTATCGGAACAGCTTTGCAAACAGGTCCTGTCTCTTCCTATACATACAGAACAGAGCACGGAGGAGCTGCTGTTTATCACTAATTCTATCAAAGAGTTTGTTCAACAAACAGTATTATCTTAATGAGTTATTATGCCCATGAGACAGCCATCATTGATGAGGGCTGCACAATTGGAGAAGGAACAAAGATATGGCACTTCTCCCACATCATGTCGGACTGCACCATTGGAGAAAGATGCAACATTGGTCAGAACGTGGTAATTTCTCCCCAAGTAGTGCTTGGCAACAATGTCAAAGTGCAGAACAATGTCTCTATTTATACAGGCGTTACCTGTGAGGATGACGTTTTTTTAGGTCCCTCTATGGTTTTTACTAATGTAATAAACCCAAGAAGCGCTGTCAACCGCAGGGATCAGTATGCCAAGACCCACGTTGGTAGAGGTGCCTCTATAGGTGCTAACGCTACTATAGTTTGCGGACATAATATTGGCGAATTTGCCTTTATAGGTGCCGGGGCGGTGGTAACAAAGCATGTACCGGCCTATGCACTCGTAGTTGGTAATCCATCTAAACAGATTGGCTGGATGAGTGAATATGGGCACAGACTCGAATTCAATAATGAAAACTTGGCCACCTGCCCGGAGAGTGGGCAGGTCTATAAGTTAGAAAACAATCAGGTTTACAAGATTTATTAAAATGCCTTTTCAGGAGAGAAAAATAAAGTTTGCTGTAGTAGGTCAGGGACATATAGGTAAACGGCATGCCGAAATGGTGCTGCGCAATGAAGAATGCGAGTTGGTGGCATTAGTTGATGTGAAAGAAAAAGCAGAGCTAAACCTGCCAACAGAATCTGCTGATTTACCTTTTTTTACTTCATTAGAGGATTTACTCGATTCAGGCTTAGAGGTTGATGTCATCAATATTGCCAGCCCTAATGGCTACCATGCATCACAAGCGATGAAGTCTTTGGAGGCCAGAAAGCATATTGTGGTTGAAAAGCCCATGGCGCTTACAAAGCTGGACGCAGAAAAAGTCATTTTCAAGGCCCTTCATGTGCACAAGCATGTCTTTGCTGTGATGCAGAACCGCTACTCCCCTCCTTCTGTCTGGATCAAAGAACTTATTGAAAGTGGTAAGTTAGGGAAAATCTTTATGGTGCAGCTAAACTGCTACTGGAACCGGGATGACCGCTATTACAAACCCGAAAGCTGGCACGGCACAAAAGACCTGGACGGAGGGACGCTGTTTACACAGTTCTCCCACTTTATTGATATCATGTATTGGCTATTTGGTGATATAGACAATATACAAGCTAAGTTCAATGACTTTAATCATCAGCATCTAACTGACTTTGAAGATTCAGGCTTTGTGAGCTTTGACTTTGTTAACGGCGGCATGGGATCTATCAATTATTCTACTTCTGTTTGGAACCAGAACCTGGAAAGCAGCATGACTATAATTGCTGAGAACGGAAGTGTGAAGATTGGTGGGCAATACATGGATAAGGTAGAATACTGTCATGTGAAGGATTATGAAATGCCGAAACTAGCCCCCACAAATCCTGGCAATGATTATGGTGCCTACAGAGGCTCTGCTCAGAACCACCATTACATTATCGAAAATGTTGTGGATACCTTAAAGGGCAGAAATACTATCACTACCAATGCGCTGGAAGGATTAAAAGTGGTAGAAATTATTGAAAGAATATATTCTTTCAATAAACTTTACTTCTTGTCTGGACAAGACTAAAAGTAAATTATAATTAATCCAATATCATTAAAGCAACAATTTCCAGAGACTAAGTTTATTCTTTGGAAGAAAGTGTTTCTTAAGTTAGCTATTTAACAATATCAAACATGAATTTAAAAGACAAGAAAGTTTTAATTACAGGTGCAGATGGATTTATAGGTAGTCATCTAACAGAAAGGCTTTTAGATGAAGGTTGCCAAGTAAAAGCTTTTGTCTATTATAACTCTTTTAATTCATGGGGTTGGCTTGATTCCTTGTCTAAAGAAAAGAAAGAAAGAATAGAAATTTTTTCCGGAGATATCAGAGACCCTAATGGGGTACGTACAGCAATGCAGAATATTGATGTTGTTTTCCATTTAGCAGCATTAATAGCAATCCCTTATAGCTACCATTCCCCTGACAGTTATGTTGATACTAATATTAAAGGAACACTTAATGTTATACAAGCAGCTAGAGATTTAAACTTAGAAAGAGTTCTTGTTACTTCTACTTCCGAAGTTTATGGCACTGCTCAGTTTGTTCCAATTACAGAACTTCATCCTAAGCAAGGACAATCTCCATACTCTGCAACTAAAATAGGAGCTGATCATATTGCAGAATCCTTCTATAGGAGTTTTGACCTTCCGGTAACTATAGTAAGACCCTTTAACACCTTCGGCCCAAGACAATCTGCAAGAGCGGTAATCCCTACAATTATTACGCAGTTATTAAATGGGGTAGAAGAAATAAAACTTGGAGACCTTACTCCTACACGCGACCTATTGTATGTAAAAGATACGGCGAACGGTTTTATTGATATTGCTAAATGTACTGAGTTGATCGGTCATGAAGTCAATATTGCAACACAATCTGAAATCTCGGTAGGAGATTTAGCACAGGAAATAATCAATCAACTAAACCCTAGTGCTAGGATCATAGCAGATGAAATAAGACTTCGCCCATCTAAGAGCGAAGTGTTTCGCTTGTTTGGATCTAATGAAAAGCTTAAAAATTATACGGACTGGAAACAGAATTATAGTTTACAAGAAGGTTTGGCTGAAACAATCGAATGGTTTAGTAATAAAGAAAACTTAAAGCAGTATAAAGCTGATATTTATAATATCTGATGGACTTCTTTCCTTCTTTTTCTTATATTAATTAATTTTACAGAATTGCCCTAAGACATGAATGAAAAATATCAAAAGGTAGTTGAGTTTATTAGAGCACAATATCCAGATAAGGACTTCATACCACTTCATGAGCCCCTTTTTATAGGGAATGAACGTAAATATATTCTAGATGCGATTGATTCTACTTTTGTATCATCAGTTGGGGCATATGTAAATCGATTTGAAGAAATGATGGCTTCTATCACAGGTGCTAGGTATGCAGTAGCAACTGTTAATGGTACATCAGCACTTCACATGGCTCTGTTAGTTGCAGGTGTTCACCCAAGTGACGAAGTACTCACACAGGCTTTCACTTTCATAGCCACAGCTAATGCAGTAAGTTATACAGGAGCTAATCCTGTTTTTATTGATATAGATTCTAAAACGTTAGGGATGTCGGCCGACAAACTTCAAGCCTTTTTGGAAGAAAATGTAATTTTTAAACAAGGAACCCCTCACAACAAGAAGACAGATAAAAGGATTGCTGCATGTGTTCCAATGCATAGCTTTGGCTTTCCTTGCGAAATTGATCGGATAGCTCAATTATGTAAAAACTGGAATATACCACTAATTGAAGATGCTGCTGAGTCACTTGGAAGCTATCTTAAAGGTCAACATACGGGCAGTTTTGGTCAGATAGGAGTATTCAGTTTAAATGGCAATAAAACTATAACCTGTGGCGGCGGAGGAGCTATTATTACCAATGATGAAAAGCTTGCTAAGTTGGCTAAACACCTGACAACTCAGGCAAAAATTCCTCATGCATGGGAGTTTACGCATGATCATATTGGCTACAATTACCGAATGCCCAATTTAAATGCAGCTTTAGCCTGTGCACAGCTTGAGCAACTTAATGACTTTGTATCCAATAAAAGAGAACTAGCAGTTCGATATTCAGCCTTCTTTAAGAGTGAAAGTATAAACTTTATAGTAGAGCAATCAGAAGCAAAAGCAAACTATTGGTTAAATGTAGTTCTACTACAGGACAGGAAGGAAAGAGATGAGTTTCTTTATTTTACAAATGAAAATAAAGTAATGACCCGACCGTCCTGGACATTGATGAATCAACTCCCGATGTTCACTACCTGCCAGCATGATGGGCTGGAAGTGAGCCGGCACATAGAAAGCCGACTAGTAAATATCCCAAGCAGTGTAACTACCAAATAATGCAAAAGGTAGCACTTATAGGTTATTCCGGTCACGCTTTTGTAGTTGCAGATACTATAAAAGCAATGGGACTGAAGTTACTTGGGTACTATGAGACAAGCCCAAAAAATAAGAATCCTTTTGGATTAGCTTACTTAGGACAAGAAGGAGAATCAAAGTCTTTGGATATGTTATATTCAGAAAATAACTTTTTCTTTGTTTCCATTGGCCTTAATAGTCTTCGGGCTTCTATTACTGAAATGCTATTTAAAATGGGCCTTCAGACATTAATAGTTCGTCACCCATTATCTTTTGTATCGGATTATGCTACCTTACAATCAGGAACATTAATTGCACCTGGTTGCAAGGTAAATGCCCTAGTTCAGATAGGAAAAGGGGTAATTCTAAATACAGGATCCATAATTGAGCATGAATGTACTATAGGGAATTATGTTCATGTCGCTCCAGGTGCTGTTTTAGCAGGTAATGTTACTGTGGGAGAAAATTCTTTTATAGGAGCAAATGCTGTCATCAAAGAAGGGGTTACTATCGGCCGGAATGTTGTTATAGGAGCAGGAACAGTTATTTTGACAGACATTAGGGATGGTGAAAAATGGGCAGGTAATCCAGGAAAGTTGATTAAAAAAAATGTACAATAAGACAATCATAATAGCAGAGGCAGGTGTTAACCATAACGGAAGTATTGAGTTAGCAAAAAGGTTAATTGATGTAGCAGCTGAGGCTGGAGCTGATTATGTAAAATTTCAGACTTTCAAGGCAGATAAGCTAGTCAGCAAAACAGCCAAACAGGCTGTATATCAAGTCAGAAATCAGGAAGGCCAAGTTGATGATACTCAGTACTCAATGCTTAAAAAGCTAGAACTTTCTGAGCTGCATCACTATGAACTTATAAAAGCGGCAGAAGAAAGAGGAATCAAATTCTTATCCACAGCATTTGATCTTGAAAGTGTTAGCTTTCTGAACAACTTAGGTATGGAGTTATTTAAAATTCCTTCAGGAGAAATAACAAATAAACCTTACTTAAGGAAAATTGCTCAAAAAAGGAAACCAGTAATTTTATCTACTGGAATGTCTACACTAGATGAAATCGGAGAAGCTATTCTAGTTCTGGAGGTTAGCGGGCTACCAAGAGACATGATAGCTGTATTACACTGTAACACAGAATATCCTACGCCTATGGCAGATGTCAATCTGAAAGCTATGCTTACTATTAAGAATACTTTTAATATTGCTGTGGGTTACTCGGACCATACTTTAGGAATTGAAGTCCCAATAGCTGCAGTTGCACTAGGTGGTACTATAATCGAGAAGCATTTTACTCTTGATAAGAATCTTCCAGGTCCTGATCATAAAGCATCACTTGATCCTGATGAATTAAAAAATATGATAAGAGCCATTCGGAACATTGAGCAGGCTTTAAGTGGGGACGCTAAAAAAGAGCCGACTTCGTCCGAAATAAAAAATAAAGCTTTAATCCGAAAGAGTATTTACTATAACAAAACAGTACCTGCAGGTACTGTTTTAAATGAAGAGCACCTAATAATGATGCGTCCAGCCATAGGTATAAGTCCCATGGAAATTGATGCTATTATAGGCAAAGCTTTGATTCGATCTGTAAGTGAAGGTGAGATTGTTAACTATCATGATTTTATACAATGAAAGTTTGTGTTGTTACAGGATCAAGAGCAGAATATGGACTTTTGTACTGGACTCTCAGAGAGTTACAGCATGACCCTCTGATAAGCTTACAACTTTGTGTAACAGGTATGCATCTATCTCCTGAGTTTGGATTGACCTACAAACAAATCGAAAGTGACGGATTTTACATCAATAAAAAGATTGAAATTCTCCTATCTTCTGATACAGCTGTTGGCATTTCTAAGAGTGTTGGCCTTGCTATCATCTCTTTTTCTGAGGCCCTTGATGAACTGCAACCAGACCTCGTCCTTTTGTTAGGAGATAGATTCGAAGCCCTTGCTGCAGCTACTGCAGCAATGATTGCAAAAATTCCTATAGCTCATTGTCATGGTGGAGAATCCACAGAGGGACTGATAGATGAGTCGATCAGACACTCTATCACTAAAATGTCTCATATTCATTTCACCTCTACTGAAGAGTATAGAAAAAGAGTAATTCAATTAGGCGAATTGCCTTCAACTGTATATAACGTAGGTGCTCTAGGTATTGAAAATATCAATCGTTTAGTTCTCCTGGATAAAGATGAATTTCAAAAAAGTATTGGTTTTGAGTTAGGAAGAAAAAATATTCTTGTCACCTTCCACCCTGTTACTTTAGAAGATTCTACAGCAGAATCTCAATTTAATGAGTTACTTAAGGCATTGGATGAACTATCCGACACCAAGATCATCTTTACAAAGCCAAATGCTGATACTGATGGAAGGATAATAATTAAGCTAATTGATGAATTTGTTAAGCAGAACCCGGAAAGGAGTATCGCTTTTGTCTCTTTAGGCCAACTAAGGTACTTGTCTGCATTAAAATATATGGATGTCGTGATAGGTAATTCATCAAGCGGACTTATTGAGGTTCCGAGCTTCAGGAAAGCAACAATTGATATCGGAGATCGTCAAAGAGGACGCATAAAAGCTCCTAGCATAATTTCATGTAGCCCTGATTATTATTCCATAAGAAAGGCTATCATAAAGGCCTTTTCTGAAGATTTCAAAAATTTACTCTTAGAAGTAAAGAACCCATACGGAGAAAAGAACCCTTCTTCGGAAATTGTTAATGTTATTAAAAACACAGAGGTGAAATCACTTCTTAAAAAGAAGTTCTTTGATCTAAAATGAGAGTAGTTTTCATTGGTACCGTAGAGTTTTCTAGAAAAGCACTCCTAAAACTTTTAGACCTTAAAGTCAATATTGTCGGAGTAATCACCAAAGAAGCCTCTAGTTTTAACTCTGACTTTTCTAACCTTGTTGATATTTGCCATCAGCATAGCATTCAGTACAAGCTTGTGAATGATATTAATCATCCAAATAATATTACTTGGATAGAGCAGATTAAACCGGATGTGCTATTTTGTTTTGGGTGGTCAAGTTTATTAAAACCAAATGTGCTTTCGCTTGCTCCGATGGGAGTGGTCGGTTATCATCCAGCGCTGTTACCAGCTAATAAAGGAAGACACCCTATAATCTGGGCTTTGGTACTTGGCTTAAAGAAGACCGGCTCCACCTTCTTTTTCATGGATGAAGGAGCTGATACGGGAGACATCCTTAATCAAGAAGCTGTACATATTTCCAATGATGAAGATGCAGGAAGTCTTTACGATAAATTAATATCAGTTGCCCTCCAGCAAATAGAGGTATTCGTTCCACAGTTACAAAGTGGCACCTATCCAAGAATTAAACAAGTTGGATCTGGAAATACGTGGAGGAAGAGAGGCAGAGAAGACGGAGAAATTGATTGGAGAATGACAAGTGAGAGTATTAGAAATTTGGTAAGAGCTCTTACAAAGCCATATGTAGGTGCACACTTTGTTTATAATGGTTCTGATATTAAAATATGGAATTGTGAGATTGAACAAACTATGGCAGATGAGAATCTTGAACCTGGAAAGGTGTTAAG
>CBINIP010000002.1:0-303070 GCA_966250805.1 uncultured Pontibacter sp. | reverse complement strand
GTATGGCATTGCTTGTGAAATGGGAAATTAATGCCTGGAACAGGCAATAGAGCTTGGCTCCAGATAGCTCCCCGAGTATGGCTGGCTGTGGCCTGCAGGATTTGATAAGCAAGGGAGTATGCCGAGAGGATGCTGCCGGAGGAAGAGGTGCGGGCTAAAGCCTTCTGTATGATCAAACTAGGCTATATGCGTGGAAAGTAATGAGCTGCCTGATGTAATCAGGCAGCTCTAATTATGCTCCTTAAGCAGCCACCTTCTTTGCAGGCAACGCTTCTTTGTCCGTCTCGGCTTTCAGGTTCAGTATATAGCTGGCCGCTTTGAAGGCCCTGGTGCCGGCGTAGAGAATCATTGTCTTATCTTCCCGGAGCCGGCTGATCCAGCCCTGCAGGTAAGCCACTGAATTTTGAAAGACTGCCTCTTTTATTCCGGTGAAGGCGCAGAGGAAGCTGGCACCCATCTCGGCGATGAGCTCCTCCTTGCTGTAGGCCTCGTCCCCGAAGCGGCTGGCTTTCTCTTCTTTTGAGAAGCGATCCAGTCGTGCGGGATGACCGGTGGCGTGGATCAGTTCATGGAAGAGCGTGGCGTGATAGGCTTCGGGAGAGATAAAACACCTAAGTTCCGGTACCTGCACGATGTCTGTGGCGGGCGCATAGTAGGCCTGCGTGCCGCCGTGCAGCATTCGCGGGCGCGGGGAGGGGAAGCTGTCCATTACTTGCTGGCAGGCTTCGATAACCTGCTGGCCGGATCGCTCTGGCACTGCGGGTAGGTGAAAATCTACTCCTTCCACCTGGTCGATGTTGAACACGGTCCAAAGGAAGGGGACAAACTTTCTGCCGGGACGTTCTATCCCCGTGGATGCCTGATCTGCTGTCTGGTCCTGCTCTTTCGGCTCATAGAGCTTCCAGTAGACAATGGGAGTACCTTTCTGTCCTTTCCTGATGCGGCCGCCCATTTCTTGGGCCTGCCGGAAGGTGATAAAGTATGGTGCTGTGTAGTGGCCTTTCTCAGTGACATGGTTCAGGTAGAAGGCATTGAAGCCCTCGTAGGGCCGGCCGGAGGCGTAGTTTTGGGGAAGTCCGTACAAGCTCCAGGGCTTTTGCCAGAGGACCTGGCCTTGCTCGAGCTGTACGATGATTTCATTGGTTACCTGCTCTGCCAGGTGGTTGAATTTCTGATAGGCGTTCATAAGTTTAAACTTTAAAGTGATGAAATCAAATGGATGAGATGCAGGGGCAAGCGCCGCCTGCAAAAGAAAGAGGGGCTACAGGAGCCCCTCGTCTGCCAGGGAATAGTAACTCTCGCTGGTGAGGATGAGGTGGTCTAAGACAGCAATGTCGAGTAGCTCGCCGCCCTGCTTCATCTTTTTAGTGAGCTGCAGGTCTGCCTGGCTGGGCTTGTGGTTTCCGGAGGGGTGGTTGTGGCAGAGGATAATGGCCGAGGCGCAGGCCTTGAGGGCGGCGGCGAAGATAAGTTTGGGGTCGGCCACCGTGCCGGCGATGCCTCCGGTGGAGACTTCGTAGATGCCCAACACCCGGTTGGCGCGGCTCAGCAGCAGGACCTTGAACTGTTCGACAAATTCGAGCTTGCCCATGTCCCAGCCAGCCTTAAGCACCCTATAGCTGTCACTGGAGCAGGTGACCTGCGGTCTTTCAGAGGGTTTTACCTTGTTGCGGTAGGTGAGCTTGATCTCGGCTACTCTTGTTAAAGCGGGGATGTTGATGGTCTTTTCCATAATCATTGATTTTAAAGTGTGAGGAAATTGATTATGGTGCCCCCGCTGCCTTCGGAGCCGGACTAAAGGCAAGGTGGAGGCCAGGAAAATGCGAGGGCTCCCTTCAGGGATACCCATTTTGCTGGCACTACCTTGGCGCAGCGTACCTGTGTCCGGGCCGCAAGGCTACCTTTGCGCCAAATCAAGTGACGTTGGATTTTGCCTTATGAGTGTTTAAGTATGGAACTTAGAGGTAATCTATCGCTCTTTTATCGCTGTTGATACTATAATTATGTCCTCCCCGCCAATGAGGGATAGGTTTTATAGATATTAGCCATTAAGTGTTAAATGAGTGTTAAGCTTCTGCAAAAAGGAAGGTAATATCCTGCAGTTATTAGATTTTTGACTTCTATAGCTGATTCAAATGCGGAAGTATGCCTGGATTATCACAGTGTCCGGACGGCTGGATCAGTTTCCGCTCGTCCTTAGAAGCTTTATGCCCCTATCGGGCTTTTATGAAAGTTGTAATGTCAAGTATGTTGTGCGAAATACTTGATAAATAGCTATCCTGTATTTTTCCTATAAGGAATCTCTTGTTAAGCATGAATGTAACAGCGATGATAGAACACAGGATTTACAGCATACAGGAAGGTATCACCTTTCAGTATCAGCAGCTGGGGACTGATCTGGAAGAATATAGTGCCGCTGCCAAAGCCATTGAAAGGTTTATTAAGAAAGGGTTTATCAAGAGGTCATCTATCGGAGTATTCTACAAGCCCAAACAATCTGTTTTGGGTGAGCTGAGACCAAGAGAAGAACAATTACTGAAACCATATCTATTCCAGGATGGAAAACACATTGCATATGGTACCGGAGGATCATTATACACATGTATGACGCCGACCACGCAGGCTCCCCAAATCATTAAAGTAGCCAGCAAAGCAAAACTGATACCTGGTTTGGTAATTTTGAGCCTTTTTCCGAAATACTTATCATCTCCTATATCTATGAAAAGATGAAAGCTAAAGGACAGGCAGAACTGATCGAAAAGTATAACTTATCTACATCAACTATTGAGGTATTTTTAAAGATTTAGTAATAAGTGTACTTGCCAGTCGGGCAAAAAAAAAGTGGAATTTGGGAGAAGAACTAATTGTTGAGGCTAACAGCGCTTAAAGTATAGGAGAACAATACTGTTCTCTTATAAGTAGATAAGATAACCAGTTTGTGCTTGAAAATGAGAAAAATGTTACTTAAATTTATATTATAATATTTACAGTCATATTGTGGCTTTTTATCGGTGAGCGATTCGGTGAGTCAGAAAATGTTTGCCATTTAAAGTATTGATATATAAGCGGTTATGTGATTTGGTGAATTCCCTGCATCTCCACAACTTTATGCTTAAAAGCCTTGTAAGTGAATAACTTGCAAGGCTTTTTTGTTTGTGCCAGCCTTGTTCCGGCCACTTACTAAGTATAGCAAAGCATTGCAGCAGTTCTCTCTGTCATCTACCATTTTAAATCCCGGTTCGGTTTAACAAGCCTATAAGCTGCACGTTTAATTTAAGTTAGATGTACTTTAACTAATTAATGATGATTGCGCTCCGCTTCCAGGCGTGCAGGGTCGCCTGATTCCGGTTTATGTACAGGTTCAGCAAGTATAAACCGGCATTGATATGACTGGCAAAGGTGTGTTTATACTTAGAATTACAGCAACAACTATGGAAAAGGAAAATGCATTGGTTAAGCCTGCAGGTGTAAAGGAGCAACTGCTTTATGAAGGCACATTACATTTTAAAGAAGTAATCGATTATGGTGTTAATTTTCAGGATATTGTGTCGAATGCGGTAAGTGTGCCACCGGCTGGTGCACGCTTCGATGTGCTATACGAGGGCACCATACAAGGTACCAGGCTAAGTGGTAAGCTTACCGGAGTAGATTACCTTACCGTACGTGCTGATAGATGCGTGCAAATGCATATTCATGGGCAAATCCAGACAGCAGATGGCGCCCGGGTGGCTTATGCTGCAGAGGCAGTAGGTGCTAGTAATGAGGAAACCGGAATTACATTAGTTCGCGAAAACGTAAGGTTACACTCGGCTTTTGCCAACTATACCTGGGTAAATAATCTGGCTGTCTGGGCCGAAATAATTATAACCCCGGCAAACGGTGAGATAAAGGTAAAAGCTTATCAGCTATAGCTGTAAATTAATTATTTATGTTAATCTACAGCGATGACCTGATTGAGCTAACTTATACGCCTGCCCAAAGAATATTGTATGCGGCATGGCGCGAACACAGGTCATATTCTGCTGCAGAAGTAAAGAATGCTTTTATGGCAATTGTAGCCAGCGCCGAAGAACATCATGTAGAACGGGTTTTGCTGAATTTTGGCGATAATACCCAGGATCTCACTGAACCAGAGTATAAAGCTCTGCTAGCTCAGTTAATATTAGGTCTACGGCAATCACCGATCAAGAAGATAGTCTGTATCGGTCCCTCTGCCAGCCCAAGAGAGCAGCGTTTAGCAGATGCTTTTGATGAAATAAAAGCTTCTGTTGGCACGACGTTGGACTTCAGGTTTTTCTCTAATAGGGCAGACGCATTGCCCTGGCTGCTGTCGCAAACGCATATAAAAGAAGCCGACCTTTAATTGTGCTAATATTCAAGTATAAAAGCCCGCTATTAAATAGCCTGGCGGGCTTTTATACTTTATGTATCCCTGCATAACATATAACCAACATGTGGGTAAAGTTATATTTACTGCTTGTTACAAGCACTATTAAGTGTTGTGTGAACAGTATTAACTTTGGTTTTCATTCAAGTATCCTCTAAATCTGCGTGTTATAACATTAAAACTAATTTTTATTAATTAGTTCGTGAATATATTTTATCTGTTAGATGCTGTTTTATGCGCATTTAGAAAATAAAGTGCAGTAATAACTAGGTTTTCTTGAAAGCTTTGCTTTTTTTTATGTCAAAATCAGATAAAAGGCTATATAAAATTCATTTTCTTGCGGTTATTTGCTGTTTTATATTTGTTAGGTGCCATTTAAACAGCTTTGGTTCCTTATTTGTAGAAAAGCAGATCATTGCATGAGGTGTAGCCGGATTAAGGATTAACAGTAGCATCCGGTAAGCATAAGTATAATTACTTGTTTAAGCGCAGTTTTTAACAATGTGTTCAACTGGATTAGATAATACAAGCCCAGCATACAATAAGAGAAAAGCATAAAGTGAATTCTTCCAACTACCGACACTTAACTAAAAAAGTGTCATTCCCTTTTCTGTTGCCTCTGGCGTTTGTTCTGCTGGTAGGTAGCGCATGCCAGAAACAGCCGGCAACTAAAAGCTCGGCTTCCGTTTCAGAAACACAAGCAACTGCTCCTGAAACTACTAAGGTATTAACCGGAGCCGATCAGATAGAAGAATACCTGCCTTACCTTAAAGGAAAGCGCATTGGTATGGTTGTTAACCCAACCTCGGTAATAGGTAAAACTTCCAGCGTAGATAGTCTGAAATCTTTAGGGGTAAATATTGTAAGAGTTTTTGGCCCTGAGCATGGTTTCCGCGGCGATGCCAGCGCCGGTGTGAAAGTAGATGATAGCACCGATCCTAAAACAGGCATCGAAGTGGTATCGCTTTATGGCAAGAAAAATAAGCCTACTAAAGAGAACCTCGCTGATATTGATCTGATGATCTTTGATATTCAGGATGTAGGTGCCAGATTTTATACTTACACCATCACCATGCACCGCGTAATGGAAGCCTGTGCCGAAAATGGTGTGGAGCTGATGATCCTGGACAGGCCAAACCCTAATGGCTACCTGGTAGATGGCCCTATACTGGACATGAGCCTGAAGTCAGGAATTGGTATTCATCCGGTGCCAATTGCTCATGGTATGACAATCGGCGAATATGCCCAAATGATAAATGGCGAAGGCTGGTTGGAAAACAACCTGACATGCAAGCTTAAGATCGTAAAGCTTAAAAACTATACCCACGACACGCCTTATACTTTACCGGTAAATCCTTCCCCAAACCTCAACACACCACAATCAATCCTGCTTTATCCATCGCTGTGCCTGTTCGAAGGTACTATCATTAGCCAGGGCCGCGGTACCTACTTCCCGTTTACTGTACTTGGCAACCCTGACCTGAAGGGCAAATATGATTTCAGCTTTACGCCTGTAGGTATAAAAGGTATGAGCGAAACCCCACTACACCAGGATAAAGCATGCTACGGGTTGGATTTAAGAAACTATGATGCAGACAAACTACTGAGCAGCAGGCAAATAAACCTGCAGTGGCTGATCGAGCTGTACAAGGCATACCCTTACAAAGAAAAGTTTTTTGATTTTAAGCAAAGCAACCAGATCGGCAACTTTGATAAACTGGCTGGTACCAAAGAGCTGAAAGAACAAATTATAGCCGGTGTGCACGAAGAAGAGATCCGCAAAAGCTGGGAGCCGGGCCTAAGCCAATATAAGCAGATGCGCACCAAGTACCTGCTTTACCCTTGAAACCAAACCTTAAATAATAAATCCAAAGCATTTATAGATAAACTGATTAATACTAATTGCAGCACGGCTAAGCTGTTTTCAGGAAATAGTGCGGCCATTTTAAATGATTGTTTTACCATTATTACAATTAATTAACTAGCAGCAGGCAAAGTGCTGTTGCTGTCAAAACTTATAAAAACCAACCTTTTTTATCCAAGCTGTTATGAACAAAAAGTTACAATGTTTTCTGTGGGGGGTCTGTTTTCTCCTGTTCCACCTTCAGAGTTTTGCCCAGAGCAAAACAATAACCGGAACAGTGACTTCGGCATCTGATAAAATTCCGCTGCCAGGAGTTTCTGTAGCTGTAAAAGGCACAACACGCGGTACTGTAACCGGTGTAGACGGTAAATTCACTATAAGTGCAGAGCCTAAGGATGTATTAGTTTTCAGCTTTATAGGCATGAAAACTATGCAATATCCTGTAGCTAGCGCTTCCAATATTGATGTAGCGTTAGTTACTGATGCTAAAAGCCTTGATGAGGTAGTGGTAACTGCCCTTGGTATTAAGCAGGAAAAGAAAGCATTAGGTTACGCCATAACAGAAGTTAAAGGTTCTGCTGTTGCTCAAACGCAACGCGAGAACTTTGTAAACAGTCTTGCTGGCCGTGTGGCTGGTGTAGAAGTTACTTCTACTTCTGGTTTGCCAGGGTCTTCTTCTTCCATTATGATCCGTGGGGTTAGTTCCCTTAGCGGTAGCAACCAGCCTCTTTATGTAGTTGATGGTTTGCCTATCAACAACAACTCCTTCAACACTGCTGGTTTTGCATCTTCTGCGAACTCAGCTACTTCTCTAGATAACCGCTCAACTGACTTTACAAACAGAGGTGCTGACATAAACCCTCAGGATATAGAAAGCATCACTATACTAAAAGGTCCTGAAGCTTCTGCTCTTTATGGTATTGATGCAGCATCAGGTGCAATTGTGATCACTACTAAGAGAGGTAAAGCTGGTGCTAGCCAAATCGATTATAGCAATAGCTTCCGCTTCGACCGTATAACTAAATTCCCTGAAATTCAGAAAGTATACGCTAGAGGCGAAAATGGTGTAACAGATAATAAGCTAAGCGAGGAGTCATACTTTGGTGCCCCTTATCCAGAAGGTACTAAGTTTTACGACAACTTAGACAACTTCTTCCAATCTGCTCTTACACAAAAACATAACTTGTCATTCTCTGGTGGTACTGAGAAATCTCAATACCGAATTTCCAGCTCCTATACAGATCAGGAAGGCTTTGTGCCAGGTACAGACCTGACTAAACTAAACCTTTCTTCTGCTATTACTTCTAATCTTAATAAGTATATCTCAACAGATGTGTCTTTTAGCTATACTTACTCAGATAATAATTCTGCTTTTAAAGGTGCAGGTGGGCCGCTTCTTGGTTTGTTGACATGGCCATCTACTGACGATGCTAGCGTATATCTTAACCCGGATGGTACGAGAAGAGTGCTTACTTCAAGTACTACTGAAGTTGAGAACCCATTTTTTAATATCAATAACAACAAGATAAGCGATGTTAACAACCGTTACATCACTAATGCCAAGTTAATCATTGATCCAGTGTCATGGTTAAAGTTAGTTGGTAATGTTGGCTTTGACTTCTCTACCGGAAAAATTACATTGGTTCGTCACCCGGAGTCGGACTATGGAAAATCAAGAGGTGGTATCTTTGACCAGTCATTGGATAACTCACGTAATTTCAACATTCAATACTATGCTCAGCTTAACCGTTCTTTCTTCAGCGACAAATTTCATGCTGATCTGAAAGTTGGTAGCGAAGTAAGAGATCAGAACTCTTATACGCAGGCTGTAACTGGTGAGCGATTCCTTGCCCCTGGTCTGTATTCTATTGAGAACACAGATGGCACTACACACAGAGGTAGAAACAGATTGTATCAGAGAAGATTAGTAGGTGCTTTTGGTAACCTGACTCTGAATTACAATGACATGTTGTATCTGAACCTTACTGGTCGTAACGACTGGAGCTCTACCTTACCAGTTGAAAGCCGTTCATTCTTCTATCCATCTGCTTCCCTGAGCTTTATCTTCACAGAGCTTGAGCCATTTGCAGGCATTAAAGATGTTCTTTCTTATGGTAAATTAAGAGGCTCTGTTGCCCAGGTTGGTAAAGATGCTAGCCCTTACAGTATCCGTGCTTTCTTAGAACCTAAGCCTACAACGGGTGGTGGTTTCGGTTATGCCTTTACTGGCCCTAGCCCTAATCTAAGACCAGAAATGACCACTTCTTACGAATTTGGTACAGAGTTGAAATTCTTCAACGATCGTCTGGGTATTGATGCAACATACTTCAACAAGAAATCTGTTGACCAGATTGTTCGCGACATGCGTCTGAGCTATGGTACTGGTTTCGTTTTACAGGCTTTCAATGCTGGCGAGATGAAGACAGAAGGTGTTGAACTCCAGTTAAATGCAACACCAGTAGTTTCTCAGGATTTCCAGTGGGATGTTTTAGCCAACTTTACACACCTGTGGAGCGAACTACTTACACTGCCTAAAGGTGTTAATGAGTTTTACATGTCCGATACCTGGTTGTATGGTAACGTGCGTAATGGTGCAAGACCGGGTGGCCCACTTACTACCTTCACTGGTTTCGATTACATGCGTAACGATAAAGGACAAATGTTGATCAGCCCTACTACAGGTTATCCGCTAAGAAATACTACTGAGTGGGTAATAGTAGGCGACAGACAGCCTGATTTTACAGTTGGTCTAACAAACAGCTTTAGATACAAAAATCTTTCACTCAATTTCCTTCTGGACTTCAGAAAAGGTGGCGATATATACAATGGTACTGAGCACTTCCTGACTGCCCGTGGTCTTAGCATGAGAACACTTGACCGTAATAAACCAGTAATTTTTGAAGGTGTGTTGAAAGATGGATTAGAAAATACAGCTAACCCAACTAAAAACACAATCGTGATCGATCCTTCTCGTGATGCTAACTTCTGGTCTACTACTTACGGCCTTCCAGAAACAGACTTTATTGAGAAAGATATCAATTGGGTGCGTCTAAGAGACATTACACTAAACTATAACTTTACTTCATCTCTGCTGAAAAACACGAAGTTTATTAAGAATGGTAGTGTGTTTGTAACAGCAACTGATGTGTTTATTCTTACCAACTATTCGGGCCTTGATCCTGTGGTTAACGGAAACTCTGCTGCTGTTGGTGGTAGCGGTGGCGCTGGATTTGACTATGGTAACTTCCCTATGCCAATGGGTCTTAACATCGGTGTGAACGTTGGATTTTAATTTAAAAAAGTAATGAGAAAGAAAGATAGATCAATGCGAAAGATTCTTTGCGCATCTTTATTAGCAGCAGGTTTGTTTACCTCAACCAGTTGTGATAATTACCTGGATGTGAATGTTAACCCTAACGGACCAGACCAAGTAGTAGCACCTCAATTTTATTTACCGGCAATACAATCAGAGCTTGCCTTGGGTATCCAGTTTGACTCACGTTACTTAGGTAAGTATGTACAGAACTGGAACCAAAGTTCTGCGAATGATACATGGGACCTACATGGTTTCGTAGCTAGTAGCGATGCATCAGGCCAGCTTTGGAGAGCTGTATACTATAGCATGGGTGCAAACCTGACTGATATGATTGCCAAAGCAGAGGAGGAACAAAAGTGGGATTTTGCTGGTGTTGGTTATTTGTTAAGAGCTTTTGGTTGGCAGACTCTAACTGATTATCATGGAGAAGTGATCGTTTCACAGGCCTTTGAACCAGGCAGAACCAGCTTCGATTATGATACTCAGGATAAGATTTATGAAGAAGTAAGACGCCTTACCCTTCTTGCTATCCAAAATCTAGAAAGAACAGATGGAAATGTTGCTAACTCCCAGCTAAAGCAAGGCGACTTGATTTATGGTGGAGATCGTGCTAAATGGCTGAAATTCGCCTATGGTTTGCTGGCAATTAATGAGCACCACCTAAGCAACAAGCCTTCTTACAATCCGGATAAAGTAATTGAGTACGTAAACAAGTCGTTAGCAAGCAATGCAGATGATGCATCTGTTCGCTTCGAAGGTGCTGTATCTAACGATACAAACTTCTTCGGGCCAAGAAGGGGCAATCTGAATTCGTTCCGCCAGTCGAAGTTTATTGTAAGTTTATTGGATGGCACAAATCCTGCGCTGAAAGATGAGGAACTTATCGGAAAAGATCCTTCAACACTGTTTGCTGGTGAGCACCTGAAAGATCCACGCCTTCCGGTAATGCTTGCAACATCACCAGATGGTAAGTACAGAGGTGTAACACCGGGTGTTGGTGTAAATGAGTATGCAGAAGGCTTACGTCCTAGAAACCTTTGGAACACACCTACAGACGTAGTTGCGGCTACTACTCCTAATAAGTACCTGTTCGGTAATAACGAAAGGTTCCCGATCATGACTTACTCTCAGATGCAGTTCATTAAAGCTGAAGCTGCTTTCATCAAAGGTGATAAAGCTTTGGCGCTGGATGCCTACACTAAAGGTGTGAAAGCGCATCTTGACTTTGTTGAGAAGTATGCCGTTAATGATGCCGCTACTCCTGAGGACGAAGCTGCTGTATACAAGCAGAGAAAAGCTCTTTATGTAGCAAGTGAGGATCTTATACCTGTAAATCCTGCAGATCTTACTCTACAGAAAATTATGCTGCAGAAGTATATCGCACAGTGGGGATGGGGCTTCTTGGAAACATGGTCTGACCTTAGAAGATACCACTACAGCAATGAAGTTTTCACTGGCTTTGAACTGCCAAACCCGCTGTATGGTCTAAATCAAGGCAAACCAGCTTACCGTTTCAGACCTAGATACAACTCTGAATATATGTGGAATGTGTCTGCTTTGGAAAAAGTAGGTGGCTTAAACCCAGACTACCATACTTACGAAATGTGGTTCAGCAAAAAATAATCTGATAACACTCATGAAGAATATAGCAATAAAATCTTTTGCGATACTGACAGCAGGCTTCTTATTAGGAGCCTGCGAAAAGAATACTATTGAGGAACATTACGCACCTACTACAGCAGGCGCGCATGTTAAAATGATACATGCTGCTCAAGAGGCTCCTATGGTGAACATGTACTTTGGTAATGAAAAGATCACAGCTTTAGCGCCAGTTGTAACAACCACTGATACCATTGTTACAGGTTTATCATATGCCGGTACCGCAGTATTCCCGGCCTCTTATGGCTATGCAAATGTACCTGCTGGTAGCTATGAAGTTCAGATGATAGATACAACATCGAAAAGAGGTTCTGCAGATGTTATATCTAAAACTTCTGCCACTTTAAATGATAAAACTCCTTATACAGCTTTCCTAATTGGTAAACTTGGCGCATTTGAGACAATAGTAGTTGAAGATAAATTACCGGAAGGTGATTATACTAAAGCTTACATCCGTTTCGTGAACGTAATGGCTGATGCTCCGGCTTTTGACGTGAAAGCGGTCAATAAAGCTACTGCAGATGCTCCTGCACCTGTTGAGGTAGGTACTAACGTTGCGTACAAAGGAAGTACCGGTTATGTAGCAATTGTGCCAGGAACATATGATTTCCCAATTTATGTTGCGGGCTCTTCAACTCCTTATACTACCATGACTGGCGTAGCACCGTCTGCAGGCAGAGTGTATACATTTTATACAAGAGGTGTATATACAGCTAAACCTGCTACCACTAACAGAGTTTTAGTTCGTGACAGATAATACTAAAAGCTAAGTAATAAAAGCCCTCTCTGGTAAAACCAGGAGGGCTTTTTAATATCCCTAATTTATACTTTTGCTATGCTCAGAAATTTTACCTTTTTCATACTTTCTCTCTTTTTAACCGGTACAGCTTTTTCTCAATCTAATAATTCAGCACCCAAGCGGGAGTTTCGTGGCGTTTGGATTGCTACAGTACAGAACATCGACTGGCCCTCTAAACCTAAACCGGGAGCAGATTCAAAAAAGCAGAAGCAGGACCTGATCAAAATACTGGATGAGCACCAGAAGACAGGTATAAATGCCATTATGCTGCAGATCCGTCCTTCTACCGACGCTTTCTATGCCAAAGGGCGCGAGCAATGGAGTCGGTTTCTGACAGGCAAACAAGGTGTTGCGCCTAAGCCTTTTTACGACCCACTGGCGTTTGCCATAAAAGAAGCACATAAGCGTGGCATGGAATTGCACGCCTGGATAAACCCATACCGCGCTACCACCAGCCTGGTGGATTCTCTTACCAGTCCCGACCACATTACCCGCACCAAGCCTGAGTGGTTCTTTACCTATGGCGATAAGAAATATTTTAACCCGGGCTTGCCTGAGGTGCGCACTTATATTAATGAAGTGATCATAGATATTGTGCGTAACTATGATGTAGATGGCATCCACTTCGACGATTATTTTTACCCATATCCAGGCAAAGAAAAGTTGCCTGATTCTACGACATTTAAAATCTATGGCGACCGTTTTGACAACATCGAAGACTGGCGACGCAACAACGTAGATACCTTAATCCAGACGTTATCACAGAACATACACAGCCAGAAAAAACATGTGAAGTTTGGCATCAGTCCGTTTGGTATCTGGCGCAACCTGGCGCAGGATTCGCTTGGCTCCGAAAGCAATGGCTTGTCTGGTTATAGTGCCCTTTATGCCGACGCACGTAAGTGGGTGAAAGAAGGATGGATTGACTACACTAATCCGCAGCTATACTTCCCGTTCGGTTACAAGCCAGCCCCGTACGAAAAACTGCTGGACTGGTGGGCAGCCAATGCTTTCGGCAAACATGTATATATAGGTCAGGGAGTATACCGTGCCATGGAAGACCGTGAGGGTTGGCGCGATAAGCAGCAGCTTCCAAATCAGGTACGTTATTTACGTGCGAACCCGAATGTGCAGGGCAGTGTATACTTCAGCTCCAAATCCCTTACAAATAATTTAGCTGGCTTCCGCGATTCGTTGCAGCACGACTTTTACCGTTACCCGGCTTTACAGCCTACCATGCCATGGATTGATGACGTAGCCCCTGCTGCACCTTCAGCTCTACGCGATAAGAAGTTTTTATTTATCAAGCCGTTCAGAAATGCCCGCTTAAAGTGGGATGCAGCCCCGGATACAACGGTTTTTGGTTATGTAATTTACCGCTTCGATGAGAACGAAAGTATAAACCTGGAGAGCGCTCAAAACATAATTCACATCAGCTTCGACAGCAAGGAGACTACTTTCCATGATAAAAGCGCGCAGCGCGGTAAGTCCTACCAATATGTAGTAACTGCCATCGATCGTCTTAAGAATGAAAGCGGGCCTTCCAATTATTTCAGGAAGAGGCTGCATTAACTAGAAGTATAGATTGTGGTTAAGGAACTATATTTCTAAAAGCATAAGTATAAATCTCTGAATTTAAGAATGAGAAAAGCGATGAAAAAGAAAACATGGCTTGCCTTAGCGCTAGGTGCGTGCATACTTACAGCAAACGCAATTGCATTTAATAACAAGGCAAAATCGGATTACATAGTTGATAAATTAACCAGCACCAGTGCCGAAGCGCAAACCTGGATACGCATTAACCAGTTAGGCTATACTCCTGCAGGTATAAAAGTGGCGGTGTGGGTAAGTAAATCTTCAGACAGATTAAAGCGCTTCGAACTAGTTGATGCTGCTACTAACAAAGTAGTATTTAAAGGAAAAGCAGGTCAGGCCTTTGGTGCTTATGGTCCTTTTGCAGAATCATACCGGCTAAATTTTTCCTCATTTAACAAACCCGGTAGTTATTACCTGAGAGCAGGGAAAGTTAAGTCTCCTGAATTCAGAATTGCCGATAATGTATACAAAGGTACTGCCGATTTTGCTTTGCGCTACATGCGCCAGCAGCGAAGTGGCTTTAACCCTTACCTGAAAGACTCCTGTCACACTGATGATGGTTATACCATGTATGGCCCGATGCCGGACAGCACCATTATAGATGTATCTGGTGGCTGGCACGATGCTTCGGATTACCTGCAGTACAGTACCACATCGGCCAATGCCACTTACCACCTGTTGGCTGCTTACCGCGATTTTCCGGAGGTGTTTACTGATAAGCACCTTGATAATGGTTTGGAAGGTAACAATGGTGTAGCCGATGTGCTGGACGAAGCAAAGTGGGGCCTGAACTGGTTGCTGAAAATGCACCCGAAAGAGGACTGGCTGTTCAACCAACTTGCCGACGACCGCGACCACCAGGGCCTGCGCCTGCCAACCAAAGACGATGTAGATTATGGCATGGGCAAAGGCAAAGCACGCCCGGTATACTTTGTAACCGGCGAACCACAGGGCTTGGGCAAATATAAAAATAGGGCAACAGGCGCGGCATCTACGGCAGGTAAATTTGCAAGCGCATTTGCTTTGGCCGCTCAAACCTACCAGGGAAAAGATGAGAACCTGGCGAAGCTGTTCGGGCAGAAAGCTTTATCAGCTTACAAGCTAGGGCTGGCTAAACCAGGCGTTGCCCAGACGGCTCCAAACCGTGCGCCATACTTTTATGAGGAAGATAACTGGGTTGATGACATGCAACTAGGTGCTGCTGCGTTGTATCAGTTAACCAACGACCAATCATACTTTAAGCAGGCTTATACTTACGGCTTGCAGGAAAAAGTAACGCCGTGGATGGGCGCCGACACTGCCAAGCATTACCAGTGGTACCCGTTCCATAACTTTGGCCATTTTGAGCTGGCCAAAAAAGCTGACGCAAAGAGCAAAGCAGAGCTGATCGGCTTTTATAAAGAAGGCATAGAACGTGTGTTTGCCAAAGCGAAGAAGAACGCTTTTTACCGCGGAGTGCCCTTTATCTGGTGCTCCAACAACCTGACCACTTCTTTCGCTATCCAGAACCATCTTTACCGAAAAATAACCGGCGACCAGACCTATGCTGAGCTGGAGCAGGCCAACATTGACTGGCTTTTTGGTTGCAATCCATGGGGAACAAGTATGGTTTTCGGCTTGCCTGCCAAAGGCGATACGCCTGTTGATCCGCATTCATCCCTGACATACCTGCACCAGTACCCGTTGGATGGAGGTCTGGTGGACGGACCTGTGTACGGCAGTATCTTCAACAACCTGAAAGGTATAAAACTGAACAACGAAGACGAGTATGCCGCTTTCCAGTCGAAGCTGGTGGTGTACCACGACGACTTTGGTGATTACAGCACGAACGAGCCAACCATGGATGGCACGGCTTCGCTGATTTATCTGCTGGCGGCACAAGAGCAAAGTTCCGGGGAGGGAGCTCAGGCAAAAAAGTAGTAACGGATAAGTTTGGCGCTGTTATTCGGGGCGATATAACACGCAAAAGTATAGCGCTGGTTTTTACAGGTGATGAATTTGCTGACGGTGCCGAAACCATCCTGAAAACGCTGAAGAAACACCAGGCGAAAGCCTCCTTCTTTCTGACGGGCCGCTTTTACAGTAATCCTGATTTTAAACAAAGTATACAGAAACTGAAGCGGGAGGGGCACTACCTGGGTGCCCACTCCGACGCTCACCTGTTGTACTGCGACTGGACAAAGCGCGACAGTCTACTGGTAACGAAGCAGCAGTTCAGCGAAGACCTGCAGCAGAACTATGGCAGGATGGCTAAATTTGGGATCAGGAAAAAAGACGCACCATACTTTCTGCCGCCCTTCGAGTGGTATAACCGGCAG
Organism: uncultured Pontibacter sp.; assembly: GCA_966250805.1. Lineage (GTDB taxonomy): Bacteria > Bacteroidota > Bacteroidia > Cytophagales > Hymenobacteraceae > Pontibacter. Next base: position 287,131 of record CBINIP010000002.1, on the reverse strand, counting down.
GTTACTAATTGGACAACAGAGGAAGGACTGCAACTGGTAAACTTTACGCCCGGCACCCGCTCTGCTGCTGATTATACCTGGCCTGAGATGGGCACGCGCTATGTTAGCTCAGAAACCATACTTCAATCTATACTGGAGTATGAGCGAAAAGACCCGAATGGCCTGAACGGGTTTTTGCTGCTGTTGCACATCGGTACTGATCCAAGGCGGGAAGATAAATTTTATTATAAGCTGGATGAGCTGCTTACACATTTAAAAGATAAAGGCTATCAATTTGTGACGGTTAGTGAGCAGCTTTCCGTGCGATAGAGAATTAATTACATGAGACTTTTTATACTGATACTTATACTTGTTAGCGTGTTTTCAAGCTGCCAGCGAACAGCTTCAAAACAACCTGTTCCGGAAAGTATAAGCTACCTTTCCCGAGAGGCCTGGGGCGCCAACGCACCGGTTCTGCCCATGCGTAGTCACAAACTTACCCGACTTACCATTCACCACACAGCTACCAGACAACTGCCTGATAAATCCCTAACTAATAAAATGAAGGCGCTGCAACAATTCTCTCAGAAAGAAAGCCCCTTAGCAGACGGACGAATGAAGCCTTCCTGGGCCGATATACCTTACCACCTGTATGTGGATGTGCATGGCGAAGTGGCTGAAGGGAGAGAAGTTAATTATGCCGGCGATTCCAACACAGCCTACGATCCGGCTGGCCACTTGCTGGTAGTAGTGGAAGGTAATTTCGAAGAAGAGGAAATCACGCCAAAGCAAATGAAGACGTTGGAACTGCTTGTTCCGGCGCTGGCTAAGCAGTACAGAATTCCTGCGGATAGTATAGCCACCCATAAGGATTTTGCACAGACAGCCTGTCCGGGAAAAAAACTATATGAGCAGATACCGCACCTGCAGCAACTGGTAAGAAAGTAGCCGAAACGACGCAGCCGGTTTATACTTTGAGGTCAGTGGATAAGCATTAGCAACTGGTTTTACTTTAATCCTGTATGCGTTTTTTTGCGGATTATGTTAAAAAACTTTGCATAGAGTAGGAACTATAGTTTCTGATTTCTTATTTTTATCTAATTATTAACTTAATTGAAAGCTGAGCTCTGCGCTTTTGTGCGTATTTGATAGAGGAGGAGTCTGGTCGAACTGTATTAATCCTGTACTATTTCAATTGACTGTCAATCGCAAACGATACAAAATGAATCTACTGAGATCTTCTGTCCTGATTGCTTTGTTGCTGATTGCCAGCGTGGGCCGGGCGCAAACTTTCAGGTTTGCCTTTGTATCGGACACGCACATTGGTAACCCAACGGCTGAAGAAGACCTCCGCCGAACAGTAGCGGATATCAACAGCAATGACTCCATTAGTTTTGCAATGTTCACCGGAGACATCACCGAGTTTGGTTCTGATGAAGAGCTGAAACTGGCAAAGCAGATTCTGAGTGAACTGAACAAACCCTGGTACATTATTGCCGGTAACCACGATTCGAACTGGTCGGAGAGTGGCAGCAATACGTTCAGGACGGTATTTGGCGCTGAGACGTTCAGCTTTGTGCACAACGGTTACCTGTTTGCTGCAACCAGCTCGGGACCCAACATGCGCATGGGGCCTGGCCAGGTGCCTCGCGAGAACATTGTGTGGCTCGACTCGGTGCTGACCAACATGAAGAACCCGCAAATGCCGGTTATTTATATCAATCACTACCCTCAGGATTCCTCTCTTAACAACTGGTACGACGCCATTGACCTGCTGAAAAAGCGTAACATACAATTGATGTTGCACGGGCACGGGCATAACAACCGCCTGTTCAACTATGATGGCATTCCTACAGTAATGGGGCGCTCTAACCTGCGGGCAAAAGCAGAAATAGGCGGCTACAACATTGTAACGATAGAGAACGGCGTGGCTCGTTTTTCTGAAAGAAACCCGGTAACCAGAATACTGAAGCCATGGATGGAAGTGGAGTTGACAGATCATCAGTTCAGCACCAATCCGGGGAAATATCACCGACCGTCGTATGCCGTGAACCAGGTATACCCGAACGTAAAGAAAGTATGGGAATACCAGGATGACAGCGACGTAGGAGCTGGCACCGCCACAACCAAAAACATAGTAATAGCTACCAATACTAGCGGCTTGATCTACGCCTTGGATAAGAATACCGGAAAGCGTACCTGGAGCTACCAGACCGGAGGCAAGATTTATTCTACTCCGGCTATTGCCAAAAACTATGTGGTAGTAGGCTCCTCAGATCATCACATTTACTGCTTGTCGGCTAAAACAGGTAAGCTTATATGGAAATTTAAAGCGCAGAAGGCAGTGCTGGGCTCTCCGGTAATTGAGGGCAAGAAAGTATACATCGGGGCTTCAGACGGACATTTCAGGGCGCTGGACCTGAAGAGCGGTAAACTGATCTGGGACTTTGATCAGGTAAATAATTTTGTAGTAACCAGGCCGCTGTTGTACAAGGGCAAAGTATATTTTGGCAGTTGGGGTAACGATTTTTATGCCCTGGATGCTGCAACCGGGAAACTGGCTTGGAAGTGGAACAACGGCTCCAAAAACCGCATGTTCTCGCCAGCTGCCTGCTACCCTGTAGCTGTTAATAACCGCATATTTATAGTTGCACCTGACCGGTACATGACCGCTCTCGACGCTGAAACTGGTAAGGAAATCTGGCGCGAGCAGAAAAAGGATATCCGTGTGCGGGAGTCGATGGGAATTTCGGCAGATGGCAAACTGGCTTACGTAAAAACGATGGATGGGCAGCTTTACGGCATTTCCACTTCTGCAGACTCTATGCAGGTAGCCTGGAAATCGGAACTGCAACTGCCTTACGAACTTGCCCCGTCTGCCATTGTGGAAAGCAACGGCGTGGTGTACGTGCCATCTCATTCGGGTATGGTAAGCGCCATCGACAGAAACAGCGGAAAGGTGCTTTGGAAGCACAAAAGCTCCAACAGCCTGATGAACCCGGTAATGCCATTAGGAAAAAATAAAGTGGTTGTAAGCACCATGGATGGTAAAGTGACCTGCCTGGAGTATATTTTGGAATAATAGCGCAGGTATTTTAGAATTTGATCATAACACAGGATGATTTCTGGCAGCGGAAATTACGATAACAGAAGACTAATTTAATTATTACATAACAATGGAAATTACCACCGAGAAAGACTCGAACTATAACAACCTGGAGAAGATGTCTGTGAAGGAGATCCTTGTAAACATCAACAACGAGGATAAAACCGTTCCTTACGCAGTAGAGAAGGCGATTCCGCAACTCGAGAAGCTAGCTACAGTAGTGGCAGAGAAAATGAAAGCAGGAGGCAGGTTGTTTTACATCGGGGCTGGCACCAGCGGCCGTCTGGGTGTAGTGGATGCCTCAGAGTGCCCGCCAACTTTTGGTGTGCCGTTTGACTGGGTGGTTGGCATTATTGCCGGCGGCGACAGCGCCATTCGTAAAGCCGTGGAATTTGCCGAAGACGACGCAGAACAGGCCTGGAAAGACCTGCAGGAATACCAGATTGATGAAAACGACGTGGTAGTAGGACTTGCTGCTTCCGGAACAACACCTTATGTGATCGGAGGCTTGAAGAAAGCGAATGAAATGGGTTTGGCAACAGGCTGCATTGTTTGCAACTCCGGAAGCCCGGTTGCAGCTGTAGCGCAGTATCCTGTAGAGGTAGTGGTAGGCCCTGAGTTTGTTACAGGCAGCACCCGCATGAAAGCCGGTACCGCACAAAAGCTGGTACTAAATATGCTGAGCACTTCTGTAATGATCCAGTTGGGCCGTATTAAAGGCAATAAAATGTTCGATATGCAGCTGACCAACCACAAACTATATAAGCGTGGTGTTCGCATTATCATGGCCGAAACCGGTAAAGATGAGGAAACTGCAACAGCTCTGCTCGAGAAGTATGGCAACGTGCGCGAAGCAGTAGCAAGCGTAACAGTAGCTTCTTAAGCAACAGCCGGGAATTTAACCTTCAATTGGCTGGTTATTTGTACTTTATTCTGTAATTTGTCGGAGGGTTCGGGCTGTAGGCTTTATGCTGCCTTGCCTGAACATTATCTCTGAAAACCTTTTAGCTTATGTCTCCAATTGTTCTTCTATCCTTTTTGATCGGCTATTTTGCCGTGCTGATAGGTATATCCTATTTCACTTCAAAGGGGGCTTCGGATAACTCCAGTTTCTTTATCGCCAACCGTAACTCGAAGTGGTATTTCGTGGCTTTCGGTATGATCGGTACGGCCCTGTCGGGTGTTACGTTTATATCGGTACCTGGTGCGGTAAGCAACAACAGCTTTGGCTATTTCCAGTTTGTGCTGGGCAACGCTGTAGGTTTCCTGCTGATTGCCTTTGTGCTGTTGCCGCTCTATTACCGCATGAACCTGATCTCTATTTATACTTACCTGGAGAAGCGTTTCGGCTACTGGAGCTATAAAACAGGTGCCATGATTTTCCTGGTGTCGCGCACGATCGGTTCTGCTTTCCGTTTATACCTTGTAGCAATCGTATTACAAAAGTTTATCTTCGATGCCTGGAACGTGCCATTTGCGGCAACCGTAGCTATCTGCCTTATCCTGATCTGGCTTTATACTCACAAAGGAGGTCTGAAAACTATCGTGATCACTGACACCTTGCAGACAGTGTTCCTGGTATCCTCGGTTATACTTTCCATTGTATTCATCGCCCGCAGCCTGGACCTGAACCTGGTGCAGACGTTCGAGGCTGTGAAAGAAAGCTCTTACTCTAAAATGTTCTTCTGGGAAGACTTCCTGGGCAACAAGAGTCACTTCCTGAAGCAGTTCCTGGGAGGTATATTCGTTACAATAGCCATGACAGGTCTTGATCAGGACCTGATGCAGAAGAACCTGAGTTGCAAGAATATAGGCGAAGCGCAGAAGAACATGCTTACGTTTACTGGCGTTTTTGTAGCCATAAACATCTTTTTCCTGAGTGTGGGTGCATTGCTGTACATGTTCGCGCAGTCTCGTGGTATTGATGTATCAACACTTGCAACACCGGATCACTTGTTCCCGGAAATTGCCCTGAACCACATGGCGCTGTTGCCGGCCGTTATCTTTATGCTGGGTTTAACGGCGGCTACCTTTGCCACAACCGATTCAGCTCTGACAGCCCTTACCACATCGTTCTGCGTTGACTTCCTGAACTTCACCAAGAAAGACAACCACGATGATATCAAACTCATCCGTACGCGCCACCTGGTGCACGTTGGCTTTTCGGTAATCATGCTGCTGGTTATTCTGGTGTTCAAACTGATCAACGATGATTCTGTGGTGAACGCGATCTTCAAGGCTGCCGGTTATACCTATGGTCCGCTGCTTGGTCTGTTCGCTTTTGGTATGGCTAACAAGCGTGCCGTTGCCGATAAATTAGTACCATATATCTGCCTTATTTCGCCGATCATCACCTACATCCTGGACTCCAATTCTGTTGCCTGGACGGGTTATGCCATGAGCTTTGAGCTAATCATTATCAATGCGGCGATCACGTTTATACTTTTGCTTGTTACCAGTAGAACTGGTGGCGGTGTGATGATGGATGCGTTGAAGGAAGCCGAAAGAGGCAGCAAAGTAAAACAAACAACTTATTAAGAATTAATCCTTTATGGAAATTGAAAAGCTTTTGGGAAATGTTTTGCCAAAAGCACGCATACGGGCACGGCTGATTGATATCGTGTCTTACGCTTCTGACGCAGGCTTTTACTACCTCCGGCCAAAAGCCGTGGTGCAGCCTGTCTCAGAAGAAGAAGTGAAAGGTTTGTTCGCGCTTTCGCACAAACACAACATTCCGCTTACCTTCCGTACGGCCGGTACCAGCCTTTCGGGGCAGTCGGTAACAGATGGTATACTGGTAGACTTGAGCCAATACTGGAACAAGATTACCGTAGAAGGAGAGGGTGAGCAGGTACGGGTACAGCCCGGGGTGATCGGCGCCATTGTAAATGCGCACCTGCGTAAGTATAAACGCAAGATCGGCCCAGACCCTGCAAGTATAAACTCGGCCATGATGGGCGGTATACTTTCGAACAACGCTAGCGGCATGTGTTGCGGGGTTAGCAAGAACTCTTACCACACCACACGGTATATCCGTTTTATGCTGCCAAACGGCAAAACGTATACTACCGAGTCGAAGGCAGATTACAGCCGGTTTGCAGCTGAAAGCAGGGAGCTGTACATGCGACTGCAGCAGCTGCGATCGCAGATCCTGAACAAGCCGCAACTGCACGACCTGATCCGGCACAAGTATAAAACCAAGAACACGGTTGGTTACTCTGTCAACGCCTTTATAGATTACGAGCACCCCCTCGACATACTGGCGCACCTGCTGATCGGGGCCGAAGGCACACTTGGCTTTATCTCCGAAGCTGTACTGCAAACCGTACCGGATTATCCTGCCAAATCTACTGCATTATTATACTTTCCGGACATCTACGCTGCCTGCCAGGCCATAGTACCACTAACAGCAGCCGGTGCTGAAGCAGTGGAGCTGATGGACCGTGCTTCGCTGCGCTCGATTGAGCACATGACGGGCGTTCCGGCTGTGATCAAAACCTTACCGGATACGGCGGCTGCTTTGTTGGTAGAGTTCCAGGCGAACACTGTGGAGGAGGTGCAGGAGAAGATACTGAAGTTCATGGCATTGGCGCCGGAGCTTGCGTTACTGGAGCAGCCTGTATTTACCACCGACCCAATCGAGCAGGCTTTCCTGTGGAAGGTGCGCAAAGGTATGTTCCCGGCGGTAGGTGCCGTGCGTGCCAGTGGTACGACGGTGCTATTAGAAGATATAGCTGTGCCTGTTGCCAAACTAGGCGATGCTATACTTGACTTGCAGGAGCTGTTCCGCAATCACAACTATAGCAATGCCATCATCTTCGGCCACGCCAAAGACGGCAACATTCACTTTGTGGTAACACAGGCTTTTGATACACCGACTGAGGTAGAGCGCTACGACATCTTCCTAAAAGAAGTGGTAGACCTGGTGGTGAAGAAGTATAACGGCGCCCTGAAAGCAGAACATGGTACCGGCCGCAACATGGCTCCTTTTGTGGAGACCGAGTGGGGCGGCGAGATCTACCAGATCATGAAAGCGCTGAAGGAAGTGGTGGACCCGAAGAACCTGCTGAACCCGGGCGTGATCATCAACAGCGACAAGAATGCCCACATCAAAAACCTGAAAGAGCTGCCGAAGGTGGAGGAGGAAGTGGACCGCTGTATGGAGTGCGGTTTCTGTGAGCATAAATGCCCGAGCCGCAACATCACGCTAACGCCACGTCGCCGCATTGTAGTGCGCCGCGAACTGCTAAATCTGAAACGAAGAGGAGAGAAGAAACAGCATGCCCAGTTGCTGGAGCAGTACCAGTACGATGGCCTGGATACCTGCGCCGTAGACGGCCTGTGTGCCACCGCCTGCCCGGTAGATATTAACACCGGTGACCTGGTGAAACGCCTGCGCCGCGAAAGTCACGACGATTTTGCCAATAACCTGGCGCTGATGGTGGCTAAAAACTTCAAACCGGTATCCTCTATAGTTAAAGTAGGTTTACAAACAGGCGTAGGTATAAACAAATTGCTGGGTGCCAACACGCTTACGAAGCTGACTAAAGGCGCTAAGAAAGTGGTGCCGGCTGTGCCGCTGTGGTCAAACTTACTGGCTCCGGTTCCTGGTTTCTCCAAGTATAAATCATGGTTTGGAGAGCAGGCGCAGCAGCAAGCAGAGGTGGTATACTTCCCGACCTGTATCTCGCGCACGATGGGTGGCGCTGAAGGTGGTAAGAAGAACACGATCGAAACCTTCATCAGTGTATCCGAAAAGGTAGGGGTGAAGTTTACAATTCCGCAGGACGCGCAGAGCAGCTGCTGCGGACAGATCTTCTCCTCTAAAGGCTTTAGCAAAGCCTATGAGTATACTTCTAACGAAACAATAGAGAAGATATGGAAGTGGACCGATAGTGGTCGCCTACCGCTGGTGCTGGATATTACATCCTGTACCTATACTTTGCAACACTGCCGCCCGGTACTGACGCCGGAGAACAAGCAGAAGTTCGACGCCATCCGGATCATCGACAGCATTGATTTTATAGCTGATTTCCTGTTGCCAAAAGCCCAGGTACTGCGCAAGAAGGAGCGTATCGTGCTGCACCCGGTTTGCTCGCTTCAGAAAATGGGGCTGGAAGGCAAGTTCGTAAGTATAGCCAAACAACTGGCCGAGGAAGTAACAGTGCCTATGCACGCCGGCTGCTGTGGTATGGCCGGCGACCGCGGTTTCCTGGTACCAGAGCTGACGGCTTCGGCAACGTTGCCGGAGGCCCAGGAAGTAAAACAATGCGAGTACGATGGTTATTACTCTTCTGCCAAGACCTGCGAAATGGCCATGACCGAAGCTGTAGGAAAGAACTACGAATCGATCGTGTACCTGCTTGATGAGTGTATATAAAGTATAAATGCTAACTATACCGCCAGTTTGAGCGCAGCGGTAACTGGTGGTTGTGCATGGCAGCCAGTTTGTAACTGGCGGAAGTATAAATCTGATGAATATGCCAGTTACAAACTGGCTGCAAAGTATAGCCACAAGTTACGCTAACGCTATACTTGCGGAATGGTAAAATAACAGCGCCCGTACCTTAAATGGAACGGGCGCTGCTCTTTTTATACTTGAACTAAATCTACAGCACTGTCAGCAAACTAGCATACTCTGCCACTGACGGATCGTTAGGTTTAACATCTGTGATCAGGTAGTGGATAGCGTTCAAGTCGCATACTTTCATGTTCTGCACCGAATCAAGTTTTTCGGCAATGCTCATTATAGCGGTTTTCTTGGCTGAACGGATCATGGCTTTTTTTACCTGCACCACTTCCCAGTCAGAATCGGTGAGGCCGTCTTCTAAGGAAACACTGTTTGTACCCAGTATACACAGGTCAACACGTATTTCTGAAAGTTGATTTACTACCTGGGCACCTATCATGATGTGGGAGTTCTTGGAGAGCTGCCCGCCCAGCAGGATCACGTTGATGTTGGACCGCTCGGCAAGCTCGAGGGCTACCAGCGGGCTTACCGTGAAAAAGGTGCACTTGAGCGTATCGGGTATCATGCGGGCTACCTCGATCATAGTAGTACCGCCACCTACCAATACGGTCATTCCATCCTGTAGCAGTTGTATGGTTTTGCGGGCAATCTCTTTCTTCGATTCCTTAGCATAAACCTCTAGCTGCTGAAACGGGTTGTGGAAGGACTTTGACAGTGCACCACCGTGTACTTTCAATATTTTACCACTTTCAGCCAGTTCGTGCAGGTCGCGCCGAACGGTATCTTCCGACACATTCAGTTTTATACTTAGATCTGATGAAAGTACTTTATTGTGCAGGTTGATCTGCTTTATAATAAAAGCCTGCCGTTCCTCCTTTAGCATTTGTCCTTGTTTAATCCGATAGGAACCAAATATAAATCATTTTTAACTTAAATCTGAAGTATAAAGGCTCTTGTTTTATCATGTAGGGGAGCCATAGCCATAAAAAACCGCCTTACCCTTGCTCCTGAAAAGAGACCAGATAAGGCGGTTGATGTTAATTATTCTTTGGCCTAGGGGCGTAGGTATCGCAAATTATACTTTCACATAGATTTTCTTCTTATCCATCCAGAAGCCAACCAGCCACATGGTCAGCATATAGCACAAGGCAAATAGCAACGAAGCTGTTTTACCCTCAGACCAGGTAAGGAAGAAATGCTCATAGATCCACTTCTGCAGGCTGATATCTCCAATTCGGATAAAGTTGAGCAGCTTTATGACAAGCGTTGCGAAAGCAAAAATGAAGAGCGGGTTCTTACCAAAAGCTTCGAAGAAGTATGACCACTTCACGTAACCGGCTACCTCAATTATCAGCATTAGGGCGCCAAGTATAACAAGACTAAGGCCCACAGAATGCAGCACGTAAGAGCTGGTCCAGAGTGGTTTGTTGATTGGGAAGTATAAATCCCATACAAGTGCTACAGCTACTAAGGCGGCCCCGGCCAGGTTTAACTTGATGACCGAATTGATGTTGTTGCCATTTTTCTGGATAAAGATACCTGCAAAATAACCTGCAATTACGTTGACAGCTGCCGGTAACGTACTCAGCAAACCTTCAGGATCGAAAGGAATACCAAAGCCTTTGTAGGTGTTCTCTTCACGCAGGAACAGGCTGTCGAACTTCAGGGCAGCGTTGCCCTCCAGACTATATGGGTCAGCCGGATCACCGAAATAGTACATAACAGCCCAGTACGCCAGCAAGGTTATAACACCAAAGATCATGGCACCATTATACTTCAGGTATCGCACTACCAGCGATGCTATAAGGTAGCAAAGCGCAATACGTTGCAGCACACCAAGCAGGCGCACCTCTGTAAAATCTTTCATTACGATCTCGCCCTCCGGAGACCATTTAATGAACGGGAAAAGGTTCAGGAAGAGGCCGATCAGGAAAATCAGAGCAGCTCTTTTAAATACTTTTCTGAGGAAAACAGAATCAGGCTGCGTATTAAACTTGCGCATGCTAAAGCTCATGGCATTGCCTACTACAAACAAAAAAGAAGGAAACACCAGATCGGTAATGGTAAAACCGTGCCAGGCAGCATGTTTAAACGGTGCATAAATACTGCCCCAACTGCCGGGGTTATTTACAACTACCATCAGGGCAATGGTTAATCCACGCAGCACATCCAGTGCAAGGTATCTTTCGGAGCTTTTGTTCTTCAACAGACCCAAGTCTGCGTGTTCGGTTACCACAGAGGCTTTATGCATAAAAGTATATCATTGGAAGGTGAGGATCAGTAGTGTTTATTTCACGGGTAAGGTTGTAATTCCGGTTCTGCAAGTATAACCGTTACTCATAATTGATCAGGATTTATACTTGTAAAAATTTAGCCGCTCAGAATACTCTAAGCGGCTTTTAATTATGGTACCAGCTGAGTGGGAGTGTGGTTCTTGGCTTTCTCCATGGCATCGTAAACTACCTGCAGCACATTGGTGCGCGTATTTAGCTTGCTTAACTTGCTGTTCTCACGGGTAGGGTTCACTCGGTTTGATAAGAATACATACACAATGTCATTTACAGGGTCGATCCAGGTATAAGTGCCTGTAAAGCCTGAGTGACCAAAGCTTTCTGCCGGAGCGCTCTTGGCTGCATTGCCGTTTTCGCTTCCTGGTTTAGACGGCCTGTCGAAGCCGATAGCACGATAGTTGCCCTGGTCGCAGAACTGGCATTTGCTGAACTCGCTAACAGTGTTGCCTGAGATATAGGTCTTGTTAGCATACTTGCCATCGTTCAGGTATAGCTGCATTAGCTTAGCTAGGTCGTTAGCGTTGCCAAACAAGCCGGCATGGCCACTAACACCGCCCAGCATGGCAGCGCCTTCATCGTGCACAGTTGTGTGTAACAGCTGTTTTCTGAAATGCGGCTCATACTCTGTTGGCACTACCTGAGAAGGAGCATAATGCTTGTAAGGATTGAATGTAAGAGAAGTAGCGCCAATCGGCTTGTAGATATTCTCTTTCAGGTAAGACTCGAAAGGTTGCTCTACAATTCTTTCTACAACAAGCGGAGCAAGTATAAACGACAAGTCGCTGTATACATAGCCTGGCTTTTCGTTCAGCGGAGACTCTTTTATGCTTTCATAGATCTTGTTAGCATACTTGCGGTGGATGTACAGGTTCTGGGCAACTCTGATCGGGAAACGTGCCGATGAATCTGCTTTGAAAGTTCTCCACTTAAATTTGCCGTTTTTCTTTACTGTTTCTTTCCAGAAAGGAATCCAAGCCTGCAGGCGGGCCTGGTGGGTAAGTATATCGCGGTACTTCAGGTTTTCTTTGTTAGAGCCCTGCATTAGTGGCAGGTACTCACCCAGAGTTTTATCTACATCAAATTTACCTTCGCCTTTTAACTTCATAAAAGCAGCAAGCGATGTGCTGATCTTGGTTACAGATGCCAGATCGTACAGGTCGGTGTTTTTAACAGGCGTTTTGTTATCGTAAGTATGGTAACCGAATGATTTGTAGTAAATAATCTTGCCGTTTTTAGCTACCAATACCTGTGCACCCGGAGTTGCTTTTTCAGCTATGGCCTGATGCACCAGCGAATCGATGCCAGCCAGATCCTGGGTTCTGATACCAACAGCTTCCGGAACAGAGTATGCTAAGCGTATGCCACCTTGAGTCTGTAAACCATCGCCAATTTTAAAGTTATTGCTAACTGTTACAGGTAGTTTACCTTTTGCGCTGATACCACCAAAAATCATTTGGGCAGTAAGGTCCTGCGTAAGCGAGTTTTCCTGGTAAGCAGCTATTACAGCATCAGCTTTATCGATGCTCTCGAATTTAGCCAGGCTGTACACGTTGCCGAACACACTAACTATAGTGCGCTTAGAACGCATCAGGTCTTTCAGGAACAGGTTCATCTCGGCAGTAATACCAAATGTGCCGCTGCCAGCTTTTAGTTGCAACTGGTGCACACCGGCAATAATCAGGTTATACTTTTGAAGTTTCTCTTTCAGGAGCTGCAGGTCAGCAATAGAGCTGGTAGGAGACAGGAAGAAAGTATCAACTGAAGTATAGCGGGCCAGGTCGCGCTGGAAATTTGTTTCTTTTGTAGTGCCGATTGCCAGAGCCGCTACCTTCAGCGTATCCAGCGACTGGATAGGAAGTATGTTGTTTTTGTTGCGCAGCAGCGTAAGCGAAGCTTCTGTCAGTTGGCGGTTCAGGTATTCTGCATGCGGGTTGTTAAGATCCTTAACAAGGTTCTTCAGCTCGATTGGTTGCCATTTATCAAGCCCAACCCATTGTTTGGCAGCAAGAACTTTACGTACGCGCAGGTCAATCTCCTCTTGTGTAATCTCCTTATTTTTGATAGCTTTTTTAACTTCTTCAATGGTGGTCTTCACATCCATTGTGTTAAGCAAAATGTCGTTACCAGCTAACAGGGCTTTCACATCAACCACCCCCGGAGGATAAAATTTGGCAACACCCTGCATGTTCAGTGCATCAGTAAACACAATGCCTTTATAGGCTAACTCGCCTTTAAGTAGGTCGGTAACTATAGGTTTAGAAAGGGTAGAAGCAAGGTTTACCGTGTTATCCAGAACAGGAATGTTCATGTGAGCAACCATCACACTACCAAGGCCATTGTTCATTAGCTCACGGAATGGGTGAAGCTCTGTAGAATCGAGGCGGATACGGGAGAAGTTGATCAGCGGAAGGCCGTAGTGTGAATCTACGTTCGTATCGCCGTGGCCCGGAAAGTGTTTGGCGCTTGCCAGCACGTGCTGGTCCTGCATTCCTTTCATGTAAGCCAGTGATTTGCTTGCTACGTTATACTTGTCTTCGCCAAAAGAGCGGAAGCCAATTACTGGGTTGTTGGCATTGTTATTAATATCTACAGTTGGGGCGAAGTTTACGTGCACACCCAGGCGCTTGCACTGGCGGGCAATTTCAGCACCCATTTCGTAAATCAGTTTCTCATTGTTTATACCGCCCAAAGCCATCTGGTATGGGAAACGGACAGTGCTATCGAGGCGCATAGCCAGGCCCCACTCACCATCAATCGAAACCATCAGCGGTACTTTACTTTCCTGCTGGTAACGGTTAGTCATTTTTGCCTGACGTACCGGGCCACCCTGGAAAAAGATCAAACCACCTACCTTATAAGTCTTGATCAGGTTACTGATAGAGTCTATATGAGCCTGGTCCTTGTTAGAATAAACCGGGATCATGATAAGCTGTGCAATGCGTTCTTCGGGTGTTAAAGACTTGAAAACAGAGTCAACCCACTTATGATTTGCATTCAGGAAAGGCGGATCCTTGTCAGGATTAAAGGCCGGTGCTGTTGTTTTCTTTACCGCTGTCTTGCGGATTTTTGCTTTTTTAGATTGTGCCTGCAGGTTGTGCAGGCCAAACATCATCATAAAGATGAGTGCCAGGAAGGTAATTTGATTCTTTTTCAAAGCAATCAGGGTTAGATAAAGCAGTTATTTACTGCAATTTAAAAGTATTAAGATAAATTTATTTTTATATGCGTTATTTTTTTTAAATCCTGCAAATAAAAGCAATATTAGAGTTTTATTAGATGGGGCTATACTTGGAGCTGGAGAAGCTTAGGTAAGCCCTGCGTAAATGTCATCTTATTGTACTTTTTATTAACTTGTTAAACTAGTAAAAGTAATTACAAAGATCGGTTTTATGAAGCGTTTATCAACTCAGGTTGCTTTCTTTTTAGCAGTAGGTGTAGTGTTAGCCTCCTGTTCGGTAAATCCTTATGCCACAACTAACCGATCTTATAAGAAGCAGGTAAAGGCTTATACTAAAACTCTCAGAACAACACCCCTGGGTAAAGATGAAGCCCTGGCCTATAAGCAGGGCGATTATTGGGTAGGTGCTACCAATTTTGATATGCGCAAGCCTAACTATGTGATCATCCACCATACGGCCCAGAACTCTACCGAACATACCCTGAATACTTTTACCAAACCCGTTACTAAAGTAAGTGCACACTATGTTATCGGGCGCGACGGCAAAGTATACCACATGCTGAACGATTACCTGCGCGCGTGGCATGGCGGTATAAGCAAGTGGGGCAATGCTACCGACCTTAACTCTTCCTCTATAGGTATTGAGCTGGATAACAATGGATCAGAACCCTTTACCGAAGCGCAAATGGCCAGCCTGATCGGGGTGCTGGAAACGCTAAAGAAGAAGTATAACATACCAACAGCTAACTTCATCGGTCACTCTGATATTGCACCTGTTAGAAAAGTAGATCCAAGCCCAGCTTTCCCATGGAAACTGCTGGCAGATAATGGTTTCGGGCTCTGGTATGATGAAGATGTGCTGGTAGATACCATTGTGCTTAACGAAGCACCTGCATCTGATTCGCTGGCTGTTTTCGAGGCTGTTCCGGTACATGGCGAGGTGCCTGCAAACTTTAATCCACAGGATGCATTGCGGATTATTGGGTATGATACAAAGGATATGCAGGGTGCTATCAGGGCATTTAAGCTGCATTTCATTCAAACAGATACTACACCGGTGCTAACCGAAACAGACATTCGGATTCTGCACAATCTTTACAAAAAGTATTTGTAGCTTAAACAAGCTTTCAGAATTAACCCAAGCAAAGTATGGCATCTAACCTAAACTCAGTTTTAATGTTCCGGCACTTTATAGTTGCTTTAGGTGTGCTGCTGCTTTCAGGGTGCAGCGCTATCAAAGAAAAGCCTGTAACAAAGACGGCAGAAGTGCCTTACGGACCTGAAGTGATAAAGCGCCAGGTAGAAGAGTTGAGCGAGCGGCGACATAGTTTTGTTGGTTTTGCTCTTTACGACCCGGAGCTGGGTAAAATGGTAGTGGAGCACAATGCAGATAAGTATTTCGTGCCAGCATCTAATACAAAGCTTCTAACCTTTTATGCTTCTCTTAAAATGCTGGGGGATTCTATACCTGCGCTAAAGTATGTTAGCCGCGGCGATTCGCTTATTTTCTGGGGAACCGGCGACCCTACCTTCACTCACATGGATGTGAAAAACACCATTGCCTACGATTTCCTGAAGAACCGCAAAGAGAAGCTGTATTATATAGATGCGCCTTTTGCCAGCACACCATTTGCCATAAACTGGGGCTGGGACGACTATAAATACTATTATCAGCCTGAGCGCAACGTGTTCCCTATACATGGCAATATTGTTAAGTTTGCGCGGAAGAATGGCGAAGCATATACAACCACACCAGTATATTTTAAAAAAGCGATACAAACCGATACTTTACCGTATACACACGGCGAGACCTTTGTAAGAGGCTGGCGTACCAATAACATTACATATTACCCAAAACATGCGAAGGCTAGTTTTTCTGTAGAAGTGCCATTTATAACTTCTCCGGAAATGACGGTGCAACTACTGGCCGATACGCTGAAGCGACCTGTAAAACTGCTGAAACGAAGTATACTGAAGTCTGCCCAGGTGCTGAAAGGCCTGCCTGCCGACACAGTATATAAAAGAATGCTGCAGGTAAGCGATAATCTGTTGGCAGAGCAGCTGATGGTGCTTTGTTCAGGTACATTATCAGATACTTTATCGGTAGAGCGGGCTATAAAACATATGCTAAAAACATACCTCGCCGACCTGCCGGATAAGCCTGTGTGGGTAGATGGCTCAGGTTTATCCAGCATGAATATGATCACGCCCAGAAGCATAATCGCAGTTTTACAGAAGCTGCAGCAGGAGCGCAGTCAGGAACGCCTGTTTCCTTTGCTGGCAACAGGAGGCCGACCTGGTACTTTCAGAAGCATATATAAGGCAGCAGTGCCGTTTGTATTTGGTAAATCGGGTACGCTGGCGCATGTGCATAACCAAAGTGGCTACATTATAACAAAGAGCGGGAAGGTCTTACTGTACAGTTTCATGAACAATAACTTCAGCGATTCTTCTGCAGAGATGCGCAACGAGATGGAACGGATTATGACGGAAGTACACGAGAAGTATGGTAGCAAAACGGCAACAACAACTTATTCTGCACTATAAACTATGATGAAACTCACCATCCGTACGTTTGATCTGCCCCTGAAGCACACTTTTACCATTGCGCATGACTCGCGGGATGTGCAGCCAACTTTGATTGTGGAGCTGCAGCACGGTGAGCACAAAGGCTATGGCGAGGCAACCAGGAACCTGTACTACGGGTTTTCCATCGAGAGTATGACCAATGCGCTGGAAAATATAAGGGAGCAGATCGAATCGGCAGAACTGACCAGCCCGGAAGCTTTCTGGGAACAAATGCAGCCATTGCTTGCAGATAACCCGTTTGCACTTTGTGCGCTGGATATAGCCGCCAACGACCTGTTTGGTAAAATACAAGGCAAACGTCTGTACCAGATATGGGGCCTGAACGATGACAGCACACCGCTTACCAACTACACGATAGGTATAGATGCCGTTGAAAACATGGTGAAAAAGCTGAAAGAGCGCCCTTGGCCTATCTATAAGATAAAGCTGGGTACCCCTGACGATGTAGCCATTGTAAAGGAACTGCGCAGGCACACCGATGCTGTGTTCAGGGTAGATGCCAACTGTGCGTGGGGCGTGGACGAAACTATAGAAAACTCCCGTCTGCTAAAGCCTCTTGGGGTAGAGTTTATTGAGCAACCCATGAGAGCCGATGACCTGGAAGGCATGAAGAAAGTATACGAGCAGTCTGTGCTCCCGCTCATAGCCGACGAAAGCTGTATAACTGAACAGGATGTAGCTAAATGCCATGGCCATTTTCATGGTGTAAACATAAAACTGATGAAATGCGGCGGCCTTACACCTGCACGCAGAATGATATCTGAAGCCAAAAGTCTGGGTATGAAAGTAATGGTTGGCTGCATGACCGAATCAAGTATAGGTATTGCGGCCATTGCCCAGCTCTTACCGCTTCTAGATTATGTGGATATGGATGGAGCCTTGCTTCTCCGGGAAGATATAGCCCAGGGTGTTACCATTGATTATGGCAAAGTAAACTATAGCGCACTTAACGGAACAGGAACCACCCTGATAAGATAATGTTCGACACTGCACCAGTACAAGTAAATGAATTGCCCGGGCGCACCCTTCAGGTAGAAGGACAGGAGTACTTGTTCTTTAGCGGAGCCTCTTACCTGGGTATACCACGTAATAAAGCGTTTCAGGAGTATCTGGTGGAGGGTTTATGCCGCTATGGTTCCAACTACGCCAGTTCGCGTAATTCTAATTTGCAACTGCAGGTATATGAGGAAGCAGAAAACTACCTGGCCACTTATACCGGGGCAGAAGCTGTGCTTACTATGTCATCGGGATATTTAGCCGGGCAAACACTGATACAAGCTTTACAGGGCAGCGGCAGGTTTATGTATGCTCCTGGCGTTCATCCGGCAATATGGTATAGTGGTGTAACTGTGCCAGCAGCAGGCGTTGTTTACGAAGAATGGGCGGCCAACATGCAGCAGCAAGTTCGGGAAATTGCAGATGAGCATATCATTATAGTTTGCAACTCCATTGATCCTTTAAAGGCAAAGAAATACTCTTTTAGTTGGGTAGCTGATTTGCCAAAAAACAAGCAGATCACGCTTGTGGTAGATGATTCGCATGGGTTTGGCGTAACCGGGACAGATGGTGCGGGTGTATTTCGGGAGTTAAAAGAACAGCTGCCAAGTATAAATGTGCTTGTTGTAGGTTCTTTAGGCAAGGCGCTGGGTATACCGGCAGGCGTTATACTTGGTAACAGAGATATCATTAAAAAGCTGAAAATGACACCCCAGTTCGGAGGAGCTTCGCCTGCCATACCAGCATACCTGTATGCTTTTTTAAAGTGCAAAGCTGTATTTGCAGAAGCCCGGAAGAAGCTTTTTTCAAACATTGAGCAATTCAAACAGAAGCTTATACAGCCGGAGTTGTTCAGCTATTTCGATCATTATCCGGTGTTTTATACAAAGAACCAGGAGCTGTGCCCTTTTCTGCTGCAGCACAAAGTTCTGATATCGAGCTTCAGGTATCCTACTCCGGCAGACGATCCTATAACCCGGGTTATACTTAACAGCCTCCACACCAGTAATGATATAGACCGTGTGGTAAGTATAATTAACCAGCACAACACCTGATAAACTGGCTACTGACACTACCGTTATACTTCATCTTGATGCGACACTATGAAATTTTTACCACTGGCTTTTTTACTGACATTTCTGATATCCTGCACCTCTACAACACAGACTACAAAACCTGTTTCTAAACCAGCTATGCCACAAGCTCACATCGATGCTGTAAAGCAGCAATATGCACCTGATAAACGCACAGCGCTATTTCAGGTAGAGTATAACAATAACACACTTACCGGCGAAACTAATCTTCCGGAGGCAAAAGACGCCCTCTTGGAGCGTTTAAAAACTGCCGGTATATCCTTTCAGGATGATATAAAAGTGTTGCCGGAAGCGGAGTTGCAAGGAAAGCACCAGGCTGTAGTTACTATTTCGGTAGCAAACATGCGTTCTCAGCCAAGGCACGCGGCAGAGCTGGCTACACAGGCTACTATGGGTACTCCGCTGAACGTCCTGAAGAAAGATGGCAGCTGGTACCTGGTGCAAACCCCTGATGATTACATCGCCTGGGTTGATGGCGGCGGTATCACGCTGATGGAAAGCAATCGTTTCGAGAACTGGAGACAGCATAAGAAGATTCTGTACACGCACCCTTACGGCTTTGCCTACGCCACACCAGATGCAGACGGAGAAACCATCTCTGACTTAGTTTACGGAGATGTAATGCTGCTGAAAGACCAGACAAAAGAATACTATAAGGTGGAGTTTCCGGATGGCAGGACAGGCTATGTACAGGCTAAGGAAGCTGCAAACTATAAAGACTGGGTGGCAAGCCTGCAACCAACTACCGATAACCTGGTGCTCACCAGCAAGCGCCTGTTAGGGTTGCCATACTTGTGGGGAGGTACTTCTTTCAAAGGAGTAGACTGCAGCGGCTTTACCAAAACAGTATACTTTATGAATGGCCTTGTATTGCCACGAGATGCTTCGCAGCAGGTACATTTAGGCGAGTTGGTTGATACTGAACAGGGCTGGCAGAACATGCGCCCTGGCGATCTTCTTTTCTTCGGCACCCCGGCACAGGAAGATAAACCAGAGCGTGTGGTGCATGTAGGTATGTGGATCGGTGGAAACCAGGAGTTTATACATTCTGCCGGTAAAGTGAGAATAAGCAGCATGAACCCGGATGCACCCAATTATGACGAATCTGAGTATAAGCGCTTCCTGAGAGCAAAACGCATCACGCCGCAGGCAGCTCTACTAGACCTTCGCCTCGCATCTCTTTATGAACAATAGACATTTTAGATTAGAATTTACGATTTAACACAACGAGTATTACCCTTTATTAAACTATGGCCCGATTAAACCTTTTAGAAGAAACCCGTTTCGAAAAACTTCCTGTATCGGTATTCCCTGATCAATATATAGCTTCAAATAAAGTAGCACAGCGTATAGCCACCCTCATCCGTGATAAGCAGGCTAAAGGCGAGAAAGCTGTTCTGGGCCTTGCAACCGGTGCTACTCCGGTGCAGGTGTATGCAGAACTGGTGCGTATGCACCGCGAAGAAGGCTTGAGCTTTAAAAACGTGATCACCTTTAACCTGGACGAGTACTACCCGATGCAGCCAACAGCGGCTCAGAGTTATGTAACGTTCATGAACGAGAACCTCTTCGATCACATCGATATTGAGAAAGAGAACATCAACATTCCGGATGGTACGCTGCCACTGGAGGCAATTCATGATTTCTGCCTTAAGTATGAGCAGAAAATAGAAGCTTTAGGTGGCCTGGATCTCCAGATTTTAGGTATAGGTCGTACAGGACACATTGGTTTTAACGAGCCTGGTTCTGCGCCAAACTCTGGTACACGCCTGGTAACACTGGACGACCTGACACGCCGCGATGCTTCAAGAGACTTTGGTGGTAAAGAAAATGTGCCCCGCAAAGCCATCACCATGGGTATCGGTACTATTTTTAAAGCCCGCGAGATTGTTCTGATGGCCTGGAGTGGTAAAAAAGCTCCTATCATTGAAAAGGCTGTTGAAGGAGAAATTTCAAGCGAAGTACCTGCCACCTACCTGCAGCTTTCTGACAATGTGGAGTTTGTGCTGGACCAGGATGCTGCTTCGGATCTTACCCGTTTTAACACACCATGGCTGGTAAAAGACTGTGTCTGGGACGAAGCCCTGATCAAAAAAGCAGTTATATGGTTGTCTGAAAAAGTAAAGAAACCGATCCTGAAGCTGACTGATGAAGATTACAACAGCCATGGTATGGCGCAGCTTGTAACAGAGCAGGGGCCGGCCTACAATATCAACATCGACGTGTTTAACAACCTCCAGCACACCATTACCGGCTGGCCAGGTGGTAAGCCAGGATCAAATGGCTCGCAAAGACCGGAGCGTGCAGAACCAGCTCAAAAACGTGTGATTATCTTCTCGCCGCACCCTGATGATGATGTGATCTCGATGGGTGGAACATTCATACGCCTGGTAGATCAGGGGCATGATGTGCATGTGGCATACCAGACTTCAGGTAACACAGCCGTGTGGGACGACGATGTGCTGCGCTATGTGGAATTCGCCATAGACTTTAACAAGAGCATGGGACAGGATGGCTGCGCATTGCAAAAGACCTACGAAGATATGCGCACATTCCTGGAAAAGAAGCAGCCTAACCAGCTGGATTCTAAAGAAATACGCGATGTTAAAGGCTTTATCAGAAAGAGTGAGGCAATTGCGGGTGCACGTTATGCCGGCTTAGATGATGATCACATCCATTTTATGGCGCTTCCTTTTTACGAAACAGGAAAAACAGTTAAAAACCCTGTAACCGAAGAAGATGTGCTGCTAACGATGGAGCTTTTGCAGAAAGTAAAACCTCACCAGATCTTTGCTGCAGGCGATTTTGCTGATCCGCATGGTACACACATTGTGTGCTTCAGAATCATACTGGAAGCCATGAAGCGTTTACGCCAGACAGAAGAGTGGACAAATGATTGCTGGCTGTGGATGTACCGTGGTGCATGGCACGAGTTCGAAACGCATGAAATTGAGATGGCAGTACCGCTTTCTCCGCAGGAAGTGGAGCGTAAGCGAAATGCTATTTTCAAGCATCAGTCGCAGAAAGATAGACCGGTATTCCCAGGCGATGATGCACGTGAATTCTGGGTGCGAGCCGAAGAAAGAAACCGCGAAACTGCAAAAAGTTACGACGACCTTGGCCTTGCAAACTATGAGGCAATGGAAGCTTTTGTAAGGTGGAAATTCTAAATAAATAACTTAAAGCCAACGGCAACACAGCATGTTCAGTCGTTGGCTTTTTTTTATCATTTCTGATTTTCAAAGGCTTTGGCATGAACTTCAAACAAATATTACTAACATTTATACTTTGCGCAACTGCTGCTGTTTCTCCTGTTTCAGCACAGGATACGGCGCCGGCAAAAGAAATCTCCATCATCCCGCAACCTGTGCAGCTAACCGCGCAAAAAGGGAATTTTATACTTTCTGCAGGCACCCGGATCTATGTTGATCCTAAAAACGATGAGCTGAAAAATATCGGGCAGTTGCTGGTACAGGATATTCAGAAAATAGCGGGTATAAAACCGGAACTGGTTACTAAAAAACCAAAGAAAAACGCTGCTAACCTGATCTACCTGACACTACAAAACGCTGCAGACTCGCTGGGTGACGAAGGTTATACTTTAAGTGTGAAAACAAACCGAATCACACTGGCAGCCAATAAAGCAAATGGCATTTTTCTGGGCACACAAACTATAAAACAGTTGCTTCCTGCTAAAAGTACAGCTGCAACTGTAGCCATACCTGCTGTAGATATTGCAGACAAACCACGTTACCAGTGGCGCGGCATGCACCTGGATGTAACACGCCATTTCCAGCCGGTGGAGTTTGTGAAGCGCTACATCGACTACCTGGCGATGCACAAAATGAACACCTTCCACTGGCACCTGACCGACGACCAGGGCTGGCGTATCGAGATAAAGAAATACCCTAAACTAACAGAAGTAGGTGCCTGGCGCGACAGCACCATGATTGGTCATTACTGGGACCTGCCACAAACCTATAAAAAGGAGCGACACGGCGGATACTATACCCAGGAGCAGATTCGCGAAGTGGTAAAGTATGCGCAGGAACGCTACATCAATGTAGTGCCTGAAATTGAAATGCCTGGCCACGCGCTGGCAGCCCTTACCGCTTACCCGGAGTTGTCCTGCACAGGCGGTCCGCATAAAGTGGAGTCGAAGTGGGGCATTTTCCATGATGTGTTCTGTGCCGGAAATGAGCAGACGTTTACTTTTTTGGAAGGTGTGCTGACCGAGGTAATGGACCTATTTCCAAGTAAAATTATTCACGTTGGTGGCGATGAGTCTCCGAAAACCCGCTGGAAAGAGTGTCCGAAATGCCAGGCCCGCATCAAAAACGAGAACCTGAAAGACGAGCACGAACTGCAGAGCTACTTTGTGCAGCGCATGGAGAAGTTTGTGAACAAGAACGGCAGAATCATTATCGGTTGGGATGAGATACTGGAAGGTGGCCTTGCCCCGAACGCTTATGTAATGTCGTGGCGAGGTACAAAAGGAGGTATAGCTGCTGCCAAGGAGAAACACTACGTAGTAATGACGCCGGGCACACATTTATACTTCGATCATTACCAGGGCGAGCGCGAACTGGAGCCGACTGCTATACATGGCTACAGTACCTTGCAGAATGTATATTCTTTTGAGCCTACGCCAACGGAGCTTTCAGCCGATGAACGCAAGTATATTTTAGGCGCACAGGCGAACCTCTGGACAGAGTACATTCCGACAAAAGAACATGTAGAGTACATGATAATGCCGCGCATTTCAGCGCTGTCGGAAGTGCTTTGGACGCCGGCGCAGAAGAAAAACTGGGAAGACTTTAAACTACGCATGCAACAGCAGTACAAGCGCTACGATGCCATGGGTGTAAACTACTCCAGAAGCGCTTTTAACGTGCGCCAGCAGATAAAAGTAGATACGCTACAAAGTATGGCAACTGTAAGTTTTGCTACCGATGCAGCTAATGTAAAGATTTACTATACGTTGGATGGTTCTGAACCTACCACTTCATCAAAAGCCTATACGCAGCCTTTCACGCTGAAAGAGTCTGCTGTTATAAAAGCAGGATCTTTTGCAGATGGCAAACTGGTAGGGAAAGTGAGCACCAAAACGTTTGATGCCCACAAAGGCTTTTCCCGTTCTGTATCGCTGATAACGCCGGCGCACCCGAGCTATTCTAAAAAAGCAAACCTGGTAAACGGCCTGAAAGGCTCTACCGATCAAACCGACGGTCACTGGACCGGTTTTCTGGGCACTGACATGGAAGCTGTGGTTGACCTGAAAGAGGCAAAGCCAATATCTAAACTGAGCACATCTTTTATGCAGAACATCGGGTACCGCATCTTTTTGCCTGCTCAGGTAGAGTATGCAGTTTCAACGGACGGGGTAAGCTATAAAACCGTAAAAGTGATAACAGAGGTGAACCCGAACTCTGAGGAGGGTATTCTGAAGCGCGATGTAACAGCGGCTATACCTGCCACCAAAGCTAGATTTGTGAAAGTGAAGGCAAAAAGCATAGGCGTTAGCCCGGCACAATATCCATCTGCCGGCCAGAAAACCTGGTTGTTCTCTGATGAAATAATAGTGGAGTAAGCACTGACGTATAACTGAATAAATTACTATATTGTACCCTTAAACAGCGCTTTACTGAAGAACAAATACAGCCATTTGGCTGCTTTTTTTACGGTAGAGTAGGCTGCATCAACTTTTAGCACTTTAATTTATACTTAACCTAATGACAAAAGTAGCTTCCACTGCAAACGACAAGGCAATACAGTCTGGTGGTTCTAACTTCTTTAGCCCGATTGTGATCATTGGCGCCTTGTTCTTTATTTTTGGCTCCGTTACCTGGCTTAACTCGATACTTATACCTTACCTTAAGATCGCTTGCGAGCTAACTAACTTCGAGTCGTACCTGGTAGCCTTTGCCTTTTATATCTCTTACCTGGTAATGGCTATTCCATCTGCCTGGGTACTGAAAAAGACAGGTTTTAAGAAAGGTATGGCGGCCGGTCTGGGTATAATGGCTATCGGCGCTTTGATTTTTATACCTGCTGCCTTAACGCGTACTTACATCGTGTTCCTGGTAGGTTTGTTCGTGCAGGGTACTGGTTTGGCTTTGCTTCAAACGGCCTCAAACCCATACATAACTATACTTGGTCCTGCCGAGAGCGCTGCAAAGCGTATCAGTATTATGGGTATCTGTAACAAGATTGGTGGTATACTTGCCCCGATCGCGTTGGGAGCTATTGTTTTCCTGGATACTGATGCACTTTTGAAGCAACTGGATACCATGAGCCTGCAGGAGAAAGCGATGGAGCTTGATGCTCTTGCGCACCGTGTAATTACACCGTACGTTGTAGTGGCGGTTGCGCTGGTAATACTAGCTGTACTTGTGCTGCTTTCTTCGCTACCTGAAGTTGATACCGACCAGGAAGATGAAGTGGTAGCTGCTGCCAATACCAAAAAGACCAGCATTATGCAGTTTCCGCACCTGTTGATGGGTGTAGTTGCTCTGTTCCTGTATGTGGGTGTTGAGGTTATGGCCGGCGACACGATTATCAGCTATGGTGCTGCGCAGGGTATATCTTTATCAACTGCCAAGTTCTTTACTTCTTTCACACTTGGTGCCATGATAGTGGGGTACCTGATCGGTATAGTTGCTATTCCTAAGTATATTAAGCAGGAAAAAGCATTGCAGGTATCAGCTATACTTGGCGTTGTGTTTGCCATAGGCGCAATCCTGACAGATGGATATGTTTCGGTGCTTTGCATTGCGTTGCTGGGGCTTGCCAACTCACTGATGTGGCCTGCAATCTGGCCGCTGGCAATTGCTGATCTTGGTCGTTTCACAAAAATTGGTTCTTCACTGCTGATCATGGGTATTGCAGGTGGTGCAATTCTGCCGCTGGTTTACGGTTCGCTTGTAGATGCATTTAATGCGCAGCAGGCATACTGGATCATGGTGCCTTGCTACCTGTTCATTTTATACTTTGCTGCAGCTGGCCATAAAATCAGATCATAACCACTTATAATGCCTTAAGGCAATAAATCATAGAAGCCCGCTATCCGGAAATGATGGCGGGCTTTTTTAGCTAAGTATTTGTAAGTTATAGAAGCGGAATTATACTTTTGTAGTGCGCTTTACGTTAAGTTGCCGGAAATATTTTACTTTAAGCCAAATCATGCAGATTTTAAAACAAGGGCTATTAGTGTTGGCAGCAGTTGCTACACTTGCCTCGTGCTCCTCTTCTAAGAAAACAACTTCCAGATCGGGTAGGGTAATAATTATAGAGGATGGCAGAAACGTGCGCGTAGGCAGTGCTAAAAAAGACAATGGCCTGCACAAAGGTTGGTACAAAAATCCTAACAACCCGCACCACCCATACACTACTAACCCTGGCCATACCAAGCATAAAAAAGGTGGTAACACAGTGATCATTAAAAACTCAGCTTCGTCTTCAGCAAAGGGCGGACACGGAGGAAAAGGGAAGAGTAAAGGCAAAGGCAAGAAACACTGATCCTGAGAACTTCATAAGAAGGCCGGCAGCTTTAGCCGGCCTTTTTCATTTCAGGCTTAACCAGAAGTATAAAGTATAGTTAGTGCTGTTTTATACCTGCTGATTTCTCTAAAATTACCTTTTGATGATATTGCTCCGTATAAGCGCATATGGCCCTTGAAAACACACATTACACGCGCACGCCGCGAACCGAAAAGCTGAAGTGGATTGATAATATCGTGAAACTGATGGATAACCAGTTCCGGTTGCCGGGTACCAACTTTCGCTTTGGCTTAGATCCTATTCTGGGCTTGTTGCCTGTGGCCGGCGATCTGGCCTCGTTCGGTGTTTCGGCTATGCTGGTAATGACTATGGCAAGGCACGGCGCAAGTGGTAAGGTTGTAGCGTTAATGCTGGTTAATATTGCTGTAGATACCTTACTGGGCAGTATACCTATACTTGGTAATTTCTTCGACTTCTTCTTTAAAGCAAACCAACGGAATGTGCGCTTGTTGCGTAGCCACTACGAAGAGGGTAAGTACCAGGGCAGCGGAAAAGGCATCATTATTGGTGCTATAGTTACTATTGTGCTGCTGTTCATCTTTCTGCTCTGGGCGCTGTGGCAACTGGCCGAGTGGATCTATGGCGTTATAAGCAACTACTTATAACCGGCCCATGGCACGCGCTACTTCCAAGGCCTTTAAGGCGCTGCTTTCTTTATCTTTAATTTCCAGCATCACGTCCAGTTCAGTGCCTTCGGTTTCTGCCAGGAAATCGTGAAACAGTTCTTCCTGTATACTTTGCACGTGTTTGCCTTTGCGCTCGCCGGGCGCCTGCGAACTATAATCCATCATCAACACGCCGTCTTTTTCAGGGTGCCATGTACTTGCAGCCATCTGTACTGCTTCGGCCAGGGTTTCGCCGTTATTCACGCACTCATGGTGAAGGTTATCCAGAATAACAGGCATACCGGTAAGTTCGTGCAGCACAAGGCAATCCTGTAAACTATAGGTGCGGTCGTCGTTCTCTACACAAAGTCGGGCTTTAACGGCATCGGGTAACTGGCTGTGGTATACTTCTGAAAAGCGGTAAATAGCGCTTCCTTTATCGCCATAGGCGCCACCACCATGTATTTGCAGCTTTGCCGTGCTGTCCAGGCCCATCAGATCAAGTATAGAACCTTGGTATACCAACTCTGCAATGCTGTTTTTTACCGTTTTCTCATTCGGCGAATTAAGCACAACAAACTGGTCGGGGTGCATAGAAATGCGCATGTTGTTCTTTTTTATATAGTCGCCCAGTCTGCGGAACGTCATCTTAAAGTGCTCCTGCCAGTTATAGGTGTTAATCTCGTGGGAGGCAAACGGAACAAGATCGGATGTGAGGCGGAAAAAAAGCAGGCCGTGCTGCACGTTGTATTCCAGAATGCGGCGCAGGCAGGCCAGGTTTTGCTCTACTGTTTGTATCAGGCGCTCTTCAGAGTAAGAAGCCAACCGGAAAGTTCTGGCTGAGGAACAATCCAGCGACTCGTTCATGCATGGGTATCCGATCTTCATGGTGTGTCAGGTATTGATGTTACCTAACCTACGAAAAAGAAAAATGTTCAGGTAATGTATAAAAGGTGCCGGAATTTTGATTTATACCTGATAGGAATGTGTAGACACACCCCTCAGAACTACTCGTAGCCTTTGTTGTTTTTGAAGAAACGGTTATAGTTATCACGCTCTTTTTTACGGCGCTCTAACTCCTGTTGCAGGTATAATTCCTGTAGTTTCTGGCGCTGTTTTCCTTCTTTAGAGAGCATCTCATACAGCATGGTCATGGGGCTGAGAACAGTAGCAGGCGGTGCCGGTGGGGGAGGTGGCGGCTCAGAACCTGGTATGTATCCCGGATTTTTAACCTGGCTTGTCTGCGAGCGCTTCATGTTACGGATAGCACGCTGTATCATTTCCTCTGACGGCCTGCTGGTAATCTCAACTTCGCCCAAAAGCACGCTGTCTTCCTGGAGAACAATGGTGGTGCGGATCTCGGAAACAGGTAACTGCTTAGGCAGGTAAAGCACAGGTTTGTAACCTATAGCGCGTATCAGTAGTGTATCCTGTAGTTCAATATCAATCAGGAACTGGCCTTTTGCATCTGAAACTACGCCTTTATTGGTACCAACTTTGATAATGCCGGCTCCGGCTACAGGCGTTTTCTTGTCTGGCTGCAGAATGGTGCCGCTTACCCGTATTGTTTTCTGTGCTGTTGCAGGCAAGCTGCAGAGCATCAGGAAAAACAGGCTCAAGTATAAATACAGGTTTCGGTTCATGTGCAGGCAAGGAGGCAACAGGCAAATAAATATTAGCTTATTACTATACGATGTAACAAGGATAAAATTATACCTGGCTCCAAATAAAAATAGTAAAGTATAAAGTTAGGAAAACTTTGCTTAAACCGGAAGGGCTAGAATGGCGAAAGCCTATAGCTACGGGCGCTACAGGCTTTCATCCATATTATACGAAATCCAGGAGTGTTAGGTTTACTGCTGACCGCCCTTCATTTGCTGGTTCTGTGATTTCATCTGGCCTTCATTTCCGCTGGCTTTGTTCATGTTCTCCTGACCACCATACTTATTGCGGTTTTTGGTGTACATGCTGTATTGCTCTGGCGATAGAACAGCTTTTAGCTCCTGATCGGTCTGCTGGCTGATTTTAGAGCGCTCAGTATCCATCTGGCTCTCAGTCATGTTCATGTTGTTGTACCCGCGCTCATTCTGGCCGGTTTTACCCACATAAGTGTTACCCTCATTGTTTGGTCGGGCAGCATTCATGTTGGTGTTGGTGTTCATGCTGGTGTCGTTCTCTGAGTCGTTTCTGGCCTCACCGCCCATTTTGGCAGTTTCGCTATAGTTATACCTGTCTTCCAGAACGGCCATTTGCTGGTTTTGCCGGGCCAGTATACCTGTTACTTTCTGTTGTGTGGCTTCATCAAGCTTCATGTCTGAGGCCATCATACTGGCAGTTCTTTGCGCCTCCTGGCGGTAGGTAGTGTTATCGCCTTCGCCCATATCGGCGCTGGATTGTGCAGCATCATTGCCATAGCCTCTTATATCGTTAGGATCAACATTCTCGTCGTGGTTTGCATCGGCAACTTCAGTGGTGGTGCCTCTGTCTTCGGTGCAGGAAGCAAATAAAAATGCACTCGCGCAGCATACCGAAAAAAATATCTTCTTCATAATTCGTCCCTCTTTGTTAAATAAAATATTGAAATGCTTAAAATAGTATAAAACTAATTTTGCTGCATCTCTCATTTTGTACGGCACCCCAAAGATTAAGTTCATACTTGTGATTCGTCAGAAAGCTTTGTTTATACTTTATGGATTGTCAGAACAACCTAATTTAGTATAGTATGCTTATGCTTTAAGGTGTGGGTGATGGTGGGTTAATGTAATTATTCTTATAAGCCAATGTTTTAGTGGTTAGGCATAAAAAAGGGCATGCTGTTTTGCATGCCCTTTTTGGTTTATACTTCTGTTAAAGTATACTTAAGCTTTCTTTAGTTCGAAAACTGTGATTTCTGGAAGGAAACCTACTCTGCCCGGATAACCGAGGAAACCAAGGCCGGTGTTTACATACAGGTACTGCGAACCTTTTTTGTAGAGGCCTGCCCACTGTTTGTATACATACTGTACAGGGCTCCACTTCAGGCCAGGTATATTTACGCCAAACTGCATGCCATGCGTGTGGCCGGAAAGCGTCAGGTCGATGTCTGGGTAGTGCTGGTTAACTTCGCCATCCCAGTGTGATGGGTCGTGCGAAAGTAGTACTTTAAAAGGACTTTCAGCAGCGCCGTTGTGTGCCTGATGCAGCTTGCCATACTTTGGAAAGCCGGCACGGTTGCCCCAGTTCTCAACGCCAAGTATAGCGATGTGCTCGCCATCTTTTTCAATTTTACGGTGCTCGTTCAGCAGTATATTCCAGCCCATTTTACCATGCGATTCTATCAGGGTCTGCAGGTTTTTCTGTTTGGCCTCGCGGCTTTCCCAGGCTACATAGTCGCCGTAATCGTGGTTGCCAAGTATAGAGTAAACGCCGTGTTTCGCTTTTATTTCCTTCAGCGTGTCAATATGGTCTGTAAGCTCAATAGCCATATTGTTTACCAGATCACCGGTAAAGAACACAAGGTCTGCTTCCTGTTTATTTATAATGCCAACAGCCTCTTTTAGTGGCGCGGTAGAGTTAAAGCTACCCGTGTGCAGGTCCGAGATCTGGAGCATCTTGTAACCATCAAAGGCCTTAGGCAGGTTCGGGAACTTGAGCGTAACACGTTTTACACGATAATCATAAGCACCTTTTACCATGCCATAGATGAAGGCTGAGAAAGGTACAGCAGCCATTAGCAGGCCCATCTGGTTCAGGAAAGCGTTACGAGACGGATCAAACGTAGCATCGGCAGTAGAGGCGTTCAAAGCCATTTTGCCAAGTCGTACCACGTCATCAAGTATAAGGAAAACCACCACAACCAGCTTGGAAGCAAAAATGATGAAAAGCGTGCTTGTCAGGTATGTTTTAAATGCATTGGGCGGTACGCCACGTGTGGCAGACACCAGGAAAAAAGTAACTGACGTTATGGCAAAAATTGCCCAATACAAAGTATAAATTACCCGCTGCGCCACCGGCGACAGGTTCTGCGTTACTGTTCTGATGGCCTGGAAAACATACAGATCTATGAGAAACAGGATCAGAAGCACAATTCCTACTGAAAGGAATCTGGAGAAAAATCGTTGCATAATATAGTTTAGAGGCCTGAAAAGCTGTAGCTCTCTACGCCTGGGTTAGATTGATGTTAATGTATAAGAAAACAAATTTAAAGCTGAAAAGGCTCCGGCTGAACTAATTCTTTAAAAATTGGATTCAGCTAACATCCTTTACTTAACAAAATCTGTACCGTAGTGGAAGAAAGCACTGTTACTCCGGGCACTTTGCCTTACCAGCCAACGCTAAACATCAAGACCTGGGCCGAAGAAGACCGCCCACGCGAGAAACTGCTGCTGAAAGGCAAAGCAGCCCTGAGCGATGCCGAACTCATTGCTATACTTATTGGATCTGGTACACCTAAACTAACTGCCGTTGATGTAGCTAAACTTATACTTACTGCTGTTGGTAACGACCTGAACGAGCTGGCAAAACTATCGGTTAAAGACCTGATGAAGCACAAAGGTATAGGCGAAGCCAAAGCTATAACCATAGTGAGTGCCCTGGAATTAGGCCGACGCCGCAAAGAGGCTGCCGTGGCTGCCCGTACCCGCATTACCTGCTCAACTGATATCTACAACTATATAAAGCCGCAACTGCTGGATCTGCAACACGAGGAGTTCTGGATCATACTTCTGAACCGTGCCAATGTGGTTATGAAAAAAGAAAGTATAAGCTCTGGCGGTGTGGCAGGAACCGTAGCTGACCCTAAGATCATTTTCAAGAAAGCACTGGAGCAACTGGCAAGCTCTATCATACTGGTGCACAACCACCCAAGCGGCAATACCAAACCCAGCGCCGCCGATATTTCCCTCACTAAAAAAATGAAAGAGGCCGGACAGTTCCTGGACCTGCCCGTGCTCGACCATATCATCTTTACCGATACCGATTATTACAGCTTTGCCGACGAAGGTTTACTGTAAAATGGTGCAATTAATCTCCTGCTTATAGGTAAAATTCAAAAGTTATATATACTGAAAATCAAGCAGGTGTATCGCTATATTAATATTTTTTAAACTAATCGATAACACTATCGTAAATGTTATCGAAAATCGTGTTCAATAAATCAGTCTTCATCCATGATTTCCTGCACGCGTCCTACCTCGCCGGTTTCGAGCCTTACCTTGATGCCATGCGGGTGTGAGGATGAGTTGGTTAAAATGTCTTGTACATAGCCTTCTGTCAGGTAGCCTGATCGCTGATCTTCTTTCATCACGATTTTTACTTTAAGGCCTGGTTTGATGCTGGAGCGTTTGGTGTGGTTCATAAGAGTATAAATCTTGGGGCCTCTGTCTTTGCTTCGGTTTATCTCAAAAAAAGCGGCTTTAACCAAATTAAAAGAATTGTTTATAATAAAATAGCGATTATCGAATCCTTTTTAACGACTTTCTCCGTAATGGTAGTGTTTCAAAACTGTTAAGCATCCGCTTCCCCGGGTGTAATTTGGAACCTGGTGTTCATGCTTCGGGCACCTGACCTTGTTTCACTGCTTAACTTAGAATTTTTAATAGTACAAATTATACTTAAGCCTCGGAATAGGCGTTTTATTCCAAAAATAATAATATTTTAAACCTATGGAAACTATGTCCTTTACTAAAATTAATTTCAGAAGATTACTTGCGATCCCGGTTATATGCTGCTCTGTATTTATGGCCAGCTGTGATGATGATAATGGTGGAGATGATCCGATTACTCCTGGTGGTGGTAATGGTCCTGGCGCTGATGCTGCAGCTCGTTTATATGTATCTAACGATGTTACTGCTGGCCAGTTAAATATTTTTGACCTTAACGCTGATGCAGCTCTTGCAAGTGGTAAAACAGTGCAAACAGGTGCTAAAAAGGGTAACGGTATAGTGGTAGCGCCAACTTCAGGCCACCTGATGCAGGTTTCACGCGACGACAGACAGATTCTGATTTTTGCAGATGCGGCTAACCTGACAGATGTTGCTACACCTTCTTCAAGCTTCAGACCTACTAACGTAACTAACGCCAGAGATATCGCTTTCGACGAAGCAAACAAGCTTCTTTATATTTCAAGACCAAGCGATAGCACGATCCACGTTTTCAGCGATCCATTAGCTCTAAACAATGAAACTCCTGCTACTAAAGTTCTTAAACTAAATGGCGGCAGACCTTGGGCTTTACACTTCGACAGCAAAAACAACCGCTTAATTGTTGCTCTTGACGAAACAGCTCGTGCAATTGAAGTATACAATAACCCAGCAGCGTTGGTAACTGGCAGAGTATCGCCTACAGCTACTTTCAAAATTGCTGGTGCAACTCGCCTACATGGTGTTGCTTACTCTAGCGCAGCTAACACACTTGTTGTTTCTGACATCGGATCTACTGCTGCTACTGCTACAGATGGTAAACTTTACATCTTTGACAATGCTGACGCTGTTTTATCTGGCGCAAGTGGCGAAATTACTGCAACACGTACTATTACAGGTACTGCTGCTAACCTGCTAAGCGGTCCGGTTGACGTTGCTATTGATGACAGAGAAGGTAAAAACATGGTTTACGTTGCTGAGAGAAGCGCAAACAAAATCCTGGGCTTCAAACTTAGTGACAACGGCGAAGCTGCAGCAACTGTAAACGTAGCTGCTAACGCACCTGAAGGTATCTATCTGGATATCAGATAATATAAATCAAAAGAATACTTACATCTCACCATTAAAAAGGCTTCCGGAAATTAATCCGGAAGCCTTTTTCGTTTATTTATACCTGCTTTATTTAGTCTTTATTTGAAAATATCTGCAGAAACAGTTCATCTTCGTTGAAACTCCATCTGGTAGTAGCAGTAGGTTCCTGCTTTTTAACTTCTACTTTGCTTACATCCCGTAGGTCTGCCAGAATAATCTTCTTGTCAGGTATAAGTGCTCCGTCAATCAAAACCCGCAGTTTACGGTGGTCTTCAGATATTTTATACTTGCTGTATATCTGCTCCATGCGCACAAGTTGAGAAGGCTCTTTTAAAGTTAGTATAACCACGCCATCCTTTGCTTTTTTACCATATTTTGCTGATGCATCTGTTTTCAATACATCTATACTTTTGATTCTGGAGGAATGAAGTATAAGTGCAGCTTTATCTGTTTCCTGATTATCTACCAGCACAAGTGGCTTAGGAGTGATGATACTGGCTGTCTTGGTGAGAGCTGGGTCGTGTAATTGTGCATACATTGGAGTAGCAGCAAGGCAGGTTAAAAACAGAGCCGGGAGCAGGATTTTTTTCATAGAGCAGAGGGTTGAAGGTTGGTTTCTGTATTGAAGATAATGATTACATTTGATAATGACTTTATTAGCAACAGGTTATTTCTCCATTTCAGAAACATTGAGGCTGCGGAGCATTGATGTTTTCTTTTGCTGATGCGCCTGCATGCGGTTCATAATATCGTCGAGCATATCAATGGCTTCGATGATGTGCGGTCCTTTGTTCAGCATTACGCAGTCGGCGCGCTGGGCCATTGCTGCGTCGGTTATCTCGGCACGGGAAGGGCGGCCTTTCTTAGCTAATGTTTCGAGTACCTGTGTTGCCCAAACTACCGGAATATGCGCAGCTTCGCATAGCCATAAAATCTCTTCCTGAACCTCTGCAAGTCGTTGCCAGCCACATTCCACGGCCAGGTCGCCGCGAGCTATCATGATACCGGCCGGGTAAGTTTTCATGGCTGCTAACAGCAGGTGAGGCAGGTTTCGAAACCCTTCTTTTGTTTCAATTTTCAGCATAATGGCCATATTGGCAGCATTCAGGTTCGTTAGCTCAGTATGCAGGGCCTCTACTATATCCACATCGTTCACAAAAGACAGATTTACAATATCGGCATGCTGCACTACAAATTTCAGGTCTTCTTTGTCTTTTTTTGTAAGGCCTGGTAAGCGTAATTTGCTGTCTGGTAGGTTTATACCTTTGTCGGAGCGCAGTCTGCTGCCTTTGTCTTTTGCAAAAGTGATTCTGATCTCTAAAGCATCTTTTTTAACTTCCTTGATCACTCCTTCAATTTCTCCATCATCGAAAAGTATAGGCTGGTCCGTTTTTACCTGGTCAAAGATCTCTGGTAAGGTGCAAGATATATGAGCCGGTTCGATAATGTGCCCGTTGGCATCAAACTGAGCTGGTTTGCCAGGTATAGCTTCGCGATGAAGTATAAGTGTGTGGTCTTTTTTCAATAGTATCGGCATCTCAGTGGCGGGTAGCTTTCCTACAGAGCTCGTTTGGTCGGTAGTAGAATGGTTTTTAAGTATAAGTTTAGTGCCGGATGCGATGTACGAAGTTTTAAGCAGGTGGGCCATTACGCCATTTGCTTCTTTCTGAGCCACTGATAGTTTGCGTTTGCGGCCACGGGTATCCATGAAGCGGATTATGTCTCCTTCCTGTAGCTGGCTTACCCAGGATAACTCTACCGGTAATGTTGCGTCGGCTGTTTTAGGAGTAGGTGTGCCTGCCGGGGCTAGCCATACTTTGGCAGGAGAGGCAATCTGCCCAATTTCGTTTTGTATAGGATGAATGGCTATTACTTCAGGGCCGGGAGCCAGCGGACCAGTGCGCAATTTTGGCCCCATAAGGTCTATTAATATTTTGCAGGGTAAGCCCGTTTCTTTTTCTGCCCGCTTAATGTTGCTGATCATGGCAAGCCATACTTCCGGGCCATCGTGGGCGCAATTAATACGTGCGCAGTTCATGCCAGATTTCAGCATTCGCAACACCAGTTCATAGTCGGTGGCCAGGTCGGTAGAGAAAGTTACCATAATGCGGGTGCTGCGCTTGCCTTGCACAGGTCCAAGCAAGTCAGTGGTGTGGGTTGCCAGAAGTTCCCGATTCTCAAAGAAAGAAACAGAAAGGGCCTTAGGTGTTGGTTCGCAGTTAGTCAGGAAGCAGAGATGATTTCGAACTGCCCGCAAACTAGCCAATACATGTCCTTCTGTTCTGCCCAATGATGAAAGTCCGAGTTGCGCTAATTCCTCCTGTAGCTGCCTGATGTCGTGGTGGCGCAGGGCAAGGTAATGCAGCAGGTTTCGGGCGCTCTTGTTAAACCTGTGATCAACTTCCGATAAGGTGCTTTCAAATTTCTTTTCAAGCTCCAGTGCTTCTTCAAATAGCGCATCAATCTGCGCTATCAGTGCATTCAGTTTATCTTTATTCCATTGCATGGTCCTGTAAAGAGTTGATTTATAGTTTAAAACTGAGGATGGAGTACTTAGGTTGTGTTTGCAGCAGGTCATTTCAGGTATGAAACATTATTCTGTAACAGTAGCCGCAGAGGAAGAAGTTTGCAAATGAAATAGGTTTGCTTTCGTCTGAAATAAATCCTGTTTCAAAGAATTCTGATTTATATGACAGGAGTGGGTGATATGCTATATGAAATCAAAAATCAGCCTCTAAGCATTAGGAGTTAGCTTTATATTATTTTTTGTGAGTTTCGTTTGCTTTTATGTTTGGTTTCATATACTTTTAAACGAAATACAAAATAAAAAATAACAATAAGTTAACAATGCATTCGAAAGCAGAAGCAGCGGGAGGAAGTATATTTGATCGTGAAAAGTTTGTTGAGCGCATCAAACAAGAAAAATCTGGCTGGGATATTATAGTTGTAGGTGGTGGTGCAACCGGATTAGGAGTAGCTGTTGATGCTGCTGCCAGAGGGTATAGAACGCTTCTTCTGGAGCAGGCGGATTTTGCAAAAGGTACTTCGAGCAGAAGTACAAAGCTGGTGCACGGTGGTGTTCGCTACCTGGCGCAAGGAGATGTTAGCCTGGTGTATGAGGCGTTGCATGAGCGTGGGCTACTGCTACAGAATGCGCCGCACCTGGTGCATGTGCAGCCATTTGTAATTCCGAGCTATAGCTGGTTTAATAAAGGTTTCTACGGCATTGGCCTTACAGTGTATGACCTGATGGCCGGCAAGTATAGATTTAAGAAAACAGAGTTGCTGGGTAAGAAAACGGTGCAGAAGCTGCTGCCAAATGTCGAGCAGAATGGCCTTAAAGGTGGCATTATTTACTACGATGGCCAATTCGATGATGCGAGGCTGGCTGTAAACCTGGCGCAAACCTGTGCAGAACAAGGGGGCGTATTGCTGAATTACTTCAAAGTAACTGGCCTTATTAAGGATGGCAACGGAAAAGTATCAGGCGTAAAAGCGCTTGACCTTGAAAGCGACGAAGAATACCAGCTATCTGCTAAAGTGGTAATAAATGCTACGGGTGTATTTGTGAACGACCTGCTGCAAATGGATAAGCCGGCACAAGATCCGCTGGTAAGGCCAAGCCAGGGTGTGCACGTGGTGCTGGATAGCTCTTTCCTAAAAGGTGATACAGCACTTATGATACCAAAAACTCCGGATGGGCGTGTGTTGTTCGCTGTTCCGTGGCATAGCCATGTGCTGGTAGGTACAACAGATACACCTCTGAACAGCGCCAGCCTGGAGCCAACTGCTCTGGAAGACGAGATAAAGTTTATACTTGATACAGCAGGTCAGTACATGGTGCGCAAACCAACCAGAAAAGATGTGCTGAGCGTGTTTGCAGGGCTACGTCCGTTGGCGGCGCCTGCTAAAGGCACTAACAGTACTAAAGAGATTTCGCGCAGCCACAAGCTGATGGTAGCTCCATCTGGCCTGGTAACTATAACGGGTGGTAAATGGACCACATACCGCAAAATGGCTGAAGACACCATAGAGCAAGCTATAACTGTTGGCCATTTGCCTGCTAAGCCTTGCGCAACAGCTAACCTTAAAATTCATGGTTATGCAAAGCCGCAGGATGTGGCAAATTATCTGGATGTATATGGCAGCGATGCAGAAGGTATTCGTGCACTTATAAAAGATTGCCCGGAGTTGCAGCAAAAATTGCATGCTTCTTTCCCTAATACACAGGCTGAAGTTGTTTGGGCAGTTAGAAACGAAATGGCCAGAACAGTAGAAGATGTACTTGCCAGAAGAATGCGTGTCCTGTTCCTGAATGCGAGAGTGGCTATAGATATGGCTCCGGCAGTTGCAACTATTATGGCTGCAGAATTAGGTATGAGCGAAACCTGGAAACAGGAGCAGATCAACAGCTTTGTGGCATTGGCAAACCAGTACCTGCTAGAGCCTTATGGACTGCCGGCAGAAGTAGGTGCGAGAGCCAGCAAGGTCGCTTAATTATACCTGGTTCAGGTTAATTTTAGAGCATTCAGAAAGACATGTATTGTTGGTGCTGATATGAAGTGCTAGTATAACTTTAAGATTTAAATATTGCTGTTTTTATATATTTAAGCATAGCGTATTTGTACTTTTAAATTTAAATGAAGTCTGTATTTTTAGCAAAAATTTAGATTTTCAGGCTTTCATAACACAAGATGCTGTTGCTCGGATAATTAATTAAACAAAAAATTGTACCTGAAAAAGAGCCTGATTCCAGCACTAAGGCTGTGAGCTTCGGCAGGAAAATTTTTTTAAAGAAAATCGAATTGCTTAAAATTTTTACAACATAAGTATGCGTCTTATTTCACCGGCACCCCACGCAGATCGGCTGCCCTTAGAAAGAATAGACCCCGAGTATAAGCGCCTGCGCCTGCAGGTATTCATCGGGATCTTTATTGGTTACGCTGGCTACTATCTGGTGCGTAAGAACTTCTCGCTGATAATGCCTGAACTTATAGCTCAGGGATATTCTAAAGCTGACCTGGGTTTTGCGTTATCAGGGGTATCAATCGCCTATGGTTTGAGCAAGTTTATCATGGGTAACGTTTCTGACAGAAGTAATGCCCGGACTTTCTTAAGTATAGGTTTGGTGCTATCGGCACTTACTATGATAATGATGGGGGTAGTGCCTTTTGCTACAAGCTCTATAGCTTTCATGTTTATATTGCTGTTCCTGAACGGCTGGTTTCAGGGTATGGGCTGGCCTCCTTGCGGACGCGTTATGGTGCATTGGTTCTCTACAAAGGAGCGTGGTACCAAAATGTCGATCTGGAATGTGGCGCATAACGTAGGTGGGGGCTTAATTGGGCCGCTTTCTATTGCGGCTATTGCTTTGTTTGGTACTTGGCAGAGTATTTTATACTTCCCTGGCCTGATCGCCCTGCTTTCTGCACTGGTAACATACATGCTGGTGCGCGATACACCGCAATCCTGCGGCCTTCCAACTATAGAAGAATATAAGAACGATTACCCTAAAAACTATTCAACAGACCACGAAAAAGAGCTGAGCGCAAAAGAGATATTCTTTAAGTATGTGCTGAATAACCGCATGCTGTGGTACATCGCTTTTGCTAACGCATTTGTGTACCTGGTGCGTTACGGCATCCTGGATTGGGCGCCTACTTATCTTGAAGAAGCCAAAGGTTTCTCAGTGAAGGAAACCGGCTGGGCATACTTTGCTTACGAGTATGCAGGTATACCTGGTACGCTGCTTTGCGGCTGGATCAGTGATAAGATCTTTAAAGGACGCCGTGCGCCAGCCACCATTATTTATATGCTGCTGGTACTTGTTGCCGTGGTTGTGTACTGGAAAAACCCTGCAGGCAACATTCTCATCGATAACATTGCTCTGATAGCTATCGGCTTCCTGATCTATGGTCCGGTAATGCTGATCGGGGTGCAGGCACTGGACCTGGTAGCTAAGAAAGCGGCCGGAACAGCTGCAGGCCTCACAGGCTTGTTCGGCTATATGGGCGGGGCATTGTTTGCCAATATTGCCATGGGCTTTGTAGTAGACCACTGGGGATGGGACGGAGGATTTATAGTGCTGGTAGCTGCCTGCATACTTTCTATCTTCTTTACTGCCCTTACCTGGAATAAAGAGAAACAAAACCTGGAATTAACTCAAGTTAGATAACCCTCAATATCAGTTCAGAATTAATCCTAATCAGATGGAAAAATTTTTACATCCTCCCAAAAAGGGCAGGAATAGCCTGAAGAAGAGTTTTTGGCTATGCTCGTGCCTGTTAATGGCAGGTAATGGCCTTGCTGCCACAGATGCCTTTGCATCCAAAGTGAATGTAGAGGCTATTCAGAACCAGAAAGTAACTGTAAAAGGTAAAGTAGTAGCAGGCGACGACGGCAGCGGATTACCTGGCGTTACCATCCTGGCTAACATGCTTCCTGTTGGAGTTACCGATGTGGAAGGCTCTTTCAAGGTAGAAGTTGAAACAGGAGCAGTTCTTACCTTCAGATTTATTGGCTATCAGCAAAAAGAGGTTACTATTACAAAAGCTGAAAGCAACCTGACTGTTACTATGGGGTTGGATAACAAGCAACTTTCTGAAGTAGTTGTTACTGCTCTTGGTATCAAGCGTGAAGAAAAAGCCTTGGGTTATGCTGTTTCGCAGGTAAAAGGCGATGAACTTACGAAAGCTGTTTCTAACAACTGGACCGATGCTCTTTCTGGTAAAGTAGCAGGTTTGAACATGGTAAAGTCTGGCGGTGGCCCGGCTGGTTCAAACAAAATTATACTTCGCGGCGAGAACAACCTTAGCGGAAGCAGCGAAGCTCTGATAGTTGTGGATGGAGTGGTAATGAGCAGCCCGAAAACCGGTACTGGTAGCGGGTCATACTTATCATCTGACAACCCTGTAGACTTTGGTACAGGTCTGAATGATATCAACCCGGATGATATTGAGAGTGTTTCTGTTTTGAAAGGACCTGGTGCAGCAGCACTTTATGGTGCCAGAGGAGCAAACGGTGCGATCATCATTACTACCAAATCTGGTAAGCAAGCTAAAAAAGGTATTGGTGTTACTATAAATTCTAATGCAACTATAAGCTCCGTATCTCGCTGGCCTGACTACCAGTATGAGTATGGTCAGGGCACAGGCGGCCAGGATACATGGTACTCTTATAACAACACCGAAGATGGTAAGAGCACTAAGAGCACCAGTTCTGCCTGGGGCCCACGCTTTAACGGGCAAAGCTATTACCAGTACGACCCTGCAACTGGCACCAACGGCACAGAAAGAACACCTTGGGTTCCTTACAAAAACAACCGAAAGGATTTCTTTGAAACTGCTTCTACTTTTACAAACAGTGTAAGTATTGAGGGTGGATCAGATAAGACATCAGCTCGCCTTTCTTATACTAATCTGAAAAACGAGTGGATCGTGCCTAACACAGGTTATAAGCGCAACACGGTAGCGCTATCTTTAAACCATAAGGTAACAGATAAGCTGCAGTTCGCTTCTAAAGTTAACTACACTAATAACCACAGCGATAACCTTCCATCTACAGGGTATAACAACCATACCATCATGTACTTCATCAGAGGTTTGTCGCCTAACCTGAACCTGGAGTGGTTTAAGCCTTACTGGATGCCAGGTAGAGAAGGTATTGAGCAAAATACGCCTTTCAGTAGCATCCTTGATAACCCATACCTGCAGGCTTACGAAATGCTGAATAAGTCGAACAGAGATGGTGTTGTTGGTAACGTTTCAGCAACATATAACTTTACAAACGACCTGAGCTTGATGGTTCGTTCCGCTGTAGATTTTGCTCAGGAGTCTCGTTCGCAGCAGCGCCCTTGGGATACTCAGAAGTTCCCGGAGGGTATGTACTATACCCAAAGCATTTTTAATCGTGAAGTTACTAGCGACTTCCTGTTACGCTACAAGCGAAAGATCAGCGAGAAATTTGATGGTGGTATTTCGTTTGGTGGTAGCAGAATGGCAAACAAATATGCTAAAGAGGAGCTAAGAGCCAATAAATTGCTTTACCCGGGCATCTACAATTTCTCTAACAGCAAGGAGATTCCTTTAGCTTACCCAAGACGTGCCGAGTATGCTGTGAACAGCTTGTATGGAATGGCGGAGTTTAGCTATAACAACGTGCTCTTCCTGGATCTTACAGGCCGCAACGACTGGACAAGTACACTTGCAACGCCTACATCAGTTAAAAACACATCTTTCTTCTACCCATCTGTTAACCTCAGCGGTGTAATATCTGACATGGTTCAGATGCCAAGAGCTATCTCTTTCATGAAAGTAAGAGGTTCCTGGTCGCAGGTTGGTAGTGGTGGTACACAGCCATACCTGACTTCTTATACTTATGGTATTGAGGAAGGCTTCCCATCAGGTCTATCTAACCCAACTACTATCGCTAACGAGAACCTGGTGCCGTTGATGACCACAAGCTATGAAGTTGGTTTTGACCTGCGCTTACTGCAAAACAGGTTTAGCCTGGATGTTTCGCTTTATCAGAACGATACAAAAGATCAGATCCTCGAAGCTCCTATCGATAAGTCTACAGGTTATTCTAGCATTATGCTTAATGCCGGTATGGTTCAGAATAAAGGTATTGAGGTACAGTCCACCGCTACACTTCTTGAAAATAAAGGTGGGCTGAACTGGAAAGTATTCGGTACTTATGCTGTCAATAAAAACAAAGTTGTTGAACTGGTTGACAGTTTAAATACACTGATTCTGGCATCAGGTCCGCGTGGTACTATCGAGGCACGCCCAGGCGGCCCAATGGGTGCTCTTTATGGCTTGGGTTATGAGCGTTCACCTGAAGGAAAAATTGTTTATGATGAAACAGGCTATCCGGTGCTAGGCCAGAATATCAAATACCTGGGTAATATCACTCCGAAGTGGAGAGGTAGCTTAGGTACTGAGCTGAAGTATAAGCAATTCGGTTTTAACATGATGTTTGATGGTCAGTTTGGTGGTGTAGCTTACTCTCTGACTCACGCAGTACTGGCTGAAGAAGGCAAACTTAAGAAAACTATACCTGGTCGCTACAATGGCATCATTGGCGACGGTGTGATCAAGAATGCCGACGGTAGCTACAGACCAAACGATGTGCTGGCTACTAATATGCAAACATACTATACGAAGCACTTTGGCCGCGATAACGTGGAAGCCAATACTTTCAGCACTGATTATATTAAGCTGCGCGAAGTACGCCTGGATTATACTGTTCCGGCATCAGTGCTTCAGAAACTGAAGATACAGCGCGCAAGCCTGGGCGTATTTGGACGCGACCTGTTCATGATAACTGAATGGCCTGCATTTGATCCAGAGGTTGGTTCTATTGGTGGTACAGGTGGTATCACAGGCGGTTTCGAAGTAGGTCAGTTCCCTCCAACAAGATCGTTTGGTGTTAATCTGACATTAGGCATCTAATTATTCCGAAGACTTTATCATGAAAAATATAAAAACATTCATTCTTGTGGGGCTGGCTGCTACCAGCCTTGCAACCTCTTCCTGCACCAAGGACTTTGAGGAACTTAACATTAACCCTAACGAGTCGGTTGCAGCAACACCAGCCTCTTTGCTGGCACCTGCGCTACACGATATGGTTACCCGCAACAATAACCGCGCTCTGCGCCTGAACAATGAGCTGATGCAGGTGCACGTAACAATATTGGATACAGATGAGATTCACCGCTACGTGATCAGACCAGGCGAGTCTGATTA
Source organism: uncultured Pontibacter sp. (assembly GCA_966250805.1). GTDB lineage: Bacteria > Bacteroidota > Bacteroidia > Cytophagales > Hymenobacteraceae > Pontibacter. Next base: position 243,807 of record CBINIP010000002.1, on the reverse strand, counting down.
TATGTGGAACAACTGGTACCTGCAGCGCACCAACTTTGTAGATATTTACAAAAATGCCCAGGTAACACAGCAGAAAAGCTTTATGGGTATAGGTTTGATACTGGATGTATGGTCTACCTCATTGCTGACAGATATGTTTGGCGATATACCTTACTCAGATGCAAACAGAGGTCGTGAAGGAAACCTGCAACCTAAGTTTGATTCGCAGGAGGTTATCTATAAGGACCTTTTCGCGAAACTGGAAGAAGCTAACGCACTGTTAGCTGCCGGCGAGGTAATGAAAGCTGACGAAAAAGCGCTTGATCCTGTTTATGCCGGCGACGTTGCTAAGTGGAGAAAATTTGGTAACTCATTATACCTGCGCCTGCTGATGCGTGCTTCGGGCAGACCAGAAGTTAATGCTGCTGCTAAAATCAAAGAGATCGTAGAAACTAATCCAAGTCTTTACCCGATCTTCTCGAGCAACGATGATTCTGCCATTCTGCGCTATACAACTACGCAGCCTCTTCTTTCAGCCTTCACAAATATGCGCGACTATGACTTTAATGGTAGCCATGGCCTGACAGATTTCTTTGTGAACAACCTGAGCGCAATGGAAGATCCAAGACTGGCAAGATGGGCAACAGCAATTGGTACTAGTTATGTAGGTATACCAAGTGGCTACGCTCCGGGCAAAGTGCCGGAAAGGCAATCATCTTATCACCTGGACCTGAAAAACGAGCCTCTGCTGGGTAACATTATTAACTATGCTGAGGTGCAGTTTATACTTGCTGAAGCCGCTTTAAGAGGATTCATCTCCGGAGATGCAAAAATCTATTACGAAAAGGGTACTACTGCTGGTATCGCTATGTGGGGACTAGAAGTGCCTACCGGCCATTTTGCAAAAGAAGCTGTAGCCTGGAACGACGCTGCTGACTTCGATAGCAAACTGGAAAAGATCATGCTCCAGAAATACTATACATTGTTCTTCACCGATTTTCAGCAATGGCATGAGTACAGAAGAACAGGGCATCCGGTGCTGCCAATAGGCCCTGGCGTGCAGAATGGTGGTGTAATGCCTTCACGTTTCAAGTACCCGGTTTATGTTCAGTCGCTAAATGGAGCTAACTATAATGCTGCCGTAGCAGCCATGGGCGGCGACGACATGAACACGAAAGTTTGGTGGAACAAGAACTAACAGTTGGTTTGAAAAAAGAAAGAATAAAGACACAGGTCATGAAGAAAAAATATTTATCATTTCTAGCCATCTGCTTAAGTATTCTGGGCTTTACTTCCTGTATCGAGGAAGACCCAAACCCGGCGGAAGGCACTCCTAATCCGGTAGCATCTTTGTATGTTGTGCGCGAAGCGTTCCATGAAAAGGACCTGCAATTAGGCGAAGGACCATTATTTGGTGCACACCAGGCAGGAGGTATAGTAGTATCGAACCCGGCGGGTAACAACTGGCCGGCAGGGCAGGTTGCCATTCAGGATTCCTGGAGAGGCATGAGCAGAGGTATCATACTTAATTTAGGAGAGGCTGCTGCAAACTACCAGGTTGGTGACTCTGTACTTTTTGATGTAAGAGGTACAACGCTTACCCGTAAGGAAGGTGTGTTGCAGATAACAGGTCTGAAACCTGAAAGTATAACTACTGTAGCATCTGGCTTACCAGTAGCGCCTAAAGCAGTTTCTGTTAGCGAACTGTTAACAAACTTCCATAAGTATGAGAGTACATTGGTTGTTGTAAGTGGCGATGCAGATCCACTGCCGGCTACAGGCGAAACCTATGCAGGAAATAAACAAATTGGCGATGGCTCCGGAAGCACAGTAACATTACAAACAGAAGCTAATGCCACTTTTGCAGGACGTAAATTACCTGCAAGTGCCAGCTTTGTGGGTATACCGACAATGTCTGCTGAAGGAAAGCCGGTATTGCGCATGCGTACAGTAGCTGACGCACTCAATGCCAGTGGTCCTATCTACCCTGGCTTCCCTGAAACTTTCGAATCGCCGGTGTATACCGATAAGAAAAGCTATAACATGGCTGATAACAACAGAAACCTGGCAACAGGTAACTGGTTGCTGCATCAGTCGATCCTTGAGCAAACTGCAGGCAGAGATGTTATTGTTTCGGGAGTGCAGGCTGTTCGTTTCCAGCAGAAGCTTACAGAATCAGCTTTACTGCAAATGAACTTCGACTTACCAAACGGTGCTTCTAAAGTAACGGTATGGTACGGCACCTACTACACAGATGCTCCTAGTACATGGCAGTTAGAATACTCTCAGGACCAGGGCCAAACCTGGACTAAGGTAGGAGAAGCTGTATCTGATGCTACGCAGGACAAGAAAATGGCTACATTCCTGATGGATATTTCTGGTCCGGTACGATTCAGAATAAACAAGCTGGGCCTAGGAACTACAGCACCAAATGGCCGCCTTGGTATGGACGATTTCGCTGTTTACCAGAACTAAATTTTATAATAAAAGAAAGGCCGCTCCGGTAATATGGGGCGCCTTTCTTTTTTATACCTTATAATACCGGAAGCCTGCAAAACTATTATCAGCTTCTGCACACCCTTAACTTAATATCATACTTGCCATACAAGGTTAAAGCATGCTAAAGCCAAAGTACTATCTTATTGCCCTCCTATTTTTGCTCATCTCCTGCAAAGACGAAAAACAACAAACACCTACTCCGGAAGTACCGGAAACAGAAACTATAACGCCTGTTAATGCCACCTTCCCGGATGCCATTTTCACGGACGTAAACAAAATTAAGCAAGGCGCTACGTCTTTAACTATACTTGACAGACTTGTAGCGCTTGTAAACGCAACTCCTAAGGATGCCTCTTTACACCTGAGCATATTCCTGTTCGATTACCCCCCGCTAATCGAGGCCCTGAAGAAGGCAAGTGAAAGAGGTGTAAAACTGCATGTAATGATGGACCTGGGGCGCGAGGAATCGCAGGAAATGAACCCCTTGACTTATCACGAACTTAAAAGAGCGCTGGAAGCCAAAGGTGGCGAAGTAATTTCGGTAAAGAATGATGCCAGCTCAATAGCCATTAACCATAATAAGTTTGCCATTTTCTCTGAGGTGGAGACTACAAGTGGCATCGTACAAAACCTGGTGTTCCAGACCTCCCACAACTTCACTGTAGAGGATGCAGTCAAATTTCAGGATGCCGTCATGCTGGCTGATGGAGGTTTGTACCAGTCTTACAAAACATATTGGGCTGATATGCAGGCAAAAGCTGGTTCAGGCATGAAAGACTATTACTACAAAGAGTACAGCGATGCTTCAACAGGTATAAACGCATACTTCATGCCTAAGCGCCGAAATGGTGTAGTCTATGGCGATGATACCATTATCGAATTTCTGAATGACATTACAGAGCCCGCTACTGCAACTATAAAAATAGGCATGTCTGACTGGACAAGCACCCGCCTTAATATAGTTGAGAAACTGGCCGAACTACAGGCTAAAGGAGCAAGAATCGAGCTGGTGGTTAAGAACAAGATCGATGATAATATACTTGCAGGGCTGCGAGAACTTGAAAGTAAAGGCGCTTTTTTGAGAGTTTACAATTTAACTGATGCCAGCAAGCCTAAGGTTAACATCCACTCCAAATTTATACTTATACAAGGCAACTGGCGGGGTGCGAACACCAACGTGCTGATAACCGGCTCACACAACTTTACAAATAACGCCCTACGCAATAACAACGAAGCCATGCTGCTGCTAAAGAACCACAAGCTATTTACAGATTACAGCAACTATTTCGAAAGTTTGAAAGCGGTTCCTGGCATTTAAAGATATAACCATGAAAAGAAGATCATTTCTGGAGCGGGTGCTCCTTTTTTCAGGAGGCCTTATACTTGGCGGAAGTTATACAACTGCACTTGCAGCGCCATCTAAAACAACTATAAAAGGCAGAGTAACAGCCGGAAGTAAAAAGCTGGCAAATGTTGTAGTATCGGATGGCTATAGTGTGGTGAAGACGAACCGCAAAGGAAAGTATGAATTGCCTGTAAACGAGCAGGCCAAGTTTGTGTTTGTATCAGTGCCGGCCGGGTACGATTTTCCTAATGAAAATGGCATCGCCAGACACTACCAGTATCTAAACCACAACAGTAAACAAGACTATAACTTTAATCTGAAGGCCTTACCAACCGACGATACAAAGCACAACTTTATTATTTGGGCAGATCCGCAGCCGCGTAACAAAAAAGATGCGCAGCGCATGCTAGATGAATCTGTTCCTGATACTGTTAAAACCCTGCAAGGCATGGCTGCCGGTACGCTGGTGCACGGCATCACGGTTGGCGATATTACCTGGGACAAACCAGAGCTATACAAAGAATATGATCAGGGTGTGGCCACATTGGGAATTCCGTTCTTCCAGGTGCTTGGTAACCACGACCAGGATCTGAACAAAGGCGGCGATGAAGTTTCGGATAAAACCTTTGAAGCTACTTATGGCCCTACTTATTACTCTTTTAACCGCGGCAAGCTGCATTACGTGGTGCTGGATGATGTGCGTTACCTGGGCAAAGACAAGCAATACGACGGTTACATTACAGAGCGCCAACTCAAATGGTTGGAGAAAGACCTGGCCATGGTTCCTACAGATCACTTGGTTATACTTTGCGCACACATTCCGGTGCACTGGGGCGTGAAGAATAGGGAAGAGCTTTACCCGATCCTGAAGAACCATAAAGTGCATATCATGACGGGGCACACACACTATAACCGCAACGTGATAGAAGAAGGCATCTTTGAGCATAACCACGGAACTGTGTGCGGTAACCTCTGGACAGGCCCTGTTTGCGGCGACGGAGCACCTGGCGGCTATGCAGTTTATGAAGTAGATGGCACAGACCTGAAATGGTACTATAAATCAACTGGTTTTGATGCTGACCACCAGATGACTGTTTATGTACAGCCTGCCCAAGAGCAGAAGCGCATGCTGGTTAACGTCTGGAACTGGGACCCGGAGTGGAAAGTAGAATGGTGGGCTGATAATCAGTACAAAGGAACCTTACAGAATATCGTATCACACGATCCGGTTGCCTGGGAGCAATACCAGGGCGATCAACTGCCAAAAGGCCGCACCTATGTAGAGCCACGCGAAACAGAACACTTTTTCGAAGCCTTTGTTCCGGCAACTGTAAAGCAGCTTAAAGTAGTTGCTACAGACCGCTTCGGCAGAAAATACGAAAGCCAGAAAGCGATATCATAAATAGTTTATACTTCGATTTATACTTTAGCATATCATGAAAGTAAACAAAATAGTACCTGTTGCGCTTGGTGCATTGCTGTTGATGGCAGGTTGCAAAAGCACAGAAACTATTACAGAGCAACAAAACGGAACTATAAGTCAGCAACAAAAACCGGAACTGCCTGCATTTGATACTGAAGGGCACCGTGGGGCACGCGGCCTGATGCCGGAAAACAGCATTCCGGCCATGATGAAGGCGCTGGAATTAGGCGTTACTACCCTGGAGATGGATACGCACATTACCAAAGATGGGAAGGTAGTAGTTACGCATGACCCACATATCAACCCGCTGTATGCCCGCACTCCGGATGGCAAGGACATAACTAAGGAAGAAAGCAAGAAATACGCTATCTACCAGATGAACTACGACCAGGTGCGCCAGTTTGAAATGGGAACGAAGTTCTATGATGCGTACCCGCAGCAGCAGAAAGTAAAAACCTATATCCCATTACTTGCAGAGCTGATAGATTCGGTACAGACGCACATTAAGAAGAATAACCTGCCGCAGGTTTTCTATAATATCGAAACCAAGTCGGTGCCAAACGGAGATAACACCATACACCCTGAGCCGGCTGTGTTTGTGAAAAAACTGGTAGAGGTACTGGAAGAGAAGAATCTGACTCCGTGGGTAATTATTCAGTCCTTCGACCCAAGAACACTGCAGGTGCTACATCAGCAATATCCACATATCAGAGCATCACTGTTGGTTAGCAATAAAGATAGCTTTGAGGAGAACCTGGAGCGCTTAGGCTTTACGCCAGTTGTGTACAGCCCGAACTATAAATTGGTAACAGCCGAGCTAATACAGAAGGCGCACGCAAAAAATATAAAAGTTATTCCCTGGACGGTAAATACAGCTGAAGATATTGCTCGCCTGAAAGCACTCGGAGTAGACGGTATTATCTCTGATTACCCGAACCTGTTTGCCGAGGCCGGCAAATAAGCTGTAAATCTATTTGTTGATCAATAAAATGCAGTACCCTGAAATGAAGCTTAAGAATTATTATTTCCTGTTTATACTTTTTATTACCAGTACTTTATTTGTTTCATCAAAAGCCTGTGCCCAGGCAAACCCTGATAGCACTTCTATATTAATGGAAGAAGGCAAGAAGCCTGTGGTAGCTAAATGGGACAGTACTTACAGGCCGGCAACTTACCAGGTACAGGTTGATTATTTCAGGCAGTACCCGAACTCCAAAAAAGATATTATTTTCCTGGGCAACAGCCTGACCGCGCACTGCGACTGGAACGAGCTGCTCGGAGAAAAGAACGCCAGAAATAGGGGTATTTCCAGCGATATTACCTTTGGAGTTCTGGAGCGCCTGGATGAGGTAATTGAAGGAAAACCGGCAAAAGTGTTTCTGCTGATCGGTATTAACGACATTTCCCGTAATGTGCCGAACGAGGTTATAGTTACTAACTATAGAAAGATTGTGCGCAGAATTAAGGCCGGTTCTCCTAAAACTAAAATCTATGTACAAACGCTGCTGCCAACCAACAACACCTTCGATAAGTTTAAGAAGCACTATAACAAAGAGGCGCAGACAGAATTTGTGAACAACGGCATTAAGCAGATTGCTGCCGAAGAGAAGGTAACTGTAATAGACTTGAATCCCCAGTTTAAGGATAGCGAAGGCAAGCTAAAGCTGGAGTATACGCACGACGGGTTGCACCTCACTGCAGCCGGCTACCAGAAATGGGCCGAGATACTAAAAAAGCATTTGTAATACTTGCTGAACTATAAAACAAAAGCCCTTGCAGAACTGCAAGGGCTTTTGTTTTATACTATAGTTACTTTTATACCCATACCTTCCAGGGCCTGAACAGTAAAGTCCGAAATACCTTTGTCGGTTATGATCTGGTCTATGTCTTCAAAGCCGCAGATTTTGCCAAAGCCTCTTTTTCCAAATTTAGTGGAGTCGGCAAGCACAATGGTCTTTTGCGATACTTTGATCATCTGGCGGTTAAGATGCGCTTCCATTACATTAGTTGTAGAAAGGCCGAATTCCAGATCAATGCCATCAACCCCTAAAAACAATTTGCTGCACGAAAAATCTGCCAGTATACTTTCGGCGTAAGGTCCTGTTACCGACGAAGAACTCTTCCTGAGCACGCCTCCTAACTGCATTACTTCAATTTCAGGATATCGGTTAAGCTCCAGTGCCACATTAAGCGATGGCGTAATAACTGTAAGGCCAGCTTTAGCCTGAATGTTTCTGGCAAAAGCCAGCACAGTTGTGCCCGATGCAATAAGTATAGAATCGTTGGGCTGTAACAAACTGGCTGCTGCTGCACCAATGCGCATTTTCTCAGTGGCCTGTATTTTCTCCTTCTCGTTAACAGAGCGGTCTGTTGTATAAGGGTTTTTAGCCGTAGCGCCGCCATGTGTCCTGAAAAGTAGGCCTTTATCTTCCAGTAATTTAAGGTCCTTTCGGATGGTAACAGACGACACGCTCATCTTGTCGCAGAGATCAAGCACATTTACCTGCCCTTCTTGTTGCAACTGGTTCAATATCTGCTGGTGTCTTTCTGCTAATGTTAACATAGTTGTGGTGGTGTAGTATTATACCTGTAAATATAGGGGCAAAAGTAGTCTGAAAGAATAGTAGCAGCTAACAAAGTCTGCTGCTATTTCTCATATCTGTTCTGTATATCTACCTGCACTATATCCAGCATCAGGTCGGCCATTTTCTGGGTAACAGCTTTAAAGTAGCGTTCGCCTTTTTCTTTGTTGGCGGCTTTCGGGTTGCCAATACCAGTGTCTTCTGTTACCATAGACCACTTGCGCTCCGACCAGGCCCAACCTTCTTTTATACCTTTCACCTTAGATTTCCGCTCTTTGCCTTCGCCGGCTTCTTCCAGGGGCAGTACCAGGTCAGGGGTTAAGTATAAAATCAGGCTTGTCTCCATTTCATCGGCATGGTCTCCTTTTTCATCAAAGAATTCTTTTTTATCTAGAGCCTGAAACCAGCTGCACGTTACCAGAAACATCTCCGGGAATTTCAGCCCCAGTTCTCTAAGTATAGGCTTGAAATCGTTGCCGCCGTGGCTGTTGATGATAAGCAGCTTGTGTATACCTTGCCGGTTCAGCACTTCGATAATATCTTTCAGGATCAGGAGCTGCGTGCTTGGGTTCAGGTTTATGTCTAAGGTTATATCGTCCTGCCCCGTATTTACACCAAAAGGTATAGTTGGGAGCACCATCACTTTAGCGCCTTGTTCCCAGGCAATGCGGCCGGCTTCAGCAGAAATGAAATCTGCCTCTATTACATCGGTACCATATGGCAGGTGGTAATTATGTGCTTCGGTGGCTCCCCATGGCAAAACTGCCAGTTCAACTTTTTGCTCTTTAATTGCTTTCCAGTTTGTTTCTGCAAGAATGTATGGCCTCATTATGATATTTGTAATTAAGTATATTTATAGTTGCAGGCTAAGTTAGGCAGATAATAGGAAGTAGGGTACCTAAAAATCTAATACTTTGTGTAAGCCTGTTACCTCTCTGATTTTTTACGAACTTTGCACTATACTATACTTGCAGATACTATGCAACGCCCTATTAAGCTAATCATATTCGCCGGCATTGCGCTGGTGCTTTATTATTTTGTGAAAGAGTCGTTTCTGAGCGATGATAACTACCTGATTCCGCTGAAGAAAGAGCGCGAAGAGAAGGACCTGTCGTTCAGGAGCCGTGAGAACAGCCCGTTTACCAGCGAAGCCAGGCAGAAGTTCAAGAACCTGGTATACTTTGAGCCCAACCTGGATTATCGCGTTAAAGCCGAAGTAGAAAAACTGCCCAAGCAGGATACACTGCACATGCAAATGAACAACGGTACCACCGAGCCATACCTGCAGTACGGCATTGCTACTTTTGAACTGGAAGGAAAACCGCAGCGCCTGACGCTCTATAAAAAAGTAAACGAAGACAAGGAGCAGCTTTTTGTGCCTTTCACCGATAAAACCAACGGCTTTGATACCTATGGCGGCGGCCGCTACCTAGATGTGCCTTTTAAAGAAGGAGACAAAACCATCACGCTTGATTTTAACCGTGCCTACAGCCCGTTCTGTGCCTATAACCCGGAGTACGTTTGCCCGGTGCCGCCAAAAGAAAACCGCCTGGCAATAGCTATACCTGTCGGTGAAAAGACTTACGACCTGGCTAAAACCGGCGCTACAGAATAAGGCAAAGTATAAATCCGGTGTAGAAGGTTAGTTAAAGTTATACTTTAAATGCGGCAACCGGCTAAAGTCTTTTACGGCTTAACAGAATAATCCTTAATTTTACAATTCATGGCTCCTGTAGCCTTATCATACTTTAAATCAACAGAAACAACATGCTGATTTCATTCGACTGGCTTAAACAACTTATACATATAGATAAAACGGCTGAGGAAGTAGGCGAATTGCTTACAAGCTCTGGCCTTGAGGTAGAAGGCATCAATAATTTTGATGTAGTGCAGGGCGGACTTGAAGGCATTGTAATAGGAGAGGTGCTCACCTGTGAGCGCCACCCTGATGCCGACCGCTTAAGTATAACTACCGTGGATATCGGCGAGGAAACTCCTAGCCAGATTGTTTGCGGTGCCTCTAACGTAGCTGCCGGGCAGAAAGTAGTGGTTGCCACTGTTAACAGTACGCTGTACCCAACAGGTGGCGAGCCGTTCAAGATCAAAAAATCAAAGATCCGTGGTGCTGCCTCAGAAGGTATGATCTGCGCCGAAGACGAGATCGGTATCGGTACATCGCATGCCGGTATTATGGTGCTTGATACGGATCTGCCAAACGGTACGCCTGCTGCTGAATTCTTTGGCCTTGGCTCAGATAAAGTTTTCGAGATTGGTTTAACGCCGAACCGTGCCGATGCAGCTTCGCATTTAGGTGTTGCCCGCGACCTTCAGGCGCTGCTTAAAACACCATACCAGTTACCAAATGTAGATGCTTTTAAGGTAGCTAATACATCCAGAAGTATAGCTGTTGAGGTTGAGAACATAGAAGCCTGCCCGCGTTATGCCGGAGTAACTATAAGCGGAATTAAGGTAGGTCCGTCGCCGGAGTGGTTGCAGAAGCGCCTGCGCTCTATAGATCTGTCGCCGATTAATAATATAGTTGACGTAACAAACTACGTGCTGCACGAGTTGGGCCAGCCCCTGCATGCCTTTGATACTGATAAGATCACAGGCGGTAAAATAGTTGTAAAAACAGTAGCCGAAGGAACGCCTTTTGTTACACTGGATGGCACAGAGCGCAAAATTAAAGTTACCGACCTGATGATCTGCAACGCAGAAGAGCCGATGGCAATAGCCGGTGTTTTCGGTGGTAAAACTTCTGGGGTATCAGACGAAACAACTTCTGTATTCATAGAGAGTGCCTACTTCTCGCCGGATTATGTGCGCCGTACAGGACAGGTACACGGCTTAAAAACAGATGCATCTTTCCGTTTTGAGCGTGGAACAGACCCTAACATGGTTATACTTGCCCTTAAGCGTGCCGCCCTGCTGATGCAGGAAGTTGCCGGTGGCGAGATCAGCTCTGAGATTGTGGATGTGTATCCTAATCCGGTTCTAAACCACGAGATCAACCTGAACATTGAGCGCACGCACCGCCTGATCGGGCAGTACATTGGTGTAGAGCGCATCAAAGAAATTCTGACAGACCTGGGTATTGAGATCACTGGCGAAACGGAAACAGATTTGAGCTTATCGGTGCCGCCGTTTAAAGTAGATGTGCAACGCGAGGCCGATGTGGTAGAAGAAATTCTGCGCATCTATGGTTTCAACAACATCGAGATGGGCGAAGATCTGGCAACTTCATACTTAGCCAAGTTTCCGAACCCTGATCCGGAGCACATCACCCAAACTATACTTAACTACATAGCAGACAACGGTTTCAACGAGATCATAACTAATTCTATTTCCAACTCCAGCTACTATGCACAGGAGGAAGAAGGGCTGGTTCGGATAGTTAACTATAACTCCGAAGACCTGGACGTGCTGCGTAAGAGCATGGTTTACTCAGGTTTGGAAGTGCTGCGCCGCAACATTAATCGCCGCCAGCGCGACCTGAAACTTTTTGAGCTGGGTAAAACTTATGAGCAGGTAGAGGGCAAGTATAAAGAGCAGACGAAGCTGGTGCTATACATAGCTGGCAACGTTACCGCCGAAAGCTGGAAGCAGCCAAGTATGAAAGCTACCTTCCATGACCTGGCAGGTGTGGTGCAAAATGTACTTCTAAAGCTGAACGCTGCCGATTACGAAGTACAGCCACTAGAGCAGAACGCAACTATAAGCCAGGGCATCAATTACCTTAAAAACGGAACTGTTATTGCCCGCATTGGCTTGCTTGATGCCCGCCTTACGCGCCAGATGGAGGTAAAAGAGCAGGTATGGTTTGCAGAGCTTAACTGGGATTACCTCCTGAAGAAGTATAGAAACAACCTGGTGGCTGAGGAACTACCTAAATTTCCGGAAGTACGTCGTGACCTGTCGCTGGTGCTGGACAGGAATGTAACGTTTGAGCAGGTAAAGCAGATTGCCTTGAGAACCGAGCGTAAGCTGTTGCAGGATGTTAATGTGTTTGATGTGTACGAAGGCGATAAAATTGAGGCAGGCAAAAAAGCTTATGCCATCAGCTTTACATTGCTGGATAAGCAACAGACATTAACTGATAAGGTTATCGACTCTACGATGAACCGCCTGATGCAGCAATTTGAAAAACAGTTGGGAGCTTTTATCCGCAAATAGTGTTATGCAAAAAGAAAAGCAAATACAACAGCTCCAGGTAATTGAAGATAAGCTGCGAAAACTCTTAGCGCGCTATGCCGATGTGCAGCAGCGCCTTATACAAGCCCAGGAAGAAATTAAGCTTCTGGAGGCAACTATAGAAGAGAAGGACCAGCAAATAAAAAATTTTCAAAATCAGGAGAATATTGTTAAAATTGTAGACACGATAGCAGGCAACGCTGCAAATTCGACAGAGTTAAAGCTGAAGTTAAACGAATACATTCGCGAAATCGATAAATGTATCGCTTACTTACAGGACTAGCAACTTGAACGTGAGGTAGTTAAAAGTGCAGCCCTTTATGGTAGCAGCCTTACGAACAATGGAAACTGAAGTAACTTATAAATAAAGAAACGCACGGATGGGTGAATTATCGATCAAGATTCGCATCGCGGAACGCGAGTATCCGATGCGGGTGAAGGAAGAGGAGGAAGAAAGGCTTAGAGTTGTAGGCAAGCTACTGAATGAGCGTTTACGCTTCTTCAAAGATCAGTTTGGCATACAGGATAAGCAGGACCTTCTGGCTATGGTTGCATTCGAAACCATGGTAGAAAAGCTTAAGCTGGAGGAGGAGAAGAATCATCATATCTCCAATGTGGGCCAACAGCTAAGCGTTCTGGACGATCTCTTATCATCGGCTAAGTAAAAGCTAATTAAGTAACAGGCGGCCTCTTTACCCCTGTTTATACTTTAGATTTCAGCTGGAACACTGTCTTCTGCAGGTGCTGCTATTTGTTTTTATCAACCTTAAAAGCTTATAGTAATGCCCGATATTCTATCCATTTTAATCACCGCTATAGTTGCGCTCGGTGTGGGCGTATACATAGGGCGTATGCTGCTGCAGAAGGTTTATAAGCAGCAGGAAGAAGTGGCGCGCCAGAAAGCGAAAGCCATTATCCGCGAGGCTGAACTGAACGCCGAAAGCATCAAAAAAGACCGCATTCTGGAGGCTAAGGAGAAATACCTGAAGCTTAAATCTGAGTTCGAAGAAGAATCGAACAAGAAGAAGAACATCATCATCCAGAACGAGAACAAGGTTAAGCAGCGCGAGCAGCACGTGGCCAAGCAAATGGAGCAAACCAAGCGCCGCGAAACTGAACTCGACAAAGAGAAAGAAGCCCTTGACCAGCAACTGGAGCACCTTAAAAAGCGCAAAGAGGAAGTTGAGCGCCAGCACGAAGAGATTGTTGCCCAACTGGAGAAAATCGCCGGACTTACTGCTGCCGAAGCACGTGAGCAACTGGTAGAGGCTCTTAAAAATGAGGCACAGACACGCGCATCTTCGCACATCAAAGACATTGTAGCGCAGGCCAAACTTACGGCTACAAAAGAAGCTAAGAAAATAGTTATCGAAACCATTCAGCGTACTGCTGCTGAGCATGCTATCGAAAACTGCGTTTCTGTTTTCAACATCGAAAGCGACGATATCAAAGGTAAGATCATTGGTCGTGAAGGCCGTAACATCCGTGCCCTTGAAGCCGCTACAGGTGTAGAAATCATTGTTGACGATACTCCTGAAGCAATTATTATCTCCGGTTTTGATCCTGTACGCCGTGAGGTTGCCCGTTTATCGTTGCACCGCCTGGTAGCTGATGGTCGTATCCACCCTGCCCGTATTGAGGAGGTGGTTACCAAAACCCGCAAAAATATCGAAGAAGAGATTGTTGAGATCGGTGAGCGTACTGCTATAGATCTGGGCATCCATGGTCTGCACCCTGAGCTTATCAAGATGGTGGGACGTATGCGTTTCCGCTCTTCTTATGGACAGAACTTGCTGCAACACTCACGCGAGGTAGCAAATCTTTGCGCTACTATGGCCGCAGAACTTGGTTTGAACGTGAAGCATGCGAAACGTGCCGGTCTGTTACACGATATTGGTAAAGTAACGCCAGACGAGCCAGAACTGCCGCACGCCATCATAGGTATGGAATTGGCCAAGAAGTATAAGGAACACCCGGATATCTGCAACGCCATTGGTGCCCACCACGATGAGATTGAAATGACTGCCATGATTTCTCCGCTTGTTCAGGCTTGTGACGCTATTTCTGGCTCAAGACCAGGTGCACGCCGCGAAATGATGGAATCTTACATTAAGCGTCTGAAAGAACTGGAGGAAACAGCTGTTTCGTTTGATGGTGTAAACCAATGCTATGCCATTCAGGCTGGTCGTGAGTTACGTGTTATGGTTGATGCCGATAACGTAACAGACGAAAAAGCTGCTCAGATTTCTTTTGACATCTCTCAGAAGATCGAGAAAGAGATGCAGTATCCGGGACAGATCAAGATTACGGTTATTCGTGAGATGAGAGCTATCAGCTATGCGAAGTAATATATAATTTAAATTAAGGTTAAACCGCCTGTTATACTTGTTATAGCAGGCGGTTTTGTTTTGTAATATTTTGTCATTCAAGCTTAGAGAGGAAGCTTATGTAGATTTATAGTTTCTGACTTCTGCTACTGGCAAGCATGCTATACTTCCATTGTTCGTTTTCATCCTCAGTCCTACTTACCTAAACTTTCATAGCTAACTTTTGCTCGCTCCAAGCCCGCGAGGGCTCGTCCTCGGGCATCGCGCGGTGGTGAGTCCTGCCTTCGGCTCCACCTGCAGGCTGCCCTTGACGGGCACCGGACACACCAAGGCGCTCTTTAAAGGGGGCCCCTACCCCCACCCAAGGACTGGGAACAACTTCGATAGCCAGCTGCTATGCAACTAGAACAACTGTCCCCTTGAGGGGACTACAGGGGTGTCTATATACTTGAGCTATGATACTTCTAAGTATAACCAAGGCCGGAAAACTCCCCGCCTTAGACAAGGAGGGGCCGGGGGTGGTTGGATACGAGCAGCTATGAAACTATAACTTCAAGTATAGCAGTAGCCAAAAGTCCCCTCCTTGAGGAGAGGGTTAGGGTGAGCTGAATCAGCAGGGGCAGATGTAAGTATAACCTACCTACTTGAAAACTTTATAAAAGAGAATTATCAACCTTTCACCAAAATAAAAACACCTGCAGAAACTACAGGTGCTTTAGATATATATTAAGTTGTATTAGTTTATTTGATGATCTTGCTCAAGCCCACAACTACGGCTGCTATTCTAATAGCATCAAAAATGCGGGCTTCAGTAGCGCCTAACTTCAGTACAGAAGCCTCATGAGCAGCTACGCAGCGTTCGCAACCATTTATGGCAGAAACAGCCAGGCTTACCAGTTCAAAAAACTCTTTGCCTAGTACAGGATTAGCCATTATGTTCATCTTCACGCGGGCCGGAAATTGCTCATACACATCTTTGTGCGCGAAGTGGCGGAAACGGTACAGAATATTGTTGGTGGCCAGCAAAGAGGCGCAGGCAATGGCTTCTGAAACTTCACCTAGCTCCGCGCCATTCTCGATAGCTTTAGCTTCGAAAGCCTGGGTTAAACTGCTGTTTTCTTCGTTGGCTGCACTGGCTAAGGCAATTAAGTAAGCCTCTTTTTGTGTCAGGGTTTCGGCGGCAAGTGCGGTTTTCAGGTTCACGCGCAGGTCGCGCAGGTAACGCGATTCTGTATCTGTTAATTTATCAAGGGCAGCAAAAGCGCTATCTTCGTGTAAGTTCAGATCTTTTAGCAGATCAAATTTAGTTTCTTGTGTTGCTGTTAGCATAAGTATAAAAGTAGCTTTAAGTATAAGTATAGCTTGGTTTTTGGGCATAGAAGAAACAGGTGGCAATAGCTACTGCTACTGCCAGGCTGCTTCATTCAATCACCATAAACAAGATTTTTAGGAGGAAAGGAGATTAAGCAGTTACGAGGGTTTCTTCTCCTTTTTGCCAGTTACAAGGGCATAGCTCATCTGTTTGCAGGGCATCAAGCACACGCAGTACTTCTGCAACATTACGGCCAACATTTAGGTCGTTAACACTAACCCAACGGATAATGCCTTGCGGGTCTACAATGTAAGTTACACGGTAAGCTACTTTTTCTTCTGCTTCCAGAATACCCAGCTCCTCAGCCAATGATTTAGAAGTATCTGCCAGCATCGGGAAACGCAGACCACGCAGATCATCGTGGTTTTGGCGCCAGGCCGAGTGTACAAATTCAGAGTCGGTAGAAGCGCCGATCAGCAATGCATCGCGGTCGCGGAACTCGTCATAGTTCTTGTTGAACTCAGCAATTTCGGTAGGACAAACAAACGTGAAATCTTTAGGCCACCAGAACATTACCATCCACTGCTCACGCTCTATATGGGTGTTGTTCGTGATCTCGGCAAACTCTTTTCCTTTTTCAAGAGATACAACTGCCTTTTTCTTAAATTCAGGGAATGTAGACCCTACCGATAGTATTCTGTTTTGAGACATTGTGTGTAAAGAATTAGATATGATTTGGTGTAAATTAGGTTTTATACTTTAGCTCAGGAAAGCGTTAAGCATCCAGAGCGTTTTTTCGTTTTCGTTGATATCTTCACTGATCAGGCCCACTGTACCTTCGTCATTAGTTTCAGCGGCCATACTTAAAATTTCACGCTCCAGGCTGATGATGGTTGTAAGGTTGGCATGAGTGGCAGCAACTGTTTCTTTGTCGCCGGTTAAGCCCACTGCTTCCTGTATGCTCGAAACGCGCATGTAATCTGAGAAAGTAGAGAGCGGCTTTTGCCCGATGGTAAGTATGCGCTCGGCGATGGCATCTATCTTAGCAAGAGCGCTATTGTATAGTTCTTCAAATTTAGCGTGCAGCTGGAAGAAGTGAACCCCTTTAATATTCCAGTGGAAACCGCGTAAGTTCTGGTAGTATATGTGGTAGTTAGCCAGCAACTCGTTCAACTTTTCGGCTACCTGCTGGCTTTCTACTTTTTCTAATCCGATCTGATTTAAATTTTCCATAGTGCGTTTTATTATTAGTTCTGCTCATTAGCTACGATACAAAGATGCTTGAGTGGTGTTTATAATTCAAATTGATTATATTTATACCTTTATTGATAAACTTGATGATGTGCCTTAAGTTAAAGTATAGCACGATTTCTATACTTTAAAAACAGTATAAATTTTTAAGATATGACCTTAGTACAGCTGGAGTACTTGCTTGCCGTTGATACTTTCAGGCACTTTGCCACAGCAGCCGAGCATTGCTTTGTAACGCAGCCTACCTTAAGTATGCAGCTTCAGAAACTGGAAGAAGAACTGGGCGTGCAGCTTTTCGACAGGAGCCGTGTGCCGGTGCGGCCAACAGAACTTGGCAAAGAAGTAATCGCCCAGGCGCGTATAGTTGTTGCGGAGTCTAAAAAGATACAGGAGCTGGTGCAGAACCAGAAACAGGAGCTAACCGGTGTATTGCGCATAGGTGTGATACCAACTATAGCACCATACCTGATCCCGTTGTTTATAACCGGGTTTATGCAAAAGTATCCGCAGGTGCGCTTGGTTGTGCAGGAGATGCTAACAAATGATATAATCGAAAAGCTGAATCACGAACTGCTGGATGTTGGCCTGCTGGTTACGCCACTCGAGGATAAAAGTATAAAAGAAGTGCCCCTGTTCTACGAAGCCTTTGTAGCCTACATCAACCCTAACCATACGCTGGCAAAGTATAAAACCATAGACCCTGCTGAGCTGAACATGGAGGATGTGTGGGTGCTGAATGAAGGCCACTGCTTCCGTAGCCAGGTGCTGAACATTTGCAACAGCGGTGGCAGAGCCTCCGATTCGCAGGAAGGTTACCTCGACTATAAAAGCGGATCGCTGGAAACACTGAAACGAATTGTAGAAACACAGCATGGCCTCACTTTGTTGCCTGAACTATCGGTACTGGACATGCCAGATGATAAACGTAGCCTGGTACATGCTTTTGAAGAACCACAACCACTGCGCGAAGTAAGCCTGGTAGTGCACCGCAGCTTTCTGAAAAAGAAACTGGTAGAGGCGCTGCAACAGGAAATTATAGTTGCATTACCCGAAGGTATAAGAACGCGCGAGAAACAGCGTGTGGTGGCAATAAAGTAGGGTGGAAGAACTTGCAATATGAGCAGCTCATGCGAAGGAAGGTAGATTTAACTAGAATCCGAACACAGAAACTATGCAAAAAGTACGCTGGGGAATAATTGGCTGCGGCAACGTAACGGAGGTAAAAAGCGGCCCGGCTTTCAATAAGGTTGAAAATTCTGAGCTAATAGCTGTGATGCGGCGGGATGCTGCCAAAGCCCACGATTATGCCGAGCGGCACGGTGTGCCCAAGTGGTATGATAAAGCCGAAGACCTTATACATGATCCTGAGGTAGATGCCGTATATATTGCCACTCCACCTGATTCTCACGCTGCTTATACTTTGCAGGTTGCTGCCGCCGGTAAGCCTGTGTATGTAGAGAAGCCGATGGCACTGAACTATGCCCAATGCCAGGAGATGATCTCAGCCTGTGAGGAAGCCGGTGTGCCATTATTTGTAGCCTACTACCGCAGGAGCCAATCAGCCTTTCGAAAAGTAAAGGAACTGCTGGAAAGTAAAGTGATAGGGGAGATACGGTTTGTAAGTATAAAGCTGTACCAGCCGTTGCAGCCGAATTTGTATCAATACGATTTGCCGTGGCGCGTAAAGCCGGAGATTTCTGGCGGTGGGCTGTTTCATGATCTGGCACCGCATCAGCTCGATATACTTGATTTTATACTTGGGCCAATTACTTCGGCTACCGGGCAGGTTACTAACCAGGCAGGTTTGTACGAGGCAGAAGACCTGGTGACGGCACAGTTCAGGTTCGAAAGTGGTGTATTGGGCAGCGGCGTGTGGTGCTTCAGTTTAAGCGAGCAACAACGCGAGGATAATATAGAAATTGTTGGCAGCACTGGCCGCATTACCTTCCCTACTTTTGCCAAAGAGCCAATACGCTTAGAGACAACCAAAGGCACAGAAGAATTTTTACTACCGCCGCCACAACATGTGCAGCAGCCTTTTATACAATCGATAGTAGAAGAGCTAACCGGAAAAGGTAAATGCCCGGGCACAGCCGTTTCAGCTGCACGTACGTCGTGGGTGATGGATCATATTGTGGGGAGGGATAGTAGTATAAAAGCCGATATTATAGTCTAGTGAGGGTTTGGCAATAACTATTGCATGGAAGCCATAACACTCAAGGCTTATAATTGTGAAGTATAGATCTAGAGGTAGATAACATAAAAAGAGGCTGCCCTTATCGGGGCAGCCTCTTTTTATACTTATAGTATACTTTGTTAAGTATAATTAAGCGTTGATACCAGCTTGCTGAAGAGCAGCTACCATTGCCTCACCAATTTCAGCAGGAGATTCTACTACATGGATGCCGTTCTCACGCATAATCTTCATTTTAGCAGCAGCAGTATCATCAGCGCCACCAACTATAGCACCAGCGTGGCCCATACGGCGACCTGCAGGAGCAGTCTGACCTGCGATGAAACCAACTACTGGCTTCTTGTTACCGGTTTCGCTGATGTATTTCGCAGCCATTGCCTCATAGTTACCACCGATCTCACCAATCATCACGATCGCGTCAGTCTCAGGGTCTTCCATTAGTAACTGTACTGCATCTTTAGTAGGAGTACCAATGATTGGGTCACCACCGATACCGATTGCAGTAGAGATGCCTAAACCAGCTTTCACGATCTGGTCAGCAGCTTCGTAAGTAAGCGTACCTGATTTAGAAACGATACCGATACGGCCTGGCTTGAAAACGAAACCTGGCATGATACCAACCTTAGCTTCGCCTGGCGTGATAACACCCGGGCAGTTAGGGCCGATCAGGGTTACATTTTTATTCTTGATGTAGTTTTTAGCAGCTACCATGTCTTTTACAGGAATACCTTCTGTAATTGCCACGATCACCTTGATACCAGCATCAGCAGCTTCCATGATAGCGTCAGCAGCAAAAGCCGGCGGAACGAAAATGATAGATACATCAGCACCTGTTTTCTTTACAGCTTCCTCAACTGTGTTGAAAACCGGCAGGTCTAAGTGGTTTTGGCCACCTTTGCCCGGAGTAACGCCACCAACTACGTTTGTGCCGTACTCGATCATTTGAGATGCATGGAAAGAACCTTCTGAGCCTGTAAAGCCCTGCACGATCACTTTCGAATCTTTATTTACTAAAACACTCATGTGTATCTTATTTAGTTGTGTATAGACCGTCTAATAATAAGGATGTGCAAAAATAGGTTTTTTTATGGCGCGGCCAAAAAATAGTTAAACCTAATATATGCTCTCCTTTTGCTGCCAACGGAACGGGATAGTACTGTAACTATGTTTATTATGTGCTGCCGGATACTACCTGTAGGCAGAAAACATAATTTAAATTACTTACCTTTGCACCCGAATCCAAAACGAATTCAAATGAAGTACCTGAACCATATAACCGAAGCAATCGGTAACACCCCGATGGTGAAGCTTAATAACGTAACTAAAGACGTAAAGGCTACCATTCTTGCCAAAGTTGAATACCTGAACCCAGGTAACTCGGTTAAAGACCGCATGGCAATTAAAATGATTGAAGATGCCGAGAAAGCCGGAATACTGAAGCCGGGCGGAACAATTATTGAAGGAACATCAGGCAACACAGGCATGGGCCTTGCGCTTGCAGCCATTGCAAAAGGTTATAAATGTATCTTTACACTGGCTGATAAGCAGAGTAAAGAGAAAATGGATATCCTGCGTGCAGTAGGTGCCGAAGTGGTGGTTTGTCCTACGAATGTATCCCCTGATCATCCGGATTCTTACTACTCTGTGGCAAAGCGCCTGAACGAGGAGATCCCGAACTCATTTTACCCGAACCAATACGATAACCTGTCTAACTGGGCTGCCCACTATGCAAGTACAGGCCCTGAGATCTGGGAGCAGACAGAAGGTAAAGTAACACACTTTATAACAGGTGTAGGTACTGGCGGAACAGTAACAGGTATCTCTAAATATCTGAAAGAGAAGAATTCGGCTGTTAAAACCATA
Organism: uncultured Pontibacter sp.; assembly: GCA_966250805.1. Classification (GTDB taxonomy): domain Bacteria; phylum Bacteroidota; class Bacteroidia; order Cytophagales; family Hymenobacteraceae; genus Pontibacter. The sequence continues at coordinate 222,841 of CBINIP010000002.1, read as the reverse complement.
GGTATAGATACCTATGGTTCTGTTTTCAAGAAGTACAAGGAAACAGGTATTTTCGATGAAAACGAGATCTACTCTTATGCTACAGAAGGTATAGGCGAAGATATTCTGCCAAAGAATGTAGACTTTGACCTGATCGATCAGTTTATTAAGGTTACGGACAAAGATGGCGCTGTAATGACAAGAAGACTGGCGAAAGAAGAAGGTTTGTTTGTAGGTTGGTCTAGCGGTACAGCTGTTTATGGTGCGCTGGAGTATGCCCGCGAAAACAACTTAACAGAAAATGATATGGTTGTTATACTTCTTCCTGATCACGGAACGCGCTACTTGGGTAAGATCTATAACGATGAGTGGATGCGTGCTCAAGGCTACATTGATTAAGTAAAGTTAAAATATAGCAACAATAAAAAGGCCCGGGTGCACTATCCGGGCCTTTTTATTGTTATCCCCTATAAGTTCTGCAATGCACTTATGTAGTTTAGCAACTATCACTCACCGCAAATGCCTGAGTAACAATTATGGCGGCTGTGGGAATGGGTTTATAATTAGCTACTACTACTGAATATTTTTTTATACTTTTGTTTGCAGCCGGCTTCCGGCTGTCATGATATCCGAAGCGCATCCGCAAGAGCTTTTGCTGTTGTATATTTCTTCTGAGTGCGGCAGCGCAGTAAATAAATTAAAGCAGTTTTATTTGGGTTACAGTTTCAAATTAAATAGCCTCCGGGTTATTAAAGGAACAACCTTTACTGTCTTTCCCACATATAAACCTGAAAGGAGCTTAATTTAGAGCATGAGAAAACTTACCGGTATCCTGCTGATAGACGATGATGATACTACGAATTTTCTGAACCAGCGCCTGCTCGACAGAATGGGTGTGACAGATAATATTCGTTCTTTTATAAATGGCAAGCAGGCGTTTGACTACCTCTACAATGTTAGTAACAACAACTATGAGCAGTCAAGCAAAGAATACTTTCAGCCAGAACTGATCTTTCTTGATATAAATATGCCTGTAATGGATGGCTTCGAGATGCTGGACCTGTATGACCGCCTCAATGAAAGTTTCAGGAAGAGAATAGTAATGGCTGTACTAACCACATCCACTCACCCGCAAGACCTGACAGGTGCAGAGAAACACGCAGCCGAGTATATTACAAAGCCGCTTACTGCTGAGAAGGTAGAAGCGCTGCTGAATAAATATTTTAAGGAAGAAATATCTGCTAACAAGTAAGGCAGAAAATTCATAAACAGAAGAGGGCGCTACAACCATAGCGCCCTCTTCTGTTTATGTACTTCCACAAAGTATAAATCCTCAAATTTATACTTGCTTTTCGGACACAGGTACAAACCGGAATGTATCACCATTAAACAAGCCTTTGTCGCTGAGTTTAAGCGATGGAATTACAAGCAGCGCCATAAAAGAAAGCGTCATGAACGGCGAGGCAAGCTGGCTGCCCATATCTTTGCTCATTTTGTCGATAGCTGAATAAGCTTCTGCCACTTCATAACCATCCGCTGCCGACATAATACCTGCAACCGGCAAAGGTAAAAGCTGCTCTTGCTCACCATCTACTGCCGATACACCACCTTTTGCACTAATGATCAGGTTAACAGCACGGGCTATACTTTCATCGTCAACGCCAACAGCAATAATGTTATGCGAATCGTGACCGACAGACGAAGCTATGGCTCCACGTTTTAAGCCTACATTTTTAATAAAAGCAACTGCAGGTTCTGCATTCTGGTAACGGTTTACTACAGTAATTTTCAGCACATCCTGGTCCACATCCGAAACTATACTTCCTGCCTGTACTTTAGGGGTTGCCCATTGTTCGTGCGTTATCAGTTGTCCGTCGAAAGCTTCTATAACCCTGATTTTAGTAGCATCCTGTGCGGGCACGGCAAATTGTGCTGCTGTTTTTGGTTCAGTATCAAAGTTGTTGATTTCCTCGCTTGGGCTATACTTGATGTTGGTATTACCATTTTCTGCTACCAGTTCACCGTTTATGTAAGTGGCCTGCACATTGAAATCATCGAGGTTATCTACAAGTATAAAATCGGCAGGATCGTTCTGGCGCAGCAGGCCTACTTCCAGTTTATAATGCTGTACCGGGTTTATACTTGCCGCTTTCAGCACATGGAACAGGTTATGCCCTTTTGCCAGAGCACGTTTCACCAGCAGGTTTATGTGCCCTTCTACCAGGTTGTCAGGGTGCTTGTCATCAGAGCAGAACATGATGTTGTCGGAGTGCTCGGCCAGCAGCGGAATAAGAGCTTCAAAGTTTTTGGCAGCGCTACCTTCTCGGATCAGTATTTTCATGCCTACAGCCAGTTTATCCAGGGCTTCTTCGGCGGTAAAGCACTCGTGGTCGGTAGTGATGCCGGCAGTTGCGTATAATCTGGCTTGTTCACCGCGTAAACCGGGTGCGTGTCCATCTACCGCTTTGCCATACTTCTGGGCCAGGGCAATTTTCTCCATCACCACAGGGTCGCGGTGCAGCACGCCAGGCCAGTTCATCATTTCAGCCAGATATTTTATTTCATCGTGCTTAAATAATTCTTCTATATCGGCAGCCGTTATTTCAGCGCCGGCTGTTTCGAAAGGTGTGGCGGGCACACATGAGGGTGCACCGAAGTAGAACTTGAATGGTATTTTTTTCCCGTTCTCTACCATGTATTCCACGCCTTTCAGGCCAAGTACGTTGCCTATCTCGTGCGGGTCCGAAACGGTTGCCACTGTACCATGCGGAACTGCCAGGCGGGCAAACTCAGATGGTACCAGCATAGAACTTTCTACATGCACATGGGCATCAACAAAACCCGGTAAAATATAATGTGCAGCCGACGTAGCCTCACGAACTATTTGTGAAATTCGGCCGTTTGACACATGAACTGTGCCTTCAAAAATTTCTTGCTGGTGCAGATCTATGATGCGCCCGCTAACGCTGAAGCTTCTTTGCATGGTAGTAGGTAGTTAATCATATTAATTGTACTGCCGTTGGGCAGGAACCCGTAAATTACTTTATATTTGCATAAAATTTGGTCGTTTTGAGAAAGTTAATTTCATACCTGGTAATAGGCTGTTTTCTGGCAACGGGCACACTCTCCGGTTGCAGTACCAAAACACCGCAGCAGAAAAAAACGGCTTCTTACATGAAAAAGAGCAAGCGCGGTAAAGTACCCTGCCCTTGTGATTCCAATTAAATACCATTTCGCTTATTATGAAGAAAATCGTAATTGCCATCGACGGCTACTCATCGTGCGGTAAAAGTACCACCGCTAAACTGGTAGCAGCTGAGCTTGGCTATGCTTACATAGATACCGGTGCCATGTACAGGGCGGTTACGTTATACTTTCTTCAGAACCATGTCTCTTTTACTAATCCTAAAGAGATACGTGAGGCATTAGATAACATTGATATTACTTTTCACTATAACGCAAGAGCTAAAAGAAACGAAGTATGTCTGAACGGCCTTAGCGTAGAGGACGAGATTCGTAAAATGTATATCTCGAACCAGGTGAGTGAAGTGAGTGTGATTGTAGAAGTTCGCCGTGCCATGGTGGCCCAGCAACAAAAAATGGGTAAACGCCGTGGTGTGGTTATGGACGGACGCGATATTGGTACAGCCGTATTTCCGGATGCAGAAGTAAAAATATTTATGACTGCCGATGTTGATACTCGCGCCAAACGCCGCCAGCAGGAACTGCTTGCTAAAAACCAGATGGTAAACCTGGAGGAGATAAAGCAGAACCTTGAAAAGCGCGACCTTATAGATTCTACCCGTACCGAAAGCCCGTTGCGCCGTGCCGAAGATGCCTATTTGCTGGATACTTCGCACATGGCCATAGACGAGCAGGTAGAGTTCGTGCTGAATAAGGTGACGTCTAAATTGATTGATAGAGAAATTTCTGTTCAGCAGAGTTAAGCTATGAATGTAACAATAGATAAAAACTCAGGTTATTGCTTCGGCGTTGAGTTTGCTATACAAATGGCCGAGGACGAGATGGAGAACTGCGAAGAGCTTTACTGCCTCGGGGATATTGTACACAACAGCATGGAAGTGAAGCGCCTTTATGACAAGGGCCTCCGCATTATAGACAGGGAACAGCTTAAGAACCTGCGCGACTGCAAAGTGCTTATAAGAGCACATGGCGAGCCGCCGGAAACTTATAAAACTGCCCTTGAAAATAACATTGAGTTGATAGATGCCTCTTGCCCGGTTGTACTTAAACTGCAGAACCGCGTGAAGCATGCTTATGATTCCGGTAAAAGCCAGAACAGCCAGATTGTGATTTACGGGCAGGTTGGCCATGCCGAAGTGATAGGTATAGCCGGCCAGACAGGTGACGAAGCTATTATTGTTACCACCGAAGAAGACTTGGATAAAGTAGACTTCAAGCGCCCAATTACGCTTTTCAGCCAGACAACCAAAAGCACAAAAGGCTTTTACCACATAAAAGCTTTAATTGAAGAGCGCATAAAGCAAGCCAACCAGGACAGCACTTTGCCTGAGTTCGACGCTAACGACAGCATCTGCCGCCAAGTATCTAATCGCGAGCCTCAACTAGCCAGATTCTCTACCGAACATGATGTAATTGTGTTTGTAAGTGGCAAGAAAAGCTCTAATGGCAAAGCATTGTACAGCGTTTGCAAGCAGCACAACCCGAACAGCTACTTTGTAGAAAACGAGCAGGAACTGGAAAAAGAGTGGTTTGCACACGCTAACAGTGTTGGTATCTGCGGTGCTACTTCAACGCCCATGTGGCTGATGGAACAAGTATCAAGAGGTATAACGGCCCTGGCTACAGCATCAGTGTAAGCAGGAAAGTATACTAAACTATAAAGCATTATTGCTAATTTAGGCTTTGCTTCGGCAAAGCCTTTTTTGTGAACAAAATAAACATGAAACGTCTCTTCCGATACTTCCTGAACGGGCTGCTCATTATAGCACCTATTTCTATTACCGTTTGGATTGTGGTTGCCATAATTGACTGGCTGGATACCCTTCTGGATATTGGCATACCCGGACTTGGTATACTGCTGATGGTGGTCCTGCTTACTTTGGTTGGGTTTCTCAGCTCCTCGTTCCTGGTAAGGCCATTTATCATACTTGGAGAGCGCATCATTCACAAGGTACCGCTTATCAGTATTATTTACTCCAGTATAAAAGACCTGTTCAATGCTTTTGTTGGTGACAACCAGAAGTTTAACAAGCCCGTGATGGTGAAAATGTCGGAGCACACGGATAACTATAAGCTGGGATTTGTAACACAGGAAGCGTTGCAGGGCATTAACATAGAAGATAAAGTGGCCGTATACTTTCCGCACTCCTACAACTTCTCGGGGGAGCTTTTTATAGTGCCAAGAGCCAATGTTACCTACCTCGATCTGCCAAGCAGCGAGGTAATGAAGTTTGTAGTATCAGGTGGCGTTTCTAAACTATAAGTTGTTGCTTTAGCCAGATCATCAAGTATAGTTGCCGGCTGGTCTTTGTCGTATTACTAAATCAGTAATCAATAACCCATAAAACTTGCCCCAGATACTTTACCATAAGTCGCGGTTATTTTACCGAGTCATAGGCCGGGGAAGCAGGCCTATGCTGGCTTTTCACGGGTACGGGCAGAGCAGCGCTTACTACGAACCTATGGAGCGGGCGCTGGGCAACGACTATACCATCTATGCCTTCGACCTGTTCTTCCATGGAAACAGCGACTTGCACAAAGAGCACCAGCCCTTAACAAAAGAATTTCTGGCCGAAATGATCCAGCATTTTCTTCGAAAAGAAGGTATAGAAAGCTTTGCGCTGATGGGCTTTAGCATGGGCGGGAAGTTTGCACTTTCGCTGGTAGAGCAAATGCCGGAACGTGTGCTGGAGCTATACTTAATTGCGCCAGATGGAATCAAAACCAGTTTCTGGTACAACATAGCTACCTATCCGGGCTGGCTGCAGCAACTTTTTAAGCGCACAGTACTCAAACCAAACCTGTTCTTTAAACTGCTGGATGTGCTGCACAAGTATAACATGGTGCACAAAAGCCTGATCCGGTTTGCCCGCTACCAGATGGACAGCATCGAAAAGCGCCTGCGCGTGTACCGCAGCTGGGTTGGTTTCAGGGAGCTGAGCTTTGATATAAGGCAGATAGTACGCAAACTGAACAAAAATAAAGTGCCGGTAAGTATGTTTCTGGGCGAGTACGACCAGATCATTGAGCCTAAAAGGGTGGGGGTGTTCATAAAAGCGCTTGACCAGGGAGAACTTATCATACTTAAGGCCGGTCACTCCAATCTGTTGCAGGACGTAGCCAATATGCTGCACCAAAAGCGCATTGCCAAAGTATAAATCCTGGTTTTTAGATTTCCTGTATAAATTTATGGCACGTATACTTGTGCCAGCAAATAACCAGCCGGTACTTGTATAAGTATACGTTCCTGAACTTGCCTTTACACCTTATAACCACTACAAACCAAAAACATGAAAAGACCAATTCGCCTATTCCTGTGTTTCTTCTCTTTACTAACCCTGAGCATGGGCTGTTCTTCCGACGACTCTGCCAAGCAGGAAGATGACAATGCTGCCAACCCTCCGGCTGCCGGCGGCGAAACAAACATTCCTATCCCGACCGGACCTATTGATAAGGACCTGCAGCGTATTAAACTGCCGGATGGCTTCCGGATTGATTACTATGCAAAAGATGTAAAGAACGCACGTTCTATGGCCATCAGCCCTTCAGGTATTGTGTTTGTAGGCACCCGAGAAGATGATAAAGTTTATGCCGTAGTAGATACTAACAAAGATGGTGTAGCCGATGAAACAGTAGAAATAGCTGCCGGCTTAAATTCGCCTAACGGTGTAGCACTAAAAGATGGCGACCTGTATGTTGCCGAAATAAACCGCATACTTCGTTTCCCTGACATTGAGAACACATACCGCAACAAGCCTAAGTTTGAAGTAGTTACTGATAAATACCCAAGCGATGCCCACCATGGCTGGAAGTATATTGCCTTTGGCCCGGATGGTAAACTATACGTGCCGGTAGGTGCGCCTTGCAACATCTGTAAATCTGAAAATCCAGTTTATGCTTCTATCACAACTATAAATGCCGATGGCTCTAACCAGGAGGTTTATGCTGAAGGAGTAAGAAACACAGTTGGTTTCGACTGGCACCCTGAAACAAAAGAGCTATGGTTCACAGACAATGGCCGCGATATGCTTGGCGATAATTCACCAGCCGATGAGCTTAACCGTGCTACCAAAAAAGGCGAACATTTTGGCTACCCATACTGCCACGCAGGCACTATTGCCGATCCTGAATTTGGCAAGCAACGCAAGTGTGATGAATTTGTAAAACCTGTGCAGACACTTAGCCCGCACGGAGCTTCACTGGGTATGAAATTCTACACTGGCAACATGTTTCCTGCAGAGTATAAGAACCAGGTATTTATTGCTGAGCATGGTTCCTGGAATCGTACCGAAAAAATAGGTTACCGCCTGGCGCTGGTAACGCAGGATGGCAGCGGCAAAACCAGCTATAAAGGCTTCGCCGAAGGCTGGCTACAGAATGGCCAAGAGTGGGGCCGCCCAGTAGATGTTGCCATTATGCAGGATGGTTCATTGCTCGTTTCCGACGATTTTAACAATGCCATTTACCGCATTACCTATACAAAATAAGTATGAACATTGATCAGGAATTATGAATGGTGGAAATACTTTATTTCTGCCATTCGTATTCCTGAAGTATAATTCGTCATTCAAATTATTAACTTGGCCTCTGATGAGAGAGGATAACGTAAAAAAGCCAAAGCCGGAAAAAAAGCTGATAGGCAGGCGCGAGCTGGTTGCCTTCCCTGAACTGGGCATAGATGAAATTGAGGCCAAGATTGATACCGGTGCCTATACATCGGCTATACATTGCTCCGATATACACGAAGAGGTACGCCCTGATGGTGTAAAGGTAATTTGCCTGGACCTGCTGGACCCATCGCATCCGCAGTATAACCACAAAAAACTGGAGTTCCGCGACTACGACCTGCGCGAGATCAAGAGCTCGTTTGGCGAGGTACAGCAGCGTTACGTTATCACCACAAAAATTCAGGTATACGACGAGCTGATAGAAGCCGAGTTTTCGTTATCAGATCGCAGCGACATGAAATATCCGGTGCTGATCGGAAGAAAACTCCTTCAAAAACGGTTTATAGTTGACGTTTCCCGTAAAAACGTTGCCAGAAAGTATAAAATCAAACAGAACCAGAAAAAGTAACCCTTTATGAAAATAGCCATTCTCTCCCGCAACCCGCGGCTATACTCTACACGCCGGTTAGTAGAGGCAGCCCAAGCGCGGGGGCACGAGGCCGTTGTGCTAGACCACTTGCGTTGCGACCTCATAATAGAGCAGGGCGACCCACATATACTCTACAAAGGCGAACGCCTTACGGATATTGATGCCATTATACCTCGTATCGGAGCTTCGGTTACTTTTTATGGTACTGCAGTGGTGCGCCAGTTCGAGATGATGAAGATTAAAAGTGCGGTTGATTCACAAGCCATTGTTCGCTCACGCGATAAGCTTCGCAGCCTCCAGATCCTGTCCCGAGCAGGATTGGGTATGCCTAAAACTGCTTTCACCAATTACTCTAAAACTACATCAGAACTGGTAAAAGAAGTAGGCGGAGCTCCGCTGGTTATCAAACTTCTGGAAGGTACGCAGGGCTTAGGTGTGGTTCTGGCAGAAACTAAAAAAGCTGCTGAATCTGTAATAGAGGCTTTCCATAACCTGAAAGCCCGCATTATTGTGCAGGAGTTTATTAAAGAGGCAGGCGGTGCCGATATCCGAGCTTTTATAGTTAACGGCGAAGTAGTCGGGGCCATGAAGCGCCAGGGTAAGGAAGGAGAGTTCCGCTCTAACCTGCACCGTGGTGGTAAAGCATCTCTGATCAGGCTTACGCGCCAGGAGAAAGCTGCCGCTTTGCTGGCAGCAAAATCTATGGGCTTAGGTATAGCCGGTGTAGATATGTTGCAGTCTAAGCGCGGGCCGCTTATACTTGAAGTTAACTCATCGCCTGGTCTGGAAGGTATAGAAAAAGCCACCCAGAAAGACATTGCAGGTAAAATTATTGAATACGTAGAGACCCTGGCTAAGAAAAAGTCGAAGAAGGGTGTAACCGAGTAGCATGCCAGAAACAATTGTAATTAACGGTAAGAGCATTGACCGTGGTGAAAAAGTGCTCACCAAACTTGTTATTTCAAAGCTGCCCAGCGGCACTGTAATAGAAATTCCTATTTATGTTTTCCGGTCGGTACACGATGGGCCCGTAGTGCTGCTGATGGCAGGCATGCACGGCGACGAGGTAAACGGTACAGAAATAATCCGGCGGATGCTTTCCAAAAAGATGCTGTACCCGCTCAAAGGTACCATCATTGCTGTGCCTATACTTAACATCTATGGTTTCCTGAACTTCTCGCGCGAGGTACCTGATGGTAAAGATGTAAACCGCAGCTTCCCGGGTAACCGCGATGGTTCTTTGGCCAGCCGCGTTGCGCACCGCTTTATGAAAGACGTAATGCCGTATGTAGATTATGGAGTAGATTTCCACACAGGTGGCTCCAGCCGAACAAACTACCCGCAGATACGCTGCGTGATGAGCAACTCTAAAAATGAGGAACTGGCCAAAGCTTTCAGTGCGCCATTTATACTTAACGCTCCATACCGGCAGGGCTCGCTCCGTAAAGAGGCATCTAAGCTTAATAAATCTATACTTGTGTATGAAACCGGCGAATCGTTGAGGTTTGATGAGTTTGGCATACGCGAAGGTATGGAGGGTACACTGCGCCTTTTACACCACCTGGGCATGCTGGCAAGCGCACCTGCTGCACAGGAAGAAACAAAAGTCTGCATGAAAGATATCTGGCTCAGAGCTAAGAATGCTGGTTTATTCCGAAGTCAGATTAAGATTGGCGATTATGTAAAGAAGAACCAGGTGATAGGAAGTATAACCGACCCTTACGGCGAAATGGAAGTAAGGCTTAATGCACCATCCAACGGCTATGTGATAGGCTTAAATAATATGCCGGTCGTGAACCAGGGCGATGCACTGCTGCATATTGCTTTTTAGCTATCGGTAAAGTATAAAAAACAGAGGCCTGCTATATTTATATAGCAGGCCTCTGTTTTTATTAAAGTTTATAATTTATACCCATCTCTTGCGTTCGCTGAAGTGGTTGCAGCCAAACTCAGCACCAGTTATCATTTCAAACTGCTTTGGCTTCAGGTCAGCAGATGCTTCGTGCACCAGCGGAAGCACATAAGAAGGCTCCAACGCATGCTGTCCGGTCAACTCATCGCATACTCCAAAGTTATTGCTTGGGAGCTGTGCTTTATTTGGGTCCTGATCCCAATGTGTGCAGTGATTGCATGTTGCTTCCATATTGCTATTTGTTAAGGTTTAACTTCAAGTATTAAATTACTTATACTTTTATAAAAGGCACCGGTTGGCCTCAAAGCCTTATTTCATAGAAATTTAGAATCAGACTAAACAAGTGTAGCCAGAAAAGTAGCAGCTAATTTTTGGTAAGTATAAATTATAAGAATTTAATATTTATATTTAACAATATTAAGAAGTGAATTCTTGTTCTTTATACATCATCTGGCTTTATACTTATGAAAATAAACCGGCTGCCGGCATGGCTATGCCTGCTTCTGTTGCTTCTGCCTTTTTCGGTACTTGCTCAAAAGTATACTATAAGTGGTTATGTACGCGATGCCAAAACAGGCGAAAACCTGATAGGAGCTGCCGTTTATGATGCCAGGTCGGGCAGCGGAACGGCAACCAATGCCTATGGTTTTTATAGCCTTACCCTGCCAGTCAGCGATTCTGTTACCATTTTTGCCTCTTATATCGGTTACGCCAGGCAGCACTTCGAAACAACCTTAGCACAAAACCTCCGGCACGATTTTAAACTTTCAGAAAACACCAATCTGGCTACGGTAGAGGTGGTGGCCTCTAAGGAAGAAAAAATAGAGGAATCTACGCGCATGAGTACCATCTCGGTGCCGATAGAGCAGATAAAAGCTGTGCCTGCGCTGCTGGGCGAGGTGGATGTTATAAAAGCTTTGCAACTGCTGCCAGGAGTGCAATCAGGTACTGAAGGCGCCAGCGGCTTGTATGTGCGCGGCGGCGGCCCGGACCAGAACCTGGTGCTGCTGGATGGCGCACCAGTTTACAATGCCACGCACCTGTTCGGTTTCTTTTCTGTATTCAATGCCGATGCCCTGAACCATATAGAGTTGGTAAAAGGTGGTTTTCCGGCCCGGTACGGTGGGCGACTGTCTTCGGTGCTCGATATCAGCATGAAGGAAGGCAACATGAACGAATTTCACGGAGAGGGCGCTATCGGGCTAATTGCCTCTAAGCTGACGCTGGAAGGACCTATCAAAAAAGACACAGCTTCTTTTATGATCTCGGCACGCCGCACGTATGCCGATGCGCTGGCCAGGCCATTCATGAACAAAAAGGAAGGTATAGTAGGCTACTTTTTCCATGACCTGAACGCCAAACTGAACTACAGAATCACGCCTAAAGACCGTTTATACTTCAGCGCCTACACCGGCCTCGATAAATTCCACTCCACATACGAAAGAGACGATACGTACGATCAAACCTATTCGAACTACAGCAAAGATAAAGCAGGCCTGGGTTGGGGAAACAACATGCTCAGTTTCCGCTGGAACCACATCCTGAACAACCGCCTGTTCCTGAACACAACTGCCACTTACAGCCGCTACCAGTTTGATATTGAGTTAAAGACCCTGAGCATCAGTAAAGAAAGCGGTCAGACCGCCCGCGAAGACAATTATTATCTGCTATACTTGTCCAACATCAGGGATTATAGTTTAAAAGCTGATTTCGATTACCTGCCTAACCCTAACCATTATATCCGTTTTGGTGTGCAGGGCATACAGCACCAGTTTAAGCCGGGTGCTTTGCAGATTACAGAGGAGAACATAGGGCAGGAAGAAGCCAACAAGATAAGAGAGGGCTCTGCGACGGCAGCCGTAGAAACAGGTTTATACTTTGAAGACGATGTACGCCTATCGGATAAACTGAAAGTAAACATTGGTGCCCGCTTAAATAATTTCTTTGTAGAAGGCGAATCGTACCTGTCGGTGGAGCCGCGTGTTGCTGCCCGTTACCTAGTAAATAATAAATTGGCCATTAAAGCATCTTACGCTAAAACAAGCCAGTTTATCCATTTGCTTACCAACAGCGGAATAGGCCTGCCAACCGATCTTTGGGTGCCGGCTACAAAGCTTGTGAAGCCGCAACGTGCAAGTCAGGTAGCAGTTGGTGCAGCCCAAACTATACTTGACGGGCAGTACGAAGTAAGTGTAGAGGGTTACTACAAGACCATGAGAGGGATTATTGAATACAAAGAAGGCGCTGATTTTACCTCTACTACAAGCAATAACTGGCAGGATAAAGTTACAGGTGGCAAAGGTTGGGCTTACGGGGCAGAGTTCTTTATTCAGAAGAAGGTTGGCAGCACCAGCGGTTGGTTAGGCTATACGGTGTCGTGGGCAAACAGGCAGTTTACAGAGCTTAATAAAGGCGAGAAATTCCCGTACCGCTACGACCGCCGCCACGACGTTTCACTGGTTCTTTTTCATGAGCTGGGCCGTAACTGGAATTTTTCATCTACGTGGGTTTATGGTACCGGAAATGCTGTTACACTTGCCGAAACCAGGTATATCATAGGAAGGGATGAGGTGGCAGACAACTATAGCTCGCGCAACAATTACCGCATGCGTGCTTACCACCGCCTGGACCTGGCCTTCAGCAAAACCAAGAAAAAGAGCTGGGGCGAGATTGTGAACACCTTCAGTGTGTATAATGCCTACAGCCGCCAGAATCCGTTTTACATGTACTATGGCCGTGGCCGCGACTCCGATAAAGCAACTTTCCGGCAGGTAGCACTCTTTCCTATCATTCCATCATTCTCTAAAAGCTTTAAGTTCTAGTTATGGGCAAGTATAAATTTAAGATTGGAGCCTTGCTTTATTTGCTGGCATTAGGTTTGGCTGGCTGTGAGCTGGAGCAGGAAGTAGATCTGCCGGAGCATGAGCCGAAGCTAACCCTCAGGGTTTCGCTGGCAAATGCCGCACCCGACACAGTTTTATACAGAGGCATGAACTATAGCCAGTTATACATAGGCAGAAGCCAGTCGGTGCTGGACTCGCATGAAGACCTGGATGGGGTGAATAATGCCAGCGTAGCGCTTTATGATGAGGCAGGCCAGGTGGTAGAACAGTACCAGGCTACAAACCGCTACTACGGCGATTATTATTACAGTCCTGAGTACTCGCCACAGTACAAAGGGTATTATGTGGCAACCAAAGGCTTTATACCTGAGCCGGGTAAAACTTATACTTTAAAAGCATCTGCCAGCAATTTCGAAACTATAGAGGCTACCGCTACCATGCCTGGCTACACGGCTGCATCAGGGGGCAAGTTTACTAAGCTGCCACCGACCTACCCAAACGGGTATAGTATAGAAGGCGACCTCCAGATAACTATAAACGATAACCTGGCGGAACGGAATTATTACAGGATAATAGCTTACCCGGTAGATAGTGTTTACAACAGAACCAGCGATTATCCGGCAGGTTCTATAATCGACTATAACAACGGCCCTGATTTGGGGGAGCAGGAAAAACTGGTGCTTAACAGGATCTTCAGCGATGAAATTTATAGTTCGGGTAAGATCTCTTTTGTTTCAAAAATACAGATGCCTGAGCTTGACTACCAAAGCTTTAAGGCCGGCAAAAAGCGCCTGACAAAGTTTGTGGAGGTGCAGGTGCAGCAGGTAACGAAAGATGAGTTCCTGTATGTGAAATCGCTGGAGGCGCAGCGTCGGGTAAGCGATAACCCTTTTGCTGAGCAAATAAACCTGCACAGCAATGTACGCAATGGCTATGGTGTATTAGGTGGGGTAACTATCTCAAAAGTGGTTGTGCCAATAGAGTAGGAACCAAGTTTCAGGCAAAGTATAAAAACAGGAATGCCCTGCTAAAGTATAGCAGGGCATTTTTTTATGACTGTTAATCAGTTTCAGATTAGAATACGTAGCGCACGTGCACCGCTGAATCCCAGAAACCACCACCGCGCGGGATGTTGATGTAAGGTTTGATATCGGCACCGATCGTGAAAGGAATATCACGGATGTAGTACTCAAGGCCAAGAACACCATCAATACCCACACCAACTACATGATCATCGTAGTAATGATCGTGGTGCTTATCGTGGTAATAGTAGTAGCGACCTTCATGGAAGCCAACGTGGCCACCAAGACCATAGTACCACTTCAAACCTGATGTGTTGAAAGCAGGAGCATGTTTTTCGTACAGAACTGTAATGGTAGTACCTCTGTAGCGGAAACTTGTACCAATGATACCTTCAATAGCGGCATCGCCTTTAATAAAATGTTTGATCGTTAAACCGGCTGCAGCACCAGCTCTGGCACCAATACCGGTTGAGTAATCCTGCGCCTGTGCGGCAGCTGAAACAGTTAAGAAAAGTACTAATGCAAACGAAATGCGTAAGAGAGTTTTCATTTTTTTATTAAAAATTAAACATAGCAGAATCCGATACGTATAAAGCGCCGCGGAGGCTGCAAAATTACATCTTCTAACGAAGTTTCCTGTTAATATTGTGCGGCGGCTTAACTTTTTGGCTGAGATTTATAGGTTTGCAGGTAAGCTGATTTTTTGGTACGCCTGCCTATCAGTTTGAAAAAAGATATAAAATGCTGCTTATCAGCTTGTAGTGCTTTCGCGAATGGATCAGGGTTTTCCTCCTGCTCGTAATCCTGGATGTATTGTTTTCTTACTAAATCTTTTTCGGGAAGCTGCTCGGCGGCCTCTACCTGTACCAGCCCGGTTTTCTCCCATAGTTTGCGCCACCATTCTATAGTATGTATAAAGTACCAGTAGTTCTGGTAATCCTCTTTCAGGAAATCGGGTACCTGCTCCAGCGTTTCTATCTCTTTTGTAAAGCAGACATCCACTATAGCTATGTGGCCTCCGGGCTTTATGAAGCGGGCAATGTAAGGCAAGTACTTTTCATCGGTGCCGAAGTAAGTATAAGAATCTACCACAATCACGGCATCAAAGTATTCTTCGGCAAAGGGCAGTGAGCGCGCATCGGCCTCCATCGGAATAACTTTGTCTTCGCAGCCTTCTTCCAATATGCGCTCATAGTTGGCACTGGCCGAGATGGCTTCGTCTACAGCCCAGACTGTTACCCCGAACTCTTTAGCCAGGAAGATAGAGCTGATCGCTTTGCCGCAACCCAGATCCAGCACGCGCATGCCAGGCTTCAGGTTTAGTGATTTGGTTAAGCTCTCTAAGTTGTAAAGCACATTCTCGCCCATAGAGTGCTTGCGTACCCACTCAGGATCGTATTGCGAGGCTTTCGGGAAAACGTGGTGTAGCTTTTCAGGTGCTTCAGGCATAAAGTATAATCAGGATGCCTTGCACTTACGGTAAGTATAAAACTATAGTTTGCTGCCCATTTGCTGGATCTCGTCGGATGGATGGATGAAGTTACCTTTTTTATCCTGGGAGGCAGCGTAGAGCATGGCTTTGGCAACTGTTTCGGCTTGTACAGGTTTATACTTGCGTAGCGGACCTACCATCAGGCCTTGCAGCGGTTTCATAACTTTGGCAGCAAATTCTTCTCCGGTGCGGTGCTCTTCGCGCTCGCCCAACAGCAACGATGGCCGGAAAATATGCACTGCTTCAAAACCCATTTGTAGCACATCATCTTCCATTTTACCCTTTACCTGGTTGTAAAAGATCATAGAACCGGCATCGGCGCCCATAGCCGAAACCACCAGAAACTGCGATGCCTGCTTTTTAAGCGTTACTTCGGCCAGCCTGGTAACATAAGTATGATCTACTTTATAAAACTCCTCTTTAGAACCGGCTTTTTTTATGGTAGTGCCCAGGCAACAGTACACATCGTCGGCGGCAAGCTCTGTGGCGTACCGGTCTATTTTATTGAAATCGATCACACGCTGGTCCAGCTTCGGGTGTATAATTGGCAACTCGCGGCGGCCAATAGAGATAACCTGGCTATACCTTTCGCTGTTGAGAAGTAGCTGCAGGCAATGGCTGCCTACAAGTCCGCTGGCTCCGGCAATAAGCGCGTTTCTGGTTCTGTGCATAAACAGTTTTTATTTATGCTGAAAGTACGCGTTTGATCGCTATATAGTCTATAAAGTATAATAATTTTACTGAAAAATTGTTGCTCTGCGGAGCCTGTATTGTCTTACCCAGGTTATCGCGGTAGCTGTCTCTTAGCAGAGGAGCCTGCTCTACAATGGCATTCTTCCACATCAGGCGCAACTCGCTGCCCGGTGCAAAACGCCACGAGTAGGTAAGGTCAATGTTAAAGTAGTTCTGGTTAAGATCATCTGCAACCTGAAGCCTGCCGTGGCTTTGCTCAAACGGCGTAACGTAGCCATTCTGCTCCAGCTCCAGGTATCTTTTGTAGTCGGCACGCATCCAGTAATGGCGCAGGTATAAAGTAAGGCTAGCCTTCTCGTTAAAGATGTAGGAGCTCGACAAGGCTGTAGTAAGCGTTTTAAGGTCGCGGTCACCGAAAATAATGTGTTTTAAAGAATCCTGGCCAGCATAGCCGATATTGTGCTTTTCGATCTTAAAGTCGTTGTTGCTGACAAGCATCAGCTTATCGTTTACGCGGAACCTCGGGCTGAATCCCCACCACATGCTTGTCTGGTTATACTTGCCCGAGCGCCACAAACCGGTAGAGGCATCGAGGGCCAGGCGTTTGCGGTAATCGGTAGAAATACCTATGTTGCTATCGAAAGCGGGCGGTTTTATGAACACCGTTGGGAAAGCGCGTGCTTCGAAATAATCATTTGCATTTTCAGGTCGGATTGCCCAGTTAAAGTATGCGCTTGTAAAATTGCGGAACCTGGCGCTGGACCCTCCGCTTATAGTATAGCTTGAGAACTTGCGGGGCGCATACAGCATGCTGTGGCCAAAGTTTAACCGGTTGCTCCAGCTCAGGAATTTCCAGATAGGCTGGTAGAAGTTATAGCTTACCTGCGCCGAAGTGCTCATCTCGTTGTTGTTCTGCAGGTAGCCCAGGTCGTTTATCTCGTAAGTATCAGACTCTACGTTGTGGCTTACGCTGTAAAGCAGGTTGCCGCTTACTTTCGCTACCGATGCCTCATACTTGTGGCCCAGGGTCAGTGGCTTCAGGTTGCCTTCTTCATCCTTATACTTGTTAAAGATCTGGCTCAGCACGCCACTTGCATACACGGCATAGGTATTGCTGTTATCGGCGAAGCGCACCTGCATGCCGCTTACGTTGGCATCGTAGAAGTTGCTGCCGCGCGTCACGTTGGTGTTGGTGAAGGTAATGTAAGAGTTATTTTTCAGCGTCTGGTCCAGCACAAACACATTATAGTTGGTCATCGGGTCTATCAGGATGTTGCGCTTTTTGCCTTCAGTATCTTCGGCTACGGCATTGGTGTTGCGCGTAAGTGCATTAAACAAACCTATACCCAATCCTTTTCTTGTTCTGCCTGATACTTTGGTGGCATTTACCAGGCTTGTTACAGAAGGGCTTTCTATCAGCTGTTCGCCCTCCTGCAGCTGATTATAAGCTGAACTGATAGGCTTGCCCCCGATGCGGCGGCCATAAAAAAGACCTGCCTTATTGAACAGCTCTGTACCTTCTATAAAAAACTGGCGGTTCTCGTCAAATTTTACTTCGAAAGGTGATAGGTTAACTATCTGGTTATCGGATTGTGTCTGGCCGAAATCCGGTACCAGTGTCATATCCAGTGTGAAGGCATCGTTTATACCATACTTCACATCCATACCACCATTTATAGAGCGGCTATAGTTGCTTTTGCCTTTTATGTTGCTGGGGTAGTGGCTGACGCTGCCCGATACGTAAGGCGTAAACTGCAACCTAACCGGCGACTCTACACCCTGCACCCCTATCAAACGCCCAGCCTGGTTTACAAAGCCATCTATAGAATTATCTACGTGGTTCCAGTACGATTTTTCGCGGGTGCGGCGGATGATACGCATGTAGTTCAGTCCCCAAGTCTGTACTTCGGCTTTCGGGAAACGGATAGCAGCGTAAGGAATGCGCATTTCAACGCTCCAGCCTTTGTCGTGGAGCTTTACGCTGCTTGCCCATACGGCATCCCAGTTCCGGTCTTCGCGCCCCTGGGATAGTTTTATATCCGTCTGCACACCGGCCGCCGATACCATAAAAGAGAAGGCGTTCTGCTTATCGTTGTAGGTATCAAAGTATACCCCAAACATATCAGAGTTATTCTCGCCTGAGTCGCGCTGCCCTAGCTGTGTAAGTACCGAATCCGGGGCGGTATCATAAAGTATAGCACCAATGTAAACGGCATCGTTGTCGTAAAGCGTGTATACTTCCGTTTGCTGTGCCGATGGCTTGCCATTGCCCGGGTCGTAGCGCACAAAATCTTTGGCAGGAGTTACCTGTTGCCATACTTCCGGCTCCAAGTTGCCATCTATAACAGGTGCTACAGTGGTGCGGCCGGCTTTTGTGGTTTTTTGCATACTGGCAGCCGAGTTACCAGAGCCGGCAAATGTGGTAAGAGAAGAAAATAAAAAGGCTAAAAGTAAAGGTGTTCTATACATTGTTGCTGCCGGTAAGGTGAGAAACCCGGCGAGTTATGGTTAAAGATCAAGTATAAAAATGTGTAAGTAAGATCGCTGGTTTGTTATTTATTGAGCCTTATGCTATCGTCTTCAATCTTAATCTTACCGGCTTTGTACAATGTACCGATAGCTTTTTTGAAGACTTTTTTGCTCATGCTAAGGGCAAGGTAAATTTCGTCGGGGCTGCTGTTATCTGATAGTGGTAGCCAACCATTGTTTTTCTGTAGCTGCGCCAGTACCTTATCGGCGGCACTTTCTACTTCTACCTGGCCTGTTACACCGGGTTTGCGCAACGTAACGTCTATCTTATTGTCAGGACGAATTTGCTTGATGTAGCCTGTCAACTTATCGCCCATGCGCACATCCTGGAATACCTCGTTCCTGTAAAGTATACCGATGTACTCGTTATCGATGATCACTTTAATACCGATCTCGGTAAAGCCCATTACAAGCAGCTGTACTTCCTGACCTTCATCTAACTTAATATTCTCGTTGTGCAGGTATTTGCCCAGTTTGGTAGTGGCTACAACACGGTCGGTGGTTTCGTCGAGGTACAGGTATACGCAGTAGGTCTGGCCGGCACGCATTTTCTCTTTCTGGTTCTGCAGCGGCACAAAGAGGTCTTTCTCTAAGCCCCAATCCAGGAAGGCGCCAAACGGTGCTACATCTTTGCAGTAAAGGCAGGCAAATTCGCGTACTGTGGCATAAGGCTTCAGGTTAGTGGCAATTACACGGTCTTCCGAATCGCGGTACACAAATACACGAACCTTATCGCCTACTTTAGCTCCTTTGGGCACATACTTGCTCGGCAGCAGAATATCGCCGTCTTCAGATGTAAGGTAAACACCGAAGTCTACTTCGCGTGCTATTTCCAGTTCGTTATAATTGCCAAGATCTACCATAATGTGCAGTGTTTATTTGCTATTGCCTGTCTTACAAATCTATAAAAATCAGGGGTGGGGTAAAAGTATAAACAACGAATAGTAAGTATTACCTATATTTTCTGAGTAAAGTATAAAGACGATACGCCAGTTATGTTTTTATACTTGGTTTATTGGGATTTAGAGGGTGATAAAGTATAACGTGTACCGGCTTTGGCCCTGTTTTACCAAGTATACTTACCTAAAGTCAACGGTGCGTGGTTGGTGGAATCGGAAATCAGCAAAGTCGTAGTAGGGGCGCGACGATTCGTAGATGCGGTAGTCGCGGTAATTGCCCGTATCTGGCAGCCTTGGGTAATAGCTTAGCAGTACCTGTATCGTGCTGAACGACAAATACTCATTTCTGAACCGGAAGCCTATGCCATAGCCACGGAAAGGTTTTTCTTTAAAAGGTGAGCTGGAGTTACCATTAGATAGCCAGGCTATATCTGCAAATGCAATGGCAGCCAACCTGAAGCCCAGCAGCGACAAGGGGGTATACAGATTGGCTTCATAGTTAAGCACAACGCGGCGGCTGCCCCGCAGCATATCAGACCTGAATCCGCGTAAACCGTTTTCGTTGTTAATGTTCAGCAGCTCTTCGGGATAGCGGTTTAGGCCAAAAGTGCCCCGGCCAATAATAAAGTGGCGAAGCTTCCAGTTGCCGTTCTCGTACAGGCGGGTGAAGTATAAAGTCTCCAGGTCGAGCACACCTTGTTCCCATCTGTCGTCACGGATAAAAGAGCCATAAGCTGCACGGCCATAAAAGTAACCGTTGGTGGTGCTATACTTGGCAAACGACGACTCTACTCCAAAATAACGCCTGTCAGTAACGGCTCCTTTCTCATACCCAGCGGTAAACATGAACAAAGTACCCGCCGGAATATCTTCCGTTCTACCAAAACCATACAAAAACCTGTCTTTGTAATAGCGGCGCACACTATAACCAACACTGCCCAGTAAAACAGTATTGTCCTGAAAGTTAGGAGTCGGGATTTTGGAATAATCGGTGTTGGTGAGGCGCAAACCAACAGTAAGGCGGCTGCGGGGCTCGTAGCCAAGGTTATAAGATTTAAACCTGAAGGACCGGCCAAGCCAGATGTCGCGCTTCAGGTAGCCAAGCTGCTCATAATGGGCCACCGTATCCTGCGGCGTAGGCGGTATAAGTAGTAATTCTTCTATAGATGCCATACCCACCGCACCTGCATACTTGGTATTGGTGGCAAAGAAATCGCGACGCAGGTAAGCGCTTTTCTCCTGGTAGTAATTCTGGTTAACATAGTTTACATCAGCAGATACATACGATTTGCCAATGTTTTCCACCGTATAGTAGCCTGAAAACTCCCAGGGACGCGGGCGGTCCATGTTAAAGCGGTAGGAGGTGCGTATCTGATGTCCTTGTCCCAGAAAGTTAAGATCGCGTAACGAGATGCGTCCTGACCCAGACGACGGAGAATAGGAACCAGACCCGCCTATGCTAAAAACGTCTTTCGTTACTACAAACACATCCACGCTGTCATCGGTAGAGGTCATTTCGTTTACTACAATGCGGGCATCCAGCAAATATTCTGTCTGGCGCAACAATCGCTCCGATTCTACAAGCGCCAGAGGCTCCAGCGGTTCGTTCTTTCTGAATAAAAGCTTGTTGCGGATAAGGCCCCGGCCGGTTTTAATGTGCAGCGAGTTGGCTGCTTTTTCCAAGGCCGTGGAAGGTACGCGCGAAGTATCGTTTATGGAGTAGCCAAAGGCATCCAGTGTTCTGATATCGATGCGGCGTACTATTTTATAGTTGTGCTTTTCGTATTCCCGCTCTATCAGTTCTGCATCCAGCCCCGTTACCTCTTCCTCCACACGATCGAACTCAAGTATAGATTTCAGCAACTTGCCCATTATGGTTTTGCGCTCCGACATCTGGCGCAGGTTTTTCATAATGCGCTCGTCAAATGTCTGGTAGGTGGTGTCGGTGCTGGTAGTATTGGTTTTAGGTTTATTCTGAGCCTGACTTACCGAGCAAAGCAGCAGCATGCCCAGCAAAATAGGCAGCCATTTTGTGCGAAGTATAAGGTGCAGAAGAAACATGGTTTTACCGGATAGCGAACAGGTCTGGTTAGAACCTTCTAATATAACGGTTTCTGTTTTTAAATGATAAGAAGCGGCTTTAAGGTTTCATTTTCTGGCAGCAGTAGTAAACATATTGTGCTAATAAAATTAGTGTTAAACAGCGGTGTTGATAAGAATGTGTATAATTAAATGCTAAATTTAGTAGCTTATGTTAATCTGCTTAGTTAATTTTAAAGCGTTGAACAGCAAGTTTAAGTATAGATGAACGACAGGATAATAGAAAAACTAACCATATTAGCAGATGCTGCTAAGTATGATGTTTCCTGCTCTTCAAGCGGCGGCAAGCGCAAGAATGAAAATAAGGGGTTGGGTAACGCCGAAGGTATGGGTATCTGCCATAGCTATACTGAAGATGGGCGTTGTGTATCGTTGCTGAAAATACTGCTTACCAATTTCTGCATTTTTGATTGTGCCTACTGCGTAACCCGCAAGAGCAACGACATTAAAAGAGCCGCTTTTACAGTGCAGGAAGTGGTAGACCTAACTATAAACTTTTACCGCCGCAATTACATCGAGGGCCTTTTCCTGAGCTCAGGTATTTTCAAAGATGCAGACTATACGATGGAGCGCCTGGTTCGTGTGGCAAAGAAATTACGCCAGGAGCATAAGTTCAATGGCTACATCCACCTGAAAACTATACCTGGTGCAAGCGAAGAGCTTATAAAAGAAGCTGGTTTGTATGCTGATCGCCTGAGTGTGAATATTGAGCTGCCAACCGAGCAAAGCCTGCAAAAGCTTGCTCCGGAAAAGAACTACAGCGAGATTCTGGTGCCGATGGGCAACATTAAAGAGCAGTTGGTACAGGCTAAAGAAGAAAGCAAGCTCTTTAAAGCTGCGCCTGCATTTGCACCAGCCGGGCAAAGCACACAATTAATAGTAGGCGCTTCTTCCGAAAACGATCAGCAGATTCTGCAACTATCGGATAGCCTGTACAAAAACTATAGCCTGAAGCGCGTGTACTACTCCGGGTATGTGCCTGTGAGTTCAGACAACCGCTTGCCAATTATTACAGAGCCGCCTATTATACGGGAGAACCGCATTTACCAGGCCGATTGGCTGATGCGCTTTTATGGGTTTGATGTGAAGGAGATAGTAGATGATCAGCACCCGAACCTGGACCTGGAAATAGACCCGAAACTATCGTGGGCACTGCGCAACCGTTACGCTTTTCCGGTAGAAATTAACACTGCCGATTACGAGATGATCCTGCGGGTGCCTGGCATAGGTGTAAAATCAGCACAAAAGATTGTATCGGCTCGCAGGTTTGCACCACTCACTTTTGAGCATCTGCGCCAGATGGGTGTGGTACTGAAGCGGGCCAAATACTTTATCACCTGCCAGACCAAAAGCCTGCACCGCCAGGATTTCGAGTCGCAGCAGATCAAACAAAAAATATTGTCCGGCGACCGCTCTGTCAGGAGCACGTTGCTGGCGCAGCAGTTAGACCTGTTCCGGCAGGTTGGCTAAACTTTTCAAGCAAATATTATGGCCTCTGTAAAAAAGAATGCCTCAAGTATAAAATCATCACAAGCTCCCATTAAAACCATCAAGAAAGTTATCATGAGAAAGAATCAGAAAGTTGCCCGCGTATCTATCCATTGCAAACTGAACATGCTGGTACCCCAGTTAAAGAGCCTTTCAGCAAGAATGCAGTCGGAGCCAAAGCACGAAAAAGCTAAGAACGGCAACGCCTAACAAAGTATAAGGTATGTACCACTATACTTACGACGGCACTTTTGAAGGTCTGCTGACCGTGGTTTTCGAGGCTTTTGATCGCAAAGAGTGGCCAACAACCATTGTGCAGGAAAGTATAGCCCAGCCAGTAATGTTCGGGGAGAATGTTACCGTAGTTACCGATGACGTGAAAGCTGTAAGGGTGTGGAAAGGCTTACAGAAGAAACTCTCGGCTAATGCTTTGCAGGCTTTATATTATACTTACCTGTGGGAGCAGCCTGGCTTCGAGACGCTTATTTTTGATTATGCCCGCCTCACTTTTAGCAATACCGAAAGTATAGAAGGCAATTTTACAGCTCCTTGCGTGCTGCAAGTTCAGCAAATAGCCAAGCAGGTGCACCGCGAAAAGCATAGGATGGAAGCTTTTGTGCGCTTCGAGAAAACTGCGGATGATCTGTTTTATGCTTCCATCTCTCCGGATTTTAATGTACTGCCCCTGATCATACAGCATTTCGAGAAGAGGTATGCCGACCAACGATGGGCTATTTATGATACCACTCGTAACTATGGCGCCTACTATGACCTTACTTCAACTTCTCTGGTAAAATTAGCGCCCCTACGCACAGGCAAACACGCAGCCGAATTGCCGGTTGGTGCACAACACCCGGAAGAAAGCCTGTACCAGGAACTATGGCAGTTATACTTTAATCATGTAAATATCCCGGAAAGAAAAAACCCAAAACTGCATCTCCGGCATATGCCAAAGCGGTATTGGAAATACCTTTCGGAAAAGAAAGTACATCCTTTGTTATAAGAAATTCGTACATTCTAATATTAAACAGGCTGTATTAAAACGTCTTACGGATAAAATTGCACTGACTTGTAACATTCTGCTTCCTTAATAAGTATATAGTTGTATATATAATTTTGGTTGTAATGCAGCAGAAAGTAAGCCACCGCCCTTAAGGCCAGCAAGCAGTAGCTGTTTCTCCTAAAGATTATTGCACTATGAATGTCCGCATCCGAAAAAAACTGATTCAAGTGGCCCGAGGCAGAGCACACCTGATGACCTTCCAGAACCTGATCTACGAAGCCGACCTTGGCTTAAACCTGGATAACCCGCACGAGAAATTGCAGTTGGCAGAGGTTATTTCCGAAATTTCTGAGCAAGAGCATGCTGCCGGCAGGCCACTACTTAGCGCCTTAGTGCGCACAAAAGGCAATAATAACCAGGGAGATTCCTTTTTCCGCTTATGTGAGCGACTGGGGTACGGCAACTGGAAAGAACTGAAGAAGCAACCAGATTTTATAGAACAGCAGCGTGAGCAATGCCGCCTGTTCTGGCAAAACAATAACAACTACTCATCCTTCCTGTAATATAAGTAAAGAGGCAGGCCCTTTTCTAATCCCTCCTGGCCTGTCTCTTTACGCTATTCCTTTAATTTCATGTTAACAAATCGGCCTTCGGTAACCATGTTGCCATCAGTATAGATCTGGTATACCATCGGGAAATTTATTTTCCTGTTCACCGGCTTATACTCCAGTTCATCGGCATAGTAGGGGTAGTTGAGACTATTGCCGGGGCCAGGCTTAGTTGAGGTAAGCACCTCCCCGTTATCTTTCGCAATAAAAAGATCAAGCGTATAGGTGGGGTTTTCAGGGTGGGAAACCCGTATAACATCTGCTTCGCGCCCCTTGTAACTCGATTCCATAACATGCTCAAAAGTAAGTTTCTTATTTTGCAGCATAGTCAGGAAATTGTAAAAGAATATTCCCTCCAGTTTCTCCTTATCCTCCTGAGATAACTGCTCTTTTTGCCCGTTTCTTATCAGCCAGGCTCCGTCAGCGCCAATCTTTTTAATTACTGTTTCTTTACCCTCTGTAGTGGTGGCTGTTACATAGCGTTGCCTTAGGTCTAGCTTATAGTCGGTGCGGGTAGTAACAACGCTATCTTTTGTATAATCTGTTCTCAGGATAGAGTACTGCAGGTACTTTATTTTATCAATAGCTCGCTGGCCTCCAAAAGCATCCACCATTCTTTCCCTGGCCTTAACGCTGAGCTTTGCATTGTCGGGAGCGGCCAGTAACACAGGGCAATAAAGTAAAATAAGGTATAAGAACAGGAGCTTTTTCATAGTTGGTAATTATAGCAGTACAGAAAAGGATTTTGAGCAATGAAGGAGTAAATAAAATAATTAATATTTAAATTTTGATATTAAACTTAGTTGTAGTTTTTTTAGGGTAAAATTGATTTAACCCCGCTCCACCTATTTACGTCTATTTGGCCTTGCTGTTAAGAGTAATCTACCAGCTGGCTTTTTTTGCAGACCATCATCCATCTTTTAGTCTAAAACAACTTATGAAACTGAGTACCTCTACTACTTATTATCTCCTCATCCTGTTTATCATTTTTAGTACCAGCACTGGTGCACTGGCCCAGGTTCCTAAGTTCGGGAAAATAGAAGCAACTGAGCTGACTATGGAAGCCTATGATAAAGATACCACCGCTGAAGCTGTTATACTTTCTGATTATGGTCAATCGCATTTTACTTACACCTCTTCCAGCGGCTTTCAGCTGGTTTTTGAGCGCCAGACGCGCATCAAGATCTTAAAGAAATCGGGGTATAAATGGGCCGACGTGGAGGTGCCATATTACCAGAATAAGACCGGAAAGGAAAAGGTAGGGAATATAAAAGGGTATACCTACAATATGGTTGATGGAAAACAGGTGAAGGAAAAGCTGGAATCTTCAGCCATTTTTGATGAACAGATAAACGAGAACTGGTCTCAGAGAAAATTCACAATGCCTAATGTGAAAGAGGGTTCTGTGATAGAGTTTACCTATACTATTTACTCTGATTTTATGTACAACATGCGCGAATGGGAGTTTCAGACTACCATACCGGTGGTCTGGAGCGAGTACCATGCCCGCATACCAGAGTATTTTACCTATAAGCTTTTGCAGCAAGGTTACCTGCCATTCTATACTTCTAACAAAGAAGCTACTCAGGATAAATTCACTTATACCTACAGCAGCCAGAACGTTGGATCAGGATTTAATACAAGGCGCGAGTCAGGTGGTGTAAACCAGGTAGAAGCCAAAAGCGATGCCTATGTATGGATCATGAAAGATGTGCCTGCCCTTCGCGAAGAAAGATATATCACCACCCTAAGCGACTACCAGTCTAAAATAGAGTTTGAGTTGCAGCAGGTAAAGTATCCGGGAGAAGCGCCTAAAACAATGACCGGAAACTGGGAAGATGTTACGCGAGACTTGTTGCAATCGGAGAAGTTCGGGAATCAGCTTAACCGTAACAACTTCTTTAAAAACGAAATAGCCGCTATTGTTGCCAAGTATAAGTCGCCGGAGGAGCAAATGGCTGCTATCCATGATCTTGTAAAAAGTACTGTTAAGTGGAATGGCAATAACAGCATTTATGCGCTTACACCTATCCGGAAAGTATATGACAGTAAAACCGGAAATGCCGCTGAAATAAACCTGCTGATGATCTCCATGCTGCTGGAGGCTGGCCTTGATGCCGCACCTGTATTGGTAAGTACTCGTAGCCATGGGCGTGTTCATAAAGGCTCTCCAATGCTTTCTAAATTTAACTACGTGATCTCGCACGTGCGCATTGGCGAAAAAGAATACCTGCTGGATGCTACCGATCCGCTGTTGCCGGCAGGGTCTATTCCGGTGCGCTGCCTGAATGGTGAAGGCCGCCTGATAAAGAAAAACGACCAGCGCTGGATTGCTCTGACTCCTGCAGTTCCGTTCAGAAAATTGTTCAGCGGTACCATGAGCATAAACAGCAATGGCGATATGAAAGGAAATGGCGTAGAGTCGGCGGCTGGCTACAATGCCCTTTCACTGCGCCGCACTATACTGGAAGAAGGAGAAGACAAATTTGCTGAAAGACTTGCCAAAGAAACCGGTGATTTTAAAGTAGGGAAGCCTACCATACAAAACCTGAACGACATTAATGCATCGTTAAACATCACTTACGAAATAACGGCTGCGGGTAACGGGCAGCAAAACTCTGTTCTATACTTAAACCCAATGCTAGGGCAAGGCGAAAAAGAAAACCCATTTAAGTTAGAAGAAAGAGTGTATCCGGTAGATTTTGGCGCTCCTATAGAAGAAACCTATATAGGTAATTTTACAGTGCCTGAAGGGTACGAAATGGAAGAGGCTCCTAAGAGTGTAGCAATTGCCTTACCTGAAAATGGTGGTCGCTTCACATACCTGGTTCAGAAAGATGGAAATAATATACAGGTGATGAGTAAGATATCCATCAATAAACCTGTTTTCTACGCTCCAGAATATGTTTACCTGAAGGAGTTCTACAGCCAGATTGTAGCCAAGCATGCAGAGCATATTGTTTTGAAAAAAGTAGCTGCTAAGTAACCAGGTTAGGTGCTATAAGAACTTCAGGTAAAATGCTTGCCCATTAACACCACGTTAACAAATGCACCTCGAAGCGTCTGAATTTTGAGGTGCATTTATACTTTACAAGTCTGAGTTATTTATACTTAAATTGAGATTCGCCAATGCGGTACTTTTATACTTGCCTATACTTTCTGATTGGTTTTATGGTAATGCCTGCAAAAGCAGCAAAGCCGAATATTACTGCAGAAGACATTACCAAGGGTGCTAACATAATCATCAACTCCGAGGAAATAATTTTTACAGTTACTTCTGTCGGCAGTGCTACTACCAAGGTTAAAACCTCTGTTACTATTCTCAACGATAACGGCATGCACAGAGCCAAGCTTTATGTGCCATATGATAAATTAGAAAAAGTTGACTACATAAAAGCCACCTCTTTTGATAAGAGCGGCAAGAAGATCAAGGTCCTGAAAAACAGCGATATAACAGATGTAAGTGCTGTTTCTAATTTCTCGGTGTTTGAGGATAACAGGGTAAAAGTTGCGAACATGACTTACTCTATTTACCCATACACGATAGAGTTCGAGTACCAGACCACATCCCGAAACATGATGTTTTACCCGCTGTGGAGACCTGTAGATGAAGAGAAGCTTGCTGTAGAAAAGTCTACTTTTCAGGTACTGATGCCACAAGGCATGCCATTGCGCTACCGAGAAAAGAATCTGCCTGCTCAGGTAAAAAAAGAAACTACGGCTTCTCATGATGTTTATACCTGGCAGATTCAGAAAATGGCTCCGGTAGAGCGAGAACCTTTTGGTCCATCGTTTGGCGAACTGGTGCCGGAAGTACGCACAGCTCCGGTTGCTTTTGAGGTAGAAGGGTATCAGGGTAATATGGATAGCTGGAAAAGCTACGGGCAGTGGATAAACAAGCTCAACAGCGGGCGCGATGTGTTGCCGGAGGCTACAAAGCAGAAGCTTCAGGCAATGGTAGCCAATGCTAAAACTCCGGAAGAAAAGATCAGCAAAATTTACGATCACCTGCAGTCTAACACACGCTATGTTTCCATACAATTAGGTATAGGCGGCTGGCAGCCTTTTGAGGCCTCTTTTGTTGATACCAAAGGGTACGGTGATTGTAAAGCGCTTACAAACTATACACAGGCCATGCTTAAGGCTGTAGGTATAGATTCTTACCAGGCCCTGATACGTGCCGGCGACGATGTAACAGACATTGCCACCAACTTCCCAAGCAGCCAGTTTAACCACGTTATACTTTGCGTGCCAACTCCTCAGGATACCGTGTGGCTGGAATGTACAAGCCAGGTGGCAGCAGCTGGTTATACCGGAAGTTTTACTGGTGACCGCCATGCATTGCTGATAACCCCTGAAGGTGGCAAGTTGGTTAAAACGCCTGATTTTAAAGCCAATGACAATGTGCTGAAACGAAGTGCTGTAGTTAAAATAGACGAAACAGGTAATGCCACAGCCAAAGTAACAACTATCTATTCCGGGCTTCAGCAGGAAAGTCGTGACGAGGCTATTCATAACCTGCAACCCGACGAACAACGAAAATGGCTGTATCAGCAGGTAAAAGTACCTGTGTTTGATATCAGTAATTTCTCGCTGTCGCAGGAGAAAAAGCGTTTGCCACAAGTAACTGAAAATCTGGATCTGAATGTACGCAAATGCGCCACCATCAGTGGTAAGCGTATGTTCCTGAGCCCTAACCTGATGAACAAATGGACTTACACACCGCACCCAATCGCAGATCGGAAAACAGAAGTAGTGCGCGAAATGGCTTTCCTGGACGAGGATGTTGTAGAGTTTGAACTGCCCACAGGCTATACGTTAGAATATCAGCCGCAGGAAATGAGCTATGCTTCGGAGTTTGGTAAGTATACCGCTACAGTTAAAGTAGAAGGGCAAAAAGTAAAGTATAGCCGCACCCTGCAGATGGATGCCGGCCGCTACAGTCCTGCTTCCTATGCCAAACTGATCGAGTTCTATAACAATGTGATAAAGGCCGATAACCAGCAGGTGGTATTTGTAAAGAATATACCTTAGTTGGTTGTAGGGAGATATTTTGCAGCCCCATGAAAAATATTTTCATGGGGCTGCGTCTTTTCAGGCATGTCCGCGTCTTCAGGTTGTAAAACATCAGAAACAACTAAAAAGACATAGCCATGAAAAGATTCCATGTTAATGTAAGAGTAAAGAACCTGGAAGAATCGGTAGCATTTTATACTGCGCTGTTTGCCGCCGGGCCAACTGTTCTGAAAGAAGATTATGCCAAATGGATGCTCGAAGACCCACGCATAAACTTTGCTATCTCGCTACACCCTGAGAATGCTGGCATCGAGCACTTAGGTATTCAGGTAGAGAGCGAGGAAGAGCTGAAGAAAGTATACGCACAGATGAGAAATGCAAAAGGTGCGATTCGGGAAGAGGGCAAGTGCACCTGCTGCTACGCAAAATCCGAAAAATCCTGGATCACTGATCCGCAGGGAGTTGATTGGGAGACGTTCTATACTTTCGGCGAAGCAACAGTGTATGGCGAAGGAGCCAATGCCCGCAAACCAACAGCAGAAAATATAGCCATCTAGTACAAAATAAAGCTTTTAAGCATCAGCCACAGGTATAAATTTATACTTGTGGCTGATGTATTATTTCCGGCTGATTAGCTATTTTAGATTAACAGTTACTCCTGAATCAGGGAATTTATACTTTGGATACTATGGCTGCTGAAGAAAATATGGAAAAGTCCGCTGTTACGCCTGATGCCTGTTCCTGTGTGGCGCCTGTATTTTTAGAGTATGAGGCACAACTGAAGCGTTTTGTGCTGAAGCGCGTGAAAGATAAAGATGAGGCGGATGATATTCTGCAGCAGTTATACCTGAAACTTTACAGGAATTGTGAGCAACTGCAGCAGGTGCAGAACATGAGTGCGTGGCTATACCAGGTAACGCGCAATGCGGTTAACGACTATTTTAGGGGCCAGGGCAAAAGTATAAGCATTGCTAAAGAGGAAGAAATTGCTGATGACCTGAAACAAGAGCCAAACCAACTGGAAGTGGAGATGCTGGTGCTGCCATTGTTACAATTGCTGCCGCCTGCTTATGCCGAACCTCTGCGCCTGAGCGAGATCGAAGGCATCAGCCAGAAAGAGGTAGCGGAGCGTTTGGGCATATCTTATTCGGGGGCTAAATCGAGGGTGCAGCGCGGCAGGCAGTTGCTTAAGCAAAAGTTTATGGAATGCTGCCACCTGGAAATGGGCCGCAACGGCGAACTGTTAGGTGCCCAGGTTCGGTCTGATTGCACGCCGCTTCAGGGCAAAGTATAAAACTTAAATCCCTAAAACCGATACCGCACCTGGGCCTTTATATCCGATCTTCTGGAGCCTTCAATTGTTTCCAAACCTGAGCCAATGGTATCCTGGTTGCGGTACTGCGTAAGGCCATACTTTACCCACACATCCATTTGCCGCAAAGGCCTGAACTGCACCAAAGTATAAAATCTTGTACCTGTTCCGCTAAGTGCCGGCACCGAGAATGCATATAACACATCCCGCTCATACACATATTGCCTGTTCTCATAGTTATCGGTGTCGAACAAAGCATAGCGGGCGCTTAATTGGAAC
The DNA here is from genome assembly GCA_966250805.1 of uncultured Pontibacter sp. Taxonomy (GTDB): domain Bacteria; phylum Bacteroidota; class Bacteroidia; order Cytophagales; family Hymenobacteraceae; genus Pontibacter. Next base: position 191,365 of record CBINIP010000002.1, on the reverse strand, counting down.
CACTTAAAGTTCAGGTTTATGTCCTGCGCAATCAGGTAGCCTGTTGTCTGTGGCGACTCATGAGAATAGCTGCTGAACTGCACCCGCGTTTTCAGGTTCAGTAGTTTGGCTGGTGCGGTATCAAAGTATAATAGATAAGTTTTGCGGTCTGTTTGGCCAACCAGGTCTGCAACCGAAGCATTGCCGGGTAAATTTTTGCCTTTGCGTTCGGTACGGAACTGGGCGTAAAGCGAGCTTTGGCGGCTAGGTTTAAAGTATAAACGCAGCAGGTATTCATCGCCACGGGAAGGAGCATCTACCTGGTAGCGCAGCCATGGGAAACGGTAGCGGTCGTAATAGGCAGTTATTTCCCACTTCGCAAAAGGCTTAAGTTTGATGCCCGTATACCAGCCAGATTCGTTGATGTTTCGCGTACCCTCAGAAAATGCCCCGCCATAAAATGTATGAAAGTCACGGCTATAGTTACGGTAAAGCATAGCCAGCTCCAATTTGTTAGATAAGTTAGCAATAAGTCCGTTTATAGTGCCTACACCGCCACTTTTGCTGACAGCTGTTTCTCCGAACAGGTATACATTCTGCCAGGTATAGCTATAGTTTGTGCCCAGGTTAAAGTTGCTTTTGCCCTCAAACTCGAACCGTTGGTAAGGTGCACCCGCTTTCTGTATTGGCGAACTATAATGTGAGCCCAATGCTGTAAGCCCTGCCGTAAAGCTCCTGTTGTTTGAATGGAAGCTGGCGTTGGCCCCGAAGATCTGTTCACGTACTGCATCTTTATTAACCAGCTCTGTAGGCGTTCGGTGAAAGCCCGAAGTCTGGTAGCCGGTGAAGAAATCTGAGAGCTCGCTTAAAGTATCAGTTTGCAGATTGGCATCAACTTTCTTGTTGGAGTAGAAGCCGGTTACCTGAACATTACTTAAAGTATAAGTTGCAGCCGCTCCCCTGAAATAAGCATACTCCAGCACCGAATTATAAGGCCTGATACCCAGGTTAGCCCTGCTTACTGTAGCAATTGTTTCGCTGCCTTTGCCCACGCTGTAACCCGATGAAAGCAGCAAACCCTGCCCGAATTGTAGCTGGTAATCACCAATAGCTATCGTTTTAAACCTGCCCTTGTTGTATAGCTGGAAGTGCGCCGAGTAGAAATCGAACCCATAGCGGCGTGTGTCGGGGCTCCAGGTAAACGCTTCACCGGCATCTTTTTCGGCGGTTATTCCAAAACTATAATCCTGTATATGGCTGCTTCGGAAGCGCATGTATAGCTTATCGGGCGAGCCAAGGTAGCGGGTGCTGGAACGGCTGCTGGTATCCGGCAAAGTATAGCCGCGGCGCTGTTGCAGGGTGCGCTCATGCCGAAGTATAAGTGCATTGTTGTCTTCGCCGATCATGCGTTGCCACAGTGGGCGTTGGTCTGCCTGCAGCCCTGCATCCGGTACCTGTACAAAATGAACTAGTTTATATATCGTGATCAGGTCGAAATCAGGTATGGCCTGCAATTCATAAATGCTGAGCAACTTGCCATTCTGCTGCACATAGTTGAAAAAAGAAGCGATCTGCGGGCGGGAAAGTATAAACAGCGAGGCAAGTTCTTCGGGCGTGGTGTTGTTCAGGTTGATGGGCTGCTGGTAGTACTGGAAAAGTGTTTCGTAAAAGTCTTCGTAGGGTATGTTGTCGTCTTCCTGCTGCGCGAAGAGTTCCTGCACAAACAAATCAAAGTCGATCTGTTGGCGTGGATAATCCTGGGCCTGTACTTGCAGGCAGATGAAAAGTATAAGCAGGCAGGTCGTCAGCCATTTCTTCATCTGTTTTTACTGCTGAAAGTATAAGCTAAGGATAAATGATGGCTATTGCCAGGCAGCATGGTAGAAGCAAAAGCGTAATCTACATGCAATTGGCGTGCTGTGACACCGGCGCCCAATGTTAACTGACTTGTCAGGGTGCTGAAGCCGCTACGCAACGCCAGCATCTCGATAATCTGGTATTCTATACCTGCTTTAAAATCAGCATCAAAGTCGATATGCTTTTCGGTTTCGGCGGCGAGCAGCAGCTTTTTGTAAGGCCGGTAGGAGAGACCGGTTTTCAGAATAGTAGGCAAACGTTCATCTTCATAGGAGCTCAGCCTGGCTTGGTTTAGGTTGAACGCATAAACGCCAAAGTATAAATTTGGGACGATCTCAGCCTGCCCACCTACCGATAATGTAACTGCTTTCCTGCTCCCATACCCCTGCACTGCCACCTGCCATACATCTGCTTTTGCACCCAAACTAAACTGCCCCAGTTTGTGCGCTGCCCCGATACCTATGTGCTGCTGGCTGTATAATTCATCACCAAACCTGCTGATGCTTAAGCCATAGTTTCCATACTTTTTTGTTGGATAAACAGAATGAAAGGCTACTGTGGTAAAGGCTCTGATTCCAAATCTGTTGCTTGCATATAAACCGACTTGTGGTTCTGTAAGTACAGCTATGCCAGCAATGTTGTTGTGCAGTGCCCAAATATCAGGAAGGGTAACGGAAGTGTTGGCTAAACCAGCTGCCCGTGCACCTGAAGAAACATCAGTTTGTGCTGTTGCCAGTATCGGGAGCAAAAGTAAAAGGAAGTACGAAATTGTGCGTAATAGTAGCGTTATCCCATCTGTGTAAATTTGCACTTAATGAAGTTGCTTTTACGGATGAAATGCAATTTGGATTATAGCTTTTTAAGTAGAAAATGAATTCATGCCTGTTGCTATGTAGCTGCTTGTATTCCTCAGTCTTACTTACCTACAGTTTTATAGTTAGCTTTGGCTCGCTCCAAGCCCGCGGGGCCTCGTCCTTTGGTATCGCGCGGTGTGCCTGAAGCTGCCTGCGCTCTGCTCCGGCTGCCCTGCGGGCACCGCAACATGCACAAGGCGCTCAACCCAAGGACTGGGAACTGGTTCGATAGCTGCTTGTCATGCAACTGGAACCAACCTGTAGGGACAGGTCGCGACCTGTCCGTGCTATGCCTGCAGCTATGAAACTTATTCTTTGGCTGTATAAGATCCCTCGGCTAACGCTCGGGATGACAAAGAACATGAATGTAAAGCTCCCCTCCTTAGCAAGGAGGGGTAGGGGTGGTTGAATCACTTCCAAAGTATAAAAGGCCAAGTCCCCTCTCCTTGGGGAAAGGGCTAGGGTGAGGTGAAGCAGTTAGGCGGTTGAAACTTCAGCCTATATAAAAACATAAAAGGCGCTGAGGTTGCCCCAGCGCCTTTTCATACTTTAGACTTAGCTTAGTTTCTTACTTCCAGCTTAACTCTTTTCTTGCCTTCAGATTTTTTGATCTTTACCGATTTTTTACCGGCAGCAAGGTCAGCTTTGGCCTGCTTTACAGCATCTTCTAACAACTCAGATGAGCCTGCAGCAGTAGGTGTTGTAGCATCTTTAGCACCAGGGCTGTTAGTATCTACAATGGTCATCTCGTTGATCAGGTTAGTAGCGCCTGCATATTTATCGATCATGAACAACAGGTAGTTGGTGCTCATGTTAATGCAACGCTTGTAATCCGGATCGTACACAAGGTCACCTGTCATAGCTTCCCAGTTACCATCAAATGCAAGACCGATCAGCTCACCGTTACCGTTTATAACAGGAGAACCAGAGTTACCACCTGTAATGTCATTATCAGTGATGAAGTTAACCACAAGCTGGCCATCTTTGTTAGCGTAACGGCCATAGTCTTTAGCCTCATAAAGCTGCTTAAGTTTTGCAGGAACTATAAACTCCTCGTTGTTAGGATCTTCTTTCTGCATGATACCTTCCATGGTAGTAACAAAATCATACGTTACACCATCTTCTGGCTGGTAGTTTCTTACTGTGCCATAGCTCAGACGCAGTGTAGAGTTAGCATCCGGAGAGTATACTTTGTCAGGGTTCATCTGGCGCAGGCCGGCAACATAAATGCGATTGGCTTTAGCCAGTTTCGCGTTGCTCTCAGCTATTTTAGGCGCGATGTTCTTAGTATAGTTCTCCATGATAGCGCTCACGATCTGGAAAGCAGGATCTGATTCCAGTTTCTTCTGCGAAGGGTTCTGAAGGAAAGCATCCAGTTTTTGCTCCGAAACAACTATAGAGTTGCTGTATACATGGTCAGCCAGTTTGTTGAAATCGCCTTTATACTTCGCAACCAGTTTCTTGAATTCTTCCGGCTGCTGGTCTTTAGCGATATCGTCGTAATAGAACTTCATCAGGGCAGCAAATACTTTCTTATCAGTAGCTGCATTATAGTCTTTGAAGAAGGCATCTACGCGTGGCTGCAGGTCTTCAGCGGCTTTCTTAGCAGCTGTTGCATCACCAGATTTCAGGGCATTGTTCAGCGCTGTCAGGCGGTAAGCCATCAGCAGCGACTCAGTGCCTAGTACAGCCTCGTTCAGGTATACGCTGCCCAGGTTATACTTGGCAATGTTGGCATAAGCCTCATCAATGTCCTTCAGCACGTTACCATAAAGAGCCTTGCGCTGTGCATCGGCGTCAGCCCAGGCCTGGTACTTACGCTCGTCGGCTTGCTTGCCTTCGATCGTTTTCATGCGCTTGATACCTTCGTTCTGGCCGATAGAGTATTTGTAGTAGTTAGAGATAGACGCATATTTAGACGCATACTTGATGCGGGTAGCATCGTCTTTATCCATATCTGCTTTCCAAAGGTTAAGCTTCTTGTCGCGCAGTTTAATGCGGGTTTTGTTCAGCTGGTCAACCTCCAGTTGCAGGCCTTGCGATGTCATGAAACGCTTGGTACGGCCAGGGAAACCGAACACCATAGAGAAGTCATCCTGGTCTACGCCACCAATGTTAATTGGCAGGTGGTGCTTAGGCTTGTAAGGAACATTGTCTTTGCTGTAGTCAGCTGGCTTACCATCCGGGCTCATGTACACACGGAACATAGAGAAGTCGCCGGTATGGCGTGGCCACATCCAGTTGTCGGTGTCGCCACCAAATTTACCAACTGATGAAGGAGGAGCACCTACCAAGCGTACATCGTTATAACGCTCATAAACAAACAGGTAATACTCGTTACCGTTAAAGAAATCGCGCACATAAGATACGTACTGGCCGTTGTTGCTGGCCTCTTTTGCAATTGCCTGCATGCGCTGTGCTACAGCCTGTGCACGCTCCTGCTCAGAAGTTTCATTCGTGATGCCTTCCAGCACTTTGCCTGTTACATCATCCATACGTACCAGTATATCTACAAAAAGGCCTTCGTTCGGAAGCTCTTTGCTGCGATCTGCAGCCCAGAAACCATCAGTAAGATAGTCATGCTCGGTTGATGAGTGCGACTGTATGGCACCGTAACCGCAGTGGTGGTTAGTTAACAACAAACCTTCTTTAGAAATGAACTCGCCTGTGCAGAAGCCACCAAACTGTACAATGGCATCTTTAAGGCTGGAGTTGTTAACGTTGTAAATCTCTTCGGCAGTAAGCTTAAGCCCTTTTTTCTGCATATCAGCGTGGTTAAGGCGCTTAATAAGCATAGGAAGCCACATACCCTCGTCGGCTTTGGCAGCGAAAGGCGCGCTCAGCGAGACTAAAAGTAAGAGTGAAAGAATCCTTTTTAACATGAAATTTTGTTTAGATTAGTTAAACTGAAGCAAATTTATGAAAAAATGGCGTTTCCTAACGGATGTTAGCCAATTTAGCTTCTGCAATTATTGAACCATGACCTGGATACTTCAAAAAATAATGCTGGCACTTATCTGGGTTTACCAGCACATGATATCGCCACTAACCCCAGCAAGTTGCCGTTATACGCCCACCTGCTCGCAGTATGCCGTAGAGGCTGTAAAAAAGTATGGCCCTTTTAAAGGTGGTAAGCTGGCTTTGAAACGCATTGCCCGTTGCCACCCCTGGGGCGGGAGCGGCTATGATCCGGTGCCATAGGTTTGTTCCCGCTTATACTTCCTGTCACTGATATGATACTCTTTGCCACTGACTTTAAATAATTATTTATTCACGTAAGTGTCCTCGTTTTTCATAGTTAAGTTAAAATCAAGTATGTGTTGCCAGCGTAATTAACTTGTTCTATGCTTGTGGCAGGCAATATGCTTATCTGCAACCTGATCAGGTATACTTTCCTGGGCTGAGGATAGAATACCTGCGGTGGGTTTTACATCCACAGGTAAATTAATCTGTACTCAAACACAAACTTGATTTATGAAGAGACTATACTTTCTGAGCGCTTTAGTGGCGCTGTTTTCCTTTACCTCCTGCGATCACGAAGATGCAGAGATCTCTCCCGATATAACTGATCCTACAGAACAAAAAGTAGATACTTTGAAAGGCACAATAAATGAAAGCATCGTGCTGAAAGACAATGGTACCTATTATCTACAGGGGCAGGTGTATGTAAAAAATAATGCTACACTAACTATACCAGCCGGTGTTACGGTGCTTGTAGGGGCAAAAAGCTCTGCCGAGAAAGGAATGCTGGTTATTACACAAGGTGCTAAGCTTTTTGTAAACGGCACTGCCGATAAGCCTGTAGTTTTTACATCTGCGGCAAGCACAAAAGCACCTGGCGACTGGGCAGGCATTGTGCTGTTGGGTAAAGCACCTACCAACCTGGTAACAGCAAACGTTCCGGGCTTACCTGTTTCTGATGATACCCGGTTTGGCGGTGATGTAGTAGCAGATAACTCTGGTGCCATTAACTACCTGCGCCTGGAATACTGCGGTGGTCTTAACCCGGATGAGGAAGATGAGTGGGAAACTGACATGGCCAGCGGCCTGAGCATGTTCAGTGTTGGGTCTGCTACTAAAGTAGAGCATGTAATGGTGCGAAACTCCCGCGACGATGCCTTCCAGTTTGTAGGTGGTACCGTAAACGCAAGATACCTGATCGGCTACAACAACGGCGACGATGACTTTGATTTTGACCGTGGCTATACTGGCAAACTGCAGTACCTTATCTCTTACCGCACCAGTGCTTCCTCTAAGGCGCTTCGGGCAAATGCTATGGAAAGCCTAAACGATAAAGATGCCCTTGGCCCGCAGCCTTTTACGCGTCCGGTTATTTCTAACATGACTATACTTGGTCCACAGGGTGCCGAATCAGCTAAAACCAACCTGAACCAGGGAGTTTATATACGCAAAGCTACCCGTTTTGCAGTTCGTAACTCTATTGTGGCAGAATATCCGCAGGGCGGTCTAATGGTGTGCATTAAAACAAGGCCTATACTTTTAAACGGCGAAGGCTCTGAATTTATGTATAACCTGGTGCACAGCGATAATACGGCCAGAGCTTTTACCTGGGACAAGAACGTCGACGTAATTGCAGATCCGGAGCTGACAACATTTGCAACAAATGCTGCTAATCAGAATGTGGTAATACAGTCAGTGGCAGATCTGAAACTGAAGGCACCTTATGCTGCCACAAACACACCTGATTTTTCGTTGCAGGATGGTTCGGCTGCGCTTACAGGTGCAAACTTCTCCGGCCCTGATTTCTCATCTTTCTTTACCAAAGTAGAGTTCAGAGGTGCGATAGGAAATGATAACTGGGCTGCTTCCTCTAACTGGGCAAGCTGGAAGTAATTCTGATTTCAAACTATAAATGCCCTGCTTATCTTTAATAGATGGGCAGGGCATTTATAGTTTGTAGCTTTTGTATTTAACAGCTTATCCTGCTTTGTTACTCTTTCGGCAAGTATTGCTTTATAGTTCCTTTCTCAAAAACAGGTTCATCGACCGTTATTGCCTGTAAGTTTGCGTTTGCCATGGGTTTGTCTAAATACTGAGTTTTCAGCTTGAGTTTTAGCGCACTTCCAGTTATATTAGGAATATTAAATATTTTCTAAGCTGATGCCTATGCTGCTAACTTTACTGACTCATCAATGGAAATCTGAACTCCGTTCATCAGTTTTTCAAAAAAGCCTGGTTCTCAATATTATCCTGGGGTTGCTCATTTTATACTTCGGAGGTATTTTCCTGTTCCTTGGCTTTCACCTTGACGATATATTGCTAAAGCTGTATCCGGGTAAAAGTGTGGTGGGTATGTTTAACGGCGCACTGTTCTATTACTTTCTTATAGACCTGTTTTTCCGGTTCCTGATGCAGGAATTGCCCGTACTGGCAATACAACCATACCTGCACCTGCCCATTGCCAAAAATAAACTGGTGCATTATGTACTTGTAAAATCAATTCTGAGCTTCTTTAACATATTGCCACTGCTGTTTATAGTTCCGTTTATGGTTTCTTCTGTTGTGCCTGCCTATAGCACCGGGGTTGCAATAGTGTGGCTGATAACACTGGTTGCTGTAACACTGCTGAATAACTTCCTGCTCCTTTACTTTAAGCGGCAGATGAGCAATAAACCACTTTATACTTTGGCTTTCGGGTTGGTTATAGTACTACTGATGCTGCTGGACTACTTAAAGGTGTTACAGTTGCAGGTAATATCCGGAGCTTTGTTTGGGGAAATTATGCTAAAGCCGTGGCTGCTGATAGTGCCATTAATGCTGCTTGCAGGTTCTTACTTATTAAACTTCTATTTCCTGAAAGCCCATACTTACCCTGAGGAACTGAGAGTGGGCAAAACCAGGGAAGCCACAGGAGGAGACATCGCTTTCCTGAGCCGCTTCGGAGAAATCGGTAAGCTGATAGAACTGGAACTAAAGCTGATCTGGCGGCATAAGCGTACCAAATCTATAGTTACCATGTCGGTTATGTTCCTGTTTTACGGCCTTTTATTTTATACCAAGAAGACTTACCTGGAAGGCTTTGGTACGTTGATTTTTGTAGGTGTGATGTTATCAGGTATGCCTATGTTTAACTATGGTCAGTTTTTGCCGGGCTGGCAAAGTGCCCACTTCGATGGTTTGCTTACCCAGCGCATTTCGCCTTACCAGTTTTACGCCGCCAAGTATTGGATGATGGTTCCTGTGATGGTGCTGGCGTTTATACTTACCTTACCCTATGGCCTTTTCAGCTACAAGATCATACTTATTAATGCGGCTACACTGCTCTATAATGTTGGTATAAATGTGTTTGTGATCTTCTACTTCTCGGTACATAACACACAAAGGCTAGACCTTAGCAAGAGCGCAACCTTTAACTGGCAGGGAGTAGGTGCATCTAAGTTTGTGATGGTTTTGCCTGCCATGATACTGCCGATAACCATTTACCTGCCTTTCGGGTGGCTGGGCGTGCCTTATGTTGGCATAGCTGCCATTGGGGGCATTGGCGTTTTAGGAATTGTTTTTCAAAAGCAACTTTTGCAGTGGACGGCAAATCGGTTTGTGGAGAACAAGTATAAACTGGCTGCAGGTTTCCGTCAATCTTAATCAACATCAAAAAGTATAAAAATCCGACTTATGATAACTGTAAAGAATCTTCAGAAAGTATACAACGGCGTTACAGTAGTAAACCTGCCGGAGCTAAGTATAAACACTGGCGAGTCTGTGGGGGTGGTAGGAAATAACGGAGCTGGTAAAACTACCCTTTTCCGGATGATCCTTGACCTGATCAGGCCGAGTAAGGGAGAAGTTTTTTTGAAGGGGAAAAACGTGATGCAGTCCGGCGACTGGAAAAGCTATACTGGCTCATACCTTGATGAAGGCTTTCTGATCGATTATCTCACCACTGAAGAATATTTTAAGTTCGTAGGTGATCTGCACGGTCTTACAGCCGGTGATGTTTCAGAGCGCCTGCAACCGTTTATGGACTTGTTTAATGGTGAAATACTGAAGCAGCGCAAGTATATCCGGGACTTCTCTAAAGGAAACCAGAAGAAAATAGGAATTGCTGCTGCCGTACTTTCAAATCCTGAACTACTGATCCTGGACGAGCCTTTCGCCAACCTTGATCCAAGCTCACAGATTCGTTTAAAGAACCTCCTGAAAACCCTGTGCGAAGAAAAGCAGATGACCATGCTGATCTCCAGCCACGACCTGAGCCATGTTATTGATGTTTGCGAACGGATAGTTATACTTGAAAAGGGCCAGTTGGTACAGGATATGCAGACAAACGAAAACACACTGCAAGAACTGGAGACTTATTTTACAGTCTAAAACTCTCTTTATACCTGCAGTAAAAATATAAGTAGTAACCTCCTAAGAGAGCAATAGGAGGTTACTCTAAATACTACTTTAACTCCTTTTTAAAGAAATCTATAGTTCGCTTCCAGGCAAGTTCTGCAGCGGCTTTGTCGTAACGTGGTGTGGTGTCGTTATGGAAGCCGTGGTTTGTATTGGTATACATATAAGCAGTATAATCTTTCTTATGCTCTTTTAAAGCAGCTTCATAGGCTGGCTAGCCTTCGTTTACGCGGGTATCGAGTTCGGCATAATGCAGCAGGAGAGAGGCTTTTATCTTCGGAACATCCTCAACAGGCGGCTGGCCTCCATAAAACGGAACAGATGCTGCTAAATCTGGAATACGTACAGCCATCATGTTCGAGATCCAGCCGCCAAAACAGAAACCTACCACACCCACTTTGCCATTGCAGTCTTTGTGGTTTTTCAGGTAATCGTAGGCAGCTATAAAATCTTCCAGCATCTCGTTTCTGTCGCGTTTGCTTTGCATGGCACGGCCTTCGTCGTCGTTGCCCGGGTAGCCACCTAGTGGAGTTAAGGCATCCGGTGCAACTGAAATAAATCCTGCCAGGGCGGCTCTTCTTGCAACATCTTCAATGTGTGGATTCAATCCACGGTTTTCATGGACAACTATAATGCCTCCAAGCTTCTTTTTCGCATCCGCAGGCTTCGATAACAAGGCCTTTATCTGGCCACCACCTTTTGGCGAATTATAATGGATGTAATCTGATTTTAAGCGGGGATCATCTGAGTTAACCTGGATGGCGCCTTTATAATCGGGCATCAGGAAGCTCATAAGCGATGCTACAGTTAAGCCTCCTACAGCATAGGTAGCCAGCTTTTGCACAAATTCGCGCCTGTTTACACGGTTGTGTGCATAATCATCATAAAGGTCAAACACTTCCTGTCTGATGTCTTCTTTTTTGATTTCGTCCATGTTGGTTTGCTTAGGTATCTACTTTAAATATAAGTAATTCCTAATTATTATTTAATTAGATGCCTTTTAAATCAGTCTGTGTATTAAGTGTATCCGTTTTGATTATACACCAGCTATACTTTTAAGACTAGTAAAATAATTTCAAAGCTAAATCCTGCATCTGTTCCGGTACATGGTTACTTTTACAGTAAGTATAAAACAGCTTATGACAGAAGAAGTACACACTTTGAGTGCGCCATCGGTAGGCTTGCTGCTGCATGTGCTGCGCCAGCAGGGCCACGATGTGGAGGCAATTTGCCGTGAGGTGGGTTTGGAGCAAGCCGTGGTGCAGGATGTGAACGGACGTATAACTGTGGAACAGGTGCAAAAGCTATGGGATGTTGCCATTGCCGTTACCGGAGACCCTGACCTGGCATTGCACGTGGCTGAAAGCATTAACCCGACCTCTATGGGCACTATTGCCTATGTAATGATGAACGCGCCAACGCTGCACGAGTCCCTGAAAAAGCTGTGCAAGTACCAGGACATCATCTGCGAAGCCATCCGGACAAAGCTGGAAGTATATAACAACGAAGCCCACATCAAGCTGGAGATACTTAGTCCGTTTCTGGCAAATCCACGCAATGCGCTTGATTCAGAACTTTTGATTTACTCGAATGCTTTTTCGGCACTGGTAGGGCAGCAGGTAGCGTTTAAGCAGGTGCTGTTCTCGTACCCTCTTCCTGAAAGTATAAAAGAACATGAGCGCCTTTTTGCAGGTGCCCAGTTGGTGTTTGATGCGCCTTACAGTGGTTTGGTGTTCGATGCTGCTTACCTGCAACTGCCCGTGGTAACTGCCAACCCAGAGCTGAGCCAGTTGTTTGAAAAGTATGCTGAAGAATACCTGCAGAAGCTGAAAGAGCCAAAAACAGTGCGCGAGCGTGTGCAGCGCGAAATTGCAAAACTGCTGGTAGGCGAGGAGCCAGGCATAAACACCATTGCCCGTAACCTGGCCGTGAGTGTGCGCAGCCTGCAAAGTAAATTAAAAGAAGAGGGTGCTACCTATCAGGTGCTGCTGGACGAGGTACGTAAAGAAATAGCCCTGAAATACCTGCAGGATAACCAGAACACGATCTCCGATATTGCTTACCTGCTTGGTTTTGCTGAGCCCAGCGTATTTTCCCGCTCGTTCAAGAAATGGACAGGTTTGCCACCCATGCAGTATCGCCAGCAAATGGTGGCTGTTACTTAAAATTAACTAGCCACTCCTAGTTCATACTTGACTAAGAAGGTAAGCTTAAAGATTCTTTGTCGACTGCTTCTCAAATTTTCGCTTTGTTGCTCTTTGTCAGCTTTCGCCTCGCCGGCTGGTCCTTACTTTTCTTCTTGATAAGAAAAGTAAGCAAAAGAATCAAGACACTTCGAAACTCGCTGAACGCTCAAACATCGAATCGTCTTTGGTGCACTTGGTTTAGGTCACTTCTTCGTAGCTGCTGTTTTCACCTAACCCTCTCCTCAAGGAGAGGGGACACTGTACGAGTTCCATAGTCAGTCGGCTATCGAAATGATCCCAGTCCTTGGGTTGAGCGCCTATGCGAGTTTTTGTGGTGCCTGATAAGGCATTGCGGCGATAGGAGCAAAACAAAAGCTCCCAGCGCGATGCCCGAGGACGAGGCCCCGCGGGCTTGGAGCGCACCAAAGCAAACTATAAAACAAGCAGAAAATAAAACTGAGGAAGACAGGAAACTATAAAGCAAAGACAGTATACAACTTAGCATGGCCAACCTACTGTTAATTGCATCCCTAATCGAAACCTTTGCAGTTTAGCTGCAGTAGTAGCATCGCATACAATTCTACTACAAGTCAGGTATCAAGTATAAAACCATACCTGCTCCAATTAGCGCAATCAAATAACTAAAGATTATGCCTTTCAATTAGCTGTAGTAACTCCTGCTAAAAGAATTTTTATAACTTGTCTTGAACGGGAGTTATTCAGAAATATAAGCTCCATGTGTACTGAAATTTTAACTCACCATGAAAAATATAACTGTGTTAGCCTTTGCTTTAGCTGTGCTTCTGCTGCCAGGGGCTTGCACCCAGAATACTACTGCAGATGCCACTATTACAAATGAAGCTGATTATGTGGCCAGCATCGAAAAATGGCACCAGGAGCGTGAGGCAAGTCTGAAGAAAGAAGATGGATGGCTGGCACTGGCAGGTTTGTTCTGGTTAAAAGAAGGCAACAACACCTTTGGCAGTGCAGAAGATAACGCTATTGTTTTCCCGGAAGGCAAGATTGCTGCCAAAGCCGGTGCTTTTATACTTGCGGGCGGTAAGGTAAGTATAAAACCTGCCCCCGGTGTAGAAATAAAGGTTGACGGTGAAACGATAGACGAAGAAACAGTAATTTATACTTCAGGCGAAGCAGATGTGCCGCAGCTTACTTATGGCTCGCTTACCTGGTTTGTGATCCGTCGGGGCGACCAGTATGGCATCAGATTGCGCGACGCTGAAAGTCCTGCGCGCGTTTCTTTTAAGGGTGTGGATCGTTACGAAGTGTCGCCGGAGTGGCGCGTGAAGGCGCAATTAGTACCTAATGCTTTTCCCAAGAAGATACAGATCACCAATGTGCTGGGGCAAACGTCGCCTGAAGACTCACCGGGTGCTCTTGTGTTTACAGTAAATGGGCAGGAACATCGGTTGGATGCTTTGCAGGAGGGCGAAAAGCTTTTTGTGATATTTGCTGATAAAACCAATGGTACTGAAACCTACGGAGCCGGCCGTTACCTCTACACCGATAAGCCAGCCGCTGATGGCTCTGTTATACTTGATTTCAACAAAGCCACTAACCCACCTTGTGCCTTTGTGCCCTACGCTACGTGCCCGCTACCTCCCCGGCAGAATTTCCTGTCTATACCTGTTCCTGCCGGCGAAAAGAGCTACGAAGCAGAGCATTAAGTAGTTGATTGTTATTTGTTTGTTGATGTACACAAAGCATAAGCAAATTCCAGTGAACAATTGGCTTTGTAGGTGTGAAATTAGGATCTGATCCTTTTAGGATTAGGCTATTTTACAGCAATCATCAATCAGCAATCAAAGTCATCTATCAAACTCGCGGAACCAAGCTAGTGTTTCCGCAATGGCCTGAGGCATAGGAGTGGAGGTTAACCCCGGCAGTTCTTTTCGAAGTTTATCATCATTTAGCAGGATCGTGTTTCCCCAGAGATATGCCATCTCGTGTATCTCCTTCATAGCAGGCATAAAAATCCCCATAAGTTTAAATAAGCCTTTGTTGTATAGTTTATACTTCGGCTTGGTGCCGGCTGCGCGGGCTATATCTGCTTGCCATGCTTTTATACTTGGCACTACCTCGCCGGCATAGTTATAAAGCGAAAACGGCTCCTCTGGCCGGTGTTTTACCAGTTCATAAAAAACACGCGCGGCATCAGGAGTATAGACCAGTTGGTGTGGAATGTCGTTGCGGATGAGCCAGGGCATTGCTTTGCCTGCCAGCGCACCCCGAAAGATAGGAGCTATACCTTCGTTCAGCACATTAGGTCCCCAGAAATCGGGCAGGCGAAGTATAAGCACGCCGCACCTGGTTTGCTCAGCAGCTTTGCGCAGCATTTGCTCCAGCTTTACCCTGATGGCGCCTTTTCGGGTGCAAGGGAGCTCCGGCGTTGTTTCTGTTATGGTCTGCACCAAACCATAGTTGTAGATATTGCCCGGGAAAAGTATAGTAGCTTTATTTTGTGCCGCCGCCTCGATCACGTTGGCCGTTACACGCTCCATGTTACCCTCCCATTGATGGTAAGGATAATTAATGCCATGGAAGATGTGCGTTGCTTCAGCTCCTAATTCTTTTAATAAGGCTGCGTCTGTTGCATCGCCTTCCACTAACTCCAGGTTGGGTGCCTGCTTAAATAGTTTCTGCGCTTTTTGTTTGTTTCGTACAAGCAGCGTTACCTGTTCATTATGTTTCAGGGCTTCCTGTGCAAATGCATAGCCTATACTTCCGGTGCCTCCAAATATAAGAAAGTGGTTAATGTTTTGCTCTTCCATGGCTCATAGTTTTATTTTGTTATGCAAAGATAGGGTGGCGCAGGGGCAGACGTAATGACGGATGCTGCAAACAACTTGACCAATTGCGCAAACCTCCGTACATAGAAATGGTTTTACCAGATAAGTATGCTTATACTTACCATAACATTTGAACACTGAATTATGGCAAATAACGTGATAACCCGGGAGCATTTAGAAAAGGCACTTACCTATACGCAGTACCGCGAAATGACGGACCAACTGCTGGCAGAAGGAAAGACAACAGGGCCTAACCAGTCGGAGGCGATGATAGAATATACTCGCATGAATGTGCAGCGTATGCGCCGTGTAGATAAAACTACCGTTCTTTCTGATGAACTGGTGCAGGTGCTACTGAGCGTGCAGACAAAGATGATCTGGGTGATTCTGACTGAGCCATGGTGTGGTGATGCTGCGCAAAGCGTGCCGTCCATTATCAAGATTGCAGATGCTTCACCGAATATAGAAGCCAAGCTCCTGCTCCGTGATGAGAACCTGGATGTTATGGATGCTTACCTGACAAATGGCGGTCGCTCTATTCCGAAACTGATTGCGCTAAAGGCCGATACCCTGGAAGAACTTGGAACATGGGGGCCGCGCCCAAAACCGGCTCAGCAACTGTTCCTGGATATGAAGGCAAATAACACACCCTACCAGGAATTTGTAGAAAAGCTACACGGTTGGTATGCCAAAGACCGCAGTCTAACTTTGCAGGAAGAGTTTAAGCTACTACTGGCAGATTGGTCGAAACTGGTAGAACCGCAGGATCAGCCAATGGACAGATTATAAAAGAAAAAGGGCAACTGTTGAAGTTGCCCTTTCTGTTAGCATGTTATACTTAAATTTATACTTTATGTCTCAATCCTGCCTCGTTATTAGGTCAGAGCTAATTTTTTGCTACAGACTAACTTAATCTTAACTCATTCTATACCTGAAGTTGGCATCAGCACCAGGCGCCAGCCATCAGGATCTTCGATAGTGATGGCTCCTTTATCTTTCCAGTAAGGGTTTTCGGGCTCTACTTCAGGGTACCCCATTTTTTTCAGGCGTTCTGCTACTGTGGCTATATTTTGATTATCAGGTATGTAGAGGACCAGCAGGTTGTCTTTGCTGGGAGCCAGGCAGGGGCTACTGTGCTCGTACTGCGTAAACTCCAGGTGATACTGAAACCCCGGTAAACCTATCATTATACCGTCGTAGCCGCTGTGGCCTGTAAAGGAGCCGAGCTTCTGCAAGCCTATACCTTCGCAATAAAACCTCTTCAGTTCCTGTAACTTATCGGTAGGTCGGGCAATGCGAACTTGTGCCACTGGCAGTGCTTCGGGCCAGTTCTCTTTCATAGTTTATACTTTCGGTTTACTTAAGTTCTACAGCAATTATCTGATCGCCTACTTTCAACTGGTGCACTACATCCATACCTTGTATAACTTTTGCAAATATAGTATAGCGGCCATCCAGGTGAGGTGTAGGAGAATGTGTGATAAACCACTGGTTGCTTTCCGTATCCTTGCCAGCTGAGGCCATACCTACATAACCTTCCAGGTAATTAAGAGGAGCAAACTCAGAGCGGATAGAGTAATCGGAGCTGCCCCAGCCATCGCCGCGCTTATCGCCGCCCTGAGCAACAAAGTTTGGTACCACCCTATGGAAGTACAGGCTATCGAAGAAGTTCTTGTTTGCCAGTTCCACAAAGTTGGCCACTGAGCCCGGTGCATCTTCCACAAACAGTTGCAGTACAATGTCGCCTTTAGCAGTACGGATGAGTGCCTGCTGGTCAGCGGCTATAGTTTGTACCAGTGCCCAGTCTATAGGGTGTGTGAAAGGATTTTGGGGCTGTGAAGTTGTTGTTTTGCCGCTTAGGTAATCAATGGTTTTTTGTAGCTCAATATTGGTTTCCATATCGCGTGGCAGAACCAGTTTCTGTTGCGCCTGGGTCAGGAAAGTGTGGTCTTTGTAGAGCGTTTTATAGTTCAGTTTAGGGTCGCGGATGATGCCTGCCGCAATGCCTACTAACGCCACATCGCCGGAAGCAACTGCTTTCTTAAAAGTTTCTGCAAACTCCTGCTCCAGCGATTTCGGGAAGTCCGGTTGCTGGCGCATTGCTGCCAGGGCCTCTATACCATAAGTAGCAATTACAGGCTGCTGCGCAATAAATGTCTGCTGTTCTATAAATTTATAGTTGCTGAAATCAGCTGACAGAGCCTTTAACAGGTGAGCCTTGCCATATGGATCCTGCGTGGAATTGAAAAGCTGGCGGTACTGTTTGCTCAGGTTTTGCTTGTTAGGGCTATTGCGCAGAATCATCCAGATCAGTCCGGCACGTACCCGATCATCCTTAACCGAACCAAGTGCCTTTTGTAATACATTCACATCAGCACCTTTATAGTTTGCCTGCAGGAATTCTGCTGTAGCTACCGCTGTGTTTATGTTCTGGTCGTGCAGGCCTGCAAGTATAACATCTTTTATACTTGCAAACTCAAGCCCGGCCATTGCCCTGATTGCGCTGAGGCGAACGCGGTAATCCGAATCGTGCTGCACAATGCCTGTAAGTATACTTGCCTTATCTTTGGTATTTACTTTAGCAAGAGCCTGCGTAGCAGCCATGCGCACATTAGCGGATCTATCGGCGGTGGCAGTTGCTATTAACTGTTGCTTATAGTTTGTCAGGTCCAGCTTTGGCGTACGGCCCAGGAAATTTGCTGCAGCCAGGCGGGCCTCATAAGGCATATCAGAGCTTAGCAAACTAACAGCTTTTTCTATGCCCCGTGGGCTGTACTGCTGGCGTTGCCCTGCACGGTATAGGCCCCAGGCCTGGCCTCCCATTGCTGTTGTGTCTGAAGTTCTGAAGTTTACCAGAAATGCAACGCCTTCTGGTGTTGCAACCTTGCCCAACGCCTCCAGCATCTCGGCCTGTACTTTAGGTTTGCGTTCCTGCTGTGCAAGCTGCATCAGGCCTTGCTGCGCTTTTTTGTGCCCTATCTGCCCTATGGCATAGGCTGCTGACTGCCGCACGTTGGCAGTTGTGTCGGTTAGCAGGCTCAGGAGCTGCGGAATTGCCAATGTATCCTGCACAGAGGCAAAAGCCAGGGCTGCATGGTGGCGGTATTTAGCGTGTGAATGCTGCAGGTAGGGGAGCAGATCAGCAGTTTTGCGCTCGTCCTGCAAAGTGTAAATCTGCTGCAGGGTGGCATCTGAGAATTTATTTATACTTTTTGTATTTGCAGCTGGTGCATTGGTTACAGGCTGGTTTGGTGGTGTGCTGGTTTGTGGCTGTTGCCTGCAGGCTGCCAATGAAAGGAGTGCTAATGCAAGAGTATACTGTTTCTTCATGTTTAGTTAGTCGCTATCTGCTTGTATGTCTATTGTTAATATTTTATTATATTTTTTAATAAAATATTTATATTAAATTTGTTTTATCGTATAATATAACTATATTTATCAAGGTATGCGATTAAGAGCTAAAAATAGTCTGTTGTAGCCCGACAGGTAGGAAAAACATAAGCGAGTAATAAAATAATTACTGCTGCTATTGCCAGAAAAATTGTACTTTCACAAAAATAATGGTGGCCTATGTACATAAACCTTTACCCCAAAAAACAGATCAGGCAAACTAAGATAAGTCTGCTTATGGCAGGTCTCTTTTTATTAACTGGAGGAGCTTTTGCGCTAATGCGTGAATTGCAGCAAGATCAGGCAAGATTAAACTGGGCTATTGCTGCTGGGGTAATTTGCTTTACGGGCTTGCTTTTGCTGGCAGTTGCCACAGATCGTATACAGCTGAAAGATGCCTTTTTCTCTATGGATCCTGAAAAGATCTGTTACAGAACTGGCTTGTTAGGTAAAGTAAGTATGCTGTATTGGGCCAATGTTGTAAATGTGCGGGTAAAGGAAAGTGTAGTTTGGTTTGAGTTACAGAATGGCCACAGAAAGATGCTGAGCTTAAGTGCAATCCCTGACCCAAATGTTGCCCATCATGTTGCTACAAGCCTCAGGCTGGCAGCTATGGAAAAAAATATTGCCGTAAATGGCGTTCAAATGCACCCTGATTCCCAGGTTGTTGCTTCCTGAATTGTGCGAGATAAATTTTTAGCAGAGGCCGGCACAAACATGCCGGCCTCTGCTTTTTTATAAACTAATGCCAGATTATCTGCCGGCTTTGTACCAGGATTTTGCCAAATTGCGCCTCAATTTCAATAACTATGGCAGACCAGGAAACGCGGGTGTATGGGCTTCAGTTTGGATTGCTTTGCTTAAGCTCCTTCTTATTCTTTGCTAGCTTCAATATGATAATACCGGAGCTGCCAGACTATATTTCCAGTTTGGGTGGCGCCGAATATAAAGGCCTGATAATTTCATTATTTACGTTAACAGCTGGCTTATCAAGGCCATTTAGCGGTAAGCTGGCCGATAAAATCGGGCGCATACCGGTAATGGTGGTGGGTGGCGCTGTTTGTATACTTTGTGGTTTCCTGTATCCGCTAACCGGTACGGTGGCCGCTTTTCTGCTGTTGCGCTTTGTGCATGGTTTCTCTACTGGTTTTACGCCAACAGGAACAGCAGCATACGTGGCCGATATTATACCTGTGCAGCGTCGGGGCGAGGCTACCGGTTTGTTAGGCTTATCAGGTAGTTTAGGTATGGCTGCGGGTCCTGCTTTAGGTGGTATAATCGCTAACCATTACTCGCTCAATACTGTTTTTTATGCTTCGTCGGCGGCAGCTTTTTTATCGGTGGCTGTAATAGCGCGCATGCACGAAACAGTAGATAACCCACACCGCTTCCGGATGGGACTCCTGAAAATTTCGCGCAGCGAGATATTTGAACCACGGGTGCTGGCGCCTTCAGTTGTCATGCTTTTCTCATATTTTGCCTATGGGACAGTGCTTACCGTAATTCCTGATTTCAGCGAGTTCCTGGGTATAAAGAACAAAGGCTTATTCTTTCTGAGCTTTACTATCTCGTCGCTTGCGATCCGTTTTCTGGCAGGCCGGGTTTCGGATAAGTATGGCCGCGTGACTGTGCTTAAAGTAAGTACGGCGCTGCTGGTTGTGGCTATGGTTGCTGTAGGTTTATCTACTACTCCGGTGCAGTTGCTTTCCGCAGGTGTTCTATTCGGTGTAGCCTCTGGTATGAACTCGCCTACCATTTTTGCCTGGACCATAGACCTGAGCCACGAAGCGCACAGGGGCCGTGCCATGGCTACCATGTACATTGCTCTGGAAGCAGGTATAGGGGTAGGGGCACTGGCATCAGGCTGGTTGTATAATAACAATGCGGCAAATTTTCCGGTAGTATTCCTTGCCTCCGCCGCCTGTGCTTTTCTTTCTTTTCTATACCTGATGTTTGTTGTAAAAAGCCAGAAACACAAAGTATAACTTCTCAGTACATGCGTGTTTAATTTCTTCTGTAAGATCGGTTGCAGTAAGTATAAATTTCTTTATAGTAAGTAGTTTTATCAGCGCTGCTATAAAAATTGTTATATTTTAAACCTATCCTTTCTGTGTCGCGTATCCGAAAATCTATACTATAAAAACTGCTGAATTGTGGTTGTAAGGCATGAATTTGAGAAACTGTAGTTTACTTTGAGACTATAGTTTTAGATGCATATTTGAAAATTTTGTGCTTTATAAGTCCTATTTCTTTGCTGTGCTGCAGCAATGGCAGGATAAGTACGCGCTTTTAATTTTAAACTTTAATACACTTTATCTATGAAAAAAACTTTTTACAGTGCTTTTGCATTTTGTGCTGTGGCCGCCATGTTAGTTAGTTGCGACCAGAACGAGGAATTGATTAACTCAGATTTAAGCTCTAATACCGTAAGCAATGTTGTGGTAGAAGAGGGCTGCGACGTAATTGATTTTGAAGGTTACAGCGGTTTTATTACAAGTATAAAAAGCCAGAAGGGAGTAGGACCAATAGCAACCACGGCAATTGCCAGAACGGAGAGCGGTGCTGTTAAGGAAGGCAACCGAGCTATGGTTTTCGATACGTTTAACCCTACCGGCGACGATAAAGATCTGGGCACTGGTTCTAAAGCTTACAACAACAATGCGAGCCTGGGCAAGACGATGATCGTGCAGAACATTTTTGTATCTGACCCACTGGTGCCCGACGACAACTCGTATGGTGGCCTGATGACACTGGACTTCTCTGCTGTAGGCCCGGTTGTAATGAAATCCATTACCGTTATGGATATAGATTCTTATGAAAACATGTCGTACATCCGTTTGCTGGGTGCTAAAGGAAATGAACTGCTAAAGGTAACTATACCTGTTACAGGCGATAACGGCGTTACAACCATCGACCTGAAAAATACTGCGGGTGTAGCTAAAATGGAAGTTAACCTGGAAGGTCGCAATAATGGCAAATATTCAGGTTCTGGCGCTATAGACAATATTGTTTTCTGCAAAGAGAACACAACTACTCCTCCGCCGCCAGCTACGGTTACAGGCTGCACACGCACACAAGGTTACTGGAAAACACATGCTGAAGGCAAAAAATACGACAGCACATGGGGCAATCTGCCAAACACCAAGTTCTTCAGCAGCGGCAAAACATACCTGCAGATACTTAACTCACCTCCGAAAGGTGGCGATGCATACCTGATCCTGGCGCACCAGTACATTGCGGCTATGCTTAACTTAAAAGCCGGAGCATCTATGCCAGCCGAAGTACAGAAAGCTTACAATATGGCTACAGATTACTTCAACAAGAAAACGAATCTGGATAAGAACACACTTACCAAACTTGCTGATACCTTAGCCAAATATAACGAAGGTAAAATTGGCCCTGGCCATTGCGATTAACAGCTCATTTTGATAGACATCGTAAAAGAGGACCTCACTAAAGGTCCTCTTTTCGTATGTAAGTAAGTTGCGTATAAACACAGTTGTTGCGGTACCTATGGAGAAGCATTTTATAAGGAAGCTATACGAAGAGCACCAGAAGCTGCAAAACCAGTTGCCGGGCTCTGCCGCGTGCCACTTTCTGGAAGGAGTTATGCAATTGCTCTTCCCGCCCTTATCGGAGCAGCGCCTGGATACACCTGAAGCTGTTGGAGTTTATGCCGAAGGCCTGCAGATAGAGCTTCAGCAAATTCTGATGAACATGGAAAAACTGCTGCCGGCGCCTGCTAAGCAGTTATCGGAAGAGGTAATGGAACAACTGCCAACCATACATCACCTGTGTATGACAGATGCCGTTGCCATTGCCGATGGTGATCCGGCTGCGCAAAGCGTTGTGGAGGTTATCAGGTCGTATCCGGGTTTCAGGGCAGTAGCTGTTTACAGAATCGCGCATGAGTTTTACCGCCTGCATATTCCGTTTCTGCCACGCATTCTGTCAGAGTATGCGCATGCTAAAACAGGTATAGACATTCATCCGGGTGCCAAAATCGGCTCGCATTTCTGCATCGATCATGGTACGGGCGTTGTCATCGGTGAGACCACCATCATAGGCAATCATGTTAAAGTATACCAGGGTGTTACGTTGGGCGCATTAAGCGTAGATAAAGCCATGGCAAACATCAAGCGCCACCCAACTATAGAAGATTATGTGGTTGTTTATGCAGGGGCAACTATACTTGGCGGCAACACTGTGGTAGGAGCCTATAGTATAGTGGGAGGTAACGTATGGCTTACTGAAAGCGTACCACCATACTCCCGTATTTACCATCGGCCACAGATTAAAGTAAGTCAGTCTGCTGAGCCGGCTGATGCATTGAATTTTTCTATCTAAATTATAACCAGAACTATATGAAAGCTAACACTATCCTGGAAACTATAGGGAACACGCCAACTGTGCGTATTAATAAGCTTTTTGATAAACAAGCCGAAGTATGGATGAAGCTGGAGCGCAGCAACCCCGGCGGAAGTATAAAAGACCGTATTGCCCTCTCGATGATAGAGGATGCTGAACGCCGAGGTATACTCAACAAGGATAGTGTGATTGTAGAGCCAACCTCGGGTAACACAGGCGTTGGACTGGCAATGGTTGCTGCTGTAAAAGGTTATCAGTTGATCCTGGTTATGCCTGAATCTATGTCGATAGAGCGACGCCGCTTAATGGCTGCCTATGGTGCTAAATTAGAACTGACGCCCCGCGAGAAAGGTATGAAAGGAGCCATTGAGAAAGCACAGGAGATAGTTGCCGATAACAAAGATGCCTGGATGCCGATGCAGTTTGATAACGAAGCCAACACCCAGATCCATATTGATACCACTGCACAGGAAATTTTGCGCGACTTTCCGGAAGGGTTTGATTACATGATAACCGGCGTAGGTACAGGTGGGCATATAACAGGTGTAGCCAAAGTGCTGAAGCAGCGTTTTCCTAACCTTAAAGTGTTTGCTGTGGAGCCTGAAGCGTCTCCGGTGCTTAGTGGCGGGCAGCCGGGGCCACACCCGATACAAGGTGTAGGAGCAGGTTTTATACCTAAGATCATGGATACAACCTTATTAGATGGTGTAATACAGGTAAAGGCAGAGGATGCGTATAATTATGCCCGCCGCGCCGCCCTGGAAGAAGGTATATTTGTGGGTGTTTCATCGGGCGGCTCATTGGCAGCCGTGTCTCAGAAACTGGATGAGGATGTGCCGGAAGGATCAAGAATACTTACTTTCTGTTACGATACCGGCGAGCGTTACCTCTCAGTTGAAGGCTTATTTGTATAGCGCTGCCAAGTAAAGTATAAATAACAAAAGAGCCACCTGAACAGGTGGCTCTTTTGTTATTTATACTTTTAATTTATACTTATACTTCCAGCATTTCCTGAATTTCATGGTGCAAAGACTCTTTAACCTGCTCCAGTTGCCCATCTGACATATGCTTGTGTAAGGCCTTGAAAACAGCTCTGAAAGCTTTTGCTATCTCTTCGTCCTGTTGAAAATCGTTGTTGGCGGCAAAGGCATTTTTACTTCTGATATAATCCAGCCAGGCCTGGGCATCTCGTATCCTTACCGGCACCTTATCAGGGTTGTACTGATCAAAATAGATTCCTTTCCAGATAATGGGGAGTTGCGCTGCAAAATGTATTGCTTCGTTTACAGGCAGCCTGTCGCGTATACTTTGTAAAACCGCTCTTAATATGCGCCCTGCCTGGTTCATATCATCGGTGTTAAGTTCTTGCGCAACAGAATTTAAAAGCACTAGCGCATCCTTCTTGTTGTCCTCAAAGTTAAAAGCCATACTTTCCCTCCTTCGGTTAAATAAGTGTATAGTCTATAAAGGTACGGCAGGCAGGGAGGGCAGTTCGAAGAAAGTAAAGTTAAAGGGTGAGAAAACCCCAAAACTGAGGCAATGGGTATAACCTTTTTTAACTATAGTAACGGATGCTGCTAAGTATAAATAATAAAAGGCAACCGTTGGCTGCCTTTGTTAATGCTCTGATTTATAGTTTATAGCTATAGTTTAACCAGTTTCATTTTGTTAACGATGCCATTCAGTTCTGCTGTCAGGATATACACACCTGAAGGCTGGTCCTGTAAGGTGCTTAGCTCAAATTTGTTTACACCACCAACCACATCATATGTCTTTTTAAAAACCTCAGCTCCTTTCAGGTTGTGCAATATTAACTTCAGATTGCCGGCTTCGGTAGCAGAAATGCTTAGTTTAGAGGTTGTGCTGAAGGGGTTTGGCGAAACAGCTGCCTGCGTTTTAACTATCGGCTCTACGTACACGGAGCGTATTCTGCTATATAACGTGGGGTGGTTATAGTATACCTGAGCTAAACGGTAGTACAGCCAGTTGCCTGCTGTGGCTGTGTTGTGCACAAAGCTATACCTGGCCTCTGTCTTCGTGTTCTCAGGATTGATATTAACAGTGCCTACTTTTTTAAACCCTTTTTTAGGATCAGATGAGGCTTCTATTTCAAAATGTGAAAGATCTTCATCGGCAGCAGCCCGCCAATTCAGCACTACGTCCGCTTCACGTTTATTGGCCTCAAATGAGATCAACTGTACCGGCAAGGGGTTTATAGAT
Organism: uncultured Pontibacter sp.; assembly: GCA_966250805.1. Classification (GTDB taxonomy): domain Bacteria; phylum Bacteroidota; class Bacteroidia; order Cytophagales; family Hymenobacteraceae; genus Pontibacter. Next base: position 166,348 of record CBINIP010000002.1, on the reverse strand, counting down.
AAACCTTTAATCGTGAATTCTTTGGTTTCTACGCCTGCGCTACTGTGAGAAATTACTGCTGTATGTTCTGCTGATTCTGAAGGTTTATACTTTATGTAGATCGTTGCATCATCTAAAGTGCCACCTTCATTTGGTTTGATTTCTAATGTTTGAAAGAAATTTTTGGAATCAGCAGAGATTGTAAATGAACCGGAAGGGTCTTTAACGGTAATAAAGACAGATTGCCACGAAGGTAGGTTGTTAAATTGAATACTATAAAAGCCTGTTTTTTCCAGTTCACTACCACTCAAAACAATTGACTCCGGGGGGCTAATTATATTGATAGGCGGATCTGAGGTATCCTGTGCAACGGCATAATTAGCTGAATGGGCGAATGTGAGTACAAGTATAAACCATAGCACTCCGGACTTACATAAGCCGTTTATTAAATGTGTAAATTTTGTTTTCATGTAGAGTGTGTAAAGGCTTTAGGTGGTGTCATACTAATAGATGTATTCATCTTTAGTTTATTTAAATAATTATAATTTATTCATCTTGTGTTTTATTGGGAATGTACTTTATATGTAATTTCTAACGACTGTATTTGCACTGAATAGTTTTAGAATTTAGTCCTACTTCAAGAACTCTTTACCCTAATGTTTATTCGACTTGGTAAATTTGTTTTATTAATGTCAATGGTTAATATATTTATTGATTTTTTAATATTATAATCACCCTATATTTTAAAATTATAGTGTTCTGCAATTGTAACTGCTTCTTTTGATAATTGCAAATATTATAGTTGAATGTCTTTTAGCTGCTTGTATTGAAGTATAAAGTTGAAACTTTGATTTTGATGTAGTAAATATCAGGTGATGATTAATTAAGTTAGTGGGAGGTTATGGGTGAGCGATATTTGTACTATGATTATAATGAATTAGTCTGTGTTTGATTCTGTAAACAGGAAGTACAAGCTTTAAATAGAATCAAGAAATGAACAGGTAGTTGAATGGGTTGTGTGAATTTGTGCAATTAGTGATGCTGCTTTATGTAGAATGTATGTTTTAAATAATAATTAGTTATAATATTTGATAATTGCTATTTTATAATTCAGTTTGCTTATTATATTGTCTTTAAAATTTAAGAATAGGCACAAGTATAGGTGCTGTTTTACAAACTTATAAGGATAAAATATGGAGCAAACTTTACTCAAACATCTACCAGCTTTTAGAAAGAATAGAGCGCGCAGCTTTAGCGGTTTCGCTAGTTGCCGCGCCCTGGTTTGCCTGATGGTTTTCTTTTTGATCAGCTCTGCCGCTATGGCCTCCCATTTTAAAGGCGGCACTATTTCTTATAATTACCTGGGAGGAGGGAGGTACGAGGTCCTGGTTAAGAGCTACTGGGATAAAAGCGAGATCAGTTCTATTGTGCCTCGTTACCAGGGGAGTCCTGTATATGAAACACCTATGCAGACTGTTACAAAAACTTTGCTGGCCGATGAAAACACAGTGGAGCATTTTCAGAGACAGATCGTGAGATGGAACCAGCCTGGGGTGTATGAGATATCCTGGAAAAGTTGCTGCCGCTCCGTGGGAACAAACTTTGATAACAATTCTATCGGTCTGTTTGCTGTAGTCAACTACTCATTATCAGCGCCAAGCTCTTCACCTAAATTTCAGGACCTGCCCTTGCTAAGCTTTCAGCAGGGGCAAAGTATAAGCTTTAACCTGAACATGGAAGATCCGGATGGCCACGAGCAGGTGTATAGTCTTGAAATTCCTTACGGCCTGACAGACACTGTATACAACAAAATGCAGGAAAGCGGATTTCAGGTAAGTAGCAACGGCCTGTTAACTTGGGCAAATCCTTTAGAAGGCAAATGGCTGGTTAACGTTAAGTTAAGAGAGAAAATAGCAGGTGCGTACACTGGCGCTTATGTTTTGCGCGATTTCATTATTGAAGTAGCTGGCTGCGAACTGCCTGCGCCAGCTTATACTATTGTGTCTAAGCCTTGCATAGGAAGCCCTAACGGTGCAGTTACTTTAAATGTAGCAGGAGGCACAGCACCATTTAAGTACTCGCTTAACGAAGGTAAAACCTACCAGACTTCACCTGAGTTTACTGGTTTGGCAGCAGGTGAGTATACCGGAATAGTAGTAGATGCTTTAGGCTGTGTAAGCCAGCATGTGCATATACAGCTTGAAGAAGCGCCGCTCCCTCAAGTGACTTTAAACTTGCCTGCCGAAGTATGTTTAAATGCTGGTCCTGTTACCTTATCCAGCGGGAGCCCTGCAGGAGGAGTTTACCAAGGCAATGGTGTACAGAATGGTGTATTCTACCCAGATGTTGCCGGTGTTGGTGCTCATACTTTAACATATATTTACACCGATGGCAACGGCTGCACTAACGCTGCCTCAGCAACTATAAATGTAACAGAGGCGCTCGTGGCTGATGCGGGTTCTGATGCTCTTGTATATTATGGCTATGCTCCTCAAAGTTGTACTACTCTATCGGCAGCGGCAACCGGGGGTAAAGCACCATATACTTACACATGGAGCACAGGAGCTACCACACAGTCAATACAGGTTTGCCCAACAGTAACAACTACTTATAGTCTTGTTGTTACGGATGCCCTAGGGTGCACTGCCACCAGCGATGTAATTGTTACAGTTCAGGATGTTAGAGGTGATACAACTACCACTACTCCTGGTAACGGTAATGTCAACAAGCCGGCTGTAGTTGTTATGTGTCTTAATGGTAAGGAAAAAGAAGTTATTGAGAAGAACGTAGAAAAAGAGTTGCAGCGTGGAGCAGTGTTGGGGCCATGCAATACAGCCTCGTCTGCAAAAATTTCTGCCAGCTCTACAAGTGCAGCAGTAAGTATAAACTCTGTTGAAATTGCTATTCCTCAACTTGCTGTATATCCTAATCCTGTTAATTCCGAAAATCCGCTTTATGTAAGGTATAATCAGACGTCTAAAATAAAGATAGAACTGGCTGATCTTACAGGTAAAGTAACCGGAGTCTTGTTTGAAGGGAATGTTGAAGCGAATCAGGAGTTAATTCTGGAATTAAGAAACCGGGTTAAGAGTAAGGGCATTTATATGCTGAAAGTTACAACTCCTCAGGAGCAGTTTAACCAGAAGCTAATGGTTTTATAGTTGAAGAAATATACTTATGCTAAGCTTCTATGAAGTTATTTGAAACAAAAGCCTGCTCCATTGGGGCAGGCTTTTACGTTTATTCACTTGAAGAAAAATTTACTGTTCCTAAGCAGGTCTTGCAGCCTTGGCCTTTATTAATCTTATGCAAAGTTATCCGGGGCAGAAAATCTGGTGTTGTACAATACTGTCTATTTTAAACCTGCAAAGTATAGACCGCTACTGATCGCAATATCCTGTGTGTCTACACCAAAGGTATTCGATTGAGAAGTTAACATGTATAAAGGAATGCTGATCTCGCGAGGGAGTGATGTGGTTCAACAAAAAAAGCACTTACCAGTTTTATCAAGTAAGTGCTTTTATTAAGTGGAGAATATCGGAGTCGAACCGATGACCTCTTGCATGCCATGCAAGCGCTCTAGCCAGCTGAGCTAATCCCCCTTGCTTTGTGTCACAAAAATAGGTGTTTTTTGTTAAATGCAAAATTTGGCAAGTATAAAATAGCATAAAAGTAAAAAGGGCAGCTATTGCTGCCCTTTTTGAAAGTATAAGCTGGTATATGCTTAGTTGAAGATGTAACGAACACCTAACTGAGCTTTCCAGCGAGAAAGATCGCTTGTGTTGTCGCGGAAAGACTGTGAAAGAACTTCTTTGTTAGAAGCATTCAGGTAAGGGAAAGAAATTGTAGGCTGACCTTGTGCATTGTAACCTTCGAAGTTTAATAACGCAGCACGGTTAGTTGTTTCTACAATACCCCAGTCCTTGTTAAGCAGGTTACCGAAGTTAAATATGTCGAAGCTTACTTGAAGGGTATTCCTCTTGCCGCCAATGTTCGTGAAGATATCCTGTAACAGGCGCACGTCCATGCGGGTAGTGTAAGGAGTTACAGCGCCGTTACGCTCAGCATACTGTCCTCTTCTTGAGTTCAGGTACTCATCCTGGCTGATGTAAGCATCCAACTGGTTCCATAAGGTACCCGCATCACGTGTGTCACCTTTTCCAGGAACAAGAGCAATTTCGCTTGCATCACGCGGGATGTAGATCAGGTCGTTGCCAGATAAACCATCGCCGTTAAGGTCGCCGGAGTAAGTATAAGAGAAGCGGTTACCAGAAGCTACCTCAAAGAAAGTTGAGATTGAAGTAGCTAAGTGGTTGATGTACTCTCTCTTATAAGAAAGTGCCAGAATTGCTCTGTGCTGCGTAAGGTAGTTAGAATAAGCCAGTACGTTATCGTTCGGGTCGCCTGAGATCTGACGATCTCTCCAGATTGACTGGGCAATAGAACCACCATCGTTTACTGATCTTGAATCAGAATAAGTATAAGCTACACTCGCAAACAGACCGCTAGTAAAAGACTTCTGTAGCTGAGCAGTTAAAGAGTAAGAGTAACCTTTGCTTGTGTTCTCCATTATGATTGCATCAGAAATATTGCCATTGATGCGGTTTAAACCTACAAGCTTAGCGCTCTCATACACCGGGTTGCCATTGGCATCTACCTTATAATAGATAGGGCGGTTATCTGCACCTTTCATTGTGGCAGATGCATTAGGCAGGTTGGCGTTTCTGTGGTATACTGAGTTAAGGTCTTTAGTATAGATACCTTCCAGTGTAGCAACCAGGCCAAATGGTAATTGCTTATCTACTGCCAGGTTGCTTCGGAATACTTGCGGGAATTTGAAGTTAGGGTCTGTAACAGCCAGGTTGTAAGAAGCCGAAGCTGCACCTCCTTGCGGTATGTATGCTGTTACATCATCCGTGAACTTATAGTTCTGTTTAGTATCCAGGAACGAACCAAACAGTACACCGTTGTTAGACGCCTGGTTAGAGATCCAAACAAATGGCACACGGCCTGTGAAGATACCAGTACCACCACGTACCTGTGTAGTAGCATCGCCGGTCACATCCCAGTTAAAGCCTAAACGAGGCGACCAAAGTACGCGTGTTTCAGGAGTCTTGCTAACATCAATTTTCTCGCCGTTACGGAAGGCAAGTGCTTCTGCTGCAGGGTTTCTTAACAGGTCAGTGTTGATGATCGGCATATCTGCACGTAAGCCACCTGTTACTTTTAAGTTGTTAGTTACAGACCACTCGTCCTGCACATAAAGGCCAAACTGCATGGCTTTGATAACTGCATAAGGGAAACCTCCTGGCTGAGCAGAATATTGTAACTGGTATTCAACTGCTTTTGCTGTGCCTGTGTTTACATCGTCATAAAAGTCCTGAAGCGATGCATAGCGGTAGCGTCCGTAGTAGTTAGGTGCGAAACCGTTCGTGAATTTGTAGGCTTCGTTTGCTGTACCTAGTGTAATTACGTGCTTACCTGCAAATATTGAGAAGTTGTTGCTTAGCTGGTAAACGTCAGAGTTCAGGATATTATTGGCAGAGAAAGGCTCGTAACCGAACGAAGTAAGTGTTGCCTTATTGCCGTTTTCAATATCAACAAGCGGGAAAATGCCGCCACGGCTCTCGCGGAAATCGCGGAAAGCAGTATAGCCAGCAATAAAGTTGTTCGCAAATTTATCACCAAAACGGCTGTTTAACTCAGCTATGAAAGAGTTAAGGTTGTTGTTGATGATATAAGTAGAAGCTTTGAAAGGAAGCGATGTTACGCTTGGCTGACGGTTACCAGCCGGCGCTCCTGAGTTTGAAGCAGGGATATCTTTCCAGGATTTCAGGTAGTTATACTTGAAAGAGAAAGTATGATTCTTGTTGATGTTCCAGTCGATCTTGGTGTTGATCTTGTTGTTCCAGGTCTCCATGTTGTAGTTCTCATAAGGACCTGCATCGTAGTTGAACTTCTCTTTCAGGAATTGGCGCAATTGGTCTAACTGAGCTGCATCGGCAGCAGATACGTTAGAACCTGTAAGGCCCGGACGCGAAGCGATAAAGCTTGAACCAGGAGTAGACTGGCGCTCCTGCTCATAGTTAGCAAAGAAGAAAAGTTTATCTTTCAGGATCGGGCCACCCAAACGGGCACCACGCTGCGAAAGTGTAAATTCCTGCTTTGGCATTTTGGTATCACCTACATTACGGCCTACAAGTCTTTCGTCGCGGCCAAACCAGTAAACTGAACCAGAGAAATCGTTCGTACCAGAACGTGTAACAGCGTTGATACCTGCACCTGTAAAACCACCTTGTCTTACATCGTATGGTGCAAGGTTTACCTGAATCTGCTCGATAGCATCAAGAGAAATTGGCTGTGCACTTGTTTGTGAACCAACGTTTGCCTGAAGGCCGAACGAGTTGTTGAACAATGCACCGTCAATGGTGGTGTTGTTGTAGCTGCTGTTTCGTCCTGCAAAAGAGTTGCCGTTAGCCTGAGGAGTAAGACGGGTAAAGTCCTGGATGCTGCGGCTAAGTGTTGGCAACTTCTCAATTTGATCGCGGGCAACGTTTGTGGCAGCACCTGTACGGTCTGGGTTAATTACGTTGTCTTTTTTGCTTACGATCTCAACTTCGCCTAAAGCAATGTCGCCTTGTGTAAGTTTGAAATCGAGAGTCAGGTTCTGTCCAAGCTTCAAGTACACATTGTCCTGGCGCTGCTCCTGGAAACCAACATAGCTGGTTTTGATTGTGTAAGGACCGCCAACGCGCATGTTCTGCAGGTTGTAACGGCCTTCGGCGTTAGTGCCGGCAACGTATTGGGTATTGGTTGGTGTGTGAATAGCTATAACCGTAGCTCCCGGTAATCCTGTGCCACTTCCGTCTCTGATTACGCCATTCATGGCGGAGGTGGTACTTCCTTGTGCCCAGCTAAACTGAGCGGTCAGCACTAATGCCAGAATAAGGCAAAACGTACTATAAAGCTTTTTCATAAATAGGGTTGGTTGAATTTTGCCGCAAAAGTACTCGGTCTTTTGCGTATTTCCTTCTGCCTATATATTATTTTATTATTATTTATTCTGCTATATTTTATAACATAGCCTGTATGGGTCTTGGGGTGGAAAAGAGCTCAATCTTGATGATTTTGGAGTATGGACAAAAAAAGAGCCCCGCATTGCGGGGCTCTTTAAGGTAATTATTTTTTGATGATTAGTTGAAGATGTAACGGATACCTAATTGACCTTGCCATCTTGAAGCAAACTGAGATACGTTGTATCCAGTGCTGTTAGGGTTGAAAGTGAAAGTAGGTTCGTTAGTGATTTTGTCTCTTCCTGCGTAACGCACCAGTTCATTCGCGTTATTATTTACGAAGTACTGACGGCCCCAATCTTTGTTAATCAGATTACCTACGTTGAAGATGTCGAATGTAATCTGGAATGTTTGCTTCTTATCGAAAGCATTTACATAAACATCCTGTATTAAACGAAGGTCAAATTGGTGAGTCCATGGCATACGAGCACCGTGACGCTCTGTGTACTGACCACGACGGCTCTTCAGATAATCATCAGCTTCGATGAATGCATCAAGCGCATCCCACTGCTGGTCAGCAGTGGCAATAACATTCTTCTTGCTATCCAGCAGGTCAACAAGATTGATTTCGCTTCTGTCACGCGGAACATACATAAGATCGTTTCCACGGTTACCATCGTTGTTCAGGTCCTGAGAATACAGGTATGTGAATGGCTGACCAGACTGACCTTCGTAGAACAGAGATACTGAAGTAGCGAAGTTGTTAGCGTAACGGAAAGTATAACCTGTTGTACCCACAATTCTATGACGTACATCGTAGCGTGAGTACTCCAGAGCCGGGTTGTTAGGGTTATTTACGATCTGGTTATATTCCCAGTTAGAAAGTGCAGTTGAGCTGGTACCGCTGTTTACATCTTTTGCCATACCGTAAGTATAGGCAACTGAAGAGTTTAGACCGTTAGTGAAGTTCTTGCGTAACTGACCGGTGATGCTGTAACGGTAGCCTTTGTTTGTGTTGTCTAGAAGGATTACGTTAGTATAACCACCGTTAACACGACGGGCAGAAGTAGAAGACGCATAAACATCACGGTTATCTACACCCGGAAGCGCGCCAACCGGAGCTGTCAGGTTCAGGTTCTGGTAAACTACATCGTTCAGTGTTTTAGAATAGATACCTTCTACAGTAGCTACGATCTCGCCTGGTAAAGTGTAATCGAAAGCAAGGTTGCTTCTCCATACCTGAGGAAGTTTGAAGTCTTCAGAAACTACGTTTACTTCAACAGTTTTGTCAGATGCACCAGCGTTACGCTGCTCTTCTACTTCAGTCACGAATTCTGCAGGGTTGTTCTGGAATACAGTACCGAACATGGTACCTGTGTTAGTGAACTGGTTAGACAGCCATACGAAAGGTACACGGCCGGTAAAGATACCAGTACCACCACGAACCTGGAACGATCTGTCTTCAGTAGGAGTGTAGTTAAAACCAAAACGAGGAGCCCAAAGGACATCGCCACCTGGAGTACGATCTGTTCTAAGACCTGGGTAAAGAGTACCAAAGTCTGCTTCAAATTTCTCATTACGATCAGGAGTATCTGGGAATACCGGAAGATCAGCACGTAAGCCAAGTGTTAATTTAAGCTTGTCAGATACTGTATATTCATCCTGTACATAGAAACCAAGCTGCATAGCGTTGAATTCAGCAGCCGGAAGTGGATTGTTAGGGTCTAGTGAGTAAGTTGCCTGAACACGGCTTGCCTTACCTGCATAGAAATCTTCAAGGCTGTTAAAGTCCCAACGGCCGTTCATGTTGTTAATGAACAGGTTACGGAATTTGAAGAACTCGTTGTGTGTACCAACTGTGATATTATGGCTACCTAGCTGGTAAGTGAAGTTATCAGTAAATTCAAAGATGTCCTGATCAAGCTCGTTAGCTGTTGATGAGCGCTGTGCACCAAATTCAATAGTACCAACTGCATCATTAATAGTTACCTGTGGGAACATGCCACCAGCGATGCTACGGTTGTCTCTGATACGTGAGTAACCTAAGATCATGTTGTTAGACATGTTGTTGCCGAAGCGGCTGTTCAGTTCAGCTACTGTGCTGTTTGTCTTGCTTACGAACTGATAGGCATTGTTACCAAGGCGTACAAAACTACGGCTTCTGGAGATGTTGTCATCAAAAGCGTCTACAAAGTTATGACGGATGGTGAACTGATGGTTGTTGTTTATGTTCCAGTCGATACGTGCGAAAACTTTATTGCTTTCTGTTCTTCTGTCGATAGTTCCGAATGAACCAACATCATAACCATAAGTATTCTTAACAAAGTCAGCTAATTGCTGTACAGTTGCTGACGGAATCTGAGATTCTGCAGAGCCTGGGGCAAAACGAACTGGCTCAGAGATACGTGTAGCGTCGTAGTTGAAGAAGAAGAAAAGTTTATCTTTCAGAATAGGACCGCCTACACGTGCACCATACTGATAGTTGCTGAACTCATCAGCCTTTACTCTCGGGCCTTCTACAGCCTTACCAATTGTGTTCTGGTTGCGACCAAAGCCATAAATAGAACCTGTGAAATCGTTAGTACCTGAACGGGTAACAGCGTTGATGCCACCACCTGTAAAGTTACCTAATTTCACGTCATAAGGAGCCACTACTACCTGGATCTCCTGGATCGCATCCAAAGAGATTGGCTGTGAGCCTGCTGAACCACCTGGAGTACCGCTACCTGAAAGACCAAATACGTCGTTGTTCACGGCGCCATCTATGGTAATGTTATTGTAACGGTTGTTTGAACCACCGATAGAGTTACCAGATGCCTGTGGAGTTAGACGGGTAAAGTCTTGAAGACTGCGGCTAAGAGTAGGTAGATTTTCAATCTGCTCGCGTGAAACGTTTGTAGCTGCACCCGTGCGATTTTGATTCATCACATCATCTCTTTGTCCTACAACCTCAACTTCACTAAGCTGGCGATTGTTCTCAGATAAAACAAGGTCAATACGTGTAGCCTGGCCTAAGCTAAGCATTACACCATCCTTACGCTGTTCTTGATAACCAACGTATGTTGATTTTACAGAATAAGGACCACCAACACGCATGTTTTGAATGTTGAAACGTCCTTCTGCATCAGTGCCAGCCACATATTGAGTACCGGTAGGAGTGTGAACTGCAATTACAGTTGCACCTGGCAATGCCATTCCTCCTGAATCTTTAATAGTTCCGCTCATAGCGGCAGTTGTTACACCTTGTCCGTAGCTGTACTGTACAGTCAGTACCATGGCCAGGATCAGGCATAGTGAACTATAAAATTTTTTCATAAAAGGGTTGATTGATTTTGGCGCAAAATTAGTTTGAGTTTTGCATTTTCCAACCAATACTTCATTAATTTATTATTACCAATATCAGGCTTTTATGCTTGTACATAAGTGTTTATATGCTTATATTGCCAGCGTTAATTGAAGTTAACTAACACAAAAAGAAAGGCGGGATTTGGTCCCGCCTTTCTTAATTTATAGCATGTTATGTGGTTAATTAAAAATATACCTCAAACCTAGCTGCCCCTGCCACCTGGAGTCGAATTGAGAGATATTATAGGCCCTGGTGTTAGGGTTAAAGGTAAAATTAGGTTCGCCGGTTATAGCATCATAGCCTACAAAACGGATGATCTCGTTGGCGTTGTTGCTCACAAAGTACTGTCTTCCCCAATCTCTGTTGAGTAGGTTGCCTACGTTGAAGACGTCAAAAGTGATCTGGAACGTGTGTTTATTTTCACCTATATTTAAGTTAAAATCCTGCATCAGGCGAACATCAAACTGATGGGTCCAGGGCATTCTGCCTCCATAGCGTTCCGCATACTCTCCGCGGTGTTCGCTCAGGTACTTGTCATCTTCTATAAATGCATCCAGGGCCGCCCATTGTTCATCCGGGGTTGCAGAGCCAGGTACAATAGCACCTGATCTATCGGTAAATGGTACCAGGTTTATCTCGGTCTGGTCGCGCGGAATGTAGATAAGGTCGTTGGCAATGTTTCCGTCGCGGTTCAGGTCCTGGGAGTATAAGTATGTTACCGGCAAACCTGACTGACCCTGATAGAACAAGGAGATTGTGGTTGCAAAGTTGTTGGCATAACGTATAGTATAGCCTCCGCTACCCACTATTCTGTGTCGGATATCATAACGCGAATAAGCAAGCTCCGGATCGTTAGGGTTGTTCACGATCTGGTTAAACTCATAGTTCGATAAAGCTGTGGAGCTGGTTCCGCTGTTTACGTCTTTAGACTTACCATAAGTATAAGCTATTGAAGTATTAAGGCCGAAGGTAAAGTCTTTGCGCAACTGGCCGGTGAAGCTGTAGCGATAACCTTCTTTGGTATTATCGAGGAAGATCACGTTGGTATAGTTCTCGTTTCTACGCCTTTGTACAGGGTATACATTGCGGTTATCTATACCCGGTAATTGTCCTTCAGGGTCTACCAGGTTCAGGTCTTTGTATACTACGTCGTTCAGCGTTTTAGAGTAGATACCTTCCAGCGTAGCTATAATTTCATATGGCAAAGTATAATCAAAGGCCAGGTTACTTCGCCATACCTGAGGCAGCTTAAATTCATCGTCAATCGCGTTCACCTCAACGGTTCTTACGGCTGCTCCTGCTGTCTGCTGCAGCGTTGGGTCCGATACAAACGTTTCAGGGTTGCGCTGGTCTATAGTTCCAAGTATAGTTCCTGTGTTCACAAACTGGTTAGATAACCACACAAACGGCACACGACCTGTGAAAATACCAGTACCACCACGTATCTGGAATGATCTGTCTTCGGTTGGGGTATAGTTAAAGCCTAATCGAGGAGCCCACATTAAATTGCCACTTGGCGTTCTGTTTGTTGACAGACCAGGGAAATCAGTTTCAAACTGTTCGTTTCTGGCAGGTTCATCCGGGAAAATTGGAATATCAAGTCTTAAACCAAGTGTAACTTTTAATCTGTCGGAGGCTGTGTACTCATCCTGAACATAGAAACCTAGTTGCGCTGCGTTAAATTCTGCTGCCGGTCTTGGATCATCTAGCAGTGAATAAGTAGCTCTTACACGCGCTGGCTCATTGTTTATGAAATCTTCAACGGAGTTAAAATCCCAGCGTCCGTTCAGGTTGTTGATGAACAGGTTGCGGAATTTGAAGAACTCGTTATGAGTACCTAGTGTAAAGTTATGGCTGCCAAATGTGTAGCTGAAGTTGTCTGTAAATTCAAAAATATCCTGGTCGAGCTCGTTTGCTGTTGAGGAGCGCTCCGAACCAAGTACCAGCGTACCAACAGGGTCAAAAATAGTTACCTGCGGGAACAGGCTGCCAAAAATATCCCGGTTTTCGCGAATTCTGGAGTAACCGATGATCAGGTTGTTCGAAATTGTATTGGAAACGCGGCTGTTCAGCTCAAGCACGCTGCTATTGGTTTTACTGTTAAATTGATAAGCATTGTTACCAAAACGAGCCTCGGATCTGCTTCTGGAGAACGATTCCTGGAAGGCATCAACAAAGTTGTGGCGCAGGGTAAGCGAGTGATTATTGGTGATGTTCCAGTCGAGGCGGGCAAAATACTTGTTGCTTTCGGTATCACGGTCAAATCCCCCAAAGGTACCTACATCATATCCATAATTTTCGAGTGCAAACTGTGCAACTTGCTGGGCTAACTCTAATGGTATCTGAGATTCTGCGGAGCCTGGGGCAAAGCGTACAGGTTCAGTTACCCTGGTGGCATCGTAGTTAAAGAAAAAGAAAAGCTTATCGCGCAGGATAGGGCCACCTACACGCGCCCCATACTGGTAGTTACTGAACTCATCTGCCTTAACACGAGGCCCTTCAACAGCTTTACCTATAATGTTTTCGTTGCGGCCAAAACCGTAAACAGAGCCTGAAAACTTGTTTGTACCGCTACGGGTAACAGCATTTATACCTCCACCGGTAAAATTGCCAAGCTTAACATCGTAAGGAGCTATCACTACCTGAATTTCCTGAATGGCATCCAGTGATATGGGCTGTGTGCCTGCTGAACCACCTGGCGTACCGCTGCCGGATAGGCCGAAGACATCGTTATTTACAGCGCCATCTATTGTGATGTTGTTGTAGCGGTTGTTTGTGCCGCCAATAGAGTTACCGGAGGCTTGCGGGGTAAGGCGCGTAAAATCCTGCAGGCTTCGGCTAAGCGTTGGCAGGTTTTCTATCTGTTCCCGCGATACGTTTGTGGCTGCACCGGTCCGGTCCTGGTTAAAAACGTCATTCTGCTCCCCAACAATCTCTACCTCACCCAATTGCCTGCTGCTCTCTGACAGCGAAAACTCCACCCGGCCTGTCTGGCCAAGTGCCAGCATTACGCCATCCTGCCTTTGCTCCTGGTAACCAATATAGGAGGTAGTAACAGTGTAGGGGCCTCCAACACGCATGTTTTGTATGTTAAAGCGGCCTTCGGCATCAGTATTGGCAACATATTGGGTGTTGGTAGGTGTATGAATGGCGATAACGGTAGCACCTGGCAAGGCGGTACCGCTTTGGTCTCTTACAACCCCGGACATAGCTGCGGTTGTTGCACCCTGTGCCCAAGCAAGCTGCGTTTGCAGAATCAGCAAAAGGCCCCAAAGCAATCTTGTGTAAAAAATTTTCATAATACTTAAAGCAATTGGTTAACTTATTACTTATCAATTGCTTATAAGTACGTAGGAAGCGGTTTTTGAATAGTATTTTTAAGTAAAAATTGTGTTAATGATTCAGAGTTTGGCCTTAGGATTTATACTAAAAAACAGGTGGGCGTACAGCTTTAAGAAAAATTTTCTGGTAGTGGTCGGAATAAAGGTTGTTCTCGATTACGCCAAGTGAGGTGGAGGAATGTATAAACTTTACTTCCTGATCGTTCACAACCTCTGTTACCAGACCCACGTGCGTTACCTCGCGGCTGTATTTGTTAGCACCAAAGAACACTAAATCGCCTTCTTTTATCTGACTTAGTCTTACCTCTTCTCCAAATCGGCTTTGTTCTTCAGAGGTGCGTGGTAATGCCACATTTATACTTTGGAAGGAAGTGCATAGCAAACCAGAGCAGTCCATGCCTACGCGGGTTGTACCGCCCCATCTGTATGGTGTGCCGGTGTAGGAGCGAGCTGTTTCGATAACAGTAGAGACTTCTTTCTTAACATTGCGGTTATGAGGCACGCGCGTGCGGCTGGTTCTGTCTTTAGTGGCTACCATATCAGGACGCTTGCCATTTTTTCTAGCCATTCTGCGTGCCAGGCGTTTTTCCTCTGCAATCTCACGGGCAGATTTATAGGTTTCGCCGCGTTTGCTAAATACAGGTTGCGACGACTGGCACGAGGCCATCAGAATTAAAAAGAAGATAAATAAAACTGAAGTGGTAAAAAGTGTTCTCAAAGCGTTACTATAGTATCCGTGGTTCAACAAAGTATAAAATCTGGTTAAAGTTAAATATTAGCAACTCCTAATAAAAATGAAATTTAACTCTGTTACACCAGCACTCGCCAATGCATTTGCCTCCATAGTGGGGCCTGAGAATGTGATAAGCTACACATCCTCAGAAGATTTAGAGCGATACACCCACGACGAAACCGAAAATTTGCGCTATCTTCCGGAAATGGTGCTCAAACCTGCTAACGCTGCCGAGATAAGTAGTATTATGCAGATATGCCATAAAAACTATATAGCAGTTACTCCACGCGGTGCGGGTACCGGATTAAGTGGTGGTGCTTTGCCTGTTTATGGTGGGGTGCTGCTGTCTACGGAGCGGCTGAATAAAATTATTGAGATCGATGAGCGTAACCTGCAGGCTATAGTTGAACCAGGCGTCATAACCCAGGTTTTTCAGGAGGCAGTAATAGCAAAAGGGTTATACTATCCGCCCGATCCTTCGAGCAGGGGTAGTTGCTTTCTGGGAGGCAACCTGAGCGAGAGTGCTGGCGGACCGCATGCTGTAAAGTATGGCGTTACCAAAGACTATGTGCTGAATGTGGAGGTGGTGCTGCCAACCGGCGATATTACCTGGACCGGAGCGAACGTTCTAAAAAATGCTACTGGCTACAACTTAACACAGTTGATGATCGGGAGTGAAGGCACGTTAGGTATAATTACCAAAATTGTGTTCAGGCTTATACCTTATCCGCTCCAGAACCTTGTTATGCTGGTGCCTTTCCGGAACCAGGAAGAGGCGTGTGCCGCTGTTTCTAAAATCTTTATGGCTGGTTTAGTGCCCTCAGCACTGGAATTTATGGAACGCGATGCCATAGACTGGACAATCCGGTTCCTAAGCCTAAATCTGACTATTCCTGATGATGTGCAAGCGCACTTGCTGATAGAACTGGATGGAAATGATATGGATTTATTATTTAAAGATGCGGAGCGCGTGTATGCGGTGCTGGAGGATTTTGATGTGGGTGACATACTTGTAGCAGATACCGAAAAGCAGAAAGCGGAACTATGGCATTTGCGTCGTAATGTAGCCCATGCGGTTAAAGGCAATTCAGTTTATAAAGAAGAGGATACCGTAGTGCCACGTGCCGAGCTGCCGGTGCTGCTAAAAGGAGTAAAAGAGATCGGAGCCAGGTATAACTTCAAGTCAGTATGCTACGGCCATGCAGGCGACGGGAACCTGCATGTTAACATAATCAAAGGTGATATGTCTGACGAAGACTGGAATAACAAGCTACCCGAGGGTATAAAAGAAATTTTTGAACTGTGCGTGTCTCTGGGTGGTACTATATCCGGAGAACACGGCATAGGTTTGGTGCAAAGGCCATACATCAACATCGCATTAAATGAAGTGCAGTTGCGGCTTATGCAAGGTATAAAGCAAACCTTTGACCCACATGGTATACTTAACCCTGGCAAGATATTCTAAGCCAATGGGCCAGGTTTATACCCGGGCCTTTGGCTAGTGTAGTTTATCTATCAAGGGTACAACGCTTTTAAGCATAATATACCCGGTTTATACTTGATCCTGCTTTGAACTGTCGTTTAGCATGTCCTTATACTTGTGCTCGGCCAGGTCTTCATCCAGTTCGCGGAGCTTGTGCCACGATTGTAACAGGTTGTGGTGCGACTCGTTTAGCGGTGGTTGCTGCCCTGTTAGTTGCTGTTGTTGTGGCTCATTAGTTTGTTTATGTATGGTAAATAGTTTCTGTTGCTCTTTGTTTACCTGCTCCAGGTTGTCTTTTGGTGACTTGTTTGCATCCATAGTTCTAGCTTGGGGTTAAAGATTGGTGCACGGCTTCCTGTTTCTTCTGCTCTTCCTTAATAAAGTTGTGCACATAGCCAGCCACTTCGTCTGCATTTTCTTCCTGTAGGAAATGACCGCTGTCTTCAAAATGAATAACGTAGCACTCATGGAAAAATTCTTTCCAGGTTTGCAAAGCCTCAATTTTTACATGCTTGTCGCGTTCTCCCCAAAGTATAAGCGTAGGTATATCCTGTATCTTTTTACGTTCCTGCCAGAGCTCATCGTACCATTTGCTTACACCAACCAGTTCACGTGCACAGGCTAAGGAGCCAACAGGTTCTTCCGGCCCACCCAATGCCTGCACATACTGTTGCTGTATAGACTTTGGTAATTTGGTTTCTTCATCAAAGAGCTCGGTTACGGCTGCACTGTTAGTTTTATTTAGCTTGTTGTATAAGAACTTGCCTAAAGGGCCAACCAGATACTTGCTTGCCTTGGATAGCTTCTGGTGCTTTGCCAGAGACCAGGTCCAGGTGTTAAGCATCACAATATTTTTTACATTATCCGGGTGATTAATAGCATAGGCTAAACCAATAGGCGCTCCAAAATCATGCACCAGCAGGGTGATGTTCTTTAGCTGTAGGTGATCCATCAGCTTTTCGAAATTTGCGGCATGTGCCCGGGGTTTATAGCTCCAGCCTTCGGGTTTATCTGACAAGCCAAACCCAATAAAATCCATAGCAATGCATCTATGGGTTTTCCTAAGGATCTTGATAAGGTTTCGGTACAGGAACGACCAGCTAGGCGTTCCGTGTATCATTACAATTGGTGAGCCCTGGCCTTCGTCAATGTAATGCATTTTTCCAGCCTCAAGCTCCAGATATTTTGATTCAAAAGGATATTCTTTCGTATCCAGCCATTCTGGTTTCATAAAAAAGAGTGGGTGTTGATACTAAGGCTATACTTCTGAACAGAGGCGAGGTTGTTTATTTAACAAAAAAACAGCAGAATATCCGTATGAGTAGCCGTTAAAGGCCGGTAAGAAGCTGTCGTTAAACGGATAAGGCGTAACTTTACTACATCTATGTGCGGAATAACAGGAATTTTAGCTTTCACGGAGGCTGGCAAGGCGGTACTAGAAAAACTGGAGGCAGCCTCGGCTATGCTAAAGCACCGTGGCCCGGATGCAGCAGGCATTTTCAGGCATGGCCGCATAGGGCTAGCTAACCGCCGCCTTTCTGTTATTGCCCCCGGTGCAGAAGCAAACCAACCTATGTCTACTGCCGACGGGCGTTATACTATAGTTTATAATGGCGAGATCTTTAACTATAAAACCCTGCGTCAGAAGCTCCAGGATAAAGGCTATACTTTCAAAACCACCTCTGATTCTGAAGTAATCCTGCACCTTTATGCAAAGTATGGGCAGGATTGTTTAAAAAGACTGCGTGGCTTTTTTGCCTTTGCCATCTACGATGCTGTCGAAGATACCCTCTTTCTTGCCCGCGACCGTTTTGGCGAAAAGCCATTGTTATACTACAGAGATGCTGATACGCTATTGTTTGGATCGGAGTTGGGAGCCTTGTTCGCCTTAGGTGTTCCACGTGAAGTTGATTTTGTATCATTGTTCCAGTACCTGCAGCTCACTTACGTGCCGGCTCCTGCATCCATGGTTAAAGGCGTTAAAAAGCTTTTGCCGGGCCACTCGATCTACATTAAAGGCAACAAAGTGCAGGAGCAGGTTTGGTATAGATTACCCTTCGATCCTGAAAAAGCCTCTGCCAATCCACTAAACTATAAACAGCAACAGGTAAAGTTAGCTCAGCTACTGGAGCAGGCTGTTGCGGAGCGTTTAACAGCAGATGTGCCGGTAGGTGCATTCCTGAGCGGAGGTATAGATTCTTCGGTAGTAGTGGCTTTGGCAGCTAAACAGGTGCCTCATCTTAAAACGTACTCACTTGGATTTGAGAATGAGCCATACTTTGATGAAACCAACTATGCCCGTTTGGTGGCTCAGAAGTATAAAACTGACCATACAGAGCTAAAGGTTACAAACGATCAGCTTTATGCCAATCTGCATGATATGCTGGATAGTATGACCGAGCCTTTTGCAGATGCATCGGCGCTGGCTGTTTATACGTTGGCTAAGCGTGCCAGGCAGGATGTAAAAGTAGTTTTGTCAGGTGATGGTGCCGATGAGCTTTTTGCTGGTTATAATAAGCATCATGCAGAGTATAAGTTACTTACTGGTGGCGTTGACACAGCTGTTGTTACAGGTTTACATTTTCTGTGGGATCTGCTGCCAAAATCCCGTAACTCTTTTGCAGCAAACAAAGTAAGACAACTGCAGCGTTTTGCGGCCGGCGCAAAGCTAACGCCTAAAGACAGGTACTGGCTTTGGGCAACTTGGCAATCTGAAAATGCCGCTCTTGGCCTGCTGGGGCAAGAACACAAGCATAAAGCCTATAATAGACTGTACGCCGCACGCAAAAGCAGACTATTAGATTTCATAAATGAAAACCTATATAGCATTAATAGCGTACTATGTGCCGACTGGCATCTGGTATTAGGCAATGATATGCTGCCCAAGATCGACCTGATGGGGATGGCAAACGGGCTCGAAATTAGAAGTCCTTTTCTTGACCATCGGCTAGTAAAGTTTGCTTTTACGTTGCCGGTAAGTTCAAAGATTGATGCCGGAATGCGTAAAAAAATAATGCAGGATACTTTTAAAGCAATTCTGCCTTCCGAACTATACAAAAGACCAAAACAAGGATTTGAAATCCCGCTACTGTCGCTTCTGAAAAATCAGGCAAAAGATCTAGCAGAGATGTACTTGTCAGAAGGCTTTGTAGAAAGTCAGCGAATTTTTGATGTGGGGCAGGTGAGTGCACTGCGTAAAGCATTGGCTACCTCAGGTGCAGGCGCAGTACAAACGCAAGTGTGGACGCTGCTGGTTTTCCAGCACTGGTGGCAGAAGTGGATAAAGCCTTAACTGGTGCATTGATTGAGCAATAAATAGTAAAGAACACTTAAGTATAAAAGTTATAAATTTGTAAATTCTACTAAATATTTTTCCTATGAGAATAGCTGTAGTTGGTACCGGATATGTGGGCCTGGTAACGGGCACGTGTTTTGCCGAAGTGGGCATCGATGTAACCTGTATCGATATAGATACCAAAAAGATTGAGAACCTCAAGCAGGGGATTCTACCGATATATGAGCCGGGGCTGGAAGAAATGGTGACGCGCAATGCACAGAAAGAGCGCCTTTCTTTTTCTTCAGACCTTGCCTCCTCAATTCAGGGCTGCGATGTAGCCTTTATTGCCGTGGGCACGCCACCAGACGAAGACGGTTCTGCTGACCTCAAGCACGTGCTGGCAGTGGCCCGTGGCATTGGCCAGAACATGAGCGATTACCTGGTAGTGGTGACCAAAAGTACCGTGCCGGTTGGTACTGCCAACAAAGTGCGTCAGGCCATCGAAGAGGAACTGGCAGCCAGAGGCGTAGACATTCCGTTTGACGTGGCTTCTAACCCGGAATTCCTGAAAGAAGGCGCGGCCATTGAAGACTTCCTTAAGCCAGACCGCATTGTAGTGGGTGTGGCTTCTGAAAGAGCTGAAGACGTGATGAGCAAGCTCTACAAGCCATTCTTGATGAACGGCCACCCGCTTATTTTCATGGACATCCCATCGGCTGAAATGACCAAGTATGCGGCTAACGCCATGCTGGCTACCAAAATCTCGTTCATGAACGACATTGCCAACCTGTGCGAGATTATGGGGGCTGATGTGAACATGGTGCGTAGAGGTATCGGTTCGGATGTGCGCATCGGTAACAAGTTCATTTACCCGGGCATTGGCTACGGTGGTTCTTGCTTCCCGAAAGATGTGAAAGCCCTTATCAAAACAGCTTCTGAGAACGGCTATGACATGCGCGTATTGAAGTCGGTGGAAGAAGTGAACGAGAACCAGAAGTCGGTGCTTTATAACAAGATCTACAACCACTTCAACGGCGATCTGGCAGGCAAGACTTTTGCTATCTGGGGACTATCGTTCAAGCCAAAGACAGACGATATGCGCGAGGCGCCGTCGCTGGTGATCATCGAGAAGCTGCTGGAGCAGGGCGCTAAAGTACGTGCCTATGACCCGGTTGCCATGAAAGAAGCGCACCACCACCTGGGCGATACCATTGAGTATGGCAAAGATGAGTATGAAACGCTGATCGATGCTGATGCCCTGCTGCTGGTAACCGAGTGGCCGGAGTTCCGTTCGCCAAACTTCACAGTGGTAAGCAAGCTGATGAAAGAGAAGGTGGTGTTTGACGGTAGAAATATTTACGATGCAGCTGAAATGCGCGAAAAAGGTTTTGCTTACTACGGTATCGGCGTAAAGCAGGACGTGCCACAGCTAAATGCAACAGTTTAAGATTTTTATGACTAAAAAACGTGTACTGGTAACAGGCGGTGCCGGATTTCTGGGCTCCCACCTTTGCGACAGATTTATCAAAGAAGGTTATCATGTAATTGCCATGGATAACCTGATCACAGGAAGCCTTGAGAACATCGAGCACCTGTTTAAGTTGCCAAACTTCGAATTCTATCACCATGATGTTTCAAAGTTTGTGCATGTGCCGGGGCACCTGGATTATATTTTACACTTTGCTTCGCCAGCCAGCCCAATCGATTACCTGAAAATTCCTATTCAGACACTGAAAGTAGGATCTCTGGGTACGCATAACCTGCTGGGCTTGGCAAAAGCTAAAGGCTCACGTATGCTTATTGCGTCCACTTCTGAAGTATACGGCGACCCTCTGGTGCACCCGCAAACAGAAGATTACTGGGGCAATGTGAATCCGGTAGGTCCGCGTGGCTGCTACGACGAGGCAAAACGTTTCCAGGAAGCTATGACTATGGCCTACCATATGCACCATGGCCTTGAGACGCGTATTGTGCGCATATTCAATACCTATGGTCCGCGTATGCGCCTGGATGATGGCCGAGTACTGCCAGCTTTCCTGAGCCAGGCATTGCGTGGAGAGCCCCTTAGCATATTTGGCGATGGCAGCCAAACACGCTCTTTCTGCTACGTAGATGATTTAGTGGAAGGTATATACCGCCTGCTGCTAAGCGACTACCCAATGCCTGTGAACATCGGCAATCCTTCAGAAATAACTATAAAGGAGTTTGCTGAAGAGATCTGCAGGTTAACCGGCGTTGAGCTGAAAGTAGAGTACCAGCCACTGCCAAAAGACGATCCGCAAAAGCGTCAGCCTGATATTACCAAAGCAAAGGAGATACTTGGCTGGGAGCCAAAGGTTGATCGTGCAGAAGGTCTGAGAAGAACATTGGAGTACTTTAAAGATAAGATCCAAGTTCCGGCTGAAACAGTTGAGAATGTTTAATTCAAATTAGTCAGATATTATACTTTAAAGCTCAGGTTATCATAACCTGAGCTTTTTTGTTATTCATCTTTCAGTAAAATATCGCGTAGCCGCTCTCCGCTTTTCCCGTCAAACTTATACATCCATTCTTCTGTAAACTTAGCTTTATTGGGTAACTGCCTGGCATGGAGCTGCTCAATGTTAGGCAAAATTTCATAAAGTTCATTCAAATCATAAATAGGATGAGCAACACCCGCATCTATAAAGGATTTGGAAACATCTAGTTTGCCCGCAGGGTGGTTTTCATATGTAATGAGCGTAGTATGCTTCATTGCTGCAAAAGGCATCAGGTAGGTAGAGTAAAAGCCAAATATTAAAGGAACCGAAGGCGCTAGTTCGGTTAACTTTTCATCATCTATAATTTCGCATTTTCCTTTTTGATTAAATTCTAACCATAGCGATAAATCTTGCCTGGGGTGAGGCTTTACATAAAGCTTATACTTTAATGATGTGCAGATAGAAACGAAATTTTCTGCAAAAGCTTTTTTGTAAGCATAATCCCATTGCAAAAGCCCTTGTTCAGACAAAGGCTGATCTATGAAAAGTATAGACTTCTGGGGTTCTTTAGCATTGATGTTTGCTAAATGGTCAAAGTAGGGGATGCCAATGTGTATTACTTCCTGTTCCGGAAGCGGATTATCATATTCCTGATGAATTTGGAATATTTTAGAGCTGAAGGAAATATAAGTATCAGGTAACCGCTTTGGCGACTTAATTAACCTAAATGTTTCGAGATAGTTGTGATGCTTTCTAACCTGGATATAATGTTTTACAAAATCAGCATCTTCCGGAGGTAAACGCTTAATGGTGTTTAATAAAAACTGCCTGTTTTTTATGCGTGCAGAGAAAGTACGGAATTTAGAATACAGAAAATGTAGCCTCTCAGGTAATGTATACTTTGGCGAAGGGCTAACTTGCGGGTCAAAGCCTACTACGTAGTCGGCACGCATACCATGTTCTAACAGATAAGTAGGAAGCCCGAGCTTCTTACAAGTCAAGTTTAAAGCAATATGATTATAGGATTCAAGGTATAGAAAAACAACCTTTTCTGGCTTTACAGCGGTTAGTAAATCGCCAGCATTTTGGAAGTCAGACCAATATACTGCCTCACCATATGTTTTGTAGAAGGCATTCGTCTCTTCTTTAGGGGAGGAGTAGAAGAGGAAAGTAAGCTCACAGTGGTCTTTTGTATCTTTTAATAAAGAAACATAATCCTTTCTGCAATAATCTACTATAAAGAGTATTTTTGTTTTAGTGGCAGACAAATCAAACTTAGTGCTTTAACTGCTTTAAAGTTATCCAACTTTCTCTGATTTTTATTTAAATGGTTAAAAGTTATAAAGTGCTGTATGTTTTACCCGCCATTGCACGAGAAGGTATAACAAAGGTTGCTTTGCAGCAGATTCAGGCTTTAAAAAAACAGGAAATAGATGTCTGTGTAGTAGTACTTTCTAACAGCTCTAAAGATTTATTAAATGAATATAACGTCAAACTTAGGCCTGATAAATTATTAGTTCTAAATCAGGGTGCATCATACTTATCTGTTGGCGCACTATTAAAGTCACCATTTATACTTTCTCCGATCTTAAAGTTTATCAGCAGGAATGAGATTAATGTAGTAATAGCTCATGCGCCCTATGCACATTTTGTAATGCGTTTGGTGAAAATGTTAAAAAGTAATGTCGAACCAGAATCTAAGCTTTGTTTATGGCAGTACTTTCATATAACGCAATATGCAGAATATCCAGTTAACAGTCTGAAGAGGCTTTTTATCAATACTTTAAATAAAAAATTAGCCCAGAAGTATGATACAGGTCACATCTATGTTTCAGACTCTGTTAAAGATGATATTGCCAAAGGGCTAAGGGTGCAAGTAAGACAAAAAGTTCTTTATAATGCGATTGATAAAATAGCTATTAATAAATTTTTCAATAAGCAGGATTTAAGTGGTTTAGGTGCAGATTTTACTATTTTAATTCCTGGAAGGGTAGAGCCTGCAAAAGGTCAAAGGTTCTTTATCAAAG
Organism: uncultured Pontibacter sp.; assembly: GCA_966250805.1. Classification (GTDB taxonomy): domain Bacteria; phylum Bacteroidota; class Bacteroidia; order Cytophagales; family Hymenobacteraceae; genus Pontibacter. The sequence goes on along the minus strand of CBINIP010000002.1, from coordinate 142,690 downwards.
TCTTCAGTCGTTTTATAAAGGAGCATCTTTTTTTACCTTCTCAAGTTAAATTACTGATAGCGGGCAATGGCTCTGACCGAGATAAGTTACTACAGGAGGCAGAATCGTCAGATATAGTACATCACATACATTGTATTGATGAAATTGAGAATTCCGCTTTGATTAAATTGATGGGGAAGTGCAGCCTTATATTATTGCCATCGTTTTTCGAAGGTTTGCCACTTGTTTTGTTAGAGGCTCTTGAAGCTAAGGCTTTAGTGCTAGCTTCTGACATAGGGCCTCATAAAGAAGTAATAAAAGATGGGATTACAGGCTTTTTATTTAAAGCAGGAGATGAGGCAGATTGTTTGGCAAAACTGCAACACATTTATAAGAACAGGGAAAAGCTTCTGATCAATTTCAACGAGGTAGATAAACTGTTACAGGAACGTTTCTCCTTTAACCATCATATTGATCAGTTGGTCAGTATAATTAAAGGTTCCGAAGGTAATAATGAATAGGAAAATTCTCTTTATCTGCTACTGGGGCCTGGAGGATGTATTAACAGCTGCCACTGTGCAGCCACGCCTTGAGATACTGCAGAAGCTTAGTTATATAGAAGAGATACTTCTTGTAACTGTAGAAAGGGGAGACAAGCCTAAAAGTTCTCTCCGGCATCTGTCAAAGGTTAAACATTACTCTTTATTTTCAAAAGGTTTCCCATTAGGCTTTATAACTAAAATAAATGATTTCATCACATTTCCAGAAAAGCTAGCAAGGCTGGTTAAAGACAATAATATAGATGTAGTACTAGCTCATGGAGCACCGGCAGGAGCTTTAGCTTATAAAGTGTGGCAGCAAGCCCGAATTCCATTTTATGTAAGTTCCTTTGAACCTCATGCAGATTATATGGCTGAGTCTAAAGTTTGGAGTAAGTCTGGCTTAAAGTATATTTTTCAAAAGAGGTGGGAAAGAAAGCAAATAAAGTATGCTGCCGGCCTCATGCCTGTTGCTAATAGTTATGCAATAGAAGTAGCAAAAAAGATTAGCGATGAGAGGAGAATCTGTACGGTTCCTTGCACTGTGAACATAGAAACGTTTCAGTATCTGCCAGAGGATAGGAAACAAATAAGAAAAAATCTCGGGCTCAACAAAACCGTGGTAGGTATCTATGTTGGCAAGTTCGGCGGGCTATATTATAATGAAGAGGCCTTTCAGATCTACCAGCAATGTTTTAGCCTAATTCCTGATTTCAAACTGATCATACTTTCTCCTCAATCAGCAGATGAAATTTATGCAATGCTAAGGAAGCAAGGTATAAGTCTGGAACGAGTATATATTGGTCAAGTACAGCATGAAGAAGTTCCTGCCTATCTTTCTGCCGCTGATTTTGCCTTTGCTACTTACAAGCCCGGGTCATCTAAAAAATATCTTTCTCCGGTAAAAATAGGTGAATACTGGGCAAATGGCCTGCCGATACTCTTAACTGAAGGAGTTGGCGACGATAGTGATATAATCAACAACGAAGGAGGCGGTGCTACATTTAATCTGCAACAGGAGGGGAGTTTGGAGAAGGCGCTGGAAAAGATAAAGCAAATAATTAGCGACCCTAACCACAGAACTGATATACCCAAATTAGCTCAGAAGTACCGGTCGCCGGAGCGGATACGGGAGGCTTATGAATACTTTTTCAGCAACGGTAGATAGAAGTATGAAAGTACTGTTTGTTGTTCCCTACCCTCTTGATGAAGCGGCCTCGCAACGTTTCCGGTTCGAGCAGTACCTGCCTGTACTGCAACAACAAGGTATAAAGTACAAAATCGCTCCTTTTTGGGGTAGCAAGGCATGGGCTATACTTTACAAACCTGGTAAGTCACTGCAAAAAGCACTTGGTGTACTGATAGGCTTTCTAAAGCGGCTGGTGCTGCTGCCTCAGGTTTTAGCTTACGATTATGTGTTCATCCACCGAGAGGCAACGCCGCTAGGGCCGCCGTGGTTTGAGTGGGTTGTGTCGAGAGTGTTGAGGAAACGCGTTATTTTCGATTTTGATGATGCTATCTGGATGCCTAATACCTCTCCTGATAATAGCCTGGCCGCAAAGTATAAATGGCATAGCAAAATTGCTGACATCTGCCGCTGGAGTTACAAGGTAAGCTGCGGGAATAAGTACCTGCAAAGCTATGCTCAGAAATATAACTCAAAGAGTATACTCCTGCCGACTACCATAGATACAATAAACCTTCATAACAGAACCAGGCAACAGCAGGCAAATAAGGTGGTTATTGGCTGGACCGGCACTCACTCCACTTTGCCATACTTAAAACTGATAGAGCCTGTACTGAAGAGGCTGGAGGAAAAGTATAGTTTTGATTTTCTGGTTATAGCTGATGTCAGGCCTAATCTTAATCTCAGAAGTCTTAAGTATAAAGTTTGGCAGAAGGAAACGGAAATAGAGGATCTACTAAAATTTAATATAGGTATAATGCCGCTGCCCGATACTGAATGGGCGAAGGGGAAGTGTGCCTTTAAGGCACTGCAGTACATGTCATTAGGTATGCCTGCAGTGGTGTCGGCGGTAGGTGCTAATATAACGGTTGTGCAGCACGGAGCCACAGGTTTTTTGTGCAACAACGAGCAGGACTGGTATACTAATCTGGAGCAGCTGTTGCAAAATTGCAAGCTCAGAGCCGAAATGGGCGAGGCAGGTCAGCGTTGGGTAAAAGAGAAGTACTCTGTTACCGCTCACCAAAGCACCTTTTTGCAGCTTTTTACTTAACCTTTCGGTTAGCTTTTAAGAAAGTACGGGCTTCTTTAAATGCAGCAGATTTCTTCTCGGTGTTATTGATAACAATTGTATAGTAGCGCTTGGCAGTAGACTTGTCATTTTCCTGATTGGCGATGCGGGCCAAGTTCAGGTATGAGTTTACAAAGTACCCAGACTCACGCTCGTTAGTCATTTCTGCATACATGATCGAGTTCTGGTAGTACATTTTAGCCTTTGCAAAATCCCTGTACTTGTTCTGGTGCACGTAAGCCAAGATATAAGAAGCATAACGGCCACTGATGGCTTCGTAGCCAGGCATTTTCTGCTCCAGTTTGTGAAGTATGTCTAATGATAATCGCTCTGCCTGCGTAAAGTGACCCATCACAAACAGCAGTCTTACATAAAAGCGCTGAAAGTATGCGTTATCTGGATATTTAAGAGCCAGCTCACGGCTGATCTTCAGAGCCTCCTCCAAGTTATTTTCTTCATTGGCATAAATCTTCATCAGGAAGTATTTGGCCTCGGTACCAGTATAGAAACCACTGTTTGCCACGTAGCGCAGTTGCTTTAAGCCAAGTCGCTTATCACCGTCCGGGAAGAACATGAGCACAGGCCGAAGCATCGGGTAGTTCTCGTGTATCCAGACTGCGTAATAGTTAAACAGCGCCTCGCCGAACAGGAACTCAGGGCTAAGGCCGTTACCAGCCTTTGCCTTTTCCATAAACTCCAGAGAGCGTTTGCTGGCTACTGTAGCTTTGCGCCAGTTGCTGCGCTCCGAGTGAAGGCGGGCTGTAAAACCATAACCTGCTGCCAGAAAGAAAGAGGCTTCAAAGTTATTTTCATTCTTGTCATACATCGCTTCTGCCTTTGTTATGGCAGTATCCATGTAAGCAAAGAAAAGGTTGTCGTACTGCAGGGTCTGGATGTTGGTTGGTACAATCTTCCACCACTGGCTCAGACCAAGTAAAAAGTATGGCAGCGGGTGCTCCGGGTAGCGGCGTCGCAACGACTTAAACTGTTTCTCGGCACGCTCATATTTGAAATTGTACATATTGTCCACGGCGCCTTCCAGCTCATACTGAATGTCACGATCCAGTAGCAGCATGCCCTTTACGTTACCCGCACTTGGTATCACCTCGATAGACTCGAACGTGACATGGCGCATAGCTGTATCGGCGGGGGTGCCTTTCTGCTGTGCCGATGCCAGAAATGGCACAAGTATAGTTAAGGCAACAATTAAAAGCTTCTTCATGAACAATAACAAAATCCAGTGCTAACGTAATCGTTGTTTAGGTTAGCATGCCAAAAGTACAACAATTATACTAAATTTGAATTCCATCAAAATAAAATAAACTATGAAGCTTCTGGAGCAACTCTGTGGAATTCATGCCCCTTCAGGCAACGAAAAAAAACTTTCCGAATTCCTGCTAAACTATATTGAAGAGCATAAAGTTCAGTGGAAGTGCCAGCCGGTTATAGTAAAAGGAGCTGCTTTTCAGGATTGTATTTTGTTAATATTTGGGAAGCCGCGCACTGCTATTTTTGCTCACATGGACTCGATTGGCTTTACCGTGCGCTACGGAAATCAGCTTGTTAAAATTGGCGGCCCTCAGGTAGAAACAGGCTATAAACTCGTAGGCGAAGACTCGCAGGGAAAAATAGAGTGCACGCTTCATTATGATGAAGATGAGAACGAACTGACCTATAATTATGAGCGTGAAATTGAGCGTGGTACCGAACTGGTTTTTAAACCTGATTTCAGGGAAACAGAAGAAACGGTGCAGTGCTGCTACATGGATAACCGCCTGGGTGTATGGAATGCTCTGAAAGTAGCAGAAACACTTGAAAACGGTATAATTGCTTTTGGTGCATGGGAGGAACATGGCGGTGGCTCGGTGGCTTATATGGCAAAGTATATTTACGAGCAGTATGGTGTGCACCAAGCCCTGATATCGGATATTACATGGGTAACCGATGGCGTACATGCAGGTGAAGGCGTGGTTATATCGATGCGCGATAGCCTGATACCCAGACGTGCCTATGTGCAGAAGATCATAAGTATAGCGAAGGAATCAGGAGTGCCTTTCCAACTGGAGGTAGAGGGTGCCGGTGGCAGCGATGCGAGTGAGCTTCAGAAAAGCGCTTACCCCTGGGATTGGTGTTTTGTAGGTGCGCCTGAAGATAATGTGCATTCGCCGGACGAGATTGTGAACAAAAAAGATATTGAAAGTATGGTTGCGCTGTATCGTGTGCTGATGGAGAAACTATAGCAAAGTATAAAACAGGGTAAAAGTATAAAAAGCCAGCCTTCACAGCTGGCTTTTTTGTTTGTAGTATATCCAGGTAAAAATAACCTTAGCTAAGGTGTTAAACTTTAACCGAAGTTACAACATCTTATTAACTAATAAGGTACGCTGAAAACTATAGGCGGAAACTGTTTGGAAAAGTCATGTGAAATAATTTTCTTTAATAGTTATATATCTATATTTCATCTCACCTTAAACCCTTTAAATGGAAACTATTCTTTACGCAATTCCTGGATTTGGACTGGCGGCCTTGATTTACACCTTTATCAGGTCGGCCTGGGTTTCGAAGCAGCCGCATGGCAACGAGCGCATGAGCTTTATTTCAAGGCACATTGCCGATGGCGCTATGGCTTTTCTGAAGGCAGAGTATAAGGTGCTCCTATACTTTGTGCTTATAGCATCCGTCTTTTTATTCTATTTAGGTTATACTGGCGAGCGATCGCATCCGCTTATAGTCCTTGCATTTGTAATTGGTGCTATTTTCTCGGCCACAGCTGGCTTTATAGGTATGCGCATCGCTACAAAAGCTAACGTTCGCACAGCCGAGGCTGCCAGAAGCAGTTTATCAAGAGCACTTTCGGTGTCTTTCGCGGGCGGCTCAGTAATGGGTATGGGTGTGGCTGGCCTGGCAGTTTTAGGTTTAGGCTCGCTGTTCATCGTGTTTTACTACCTGTTTGTACATAGCGTTGGCGCCGATGTGAACGGTATAGAAATGGAAACCGCACTGGAGGTACTTACCGGCTTTTCGTTGGGTGCTGAAAGTATAGCCCTTTTTGCCCGTGTAGGTGGTGGTATTTATACCAAAGCTGCCGACGTAGGCGCTGACCTTGTAGGAAAGGTAGAAGCTGGCATTCCGGAAGATGACCCTCGAAACCCTGCCACCATTGCCGATAACGTAGGCGATAACGTTGGCGACGTGGCCGGTATGGGTGCTGATTTATTCGGGTCTTATGTGGCAACTATACTTGCAACCATGGTGCTAGGCCGTGAGGTTGCTGTGGAAGATAATTTTGGAGGCTTATCGCCGGTTATACTTCCTATGTTCATTGCCGGTCTGGGTATCGTTTTCTCTTTAATCGGGATGTTTTTTGTGCGTGTTAAGGAAGGCGGAAATGTACAGGCTGCCCTTAACCTGGGTAACTGGGTATCAGTTATACTTACAGCCATTGCTTCATACTTTGCCATTCACTGGATCCTGCCTGAAAACATGAACCTGCGTAACTTCGATTTCACTGCAAACGATGTATTTATAGCGGTTATAGTTGGTTTAGTGGTAGGTACCCTGATGAGTATCATCACAGAATATTATACTGCTATGGGCAAAAAGCCTGTAAACTCTATTGTTCATCAATCGTCTACGGGCCATGCTACTAACATTATTGCAGGACTGGCAGTGGGTATGCACTCTACGGTTATGCCTATTATTGTGCTGGCAGCAGGTATAGTTCTTTCTTATGCAGCCGCTGGTTTGTACGGTGTGGCTATTGCCGCAGCCGGTATGATGGCCACCACAGCTATGCAGCTGGCTATCGACGCTTTTGGTCCGATTGCCGATAACGCCGGTGGTATTGCCGAAATGAGTGAGCTGCCAAAAGAAGTACGCGAGCGCACTGATATTCTGGATGCTGTAGGTAACACAACTGCTGCAACAGGTAAGGGGTTTGCCATTGCCTCGGCTGCTCTTACTTCGTTGGCGTTGTTCGCTGCCTTTGTTGGTATTGCTGGTATCCCAAGTATAGATCTGTACAAAGCGCCTGTACTTGCCGGTCTGTTCATCGGTGCCATGATTCCGTTCATTTTCTCTGCCTTGGCAATTTCGGCGGTAGGCCGTGCGGCTATGGCGATGGTGCATGAGGTACGTCGTCAGTTCCGCGAAATCCCGGGTATTATGGAAGGTACAGGCCAGCCGGAGTATGAAAAATGCGTGGCAATTTCTACGCAAGCAGCCATCCGTGAGATGATGCTGCCAGGAGCTATCGCTTTAATTGTGCCTGTTGTAGTTGGTTTTGGTTTGAAAAATGTGTTTGAAGATACGTCTTCGGCTGAGATATTAGGTGGTTTGCTGGCAGGTGTAACAGTATCAGGTGTACTAATGGCCATGTTCCAGTCTAACGCCGGTGGTGCCTGGGATAATGCCAAGAAATCTTTCGAAAAAGGAGTTGAAATCAATGGTAAAACAGAGTATAAAGGCTCTGATGCGCATAAAGCATCAGTAACCGGCGATACTGTGGGTGATCCGTTTAAAGATACTTCAGGCCCAAGTATGAACATCCTTATTAAGCTGATGTCGATTGTATCATTGGTAATTGCGCCTCACATTGCCCTGGATCAGGAACCTGCTATACCTGAGGAACCTAAACTGAACATGAATCAGCAGGAAAGCTCTCCGGAAGCACGAAAAGCATCAGATAAAGAGGTGAATACGGTTACTATAAAGGGTATAGCTGCCAGAAACTAGAAGAAAGCGTACCGATTTTGAATAAGCCCGGCTTTAAAGGTTGGGCTTATTTTTTATTATACTTACCTTTGTCTGGCAAATCAACCAAAAACTTTATGGAGCCCCGTTTTATTACGTTGCATGATTGCGACTTCAGCACTTATATTTTTGAAGAGGAAATCATTGCCCGTATAAACATACTTGCCGAGCAGATAGATCAGGAGTACGCAGGTAAAAACCCACTTTTCCTTGCCGTGTTGAATGGCTCATTCATGTTTGCCGCCGACCTGATGAAGCGAGTAACCATACCTTGTGAAATATCTTTCATCCGTTTGTCGTCTTACCAGGATATGCACAGCACAGGCAAAGTGAAAGAGATATTAGGCCTGACAGAAGACGTTGCAGGACGCCACATTGTAGTGCTGGAAGATATTGTAGATACCGGCCATACCGTAAACAACCTGCTGAAGCAACTGGGCGACCGTAAACCTGCCTCGGTAGAGGTGGCAACTTTGCTTATGAAACCGGAATGCCTGCAGCACCAGCTAGAAATCAAATATGTAGCTAGATCCATCCCTAACGACTTTGTTGTGGGCTATGGTTTGGATTACAATGGCCTGGGCCGTAACCTTCGCGATATTTATAAAATAGTTTCGTAACCTATTGCAGCTTTTACAACGTTAATGGAGTATAAAGTCTTTTTCCTATACTTCTATTAGCCTGTCCAAAAAAATAAGTAGTACATCAATATAATACTTACTTTTGCCTTTTATTAAAAATATAATATGCTGAATATCGTTTTGTTTGGCCCTCCAGGTGCCGGGAAAGGTACACAAAGCCAAAAGCTGATAGATAAATATAATCTTATTCACCTTTCTACCGGTGATCTGCTTCGCTCAGAGATTGCTGCCGGAACCGAGCTTGGTCTGGAGGCGAAGTCGCTGATGGACAATGGTCTGCTAGTACCGGATGCTGTTGTGATCGGTATGATCTCGAACAAGGTGAAAGAGAACAAGCACGCCACTGGTTTTATCTTCGATGGCTTCCCACGTACTGTGCCACAGGCACAAGGGCTGGATAAGTTGTTGCAGGAGTATGGCACTGAGATATCTGCCATGATTGCACTCAAAGTAGACGACGAAGAACTGACCAAGCGCTTGCTGCTGCGTGGCCAGACATCCGGCAGACCAGACGATCAGAATGAAGGGCTTATCCGTAAACGTGTGCAGGAGTATAATGATAAAACCACTCCAGTTGCAGATTACTATGCCGGCCAAAGTAAGTACTACGCTGTAGATGGCATTGGTGAGATCGATGAGATATTCCAGGAGCTTTGCAACACCATTGATACCCTGAAGGAAAAGCAACGCCAGGATAAGTAAGATTACAGTACAAGCATTTCTATACCATTTTTAATTACCAAGTTTGGCTTCATCCAACTTTATAGATTACGTTAAAATTTGCTCGCGCTCCGGACACGGTGGCGCCGGCTCGGCACACCTGCACCGCGATAAACTTACGGCAAAAGGTGGCCCAGACGGTGGCGACGGCGGCCGAGGCGGGCATATTATACTTAGAGGAAACTCGCAGCTCTGGACTTTGCTGCACCTGCAATACCGCAAACATGTTATTGCAGAAAATGGCGGTAACGGTGGCCCTAATCATTCTTCAGGGGCACAGGGCGACGACATTGTACTGGAAGTGCCACTCGGAACTATAGCACGCGACGCCGAAACGGGCGAACTTAAGTGCGAGATAACCGAACATGGCCAGGAGGTTGTATTAACTCCCGGCGGCAGAGGTGGCCTTGGCAACGCACATTTTAAGTCGCCAACAAACCAGACACCGCGCCACGCACAGCCCGGCGAGCCAGGTATAGAAGAGTGGGTTATACTTGAGCTTAAACTGCTGGCCGATGTTGGTCTGGTAGGTTTCCCGAATGCGGGTAAATCAACTTTGCTATCTGTGATTTCGGCTGCCAAACCTAAGATCGCCAACTATCCTTTTACAACCTTAGAGCCTAACCTTGGTGTTGTGCCCTACCGCGACTACAGATCGTTTGTAATGGCTGATATTCCGGGTATTATAGAAGGTGCTTCGGAAGGAAAAGGACTGGGTATTCGGTTTTTACGACACATCGAGCGGAACTCCATGCTGCTTTTTATGGTTTCTTGCGAGAGTGCCGACATTGCGCAGGAGTATAAAATTCTGCTGAATGAGCTTGAGAAGTATAACCCGGAGCTGCTGGATAAAAAACGAATCTTAGCTATCACTAAATCAGATATGCTGGATGAGGAACTGGAAGAAGAGATGCGGAAGACATTGCCGGAAGGCCTGCCAGCCATATTTATCTCCAGTTTAACCCAAAAGAATATTACGCAACTGAAAGACATGATCTGGACGGCCCTGAACAGCTAAGCCGGAGAATTTATACTTTAAGAATCAGATCGGTAGAAGCTAACAAGCTATCTACCGATTTTTTTTAAACGCCTGCGGCTTTAATTTTGAATAATTGATTTCAGAATAACTGAATTTAAACTATAGATATTCAGTCATTCAATTATTCACTCATTCAAAATTAAAAGTGCCATTCTGGCACAAGCGCACCTTTGGCAAGACAATTGAAAAGACAAAGTAGACCCATTAATCTAACTTTTTTAAGGCATTATGTCAGATAAAGATATTAAAAAAGAACAGGAGCACGAGGAATTGCAAGAAAACACTGCCAGTGCTGAAGTAGATGAGAACCTAAACCAGGTAGATGAAACTACCGAGGAGGTAAAAGAAGAAACCGGTCCCGAGGCAGAACTCGCAGAGATGAAAGATAAATATTTACGCCTGATGGCTGAGTTTGAGAACTTCAGACGCAGAACAGCCAAAGAGCGTCAGGATCTGTTTAAAACAGCTAACCAGGACCTTATGGGCGAACTGCTACCAGTACTGGATGATATGGAGCGTGCGCGCCAGTCTATGGAAGCTACCAAAGATGTTGATGCTATGCTGCAAGGGCTGGAGCTTGTTTTCCATAAACTTAAGCATGTAACCCAGCAGAAGGGTCTTAAGCCAATGGACATTAAAGCGGGTTCAGATTTCGATGCGGATATGCACGAAGCTGTAACGCAGATTCCGGCTCCGTCTGAAGAGCTGAAAGGCAAAATTGTAGACGTGATAGAAAAAGGATATACCCTGAACGATAAAGTTATCCGTTTCGCAAAAGTTATTATAGGAGCTTAAGCAATGGCTAAGAGAGATTACTACGAGGTTTTAGAAGTAAGTAAAGGGGCCAGCCAGGAGGAGATTAAGAAAGCTTACCGTAAACTAGCCATTAAGTATCACCCGGATAAAAACCCGAACGACCACACAGCTGAAGAAAAGTTTAAAGAAGCAGCAGAGGCGTACGAGGTGCTGAGTGATGATCAGAAGCGTGCCCGCTACGACCAATTCGGCCACCAGGGCATGAACGGCGGCTTCGGCGGTGGCGGCGGCATGAACATGGAAGATATTTTCTCTCAGTTCGGCGATATTTTTGGCGGAGGCAGTCCGTTTGAAAGCTTCTTTGGCGGTGGTCGTTCAGGCGGCGGTGGCAGACGCGTGCGTAAAGGTTCTAACCTGCGCATTAAGCTGAAACTGGACCTGGAAGAGATTGCTAACGGCGTAGAAAAGAAGATCAAGGTTAAGCGTTATGTGGCTTGTAGTACATGCGGTGGCAACGGGGCTAAAAATGGCACCGATATGCAAACTTGTAACTCTTGCCAGGGATCGGGCCAGGTGCGCAAGGTGGTAAACACCATGCTTGGCCAGATGGTATCTACAGCTACCTGCCCTACCTGTAACGGCGAAGGCCGCATAGTAACCAAAAACTGCGATGCCTGCCACGGTAGCGGACGCGAACTGCAGGAAGAGGTAATCACGATTAATGTACCTGCCGGTGTAATGGATGGCATGCAGCTGTCTATGAATGGCAAGGGTAATTATCCTGAGCGTGGCGGTGTTCCGGGTGATCTTCTGATACAGATTGAAGAAGAAGCGCATCCAACCCTGAAGCGTGACGGAAATAACATTATCTACGATCAGTACATAAGCTTTATAGATGCAGCCCTTGGCTCTGATATTGAAGTACCTACAATTGGCGGTAAAGTAAAGATCAATATTAAGCCAGGCACACAAAGCGGCGAGATTTTCAGGCTGCGTGGCAAAGGTATAAAAGACATTAACGGCTATGGCAAAGGCGATCAGCTGATCCATATCAACGTCTGGACACCTAAACACCTGAGCAGCGAAGAGCGTGCTACCTTAGAGCGCTTAAAATCTTCGTCTAACTTTGCGCCACATCCAGGCAAAAACGATAAAGGCTTCTTCGAGAAAGTGAAAGATTATTTCCAGTAAGAAGTATAGAAGTATAAAGTAAAAACAGCAGCGGGCGTTTTCCAGTGAGAGCGCCCGCTGCTGTTTTTATAACCAAAGTATAAAGTATACTCCAAGTATAGTAGGTTACTCTGCTGTTCTTCGTATAAACAATACAGGTTTTTGTCTATTTTATACTTGTAAAGTAAGGTTATACTTTGCATCCAACATAGAAAGAACTTAATTTTAAAAACGTACCAATTTCCACAACCTTGAGCATCCTGAAGATAGATGGCGTATCTAAGCGCTACGCCAATCACACCGCCCTTGACCACGTTAGCTTTGACATACCAGCTGGCTGCATATTTGGCCTGCTGGGCCCGAACGGCGCCGGTAAAACCTCTCTTATTCGCATAATAACCCAGATTACGGGTGCAGATTCCGGTGAAATATATTTTAAAGGTGAACGCCTGAAGCCTGACCACATAAAGGAAATGGGCTACCTGCCGGAAGAGCGTGGGCTTTATAAGAAAATGAAAGTAGGGGAGCAGTTATTATACTTAGCCCAGCTGAAAGGCCTTAGCAAACCAGAAGCTGTTAGCCGTATCAAAGCCTGGGTAGATAGATTTGAGATACGCGACTGGTTAGGCAAGAACATCGAGGATCTTTCGAAGGGGATGCAGCAGAAAGTGCAGTTTATAGCTACTGTGCTTCACGAGCCATCGCTTATTATACTTGACGAACCTTTCTCCGGCTTCGACCCGATCAATGCTAACCTGATAAAGGATGAGATACTGCAATTGCGCGAGCGTGGGGCAACTATTATTTTTTCTACGCACCGCATGGAGTCGGTGGAGGAGCTGTGCGATAACATAGCCCTGATAAATCGCTCTAAAAAAGTGCTGGATGGCCCAGTAAAGGAAATAAGAGACACTTATAAAACCGATACATACCAGGTTATAGGTAATGGCAACCTCATGGTGCTATCGCCTGATTTTGAGGTGCTGGAGCAACACGAGAACCACGGGGTGCTGCGCGCTTCTATCCGCCTGACGAATGGTGCTACGCCAAACGACCTGCTCCGCTACCTGATAGATAGAATTGAGGTGCATTCTTTTGTGGAGCTGGTGCCAAGTATAAACGATATTTTCATCCGTAAAGTAACTGAAACATACCATGCATAAGATCTGGCTAATAATACAGCGCGAATACCTGACACGCGTGCGCAAGAAGAGCTTCCTGATCATGACTTTCCTGACGCCGTTGCTGTTGGCTGCTTTCATGATCATTCCGGGGCTGCTGATAAACATGTCGGATGAGACTGAAACCATAATGCTGCTGGATGAAAGCGGTTTGTTTGAGGGCAAGCTCGAAAATAAAAAAGACCTGACCTTAGTGCCCCTGAGTGGTACCTTAGAGCAGGCCAAAGAGATATATAAAGCTACAGATAACACTGCTCTGCTTTACATACCTAAGCTTAGCATTGATAACCCTACAGGTATAAGAATCTTCTCGAATAAGAATACCAGCCTGCAAACCAAGATCAGGCTGGAGAACATGCTGGAGAAAGAAATAGAGAATCAACGCCTGATAGCCTCTGGCCTGGATCGCGAACTACTGAAAGGTATGAAAGCGGATATTTCTGTAACATCTGTTAGCCTGAGCGACGAAGGCGAGAAAGACAATAATGCTATGGTAACTTCGGGCGCAGGCCTGGCGGGAGCTTTCGTTATATACTTCTTCATCTTCCTGTATGGCGTGCAGATCATGCGCGGTGTAATAGAGGAGAAAACAAACCGTATTGTAGAGGTTATGATCTCTTCAGTAAAGCCGTTTCAGCTGATGATGGGTAAAATTATAGGTATAGCAGCCGTGGGCCTTACACAATTTTTGTTGTGGGTTATACTTTCATCGGTGGTTATAACAGGTGTGCAGGCAGCTTTTGGCGTGCAGGCTACCTCTCCGGCTCAGCAAATGGCGCAGGGGCAGATTGCAGCTGCTGGCGAAGAGATTACAACCGGAGAAACAACAGAGGGGGAGGGCGCAGAAACAGCCGATTCAGGTGATGAGATTGCCTCTATAATAAACGCGGCCGGTAACCTGAACTTCCCGCTGATTATCGGGTGTTTCCTTTTCTACTTCTTAGGTGGATACCTGCTCTATGGTTCTTTGTTCGGGGCAATTGGCTCTGCGGTGGATAACGAGACCGATACTCAACAGTTCATGTTCCCGATCACGATACCGCTGGTGATTTCGTTTATCATGTCATATTCTATGGTGCTTAAAAACCCTGACGGGCCGGTAGCCTTCTGGATGTCGATGATTCCGCTGACGTCACCAATCGTGATGATGGTGCGGGTGCCATTTGGAGTTCCTGCCTGGGAGCTGTTACTATCCATGGCGCTGCTGGTACTAGGCTTTATATTCACGACCTGGATAGCGGCCCGCATTTACCGTGTTGGTATACTTATGTATGGCAAGAAAGTGAACTACAAAGAGCTATCAAAGTGGTTATTTTATAGAGTATAGAGTATAAAGTATAAATTAGAATTGAAAGCCGGCTCTGCAAAGTGTCGGCTTTTTTGTTTGAATTAAGTATAGAAATTCTGGCTCGGAGAAAATCTAGAATGAAAACCTGAAATTTGTTACATTGTAATACACAAAGCACTACAGACTACACAATGCGCAACTTCTGTTTAACCATACTGCTACTCATGATAGCCACTGCTGCCATTGCCCAGGATAAACCAGCTTACCAGCTTTTCAACAAGAAGGGTAAAAGTATAAAATATGGTAAAATGCTGGATGAGCTTAGAAAAGCCGATATGGTTTTGTTTGGCGAGCAGCACAACGATCCTATCGCACACTGGCTGCAGTTGGAGGTAGCAAAAGACCTGCATAAAGAGCATAAGCAGAACTTTGCCCTGGGTGCTGAAATGTTCGAAGCCGATGTGCAATTGGTGTTGAATGAATACCTGGCAGGGCAGGCGCCCGAAAATAATTTTGAGCAGGAATCGCGCCCCTGGCCAAACTATAAAACCGACTATAAGCCCCTAGTACGTTTTGCCAAAGAGGCAAGCATACCTTTTATAGCTACCAATGTACCACGACGTTATGCAGCCATGGTTTCGGGTGGAAGTTTGAAAGCACTTGAAGGTATATCGCCGGATGCTAAACGTTATATAGCACCTCTGCCGATACAAGTAGATATGAACCTGCCTGGTTATAAGAATATGCTAACCATGTTTGGAAGCAGCACGCATGGTAACACTAAAAGTATCAATATAGTACAGGCGCAGGCGCTTAAAGATGCCACCATGGCGCATTTTATACTTCAGCAAACAGCAACCGGTAAAAAGCTGCTTCACTTTAACGGTGCTTACCATTCTGATAATTTCGAAGGAATTGGCTGGTATTTAAAACAAGCTAACCCTCAAGCCCAAGTATTAACTATAACTACTGTTCTGCAGGAAGATATGGAGAATCTATCGGACGAGAACAAAGCCAAAGCCGACTTTATACTTGTAGTGCCACAAAGTATGACACGAACTTTTTAAAACTATTCCCAACTACCTGTTATGTTGAGTATAGCTAAAGATTCTGAAACAACTGGAGTATAAAGTACATTCTTCCTTCATAGTTTGAGTTATACTTTTATAGTAACAGGAATTCAACCACCCCTGCCCCTCCTTGCTAAGGAGGGGAGCCTGCTACTACTGTGGCATAAGAATAAATTTCATAACTGCAGCTCTCACCTCACCCTGGCCTTCTCCTCTGAGGAGAGGGGACTTGGCTTGGCTACACTTCAAGTATAAGTTTTATAGCAAAGTATAAACATCCCCCTGCGCCCCCTTCAAAGGGGGAGTTTGTTCTAGTTTCATGGTCAGCAGCTATCGAATTAGATCCCAGTCCCTGGGTTGAGCGCCTTGTGCATGTTGCGGTGCCCGTAGGGCAGCCGGAGCAGAGCGCAGGCAGCTTCAGGCACACAGCGCGATGCCCTTTATAGAGGGTCCCTACCCCCAGGACGAGCCCTCGCGGGCTTGGAGCGAGCCAAAGCTGAAATTGAAACTATAGGTAATAAAAGCTGAGGAAGAACAGCTGCTATGAAAGTGTAGCGCGCCAACCAAATAGCTAGAGAAAATTTATATCCTAACCAGCTATAAAACAGCACTGCCCGACTTTGCAGCCGGGCAGTGCCTATCAAAGAGAAAGAAGGTGCTTATTATGCAGAGAAAGAGCTGCCGCAACCGCAGGTACTCTTAGCCTGTGGGTTGTTAAAAACAAAACCACGTGCGTTCAAGCCATCCTGAAAATCAACTTCCATGCCTAATACATACATGGCGTGCTTCTTATCCATGATCAGGTTAAGGCCTTCTAAAGTATAGATTTCGTCAGCGTCTTTCGGTTTATCAAAGCCTAACAGGTATGACATGCCAGAGCAGCCGCCACCTTGTACGCCAATGCGTAAGCCATACTCGGCCGGTACGTTCTTCTCCTGCATTATATTTTTAACCTCAGCTAATGCCTTTTCAGTAAGCGTTATAGGTGCAGTTTTGGTTTCAGTTGCCATAGTGTAATATGTTCATTATTTGTAGGCACAAACTTACGCAATAATAACTTAAATTGTATGTGGCTGTGCTCTGTAGTTATTAAACAGTAAAAGCCTGCAAATGATTCATGCAGGTGTGAATTAAATTTTTACGATATTTAAACGATTAACAGTATAAAGTATAAAAATGGACGAAACACTGACATTTATAATAGACATCCTTAAGATTACTTTACCCGCCCTGATTGTGGCCACGGCTATGTATTACCTGGTGAAGAAGCATTACGAGCGTGACTATAAAATTCGCTTGCTGGAGCTGCGCCAGAAAAATGCAGAAGTGGTAGTGCCTATCAGGTTGCAGGCTTACGAGCGCGTGGTGCTGCTGTTAGAGCGCATTACACCAAGTAACCTGTTGCTGCGCGTAAGTGGCTCAGGCCATACAGCATCTGATTACCACCGCACCTTGCTGGCCGAGATACGCAATGAATTTAACCACAACATGTCGCAGCAGGTTTACATGACCGACCAGGCATGGCAACAGGTTAAACACGCTCGCGAGGAGGTGGTTAACCTGATCAACAAGTCTTACCAGAGCTTAGAAGATAAATCGAAAGGAACAGACCTGGCAAAAAGGGTTCTGGAGAATGTCCTGGCCGGCGAAGTAGACCCGACAGCCCGTGCTATAAACTTTATAAAACAGGAGATAGGGCAGGTATTCTAGTATACTTGGTGAAATAACAGAAAAGGCGGCTCAAGGGCCGCCTTTTCTGTTATTGTTATACTTTATACTTTCGGAGTTTCAGCAAGCAGCGCGTTTATGTTTTGCTGATAGAACATTTCGTATAGCGGTACTATTTTCTCTACATCAAACTCATGTGCGCGAGCCAATGCGTTGGCTTTGAAGGTTGGCAGGTTTGCGTCATCAAGTATATAAAGTGCATTGCGTACCATGTCTTCAACATCGCCAACAGGGCTTACAAAGCCAGTAACACCGTTAATGTTAAGCTCCGGAATACCGCCTGCATTAGATGAAATAACAGGTACCTCACAGGCCATTGCTTCCAGTGCTGCCAAACCAAAACTTTCTTTCTCAGATGGCATCAGGAAAAGGTCTGCGATAGACAGAACTTCTTCTACAGCTTCGAGTTTACCTAAAAAGCGCACATCATTGCAGATGCGCAGCTCGCGGCACAGTTTTTCCATTTTAGGTCTTTCAGGGCCATCGCCTACCAATAGCAGCTTGCTTGGCATCTTCTCGCGTACTTTACCGAAGATAGCGATCACATCCTCAACCCGTTTCACGCCCCTGAAGTTGGAAGTATGCACCAGCAGCTTTTCGTTATTCGGGCTGATGGCCATCCGGAAGTGCTCCTTTTTCTGGCGCTTAAACTTATCCAGGTTAATAAAGTTAGGTATAACTGCAATTTCTTTTGTGATCGGGAAGAAGTCGTAAGTCTCGGATCGCAGGCTTTCAGAAACAGCTGTAACGCCATCCGATTGGTTGATACTGAATGTTACCACAGGCTCAAACGAAGCGTCTTTACCCACCAATGTAATATCGGTGCCATGTAGTGTTGTTATAACCGGAATATCTATTCCCTTTGTTTTCAGGATCTGCTTGGCCATATAAGCGGCCGAAGCGTGCGGTATGGCATAATGAACGTGCAGCACATCCAGTTTCTCGAACTGAACAATATCTACCATTTTGCTTGCCAGCGCCAGCTCGTAAGGCGGGTACTGGAAGAGCGGGTAGGTAGGGATGTACACTTCATGATAGAACAGGTTCTCATTAAAGAAATCCAGGCGGGCAGGTTGGCTATAGGTTATAAAGTGCACCTGATGCCCTTTCAGGGCCAATGCTTTACCAAGCTCAGTGGCTACCACGCCGCTTCCTCCGAAGGTAGGATAACAGACAATTCCGATTCTCATAGTTTTGTTCATGCTATGTATGAAGAAAGCGCAGTGGGTGGCTGCGCTTTCTTAAACCGTTTGCTATAATTTAAGTTTTAGGTACTATTGCTTTGTACACCACATCATGTATACGGGTGCGGATATTATACTTTACTAATTTAGAGTTTCCTGCATCCGGATACACTCTGTTCGACAGGAAAATATAAATCAATTTGTTTTCAGGATCAACCCAGGCGCCTGTTCCGGTAAAGCCGGTGTGGCCAAAAGTGCTCAGAGAAGCAAATGCCGAAGTAGGTCCGTTACCGTCTGGGTCAGGTTTATCCCAGCCAAGGCCACGGCGGCTGCCTTCATACTGTTTTCTGGAGAACTCGGTAACTACGTTGGTGTTGTAATACTTATGGCCGCCATAGGTTCCGTTCTGCATATCCATCTGCATTAGTATAGCCAGGTCGTTAGCGTTAGAGAAGAGCCCGGCATGCCCGCCTACACCACCCAGCATAGCGGCGCCCTGATCATGTACGGTACCCCATATCAGGTTTTTGCGGAAGTAGCGGTCATCCTCTGTTGGTGCTATCAGCTCTTTTGGGTGCTTGAGCAGTGGGTTAAAGGTCATGGTGCTGAGGCCAAGCGGAGCATAGAAGTTCTGGTCCAGGAATTCGTTTATCGGCTGGTTAAGCAGCTTCTCAGCAACATGCTTCATAATGTAAAAACCCAGGTCGCTATACTTGTACTCATAGGTTTTAGCTCCTTTAGGGCGCTTCAGCAACTTCGACTTCACTGTCCAGGCCCAGAGCGAGTCTTCCATCGATTTGATAGAATACACCCCCGGAATTACCTCGTTCGGGAATACATCGTTACGGGTGCTGGCATAGAACGTCTGCTTCAATTGCAGAGAGTCCAGCGTTTTCTGCCAGTGTGGTATGCCTGCCTGCAAACCAGCCTGATGGGCTAATATATCCCGGATGATCAGGTTTTCTTTATTGGTGCCTTTCAATTCAGGCAGGTACACCGATAGCTTTTCATCCAAATTCAGTTTGCCCTGATCTTTCAGGAACATAACAGCCTGTAAAGTAGCTGCGACCTTGGTAATAGAGGCTATATCGTAAATGGTGTTATTTGTAACTGGTTTTTTCTTATCGTAAGTATAGTAACCATAAGACTTGTTGAAGATCACAGTACCATCTTTCACCACCAATACCTGAGCACCCGGTGTAGCTGCATAGGCAACAGCTTCAAGGGCGATGTTATCTATCTGTGCCAGCACTTTAGAGTCCATGCCTACACTTTCAGGTACGCCATACTTCAGGCGGCCCAACGGTAGAGTGATAACGCCGGTGCCCGATTTGAATTTTGCAGAAGCTGTTACAGGCAATTTGCCTTTTGCCGCTCTTGCCCCGAACATAGCCTGAGGTACCAACGACTGCGAAACAGTATTGTCTTCGTAGCCACACACCAGCCAGTTGCTGTTCTCAAAGAATTTCAGGCTGTAGGCATTGCCCATCACAGCAACTACTACTTTCTTATTTGTGCGTTCCTGCAGGTACTGGATAAAAGCCCGGGTACCAACGCCAATTCCAAAATCCTTAAGCGGGGTGCTGTTCATGTTATGGATGCTCACCACCACTGTGTTGTAATCCTCAAGCTTAGTTAAGATTCTTGTGAAAACAGAATCCGGTGCAAAGCGGTCTGCTATGTTAAATGTTTTAACCGGAGCATAATTACTCAATGTCTGTTGAAATGCGTTACCCGCTTTCGAACCGATTGCTACAGAAGCTATACTTAAAGTATCGAGGTTACGGAAAGGTAAAAAGTTACCTTTGTTTTGTACTACAGTTACAGAGTTAGCATAGATCTCTTCCTGAACTACAGAACTCAGCGGCCTGTCTACTTCTTCTTTCAGGTTTTCCATAACTACAGGTCTGAACCTGTTTAAACCAGCCCAGTACTTGGCATGTAATATCTTTCTTACGCGAAGGCCGATATCTGCCGTATCGATCTTACCAGCCGAGATAGCTTCTTTGATCTTAGTGATTGCTACGGGCACGTTCTCCGGAAAAAGAAGTACATCGTTACCGGCTAATAAAGCTTTCAGATCAACTTCGCCAGGCTTATGGTAGTTGCTAACGCCTTTCATGTTCAGGGCATCTGTAAACACCAACCCTTTATACTTCATTTTCTCTTTCAAAAGTCCTGTTACCAGTGGTTTGGATAGGGTGGCAGCCTGGTTGCGGGTAGAATCGATTTTTGGCATGTATAAATGTGCTACCATTACACCCATCACACCAGCTTCAAATGATTTCTTGAAAGGGTATAGTTCTACCTCTGTCAGGCGCTTTATATCATGGTTAACAATTGGCAGAGCTAAGTGCGAATCGGTATCGGTGTCGCCGTGGCCGGGAAAGTGTTTGGCAACTGCAATTATACCATGGTCCTGCAGGCCTTTTATGTAAGCTATACCTCTGCGCGCTACTTCCTCTTTAGACTCGCCAAATGAACGGTTACCAATTACCGGGTTAGCAGGGTTCACGTTCACATCCATCACCGGCGAAAAGCTTACGCTTACGCCCATGCGCTTCATTTTCAGGGCTATCTCGCGGCCCATCTGGTAAATATACTTGTCATCACTCATGGCGCCCAGTGTCATTTGCTTGGCAAAGCTCATGCTGCTGTCAAGGCGCATGCTCAGGCCCCACTCTGCATCCATGGCAATAAGCATAGGTACTTTAGACTGGCTCTGAAAACGATTGGTAAGCCTGGCCTGGCGAACAGGGCCTCCCTGCATAAACATAAGGCCACCTATACCATAGCGGCTAACAAGTGTATCTATTTCGCGGAAATGAGCTTCGTTTTTGTTGGAGTAGGCCGCCACCATAAAAAGCTGGCCTAGGCGCTGGTCAGGAGTAAGAGATTTGTAAACGCTGTCTACCCAATTTTTCTCTTTAGTGCTCACCACAACCTCCTCTGACGGCTTTAAAGACATCAGTGGTCCCATCCCTAGAAAAATAAGTATAAGCAGTCCTAAACTAAAACTCTTCAACATCCTGCACTGGTATTATAATATTGGAACAAGTCGAAATTAAGCCTATTTTTGCAGAAGGCGGCTCAGGAATAAAGATGAATTTTGATATCTATTTCCTTCGTGCTCACAGCTAAACAGAGCTAGGCGGATTATCAGGCTAGGCAAGCTACAGAACGTAGCCCGGAACCAGCCTTTATACCTGCTAACGCCACGCCTCCCCAAATCCATACACGCAATTTGCAATATTCAGTAAGGTAGGTTGAGGTGGCTTTTTCAGATATTTCCGGTCCTTTTCGTAATCGGTCTGTAAATTAGTAATAAATTTAATTCTGAATTAGTTCTGTTTTTACAAATTAGTGAATCTCAAAAACCCGACCAAAACGTGAAACTGGTATTTTTTGAGGTTAATAAAATAGTTTTAGAAGTTACTATAGCGGATGCCCAACATTATACATTTATTACCTGATTACCTGGCCAACCAGATAGCTGCCGGCGAAGTGGTGCAACGCCCGGCTTCGGTAGTGAAAGAGTTGCTGGAGAATGCCATTGATGCCCACGCAACCAGCGTGCAGCTGATTGTGAAGGAAGCAGGGAAGCAGTTGATACAAGTGGTGGATAATGGCATAGGTATGTCTGAAACAGATGCCCGCATGTGTTTTGAGCGCCACGCTACTTCCAAAATTAGCTCTACAGAAGACCTTTTCCGCATCCGGACAATGGGTTTCCGGGGCGAGGCCATGGCTTCGATTGGTGCAGTTGCCCAGGTAGAATTAAAGACTAAACCACAGGGAGCCGAAACCGGCACCAGGTTGCTGGTTGAAGGTTCGGCTGTTGTTATGCAGGAGCCTGCAGCTACACCGGCAGGTACTTCCATAGCTGTTAAAAACCTGTTCTTTAACGTGCCGGCACGGCGCAATTTCCTGAAGACAAATGCTGTGGAGATGCGCCATATCCTGGATGAGTTTCAGCGGGTGGCGCTGGCTTACCCTGGTGTTGCCTTTGCCCTTTACCACAACGATACCGAAATTTTTAACCTGCCTGCTACTAAGCTTAGCCAGCGCATTGTGGGCATGTTTGGTAACAACTATAAAGAACAGATGGCTTACTGCGAGGAAGAAACTTCCTTCCTGAGCGTGCGCGGCTACATCGGGAAACCGGAATTTGCACGCAAAACACGCGGCGAGCAGTTCTTTTTTGTAAATAACCGCTTTATCAAGAGTGGCTACCTGAACCATGCCGTAATGACGGCTTTTGAAGGCCTGTTGCCAAAAGATAGCCACCCATTCTACGTGCTCTTTATAGAAATTGAGCCTGAGAAGATAGATATAAACGTACATCCGACTAAAACCGAAATTAAGTTCGAGGATGAGAAAACGGTGTATGCGATAGTACACGCGGCTGTTAAAAAATCGCTTGGCCTGCACAACATTGCGCCATCACTTGATTTTGATGGCGATGTGAATTTTGCTCCGCTGCAACCAATCCGTATTCAGAACACGGTCAGTGATTTTGAGGCAGAAGGACAGAATAACAGGGATACCAGTTTCTCAGGCTTTTCTGCGCCTGCATCTCCAAAGCGCATGAGTTCTAAAGGGTGGGAACAGTTGTACGAGCCTTTAAAGCAGCAACCAGCCAGCGAGGAGCGCATTACATCAGCTGCAACAACCATGAGTTTCCTAGATGATGCTTTTGCAACTCCAATAGCACCTACAGCCAGCAGCAAAGCTCTGCAGATCCATCAGAAATACTTGCTGGTGCAGGTAAAGTCCGGAGTTATGGTAGTAGACCAGCAGGCAGCACAGGAGCGCATACTTTATGAGAAGTATATGGCATCGTTGCAGCAACGGAAGGCGGGCGCTTCGCAAGCCTTGCTTTTCCCACAAACTATAGATCTTTCGCCGGCCGATGCTACACTTTTAAAAGAGCTTTATGCTGAATTTCAGGATATGGGGTTCCAGTTCGAGGATTTTGGAGGCAACACCATTATACTGAACGGTATACCTGCCGATGTGCATGCCGCCAACGAAAAAGAGCTGCTGGAGGAATTAATTGAGCAGTATAAAAACAATTCGGCTACGTTAAAGCTTGATAAAAGAGAAAACCTTGCACGGGCAATGGCAAAGAGGCTGGCATCAAAGCTTCAGACGCGCATGTCTGACCTGGAAATGAATTCTCTCGTAGATAAGCTTTTTGCCTGCGAAGTGCCAAATTATACACCCAGCGGACAAAAAACACTTGTGATAATGGAGCTTAACCAGCTGCATGCTCTTTTCCAGAAAGGCTGAGTTTTATTCTCTTATTTACTGTTATTAACGTATTGTTTTCGGGGTAAACTAACTCCGGCTATTAAGCACTACTTTGACCTGAGTATAAGCTATAGTTTAAACAACTGGGTTTATACTTATAAATTAGACACACATGTTCAATATCACCCCTATGGTCAGGAATCTCCTGATCATCAACGTGGTTGTTTTTATTTTACAGGATAACCTGTTCAACGCAGCAGACTTTGCGCTTTACCACTTCGGTTCCGATAAATTTATGCCTGTTCAGTTGCTCACGCACATGTTCCTGCACGGCGATTGGGCGCACCTGTTCAGCAACATGTTCAGTTTGTTCATCTTCGGGCCTTTGCTGGAGCGTTTCTGGGGATCACAACGTTTCCTTGCGTTTTACCTGATCACAGGTCTTGGCGCAAGCTTGCTTTACTCTGGC
The DNA here is from genome assembly GCA_966250805.1 of uncultured Pontibacter sp. GTDB lineage: Bacteria > Bacteroidota > Bacteroidia > Cytophagales > Hymenobacteraceae > Pontibacter. Next base: position 118,666 of record CBINIP010000002.1, on the reverse strand, counting down.
GTAAGAGCTTACGAACTGCATGATCTTCGTGCAGAAACCTCCCAATACATAGAGGCTCCGACCCCGATGGGTTACTACAATTACATGGAAGAACATTATGCCGGCCGTTTCGATAAGAATTTTGCAGTTGAGTACCAGCGCAACGCCGATAACGAGGCTTACATAACAGAAAGTAAGGATGCAGTGCGTTATGTATATAACCAGGTATTCAACAGCCCGATGCTGGGTGCTTCCGGAGCCGTTTTTGGCATCCTGATGGCATTTGGGTTGCTTTTTCCGAACCTTGAACTCTTCCTGCTTTTCCTGCCCATACCTATAAAAGCAAAGTATTTTGTGTTGTTGTATGGGGCGTATGAATTATATGCCGGATTTAACCGTGTGCCAGGCGATAATGTAGCTCATTTTGCACACCTCGGCGGGATGTTGTTTGCGTATATACTGGTAAAAATGTGGCAGCGAAACGATTACCAAGACGACTACTAAACCACCATGAGTATATTTGAAGATATTAAAGATGCCTTCCGCAGGCCTAATAACACCCTAAAGCAGCTTATCCTGATAAACGTGATCGTGTTCGTAGCGCTGATCGTGTTGAAGACGATATTGTTTCTGGTAGGTAGCTCGGGCGTTTATAATACCCTTACCCGCTTTATAGCACTGCATGCCAGCCCAGGCGTTTTCATTACCCGCCCCTGGACACTGATTACATACTTCTTTACCCACGAAGGTTTCCTGCATATCATATTCAATATGCTGAACCTGTACTGGTTCGGCCAACTGATACGTGAATACCTTGGCGATAAAAAGCTGTTAAGCCTGTACATGCTTGGCGGTATAGCCGGTGGTATACTTTATATGCTGAGCTATAACTTTATACCATACTTTGCAGACAGGGCAGCATTTTCAGTGATGATTGGTGCATCGGCAAGTGTGCTGGCAACAGTAGTGGCAGCGGCTACTTTGCTGCCAAACTATACTTTTAACCTGATCCTGATCGGGCCTGTACGCATAAAGTATATTGCGGCTTTCTTGGTGATACTTTCTATTTCCGGCGCGGTTGGTGACAATGCAGGCGGTAATATTGCTCACCTTGGTGGTGCTTTTCTGGGGTGGGTGTTCATTAAGCAGTTGCAGCGTGGCACCGATATGGGCCGTCCGCTACACGCTGTCATGAGTTTCTTCACCGGCTTGTTCAGCCGCAGGCCAAAGCTAAAGGTAACACACCGCCAGACGGTAACTACAGCCGGCCGTAGCAGCACTATAAACTATGCCTCCAGCAAACCAAGCCAAACCGAGATAGATCTTATACTTGATAAGATCTCCAGCTCAGGTTACGAGAGTCTCTCTAAAGAAGAAAAGCAGAAGCTGTTTCAGGCAAGTCAGAAAGATTGATTTATAGTTTAAGATATCTATTGTGCTAAAGCTTAGGTTTATACTTAGATTTAGTAAGCCTTTGCTCCGTAGCTTGTTGTTTTCCTCAGTCTTACTTGTTTATAGTTTCATAGTTTGCTTTGGTGCGCTCACGGCCGCGGGGCCTCGTCCTCGGGCATCGCGCGGTGTGCCTGAAGCTGCTCCTCGCTCCGCTGCGGGCTGCCACTAGCGTGGCACCGCAACATGCACAAGGCCCTCTCTAAAGGGGGCCCCTACCCCCACCCAAGGACTGGGAACAACTTCGATAGCTATTGGCTATGGAAGTTGAAGCAATCTGTAGGGACAGGTCGCGACCTGTCCGTGCGATGCCTGCAGCTATAAAACTTATACTTCCAAAGTATAAAAGGTCAAGTTCCCTCTCCTTGAGGAGAGGGCTAGGGTGAGGTGACTTCTGCAAACGGTATCCAAACCTAATAAACCATAAATCCTTCTACACCAAGAAACACTTTAAGCTAAAGTATAAAAACAAAAGCGCCGCTCCTTTTCAGAAGCGGCGCTTTCTTTATGTGTAAGTATAAACTATACTTAAGCTTTGGCAGCGTTGATGTTATCAAGCGCGTCCATTACTTCTTTCACGTGTCCGCGAGAAGTCTCAAGCAGTTGCTTCTCTTCTTCGTTCAGATCTAGCTCGATGATTCTTTCGATACCATTCTTGCCAAGTATAACTGGTACGCCCAGATATACACCATCAATACCATACTCGCCTTCCAGACGAACGCAAACCGGGAATACACGACGCTGGTCACGTACGATAGCCTCTACCATCTGAGCTGCTGCTGAACCCGGTGCATACCAGGCAGAAGTACCCATCAGTTTTACAAGCTCGCCACCACCGTTTTTCGTGCGCTCAACTATAGCGTTCAGCGTTTCTTCGTCGATAAGCTCAGTTACCGGGATACCGCCAACTGTAGTGTAACGCGGAAGGGGAACCATTGTATCGCCGTGGCCACCCATCAATACAGCCTGGATATCTTTTGGAGATACGTTCAGAGCCTCAGCAAGGAAAGCTCTGTAGCGGGCTGTATCAAGGATACCAGCCATACCCATAACGCGTGTGCGTGGCAGCTTAGATGTAATGTGAGCTGCGTAAGTCATAACATCAAGCGGGTTAGAAACCACAATGATGATAGCGTCAGGAGAGTGCTTAACGATATTATCAGTTACAGATGTAACAATTCCTGCGTTAGTTGAGATAAGGTCGTCACGCGTCATGCCTGGTTTACGTGGCAAACCAGAAGTGATCACTACTACATCAGAGTTAGCAGTTTTGCTGTAATCGTTAGTTACGCCTACAGTGCGCGTATCATAAAGGTTGATTGGGGCTTTCTGCCAGATATCAAGCGCTTTGCCCTCAGCAAAACCTTCTTTAATATCCACTAAAACTACTTCGTTCGCGATTTCGCGGTAAGCCAGTACATCGGCGCATGTTGCCCCAACGTTACCCGCTCCAACTACGGTTACTTTCATTGTCGGATATACTTTATGTTAGTTTGAAATTCGGTTAAGTCCGGTAAAATTAGAAAAATCTATTATTAATAAGTAGATATTAGACATTAGATGTTAGATATAAGACTTTTTATATTCCCAGACCCTTACAACGCATAAAATCTAACGTCTGAAAACTTGTATCTAGCGTCTGTCAAGGGTTATTTCTACCACCTGCTGCGTTTTATCGCTTACCTTAAAACGGTTGTCAAGGCGCTGATCCACTACCCAGGCAATGGATTGATCAGATACTAATACCAGTGTTTGCCCCTTAAGGTTAGCCGGAACTTTCTTATCTATGAGCAGGTCGCTGATCTTTTTCTTGCCATTCATGCCAAGAGGTATAAACCAGTCGCCCTCCTGCCAGGCACGTAACTTCAGCGGAAATTTCAGTAATTCAGCATCCAGAGCGGCTACATTTGGTTTGGTATTAAGCTTATACTTGTCAGCATCGATGTAGCGGATGCTAAAATACAGGTTGCCCATTTCTGCTTCCGTCTGCCCTTCGGCTATACTTATACTTCCAAAATTACTTAGGTTCTTGGGTGTTATTACAAGTTGTTCGCGGTCTTTTACTAAAGTATGGCTCGGCGATTCGAACTGCTTACCTGAAATTCCCTCCAGTGCCTCAACCAACTCCAGCACTACACTATAACTAAAGTTGAATGGACGGAGCAACTCGTGCAATACAACCGGCAAACCTGTCGCATTCTGCAATGGCCCCAGCGAAATGTAAAAAGCATTTTCGGCTTCTTTTATACTTTGCTCCCGCAGGTTCTCTATGTAGGCCGCCACTATACTTTCGGCATGGCTCACGCGCTCTGCAGTGTGCTGCATGGTTTCTTCCAGGTTCGGGTTGATCTCCTTAAGTATAGGAATTACCTCGTGCCTGATTTTATTGCGCTGGTATTTAGTGGTTTCGTTAGAGACATCTTCGCGCCAGATAAGTTTGTTGGTAGTTACAAAATCATAGATATCATCTTTTGTAACAGAAAGCATTGGCCGGATGATGTAGCCGTTTTTAGCTGGTATGCCGTGAAGCCCTGCAATGCCGGTGCCTTTGGTAAGGTGCAGCAATATGGTTTCGGTAGTATCGTTGCTATGGTGGGCGGTGGCAATGTAGTCGTAGCCTTCCTGTTGCCTTACCTGCTCAAACCAGGCATAGCGCAGGGTGCGGGCAGCCATTTGTATCGAAAGTTTTTCCTGCTCGGCAAAAGCTCGGGTGTTAAAGTTTTCAGTAAAAAAAGGAACATCATACTTCTTGGCCAGCTTTTTGACGAACAACTGATCAGCTTCTGCATCCTCGGCTCGTAGCCCGAAGTTGCAATGGGCCAGCGCAAAAGTATACTTTAACTTATGCAGCACCTCGCACAGCACCACCGAATCAATGCCGCCGCTTACGGCTGCTAATATTTTATTATCGGGTTGGCAAAGGTTGTGCGATTGGATAAAACCTAAAACTTTCTGTAGCATAAGGCAACGGCTGGTAAATTTTTTATAATTTTGACTTTTAAAGTATACAGAGATTAGGCTATAGATTTCAGACTTTACGCATAGCTGTTTTTATAAAAGAGTTACTGATATTGAACATATTAAGTGTCAGTTTCCTTATACATCCATTAAACAGGTTTTTAATAGTCTGTTATCTGAGAACTAATATCTAGCATATAATTCGTAAATGAAGATCACAAAACTACTGTATTCTCTTGTCTTTATGCTGCTTTCGCTGCCGGTTTTCGCGCAGCAGCAGGGCCAGCAGGCAAAAAAAGAGAAAGTAGAGCTACAGGGCGCCGATAACTTAGAAGGCGGTACATATAATGGCCAGCGCATTACCAAGCTGATCGGGAACGTAGTGTTCAAGCAAAACGAGACTTTCCTGCATGCAGATTCTGTTTACCGCTACAGCGACGGGCAGGTACTGGAAGCTTTTGGTAATGTACGTGTTGCGCAGGGAGACTCTATAAGTATGACCGGTAGCCGCGCAACCTACGACGGCAACAAGCGCATTGCTAATATGAGCGGCGGTGTAACTATGCGCGACCCACGCATGACGCTTACCACCCCAAGCCTGGACTATGACCTTAACACCCGCACAGCTACTTATACTGAGGGCGGTACCATTGTAGACCCGGAGAACCGCCTGGAAAGCCGACGTGGTTCCTACGACACCAAAACAAACATGTATACTTTCCAGCAGGATGTAAAAGTATTTTCTGCCGAATATAACATCACGGCCCAGAACATGAAGTATAACACGCAGAGCAAGATCGTGTACTTTCAGGGGCCTACCTACATTAAAGGGCAGCAGGGCGATCTGTATGCCGAAGAGGGTACTTACAACACCATTACCAAGATCTCTAACTTCGGTAAAAATGCCTACATACTTACACCTGAGTATAGGTTAGGCGGCGAAAAGCTATACTATGACCAGGCCAGGGGCTATGGTTATGCCGAGAAAAATGTATCGTTGCGCTCGCTGAAGGATGATGTAACCATACGTGGTCAGGTTGGCCGTTACTGGCGCGCAAAGGGTGTGGCTAAAGTATACGGTAATCCGGTTATGGAAACCATCATGGATAAGGATACTTTGTACATGTCTGCCGATACGCTTATGTCGCAGGAGTCGAAGAACCCAAAGATGCCAAGTATGCTGTTTGCCTACAACAAGGTAAAGATCTTTAAATCGGACCTGCAGGGTAAATGCGATTCGCTTAGCTACAACCGCACCGATTCTATCATGTACATGAACGTGAAGCCAGTGTTGTGGAGCGAAGAAAGCCAGTTGGTTTCAGACACAATCCATATTCAGCTGCGCAATAAGACCATCGACAGGATGTATATGTACAGCAATGCCTTTATCACTTCCGAAGATACACTGAAGAACTATAACCAGGTAAAAGGCCGCGATATGGTGGCGTTTTTCCAGCAGGGTGATATTAAGCGTGTAAATGTTAACGGCAATGGCGAGAGCTTATACTTTGCTTTGGAGGGAGATTCTACTTTAACAGGTATGAACAAAGCCATCTGCAGCGATATGGTTTTAAAGTTTGGAGAAAATAAACTCAAGTCGATTTCGTTTCTGGTAAACCCCGATGCAAGCTTTATACCTCCGCACGAACTAAAAGAGGCAGACCGGAAACTGGAAGGATTTAACTGGCTGGCTAACCTGCGACCAACCAAAGATGCTGTTGTGAAGAAACGTGCGCCGGTAGTGCCAAAAGCTAAAAAACAACCGGCGGTGGCTGCTAAGAATGAAAAAGCAGCGGCAAAGCAAAAGAAAGCTGCCCGACCTAAAAAGTAACCTGTTATATTGCACGATATTTTTCATCTTTGTAAATCACACAGATATTCTATAATTTTGCCCGTTCATGAATAGAGGCTTTTTCCATACCGTTGTGCTGATAGGCTTGTTGCTGCTGGCCACAGGCTGTAGTAACTTTCAGAAGCTGCTGAAAAGCAACGACGTAAACAAGAAATACCAGGCGGCCCTGCAGTATTATGAAAAAGAGGATTACTACCGCGCCAGCCAATTGCTGGACCAGGTTATCCCGCTGCTGAGTGGTACCGAAGAGGCCGAGAAAGCCCAGTACTACCAGGCCATGACGCACTTCCAGCAAGGCGACTATATTCTGAGCGAAAACTATTTCAGGACTTTCTACACTACTTACCCAAGAAGCCCGCTGGCTGAGGAGGCTATGTTTTTGCAGGCAAAATCGCTGTATAACCAGTCGCCGTCACATGAGCAGGACCAGACCAGTACAGCTACTTCGCTAGAGGCACTGCAGGAGTTTCTGGTGCGTTACCCAAACAGCGAGCACGCAAAAGAGGTTAACGAGATGATCGATGACCTGAACGTGAAGCTGGACAAGAAAGCATTTGAAAGTGCACGCCTATACTACCAGTTGCGTTACTACCGCTCTGCAGTAGTGGCGTTTACAAACTTCCAGCGCGAGCACCCGGCATCGCCTTACAGCGAAGAGGCTGCTTACCTGAAACTGGATGCACAGTATAAATTTGCAATGGAAAGTATCCCAAGCAAGCAGCAGGAGCGCTTTCTGGAAGCCACCGATTTCTACCAGGCGTTTATAGATCAGTATCCGGAAAGCAAGTATTTGCGTAATGCCGAGCAGATCTACGAAAACACACTGGCGGAGCTGGAGAAAATAAAGAAAAATAATCAGGAAAATTCATAAAGGAGTATATATGGCATCAGTTCCATCATCAATTGTAACCCGTAACATGGCCGACTTTGCTAAGCAAACCGGTAATGTTTACATGTCTGTTTCAGTTATCTCTAAGAGAGCAAACCAGATTGCCGTTAAGCTTAAAGAAGAGTTAAACTCTAAGCTGGCTGAGTTTGCTACTACAGTAGATAACCTGGAGGAAGTATTTGAGAACCGCGAGCAGATCGAAATCTCTAAATACTATGAGCGTTTGCCAAAACCAACTAACCTTGCTATTGAGGAGTTCCTGGAAGGCAAAGTATACGTACGCGTGCCAGAAGAAGAAACACCGGAAAATACGCTGTAATCCGGATGCTCCGGCATAAAAAAATTTTATTGGGAGTTTGCGGAAGTATAGCAGCCTATAAAGCAGCTATACTTATCCGCCAACTTGTTAAAGCAGAAGCAGAAGTACAGGTCATTTTGACTGCTTCTGCTTCTGAGTTTATAACCCCTCTTACGCTGGCTACCTTATCTAAGCGGCCTGTGCTTACAAGCTTTGTGCAGGATGCGCGTGGCGTTTGGGCTAACCACGTAGAGCTGGGCCTTTGGGCTGATGTGATGGTGGTTGCTCCGGCAAGTGCCAATTCTGTAGCCAAATTTGCCAATGGCTTCTGCGATAACCTGTTAAGTGCTACCTACCTTTCTGCGCGTTGCCCAGTCTTTGTAGCTCCGGCTATGGACCTGGATATGTACCAGCACCCGTCTGTGCAGGCAAATTTTGCAAAGCTGCGCGGCTATGGTAACCACATAATAGAGGCAGGGTATGGTGAGCTGGCAAGCGGGCTGGTGGGGCAGGGTAGGCTGGCAGAACCGGAAGAGATAATACAAGTACTGGAAAATTACTTTGCTGGCAGTGGAAAAAACGTTTAGTGGCAAAACCGTGCTGCTTACCGCAGGCCCTACTTATGAGGCCATTGATCCTGTAAGGTTTATCGGAAATCATTCTACTGGAAAAATGGGGTTCGCCCTCGCCGAGTGCTTTGCGCGGCATGGCGCTATAGTTAAACTGGTAGCAGGGCCAACAAACCTTAAAGCGGAACACAAAGCTATTGCTGTAACACCGGTTACCTCTGCCGATGAGATGTATGCAGCTGTGCAAAAGCTGGCACCTGATGCTGATATCTGGGTGTTTGCTGCCGCCGTAGCCGATTACAAGCCAAAAGCTGCCAGTCTGAAAAAAATAAAAAAATCCGGCGACGAACTAACAATTGAGCTCGTAAAGAACGTTGATATTGCAGCCGCACTTGGTAAGCTTAAAAAGGAAAATCAGTTTTCGGTAGGCTTTGCCCTGGAGACGGATAACGAAAGTGCTAATGCTCAGGAGAAGCTGAAAAAAAAGAACCTGAACATGATCGTGCTGAATTCGCTTAACGATCCGGGGGCCGGCTTCAAACACGATACAAACAAGATCACCATCATAGAGCCTGACAATACTACTGCTTTTGAACTGAAACAAAAGACCGAAGTAGCACAGGACATTGTAAACCTAATCTGGGAGCGGACACATGCTTAAGAACCTGCTAACTTTGCTGTTTATACTTGCCGTAGCTTTTAGTGCAAAAGCCCAGGAGCTGCAATGCGATGTAGTAGTTAACAGCGAGCAGGTACAGTACACCGATAGGCAGTTGTTCTCGGATATGCAGAACCGCATTTTCGAGTTCATGAACAATCGCCGCTGGACAGATCAGGCTTATAATATAGATGAACGCATAAAGTGCCGCCTGCTTATCAGCCTGACGGAGATGCCGGAGATTGGTACTTTCAAAGCTAACGTGCAGGTTATTTCGGTAAGGCCAGCCTATGGTACCAGCTACGAGACCACTCTTTTCTCTTTCGTTGATAAAGACTGGACATTCCAGTACAACGAATCCCAACCTTTAGATTACGCCGAGAACAACTATAGATCCAACTTGTCATCTATGCTGGCTTTCTATGCCTACATGATCATAGGTATGGATAATGATAGTTTCGGCAGGTTAGGTGGTGCTCCGGCTTTTGATAAAGCGCGTGCCATACTTAACCTGGCTGCCTCCCAGGGAACAGTTTACCCTGGCTGGAAACCATTCGAGAGCAACCGTAACCGGTACTGGATGATCGATAACCTGCAGGACCCGCAGTTTCTGCCACTCCGCGAAGGCATTTATACTTTCCATCGCCAGGGTTTAGACCTGATGGCCGAAAACCCCGAGAAGGCACGTAAATCTGTTTTGGCTGTGTTGCAGGATATTCAGAAATTATCGCAGCAGAAACCCGGCGCGGCCATTATCCGCTCTTTCTTCGAAGCCAAATCAGATGAGCTGGTAAACATGTTCAAAACTGCTGCCCCCGCCGATAAGCAGGCTGCTTATACTTTGCTAACGCAGGTAGACCCTACCAATAACTCGAAGTACGAGATTTTGCTAAAACGCTAAATTTTTTAGAATTTATTAAAAAGGGTGTAAATTCACGGAGCAGAAAAAGCTACTGTGAATAAACGCATACCTATGGGCAAACGCCAGTACCGGATCTTCAGAAAAGATATTCCGCAGCATATTACAGAGATTTTGCAACAAACTAATGTGCAGGTGGTGTTGCGTACTAAAGTGGTGGTGCATGGCGCGCTGCTGTCGCTAACAGCCGAAAAGCTGGAAATGCTTGACGGACGCAGAAGCAAACACGAGCTGCCCCTCGACCAAATAGAAGAAATTATTTACGATAAAGAAACAGCGAACTAAAAGAGTAAATTTATACTTTATAAAGCGCTGCTATACTTAAAAGATAAACGAAAGCAAGCACTGGCTAAGGCAAAAATCTGTAGCCTTATATCTAATTTATGCTGATCGATCTAAGAATAAAAAATTACGCCTTAATAGAGAAACTGGAGATGAACCCGTCGCCGGTGCTGAACATTATTACGGGCGAGACCGGAGCCGGTAAATCTATCATGCTGGGCGCCATAGGTTTGTTGCTGGGCAACCGCGCCGATTCTAAGCTGCTCTTTAACCAGGAAGAGAAATGCGTGATAGAAGGCGTGTTTGATATTTCGCAGTATAACCTGCAGGAAGTCTTTGCAGCTGAAGACCTTGACTTTGATGACCAGTGTATACTTCGCCGCGAAATCAGTCCTAGCGGAAAATCACGTGCATTTGTGAACGACACACCCGTAACGTTGGATGTGCTGCGCAAGATAGGCGATAACCTGATGGACATACACTCGCAGCACGATACGTTGCAGCTTGGTGATACCAGCTTCCAGTTGAACATACTGGATGTGTATGCTGGTAATACCTCGCTGGATATTTATGCCGGCAATACATCTTACTTAAAAGCTTACAACGATACTTACCGCAAGTATAAAAAGCTGGAGACTGAGTATAAGCGCCTGGAAGATCAGTTGGCACAATCTCAGAAAGAGCTTGATTACCATACTTTCCTGCTGAACGAGCTTTCAGATGCAAACCTGCAGGCTGATGAGCAGGAGTCGCTGGAGGTAGAACTGAAGCAACTGGAGAATGCCGAAGATATAAAACTGAAGCTGACGCAGGCTGTGCAGTCTTTATCTGAATCGGAGTTTAACATTACTGCGGCTCTTAAAGATACAGCTCATATTATCGGTCAGCTGGCGCAATTCTCGCCAAAGTATGAAGAGCTGCGCACCCGCACCGAAAGCTGCATGATAGAGCTTGCAGATATTTCGGGTGAACTAGAGGATGCAGAGCGTAACACCGAAGCAGATCCGCAGCGGACTGTAGAAGTACAGGAGCGCCTTAACCTGATCTATACTTTGCAGCGCAAGCACCAGGTTCAAACTATAGAAGAGCTATTGGCTATACAAGCAGATCTGGAAGAAAAAGTAGGTAGCGTACTTAACCTGGATAATGCCATTGCCCAGACCAAAAAAGCGATGGAGGAGGCGAACAAGGAAGTGCTTGAGCATGCAAAAGTACTTTCTGAGCGCCGCAAATCGGTGTTTCCTAAGTTTGAGCAGGAGCTTTATACTTTGCTGGCTGAACTGGGTATGCCTAATGCACGCATTGTTATTCAGCATACTACTACGGCGCCATCGGCTACCGGAACCGACGAGATAAGCATCCTTTTCAGTGCGAACAAAGGTGCTACCCCGCAAAGCCTTGTAAAAGCCGCTTCAGGTGGTGAGTTCTCTCGTCTGATGCTGAGCGTAAAGTATATGCTTGCTGATAAAACTGCCCTGCCAACTATAGTTTTCGACGAAATCGATACTGGTATTTCCGGTGAAGTAGCCGTGAAGGTAGGTAAGATGATGCAGCAGATGGCGCAGAAGCACCAGATCATTGCTATTTCGCACCTGCCACAGATCGCAGCCCAGGGTAATGCACATTACTTTGTTTACAAAGAAGACAGGGAAGACCGTACCATCAGCCGTGTGAAGCGCCTGAGCGACGAAGAGCGTATCAACGAGATTGCACACATGATAGCAGGGGCAAATCCAAGTGCAAATGCCTATCAAAGTGCAAAAGAGTTGCTGTCACTATAGAGAGATATTACTATATTGCCACGCGTTTTCGGGCATGGCCTGGCAACACCGTAATAAAGTAATGAACATACACTAATAAAGACATGGCGTACAATCTGCTTAAAGGAAAGAAAGGAATTATTTTTGGTGCCCTGGACGAGAAGTCTATTGCATGGAAAGTAGCGCTTCGCGCGAAAGAAGAGGGTGCTGAGTTTGTATTGACAAACGCTCCGATTGCCATGCGCATGGGCGAGATCAACAAACTTGCCGAAACTTGCAATGCTCAGATTATTCCTGCCGATGCTACCTCTGTAGAAGATCTGGAAAACCTTTTCACAAAGGCGCAGGAAATTTTGGGTGGTAAGATCGACTTTGTGCTGCACTCTATCGGCTCTAGCCCGAACATCCGCAAAGGCAAATCGTACGGCGATCTGAACTACGACTGGTTCCTGAAAACCCTTGATATTTCTGCAATATCTTTCCACAAGGTAATGCACGTAGCCGAGAAGCAGGATGCGATAAATGAATGGGGCTCTGTTGTAGGTCTGTCTTATATTGCTGCACAACGCGTATTCCCTGATTATACCGATATGTCGCATGCTAAGGCTGTGCTGGAGTCTATTGCGCGCAACTATGGCTACCGCTTAGGGCGCAGCAAGAAGATTCGTGTAAACACAGTTTCTCAGTCACCAACTAAGACTACAGCTGGTACTGGTGTAGGTGGTTTCGATGCGTTCTACGACTATGCAGATAAAATGTCGCCGCTGGGCAACGCACCTGCCGAAGCCTGCGCTGATTACTGCATCTCGCTGTTCTCTGACCTTACACGCTATGTAACTATGCAGAACTTGATGCACGATGGTGGTTTCTCTTCTATGGGTATCTCTGAAGATATAGTAGACATGATCTCTAAGTAATTTGAAGATTTGGAAATGTGATGATCTGAAAATGATATTTACATTCTGAAGTATAAAAATGCCTGGCTATAACTTAGTCGGGCATTTTTGTTTTGTGGTTGAAGACCTCGCTCGGTTCTACTTTTATGCCGCAAGTTTAGCGCCAGCGCAACTTGTGGCTGAGCTTGGTGCCAGTTTGTAACTGGCATTCTGCGTGAGCAGAAAAATTTACGTCAATAGATTTATAGTTCTGTTCCTCTCACACTACAAAATATAGTACTATAGTTAAAGTTATAGTTGCCCATGCTTTTACAAAGCAAAGTCAGTTGCAAACTGGCTGCCATACTTTACCACCTTTACCGCTGCGCTCAAACTGGCGGCATACTATAAAGAAGCCGCTGCTATAGTTTAGCAGCGGCTTCTTTATTGCTGTCCGAAGTATCTTCAAATCTCCAGATTCTCAAATCATCTAATCTTCCTCGCGATGTACTGTGTTTATGTCGAAGGCAGGCACGCAAACAGACCAATACTCGGTTTCTTCGTCGTAAGGGTTGGAGTAGCGTACGCGGGCTCCTGCTTTTATAAGTATAGTTTCACCGGCCTTAAGTTCTATCTCCTCGCCGTCTATCTCTATTAGTTTGCGGCCGCGCAGCACGATGGTTACTTCATCAAATTCTGGTGTCTGGTGTGGTTCGCTCCAGTGAGGTGGCGCCACCATATGGGCCACACTAAAACCCGATGTACGGGTAGAGGCATGCCCGAAATGCTCTTCTATAAGTTTGCCATCGGTAGTAGGCACCCTGAATGGGTTAGTCTGCTTCACGTATCTTTTCTCGCTCATGGTCTCGGCTTTTAGAGTACAAATTATTTACCGGTTTCGGCGCATTCACCTTTAGTATAAGATGTAACGCCGGCACGCCCGGCTTCGCAGGCATTTCCGTATGTTTTACCATCGCAGCCGCAAACAGGATCATACTGCATGGTACACATCAGGTCGGGGTTTGCCTTGCTAGGGTCTATGCAATTGGCTACCTGTGCGTTTTTGCAGGAAAACATACCTGCCAGCACAAGTGCCGGAACAATCATGATTACTTTTTTCATAGTTTATGTAAGTGTGTTAAACTAAAGGTGCACACACCAGAACATGCTTTTAAAACGCAAAAACAGCCCGGCGAGATAGATTTATACTTCAATTACTAAACTAACTTACTCAGCCTTTAACCGTATGTTAGTTGATGCGTAAAATTAGAAATTAAAAGTATAGAGTTTATACTTTATACTGCACGAGCACAAAAACTAAAATTATGAAAAAGACTAAAAAGAATAAGAAGCAGAATCAAATGGCTATGTCTTCGGGTATAGGTAATGTAAATGGTAAAATATTGCTGGCTACGCTGGCAGGTATAGGTGGTGGTATTGCCGCAGGTATTTTGCTTGCTCCGGACCATGGCCGTGGTACCCGCGATACTATAAAAAGATCTCTTACCAGAATTGGCGATGATCTGCAAAGCACCATGAAAGGCTGGATGGACAAACTGGAAAACCGTAATGTTACCGGCCCGGGCAGCAGCTTAGTTATGCGTGGCTCATGGGATGATGTAAAAGGCCAGCTGAAGAGCAACTATGCCGACCTGACAGACGATGACCTGCTGTATGTAGAAGGCCAGGAAGACGAACTGTTAGGCCGCCTGCAGCGCAAGCTTGGCAAAACCAAAGACGACCTTGTAAGGATGATCTCTAACTTCTAGTAAGTCAGCCTGACAAAGTAAAAAGCTCAGATTGAATAAATTCTGAGCTTTTTTTAGTTAAACATTTTTGCTATAATAGTATTCCGGTTTATAGATATAACTTAATGCAATAGTTAGCCGTTATTAAACCTGAACCACCTTTAAAGAAAATAACTATAATCATTTTAACAATATAATACTATGAAAGACAATAGCGGAAAAGTAATATTGGCTCTTCTGGCTGGCGCAAGCGCTGGTGTTATTGCAGGTTTACTAATGGCTCCGGATACTGGCGAAACTACCAGAAAAGGAATCTCTAAATGGGCTGGTAAACTTAGCAAAGACCTGGAGCGCAACCTGCAGGCAGGCCTTGATGAGATCAAGAATATGAGCACCAAAATGGGCGGTGCTGCTGGTGGCGATACTGGCGGTTCTACTGCTGGTGGGGGTTCGAACAAAACTACTGGCTCTACTACTGGCGGCGGCGCAGGATCTACTGGTTCCGGTGCAGGTTCTACAGGAGGTAGCACTGGCACAACAGGTGGTGGCAGCACTACTACTGGCGGCGGTAACGCTTAAGGTTTAGCAAATTAAAGTATAAATAAAGCATACTTGTAAGCCAGGGAGCATAGTATAAAAGCTCTGTTCTTTGGCCCGGTAAAACTATGCTTTCCGGATAAAAGAGCCTGTTCAGTGTATGAGCAGGCTCTTTTGCTTTGTATAAGTACTAACCTTCGGCGTACTCTGTCGTTATTATTTAGTGCAAGAGTGGTAATAGCATTCCACTAGCTGTATTAATTTTCAACAGAGACAAACTTTTATGAGAACACGCATGGAAAATACATCACTTGGGGAATCTAAAAGCACGTATTCTAACACCAACTCATCTATACGTCAAATGAAAGAGAAGAGAACAGGCTCTGAAGCTGAGCAGAATATCAAGAGAGACCGAATGGGCTACAGAATTCATGGAGAAGGTGCAAGCGGAAGCAGTATGGCAGGTAAAGGCATGGCAGGCAACAATGGCGGCGGTGCTGCTAAAGTTGCTGTAGGCTTGCTTGCCGGCGCTGGTGTTGGTGTTCTGGCAGGTATACTTCTGGCTCCGTCTAAAGGGCAGGTTACGCGCAGAAAAGTATCAGATTCTGCTGCGTGGGTAGGCCGTGGTATAACCGATGCAGTAAACTCCGGCAGACAAAGAGTTGGCACCTGGACAAGTATGAAAAAGTCTGATAAAGCTAAAATGAAGGTATCAAAGAGCAAAGGCGATAACAGCATGGCAACTGATGTGGATGATGAACAGCAGTGGTCATAAGCCTAGTTAGCAACTAAAAACAAAAGCGCCTGCTATACTTTAGCAGGCGCTTTTGTTTTATGTAGTAAGAATAGATTACTCGTCTTTTTTCTCCGGCTTCATCTGCGGGAAGAACAGCACATCCTGGATAGAGTTAGAGTTGGTCATGATCATGGTTAAACGATCTATACCTACACCCAGACCTGCGGTTGGTGGCATACCATACTCCAGTGCACGCAGGAAGTCTTCGTCCAAAGCCATTGCTTCGACGTCGCCACGTTTAGCCAGCTCCAGCTGCTCTTCAAAACGGGCACGCTGATCAACAGGGTCGTTCAGTTCTGAGAAGGCGTTACAGATTTCTTTACCGTTACAGATCGCCTCGAAACGCTCCACCAATCCTGGCTTGCTGCGGTGCTTCTTAGCCAGCGGGCTCATCTCCACAGGGTAATCTGTAATAAAGGTTGGCTGTATCAGGTATGGCTCTGCAGTTTCACCAAATATTTCATCAATGATCTTAGCCTTACCCATAGTTGGATCTACATGGATGCCTAATTGCTGAGCGGCCTGGCGCAGTTCCGGTTCTTCCATGTTCGAGATATCGATCTTAGTGAAGTGCTCAATAGCTTCGTACATGGTGTAGCGCTTCCAAGGTCGGGCAAAGTTGATCACGTTCTCACCAACCTGAACTTCAGTTTTACCGTGCAGGGCAAGGGCAACTTTCTCTACCATTTCCTCCACAAGGTCCATCATCCAGTTATAGTCTTTGTAGGTAACGTAAAGCTCCATTACCGTAAACTCCGGGTTGTGGAAACGGCTCATGCCTTCGTTACGGAAGTCTTTTGCGAACTCAAACACGCCATCGAAACCACCAACTATAAGGCGCTTTAAGTATAGCTCGTTGGCAATACGCAGGTAAAGCGTCATGTCCAGGGTGTTGTGGTGCGTTTTAAACGGACGTGCCGCCGCGCCACCATGTATAGGCTGCAGAATTGGCGTTTCTACTTCCAGGTATCCTTTCTCAGATAAGAAATTACGCATGGTGCTTACCAGCTGCGTACGCTTCTTAAATGTATCGCGCACATGCGGGTTCACGATCAGGTCTACGTAGCGCTGGCGGTAACGCAATTCAGGATCACTGAAAGCATCGTACACGTGCTCTACACCGTTCTCATCCACTTCACGCTTCACAATCGGCAGCGGCTTCAAAGATTTTGTGAGCACTTTCAGCTCCGTAACGTGCACCGAAATTTCGCCCACCTGTGTTACGAACGCATAGCCTTTTATGCCGATAAAGTCGCCGATGTCGAGCATTTTCTTGAACACTGTGTTATACATGTCCTTGTTCTCGCCCGGTGCAATATCATCCCTGGAAACATAGATCTGGATACGGCCTGTGCTGTCCATCAGCTCAGCAAACGAAGCCTTACCCATAATGCGGCGGCTCATCAGGCGGCCGGCCAGCGTTACTTCCTGGTAGTTGTTCTTATCCTTATCGAAATTCTCCTTTATCTCTTTGGCAGTAGCCGTAACTTCAAATGTTTCAGATGGATATGGGTTGATGCCCATTTTCTCCAGCTCTTCGCGCTCATGGCGGCGGCGCAGTTCCTGTTCGCTTAGTTGCATGCGATTTTGTACTAAAAGTGATGTCCTAAAATCAAGCTGCAAAATTGATAAATAATTGGCAGCTTTGAAAAGGTTAATTACTGATTGTTTGCCGGATAAGGGTGGGTGGCTATGCAACAGTTATTTATACTTGATAAGTACTTTCAGCAGGTGTTTAGAAGCGGATTTATACTTTGGAGGGTGAGGCGCATCTTCCTGCTTTTTGAGCATTACTCCCATGCTAAAAATCAGAGGATGAAGCAATTGACTGTTTAATTCCTTCATCCTCTAACTATGAGTTATAAGCTTGCTTTACTGATTGGCAGTTTCAGTAGTATCGTTAGCGTTATTCAATCCTGGTTCGTTTTCGTTTGTATCTCCTTCTATAGATCTTTCATCCGGAGCTTCTTTCTGCTCAGTGTTACAAGAGGGAAGGGAAAGAGCGGCACATAATATTGCAGCTGCTACAATTGTCATTGGTCGTTTTTTCATAGCGTATATGTTTTGGTGATAAAACAGTTACTCTTCCTGCCGGGGCATGAATTAACCGTTATACGCGATTTGGGTTGGGTGGTAGGTGAGGTATTAATAATCTCAGTATGGCTAGCATAGGAAAATATAATTCTTGATTAATATTCGGCTTAATATATAATTTATGAACTTTGAAAATTATATATTAATATACTAGAATATCTTTGGTTTTTATGATACAACTTTTGAGAATACATGCTACTTTATTTACGTGTGCACTATTAATAATTTCTTTAACAGCATGTGATAAGGAAGATAAAGAAGCTAACCCAACTATTACTGATGAAAGTGTATGTAAAATAACGAGTTTGGCATATCCGAATGACACTAGCCCAAACTTATATGAATATAATAGTAAAGGTTATCTAACTAGGATAATTAATAAAGAAACACAAAATGATGAAGACTTAGTCACACATATATTTTCTTATTTATATGATAACAATAATCGCTTGATTAAAAGTGAGATTCATAGAGATGGCGTTTTGGGTTATTATATAACCTATGATTATAATGGTCTATCAGTAACTTGTAAGGAGTATAATACGACTGGTTCCACACCTATAATTATGACTTATAAATATGATGCTAAAAACAGAGTTATAGAAGCAAGTGAAGTATCTTCTGGTAGATATAAGGTTATGTATACTTATAACCTGAAAGATAATCTTGAGAAGAAAGAGATATTTACTGATGGAAGTTTAAGTAGCAAAGTCTTTTATTTTGATTATGACAACAACCCTATTCCTCATTCGGGAGTGAAAGGGTTGCCAGCATTTGAAGGTGGCCTGAGTAAAAACAATTTCGGTAAAGCAATAAACTATACTTATGAGGATAGTAATGGGGACGGTGTTGTAGAGGAAAAATCCAGCAAATCATCAACTTATGTTTATGAGTATAACAGTAAGGGTTATCCTGTTAAGTCCATCAGGACAGATGAGAATGGGGAAGAGGCTGTAACAAGCTATAATTATGATTGTAATGATATATGATGGTGCTTAAACTTTACCCAGTCAATAGTAGCGAATATGAGATTCGCGTTTATACTTTGTCAGGGAGCTGAACTCCGCGCCAGTGTAAACAAAAAGCCGCAGTTGATAAAGTTCAACCGCGGCTTTATAATTTAAGACACAAGGTGCTGCGTCTCTACAACTCTTAACTCTTTACCTGCTCCATTAGCTTCTCCAGAATATTCTGTGCTGCTACCGAAATAATAGTACCAGGACCGAACACACCTACTGCACCAGCCTGGTACAGGTAGTCATAATCCTGAGCCGGAATCACGCCGCCTACAATCACAAGAATATCTTCACGGCCTAACTTGCGAAGCTCTTCAATCAGTTGCGGAACCAGTGTTTTGTGGCCGGCTGCTAATGATGAAACACCCACTACGTGCACGTCGTTTTCGGCGGCTTGCATGGCTACTTCGGCTGGTGTCTGGAACAAAGGTCCTATGTCCACATCAAAGCCGAGGTCGGCGAAGGAGGTGGCGATTACTTTAGAGCCGCGGTCGTGGCCGTCCTGGCCCATTTTAGCGACCATAATGCGTGGTCTACGGCCTTCGAGTTCTTCAAACTGATCGGCTAAGGCTTTAGCGCGCTGGAAGTTCTCGTCGTCGGTTATTTCTGCTGAGTACACTCCTGATATTGCTCTGATTACTGCTTTGTGTCTGCCGTATACTTTCTCCAGGGCATCCGAAATTTCACCTAAGGTAGCGCGGTGGCGTGCTGCCTCTACTGCCAGATCCAGCAGGTTCTGTTGCCCAGATTGTGCTGCAGCGGTTAAAGCTTCCAGTGCCTTGGATACAGCTTCTGCGTCACGGCTATCTTTTATGCTTGCCAGTCTGCGCAACTGAGATTCACGAACGGCTGAGTTGTCGATGTCCAGGATGTCGATTTCCTGCTCTTGTAGTGGCTTATACTTGTTTACGCCTACAATAATGTCTTTACCGGAATCGATGCGGGCCTGCTTGCGGGCAGCGGCTTCTTCGATGCGCATTTTTGGAAGACCGGTCTCGATAGCCTTAGCCATACCGCCCAGTTCTTCAACTTCTTGTATCAGCGCCCAGGCTTTGTGCGCCAGCTCGTGTGTCAAGGCTTCTACGTAGTAAGAGCCTCCCCACGGATCTACCACTTTGGTAATGTTGGTCTCCTGCTGCAGGTAGATCTGGGTGTTACGGGCAATACGAGCCGAGAAATCTGTTGGCAGGGCAATAGCTTCGTCGAGCGCATTGGTGTGTAAACTCTGCGTACCGCCCAAGGCAGCTGCAAGAGCCTCCACGCAAGTACGGGTAACGTTATTGAACGGGTCCTGCTCGGTTAAGCTCCAGCCCGAGGTCTGGCAGTGTGTTCTTAAGGCTAAAGATTTCGGGTTCTTCGGGCTGAATTGCTTCAGGAGTTTGGCCCAAAGCATACGTGCGGCGCGCATCTTGGCAATTTCCATAAAGTGGTTCATGCCAATAGCCCAGAAGAACGACAGACGCGGCGCGAAATCATCGATGTCCATACCTGCCTGCAAACCAGTACGCACATACTCCAGACCATCTGCCAAGGTATAAGCCAGCTCAATGTCGGCAGTGGCGCCGGCTTCCTGCATGTGGTAGCCCGAGATGGAGATAGAATTGAAGCGCGGCATCTTTTTGGAAGTATACTCAAAGATGTCGGCGATAATCTTCATACTTGGCTCCGGCGGGTAGATGTAGGTGTTACGCACCATAAACTCCTTCAGAATGTCGTTTTGGATGGTGCCACTCAGCTGCTCCGGCTTCACGCCCTGCTCTTCAGCGGCCACAATATAAAATGCCATGATCGGCAGCACAGCTCCGTTCATTGTCATGGAAACCGACATTTCATTCAGCGGAATCTGGTCGAAGAGGATCTTCATGTCTTCCACAGAATCAATAGCCACACCGGCTTTGCCCACATCGCCTACCACACGCGGGTGGTCGGAGTCGTAGCCGCGGTGCGTGGCCAGGTCGAAGGCTACCGAAAGACCCTTTTGCCCTCCAGCCAGGTTGCGGCGGTAGAAGGCGTTGGATTCTTCTGCTGTTGAGAAACCTGCGTACTGCCGGATTGTCCAGGGCTTTTGCACATACATGGTGCTATAAGGGCCACGCAGGTAGGGCGGCAGACCGGGTGCGAAGTCCAGGTGCTCAAAGTGTGAGGCATCTTCCGAAGTATAAAAGCTCTTCACTTTTATCCGTTCCGGCGTCTTCCAGGCCTTCGGCTGCAGCGGGTCTTTCGGTCCGTGCGTTGCCGAGGCTACTTTGTTTATATCTATTTTAGAAAAGTCAGGCTTCATGTGTTTAATTTTGAATAAGAGAATGAGTGACTGTGTGAATAATTTTTTCTCTTTAATCAGCTCATGCTCCCTAGTATTAACTTCTTTCCAGTAAGTATGGTTATGAGATCAAATCGTAACGCTGTTCTCTTAGTGGCTTACCAAAGGCTGTGGATTCCATTTCTTCTGTCAGCTTAAAGCCGTGGCGCTTGTATAAAGATGCGGCTCCTTCCAGTTCATGCGTCGTCCAGAGGTAAGATGAAGTATAGCCTTTCTCTTTATAAAACGCCATGTATAGCTCCATCAGCTTTTTGCCTAATCCTATGCTTCTATACTCGGGCTCTATCAGAAAATACCTCAGCTGCGCCGCATTGTTTGGGCGGTGCATAAGTAGCAGAAAACCAACTATTCTGTTTTCATGCTCCGCAATCCATACCCTGTCTTTTTCCGGATCGTACTGCTTATAAAACTCATGAAAGCCTTGCGCTACGTAGCTTTCAAATGAAATCCCATGATTATATTCCTGCTCGTACAAAACACCATGCCGATAAGTAACATAGCCAATATCGCCGGGTTTTAAAGACGTTCTAATCGTAATATCGCTAAGGGTCATGTATAATTATGAATTATGAATGACGAATTATGAATTGGATGTTCACTCATGATTCATCTTCAAATCTTCTCATCTTCAAATTTTAAAATCTTAACTTGCGTGCTCTGAGGTTGCTACCCAGCGGCCATCAAGCTTCTTCCATACTTGCGAGGACACACCACCCATCAGGCGCTTTCCGTCCAGTTCGATCTTCCAGCGGAACACAAAGTATACGGCTTCTTGGGAAACCTGCTCGATGTGCAGCGGTTCGTAAGTATAGACGCCCATCTGGCTACGGTCCTGGAAGTCCTGCAGGAACATTTCGTATACTTCCTGGTAGCCTTTCTCGGTGCCGTTCTTACTTATCCAGAGCATCTCAGGTGAGTTCCAGTAAAAGGTCATGGCTGTTTCCAGGTCGCCTTTGTTCCACGCGGAAATCTGGCCTTCCAGTGCCTGCCTTACTTCTTGTACGGCATCGCCTTTGGAAGTAATCATAGTGGCTGTGGTCATGGGTATAATTTTAAATGAGCGATTGAATGAATAAAGTCTCCAACAAACTATTCTCTCATTGATTGTTTTAATTATACTTCTATAGTTGAGAATCAGTGAGTGTGTTCATTAGTCATTCACTCAATCAAAATTCAGTCATTTAGTTACCCCGTGCAGTCGCTTATGAACCAGTTCCAGGATGCTCTTCATGTCGCAATCTTCGAAGATAAATTCATCGTAGCCATTCGCAATCATTTCATCTTTCATGTGTTGCGGATTATCAGCCAGAATGATTGTTGGTTTGGCATGATGGTTACGGATGAGTGGACCGAACTCGCGAGCATAAGCTGCCTCAGACGACGATACAATCAATACTTCGGCTGCAGTGCTCTGTAGTTTATCTGATGCTTCTTCAACAGAACTATAATTCTGCAATTCGGTCTCGAAACCGGCACAGCCGAAAAACTCTTTGGCAAAAGTGGCATTTACCTGTCGGTTTTTTCCGTCGCCGATAACTGCAATTACGGCTCTTGGGCGGCGCTTACGCTTGCGCAGGTGCAGCTCCGTGGCCATACGCATCACCTCGGTTGGGTAAGCAGCTCGGGTTGTGTCGAAATCTGCGCGTTGTATAAGCTCTTCCGGATCGAAATCGATCTGCTCCTTCGGATTCGGGTATTTGTTGGTGCCAACCAGTACCTGTCTGCCAGCTGCAATTGCCTTGAATTTTCTGCGGCTCACATCGGTAATGGTGCCAAGTATAAACCCGCTTTGGAAAGCATCGGCAAAACCTCCCATAGCTTCAACCTCACGGAACAAATCCCAGGCTTTGGCAGCCAGCTGGTTTGTAAGTGACTCCAGGTAATAAGAGCCGGCAGCCGGGTCAATGGCTTTATCCAGGTAAGCTTCTTCTTTAAGTATGATGGAAACGTTGCGTGCAATGCGCTCCGAGAATTCATCAGAAGGGCGGAAGGTACTGTCGAAAGGCAGAACCGTAAGCGAGTCGCAGCCGGCAATTACCGCCGACATAGCCTCGGTGGTAGCACGCAGCATGTTGACGTAAGGGTCTAGGGTGGTCTGGTACCAGGTTGATGTGGATGAATGGATACGCAGCTGAGCGGCAAGTGCCGGTTCTGCATTATACGCTTCCACAATGTTGGCCCAAAGCAACCGTACTACGCGCAGCTTCACTATCTCGAAGAAATAGTCGGTGCCTGATGCCATGTGCAGCTGCATGTTGCGCAGTACGGCTTCCAGCGTTTCGCCGGCATCGGTGAGTTTATCTACATAAGCAACTGCTGCACTTAAGGTATAGGCAATTTCCTGTACTGCCGATGCCCCGATACTGCTGAAACTGGTGCCGTTAACCGTGATACCGTAAAACTCAGGGCTGTCTTTGGTCAGGTCCAGTATAGTTGCCAGCTCGTCCTGTTCAGCTTTACCGAAAAGGCCTGTTTCTGTAATAGGGTCGTAGTTTACAAAGCCCGACAGGTTACGGTGCGATATGTTCTGTGCGTGAAGGTGCCCGTACAGTCGCTTCAGAAAGTCGGCAGGATTCTTCGTTAAAGTATAGCTAACAGTGTGGCTGGTAAGGTCTATGCTGGCGCAAAGGTTTTCAATATCAAACAGCGCTACGTCCTTTATAGTAAAATGAACGCCATCGGCACCTCGGGCAAGCGCGTCGGCTGCTTTTTCTATACTTTCTTTTCCATCGCCTGGCGCTATGATCTGCTGCACATTCAGCCATTTGTTGCTGCTGGTATTGCGGCCCCGCATAAACGGGAAATCACCGGGCTTTTGCTGCACAAACGGCAGCTCCTGGGTATCAGCTTTTGTAAAGTATGGCTTTATGTCGATGTCTTCGTAGGTATGCCAGGTCAGGCTTTCGAGTGGCGTATCGCGCAGGTCTTTGCGTGCTCTTTCTTCCCAATCGGCCGCCGTGGCAGGGGTAAACTCCGGAAATAATTTCTCCGGTGTGTGCTGCTCGTCAGTCATGATGCTTCTGATCTAATTTCTTGTAAATATAGTTGTTTATACTTTACGTGTATTATAGTTAGGGTTTAGTTGTGGTGTTGGTTTAGCTTTCTTCGCGGATGTTTGCAAACCAGACCTGGTACACCCAATACCCCAGTAACAGCCAAAGTACAACGATAACAACCGCCATGATATAGTTTGGTTTGCGCTCCAGTAGCTGCTGTTTTGCTTTTTGGCGATACTCCTGGAGAACTTCTGTAGGCATTAATCTGATGCAGAGCCAGATGCCGAAAGGTAATATCAGGAGATCATCTATATAACCTAATACAGGTATAAAATCAGGAATCAGATCGATGGGACTGAAGGCGTAGGCTATTGTGAGTATAAGTACAACCTTTGCAATAAACGGGATGCGTGGGTCGTGGCGAGCCAGGTATAAAGTATAAATATCTTCCTTTAGTTTTTTAACTCTCTCTTTCCATTTTTGCAGCATAGTTGTTTTACGAGATTGCAGCTGTTTTTATACTTGTTGGCAGCAAGCCTGTTGCTTCGTAGTTGCCTGCATTCCTCAGTCTTACCTGCCTATTGTTTATAGTTGGTTTTGGCTCGCTCCAAGCCCGCGAGGGCTCGTTCTGGGGGTAGGGGCCCTCGATAAAGGGCATCGCGCTGGGAGCTTTTCCTTTGCTCCTGACGTCGCAATGCCTTAGCAGGCACCGGAAAAACTCGCATAGGCGCTCTCTAAAGGGGACCCCTACCCCCACCCAAGGACTGGGAACTGGTTCGATAGCAGCTGACGATGCAACTTGAAGTAATCTGTAGGGACAGGTCGCGACCTGTCCGTGCTATGCCTGCAGCGATGAAACTTATACTTTAAAGTATAACCAAGGCCAGAAAACTCCCCTCCTTAGACAAGGAGGGGCCAGGGGTGGTTGGATACAAGCTGCTATGAAATTTATACTTCAACTATACTTACAGCCAAAGCTCCCCTCTACTTGAGGAGAGGGCTAGGGTGAGGTGAAACAACCGAGTAGTTGAACCACGACATCTTCTCCCTAAAAATCTCCCGACCACTATACTTGTAATTTATGAAAAATCAGTAGATTTAGTAACACCAAAAACTCTTAAACTGAACAACATGAACAAGTATATGCTACTAAACAAAGCACTGCCGATTTGCCTTGGTTTAGGCATGCTTACAACTGCGCCGGCACTAGCCCAGAACATCAAACTACTGACCCAGGCCAACAATATGGCTGATAAACTGGAGCCAAAGGTAATTGAGTGGCGTCGTGATTTTCACCAGTACCCTGAACTTGGAAACAAGGAGGTTAAGACGGCGGAGAAGATTGCAAAGCACCTGAAATCGTTGGGTATGGAAGTACAGACTGGTGTTGCCAAAACTGGCGTGGTAGGTATACTTAAAGGTGGTAAGCCCGGCCCTGTAGTTGCCCTGCGTGCCGATATTGATGGCCTTCCGGTTACAGAACGTGCTAATTTGCCTTTTGCATCTAAAGAGAAAAGTACTTACAACGGCCAGGAAGTTGGTGTAATGCATGCCTGTGGCCACGATACGCATATTGCCATGTTGATGGGTGCTGCCGAGGTGCTGGCAGGTATGAAAAAGGATCTGAAAGGAACGGTGAAGTTTATTTTCCAGCCAGCCGAAGAAGGATCACCGGTAGGTGAGGAGGGTGGCGCTTACCTGATGGTAAAAGAAGGTGTGCTGGATAAAGGACCGAAGCCCGAAGTAATTTTTGGTCTGCACATTAACTCCCAGACCGAAGTCGGCAAACTAAAGTACCGCCCGGGTGGTACCATGGCCAGTGCCGACATCTTCCGCATAAAAGTAAAAGGCAAGCAGGTACATGGTGCCTATCCATGGGATGGTATAGACCCTGTTGTAGTTTCAGCACAGATCATAAATGGGCTGCAGACAATCATCAGCCGCCAGACGGAGCTTGCCGAAGATGCCGCTGTTGTAACTGTAGGAAGTATACATGGTGGTGTTCGCAACAATATCATTCCGGAGGAGGTGCTGATGGAGGGAACTATACGTGCGCTGAATGTGGACATGCAGAAAAAGATTCATGAAAAGATTAAGCTTACGGCTACCAAAATAGCTGAAAGTGCCGGCGCGGTTGCCGAGGTTAGTATAATTCCGCAAACACCTGTTACCTTCAACGACCCTAAGTTAACCGAGCAAATGCTGCCAACACTTCAGGCTGTTGCCGGCCGCGACAACGTGCTGCATACCAAAGCTGTTACAGGCGCCGAAGACTTTGCTTTCTATCAGGAGAAGATTCCGGGGCTGTTTGTATTTGTTGGCGGTATGCAGAAAGGAAAGAAACCAGAAGAAGTAGCGCCACACCACACACCGGATTTTGTTATTGACGAAAGCGGCATGAAGCTAGGTGTTAAAACGCTTACCCACCTGACACTGAATTATATGGAAGGTAAGGAGAAGAAGGTATCGCAGTAGGAAGTATAAAATAAAAGAGCCGGGGCTGAGCCGGCTCTTTTATTTTTAGTGTTTTATTGCAGCGAATTATAGTAACTTACTAGTTTGATCAGGTCCTGCGGATTATTAGCTTTTAGCTTGTTTTCAGCAAAAAACTTCTCCATCTGTTCCCGCTTATCGAAAGTGTCCAGCGTTTCTTTTTTGTTCTTGCTAACCTTCATTAGTTCTTTGCTACCTTCTTTGCGCAGAAAGTATACTTCTTTTTTTATGATCCTATCCCGTTTATCTCCTGCGTTGAGGGCCACATTATAGTTAGACTTCAGTAAGCTGGTTTCTACTTTGCGGTACAGGTTTATTTTTCCGTCAGCCAATACTTCCATAAAGCCTAATACTGGCGTGTCGTTAATTGTAAAACCAGAATTCACGCTGTTTACAAAGCCTCTTTTGCCGGAAAACGGATCGTTAATCTCGAAGGCAAGTACCGAAACACCGTTGATCACCCGGATATCTTCTGCTTTATCAGTTTGTCCGGTGTTTTCCTCCAGGCTTAGTAGTATTTGATTATTTTCAATGTCATACTTAAAACGCTGTGCTTCCAGCAGATGATTAGGAGCAATATAAATAGCGCCTGAAGTCCAGTTGTCTGTAAGGAAGGTGTTGCCAACTACTGTAGGTGCTGTGCTGGCTGAAGTAAGATCAATGCTTCGGAAGTTGCCGAAAGTCGAACCTGCCTCAGAGGAAAGAGCGCCAACATAAGTGGGAACTCTGGTAGTTGTTGAGATGGACTGCGCATTTGCCTCAGAAAGAGAAATTAAATACAGCGCTGCCGCGGCACAGGTAAGTAAAGGTGCTTTCATGGTAATTAGCTTAATTAGAGTATAAATATAGCAATGGCAAGTTGAAACAAAAACGAGGCATTACTGAAGTATGATCTTTCCTGATTTACCTGTACTTCCTTTGCCGATAATCCGGTAAGTATAGAGGCCGGGAGAAAGTTTGGAGGGCTTTATGATTTTATTCTTGCCGGGCTCAAGCTGAACCTGGTGCACAACTTTGCCCTCCGAAGTATAAAGTATAAGCGTTGAGGGCCCATTCAAAGCTTCCACTACAAACTCTTGCCCTGACACCGGATTTGGGTATAGTTGCGGAGGTGCATTCTCTGGCAAATCTCCTGATGAAGTGGGAGAAGGTTGTACTATCTTTGGCTCGCCAATGGAAAGGCTGACAAAATCCCATCCGTAATCGAAAGTATATATTTTCCCTCCTTCGTATGGTATAATTTCTCCAACTACTGCTCCTCCTCGTAGCCCAATAGTGTAAAGGTAGTTAGGAAGCATGGCTGCATTGGGGGTGAGGGTTACTGTTGCAGCAAAACCATCTGCAGTGTCTCGTACAGCCAGGGAAGGTGAGGCCAGATTTAGTGTATCGAGGTCGCTGAATTGCCTTATGCGTAGTGGTTCTGTGCTGTTAGGCGCTTTTTGTACATAAAACTCCAGCTTCAGTTTCTGGTCGGGTGTTGCTAAAACAGATCCATCCTGGTTATACCCCAACCTATCTTTATTTACAAGGCTTACCTTTGGTTGAAGCGCTCTGTCTCTTACAAAGAGATTTACATCTACAATAGTATAACCCACCAATTTTTCATCTTTATTATACTCTGTTATTTTAATCGAAAGCGCATATTCTCCTTTGGTAGTGGGGTTTTGCCATGTAAGTTCTCCTGCATCATTTATAGTTAGCCCTTCTGGAATGAAATAGCCCGGAAGATCCTGCGGAGAAGAATCCTTCAAATATTGGCTTGGCACTAACTCATAGGTGAGCCTGTCCCCATCGGCATCATAAGCTAAAAGATTCATTTTAAAAGGTTCTCCTGTAAATGCTTCGAGCGGGGCGGGTACAATGGTTTTAACACTGTTGATATTTGGGTTGTTAAGGCGTGCCTGTATTCTTGTTTGTATAAATTGTGTTAACTGATCTGAGTTGCCCGTGGTGTTTATTATATTAGGATTCCTATTGATTCCGGTCCAATAAACGAGGTAATCTCCAGGCTGCTGATATGTAAACTGCCACTCATAAACATGTAAACTGTTTCCATTTAAGTAATGTATTACTTTCGACCTTGGTACAAAGACCTCATTAAAGTTACCCATGTTAAGTATCGTAGCTGGTTCATCGGCTGTTGATGCATTATCTTTAAAGAGGGTAAAAGTGAAATTATAAGTCAGTGGATTCTTTGGGTCTACTGTATAGCTGATGTAACCTCCATTTATATGAGTGGCGTTGCTCAGGAGAGGAAGGAGCAGTAGAAGCCCCAGTGAAAGAAGTAAAAGCTTTATTTTCATAGTATGGTAGGTTTGATAGTAAATATACTATAAAACGCTATGACGTTTCAATAAAATATAAAATATATTATAAAATGTAAAAGGTAGCTTTTGAGGATTTTTCAGGCTAAGAACTTACTGCATTTGGTTGCTGTTGATGAGGCTGGTAAATTAGAGTCGGAATTACGCAATTACATGAATCGCAACTTACTTAAAAGTATAAGCGCCGTTGCTTTGGTGCTAAACCTGGCGGCATGCCAGCAGCGCGTTTGGCAACCAGAGGCTGCTATTACGCAAACTGACGTTCCTGTCGATAAAACCCTTGCAGCCGATCAGAAGACTGAGACCTTTATAGTTCCTTACCGCAAAGAGGTGACTACCAAAATGTCGGAAGTTGTAGGTACAGCCCCTGCCGAGCTTGCCAAAGGAGATTACCAGTCGCCGCTGGGTAATTTTGTAGTAGACCTGCAACTTTCCCAAAGCCTTCCGCTATATGGCAAGCCTATAGATATGTCGCTTACAACAAACGGTGGCCTGCGCGTGCCGCTGCCTAAAGGCAATATAAACGTTGGCAATGTTTTTGAGCTGATGCCTTTCGAAAACGAACTGGTAGTGCTTACGCTGGATGGACCTACTGTAAAAGAGCTTTTCGATTTTGCAGCCAAAACCAAAATTGCACCAATTGCCAATGCTACTTATACTGTTAAGAATGGCACAGCAACCGATATTAAAATAGGAGGCAAGCCGCTGGACCTTCAGAGAACTTATACTTTGGTTACATCTGATTACCTGGCAGGCGGCGGCGATAACCTGAGCATGCTTAAGAAAACGCTTAAAACAGAGAAAGTAGGTCTCCTGATGCGCGATGCTATACTTGCGCACATCAAACAACTAACAGCCGCAGGCAAACCTGTAACAGCTGATACCGCAAACCGAGTTACCGTGCTCCCATAAGTATAAAGTAAGATGAAAAGAAGAGACTTTCTGAAAACAACTGCAGTAGGAGCGGCCGGTATCTCAATGATGGGCCTGCCAGTTATTTCTGAGGCTGCAGGCAAAACTATAAACCTGACCATACTTCATACAAACGACCAGCATTCGCGCATCGATCCTTTCCCGGACGACGGACGAAAATTTGGTGGTATGGGAGGTATGGCCCGCCGTGCAACCCTGATTGATAGCATCCGCAAGCAGGAGCCTAACGTGCTATTGCTGGATGCCGGCGATATATGGCAGGGCACGCCATACTTTAACTTCTTCGGCGGCGAACCCGAGTTTAAGCTTATGTCGCAGATGAAGTATGACGCAGCCACACTTGGCAACCACGATTTTGATAACGGCCTGGAAGGCTTGCAAAAGCAATTACCACACGCACAGTTCCCATTCCTGATCGCCAACTACGACTTTTCTAAAACCATACTTAAGGATACATTCAAGCCTTACAAGGTGTTCGAAAAGCAGGGCCTGCGCATAGGCGTGTTTGGTTTAGGTATAGAGCTGGCAGGGCTGGTGGCAGACAACAATTATAAAGAAACTGTATACCTGGATCCTGTTCAGAAAGCACAGGAAATGGTGCAGGTGCTGCGCGAAAACGAAAAGTGCCACATGGTTATCTGCCTGTCGCATCTGGGCTATAGTTACAAAGAAGAAAAGATTGACGACCGCAAGCTGGCACAGCAGGTAAGCGGCATCGATCTTATACTTGGTGGGCACACCCATACTTTCCTGGATGAGCCGGAAGTGATTCGCCATGCCGCCACAGGCCACGATACCATGATCAACCAGGTAGGCTGGTCTGGCATTTTTTTAGGACGGATTGATTTCCAGTTTAACAAAAAAACAAAAGAAAAGGCCGGTGTTAGAACCGCAGTTTTACCTGTGGATAACCCTGTATTAACTTCATAAATAAATAATTTTTTGTTTTAAATTATTTGAGCAATTTTGTGACCCCCTGCCGATTAAGTAGAGGTTTGTTACAACTAACGAATCTTGTGAGTTTTGGAAAATTGGATGATTAAAGACTGTTCTACTGTATGGAGTAACTGCCTGCAGGTGATAAAGGAAAATATTGGAGAACAAAGTTTTAAGACTTGGTTTGAGCCAATTCGACCGATATCACTGCGCGACAGTGTGCTTACTATACAAGTGCCTAGCCAGTTCTTTTACGAGTGGCTGGAGGAGCATTATGTTAGCTTATTAAAGAAGGTTATTTACCAGGAGCTTGGCAGCGAGGGCAGGTTAGAATATTCCATTATTGTTGATAAAGGCAACGATTCTAACAAACCACAAACGGTTAATATACCTACCAAAAAAATACCACAGGCTGTAGTTAACTCATATAAGCCCGAGCAAAGCTTTATAAAGAGCCCGTTCGAGTCTAAAACCATAGACCGCAACTTTCTTAACTCTCAGCTTAACTCAGCTTACAATTTTGATAACTACATAGAGGGAGACTGTAACCGCCTGGCACGCTCGGCTGGTTATGCTGTTGCCAATAAACCTGGTACTACATCTTTTAACCCGCTCATGATCTATGGCGGCGTAGGACTGGGTAAAACGCACCTGGTGCAGGCTATTGGTAACTACATCAAAAGCAGCAACCCTGAAAAGTTTGTGCTGTATGTGTCGTCTGAAAAGTTCGTGAACCAGTTCATTGAATCTGTAAGAACGAACAATGTGCAGGACTTTGCTAACTTTTACCTGCTGGTTGATATCCTGATCATAGATGACGTGCAGTTCTTCAGCGGTAAGGACAAAACGCAGGAAATGTTTTTCCACATATTTAACCACCTGCACCAGTCCGGCAAGCAGATCGTGATGACCTCAGATTGCCCGCCACGTGACCTGAAGGGTTTGGAAGAGCGTTTGCTATCCCGCTTTAAATGGGGATTAACTGCCGATTTGCAGAGCCCTGATTTTGAAACGCGTATGGCCATTATCCAGAAGAAAATGCAGAGCGATGGCATTGATATTCCGGATAATGTGGTAGAGTACCTGGCATACAGTGTGGATACCAACGTGCGTGAACTGGAAGGCGTGCTGATCTCATTGATTGCACAGTCGTCTCTGAACCGCAAGGAAATTGACCTGGAACTTGCCAAGCAGGCCCTTAAGCATATTATCGAGGATGTGGAGACAGAGGTAAACCTCGACTTCATCCAGAAAACTGTAGCTGAATACTTTCAGGTAGGGTTAGACTCGCTGAAAGCCAAGACCCGCAAGAAAGAGATCGTTACGGCGCGCCAGGTGGCTATGTACTTTGCTAAAGAGTTTACCAGCCATTCGCTTAAGTCAATTGGTTACCACTTTGGTGGCCGCGACCATAGTACAGTAATTCACTCGGTACAAACAGTTTCTGACCTGATAGATACAGATAAAAAATTCAAAGCCAGCATTCAGGAGCTTCAGAAGAAGTTTAAATCCAAAGCCGGTTAAGAAGTATAAAGTATAAAATCAAACGGGCCATACTTATTGCAAGTATGGCCCGTTTGATTTTGTGTACAATGGTAACTATAGCCTTATCCGATGGCATTTTCTGTAACTCTGAAGTTATGGATTCTGCTCATCTCCAGGATCTTGCTTTTTATCTTTTCAAGGTCGCGCTTCTTGCGCACCTGGTTCAGGTTTAAAAAGATTTTGGCACCTGTAATTTCTGTAATGTGCAGGCCCTGCTTCGTTATCTGAACCTCCTCAATATCAGGCATGGCAATAATGTGCTTCGTCCGGAACACTCCTAGTTTGTGAACTATGTACTGTGGTGTAACCTCAATATAAGACTGCACCCCGAATACTGAAGTGTTCTGTAAGATCACGTACAGCATGAAAAACAGAGCCAGTGCAAAAAATACATAATACAGGTAGTTCTGATCGTTGTTCTGGCTGCCTGAAAAAAGCAGCATAGATGCCCATATAAGCCAGAACAAGGTTAAGGCCAACTGTACTGAAAATGAAATTTTAGCATTACGCGATGGGGTAAGCTGTACCATCAGCGATGCTCTTGCACTGTTTCCGGATGCTGCCATGAAAGGAAATTAAGGTTAAAAATAGATAGCCGTAATATGCCAATCCTGCAATATAGTGAATTTATTGAGCTAATGAAGCATTTACAGTTATCTCGGGCACAGCAGCAAGGGCTTTGGAAACAGGGCATCCGGCTTTTGCTTCCTGCACAAGTTGCTGAAAATCATCATTACTGATATTCGCTATCCTGGCTTCGGTAGTAAGCTCAATTTTTGTGATCAGCGGGGCTCCGTCTTTCTCACCTAAGTGTACTATAGCCGAGGTGCTGATGTAATCTGGTGTCAGGTTTTTATTACCGAGCAGTGCGCTCAGGAACATTGAGAAGCAACCTGCATGCGCTGCCCCGATCAACTCTTCCGGCGATGTGGCTCTTGTGTCGTCGCCGAAACGGGAAGCATAAGAATAGCCGGTTTTAAGATTGCCGCGGCCTGTTTCTACTTCGCCTGATCCCTCTTTCAGGCTGCCTTTCCAAAGTGCTTTTGCGTTGTGCTGTTTCATAGTTTTTATCAGTTTTTAAGTAAAGTATAAAACTATTTTCGGGTGCATAAGTTGCTTTAATTTCAGATAATGTTGCCAGAGCTATAGTTAAGGCGCATAATGTTGCGTTGCGGTATGGCTTTAAAAGTATAACTCTTTATCTTTACTTCGGACATAACTGATTGATATGGGTGTAAAGGCCTGGTTGAGCAAGCCCCTTGCGGCTTACGTGCATAAGAAACACCAGCACTGGATACAAAACCCCGTGGAGGCGCAGCAAGCTATTTTTCAGAATATCATTGAAACTGCCCGTGACACCAGCTTTGGGAGAGACCATGGTTTTGCAAGTATAAAAACGCATGCTGATTTTGTAAAGGCCGTACCCGTTCGTGATTACGAGGCACTGTTGCCATATTTTAACAGGGTTAAGGACGGCGAAAGCAATGTGCTCTGGCCCCGTAAACCTTTATACCTGGCTAAAACATCGGGCACAACCTCTGGCACCAAGTATATCCCGATCTCACGCGAATCTATCTCGAACCACATAAACGGCGCACGCGATGCACTTTTGGCTTATGTGCACGAAACAGGTAAGTCTGCTTTCCTGGATGGTAAGATGATATTCTTATCCGGAAGTCCTGAACTGGAAGAGGTAGGAGGTATAAAAACCGGGCGCCTGTCAGGTATAGCCAACCATCACGTGCCGGGTTACCTGCGCACAAACCAATTACCAACTTACCAGACCAACTGCATTGAAGACTGGGAAGCCAAACTCGATCAGATCATAGAGGAAACCATAGATCAGAACATGACCCTGATTTCGGGTATTCCGCCCTGGGTGCAGATGTATTTTGATAAACTGATGCGCCAGACAGGCAAGAAGATAAAGGACATTTTCCCGAACTTCTCACTGTTCGTGTATGGTGGTGTTAATTTTGAGCCTTACCGGACCAAGATGATCGAGTCGATAGGCAAAGAGGTAGATTCGATTGAGCTGTTCCCGGCCTCAGAGGGTTTTTTTGCTTACCAGAACCAGCAAAACGATAAAGGGTTGCTGCTGCTTTTAGACTCAGGTATTTTCTATGAGTTTATACCTGCAGAAGAATATTATAGCGAGAACCTGACGCGCTTAACTATAGGCGAAGTAGAAGTTGGTGTAAATTACGCCCTCGTTATCAGTAGCAATGCCGGTTTGTGGAGCTATTCTATCGGTGATACGGTGAAGTTTACCTCCATTAAGCCTTATAAGCTGGTTGTAAGTGGCCGCATCAAACACTTTATATCTGCTTTTGGCGAGCACGTAATAGGCGAGGAAGTAGAAAAGGCCATGCAGCGAACTATGGAACGATATACTTCTGTAGAGCTGATGGAATTTACTGTAGCTCCCTACGTTAGTCAGGGAAAAGGCCAGTCGTACCACGAGTGGCTTGTAGAGTTTTCGAAGCCGCCAATGGATCTGGATGCCTTTGAGAAAGAGTTGAACGAGCAACTGCAGAAGCTGAATACTTATTACGACGATCTGATAACCGGAAACATTTTAGCTAACCTGAAGATTCGGCCATTGCCATTAGGTACTTTCCGGAACTACATGAAATCGCAGGGGAAGTTAGGTGGCCAGAACAAAGTACCACGCCTGAGCAACGACAGGTCGCTTGCTGAAGGACTTTTAGCAATTACGAATTCCTAATTACGAATTACGAATGAAGGAAAACGTAATTGTGAGCAAGACTTATGCTTTTGCGGTTCGTGCAGTGAAGTTGTACGAATACCTGAAGAAGGAAAAGCAGGAGTTTGTGCTGGCAAAGCAATTGCTTAGAAGTGGTACATCGATAGGAGCCAATGGCAGGACAATCTGCAGTAGATTTCATAGACAAGCTTAGTATAGCCAGAAAAGAAGCCTGAGAAACAAGTTATTGGATCAGGCTGTTGCAAGATACAGGTTACTTAAGACAAGAGCAGTTTGAAAGTATACATGCAGATTGTGAAGAGATAATAAAGATTTTAAATAGCATCATAATTACGAGCAAATCGAAGCTGGATAAAAATACCAGTTCGAATTCGTAATTCGTAATTCGTAATTAATGAAAAGAATTGCCATACTTGGCTCTACAGGTTCTATAGGCACACAAGCCCTGGAAGTGATTGAAGCCAATCCTGATAGTTTTGAATTAGAGGTTATTACAGCACATAGTAATGCAGACCTGCTGATCGCGCAGGCGCTTGCTTTTAGGCCTAACGCCGTAGTAATCGCTAACGAGGACCTTTACGACAAGGTGCGCGATGCGCTGCAGCACGAAGATATCAAAGTATATGCCGGTGCAAACGCATTAAACTCGGTGGTAGAAATGGGCACGGTAGATATGGTGCTTACGGCTATGGTTGGTTATGCGGGCCTTCAGCCTACAATTCGGGCCATACAGGCCGGTAAAGAAATTGCGCTGGCAAACAAAGAAACACTGGTAGTAGCAGGTCAGCTTATTACGCAGTTAGCCCGCGAAAAAGGGGTGAACATTTACCCGGTAGATTCGGAGCACAGCGCTATTTTTCAGTGTCTTGCAGGTGAGTTTCATAATCCGATCGAAAAGATCATACTTACAGCCTCCGGAGGACCGTTCAGAGGACGCACAGCAGTGGAGCTACAGCATGTAAACAAAGCGCAAGCCCTGAAACACCCGAACTGGGACATGGGTGCTAAGATCACTATAGATTCTGCCTCGCTGATGAACAAAGGTCTGGAAGTGATCGAAGCAAAATGGTTGTTCGGTTTGCGCAATGACCAGATTGAAGTAGTGGTGCATCCGCAATCCATTATACATTCGCTGGTGCAGTTCGAGGATGGCTCTATAAAAGCACAGCTTGGCCTGCCGGATATGAAACTGCCTATACAGTACGCGATGGGCTACCCGAACAGGCTTAAGTCTCAGTTTCCGAGGTTTAACTTTTTAGACTATCCGCAGCTTACTTTCGAGCAACCTGACCTGAAGACTTTCCGGAACCTGCAACTTGCCTACAATGCTATGGAGCAAGGGGGCAATATGCCCTGCATACTGAACGCAGCTAACGAAGTAGCAGTCAGTGCATTCCTGCGCGATGAAGTGGGCTTTCTGGAGATGTCAGATATCATCGAAAGCTGTATGGCAAAAGTTGCGTATATTGCGAATCCTTCTCTCGAAGACTATGTTAATACAGACAAGGAAGCACGTTTACGCTCTGCAGAGCTGGTAAAAAGGTAAGTTTATACTTTGCACAGCAAAAAATACTCGATCAAATCTTTATTATTTAATTTCTTAGATGGATATTTTAGTAATGGTAGGCCAGCTTATTCTGGGCCTTACAATTTTAGTAGGACTACACGAGTTGGGGCACATGCTGGCTGCCAAGTGGTTCGGGATGCGCGTTGAGAAATACGCCATTGGTTTCCCTCCGAAGATTTTCGGCAAGAAAATAGGCGAAACCGAATACATGCTGGGCCTTATTCCGCTGGGAGGTTTTGTAAAGATCTCTGGTATGGTGGATGAGTCTATGGATACTGATGCACTGAAAGAAGATCCTAAACCATGGGAGTTTCGGTCTAAGCCAGCATGGCAGCGCCTGATCGTAATGATGGGCGGCATCATCGTGAATGTTATCACAGGTATAGTTATATATATTGCGCTTACCTATAACTATGGCGAGAGCTACCTGCCTGCCAGCGAAGCAAAGTATGGTGTTGTAGCTAACGAAATAGGCAAAGAGATCGGTTTCCAGACAGGTGACAGGATTGTTGCTGTAAATGGTAAGCAGCTGGAGCGCTTCGAGGATGTGTATTCAATGGATATGCTGCTGGGTCGCAACGCCTACTATACAGTAGAGCGCAATGGCCAGCAGGTGGACATTAAAGTGCCGGCGAACCTGATGGACCGCGTAGCCGACAATAAAGAGCGTATGTTCTTTGTGCAGCCAAGGGTACCATTTAAAGTTGGCCAGGTAATGGCTGGAACTCCGGCAGCCGAAGCAGGCTTGCAGAAAGGCGACTATATCACCCGAATCAACGACAGCGAGATTAAGTTCTTTAACGAGCTACAGCAGGCGTTGCAGGCAAATGCAGGTAAACCTGTTACTATAGTTGTTGAGCGCGAGGGCAAACCTGTAACACTTAAAACCCAGGTTACAGAAGAAGGTACACTTGGCTTTATGCAGGAGCCACTGTTGCAGTATGCCACCCGCGACTATAGCATTGGCGAGGCAATTCCGCTGGGTACGGAGCAGGCTTTTGGTGTGATTACAGCAAACCTGAAAGGCTTTGGCAAAATCTTCCGTGGCGAGGTGTCGGCTTCAAAATCATTGAGCGGCCCGATTGGTATAGCCCAGATCTTCGGAGATACATTTAGCTGGTATAAATTTTGGTCTATCACGGCAATGCTTTCTATGGTGTTGGCATTCATGAACTTCCTGCCAATTCCGGCACTGGATGGAGGCCACGTGGTATTTCTTACTTATGAAATGATCAGTGGCCGCAAGCCATCTGATAACTTTTTAGAAAATGCCCAAAAAGTGGGTATGGTTTTATTGTTAGGCTTAATGGCATTTGCTATATTTAACGATGTGTTCAAGATTATCTTCTAACCCAAGATCTTGTTATGAAAGCCATCGTGAAGTATGCCCTTGTTTTTACCTTTCTATTTCTATTATTTAAAATCAACAGTGCCTGCGCCGCATCTCCTGCTGCCTGGCCTGAAAGTATAAACCAGCACGCTGTCGGCCAACCTACCGACAGCGTGTACCTGGTGCAAAAAGGCGATACCTATTACAGCCTTTCCCGCCGCTTAAATATCCCGATAGATTCGCTTCAGAAGTGGAACAACAACCAGCTTAAGGTTGGCCAGAAACTGTTCCTGGTACGCCCGGCAACTTCTAAAAACGTAGCTGCTAGCTCAAAACCTGTTTCTAAACCAGGTGTGGTTGCCAAACCTGCAACTGCTCCGGCCACTACAACGCCTGCTGCCAGCAGTAACTCCTTTGCAGCTGCTCCCGCTCCCAAAACTGCCGAGCATAAAACTAAGCAGCGCATTATGGTCATCCCTTTCGACCCTTATTTATACTTCTCTGATGCCGATGACGAAATAGCACAGCAGTCGCATATACCACGTCAGAATGTGAGGCATGCTTTCAGGGCAAGGTTAAATGCTTTGCTGGCGCCAGAAGGTTACGAAACTATACATTTACTGGGTGGCGTGTACCGCGACAGTGTTAGCGAGTTAAGCCGTCTCTACAAATCTCTCAGCTATAGTTACCAGGATAACAAGGCATCAAAGTATAACCATCAGCCCGTAGTTAAAAGCGAGGAAAAAGGAGGGGTGCTGAACTGGGTGAAAGACCAGAAAGAAAAAATGGGCGTAGGCAACGAACCAGCCACAGTGCCAATTGCCCAGGACCCTAACAAGCACTTCGGCGTTAAGGTAAAGAACCCTGAGTTCTTCAACTATTTCAATAACCAATATGGCATAGATTACTATGTTTTTATAAATCAGTTTGAGGTAAAAACGGTGTATGAAAACTGTTTAGATCGCGCTGCACAGAACTATGAGCGTAATTTTCTGGTTCATTACTCGATCTATGACAGCAAAGGAGAGCTGGTGTCTGGAAACAAAGTAAAGGTGTTGTATAACTCAAATATGAACGATGTGCAGCGAATTGTCAGCGATAACATGCCTACTATGGCGCAACGCGTACTCTCTGACCTGCCTGCTGCCTCAAAATAAGTATGAAGTATAAAAGTATAATTTTGCTGTTGGCGCTGTCGCTGTTCAGCTTTTTTGCTCACGCCCACGATTACCATACCAGCATTACAGATATAAAGTATAACCCGCGCAGCCAAAGCCTGGAGGTAGCTGTGAAGGTTTTTACCGATGATCTGGAGGATGCCCTATCGCGCAGAAATAAAGCTAAAATAACCTATAACAACTCTGAGAAAGTAAAGGCATACCTGCACAATTACCTGAGTTCTGCACTTGTTTTCGAGGCTGTAAAAGGCAAGCCTATGAAGTATAAACTGGTAGGTTCGGAAGAGGATGCCGATGCACTCTGGATCTATGTGGAAGTGCCCGTTGCTGCTACAAACCTGCAGCAGTTATACATTAAAAATGCGGTGCTAACAGAGATTTTCGACGACCAGATGAATATTGTGAACCTCAACTATAAAGGCAAAATCGAAAGCACATTAATGCAGAAAGATGACGCCGTGAAGAAGTTCGAGTTGAAGTAAGATTATAGGTTAGTTTAATTTGTCAGGGTAACTCAGCCTTCGTTATACTTGTCTGAACTCTCTTTTCGACATTCCCGCCTAAAAGTACCTTTGCCTGGCTTTTTGCAGTTTTTGCAAAGTGCTTAGTAAAACCACGGTAAGTAACCAGCCACTGATAAGGGTGATGCCCATCTGGTGTACCATGTAATATTTTATCCGGATCGGGACAATGCAAACCATAAAGCTGACGCCCAAAAAGAACACAAAGGACCAGAACGTTACCCAGTGTACGGGTTTATGAACAGTCGGTAACTTCTTTACTACCGGACTCCTGTGGATATAAGCGAACAAGGCAATAAAGCCTATAGCAGTACTAATGTGTTGCAGTACCCGGCAAAGTATAAGTGATCTGTTACCAAACATAACCGGTGTTTGCAGCACAGGAAAGTTTCTGACAAAAAAGCCGGTGTAGTGCGTAAAGCTATCCCAGAACAGGTGCGAGAAAGCCCCTATAAGGGCTGAAAGTACAAACAAGTGCCAGTTGTAGCGCAGGTATAAGAACCAATCGGGTTTGGGTACAGCCAGGGCACGTTTCCGGAAGTATAACGGCAACTGCTGCACTACTGCATCGCGCACCACTACCTGAAAAACAGTAGCCAGCAGTAATGCCACCGGCAGGTTGAACAGGAGAAGACCCCGCAAAGTATGGCTGATGGTGCTCATTGCCTGCAACCGGAAAAAGTATTCAAAATCCGGAGCAACGGCACCCGCTACCAGTCCTGTAACGGAAAGCCAGCGGCAATAACGAAATAGCGGTATAACTATAGCAGGATGAGCAGCTGTAAAGGGCATGATCAGTTGTGATAAACTAATTGCCTATACCTC
Source organism: uncultured Pontibacter sp. (assembly GCA_966250805.1). Taxonomy (GTDB): domain Bacteria; phylum Bacteroidota; class Bacteroidia; order Cytophagales; family Hymenobacteraceae; genus Pontibacter. The sequence goes on along the minus strand of CBINIP010000002.1, from coordinate 78,291 downwards.
GTTCTGCCTTATCTGGTTTTATTAATTTGAACTCTACCCGGCGATTTATTTGTCTGTCTTCTTCGGTTTTCTCTTCTCTGAGCGGCTTGGTGCTGCCAAATCCAAACGATTCTATTCTGTTCTGTTCCGGCAATTGCAGCTTCTCTTCCAGGTAAAACCTGATGGCATCTGCGCGGTCCTGAGAGAGGGTAAGGTTAAAATCCGGGTCTCCGGCAAGATCTGTGTGGCCGGCAATTTCCAGTTTAAAATTAGGGTTATCCATCAAGAAGAGCGCCACCTCATCCAGGATGGGCTTCATGTCTTCTTTGATATCAGCTTGGTTCTGGTCAAACTCTATGTTCTTGAAAACCATCGGAATGCTGTTGTCTATCATCGTGGTCATGAACTGCAGTTTTGTGTCATCGCTCAGGGCCAGCTCGCGCTCTATGGTAAAGAAATCCGGGCTCTGAATGATCATCATATAGCGTGAGTTATCTATAAGATCGAACTCAAAAGTACCATCGGGGCGGATATACTTGGAAGATATCTCTATACCGTTCTCCAGGTCTATGATAGATACGACTCCTGATAACGGCTTTTGTGTAACAGAGTCTTTCAGTACGCCTTCTACTTTGGTAACAGCAAGCGGGTGTGCTTCCATTGGCAACGGAAACGAGAACAGGTCAAGGTTCTGGATGTCGTTGGCTTCGGAGCGGGCATAGTAAAGGTTTTTGGATTGGGCATCAATGGTAAAATAATACTCGCTGCCACGGCCATTTACCAGCGGCCCTATGTTACGCGGCTCCTGCCAGTTACCCTGTACTCTGTAGGTTTTATAGATATCGAAATCGCCGAAGTTGAAGAGCTGGCCCCGGCTGCTGAAGTATAAAACCTGGTATAGCGGATGGAAGAACGGACTTACTTCGCTGTCGCGGGTATTAATTACAGGGCCCATATTCTGTGCCCGTGCCCACTCCCCGTTCTTATTCCTGTAAGTGAAGTAAATGTCGGATAAGCCAAAACCACCCAGCCTGTCGGAGGCAAAGTATAAAGTATCTTCTTTACTGGATAGTGTTGGCTGAGAATCCCAGCCGGTGGTGTTCACATTAGGGCCAAGGTTCTGGATGTTGCCCCAGGTGCCATCTTCCTGCATGGTGGCTGTGTAAAGGTCGCAGTTGCCAAAGCCGTCCGGCGATTCGCAGCGGGCAAAGTATAAGGTTTTGCCATCGCGGCTGAGGCAGGCAGAACCTTCGTTGTAAATGCTGTTGATCGGTTTTCCGAAAGACTTAGCTTCCTGCCAGAATCCATTCACTTGCTTTGAGTAAAAAAGATCTTCGTTGGCACGGCCGTTAAGCCCCTGCAGGTGGCGCTTGGATGTGAAGATAAACGTCTCGTTTTCGTTGTTAATGGCGGGGCCGTAGTCTTCGTAATCTGAGTTCAGGGCATTACCCATGTTCAGGTAAACTCCTTTAGGTGGCTTAAATGTTGCCACAGACTTGCGGTATTCTACCAGTTTGTAATAATAATCCAGTGGTACGTAGTAGGCTTTGGTGTTTTGCTCCAGCGAGTCGTAGTAAGACTGAACCTGGCGGGCATCAGAACGGTGGTGTTTAAGTACAAGCCTGAAAAGTGCTTTTGCTCTTTCAAGATTTCCTTGCTTCTCGTATAGCTGGCCCAGTCGCCACAGCAGGTACGTGTCTTTGTAGAAATTCTCTATCCCGAAGCTGTTTACATACTCCTCCAGCAGGGGTTGTACTTTGTCGTACTGCCGGCGTTTCTCCAGCCTCTGAATAAGTGCAAGCTTTTTTCCGTTGTGGTAATAAGCTACTTTGTTTAGATTAGGGAAATTGAGGTGAAGCTCGGGCTTTGGCGCTTTTTTGTTTACCTTTAAGCCAGGTGCCTCGTCAAGAGGAACTTGGTTGAATTGTGCATTGCCTGCAAATGGGAACAGAAGCAGGAATGATATGCATAAAATCAGGTATTCGCGTCTCATTAGCCTTCGATTTAGTACCTTATGCCAAAGATATTAAATTTATGCTATATTTTTGTAATCATATATAATTCAAAAGGATATTTCTTTTTTAAATACATAAGCGCGAAAAGTAATAAGACAAAAACGGCAGAAAAAGGTGTTGGCACAAGACTTGACACTAGTATATGCAGCTTCAGAATTGTACCAGAAAAGGTGTTATTCTGTCAAATTGGCACGGAACTACTATATGAACTATAATTTAAAGAACTTTTTACACAACCTGCTTCTGAGCAGCGCGACTTCCGACGACGATAACGATTTTATCCCGGTGATCTCAACTGACCCTGAGGAAGAGATACCTGCTGATGAGTTACCTGATGAGCTTCCGTTGCTTGCAGTCAGAAATACGGTACTGTTTCCGGGGGTGGTGTTGCCTATTACAGTTAGCCGCAAAAAGTCGGTAAGGCTGGTGCGTAAAGCTCACAAAGGAGATAAAACGATTGGCGTAGTTGCCCAGAAAAATGTGAACAGCGACGACCCATCAGCCGAAGATCTGTATGAAGTAGGTACAGTAGCTAAAATATTGAAAATGTTGGTATTACCAGATGGTAATACTACTATAATCATACAAGGGCACAGCCGTTTTAAGATAGAAGAGATCACGCAGGAAGATCCATACCTAACTGCTAAGATCAGCTATTGCCAGGAGACGTTCCCGAACAAAAAAAGCAAAGAAGTTAAGGCACTGGTGCAGTCGCTGAAAGATGCGGCAGCCAAGATCCTGAAACTTAACCCGGAGATACCACAGGAGGCACAGGTAGCGCTGGATAATATAGACAGCCCTAGCTTCCTGACGCATTTCCTGTCGAGTAACCTGAACGTGGAGGTAGCCCAGAAGCAGGCCTTGCTGGAGGTAAATGATGGAGCTGAACGTGGTACACAACTGCTGCAGCTAATGTTGCGTGAAGTGCAGTTGCTGGAGCTGAAACAGGAAATCCATACAAAAGTACATACCGATCTGGATCAGCAGCAGCGCGATTATTTCCTGCGCCAGCAGATCAAGGTGCTTCAGGATGAGTTGGGGCAGGAAGGTCCGGATCAGGAAATTGAGCGATTCAGGGAGCGTGCTTCCAAGAAGAAATGGCCTGAGGCTGTAGCACAACACTTTAAGAAAGAAATAGATAAGCTGGCCCGCCTTAACCCGCAGGCAGCTGAGTACCCGGTGGCAGTAAACTATATCGAGTTCCTGCTCGACCTGCCATGGCACGAGTACACCAAGGATAACTTTAACCTGAAGCGCACCAAAAAAATACTGGATGCAGATCATTACGGCCTGGAGAAAGTAAAGGAGCGCATTCTGGAATACTTGGCTGTGCTTAAGCTGAAGAATGATATGAAGGCGCCTATACTTTGCCTTTATGGACCTCCGGGTGTTGGTAAAACATCTTTGGGTAGGTCTATCGCAGAATCACTGGGTCGTAAGTATGTCAGGATGTCACTGGGTGGCGTGCGCGACGAAGCAGAAATTCGTGGCCACCGCCGTACTTATGTAGGAGCCATGCCGGGCAAGATCATCAACCAGATTAAAAAAGTAGGTTCTTCTAATCCGGTAATCATACTTGATGAGGTAGATAAAATTGCTTCTGATTTCCGTGGCGACCCTTCGTCGGCTTTGCTGGAGGTGCTTGACCCGGAGCAGAACAGTACGTTTATGGATAACTACCTGGATGTGGAGTACGACCTGTCCAAAGTACTGTTCATAGCTACGGCAAACTCCCTGGATACCATTCAGCCTGCTCTGCGCGACCGTATGGAGATCATCGAGCTAACCGGTTATACTTTGGAAGAGAAGACCGAGATAGCCAAGCGCCACCTGCTACCTAAGCAGATTGCAGAACATGGTCTTACTGAGGATGATGTAAAAGTTTCCAAAGCTACTATTCAGAAGATAATCGAAGATTATACCCGTGAATCCGGTGTGAGAAACCTGGAACGTAAGATCGGGCAGCTGGTGCGCCACACTGCTAAACTGAAGGCGATGGAGGAGGAGTACGCGACTTCCATTAAACCGGAGGATGTAGTGAAGCGCCTTGGGCCGGAAATCTTCGACAAAGAGATTTACCAGGATATTGATACTGCCGGTGTAGTTACAGGCCTTGCCTGGACATCGGTTGGCGGCGATATACTTTTCATTGAATCTATACTTAGCAAAGGCAAAGGCAAGCTTACACTTTCCGGCCAGTTAGGCGATGTGATGAAGGAATCTGCCATGACGGCCATTTCATACCTGAAGGCACATGCTGACCTGTTGGATATTGATTACCGCCTGTTCGACCAGTACGACCTGCACATTCACTTCCCTGAAGGAGCTGTGCCAAAAGATGGTCCTTCGGCTGGTATTGCCATCTTTACTTCTATTGCCTCTGTGTTTACGCAGCGCAAGGTCAAATCCAGATTGGCGATGACAGGAGAGATAACACTTCGTGGTAAGGTATTGCCTGTTGGAGGTATAAAAGAGAAAATTCTGGCTGCCAAGCGTGCCGGCATCACCGATATTATACTTTGCCAGAAGAACAGAAAAGACATCAGCGAGATTCCGGAGCAGTATATTAAAGGCCTGAACATACACTATGTAGATCGTGTGGATGAAGTGGTGAAAATTGCCCTGCTAAAGGAAAAGGTAAAAAACCCGCTGAAGCTGGTAGTAACCGAAGAAAAAGTAGCTGCTGAATAAGCAGGTTAAAGTATAAAGTATAGCATGAGAAAAGCAGCGGCACTTGCACTTTTTCTGTTGCTGATTTTCTCGCTTACAACACAGGCGCAGGTAGGAGGGCAGCAGGCCTTCTCGTTTCTGCGCTTGCCAAACAATGCGAAGCTTGCAGCTTTGGGAAGTATAAATGCGAGCGCTAGCGGCCATGATGTGAACATGGTGGCTGCAAACCCCGCGCTGCTGAACCCTGAAATGGACAGGCAACTGAGTCTGAGCTATGTGGGCTACCTGGCGGATATTAACCAAAGCAGTATAGTTTATGGTTTTAACCACCAGAAGTATGGCCGTTGGGCGGCTGGTATAAACTATACCAGCTATGGCGATTTCGTGCAACGAGATGCCACAGGCGCTGCTGAAGGTACATTTACCGCAAACGACTATACTTTAAGCCTGAGCCACGCCCGCCAGTCCGATGCTTTTACAGTTGGTGCTACCGCTAAAATAGCAGTATCAAGTATGGCAGGTAATAAGGCAGTTGGTTTGCTAACTGATGTTGGCGGTGTATTCAGGCATCCGGAGCAGGACTTTGCAGTGGGACTGGTTTTTAAAAATGTAGGTTACCAGATAAAAGCCTTTGATGGGGCAGCGCGACAGCCAATGCCTTTTGATGCACAACTGGGGGCCAGCTTTAAACCGGAGCATATGCCGGTCAGGCTTTCGGTTACAGCGCACCACCTGCACCAGTTCGATATTGTGTACCTGAACCCCGATGAGGAAGGGCAGCTAGACGAGAACGGTGATGAGGTAAAGGAAGAGAAAACATTTGGCGATAAGCTTGCCCGCCACTTTGTACTTGGTACTGAGTTTATCTTTAGCAAGAACTTTCAGTTGCGGGCAGGGTATAACCATTTACGTAGAAAAGAACTTAAGCTTGATGCAGGTTCCGGGGGAGCAGGTTTTTCTGCCGGTTTCATGCTGCGGGTGCGGTCTTTTGAGCTGAACTATGGCAGCGCCTTTTACCACCCCTCAGGAGGCAGCCACTACATAACCATAAGTGCCGATACAGGTGCTTTCCTGAAAAGGAGAACAAAAGCATAAGTGCAGTTTATACTTGCTGTGTTTAAGTATAAACTGTTTTGTTATTCAATTTAAACGAACAGTAATGTTAGATTCTATTGGAAATTTAACCCCTGCTCAGATAGTAGAAGAGCTGGATAAATATATAATCGGGCAGAAGGATGCAAAGCGAAACGTAGCCATTGCGCTGCGCAACCGCTGGCGCCGCATGAACGCAGACGAAAGTATACGCCGCGAGATTGTGCCCAACAACATACTAATGATTGGTGCTACCGGTGTGGGTAAAACAGAAATTGCCCGCCGACTGGCTAAGATCGCAGATGCACCTTTTACCAAAGTAGAGGCTTCTAAATTTACCGAAGTTGGCTATGTTGGCCGCGATGTAGAAAGCATGGTGCGTGACCTGGTAGAGCAGGCCGTGAACATGGTTAAAACTCGCAAAAAAGAAGCGGTAAAAGTAAAGGCAGCCGAAATGGTGGAAGACATCATTCTGGATGCACTTATTCCGCCTATTCAGGGTAGAGCAGGTACGCCTGTTTCCACAACTACCGACATCCACGGCGTGCCGGATAGCGACTATGAACTGAACGAGCGCACGCGCGAAAAATTCAGAGAGAAGATCCGGAATGGTGAGCTGGAAGACCGTAAGATCGAGATCAGGGTACAGCACAGCAGCATGCCGGGCATAGGCGTTATGGGTCCAGGTATGGACGAGGCATCCATGATGAACATCCAGGAGATGATCAGCGGCATGATGCCTAAGAAAACCAAGAAACGCAAGGTAACTATAGCCGAGGCCCGCAAGATCCTGATCGATGAAGAAGCTGCCAAGCTTATCGATATGGATGAAGTGAAAGAGGAAGCCATTTTCAAAGCTGAGAACTCCGGTGTGATCTTTATTGATGAGATAGACAAGGTGGCCAGCTCCAGCAAAAAAGGCGGTGGCGGTCCGGATGTTAGCCGCGAGGGTGTGCAGCGTGACCTGTTGCCAATTGTGGAAGGCTCTACTGTTAATACCAAGTATGGCGTCATCAACACAGACCATATTCTGTTTATAGCTGCCGGTGCGTTCCACGTGGCTAAACCATCTGATCTTATACCTGAGCTTCAGGGCCGTTTTCCGATCCGTGTAGAATTGCAGAGCCTTACCAAGAATGACTTCTACCAGATCCTGAAATTTCCTAAAAACGCGCTAACGAAACAGTATGAGGCCTTACTGGCAGCAGAAGGTGTTGAGCTATCTTTCTCTGATGATGCGCTGGATGAAATTGCAGCCATTTCCTATGAAGTGAATGCCGAAGTTGAGAATATTGGAGCCCGTCGTCTGCACACAGTAATGAGCCGCCTGCTTAACGACATACTTTTCGATGTGCCGGATAAAATTGGCGCCAATGCCAGAATAGTGGTTACCCGCGAAATGGTGAACGAAAGACTCTCCGACATGGTACGTAACCGCGACCTGAGCCAATATATACTTTAATTACGAATTAAGAATTAGAAGTTTAAGATCGGCGCGGAAGTTTCTTCCGTGCCAAACTATAAAATCGAATCTGTGATTCGCGAGGCTTGAAAGCTGGTGTTTCTGTTTTAGCAGAGATACCAGCTTTTTTGTTTTTAAAGTTATTTGATACCTTGTTTCAGGATGTTTCTAAAGCATGATCTTTCCTGCATGTTCATTCGTAACTCGTAATTCATAAGTCGTAATTAAATACATGAACTACTACATTATAACCGGAGCCAGTAAAGGCATAGGCAGAGCGATAGCCGAAGAGCTGTTAAAAGACGAAAATAACTTTGTAGTGGGCGTATCGCGCACCAACAGCATCAATCACCCGAACTATCGTTACCAGCCCCTCGATTTTTCTGATATACCTGCCGTAGAGCACAACCTGCAGAAAGTGTTTCTGCCTTACGCCGATGCAGAACGCCTTGTGCTGATCAACAATGCAGGAGTTTTAGGTGATATAGGATATGTGGGAGAGGGGATGCCAAACGAGCGCTTTGAGTTTGTTTTTGATGTGAACGTGATCGTGCCAGCCATGCTTATGAACACTTTTCTGCAGGTATATCAGCAGCTGCAGGTGCCAAAAGTGATTGTAAACATCAGTTCTGGTGCAGGCAAGTATCCTGTTGACGGATGGGCATCCTACTGTGCCTCCAAAGCTGCGCTCGATATGCTGTCGATGACGGTGCAGAAAGAGCAGGAGGTGCGTGGCAACAACGTGAAAGTATACGCCCTATCCCCGGGAGTTGTAGATACTGCCATGCAGGAGCACATTCGGGAGTCAGATGCAGAGCGCTTCAGCAATGTAGAGCGATTCAGGGAATATAAAGCCAGTGGCGCGCTTGCTTCGCCGGAAGAAGTAGGTAGCAAGATCATTCAATTCCTGCACAACACCGATAACTATAACGAAGTAATAGTGGACGTAAGAAATATGTAGTTGATTATACTTGAGAGTATAGATTCTAAATCTTCATACATGAAAACAATAACTTGAATAAAGAAGAGCCTGACCATCAAAGTCAGGTTTTTTCGTTTATAACAGGCCTATGAATAATGGTTATACTTATAAGGCATTGATAGATAGTAGTGTTATAAGAAGCAAAAGTTGCTAATTTGATATAGTTATGCTAAATTAGTATAGCTGCCAGTTCAGGAGCTATTATACTTCCGGAAGTTATGAAGAACCCTGCCTGCCCCCGTTGCGATGCCCATCATGTGGTAAAAAGCGGCGTTATCAGCGATCGCCAGCGCTACCGCTGTAAAAAGTGTGGCTACTACTTTACGGTAAACAAACTGGGCAAAAGTATAGATAGTTATTACGTAACCAAAGCGCTGCAACTTTACATTGAGGGCATAAGCTACCGGGAGATTGAGCGGATACTTGGAGTAAGTCACGTTTCCATCATGAATTGGGTAAAGAAGTATAAAATAAAAGCCCCCGAACAAACAGAATATCACCCTACCTACAAAATACTTAACCACACAGAATTGGTAGAATACCTCAAAAACAACGGCAATCTGAAAGGCGCCGGCATGATGATTACCGAATTAGGTGATAAATACATGATGATTAAATGGACCAGATTCAGGGATTAGTGGCAGGTTCTGAGTGCTGAGAGCTTTTTCTGATTTCCTGATCCAGAACCAGTAGTGTTTACCTCGACCTAACCCTCTCCTAGACTGCAGGTTGTGCTTTTGCTAAGGATGTATTCTGGCGCGAATCTCCAGATTCGTGACTAGCTATGGTGCCAGAGTCTCTGACTCAACTGCCCCGCAGGGACAGGAAGTAGTGTAAAGTATTATTGTTACAGGATTCACCTCACCCTAGCCCTCTCCTTGGCTTTGTTGGCTATACTTCAAGAATAAGTTTCATAGTTGCACTTCTCCAACCACCCCAGCCCCTCCTTGTCTAAGGAGGGGAGCTTTCTGGTCTTGCCTATACTTTGAAGTATAATTTTCATAGTTACTGCACTAACACCCCTTTGAGCTGCGCTCGCAAGCTTCGAACTCGTGTTCTCACTTGTCCTCAAGGGAACAGTTGGCTGAAGTTGCATAGCCGCTAACTATCGAACCTGTTTCCAGTCCTTGGGTGGGGGTAGGAGCCCCCTTTAGAGAGCGCCTTGGTGTGTACGGTGCCCGAAAGGGCAGCCTGCAGGCTGAGCCGAGTCAAAGGTAGCCCCTACCCCCAGTACGAGCCCCCGCGGGCTTGGAGCGAGCCAAAGTAAACTATAAAACTATGGATAAGTAAAGCTCTCCGGATTAAGAGTAGCTATGGAAGTAAAGCTTGCCAGCTACCAAGTATATCAATTTACCAAAAAAATACTTTTTTATACCTGTTTTATGAATTTTTACATAAAATAGATTAACAAACAGGGAAACAGCTGGCCTTTCCTTTTACCTTCTAACTACTGTAAATCATGAAAAAACTGTTACGAATGGTAGCAGCAGGGCTAGTGCTTTGCTGTATTGGTGGAAACGCCATGGGGCAGGGTTCCACAGAATATGGTGCGGGTATAAAGCTCCCGCTGAACCCGGAAGGTACCAAATACATCCGCTTTATTACCTGGCACCAGGTGTGGGTGCGTTACAACGAAAATAATACAGGCTCTATCCGCAACAGGGAACTACAGGATCATACATTTGATGTTGGCTTGCGCCGCTCCCGTTTCCTGACCTATTCCCAGATATCTCCGCGCTTTCTTATACTTATGCACTTTGGTATAAACAACCAGAATGCGGTAAGTGGCGGTGTAAACCCAGCATTGGACGGTAAAAAGCCGCAACTCTTTATACATGATGCCTGGACAGAATACAAAGTTGCCGGAGATTATATGTCGGTAGGGGCTGGGTTGCATTACTGGAACGGTATCTCGCGCATGACCAACGCCAGTACACTTAATTTCATGACCATTGATGCGCCTATCATCAACTGGCCTACCATCGATGCTATTGACCAGTTTGCCCGCATGTTGGGGGTATATGCAAAAGGTAAGATAGCTAAGCTGGACTATCGTGTAGCTGTGAATGATCCGTTTGTTACTAACACAGCTGTAACGGAACCTACTACAGCAGCCAACTATAACCCCGAAAACAATAAGAAAGTGTTCCAGGGCTACTTTAACTACCAGTTCCTGGACCAGGAGTCGAACCTGCTGCCTTATATGGTGGGCACCTACTTGGGCACCAAGCGGGTATTTAATATTGGTGCCGGTTTCCTGCACAACTCTGATGGCGCCTGGCGCTCTGATATCCGCAATGCAGGTTTAGATACTGTTACGGTTAAAACTGACATAGACCTGTTTGGTATGGACGCCTTCCTGGACCTGCCCCTGAATGCTGATGCAGGTACTGCACTTACAGCGTATGGCGTGTACTACAACTATGATTTTGGCCGAAACAATGTGCGCAGCATTGGCATCATGAACCCGGCTACAGGTGGCGGCGCCTTGCGTGGTAATGCTTACCCAACAGTTGGTACCGGTGATATTGGCTATGCACAGGTAGGCTACCTGTTACCTAAAAGTTTGCTTGGCGAGAGAGCAAGACTGCAGCCATACGGAGCCTTTAGCTATGGTAAATTTGATGGCTTGCGCGACAGCAGCGGCGATAAAGTTTCTGTTAAAGTGCTGGATATTGGCGCTAACCTGCTGCTCGAAGGCCATAACTCCAAACTTACCCTCAACTGGCGAAATCGCCCAGACTTCACCAATATCAATAACCTGAAATACAGACCAGAAATCACACTTCAGGCTATGGTTTACTTGTAAAAACATCTCACACTTATACACCTCAACCTTCAACAAAATGGAAAATAACAGAAACAGAATGCAGGAGTACTGGCAGCGCAACGTCAAGATCCTGTTCACACTGCTGGGGCTTTGGTTTGCTGTATCCTACTTATTTGGCATACTACTAGTGGAGCAGCTGAACAATATACAGTTTGGTGGCTTTAAGCTAGGCTTCTGGTTCGCTCAGCAAGGCGCCATCTATTTTTTTGTGATCATCATCTTCGTTTATGTGTGGCTGATGAACAAGCTGGACAGAGAGTTTGATGTACACGAAGATTAACAACCCACCATTAAAAGTATAACATTATGAGCATTCTAGTTTGGACATACATAATTGTGGGCCTTAGCTTCGCCCTGTATATCGGAATCGCGATCTGGTCGCGTGCCGGATCAACAAAAGAATTTTACGTGGCCGGTGGTGGCGTAAGTCCGCTGGCAAACGGTATGGCCACTGCCGCCGACTGGATGTCGGCTGCCTCGTTCATTTCCATGGCCGGCCTTATCTCGTTTATGGGCTACGATGGCTCTGTTTACCTGATGGGCTGGACGGGCGGTTATGTGTTGCTTGCTTTGTTGCTGGCCCCATACCTGCGCAAGTTTGGTAGGTTTACTGTGCCTGATTTCGTGGGCGAGCGCTACTACTCCAAAACTGCCCGTCTGGTGGCTGTTATCTGTGCCATCTTCATCTCCTTTACCTATGTAGCCGGGCAGATGCGCGGGGTAGGTATTGTGTTCTCCCGTTTCCTTGAAGTGCAGATCGAGACTGGAGTTATCATTGGTATGATCATCGTGTTGTTCTATGCTGTGCTGGGAGGTATGAAAGGTATAACATATACCCAGGTGGCGCAGTACTGCGTGCTCATTTTTGCCTATATGGTGCCGGCTATCTTTATTTCCATACTGCTTACCGGTAACCCATTGCCGCAGATCGGCTTTGGAAGTGAGCTGAAAGAAGGTGGTTATCTGCTCGATAAACTGGATGGCATGCTGACAGAACTGGGCTTTGCCTCTTATACTTCAGGTACCAAATCTACTATTGATGTATTTTTTATTACAGCTGCCCTGATGGTAGGTACAGCGGGCCTGCCGCACGTAATTGTGCGCTTTTTTACTGTGCCAAGAGTAAAGGATGCCCGTGTCTCTGCTGGTTATGCGCTTGTATTTATCGCCATACTCTATACTACGGCTCCTGCTGTAGGCGCTTTTGGTATGTATAACATGCTGAACACCACCAGTAACCGCGAAATAGCTTCGCTGCCGCAATGGGTAAACAACTGGCAGAAAACTAAACTTATTGGGTATGACGATAAGAACGGCGATGGCCGCATACAGTATGTAAAAGACCCTGCTACTAACGAGCTGACTATAGATAAGGACATTATGGTGCTGGCTAACCCTGAGATTGCGCGTTTACCAAACTGGGTTGTGGCCCTGGTTGCGGCAGGTGGTCTGGCAGCAGCGCTATCCACAGCTGCTGGTCTGTTGCTGGTAATTTCTACCTCTATTTCTCACGACCTGCTCAAGATGTCGTTTAAGCCGGATATTACAGAAAAGCAGGAGCTGATTGCGGCACGTATAGCTGCTACGCTGGCGGTTGTAGTGGCAGGTTATTTCGGTATCAACCCGCCAGGCTTTGTGGCTGAGGTGGTGGCTTTTGCCTTCGGTCTGGCAGCGGCTTCGTTCTTCCCGGTTATCATCATGGGTATCTTCTCTAAAACCATGAATAAGCAGGGTGCTATCTGGGGTATGATTACCGGCCTGGTGTTTACAATTGCCTACATCTCATACTTTAAGTTCATCAACCCTGAGGCCAATAAGCCTGAAAACTGGCTATTCGGTATTTCTCCGGAAGGTATTGGTACACTGGGTATGGTACTGAATTTTATCGTATCTTTTGTGATATCTCGCATGACACCGCCGCCGCCAACACATATCCAGGATCTGATAGAGGATATCCGTATTCCTCGCGGTGCCGGACAGGCTGCAGTACATCATTAATCCCTCTTGCTGATTGGTGATAGTTATTCAAACAAGTAGCTACCACCAATCAGCAATAAATAATCAGCCATTAAAGTATGCGCGACAGGATAAAGGGCAGGCGGTTATTTTTTCTGAGCACGCTGTTTCTGGTGTTGCTTAACTTTCCTGTGCTTTCCATTTTCAACAAAGGCAGGTTGGTGGCAGGTGTGCCTGTTTTATACTTGTACCTGATGGTGGTATGGCTGATCTGTATCGGGGCAATTGCCTGGTTTGTAGAACGTAGACACCTGAAGCGCCGCAGGCAGCGGAAATAACTATGAGTTACTGGTTGGTAATAGCGATTTCGTTTTGCTACCTGGCATTGCTTTTTGCCTTAGCATCCTGGGCCGAAAGGCGATCGGCTGCCGGCAGAAGCCTGGTAAGCAACCCGTATATCTACGCCTTGTCGCTGGCTGTTTACTGCACCGCCTGGACCTATTACGGCTCTGTTGGGCGTGCTGCTTTGGGTGGGCTGGAGTACCTGACTATTTACATTGGGCCAACCCTCATGGCGCCGCTCTGGTGGGTAGTGCTGCGCAAGATCATCCGTATCTGTAAAGTGCAGCGCATTACCAGCATTGCAGATTTTATCTCGTCGCGCTACGGCAAAGATGTAAAGCTGGGCACCATAGTTACCATTATCTCTGTGCTTGGTATTATTCCTTACATTTCCATTCAGCTTAAAGCCATTGCCAATAGCCTTTTTATACTTACCGGCACGGCAGGTGTAACCGAGGCTTTCCCGGATACATCTTTTTTTATAGCTATCGGGCTTGGCTTGTTTACCATTGTGTATGGTACCCGGCACGTAGAGGCCACCGAACGCCACGAAGGTATGGTAACAGCTATTGCATTCGAATCGGTCCTGAAACTGGTGGTGTTTGTGGCGGCAGGCGTTTTTGTGACCTACGGTTTATTCAATGGGTTCGGAGAGATCATGCAGCAGGCCAGTGCGCTGCCAAACTTCCAGGAGCTGATGACCTTTAACACAGAAGGCGGCTATTCTCAATGGTTCTGGATGGTGGTACTCTCTATGCTGGCTATACTTTTTCTGCCGCGCCAGTTTCAGGTAGCTGTGGTGGAGAATGTGAACGAGCTGCACCTTAACAAGGCCATGTGGCTGTTTCCGCTATACTTGTTTGCAATCAACATATTTGTGCTGCCGATTGCTTTCGGAGGCATCCTGCTTTTTAATGGCACCGCTGTAGATGCCGATATGTTTGTGCTGGCCATTCCCTTGAGCGAGGGTAAAAGTATACTGGCGCTACTGGTGTACCTGGGTGGGTTTTCGGCTGCAACAAGTATGGTTATAGTAGCCACCATTGCTCTTAGCGTCATGATGAGCAATAACCTTATCATGCCGTTGTTGCTGGCTATGCCATCGCTTCAGAGTAAGTACCAGGAGAAGATCACGACCATACTTTTATACAGCCGCCGCCTGTGTATTTTGCTGGTGTTGCTGCTGGCTTACCTCTACTACAAAGGCGTGGCAGAATATTATAGTTTGGTAGAAGTAGGGCTGGTTTCTTTTGCTGCGGTGGCTCAGTTTGCACCCGCTATTATCGGCGGCATTTTCTGGAAAGAAGGTACCCGAAATGGTGCGCTGGCGGGTGTTGTGGCAGGGGCTATACTTTGGTTTTATACGTTGGTGGTGCCGTCTATAGTGGGGGTTGGTATGTTGCCTGCTTCTATACTTAACGAGGGGCCTTTGGGTATTGCCTGGTTAAAGCCTTTTGAACTGTTCGGGCTACAAGGGATGGATTATATTTCGCATGCCATGTTCTGGAGCATGTTTCTGAATACGGGCTTATACATTGGCATTTCGTTGCTTAGCCGGCAGACCTCGCAGGAGCGTAACCAGGCAGAAGTGTTTGTTGATATTTTTAAATACTCTACCGTTTTCGAAACCTCCATTGTCTGGAAGGGAACTGCTTATATTCCGGATATAAAAACCCTGTTGGTAAACTTTTTAGGCGAGAAACGTGCAGAACATGCCCTTAACGCCTACCACCGCAAGTACCCGGGGCCTGAAGATGAATCCGGTAAAGCTGACCCTAAACTAGTAACGTATGCCGAGAAGCTGCTGGCAGGTGTCATAGGCACGTCATCGGCGCGGATTATGGTGGCATCAGTGGTAAAAGAGGAGGAGATAAGTATAGATGAGGTGCTTAACATACTCAAGGAATCGCAGCAGCTTATAGCCATAAATAACGAGCTTCGCCGTAAATCGCTGGAGCTGCGCAAAGCTACCGAACAACTAAGCAGCGCCAACGAAAAGCTCAGGATACTGGACGAGCAGAAGGATGAGTTCCTGTACACCGTAACGCACGAGCTGCGCACGCCGCTTACCTCTATTCGTGCCTTGTCTGAGATTCTGTACGACAACCCGGACCTGGAGCGTGAAGACCAGGAACATTTTCTGCACACAATCGTGAAGGAATCGGAAAGGCTTACAAGGCTGATAACCAATGTACTTGACCTGGAGAAATTTGAATCCGGCAAGTATAAATTAAGTATAGCACAGGTGCAGATAGAGGAGGTGATACGGGAGTCGGTGGAGGCATTGGAAAGCCTGGTACAGGAAAAGAACATTGACCTGGTGGTAGATGTGCAGCAGAATTTACCTGCCCTGAATGCCGACCGCGATCGCCTCATCCAGGTAATGGTAAACCTGATCTCTAATGCTATTAAATTCTGCAACCCTAGCAAAGGCCGCATCATTGTTTCCTGCTACTACATAGACGGAGACATAAAAGTGAACGTGGTAGACAACGGCAATGGCATAGATCCAGAAGCTCAGAAACAGATTTTTGACAAGTTCTACCAGGCCAGGAACCAGAACATCCGTAAGCCGGAAGGCAGCGGCCTGGGGCTGGCCATCAGTAAAAAAATAGTTGAGTCGCACCAGGGGCGTATGTGGGTAGAAAGCGAGCCCGGTAAAGGTGCCAGATTTTCATTTGTGTTACCTGTGCGCGTTTTGGCTCCTGTTGCCAACGTATAAATATGAAAAAAGAAGACGAAAAGCTGAAGGTACTGGTGGTGGATGATGAGCCAAGTATACTTATGCCACTGGAGTTTTTAATGCGGAAGAGCGGCTACAAGGTATTTATTGCCCGCAATGGCACCGAGGCTATTGACAGCGTAAACAAAGAGCTGCCGCAGATAGTGGTACTGGATATAATGATGCCCGATGTAGATGGCTATGAAGTATGCCGCCACATCCGCAGCCATGAAAGTATGAATGGTGCCAAGGTGATCTTCCTTAGTGCCAAAACCAAAGAAGCGGACATTAAAAAAGGCTACGACGTAGGGGCCGACCTTTACATACCCAAGCCTTTCTCGACGCGCTTCCTGATGGAGAAAATAAAAGAGCTTTCGGAAAGCTAAGCAAACCTTTAAAGAACGGAGCAATGGAAACACAAACGAAAACCTATAGTTCTTACACCGAGGCCTACAACCGAAGTATAGAAGATCCGGAGGGTTTCTGGGCCGAACAGGCTGAACAGATAGCCTGGTATAAAAAGCCGGACCAGATACTGACCACCGACGAACATGGATTTTTCAGGTGGTTCCAGGGTGGCAAACTGAATACCGCCTACCTTGCTCTGGATTATCATGTTGAAAATGGCCGCGCCGACCAGACAGCGCTGATCTACGATTCGCCCGTTACAGACACTATCCGCAAGTATAGTTACCGCGAGTTCCGTGATCTGGTAGCTCGTTTTGCAGGAGGGCTAAGCAGCCTGGGTGTAAGTAAAGGTGATACCGTGGTGATCTACATGCCTGTTATTCCGGAAGCTGTAATTGCCATGCTGGCCTGTGCCCGGCTGGGAGCTATACATTCAGTTGTGTTCGGAGGATTTGCACCCCATGAACTTACCGTCAGGATAGATGATGCCAAGCCTAAAGTTGTGATCTCGGCCTCCTGCGGAATCGAGTTTGACAAGCACATCCCCTACAAACCCCTGCTCGACAAAGGCCTTAACGACAGCAGGCACAAGCCTCAGCACGCCATTATCCTGCAGCGCCCATACGTGCAGGCAGAAATGCAACCCGGCCGAGACCTGGATTATATGGAGCTTCTGCAAAATGCCCAGCCTGTAGATTGTGTACCTGTAGATGCTCACGACCCGCTGTACATACTTTATACTTCCGGCACCACTGGCAAACCAAAAGGTATTGTGCGCGATAACGGTGGCCATTCCGTAGCCCTGAAGTATAGCATGAAAGCAGTGTATGGCGTAGACCCCGGTGATGTTTTCTGGGCGGCTTCGGATGTAGGCTGGGCAGTAGGTCACTCGTACCTGGTATATGCACCGCTTATACATGGCTGCTCTACTGTTCTGTTCGAGGGTAAGCCCGTACGTACTCCTGATGCAGGTACTTTCTGGCGCATTATTAAAGAGCATTACGTAAAGGTGCTGTTTACTGCTCCAACGGCCATCCGGGCTATCAAAAAAGAAGACCCTGAAGGTAAGTATAAACTGAAGTATGACCTGCCTTCGCTGCAATACCTGTTCCTGGCTGGCGAGCGCTGCGATCCTGCCACCTACTATTGGGCCAGAGACATCTTAAAAGTGCCGGTTGTAGACCACTGGTGGCAAACCGAATCTGGCTGGCCGATGGTGGCCAATATGGTAGGCTATGGTTTAATGCCGCCCAAACCTGGCTCTGCGGGCAAACCTGTTTGCGGGTATAAAGTGGAAATCCTGGGCGAGGAGGGACAGGAGCTGATTCCGGCTCAGGAAGGCTATGTAGCTGTAAAACTACCACTGCCACCGGGTTGCCTGCCTACACTTTGGGAAGACGATGAACGTTTCTTTAAATCATACCTGGAGCGCTTTATGGGTTATTACATGACCGGCGACGGCGGTTACATAGACGAGGATGGCTATGTATACATTATGGGTCGCATCGATGATGTGATCAACGTATCCGGGCACAGGCTTTCTACCGGCGAAATGGAGGAGATGGTGGCGTCGCATCCGGCGGTGGCAGAGTGCGCTGTGGTAGGTATAGCTGATGAGCTGCGCGGGCAGCGACCTATAGGGCTGGTGGTGCTGAAAGACGGACAGACTATAACCGAGGCAGAGATCGAGCGTGACCTGGTAAGTATGATCCGCGAAAAGATAGGTGCTGTGGCATACTTCAGAAATGCTGTTATAGTTAAAAGGCTGCCTAAAACCCGTTCCGGCAAAATACTTCGCAAAATCATCCGCAATATTGCCGATGGCGAACATTATGCTATTCCGTCTACCATCGATGACCCGGCTATACTTACCGAGATACATGATTGTCTGCGCGAACGTGAAATTGGTAAAGCATTCTTGTAAAAAAATATTTAACTTACTGTACCCTTACCTTAAACTACTTTAACAATGGATAACTTTAGAATCAGAACTTTTGAAGAATATCAGCAGGCTTACAAACGCAGTGTAGACGATCCGGAAGGATTCTGGAGCGATGTAGCTGATACTTTTACCTGGCGCAAAAAATGGAACACCACGCTGGAGTGGAACTTTGATGAGCCAAACATAAAGTGGTTTAAGGGTGGGAAACTGAACATTACGGAAAACTGCCTGGACCGACACCTCAAAACGCGCGGTAATAAACTTGCCCTGATCTGGGAGCCAAACGACCCTAAAGAACGCTTTGTACGCTTTACCTACCGCGAGCTGCACGAGAAAGTATGCCAGTTTGCCAACGTGCTGAAGAAAAACGGCGTGCAGAAAGGCGACCGTGTGTGTATCTACATGCCGATGATTCCGGAGCTTGCATTTGCCGTGCTGGCCTGTGCACGTATCGGTGCTATACACTCCGTAATTTTTGCCGGATTCTCTGCCGTAAGTATGGCCGACAGAATAAAGGATGCCGGTGCTAAAATGGTGCTTACTTCCGATGGCCTGAACCGTGGCTCCAAGCAGATACCGGTAAAACGTGTGGTAGACGAAGCGCTTGAGACTTGCCCTACAGTTGAGAAAGTGATTGTGGTAGAGCGACTGGGCTGGGCTGTGAACATGGTAGAAGGCCGCGATGTGTGGTACCACGAGGAGGTGAAAGGAGTAGGAAAAGACTGCCCTGCCGAAGAAATGGATGCCGAAGACATGCTGTTTATACTTTATACTTCGGGCTCTACCGGCAAACCTAAAGGCGTGGTGCATACCTGTGGTGGCTATATGGTGTATGCACAGTATACTTTCAGTAACGTGTTCCAGTACGAAGAAAGCGATGTTTACTGGTGTACTGCCGATATTGGCTGGATCACCGGTCATACGTATCTGTTGTACGGTCCGCTATTATCTGGCGCAACTACGCTGATGTTTGAAGGTGTGCCTACTTACCCGGATATGGGCCGTTTCTGGCAGGTGTGCGATAAATTTGGTGTTACCATTTTCTATACTGCCCCAACTGCCATCCGCTCTCTTATGGGCGGCGACATAGACCACGTACTTTCCTATAGCCTGGACTCGCTGAAGGTGTTGGGTTCTGTTGGCGAGCCGATAAATGAAGAAGCATGGCACTGGTACCACACCCACGTGGGTAAAGAACGGTGCCCGTTGGTAGATACCTGGTGGCAAACCGAAACCGGCGGCATCATGATCTCTACATTGGCAGGAGTTACCCCAATGAAACCGGCTCATGCCACGCTGCCATTGCCAGGCATACAACCTCTTTTAGTAGATGCCGAAGGTAAAGAAATTACTGAGAACGAAGTGGAAGGTTACCTGTGCATGAAGTTCCCATGGCCGGGCATCATCCGTACCACCTACGGCGACCACGAGCGCTGCCGCCTGAGCTATTTCTCTACTTACAAAGGTTTATACTTTACCGGCGATGGTGCCAAGCGTGATGAAAATGGCCTCTACCGCATTATTGGCCGTGTAGATGATGTTATCAACGTATCCGGTCACCGCTTTGGAACTGCCGAAATAGAAGATGCTATCAACCATAACGAGCATGTGGTAGAATCGGCGGTAGTAGGTTACCCGCACGACCTTAAAGGCCAAGGCATCTATGCCTTTGTGATCTGCAAAGACAAGCCTGAACGTGAAGAATGGCTGCGAGCCGAGATCATTGAAACTGTGGTAGAGAAGATCGGTAAAATTGCCAAGCCGGATAAAATTCAGATTGTAAGTGGTTTGCCGAAAACCCGTTCCGGAAAAATTATGCGTCGTATCCTGCGCAAAGTGGCTGAAGGCGATACTTCCAACTTAGGTGATACTTCTACTTTACTAGATCCGGATGTAGTAGAAGAGATAAAAGAAGGTGCTTTGTAGTTGCGGTTTTATTTAAGTATTGCTATCAAGTCCTGGAGCACCTGCTTCAGGACTTTTTCCTTTTTTATACTTTAGGTTGACTGTTAGGTTAGACTTTTTCAAACAGGTAGTTTTGGTTTCTTGTCATTTTGACTAGCTGTTGTCTCACGGTTTGGAAAATCTAAACCAGTCAGCGTAGCAATCAACGTTTGCTGCTTCACCTCACCCTAGCCCTCTCCTCAAGGAGAGGGGATTTGGGTTTGTTGAAGTATAAGTTTCATAGTTGCTGTATCCAACCACCCCTGCCCCTCCTTGTCTAAGGAGGGGAGTTTCCAGCTGTTGCTATACTTTGAAGTTATAAGTTTTATAGGAGCTGTTGAAACATCCCCTTGCGCCCCTTTAAAGGGGAGTTGGTTCTAATTCCATAGCAGCTGGCTATCTAAGTTGATCCCAGTCCTTGGGTTGAGCGCCTTGGTGTGTCCGGTGCCCGTTAAGGGCAGCCTGCAGGCGGAGCCGAAGGCAGGACTCACCACAGCGCGATGCCAAAGGACGAGCCCTCGCGGGCTTGGAGCGAGCCAAAGTCAGGGTTGAAACAATAGGCAAGTAAGACTGAGGAAAGCAGCCGACTATGAAAGGACAAGTAAATAAGACTGAGAATAAACAGCAACTATGCCAGTATAACATATAAGGAAAGTATAGCTTTAAAAGTAGTTGCTGCAGGAACAGCTATTGAATAACCTTTTTAATCAATATAACATGTTCATGATTTTATAGTATGTTATTATCTGAGTCCTGAGCTATGAAACCAACCAATGCGATACAGGAGCGAGTATACGAGTTTCTGAAACAGTACCCACCTTTCAACCTGGTTGAACAAAACCAGTTGCGGAAACTTGCCTCGCAGGCGCGTGTGCTTTACCTCGAGCCCGATCAGGTGCTTTTTCAGCAGGGCGATCCGGCGCAGGATTACTTTTATGTGGTGCGGCAGGGCTCCGTAGTATTGCAGCGTGTTGTAAATGAAAAACAGCAACTCGTGGATGTGTGCGACGAAGGCGACGTTTTTGGCGTGCGGGCACTGATCGCGCAAAAAAGTTACCACTCTACCGCCAAAGCTGCAGAAGAAACGCTTGTGTATGCAATCCCCAGCGCATTGTTTCAGCCTATACTTTCTTCCAATACCGATGTAGCCTTGTTCTTCGCGGCAGGTTTTGCAGCCGGCATGACGCCCAGCCAGATAGATACTAAAAAAGCGCGTGTAGACCTTAGTGGAGATGGGCGCAGCACTCAGCGGGTAACCCACCTGGATGAGGTTGTAAAAGTTGACACGGGCAAGAACTTGGTTACCTGCCCACCCGACACAAGTATACGCCTGGCTGCACAGATCATGAGCGATAAAAACTCCAGTTTTATACTTATCACAAATGAACAGGAGCAGCCATTAGGCATTGTAACTGATACCAATATGCGCAAGCGAGTAGTGGCAGGGCATGTGGCTATCAGCGATAGTATAGATACGATCATGTCGTCGCCGGTAATTACTACAGTACCCGACCCTCCGCTGGCGGATGCGCTGATCAACATGATCCGGCATAATATTAAGCACCTGTGTGTAACCGAAAGCGGAACAACCGAAAGTAAAGTGCTGGGGGTGCTGACAGAGCATGACCTGCTGCTGGCGCAAGGCGATAATCCGGCTGTACTTGTCTCTGAGATACGGAAGGCAAATACTGTAGAATCTTTGCCTCGCATACGCGACCGTGCCGAAGAGCTTTTGCTTAAATACCTGGAGCAGGAGGTGAGCATCGCTTTTATTTCCAACATCATTACCGAGATCAACGATGCCATAATTGTGCGGGCATTGCAACATGCCGAAGCTACACTAGGCGAGCCGCCGCTGCGCTATTGCTGGCTCTCGCTGGGCAGCGAAGGACGCGAAGAACAACTGCTGCGCACCGATCAGGATAATGCCCTCATCTTCGAAAACACGAACGAAGCAACTGAAAAACAGGCTCAGATTTACTTCCTGAAACTGGCAAATGTGGTGGTAAAGGTGTTAGAAGACTGTGGTTTTGAGCGCTGCCCTGCCGATATGATGGCCAGCAACCCGCAGTGGTGCCAGCCGCTGCATACCTGGGAGAGATACTTCCATAACTGGATACACCAACCTACCGAAGACGCACTGCTGCATGCTTCCATATTTTTCGATTACAGGCCCGTGCATGGCGATTTTGACCTGGCCCGGGAACTGACGGATTACATTTACGAACACATTTCGCAGGAGCGTATTTTTCTGCCTTTCCTGGCTAAACATGCCTTGCAGAGTCCGCCGCCGCTTAGTTTTTTCCGTAGTTTTATAGTAGAGCGTAGCGGCGAGCACAAAGACCTCTTCGACATTAAACTGCGGGCCATGACTCCGCTTGTAGATGCTGCCCGTGTGCTGACGCTGGACAACAGGATTACGGGTGAGAACAATACTTTTAAGCGTTTTGAGAAGTTAGCCAAACTGGAAACACAGAACGAACTGCTATACCAGGAGGCAGCCATGGCTTATGAAATAATGATGCGGCACAGGGCGCTTGATGGTTTGCGCAACCGCAACAGCGGGCGTTACCTGAACCCGGACCATCTGAACAAACTGGAGCGGCAAACACTCCGGAATACTTTTAAACCAATTGCCGACATACAGGAGCTGCTGCAGGTGCGATTTCAACTGAACTACTTAGGCTGATGAATGATGAACTGGCTAAGAAAACTGCTCGAAAAAGAAGAACCCGCCGTACTGCCCGATTTCTGGCAGCGCTACCAGCGGGCTATTGCCGAGCAATCCCCAGCCACCATGCCCATAACCGAGGCTGAGTTTGTTGTATTTGACACCGAAACCACTGGCCTTGATCCGGACAAAGACAAAGTGTTATCTTTAAGTGCGGTGCGGGTTTATGAACTGCAGGTGCTGGTGGAAGATAGCTTTGAATTTTTTGTGCAACAGGAAGTACCGCGCGATAACAAAGGAGCTGAAGTGCACGGTATACTTCCGTCTGAAGCCCTGACTGGCACGCCCGAACATGAAACGCTGCAGGCTTTTCTTGATTTTATAGGCGGAGCCGTTCTGGTGGGGCACCACGTAGCCTTTGATGTAGCTATGGTTACTGGTATGCTGCGCCGTGCCGGTATTAACCGGAAACTAATCAACCGCTCCCTCGATACAGCCCAACTTGCCCGCCGCCTGGAGCGTGCCGCCTTCTCCGGCGACCACCACAGGAGCAGCGAGTACTCATTAGATGCCCTCTGCAAACGCTACCACCTGCCCACCGTAGACCGCCACACTGCCTCCGGCGATGCCTTCGCTACAGCACTACTGCTCCTTAAATTGCTCTCCAAAGCTCAACAGCGAGGTATACTTATGCTGGGGCAACTGCTTGATAAATAATGAAATCAATACTATATTATTCTATCGCCGGCTCAAGTCTGAACAGAGAGTGTCATAACTATAGTTTGCAAACCTGGAGTAATCTGTAGAAATCAGGAATAAATTGTATGTTTAGGTGTGATATACAATAGTTATGGCACATTAATGAAATGAATAGAAAGAAAAGCTCAGTTTCGTTCTCGCTCATAAGCGGACTTCTAATCCTCATAGCAGGAATGTTGACTTTTATGCATTTGGAAGAATGGTATGTGATTGGTGTATTAGGCAAGACGACTGGATATCCTTTCGGCGGGGAGGGACCGACACCATACTATTATAAGAACCCTGAGCTATATGCAAAGGTCAATTTGATTTGGGGAATTCTTTTCTCAGCAACACTGACATTTGGAATAACAACCACAGTGAAAAAGAACAGAATTAGATTAGTTACTGCACTTGGAACAACAATTATTTTGGCAGCTATTATGCTTGCCCAAGGAATGATTGAATAGAAATAACGTGCCACAACAACACCTAAACGGCAGCTACGGCCGACGGTCTCGCCCGTCGTTCAGCAGAGACGTTGGTGATAATAACAAATCAATGAAAAAAGCATTCTCCTTTGTTTTTATACTACTGTTCCTTGCGATAAAGGCCAATGCGGACTCACCTCCATCTTGGACTACATATAAGATAGAATCTGAAAATGGAGAATTCTTCTCTTGGGTACATTTTGGCGACAATGACACTACTCAATTACCTTGGGAGCGGAAATGGGTTTTAAGTGTCTACAGAAAAGATAGTACTGAGCTTTGGCAACAGCAAATAAGACCGATGGGGTATCCAGAAAGCAAATTGTCCAATGACGGTATGTACTTCTCCTATGTTAACTACTGGTACTATTCTGATTCCCCCATAGTGGATGTATACAGAAAAGATAAAAATCCAATCACAATAACAGGTGATAAGTTTAACATACCCACGCTATATCTTCAACAGGCTTCATCTCACCGGTTGTGGTTAGCAGATGATGGCTACTATTATGCAAATGGGGCCGAACAGCAGCTAATTATAAACACTAGAGATTTAACTACTTGGGTAGTAGATCTGGAAAAAGGAGAAATTAGTATTGAAGGTGCGAACGTTAATTATGTTTACGCCTTTCTGACTTCGTTCATAATCATCGCTTTATTTTTCATCTTAATTAGAAAGAGAAGTAGAATTACTTCAGCTAACAAAATCTAAAGTATACTAAGGTATGCTTTAGCAGAGACGCCAACGGAATGCATAATTTGCTTTCCACTTAAACAAGCATCAGCTATAAAACCTGCTCCCAAACCACTCAAAATTCTATCTTTGCAGGGTAAAATTTGCAAGCTATGATCGACGAGACACACAACCCCTGGACCACCCTGTCCAGCAGAGATATTTACCAGAACCCCTGGATTAAAGTGCGCGAAGACCAGGTGCTTAACCCTAAAGGCGGCGAAGGCATTTATGGTGTGGTAAGTATGAAAAACAAAGCCATTGGCATTATACCTATTGATGATGAAGGTTATACTTACCTGATCGGGCAGTACCGTTACCCGCTAAACGAGTATAGCTGGGAAATACCCATGGGTGGTGGCCTGGTAGAGAATGATATCCTGGAATCGGCGAAGCGCGAGCTGCAGGAAGAAACCGGTTTTACCGCTGCTAAATGGACCAATATCTGCCGTTTGCATACTTCCAATTCTGTTACGGATGAAGAAGGCTTTGTTTTTCTGGCACAGGAACTAACAGCCGGCGAAACTGCATTTGAAGAAACAGAGGAGCTGCACATAAAACGTGTGCCTTTCTCTGAAGCGGTTCGCATGGCTATGAATAACGAGATAACCGATGCCATCAGCGTTGCCGGTATACTTAAAGCAGCTTTTATACTTGGTGTTAAATAAAGAGGGGTTTGTCAGCTCGCCTGTTGCAGGAGTACAGGCCGGGAGTATAGTTGCTTTGGGCAAGTATAAATTTACAGGTAAGGCTGCCAATTGAGAACTCACGTAATATTAGTACATTTGAAAGCATGAAAGTCCTGAAATATTTGTCACATCGAATTTACACAACCTGGTGCGTTACCTGGTTTGTATTGCCGTTTGTGGTAACGTATCCCTTTCAGGCGGTTTTGCTGCGTAAAGAGAAGTGGTACAGGCATGTGCATAACATAAACAGGTTCTGGTCCAGCTCCTCGCTGCGCATGTTTCTGGCACCGTTGCGGGTAGAGTGGCGCATGCGTTTCGACCGCAACAAGCAGTACATTTTTACACCAAACCACAGCTCTTATCTGGATATACCATTGCTGCTGCACACTATTCCGGGTTTTCTTAACTTTGTTGGCAAAAGCTCGCTTACGAAAGTGCCGCTATGGGGTAAAGTATATCAAAAGCTGTACATTTCCGTAGACCGGAAAAGTGCTATGAGCAGTGCAAAAAGTTACATCCAGTCTGTAAGAAGTATAGAGGCTGGGCGTGATCTGGTTATTTTTCCTGAAGGCACTATACCTAAAACAGCCGGCGAGAAGTTGCTGGAGTTTAAGGATGGTCCTTTTAAACTGGCTATAGAAAAGCAGCTGCCGGTAGTGCCGGTAACCATGCCGTACAATCAGCACTTTCTGCCCGACCTGGATGGAAAGCTGAAAGTGCGCTGGCATCCTTTAAAGATCGTTATTCATGAACCGATCGAGACAAAAGGTATGACGCTGCAGGACCTGCCGGCGCTAAAAGAGAAAGTATTTCATATAATTCAAACAGAAATTTCGAAACATATCCATACGCATGTCAACAGATATTCAGACTATCAGAAAATTAGCACACTTAGCGAGGCTTGAGTTTAACGAGGAGAAAGAGCAGGAGATGTTGAAGGACCTGAACAAGATCCTGAACTGGGTAGACCAGCTGCGCGAGCTTGATACAGAAAATGTGGAGCCGTTGGTGCACATGTCGGAAGAGGTTAACGTTATGCGCGACGATGTGGCCGAAAATACCATAACGCACGATCAGGCACTTAAAAACGCACCAAAGAAAGATTCTGATTATTTCAGGGTACCAAAAGTACTGGAATAAACTGCAGAACCAATCTATGAACAAAATAAGGTTTTGGAAGAACTGGGATACTGACACCAAGGATCCCTATCTTTTTTTAATGGCGCTTGGGTTTCTGGGCCTGTTACTAGGCGTGTACTACTATTTCACTGGTGAAGACCTGACCTATGGTTGGGACAAACTGGCGGAGCTGAAGGTGGTGCCTGTGCCCGTGCATGAATTTACGCGCATGCTCGAGCCCTTTACCCTTACCGCAGACGGTTACCTGTTAACCGAGCAGTATGATGTGGCCGCGCCTGTTATAAATACCCGTGCTGCATTGTTTTTTCTACCTATATTAGGCATTTGTCTTGCCTTTTATACGGCAGCTATCAGCACAGCAAAACGCATAACATATTTTGCCGGCGTACTGCTGCTGATGCTCTTTCTGGCCAGCTTTAACCTAGACCTTTTAGGCATTTACGGTACAGAAACTGGTCAGCCTGTGTTACTGTTAACCATAGGTGTATTGGCAGCGGTCAGTTATGCTTTTCAGGCATTTTACAGCCATGTTCGTTTTACCACGCGCGTGCTTGTGTTTGGCGGTATACTTCTACTGCTGGGCTTTTTCATTTTCTCAGAGGCCAGGTTCTCGGCGCCATTAACCGCCCTGCACCTGGTAAACTACAGCGCACTCGGCACCCTTATCGCATCGTTGCTTTTCATGATCTGGGTAGCTTACGAGAACGTAAATGCACTGCTCTGGATAAACACACAGGCCAAGTCGCCGGAGCGTCGATTCAGTTTGTGGCAGTACATGCTGGTGAGTATTTTATACCTGCTTAACCTGCTGCTGCTATACTTGCGCCACGTTGGTTATCTGAAGCTAGACCTGTTCTACATCAATGGCTACGTGATCCTGCTGCTATCCATTATTTCAGGTTTCTGGGGCATGCGCCAGCGCGAACAGTACTACGGCAGGTTCCTGGCTTTTAAACCGGCTGGGGCTATACTTTACCTTGTTTTTGCCACCATCACTATCATAAGTATAGGTTACGCTTTTGCCACTGCCAACGACTCGCTTACTGTAGTTTACCACGACCTGATCGTTTACACACACCTGGCATTCGGCTTCATGTTCTTTGTGTACGTGATGTTCAACTTTGGCCGTTTGATTGATCAGCGCCTGCAGGTGTACAAAGTGGTGTACCAGGCCAAGCGCCTGCCATTCTATACTGTCTTCACAATGGGTGCTATACTGCTGGCTATACTGGTGATGCGCACACAGTACAGATCGTATTTCTATGTTTATGCGGGCTACTATAATTACCTAGGCGACCTGTACCGTGCAACCGATAATACCATACTGGCAGAGCGTTTTTACCAGGAAAGCGACCTTTATGACAATAACAACGTGAAGGCAAACTATAGCCTGGCAGGTATTTACCGCGAAAAACTGCAGCGCAACAACGAGATCCTGCGCATGAAGGAGTCGTTGGAGAAACGCCCTGACCCGAAAATGTATGTGCGCCTGGCCAACCTTTATGATGAGAAGGAATATTTCTTCGAGAAGCTGTATGTGCTGCAGCAGGGGGCAGAAGCTTTCCCGGAATCGGCTGAGATCTACAACAACCTGGCACTGCTTTACTCCCAAACCAGCGTTACAGACAGCACCAATTACTACTTTAACCTGGCCCAGAAGTATAGCTCCGACGAAGACTTTGTAAGAAGCAACAGGCTGGCATTTTACACCCGCCAAGCAATGCTGAAGGAGGCTGAAGCCTTATTGCTGGAAAGCAGCAAAGGCAAGTATAAGCCATTAAGAACCAACCTTACTACGCTTCGCCAGCTGCTTGGGCAGGAGTCTGCAGCCAGCGATGATTTCATACCTGATTCTTTGGCGCAGGTAGAAGACTTTACACTTTTTTACAATACCGCCCTCAGTACGTTAGGCAAAGGAGATACCACCAAACTTGAGCCGCTGAATAAGTATATCAGCCAGAAAGGCAACCAGCTTTTTATGGAAGATCTGTTATACCTGAAGGGCCTGATACATCACTACAACGGCAGACCAAAAGAGGCGCGCAGCGTAGTAGAGAACTTGGCGCTGGCATCCTCGGGCAGGAGTGGCTATTACTATAATGCGCTTGGTCTCTGGATGATGGAAGAGAACAACTATGGTGCAGCAGCTGCATACTTTAAACTGGCAAAAGACAGAGGCTACAACAATGCTTTTCTGGCGCATAGTTACGCCTTAGCCCTGGCTCATAAACCCGATGCAGCAAAAGAAGCTCTCGCCGAAGTTGGTTTCACAGAATACGAACCGGCCATTAAAGTGGCACAATCACTGCAGGCAGTGCTGGACCAGCACACGCAGGCTATAGTTGCCGGGTCTTCAGATAAAGATAAAGTACAGTACCTGCTTACATACCTGCCGCAACTAAGCCTTACACAGGTAAATGCATTAGTAAGCAGTGTTCAGGATAAGGAGCTACGCCGCCATGCCATGCTTGCCCGCATAGATTACCTGATGCAGCAAAAGAATTGGGGAGCAGCCAACGATGCAGTAAAAGAAGCAGCCAGCCAGTTGCCGCCTGAAGGCAGCCTGCGTTCGGAGCTTAACCTGAAACAGATGAAGCTCTGGCTCTATACCAAGAATTATAACATCCTGTTCGGCAGGTTGGAGAAACTATACCTGGCACCAAAAGACAAACGACAGATCTTATACTTCAGAGCCAGAATAGCAGAGGCAAAAGGGCGCACACGCGAGGCCAGTGAGCGCTACACACAGGCTGTTAAAATGCTCTTGTATGATGAAGAAGTAGTGGAGAGTGCAGCTGCCTTCTTCGCAAAACAGGCTCCGAAAGAAATGAAAGCCTACAACATTCTGCTGGATGGAATTACATATAATCCATACTCTGCCAGGTTGTACAAAGCCTATGCCCTGGAAAGTATAAATCAGGGATTAATAAGCTATGCAGAGCAGGCTTTAGGCGAGCTTCAGAATTTGCTTCCTGCCTCAGAATATAGTACATTTATTCTGGAATTTGAAAAACAGCGACAGGCAGCTGAGGCACGAACCGAAGACTGGCAACTATAAAATCGTTTGCATGAGCACCATCATCGAAACACACAACATCTCCAAAGTATACCACATGGGCAGCGAAACTATAAACGCGCTTAAGTCGGTGTCTATCAATATCCAGAAAGGGGAGTATGTGGCATTTATGGGGCCTTCAGGCTCTGGTAAATCTACCCTGATGAACATTATTGGCTGTCTTGATACACCTTCTGGCGGCCAGTACATCCTGAACGGGAACGATGTGAGCAACATGACAGACAATGAACTGGCCGAGATCCGTAACAAAGAAATTGGTTTCGTGTTTCAGACCTTTAACCTGTTGCCTCGTCAGTCATCGCTGGAGAACGTAGCCCTGCCGCTTATATACGCCGGCTACAACAAAAGCGAGCGCGAAGAGCGTGCGCAGCTGGCACTGGAAAGTGTTGGCCTGGGCAACCGTGGCAAGCATAAGCCGAACGAACTATCAGGCGGGCAGCGACAGCGTGTAGCCATAGCCAGGGCGCTAATCAATAACCCAAGTATAATTCTGGCCGATGAGCCAACAGGTAACCTCGATACCAAAACATCTTACGAGATCATGGAGCTGTTCGAGAACCTGCATGCAAAAGGCAACACCATTATCATGGTAACGCACGAAGAGGATATAGCCAAGTATGCGCACCGTATTGTGCGCCTGCGCGATGGCCTGGTAGAATCGGACCTGCTGAACGAAGATGTGGTAACTGCCGCAAAACTACAGGCAGCAAATAGCTAATGAAAATATACACTAAAACCGGCGACAAAGGCACTACCGCACTTATTGGTGGTACCCGCGTAGCTAAATCGCACCTGCGCATAGAGTCTTACGGCACCGTAGATGAACTTAATTCGTACATAGGCCTGGTGCGCGATCAGGAAGTAAATAAAAGCCGTGCAGGCATATTAAAAGAAATACAGGACAGGCTGTTTACCATTGGTTCTACTTTAGCCACAGACCCCGATAAAGCCGTAAAGATGGCTACTCCGGATCTGCATGCCGAAGATGTGCAACTGCTGGAGCAGGAAATAGATAAGTATACTGCCGAAGTACCGCCTCTGCGGTCATTTGTATTGCCGGGCGGGCACCAGTCTGTTTCGTTTTGCCATGTGGCCCGCTGCGTTTGCCGCCGCGCCGAAAGATTAGTAATACGCTTACAGGAAGAGTCTCCGGTAGACGACCTGGTAATAATTTACCTGAACAGATTATCTGATTACCTGTTTGCCCTCTGCCGCCTCATGTCTCATGAACTGCAGGCAGAAGAAGTGGCCTGGAAGCCACGAATTTAAACTATACATCAACAAAACTTATACTTATGTCAGTTGATACCCTAACCATACAAACACAACAGGCGGTGCAATCGCGCATTTCCGAGCTGGATGTAAATAATATAGAATTCGGTAAGATTTTCTCAGACCACATGCTGGTTGCCGATTATAAAGATGGTGCATGGCAGGCTCCTCAGATCCTGCCGTACGGTAACATGTCGCTGAGCCCGGCCACATCGGCCATACATTACGGGCAGGCAATTTTTGAAGGCATGAAGGCTTACCGCAGTGCTGAAGGCGATATTTTGCTATTCAGACCATACGATAACTTCAAGCGACTGAACCTGTCGGCAGAGCGTATGTGCATGCCAGCGATAACAGAAGAGATTTTTATGCAGGGGTTGGAGCAACTGCTGCGCCTGGATGAAGCCTGGGTTCCGCCAACAGCTGG
The DNA here is from genome assembly GCA_966250805.1 of uncultured Pontibacter sp. Lineage (GTDB taxonomy): Bacteria > Bacteroidota > Bacteroidia > Cytophagales > Hymenobacteraceae > Pontibacter. Next base: position 46,710 of record CBINIP010000002.1, on the reverse strand, counting down.
TTCTGCCTTATACATCCGCCCGTTCATGTTTGCTACCGATGATTTTATTGGTGTGCGTCCATCATCCAACTACCGCTTTACCATTTTCTCCTGCCCGGTAGGTGCTTACTATGGCCAGCCGGTAAAAGTAGCCATTGAGCCAAACTATGTGCGCTCGGTAGAGGGTGGTGCAGGTTTTGCCAAAGCAGCCGGTAACTATGGCGCAGCCCTGCTACCTGCCAAAAAAATGCAGGAGCGAGGCTTCCATCAGCTGATCTGGACAGATGCCAAAGAGCATAAGTATATCGAGGAATCGGGCACCATGAACGTAATGTTTGTGATAGATGATGTGCTGGTGACGCCTGCTGTCAGCAATACTATACTGGATGGTATTACGCGCAAAAGCGTGCTGCAATTAGCCAGAGATCTAGGTTATAAGGTAGAAGAGCGTAAAATAGCTGTAGATGAGATTATAGTTGCTCACAAGAACGGCAAGCTGCAGGAAGCATTCGGTACAGGAACGGCTGCTACTATAGCCCAGATCGCTACCATTGGTTACCAGGACGAACTATACGATCTGCCGCCGGTAGAGAGCAGAACCATCTCTAATACTATAGCAGATGCCTTGGACAGAATCAAAACCGGTCAGGACCCGGATATCCATAACTGGGTTTACAAGATCAGTTTATAACGTATAAACATTACACCAGATGCTGAAGTATAAGCCATGAGTTTATACTTCAGCATCTGTTTTTAAAGCCCACAGCAAGTATAAAACTATAACATGACAACAGAGCAAGTAAAAGAGTTAAAAGCCAGAGTAGAGGCTTTGAGGAGGTATCTTTGACTACGATGCCAAGAAAGAACAGATAGCTGAAACAGAAAAACAAACGCTTGCCCCTGATTTCTGGGACGACCCTAAAGCCGCTGAGAAAGTACTGAAAGAGGTAAAATCAGTAAAAGTATGGACCGATCACTATGAGCTGGTGGAAAAAGCCATAACTGATTTCGAGGTGCTGTATGACTTTTACAAAGAGGGCGATGTAAGCGAAGAGGAAATTCAGCAGGAGTTTAAAAAGACTGTTGAAGCAGTAGAAGGGCTGGAGTTTAAGCGCATGCTTAGCGGCGAGGAAGACCAGCTGAGCGCCATACTTGAAATAAACCCCGGTGCAGGCGGTACCGAAAGCCAGGATTGGGCCGAGATTCTGATGCGTATGTACATCATGTGGGCCGAATCGCACAACTTCGGTGTGAAACAGATTAACTATAATGCAGGCGAAGGTGCAGGTATAAAATCGGCTACGCTGGAAATTACCGGCGACTTTGCCTATGGTTACCTGAAATCTGAAATTGGTGTGCACCGTTTGGTGCGTATTTCTCCTTTCGACTCTGGTGGGCGGCGCCATACCTCGTTTGCCTCTGTGTTTGCTTACCCTGTTGTGGATGATACCATAAACATTGAGGTTAACCCGGGAGACATAGAATGGGATACTTTCCGCTCGGGTGGTGCCGGTGGCCAGAACGTAAACAAAGTAGAAACCGCAGTGCGCCTGAAGCACAAGCCGTCAGGCATCGTGATAGAATGCCAGATCGAGCGTTCGCAGCTGATGAACAAGGAACATGCACTGCGTATGCTAAAATCGCGCCTTTACCAGATAGAAATGGAGAAGCGAAACGAGGAGCGCGATCGCATAGAGAGCACCAAAAAACGCATCGACTTTGGTTCTCAGATCCGAAATTATGTGCTGCACCCTTACAAACTTATCAAAGATATCCGGACAGGTGTAGAGCGCACCGATGTACAAAATGTGCTGGATGGCGACCTTGACGAGTATATTAAGGCATACCTGATGCAGGCATAAAGTATAAATTATAAAGTACAAAAAAAGGCACCAGAGATGGTGCCTTTTTTTGTACTTTATAGTTGGTGTTTTAAAGCAGATAGGTAATTTCTGGGTTCAGTGGGGAGTATAAAATAGGTAAATAGTTAGTGCTGGTTGCTGACAGATAATTATAAGTTGAACAGTGCTTATAGTTATACAATTAAATATAATAATATATTGTATTCCAGCGATTTAATTCTGATTGTTGTTGAGTAAGCTAATAGTTTTAAATGCAAATTATAGCTATACCTTAACAGGTATCGTGCGTATATATTTAAAGAAAAAGAAGATATAATTGGAGTATATGAATATGTGCTTTATTTAATCATCTATAAATATAACTGGAAATAAATGGTATAAAATTTACACTCTCCGCTATGTATAAAATAGATTACCCGGATTCAAGCTGAAAAGCCCTGTACTCAGCATATAAGATTCAACCCAAACATAATAAATTATTACCTCCTATCATCCGCCCTCTAGTGGTGTTGCCGTCCCGTGCTCGTTGGTTGTTTGCTTTCCACCTCGATTTAAAATCATTTAAGAATATTCTGTCTTTCTGGCAACAAGCACCCGATTGTTGGTAGCAGAAGCATTATTAGTGTTTTATGATATAAGTTAATCAAGATTGTATAGATCTTTTTAACTATTGTAAACTATAACAATCCCAAAAATGAAAAGACTAATACTTATAAGCTTCATCCTTGTCTTTGGTGTTTTACAGGCCATGGCGCAAGGCAGAACGGTTACAGGTACGGTTACCGATCAGCAAACTGGTCAACCGTTGCCGGGTGTGGCTGTTCTGGTGCAGGGCACTACGGTGGGTACCACAACCGGTGCCGATGGTGCCTACTCCATTAATGTTCCGGAAGGCGGTACCACGCTGGAATACAGGTTTATTGGTTATACTACAGCAACACGGCCCATAGGTAATGCAAGCACTATAAATGTGGTGCTGGGAGTTAGCGCAGAGCAGTTGCAGGAAGTAGTGGTAACAGCCCTTGGCCGCCAGGAAGAGGAGAGAACGCTGGGCTATGCTACCCAACAGGTTACCTCCGAAACCATTACCCAGGGCCGTGAGCGTAGCGTGCTGAATGCCCTGCAAGGTAAAGTAGCCGGTGTAAACATCCAAAGCCAGGGAGGTGGTCCGGGTTCATCAACACGTGTGGTTATACGTGGTGCCAAATCTATAGCTCAGAGTAACCAGGCGCTGTTTGTAATAGATGGTATACCTGTAGATAACGGTAGCTCCGGAACCAACGACCCGCTAAACAACGGTGTAGACGTAGGTAACCGTGCCAACGATATAAACCCCGATGATATTGAATCTATAAACATTCTGAAGGGCCCTGCGGCGGCGGCGCTTTATGGTTCAAGAGCTGCGAACGGTGCCATCATGATCACTACAAAATCTGGTAAAAATGTAAATAAAAAGGCAGAAATAAGCCTTGTGTCTTCTTATACTATAGAAGATGTGCTTCGGCACCCGGACTTCCAGAACCGTTACGGCCAGGGTTTCTTCGGAGCGCCTGACTTGCGCGAGAACACCAGTTGGGGGCCAGTATTCACAGGTGAACTTTTGCCTTGGGGACAGATCATAAACGGGCAGCAGCGCGTGAAACCATACGTAGCACTTGAAGACAACATAGATGAATTCTATGAGTATGGCTCGAACTGGATCAATACCGTTTCCTTATCAGGTGGTGCCGAGAAAGCCAACTATTATGCTTCATATTCTAATACACAGCAGCAGGGCGTAGTACCTACCACAGAGTATAACCGTAACTCATTGGCATTTAAAGGTTCTGCACAGCTTGCCAACAAGTTCACCTCTTCGGTTTCACTTACCTATACTAAGTCCGGGGGGGATTTTGCCTTAACTGGTCAGGGTAACTCTGTATTTAACCAGCTGATCCAGACACCACGCGATATTCCGGTTCGCGAACTCGAAGATCTGGATAACCCATTCAATAACGAAGCAGGTTATTACTCTCCTTATACTATAAACCCGTACTGGACACTGAGAAACCAGACATTTGAGAACGATGTAGACCGTATGTTTGGTAATGTTACTGTGGGGTATGAGGTACTGGAAGGGCTGAACTTAACCTATCGTATTGGTACTGACTTTTATACCGACCGCCGTAAGCAATGGCAGGCGATCAGAAACGTGGAAGGACAGAATGCTGCCAACAACGATAACGGTTTGTATTCTGAGCGCCAGTTATACTACAGGGAAATCACTTCTGACTTTATCGCAACTTACAGCAGAGACCTGACAGAAAACCTGAACATGGAACTTTTGGTGGGTCACAACATTAACCAACGTTCTACTGACGACCTAACCGCAACTGCCGACGCGCTCGCTAATAACGAGTTCCAGTCTTTGAGCAATATAATTGGTACGCCACTCACAACCAGTTATAGAGATCTGAGGAGACTGGTAGGTGTATACGGTTCTGCTAAATTCGGCTTCAGAGAGTTTTTGTGGTTAGAGCTTACAGGCCGTAACGACTGGTCCTCCACACTGCCACAACGCGGAGGAAGAAACAGCTTCTTCTATCCATCTGTAAACATTGCTTTCGATGCGGTTGAAGCACTTGGGTTGGCAGAAACAACACCGATCAACTTTGCCAAGATCAGGGCCAATTATGCTGATGTAGGTAACGATGCTCCATTGTTCTACACACAGTCTGTATTTGTTTCCGGTAACATTTCAGATGGTTTCCAGGGTACAGACCTTAATTTCCCCTTTGCTGGTATACCTGGCTTCGAAGTAGGCAACGTTATCGGTAACCAGGAACTGGAGCCTGAAGCTACAAGCTCTTGGGAGATAGGTGCCGATGTTCGCATGTTCAATGAGCGCTTCAGAGTAGATGCTGCCTACTATAACTCAAAATCTACAGACCAAATTATTGCTGTTCCGCTTTCGTTTGCCACTGGTTTCGGTTCTGCCAACCTGAACGCTGCCACTGTTCGCAACAAAGGTATTGAGCTTGTTGTAGGCGGTATCCCTATTGAGACAAACGACTTCTCCTGGGACATCAGCGTGAACTTTACGAAGAACGAGAACAATGTAGAAGACGTGTTCGGTGGCAACGAGATCTCGCTTGGTGGTCTGGCAGCGGCAGCGCTGGTAATTACAAAAGACAAACCTTATGGTACCTTTAAAGCCGAAGATTACCTCCGTGATCCGCAGGGCCGCATTGTAGTGAACGCAGCAACAGGTCGCCCACGCTCTGCCCCTGAACAAACTTACCAGGGAACTATACAACCCGATTGGCAGGGCGGACTTGTGAACACGCTGAGGTATAAAGGCCTGAAGTTCTCTTTTGTGTTTGATACCCGTCAGGGTGGTAAAATGTACTCCAGAACAAGAGGTACACAACGCTTTGCAGGTACTGCGCCAGAAACACTTTACAACGACCGACAGCCATACATCATACCTAACTCAGTAGTGCAGGTAGGCTCTTCTGATGAGTATATCGAAAATACAACCCCGCTCACCAACGACAACCTGTACGAGTACTGGGGTAACCTGCCAGAAGGTACTAATATCATCGATGCCTCTTTTACGAAGTTAAGGGAAGTAAGCATTTCTTATAAGCTCCCTGCTGCCTTGCTGGAAAACACTTTTCTGGGTAACGTGGAGGTGGGTGTAAACGGCCGTAACCTTATCCTCTGGACTCCTGACGAAAACACCTACATAGATCCGGAAATGAACAGCTTTGGTAACGGAAACCTGCAGGGTTATGATTTCAGCAGTACGCCAAGTACACGCATGTGGGGTGCCAACATCAGGGTAACTTTCTAAGGATAACTTAAAAGAAGAGACATGAAAAGTAGATATAAATTTATACTTGCTTCGGTTGTTGCCCTTATGCTGGGTACTACTGCTTGCGAAAACTTTCTGGATGTGAACGACGATCCGAACAACCCACCAACCTCAACGCCGCAGCTTACATTGCCTGCCGGCCAGGGCGAGTTGGCGTATGTGCTGGGCAACCAGTTCCAGTTTTTAGGTAATTTCTTTGCACAACACTGGGCGCAGTCGGGTGGTGCCAACCAGTACTGCGACCTCGAACTATACCAGATGACCTCAGCTAGTTACGATGCCAGGGTTTGGGGAGAATTATACGCGGGTGCGCTGGAAGACTTTAAATATGTAGCTGATCAGGGAGTTGAACTTGGTAATCCTAACTTCACAGCTATTGGCGTTATCATGCAGGCTTATACTTTCCAGGTGATAACAGATGCCTGGGGCGATGTTCCCTTTACCTCAGCACTGGCCGGCCTGGAAGACCTGAACCCGACCTACCAGACACAGGAGCAGATATACGATGGCCTGATAGTGATGCTGGATTCTGCCATTACCCAGATAGATGCCGGAGGTGCCGATGTTGGTAATACCGACCTGATATACGGCGGCGATATGGAACTATGGCGCCGGTTTGCCAATACCCTGAAGCTAAGAGTATACTTACGCCAGGCGTATGTAAGACCTGCTGTGGCTCAGGCTGGCATACAGCAAATGTATACTAACGGAGCCCAGTTCTTAGGTATAGGCGAGACAGCAGATGTGGAGTTTGCCGACCAGACCCAGAACCGAAATCCTTTCTATCAGACGCAGGTTGTTTTTAGAGGTGGTGTAGATGTTGTGGCAAGTAACACAGCCTTAAACTATTTAGATGAAAATAACGATCCAAGGATAAATAACTTTTACGCGCCAGCTGAAACAGGTGCAGGGGCCGGAAATTTCATCGGTGTGAACCAGGGTACAGAATGTACGCCGGGCAGAACAGGTACGCTGGCTAATGCTCTTTCCAAGCCTGGTCCGGCTGTGGCAAGCCCTAACAGTGCGGTGCCGCTGCTATCGGCAGCCGAGAGCTTCTTCCTGCAGGCAGAAGCCGCTGCCCGTGGCTGGACAAATGGCACAGGCGACCCGGCAGCCCTTTACGAGCAAGGTATAAGAGCCTCGTTTGATTATCTGGGCGAAGATCCTGCGCAGGTAACTGCTTTGCTTGCACAGCCAGGTGTGGCCTACCCTACAGGTGCAGCTGTTGAGGTGCAGGTAGACCGCATCATCACGCAGAAGTGGATTTCCTTTAGTGGTACACAAGGCTTCGAGGCCTGGACAGAATACCGTAGAACCGGCTACCCAAGCTTTATAGAGCCTTCTGCAGCCTCTACTTTGGGTGGCAGTGAGTTGCCAAGACGTGTGCTTTACCCTAACACCGAATCTATCCGAAACCAGAACTATCCGGGTTTGAGAGAGATAAATGTGCCTGTTTGGTGGGACGTGAAGGACTAATGTAAAACTTAATCTTGAAAGAATATGAAGATCATAAATAGATTCTTGTTTACAGCCCTTGCGGTTATAGCCTCCTTCGCGTTACAGGGCTGCGAAAAAGACGATGAAACGGCTAATGTGTCTTTTGTAACTACATACCCTGTGGTTACTATGGCAGGAGAGCAATGGATTGCCATACCAGTAGGCGGAACATTTACTGACCCGGGTGCAACTGCTACAGTTGGTGAGAGCTCCACTGAAGTTACGGTGTCAGGAACTGTTGATACAAATGTGCCGGGGGTATATGTAATTACTTATACAGCCACAAACCCGGAAAACTTCTCCGCTTCAGCTACCCGTTATGTGGGGGTAATAGCACCGGAGGCAGCTGCCATCGACTTATCAGGGCAGTACAGGCGAACTGCCGGCGCTTTGGGTGTTTCAACTGTAACCCGTATAGCTCCTGGCCTTTACGAAACCGACAATGTTGGTGGTGTAGCAGAGCCTGGCCCCGAAACTACAGTAAGGTTCTTTCATTATGAAGGCACCACTTTAGCCGTGCCGGAGCAGGATGTACAGGGCTCTACCTTCTCGGCTGAAGATGCGACCGTTATACCAGGAGTAAGTTACAGCTGGAGTGTAATTAACGCAGGGTATGGAGATGTACTCCGAACATTTGTTAAGATATAAATTTCATAAAAAGAGATACATATGAAACTGAGACATTTATTTATACTGGCAGCACTGTTTCTGTTTGGACCACTCACATCCTGCGACGATGACGACGATCCTTCAATAGAATATTCTGCCACCTACCCCATATCCGGCGACTGGACTGTTACTTATAGCGCCGATGACGGAACCGGTAATTTTTTGCCCCTGGTAGAGGACGCTGAACTGCTGATCTATAACACATCTGCCAATATTCCTACAGAAGTATGGGTTGATGACCATGGTGGCTTTCAAAATTTTAAAGTAAGAGCAAATGTGGATCTTCCCAATCTAGCCTTTTCTGGTGATAACCTTCAAAATACAGCGACAGGCTCTAAAGTAACTACAGTAACGATCTCGAATGGAAAAATCATAAGAGATGGTGCCTTACAAAACGGAATAAAAAGGGATAGCATATATTTTGAAGTATCTCTTGGTGATGCTACTATATACCGTGTTGCCGGCCACAGAAGTACAGGCTTTGAATAAGATATAGCATAAGGTGTATGAAGTATAAAAAGACAGGTTCTTCGGGATCTGTCTTTTTATTACCTCTATGCAAGCTATGCTGCATTTTTCGGAGCGCCTGCCAGTTGTGCTCTACCAAGTATTTTACGCGCAAAGTATACTTCTAACCCAAACCAGATGAAACCGCTATTGCTCCGGTTTATTTTTATACTTGTGCTGCCTGCAAAGGCTTCGCTGCTATTTGCGCAGGCTGCTGAACAAATAACAGTGCAGGGTATTGTAACAGATGAGAAAACGGGGGAGGTAATTGTAGGGGCAACTATAACTGCTGAAAGTAACAATGCCACCACCACAACAGATAGAAGAGGGCGCTATACTTTAAATGTTACTGCAGGGTTTAACATCATTACGGGTTCATACCTGGGTTACGAGAAAGGAACAGCAACTTTTACCAGCAGCAAAGATTATACTTTAAACCTGCAGCTAACCAAAGCATCCATTCAACTTTCTGAAGTAGATATAACAACCACCAAACCTATAGACGATAATCTGGCCGGGGTACAGAGCGGCATCACCACCCTGCAGGTTGAAAGTATAAAAAAGATGCCGGCATTTCTGGGGGAGGTAGATGTGGTTAAAAGTATAAAACTGCTGCCCGGCGTTAGCTCAATAGGCGAAGCGGCAACCGGTTTTAATGTGCGCGGAGGCAGCACAGATCAGAACCTGGTTCTGCTGGATGGCGCTCCAATTTTCAACACATCTCACTTGTTCGGTTTCTTCTCTGTCTTCAACCCGAATGCTATAGATAACATGACCTTATACAGAGGTGGCATGCCGGCACAATTTGGCGGGCGCATCTCATCGGTGCTGGATGTGGAGCAGCGGGAGGGGAATTATGAAAAGTATCAGGTTAACGGCGGTATAGGTATAGTTTCGGGAAGGCTGGCTGTTGAGGGACCAATCGTGAAAGATAAAACTTCCTTTCTGCTGGCTGGCAGAAGCTCTTACTCTAACTGGGTGCTGCGGCAGGTGCGCGATGTATCGGTGCGAAACAGCAGGGCCTCTTTTTATGATGTGTCGGCAAAGCTGGGTCATGTGTTTAACACCAGGAATAAACTTACCCTCTCAGGTTACAGAAGCAGCGACGACTTTGGCTTTTCCGGAGACACGATTTATGCCTGGGCAAGTACAGCGGCAAGTATAAAGTATAGCCATACTTTTAACCGCAACCTGAACCTGGATGTAGGCGCCACTTACAGCAAGTATGATTTCAGGGTAAACAGCCAGGAACCCAACAATGCCTCCGAGTTTAAGAACGGTATACTTTACCAGAGCCTCTACGCCGCTTTTGCTTACCGCCAGGGCAGGCACCGGATCAACTTTGGCGGTTCCTTCATCAACTATGAGCTCAGGCAGGGAGAGTTGAAACCAGATTCTGAAATTTCCCAGATTCTGCCGGTGCAGTTACATAAGGAACACGCTTTGGAGAGTGCCTTGTACTGGAACGATGAAGTGCGATTATCGCAGAAATTATCTTTTATGTATGGCCTGCGCTATGCTGCTTACGCCAACTATGGTGCCGGCGAAGTATACCTTTATCAGCCGGAGGTGCCCAAACAAGACAGAACTATAACTGATACAGTTAACTACAGCGCAGGCGAAGTAATAAAGCTATACCACGGCCTGGAGCCACGCTTCTCTTTAAATTATAGTATCAGCGCCTATAGTTCGGTAAAACTAGGTTACAACCGCAACCGCCAGTACATCCACCTGATCTCTAACACAGCCTCGGTATCGCCGCTGGATAGCTGGAAGAGTAGTAACACGTATTTTAAGCCGCAGATCGGCGATCAGTTCAGCCTCGGGTACTTCAGGAACTTCAGGCGGCATACTATCGAAACATCTGTTGAAGCTTATTACAAGCGCATCCGGAACATGCTGGATTACAAGAACGGAGCCGAGCTATTCCTGAATAAAACTATAGAAGCAGATCTGCTGCCGGGCAAAGGCAGGGCGTATGGCATTGAAACCAGCATCAGCAAAAAAACAGGTAAATTAACCGGGTGGCTGAGCTATACTTATGCCCGCACCGAAATGGCTGTTAAAGGAGCAACTCCTGAAGAAACTATAAATGGCGGAGCCTACTACCCGGCAAACTACGACAAGCCCCATACACTTAACCTTGTGGGCAGCTACCAGCGGAGAAAGCGGGTTCTATGGTCTGCAAATTTTACCTACAGCACCGGCAGGCCCATAACGGCACCACTGGCACATTATGTTATAGATGATTATATTATTCCGGACTTTGGAGAGCGCAACCAGTACCGCATACCTGATTACCACCGCCTGGACCTCTCGATGACCATACTGCCTAACCCTGAAAAGGAAAAGAAGTGGGAGGGAAGCTGGAACATAGCCATCTACAATGTGTATGGCCGTAAAAATCCATACTCTGTGTTTTTCAAGCAGATCTATGGTTCGCCTCCGAGAGCTTATCAAGTTGCAGTTGTTGGCGTGCCCCTGCCTTCTGTTTCCTATGACTTCAAATTCTGATGACTTATGAGAAGACTTGCGCTTGTTGTATTGGTGAGTATACTTCAGCTGCTGCCTGGCTGCGTTGATCCGCTGGAGCTAAAGATAGATGGCAATACGGGCAAACTGGTAGTAGATGGTGCCATAACCAATGAGCAGGGGCCTTACACGGTTAAGCTAAGTATAAGCAAGCCTTATGCATCTTATGCCGATAGCTGGAGTGCAGTAGTAAGAGATGCCACCGTTATCATATCCGACGACAAAGGCAACCAGGAGACTTTGGTAGAAACAGAGCCTGGGATATATAAAACAAGTATAAACGGTATCCAGGGAGTGATTGGTAATACTTATACTTTAACCATCAGAACACGGGAGGGCAGGGAGTATACTTCTTCACCTGAAACACTGAATCCGGTTCCTGAAATAAATAATCTATACTTTGAAGTAGGTAGCCAGCAGATTCTTAACGAAGAAAATATTGAAGAAACCCTTTACACAGCAGATGTTTACATTGATGCCCAGGACCCGGAGGGTGTAAAAAACTACTACATGTGGGAGTGGAACGGCACCTTTGAGGTAAACACGCAACCCTGGGATTATTCTGAAAAAGTAAGAGGCGTACGAGTACCCATGCCCAAAGAGTGCTGCCAGCTATGCTGGGTAAGCAGCCGTACTAATACCATCAATGTGCTGGATGACCGCCTGATAAACGGGAAGGAGCTAAAAAGGCACCTGGTAACCAGAATTCCGATAGAGGAAAAAACTTTTGGCACAAAATATCACGTGGATGTAAAACAGCTATCCATCTCCGAAGCAGCCTTCGATTACTGGAGCACCATCAAAACACAGATAGCGAATGTAGGCAGCATTCAGGATCCGCCGCCTGCCACTATTATTGGTAACATCACCAGCACCACTAACCCCGAGGACAGGGCGCTGGGCTTTTTTGCTGCCACTGCAGTTTCCAGCAAAGCTTTCTTCATCAGGCGTGAGGAGCTAAGTATAAAACCCGGAGAATTCATTTTTCCAGATGACTGCCGCGTTATAACCAATAGTACTACCGACCGCCCCTTTTTCTGGTGATCTAATTATAAGCTTGCAAGCCTCTGAAGTATAATGCACCATTTTGGGGCTTATCCTCCCTTTCTTGTTTTTCAGTATTGATGTTGTTGCTTCTTTGTTATAACGGTGGTTATCAATGGCTTTTGGGTTGAGCTTTTTAAAGAAGTATCCGTGTTTAAACTACGTTTTTATTTTGAGCCTCCCAGAAATTTAATATTTGAAGGAAGGTGAGGTATGTGCTTGTAATTATTGTGTTTAAACAATGATTTTAAGGTTCGTTAATTTCGTGTGCTGCAGCCTGTGTTAAGTCTGTTTTAGGAGGTGTAAAAAGCTTTGATAACAAATATTGTGTTGCTGTTTTATTGTAAGTATCTGGTTATTAAGCAAGTGTTGTTGTTTTAAATATTTTTAGTAACCGTTGCTTTTATTTGAATATATTGATATTATTGGTTTGGTAAATGGGCTGCAGCAACGAAATCGTGGTTTAAAAAGTGGAATGTAACTTTTTAAAGTAAAGAGCCCTTGGCTTGTGTATGTGATTGGAGTGGTTGCAGAAGGCCTGATAGTAAATTTTAATATTTTCCCCCTGTATAAATTTTAAATAGACCACAAACGGTGGTTTTACTTGATTTTTTCAACTGCCTCCAGGAGGCGGACAGGGATTGCTTTGCTTATAAAATCTCACTTTACACCTTAAACAATTTATCAACCTTAATTGCAACACAATGAAAAAACTACTACTAATGAGTTTTGTGCTGGTGCTTACCCTGCTACAGCAGGCCGTGGCCCAGGGCAAAACCGTGTCGGGTAAAGTTACCGACCAAGGCACTGGGCAAGGACTGCCTGGTGTAGCAGTGTTAGTGAAAGGCGCGACAGTAGGTACTGCTACCGGAGCCGATGGGTCCTATTCTCTTAACGTTCCAGAAAATGGAAATACGTTAGTTTTCCGTTTTATTGGCTACAAAACCACAGAGCGTGCAATTGGTAACGCAAATACAATCAATGTAGCACTTGAGATTGATCAGAAGCAGTTAGATGAAGTAGTTGTTGTGGGCTATGGCACGCAGCAGAAGAAAGATGTGACTAGCTCTATTGCCCAGGTTAAAGGTGAGGCTCTAGCTAACTTAGCTACTCCTTCTTTTGATCAGCAGTTGGCAGGCCGTGCTGCAGGTGTGCAGATTACACAGCCTTCTGGTATTCTGGGTGCGCCTCCTGCAATTCGAATTCGTGGTGTTAACTCAATCACAGGTGGCACTCAGCCATTAGTAGTAATAGATGGTGTTCCAGCTTTCTCTGGTAACGTTGGTGGTTTCGCTAACGCAAACGCACTAGCTGATATAAACCCTAATGATATTGAGTCTTTTGAGATTCTGAAGGATGGTGCGGCAACCGCTATTTATGGTTCACGGGCATCTAATGGTGTTATCTTGATTACTACTAAAAAAGGTAAGCAAGGCCAGATCAAATTTAACTATGATGGTTATACTGGCTGGGCAAAGGCTACAGAGTTGCACGATCTACTAGATGCAACACAGTTTGTTGAAATTCAAAATGAAAAGTATGCTAACGCTGGTGCTACAACTTTGCCAGCTGCATTAGATGCTAACGGCACCAACACAAACTGGAATGACTATGTGTACAGAACTGGTTTCCAGCAAAGTCATACTTTCTCTGCCAGCGCCGGAACAGACAGAACTAAGTACTATATTTCATTAGGTTATTCTGATCAAGAAGGTATTGCAAGAGCTAACAGCTTGAAACGTTATACTTTGCGCACTAACTTAGATCAGAAAGTAACTAACTGGTTAAACTTTGGTATACAGGCTGGTTTATCCAGACAAGATAACGAAGGTCCTCTAGCTGGCTCAAATAACCTTTCAGGAAATACATTTGCTGTAATCAGAATGCTGCCAAACGTAGCTGTTTATGATCCAAATGATCCGACTGGTTACAATATTGATGATACTGACCCAAGAGCTCTAGGTCGTGGTGCCAATGCTATCACAATTGCAAACGGTATTCCAAACCTGCGTTTTGTACTTGACAATAACCCACGTAGAGCAGCCAGCTATCGTGCTGTAGGAAATACTTATCTGGATTTTAAATTAGTAGATAATCTAAGATTCAAGACATTACTTGGTGCTGATATCAGCCTGGTAGATGATTACTCTTTCCAGGATCCGCGTCATGGAGATGGTTTTACAGCCGGTGGTTCTATTTCACAGGCATACTCTCCAACACACCGTTGGAACTGGCAGAACATCTTGTCATACAACAAGTCTTTCAATGATGTTCATAATATAGATGTAACAGCGGTTGCTGAATACACTAAGACAAAGAGTAATTGGTTCCAAATCTCTGGTTCTGGCTTATCTGACCGTTTCTTCCAGGAGAACCTGGTAAGTGGTACAGTAGGTAATCAGTCAATCTTTGGTGGCATTGGCGAAAATGGTCTTGCGTCTTACCTTGGCCGCGTAAACTATAACTACAAAGGAAAATACTACATAGGAGGTTCTGTTCGTGCAGATGGTTTGTCTAAACTTTCTCCGGAAAACCGTTGGGGTTACTTCCCTGGTGTTTCTGCCGCATGGCGTGTATCTGAAGAAGAATTCTTCAAAAATTCTGGTGCCCTTGGATTTATCTCTGACTTAAGATTAAGAGGAAGCTATGGTCAGGTTGGTAACTCTGACATTTCTGGTGGTAACTACCCATACCTTGGTTCTTATGGCTCAGCGCAGTACGGTCTGCAAAATGGTATTGCTTTCAGTAACACTGGTAACCCAGATTTAAGATGGGAAGAACAGACTATCTCTGACTTCGGCATTGACTTAGGTCTATTCGATGGCCGTATCAATGTTGAAATGGCATATTGGAAAAAAGACAATAACAACGTTGTTCTTGGTGCGCCAACACCTCCTTCATTGGGTGTTCCAAATAACCTAATTTACAGAAATATCGGACGTGTAGTAAATGACGGTCTGGAGTTCTCTGTAAATGCTACAGTAGTTGATAAAGCAGACTTTACTTGGAATTCTAGTGTAAACTTCTCTACACAGAACAACGAAGTGAAGACGCTTGTAAATGGCCAGGATATCTTCCCAAGCACTTATACAATTATCCGTGAGGGCGAGTCTATTAACTCTATTTATGGTTATGTATATGAAGGTGTAAACAAAGCAAACGGTAATCCAATCTACCGTAAGGCTGATGGCTCACTAGTTCAGGGTAATATCAAGACTAATGGTACAGCAACAGGAGCTACTTATTATGTTTATGATCCTGCTAATCCAACAGACTTAAGCACTAGTTCATCTCTCTCAGCAGCTGATAAAGTTGTTTTAGGCAGCGCTCTTCCAAAGTGGTTTGGTGGTTTCGACAACAACTTTAAATACAAAGGCTTCGACCTGAACGTGTTCGTTCGTTTCTCTGGTGGAAACAAAGTTATGAATCGTACTCGCCAGGACCTGTTAACAATGCAGTTTGAAAACAACAGCACTGAAATACTTGGCAGATGGCAGAGCCCTGAGAGACCTGGTGATGGTCAGACGCCAATGCTGTATGCAGGCAGAAGCAGCTTTATCAACACTGAGGGTGAAGCATCTTCACGCTTCGTTGAGAATGGCAACTTCTTAAAAGTTCAGAACATAGCACTGGGTTACTCTTTACCAAAAGCTGCTTTAGAGCGCATTAAAGTAGATCGTTTAAGAATCTATGCACAGATGCAGAATGCACTTACTATTTCTGACTACTCTGGCCTGGACCCAGAAGTTTATACTGCTCTTGGTTACGATTACAACTCAAATCCACAGCAGGGTGTGTTTACTGTAGGTCTTAACCTTGGATTCTAATTAACCATTAAAGTTTTTAAGAGATGAAAAATCCTTTCTTCATAAAAAATAAATTGAAATTTGCTCTGCTGGCACCAGCGGTTTGCTTATCTCTGATGCTGACCTCTTGCGAGAAAGATGTTGTAGAGTTGGAGCCGTTTGATAGAATTACTGAGACAACTGCGTTTGAAACTCCAAGCCGTGTTGAACTAGCTGTTGCTGGTGTTTATGATGCAGCTCAAAGTGGTTTTTACGCTGGTGGTGCAGTACGTGGATACCCTTTTGGGGCAGCACACGTGGAACAGGGTGATAACCGTGGAGAAGATATGCTAAACCTTCAGGCATTCTTCCAGATTACCTATGAAAGTACCTACAATGCTACTACTGCAAATAATCAGTATATGTGGGAGACCTTATACTCACTTATTAACAAAGCTAATGTTGTTATAGAAGGTGTAGAGGCTGCTGCTAAAAACAATGTGATCACGGCTGATCAAGCGAAAGCATATACAGGAGAGCTTCGCTTTATGAGAGCAATGGCACACCACGAGTTAATAACGCACTTTGCTCGTCCTTATAACCACACTGCAGATGCTTCTCACTTAGGTGTTCCTTACAGAACTATAGCTATAAATACACCTGCCCGAGTAGAGGAAGCCAGTAAACAGGGGCGTAACACAGTGAAGGAGGTTTATGACAAGATTCTGGAAGACCTGCAGTTCGCTGAGGATAATTTGCCTGCTACACAAACCTTTAAGCTTACTAGAGCCACAAAAGGCGCTGCTATTGCTCTAAAAACCCGTGTATTGCTGCATAAAGGAGATTGGAATAATGTAATTGCAGAAGCAAACAAAATCGTTTCAGGGACAACAACATTTACAAGCCCTATCGGTGGTTATGCTTTAACTGCAACTCCTGAGGGTCCGTTTGCTGGAAATAAGAACAATACAGAATCCATATTCTCTATTGAAAACTCTGCTACAGATAATGGCGGTACAAATGGTGCTCTTCCTCAAATGTACAGTGTTTCTCCTGCTCGTGCACTGGTGGCTATTAGCCCAATGATCTGGAACCAGACATTTTGGCCAGCTAATGACCTGCGTAGAACTCAACTTGCAAAACAAGCATCTACAGGTTACTACTTCACTAACAAATACAGAGACATAACAACATGGTCTGATAATACGCCTGTTATCCGTTATGCGGAAGTATTATTAAACAAAGCAGAAGCACATGCTCGTTTAGATCAGTCTGCCGAAGCTTTAGCACTTCTTAATGCAGTTAGAGGCAGATCAACAGATCAGTTGGTTACTGGAGTATCTGGTGATGCACTTGTTCAGGCGATCATCAATGAGCGTCGCATTGAATTCCTGGCTGAAGGCTTACGATGGAAAGATATTCACCGCCTGGCAGTTGAAGGAAAGTTCGTGCCTAAGGGTATACCTGCAAAGTATGCACCTAGTACAACTACAAAGAATGACTACAAAGCAGCTTCAGGCGAATTCAGAGCAGCTGCTGTGAGCCTTGCAGCTATACCTTATGATAATTTCAAATTTATTTGGCCATTACCAATTACTGAAGTCGCTTCTAACCCAGTGTTAGCAGCACAGCAAAACCCTGGCTATTAATTTGATATTCTGTTAAATAAAAGCCCGCTGGTTTCAAACTGGCGGGCTTTTTTATTGAATAAAATCTAAACGAATAAAATATATTTATGCTATTGCTGGAACGGAGAATATTCTATAACAGTTAATTTTGAGGCATTAAATAACTAGGCACATGCTTTTACCCAACCATAGCGGATTTATACTTGAGGCTGGCATAGATGAGGCTGGTCGTGGCTGTTTAGCCGGGCCGGTAGTGGCAGCCGCGGTTATACTTCCTTCAGATTACAAGCACAGCTTACTAACCGACTCTAAAAAGCTGAACAAAAGGCAGCGGGAACAACTGCGCGAAGAGATTTATAAAGATGCTCTGTGCTGGGCAGTAGGAGAGGCTTCGCCACAGGAAATTGATGCTGTAAATATACTACAGGCTACTTACCTGGCTATGCACCGGGCTATAGCAGGTTTAGGAACTGTGCCCGAATATCTGCTGATTGATGGCAACCGCTTTAAACCATTTGAGGCAGTGCCTCATAGTTGTATAATCAAGGGCGACGGGAAGTATCTGTCTATAGCAGCGGCATCGGTGCTGGCCAAAACCCACCGCGATGATCTGATGTGCAAGCTTGCAGAAGAGCACAATTTATATGGGTGGGAACAGAACGCAGGCTACCCAACTGCAGTGCACCGCGAAGCCATTGCGCTTTATGGCGCAACTCCGCATCACCGTCAATCTTTCACGCTGTTGCCACAGCAGCCTGCTTTATTTTAATGAGTTTGCTCTGACAATAAAAGCTTACTTCAGCTTGATCAGGTCCAGGAAAAGGCTGAAACTATCTAAAGAAGAGTGGCTGTTCTCGAAGTTATCGAAGCTAAGCGGTTTAACGATGTAACCGGTTACGTTCAGGCGCTGGGCCTCCAGGCGGTCGGTATCTTCGTTAGAGGTTGTCATGATAAACACAGGAATATGGCTGAATTCAGGCTCGGTTCTTAGCTCAGCCAGAAATTCCAGACCATTCATCTTAGGCATGTTTATATCTAAAAGTATAACACTTGGTGCTGGTGTTATCTTAGGTACTCCTTCGCCACGAAGCATACTTAACGCTTCGCGCCCGTTACGGGCAACGTGTATAGGGTGATTGATACTGATTTTCTTTAGCTCCCGCTCTACATTCATAATATCCAGATAGTCATCTTCTACTAAAAGGATATTTACTATTTTCTCGCTCATGCTATCGTAAATGGTATAAAACTGCTTTTGAACAAATTTAACTAAAAAATTACACTTTTATGGCCTTGTTTTTTGGCCAGGTAAATGTAAAGGTGGCTCCCTGCCCCAGTTTAGAGTCTACCCAAATGGTGCCGCCCTTATTCTCAATGATCTTCTTAACTATAGCCAGACCTACTCCTGTGCTTTCTACGGCATCGCGCTCCTGTAATGTCTGGAAGATCACAAAAATGCGTTTATGGTACTCAGGATCAATGCCCGGGCCATTATCTGAAACCGAGAATACGTGAGCTGTATCTGTCTCGTGATGCGTTACCGCGATAAGGCCGCTCTCTTTATCGTGGTACTTAATAGCATTGCTGATAAGATTAGAAAACACCTGTTCTAATTGCACCCGCACAGTAACCAGTGTAGGCATGCTGTCCTGAATTTTTATCCTGAACTTCTTTGGAGGTGAGATCATGTCAACAACTTCTGTCAGGAGTTGCTGCACATCTACTTCTTCCTGTGCCTGATTGTTTCTGCCAATTCGGGCAAGTGCCAATATACCGTTTATCAGGTTTTCCATGCGGTGCACACGTATGCGCATCATCATCAGGTATTCCTGCACATTTGCTGGCAGCTCTTTACCCATGTCTTCCTCTACCCAGCGCGATGCTACCTCGATACCGCGCAACGGTGCCTTTAAGTCGTGCGATACCACGTAGGCAAACTGGTCAAGCTCTTTGTTTTTGCGGTCCAGCTCTGTAAAGGTAGTATCAATAGTAGACGACATCAGGTTAAGCGAGTTAGATAGCTGCGTCAACTCATCGTTAGCTGTGTCCACTATCTGTGTTTTATAGTCGCCTTTCGAGATCTTATCGGCTAGTGTTACCATTTTCATGATCCTGTTGGTGATCAGGCGCGTGATGTAATATGCCCAGCCCAAACCTAAGAGTACAGATACTATAGTTAAGATAGTAGAGATCTGGCGTGTGTTGTTTATACTTTGGCTCAGGCGGTCGCGGCGGAATTCACGTACTTTATACTCGTATGCGTTAAATTGCCTGAAGTTCTCGCGCAGTGTATCAATTAAAGCTTTTTCGCCATCTAACAGGCTGTCGCGTTGCAGGTCAAACTTTGTGATCTTAAAGTCGATGGAATCGGCCCGCTTTAGCTGAATAAGGGGCTCTGCATACTTTTCTTCCCACTCTTTTTGCAACTGCTGTATCCTGTCAATTTTCTCTACCTGCTCAGGGGTAGCTACAGTAAAAGACTTGGTTTCTTTAAACAGGTTAGGCAGTTGCTGCTTAGCTTGCGAATATGGCAGCAGGAAGTTGTCGTTTCCGTTGAGCAGGAAACCGCGCAAGCCCGTTTCCATATCAATGATGTTACGTTGCAGCGCAGCAGAGTTACGTACCACGATCTGTGAGCGCGACACCCATTGCGAGTTTGCGATAACATCTTCTGAAAGCCTGAAGTTAACGATGGCTACTGCCGTAAAGAGCACCGAAATCAGAACGAATCCGGCAAATAACTTAACTGATAATTTCATCTGTGAGTATTACCTGAGAATGAGGCAGGAAAGAAAAGCTTATGCCTGTGTAAAAACTGCAAAGCTTCTGCTGCCGTGTTAGCTGTTTAGATCAAAGAAAAGCGAAACTGCTTTAAAGAACAAATCGGCTTAAGGTGTGCCTCAGGTAAATATAAGGCCGGGCAGTATTGCGCAACCGCAGGTATAAAATCTGGATTCATAGTTTTGGCTAAAAGCATGAGTCCTTAATTACGTAGTATCTGGAACTATAGTTATTGTTTCTTTAGAGTATAGTATTGTACTTTTAAAATGAATTATGGGTGCATTATCTGTAACTAAGTATAAACTAACAACTAAACGGCGGTGCAACAGCCCGAAGTATAAAATTTAGGAAGCGGTTTAATTTTAGTTATTTTTGCCTCGCAACTACTACAACTAGCTGAAACAAAAATGGACCTTAAAAAGATTGCTTTAAATGATGTGCACGAAGCGCTTGGCGCTAAAATGGTGCCTTTTGCCGGTTATAATATGCCTGTGCGTTATTCATCAGATCTGGATGAGCACAACACAGTACGTAATGCTGTAGGTGTCTTTGATGTATCGCACATGGGTGAGTTTATGGTACGCGGCCCGCAGGCCCTAGACCTGATCCAGCGTGTAACATCCAACGATGCCTCTAAACTAACAGATAATAAAATTCAGTACTCCTGCCTGCCTAACGAAGAAGGCGGTATAGTTGATGACCTGCTGGTATATCGTTTAGGCGAAGAAGAATACATGCTGGTAGTAAACGCTTCTAACATCGAGAAAGACTGGAACTGGATAAGCAAGTATAACACAGGCGGCGCACAGCTGGAGAACATCTCTGATGAGATATCTTTGTTTGCTGTGCAGGGGCCAAAAGCAGCTGAGGCACTACAGTCGCTTACCAGCGTAGACCTTGCCAGCATGGTATACTACACTTTCGAGAAAGGTGAGTTTGCCGGTGCTCAGGATGTTATCATTTCTGCAACAGGCTATACAGGTGCTGGTGGTTTCGAGATCTATGTGAAGAACCAGGATGCTAAGAAAGTTTTCGAAGCCATTATGGAGGCTGGCAAACCATACGGCATTAAGCCAATAGGTTTAGGTGCCCGCGATACACTTCGCCTGGAAATGGGTTTCTGCCTGTACGGTAACGACATCGATGATAAAACTTCGCCACTTGAGGCTGGCCTTGGCTGGATCACGAAATTCGACAAAGACTTCACAAACTCAGAGAACCTGAAGGAGCAGAAAGCTGCCGGTGTTACTAAAAAACTGGTAGGTTTCGAGATGGTAGATAAAGCTATTCCGAGATCGCACTACGAAATTGTGAATGCAGAAGGCGAGCAGATTGGTGAAGTAACTTCAGGTACTATGTCGCCAACATTGGGCAAAGGCATTGGTATGGGTTATGTAAAGAACGAGTTCAGCAAGCCGGGCAGCGAAGTGTTTGTGCGCGTGCGTAACAAAGACATGAAAGCACAGATTGTAAAGCTTCCGTTTGTAAAGAAATAGTTTTAATTAAGACATTAGATGTTAGATTTTAGACTTTTGAAAGCCTTAATCTAACGTCTAACTACTAGTATCTAACATCTAAAATAAAATGCCTAGTATTGATGTTTGCTACAGCCCTGAGTTGTTGCATTTGTATGATCTGAAGGGAAAGGCAGTAGTTGCTGTAGATATTCTGCGTGCTACTTCTACTATGGTAACGGCTTTTGCCAACGGCGCTACCGATATTATACCGGTGATGAAACTGGAGGAATGCCAGACCTACGCTGCACAGGGTTGTCTTACAGCAGCCGAGCGCGATGGTGTAAAAGCCGAAGGTTTTGACCTGGGCAACTCGCCGTTTGCATACATGAACGAAAGTATAAAAGGCCGTACCATAGCTATTACTACTACAAACGGTACGCGTGCTATACGCATGTCGGAAGCAGCCGAGGAAATTGTGGTAGGTTCGTTCCTGAACCTGCAGGCAGTAGCCGATCATCTGGCTGAGCTGCAACTGGATGTGCTGGTAGTTTGTGCCGGCTGGAAAGGTAAATTTAACCTCGAAGATACACTGTACGCAGGTGCCTTGGCAGAGCGTTTACAAAACCAGTTCAAGTTTGAGAACGATGCTACATTGGCTTCTTTATACTTATATCATGCTGCTAAAGCCGATTTGGTTTCATTTTTAAGACAGTCGTCACATGTGCAGCGCCTCGAAAACCTGGAGATACACAAGGACATTGAATTTTGCCTGCAGCATGATGTTTACGATGTACTGCCTGTCTGGAAGCATGACCGCCTGGTTGATCTGAATGCAAAACACAGCCTGGTGTAAAGTATAAATCTCAGAAAGAATAAAGGCCGGTTCATGAACCGGCCTTTACTTTTATAGTTCTACCATAACCGCCGAACAGGTTTACTTCAGCTTTTCGTTTTGCTTGTGGCGTTCGCTGTCGCGGTTGGTTTTCTTTTCAAGGTTTTTCTCAAGTGCCTCAGTCAGGTTTATACCTGTCTGGTTAGCCAGGCAGATAAGTACAAACATTACATCGGCGAGTTCATCAGAAAGCTGCTTTCCTTCGTCGCTTTTTTTAAAAGACTGCTCTCCATACTGCCGCGATATTATTCTGGCAACTTCGCCTACTTCTTCGGTAAGTATGGCCATGTTGGTAAGCTCGTTAAAGTACCTGACGCCATTTGTTTTAATCCAGTCGTCTACAATTTTCTGCGCCTCTGCTATGGTCATGTGTCGTGGGGTTATTCTTTGTTTTTAGAATCTATAACTATGGTTACCGGCCCGTCATTCAGCAAGGCTACTTTCATATCTGCACCAAACTCGCCGGTCTGTACTTTCTTGCCGAAGGCCTCTTCCAAGTATAAAATAAATTTCTCGTAAAGCGGAATGGCAATGGGAGGTGGCGCGGCGCCAATGTAAGATGGCCGGTTGCCTTTTTTGGTGCTGGCAAACAAGGTAAACTGGCTGATTACCAGCATATCGCCCTGAACATCCTGCACGCTCAGGTTCATTTTGCCTTCGCTGTCGCCGAAAATCCGGAGCTGGGCCACTTTGCCGGCAATCCATTTCAGGTCTTCGTCGGTATCTTCCGGGGTGAAGCCTGCCAGTAGTAATAAGCCTAAACCTATCTGTCCTTTTATACTTCCATCAATTGTTACAGATGCCTGCGTTACCCGCTGAACAACTATGCGCATGTTGTTAATGTGCTAAAGGTTAATATGGTAGTTAATTAATGTGTTGATTTTGGCAAGACGAGTGGCTGCATTAAATTACCAATATGCCAAATCAGGAATTGAGAGCAACAGCTAACAAGTCTGCAATTTAGCAATTACCACATTAACCATTAGCATATTTGCTTAATCTACATACCCTTCGTAACGGATGCGGCTAACCTTGCCGTTCTTCAGGAAAAAGCGAAGCGAAATTGGTGCGCCTTCGCGGTTGGTGGCTACTACTTCGGTGTTTGTTTGCAGTATGCGCACGTCGTAATTTCTAAGCTTGGTCATCAGTTCGGCCTGGCTCATGCCTACACGCATGTTGTTGCGCAACGTAAGTGCATTGCTTCTGATGTCGGCCACCTGCAATAAAAGCTCGCCGGTTTGGGTAGGGGCATAAAGCTCCAGCATAGAGCTGCCAAAGTTTATAGTATAGATAGTGTCTGAAACTCCTGCCTCATGAATGTTCTCGATAGGAGCGGCTTCTACTGTAAAATCTGCGTTGATCCGGGCAATGTACGACTCTAATTTGCGTAGCTGGTTGCGGTCGCTCAGGAAAGGGTTCTCCAGCAGGTCTACCGTGGCTGGTGTGCCTGGTCCGGCTGGTTTGCGGGCACCCATTGTGTCAGGCAAGCTACGCTCTTTCACACGCTCCTCGGGCATATCAAGCTGTTCGCTACTGCTGGAGCAGGCGCCTGTAAGCGGGCAAATCAGCCATAGCAGCAACAGCAGGCGTACAGTAAGGCTGTACCTGCAGCATATGCCGTTGTAGAAGAGGTTAAACATGTTTGAGCTTAAGATCGGGGTGTGAAAATTATACTTTGCATACGAGAGCAGGCGGCGAAAAAGTTTAGCTAAAAATGTGTTTATGATAGATTCTGCGGAGGATAAAGTATAATTTCGTGCAAATATCAACAATTATGCAAACACTGCAAATAGCACTTGTAACTTGCCAGAGCCTGGGGAGCTACACGCACAATGCCGACAGCGAAGACGAGCGCCTTTTCCACTTTTTAGAGAGCAAAGGCCACCAGATTTCTTACCAGGTTTGGGATGATGAAAGAGTAGACTGGACAGCTTTTGATGCTGTTATTATAAAGTCGCCGTGGGATTATTTTGACAAGATTGCCGCCTTTTATACCTGGCTCGATAGGATGGAAATGCTGGGCTGCCGCGTGCTTAACCCGGTGCGAACTTTGCGATGGAACGCTGATAAAATATACTTTAAAGACCTGCAGCAACAGGGTGTAGAAATTGTGCCAACCGTTTGGCTGGAGCAAGGCGACAGGTTTGATGCCGAAGCGATCTTTAACATCCTGGACAGCGATAAAATTATAGTTAAACCTCGCGTGAGCGGTGCAGCCAAAAATACACTGGCCATTGATCGTGACGATGCTGCTGCCTATACTTCCAGAATAAATGAACTGCTGCAGGAGGAGCCTTTTCTGGCACAGCCTTTCCTGGAGGAAATTAAAACACAGGGCGAATGGTCGTTCCTGTTCTTCAACGGCAAGTATAGCCATGCAGTGCTTAAAACAGCCAAGCCCGGCGATTTCAGGGTGCAGCACTTTTTCGGAGGAACTATACATACCCCAACTCCACCTCAGGCATTGTTAGCCAACGCGCAACGCATAGTAGACAACTTTGCTTCTGATTGCCTCTACGCCCGTGTAGATGGCGTTGAGCTGAACAACAGATTGGTGCTGATGGAGCTGGAGCTGATAGAGCCATTCCTGTTCCTGGCTACTAATGAGCATGCCCTGGAGAATTATTACCAGGCACTGTTAGAGCAGCTTCAGGTAAGGGTTTAAACTATACTTTGTCCGGAGTATGGAAAACAAGTAGCGGCACCGGCGCATGCAGGATCAGTTTTTTAACCGTGTTGGAGCGCAGCAATGCATTTAAGCCTTCATGTTTGTGTGCGGTTACGGCAATCATATCTATGTTATGCTGTTGCACAAAGTCCTGCAGCGCATCTGCTACATTGTCGCCCTCCAGTAAAGTATAGCTTATGTTACTGCCGTTGATGGTCTGTTCCAGGTTCTGCCTCAGCGACTGTAGCTGTTGCTTGTCTTCCTGCTTATCGTCTTTATCTGAAATATGCACCGCCACAATAGCTGAGCCAAACGGTTGCAGAATGCTTTGCAGGGTTAACAGGCTATTTACATCCGAAGAGTCGAAATCGGTGGCAAAAAGTACTTTGCCAAGTTTAGTTGAGGTATAGTTTTCAGGTACGGTGAGCACAGGCACTGTTACGTTCTGGGCAACCTCGGTAGCCACAGTGCCAAAAAAGCTGCGCATCAATCCTGCTTCTCCTTTGGTGCCCATTACCAGCA
Organism: uncultured Pontibacter sp.; assembly: GCA_966250805.1. GTDB lineage: Bacteria > Bacteroidota > Bacteroidia > Cytophagales > Hymenobacteraceae > Pontibacter. The sequence continues at coordinate 21,031 of CBINIP010000002.1, read as the reverse complement.
GGTTTGGCTTGTAGCGCTGTAGTTGCTCTGGTATCTTGTCTTCCGGCAGGCCATGTATAAATGCTCGCTCCAGGCGCACAGGGTGCAGCAACCGCTTATTCTGAGCCTGCATTTCCTGGTACAGGGTATCCAGCTGGTTCAGGGCCTCGTTTTCATTGCGGTGTATAACGCGCTCAGCCACAATTTCAGAAGCTGTGAGTTCATCTATAGGGGCATTGGCCAGGTCTGCATCTGCCAGGTAATCGTAGGCACAATGCAACAAAAGTATCTGCGAATCAGGCACGGCAGACGCCAGGTTAAGCGCATAGTTACTGGCATTTTCAGTGCTGTCAGAGAAATCTACGGGGAGTAAAATTTTGAACATACTTATAGGTTACATGTTGGCTTGGTTATACGTGCCACGGCTCCCCTTAAGTTGAATATTGCGATATAAAAATGCTTTCAGATGGCTTATGCTTATATTTGCCCTGCAAAGGTGGTGCCTAATGCTTTCTGCCGGTGCATTTTAGAATTTTAAGTTAATTTTGTAGCCTGACAACGCTTGCCATGCCGAAACGCATCCTGTTATACTTTATTGGATTTGTTGTGCTTGCATCGCTGGCCTATTACGGCTATAGCAGGTGGCAGAACGCGCGGGAGAAAGTAGACCTGTGGACATTAGTGCCTGAGGATGCAGCTTTTGTGATCGAGACGAACAACCACTCTGCTTTACTGAAACACCTGCGTGGTACCGGCCTCTGGGAGGGTTTTTCTACGTTGCCTGCTGTGCAGCAATTCGAAGAAAATATACTTTGGCTCGATAGCGTATCGCCGGGCAACCAGCGCCTGGAGCGTTTCCTGAACAAGAAAGATATACTTACATCGGTGCATGTGGTAGGCAAAACAGACCTGCAGTTTGTATACTACATACCTGTAAATACTGTAGGCGAGCACCGTTTTTTCCGTACCCTTACCGAGAACATTACCAGGAGCGAGTTCTTTAAAGAAGAAACACGCGAGTACGAGGGAGTACTTCTTTCCGATGTTTCGAACACCGGCCTGGGTACCAGCTTCACTTACTTCACGCACCACAACAATATTATACTTAGCGCATCTCCGGTACTGATAGAGGCTATCGTGCGGCGCATCAAACGTGGAGACCCTGTTTCTGTAGCAGCTGATTTTAAGAACACCAATTACCTGAGCCAGCCCGATGTTTTTGCAAACGTGTATGTGAATTACAGGGAATTGCCTGATGTGCTGGGGCTGTTTCTGCAGGAAGATATAATGCCGCAGGTCAGGTTTCTGAGCAGCTTCTGCCGCAATGCCATGCTGGAACTGAAACTCGAAAGCGACAAGATATTCCTGAACGGTTTCTCTAACCCTGAAGAACTTAAAAGCTCGATCCATAGCCGGATGCAGCCGCAGGCACCAAGGCCGTTGCTTGTAAAAGATTACCTTCCGGCACGCACTGCAGCACTTTTCCACTTTGGGGTAAACCAGGTGGCCAGGCTACGCAATCCGGGTAAAGCCAAAGAGGCAGCCGGCACAGTATACGCCACCACCCTCGACTCGCTGGCAGCAAGTATAAAACAGGAGGTTGCCATTGCTTATCTGGAGGCATACAATATTAAGAACAAACCGGAGAAGATCGTGTTTGCCCGCATGGCCAACCCCGCACGAACTACAAACTGGCTGGCTCAATTAAATAAACAGGTAAGCCAAGCAAAACAAATAAAATCCCACAGCGAGCGCTACGGCAGCTATACCTTGCAGCAGATAAATGTACCGGAGTTACCTTCTCTGCTCTTCGGGGAGTTGTTCACCGGCTTCGAGCAAAGCTACGTGGTGCAGGTAGATGATTACCTGTTGTTCTCTTCTGAAGTGGCAACATTGCGCTCGCTGCTAGATGATATCGCTACAGATAATGTATGGGGAAAATCGGTGCAGCAAAAGGCTTTTCTGGAGGAGACGCTGCATGAGAGCAATTTCAGTTTGTACCTGAACACCGTGAATGCCTGGTACATCCTGAGCCGCTACATGACCGATGAAAGCCGCGAAGACCTGCTGCAGCATGCTACTTTAATAAAACGCTATAACCAGGTTAGCTTTCAGTTTGCCAAAGCCGATGAGCAATATTATACCAGCATAGTTTTCCGCAGCCAGGACCGTTCAAATGTGGCGAAAGATGACTTCGGGGTAGAAATCTCATTGCCTTTTGCCTACCGCCTTAACTCAAGGCCGTTCCCGGTGCAAAGTGCTGTAGACAGAAGCAACGAAGTAGTGGTGCAGGACTCTGCGAACATACTGCACAACATATCGGCAGTTGGCAAACCCGGCTGGACCGATACCCTTAGCAGCAGTATAAGAGGCAACATTCAACAGATAGAGCTGGACAAGGATAAAAAGCTGCGGTATGTTTTTGCCACAGCCAACCGCATACATGCCATTGATAACCAGGGCCAGGATGTAGAGAACTTCCCGTTCAATGTAGGGGATACACTCGACATTCAGCGCTTATCTGTTTTTGATTACGAGAAGAACGGCAATTACCGTTTGTTGGTAGATGATAACCTGGGCAACCTGTACATGTACGACATCAGGGGGAATGCTATTGATGGCTGGCAGCCTCGGCGCATGGATTACAGGCTGGCAGCTGCGCCGCAGCACCTGCGTGTGGGTGGCCGCGATGTGATTGTAGTGTTGCTGGAGAACGGTTACATCTACGCGCTTAACAAGCAGGGCGAAACATATCCGGGCTTCCCGTTTAGTGTAAAAGCTCCGATAACGTCTACTGCCATGGCTAAGCTGGGCGCCGATTTCAGAAAATCAGAGATTACGGCTGTAACTAAGTATGGCGAAGTGGTGGTGTTTAACCTGCAGGGCCGTATTCTGCGTCGCGAGCAATTGCTGCGCCCAAGCAGGCGGGCCATGTTTGAATTGGTACCCGAAAATAGTGGCAAATCTTTTATAATCGTGCGCCAGGACCAGGGTAAAGTAGCCGTATTTGATCAGGACCTGAAAGAGCTTTTCGAGAAACGCTATGTAACTTCGGCACCTAAAATTGTGCAGTACTTCCACTTCGGCGGCGATAAAAAAGTATACGCCATTACAGAAACAGGTCCCCAAAAAACTTACCTCTACGATGCCAAAGCCACGCTCATCGGCAACCATACCCTGGAGAGCAGCCAACCTGTAACCATTTACTACAACGACGTAACAAACAGCTATAGTTTATACAAAGTATACCGCCGCGAGCTTAAGAAGCTGAACTTTAAACTTAAGAACTGACAAGTATAAACGAACTGCAGCTGCTGCTTAAAAGCTCCTGAACCATCCCCTACGGAAGAAGAAGTATAACTGCACCAGTATAAGTATAGCCATAAATGCCAGCAGAAGCGGGTAAGCATACGGTTGGTAAAGCTCGGGCATACTCATCGGGTATACCTGGCCTGTTTCAGGGTTCTGGTGCGCGAAGTTCATGCCATAAAGCCCCACAATAAAACTCAGAGGTATAAAGATGCTGGAGATGATGGTCAGCACTTTCATGATTTCGTTCATGCGGTTACTGACTGTGGACATGTAAAGCTCTACCTGGCTGGATGCAATTTCCCGATGACTTTCAATCAGGTCTATCAGCTGGATGGTGTGGTCGTAGGCATCGCGGAAGTATAGTTTTATATTTTCTGGTATAATGTCATCTTCCATGCGCAGGAGGTCGTTCATGATATCGCGCTGTGGCCATGTGATGCGCCGCAGTTTCACGAGTTCATTTTTTAGGGCCAGCACATCGCGCAGTGTTTGCCTCGATGGCTTATCAAGTATAGCTTGCTCCAGCTCTTCAATATAACTGCTTACCTCGCCAATTACCGGAAAGTAAAAATCCAGTACCACATCCATCAGAGCATAAAGCAGGTAAGGCACCGGCCGCTGCCTGATAACGCCTCTGCCTGTCCGGATGCGTTCCCGGAGCGGGTCCAGGCAGTCCTTGTAATCGCTTTGCAGGGTAAGCACATAGTTGGGTCCGGTGAACATAGAAAGTTGCACATCTTCTAAGATATGCTGTTCGGCAACCCAGCGCAGCATGCGCGTAATCACAAAAAGCCGGCCGTTATCTTCTTCTACCTTCGGGCGCTGATAATCATTGATCACATCTTCCATCTGCAGCCGGTGTATGTCAAAATCCTCGATCAGGCTTTCCAGCAGATCCAGGTCGCCGTAGCCCCGGATGTCTATCCAGTGCTTTTCCTCCGGATGGCTGAACACATACTGCCGTAGCTGGTTATAGGAAGTATATTCCCGTTCCTCAAAAGAATCCTCGCTGTACGAAATCAGGAAAAAGCGTGGAGCAATGGCCTCGGCGGGTACAAACAAATAGCCTGGGCGTTTGCCAGCCTTGCGTTCCAGTATCTTGCTGCGGGTGTGGTGGCGTAAGTGTTTTGACATAGCAGTTATGCAAATAAGATGCACCAATGTACTTAATAAAAACACATGCCGCTATACTGATGCCTGCACTAAAATATAGTTTATACTTTGATGCTAAGCTATAACCGTAACTGTTACAGCGTCCAGTTTCCCGAACTTCTGTGTAACTTCAGGCTGTAGTTTCTTTCTTATTTCTAAGGTCAACTCACAGTCCAGTTCAAATTTTTGGTCGCGCACGTCCAGTTCATACTCTTTTACCAGGCCCATTACATCGTTCATCTGGGGGTACTGAAAATGCACCTGCAGCAGGTTCGTTTCGTGCTTTTCTACAATGGTAGCATTGGCTATGGCTTCGGCAGTAGCTGTTTTGTAGGCATGTATAAGTCCGCTTACGCCAAGCTTTGTTCCGCCGAAATAACGCACCACCACTACCAGCACATTGCTCAGGTCGGCAGACCGGATTTGGCCAAGTATAGGATCGCCGGCAGAGTGGTTAGGCTCGCCGTCGTCGTTGGCGCGGTAGCGGCTTTTATCGGCTCCTAAACTATAGGCATAGCAATGGTGGCGGGCATCGAAATATTTTTTGCGCAGCTCATTCAGGTGTTCTTTCACATCTTCTTCGGAGTAGACCGGGTAGGCAAGCGCAATAAACTTACTGCCTTTTTCTTTGTAAAGACCTTCGGATGGGGCGGCTATGGTTCGGTAGGTATCTTCCATGGTAATTTACGCCGGGCGGCATTTGCAAAGTTAAGCTAAAACAGGCAGGGGCAAAGCCGCAGGCAGAAACTATACTGAAATCCGTTAAAATATGGTTAATTTGTAGCAGCACTAACCAAACCAGTTTTGCCAGCATTGCCATACCTTTTGCACTTCGACCAGATAGGGGAACAGAGCTCCGGCTTTCTTGCATCTACGCAGCAGGCCAGCCAGATTCCTTTTGCCATAAAGCGCGCTTTCTGGATCTATGGCACGCCAGCCGGTGCGGTAAGAGGTAACCATGCCAACAAGGCTACAGAAGAAGTGCTGGTAGCTGTAAACGGAAGTATAACGGTAACAGCCGATATGGGAGCAGGTGAGGAAGAGACCTTTGTGCTTGATTCGCCTACTATGGGTTTATACATACCGGCCATGTGCTGGACGCGCCTTTCCTTCGCCCCCGGCACCATAGCCCTCTGCATCGCCTCCACCGATTTCGACGAGGAAGACTACATCCGGGATTATGCTGCTTTTAAGCATTTGGCGGGGCATGTTGGGCTGTAGTATTGGGCAGTAATACTATTATACTTTAACTCAGCTTTATAAAAAAAGGCCTTACTTTTAGAAAACTGCAACTGATGAAAATATGAATGATTTATACAGATTGTTGGCAAAACTAAACTATAAAATATTTTTCTTCTGGATCATACCATTAGCTAATGCAGCATTGGCTCTAGTTCAATATTTATCTTCGAAGAAGGAATTCAATTTAATGGATTTCATAAGGGAAATATTTATAACTATAGTAAATCCCTATTTCATTGGTGCAATATGGCTCATACTTTACTCTCTTTGGAAAGGTTCAACCAAGACAAAAGAACAAGCAATGCCTTTAGAAAAAGGAAGCCGATCTTCTTTAGCTGCTTCAATAGATTTTGAAAAAGTAAATCTGGAGAATTATATGAAGACTGTATTTTTTGCTTGGGCATTACAAATATCATTCCTCATATCTGGCATTATTTAAAATAGCTGGGCAGTGAAATTGATATAGTATACAATCTATTAAACATAAGAGCAAAGTAAAGCAATCGCCTCCACGGCTTTCAGCAATTGTTGTACAGGGAGTACTCGTTCGTACTTTCAATAGTGGCCGATTGATGATCGTCTGCTTTATTTAGTAGACGTTAACAACCTCAAAACATGACCCCATACTTCGATTTCAGAGATTTTCCGGAAGGTATAACCACGGCTGTGGAAGCGGCACTATTGAAGGCTGTCCGCAGCAACAGGTTTATACTTGGCGAAGAGGTGGAAGCTTTTGAAGAGGAGTTCGCAGCGGCTACAGAAGCAAAGTATAGCATAGGAGTAGGCAACGGGTTCGATGCGCTGGTGCTGTCGCTGAAGGCTTTAGGTATAGGCGCAGGCGATGAGGTTATACTTCCGGCAAACACTTTTATTGCCACGGCCAATGCTGTAGTGCATGCAGGTGCCATGCCCGTTTTTGCTGATGTTGATAAGTGTACCTGCAACTTAACAGCTCTTACCGTCGAAGCCGCCATCACTCCCAAAACAAAGGCTATAATAGCTGTTCATTTGTATGGACAGGCTTGCGAGACGGGGTCGCTGCTGGAGTTGACAGCTAAGTATAACTTACAACTGGTAGAGGATTTTGCACAGGCACAGGGGGCAGCGTATGCAGGGCAGCAGGTTGGTAGCTTCGGAAGTATAAGTGCCACCAGCTTTTACCCAACCAAAAACCTGGGAGCCTTAGGCGATGCCGGGGCAGTAGTAACATCTGATCCAAAGCTGGCCGAGTTTGTGCGCATGTACCGCAACTATGGTCAGGAAGAAAAATATTATAACAAGGTAGTGGGCGTAAATTCGCGGCTCGATGAACTGCAGGCGGCTATACTTCGGGTTAAATTGCAATACCTGCACCAGCTCAACACCGAGCGCCAGCGATTAGCAGCAGTATACTTGCAGAAACTACAAAACGTAGGAGACCTGATTCTGCCACATACAGCAGCAAACTGTACGCACGTATACCATATCTTTAACATCCGCACCAGGTATAGAAACGAGCTGCATACCTGGCTGGAAGAACAAGGCATCGGGACAGCTGTTCATTACCCGGTGCCGGTGCATCTGCAGCAGGCTTATACTTATCTGGGGCATACGCCGGAGGCTTTTCCTGTAGCAGAAGAGCTGGCAAATACCAGTTTGAGTCTACCTTTGTTTCCGGGCATGCAGGAAGAGGAGCAGCAGGCTGTTGTCAGAAGTATAAAATTATTTTTTGATAACCTGCATGCGTAAATTGCCACTGGTTTCCGTTATCTGCCTGTGCTATAACCACGAAAGGTTTATCCGGGAGGCGCTCGATTCGGTGCTGGCCCAAACCTATCCAAACATCGAGGTTATTATAGTTGATGATTGCAGCACCGATAATAGTGTGAGCATCATCAATTCATACCTGCAACAATATCCGCAGATCAGGTTTATCAGCACCGGGCAGAACATCGGAAACTGTGCAGCTTTCAATAAAGGTTTAAAAGCCTCAGCCGGAGAATTTATCATTGACTTTGCTACCGACGATGTGCTCCTTCCGGACAGGGTGGAAAAACAGGTGGCAGCGTTCGCAGCTTTAGATGCAAGCTACGGCGTAGTTTATTCTGATGCCGAGTACATCAACGACAACTCACAGCACCTGTACTACCACAGCCAGAAGTATACCTATACAGCCTCAGGCGATGTTTTTGCAGATGTGATTGGGCGATACTTTATTTGCCCGCCAACTATGCTGATGCGCCGCGAAGTGTTTGATTACCTGGGTGGTTACGACGAAAGCCTGGCTTATGAAGATTTTGATTTCTGGGTACGATCAGCTCGCAAGTATAAATACTACTATCTGCCGGAGGTAACAACAAAACGGCGTGTGCATGATACTTCGCTTTCGCAGGGTATTTACCGCAAAGGCAACTTACTTCTGGCTTCTACTGTTAGGATATGTGAGAAAGCACTGGAACTTGTTCGTACACCGGCCGAGCGTGCAGCACTTGCGCAACGGCTAAAGTATGAAGCCCGCCACGCTTACCTGACCAATAACTATAAGGAAGCCAATAGGTTACTTGATCTGCTCAGAAAGGTATCTGGCTTATCGTTCGTTTACAAAAACCTGTACCTGCTTAACAAGTATAAGATAGACCTGAGCGTGATCCGTGAATTGTACTTTAAAATGAAGCACAAGTAGTTATTGCATTATAATGCGTACTTAGCTTAGATTAAAGCTTTTCTTTGTATCTCTTATGCGGGTTTTTTACGTACTTTATTGCATAACTCCTTTACAGAACTAGCTTAAACGCAGGATATTATAAAATATTTTGTGGCGATGCGTCTTTATGAGGTTTAATAAGTATATTTGAATTTTAAACTATAATCACCAATATGATTACAGCAGTAACAGCTTCCCGCGCAGAAGTCATCAAGTGGATGGAGGATTTTGTGAACGAGAAAATGTCCGAATTCCTTAAGTCCGTAGAAGACAGCTGGCAACCTGCCGACCTACTACCGAATGCCACACTTGACACTTTCTTCAGTGAGTTAAAGGAACTGCGTGAGCGTGCCCGCGACCTGAGCTATGATCTTCTGGCTGTTCTGGTAGGCGACACTATAACAGAGGAGGCTCTGCCAACATACGAAAGCTGGCTGATGACTATAGATGGCCTGCCAAGCGACCCGCAAGGGCCGTGGATGCGCTGGAACCGTGCCTGGACAGCTGAGGAAAACCGCCATGGTGATGTACTGAACCGTTATCTGTACCTAACAGGCCGCATCAACATGCGCGAAATGGAGGCCTCTACGCAATACCTTATTGCCGACGGCTTCGACCTGCAGACAGATAATGATCCTTACCGTTCATTTGTTTATACTTCTTTCCAGGAAACAGCTACAAACATTTCGCACCGCCGCGTGGCCCAGATCGCTAAAAAAGAAGGCGACAACATGCTGGCTAAACTTTGCGGACACGTTGCTGCCGACGAAGCACGCCATGCGAAAGCTTACAAATCGTTTGTGGGCAAGATATTTGAAGCTGACCCTAACGAAATGATGCTGGCTTTTGAAGACATGATGCGTAAGAAGATCGTGATGCCTGCGCACTATATGCGCGAACTGGGTGTTGACCTGGGCAAAACGTTCGGCCATTTTACAGATGCAGCGCAGCGTATAGGTGTTTATACTTCTGCAGACTATACCGATATCCTGGAAGGCCTGATCAAAGAGTGGAAAATTGAAGCACTTACCGGCCTGAACGAAGCCGGCGAGCGTGCCCGCGACTATGTAATGGCATTACCTACCCGCTTAAAGCGTGTTGCAGAGCGTATGAAAGTACCTCAGTTAGAGTATAAATTCCGTTGGATAGACTAATCCGAAAAAGATAAAACAAAAGGCCTGCTCGTTAAAAAGCAGGCCTTTTGTTTTATATCCCCCTCCTAAAAGCAGGAGGGGTGTTTTTAAAGTTTGAAATGATTTTATTACAAACTTCAGCTAGGTTTAGGAACACCCATGCAGCAAGTTTAGCGGTAGCGCAACTTGTAGCTTACAATGATGCCAGTTTATAACTGGCATATAGGGAGGTGACTTAGTCAGTGTTGCTTTATTTCTTCAAACGCCTCTGGTGAGTGTGAGCTATTCTACAGCCTCTGGCCGCTATACTTCTATACTTAAGCCTGTATTTTATACTTGTATGATACGTGGAGGCGAGCCACAATAACGCCCACTCGCCAGAGGCAAGCGGGGCCAGAATAGTATGAATTTAGTAGTTTGAAACGAGCATGGGGCCGGGGGGAGGTAAAATCCGTATAAGAACATTCCGGCAACGTACGTTGTTAAAGTATAAATTACAAAAGTATGGCTATAGGATTTCGATTTACAGAATATGTGCCGCCGCAGGACGATAAGCCAAGCTTTGAAACATTGCTCAAAATCTTTCTGCAATTGGTAACTATAAGCTCCGGCGATGTGGCAGAGGCGCTTGCCTGGCTTAGCTCGCTGGATAAGCAATACAACCTTACTTCTGACGAGTACGGCATCGGCGATTTTATTGATGACCTTAAAAAGAAAGGCTATCTGGACGAAAATCCTCAGGAGCGTGGGTCCTTTTCGCTAACTGCCAAAAGCGAGCAGGGAATCAGGCGCAGCGCCTTGGAAGAGATATTTGGCAAACTGAAGAAAGGCACCCAGGGTACACATGCCACACCGCATACCGGCATCGGCGACGAAGCCAGCACCGACCGACGTGAATACCGATTCGGCGACGCGCTGGAGCAGATCTCGATGACAGACTCTATCCGCAATGCACAGATTAACCATGGTATAGGCGACCTGAGACTGACGGAGCAGGACCTTGAGGTAACCGAAACAGAGCATAAAACACAGGCATCTACGGTGCTGATGATCGATATTTCGCACTCCATGATCCTGTATGGCGAAGACCGTATTACACCGGCAAAAAAAGTGGCTATGGCGCTGGCAGAACTTGTAAAGCAGAAATACCCGAAAGATACCCTGGATGTTATCGTGTTTGGTAACGATGCCTGGCAGATAGAGATAAAAGACCTACCATACTTAGAAGTTGGCCCTTATCACACCAACACGGTAGCCGGCCTGGAACTGGCTATGGACATACTGCGCAAACGCAAAACACCCAACAAGCAGATCTTTATGATTACAGACGGTAAACCAACCTGCCTGAAAGAGGGGTTGCGCTACTATAAAAACAGCTTTGGCCTTGACCGTAAGGTAGTTAATAAAACGCTGAACCTGGCTGCGCAGTGTCGCAGGCTTAAAATACCAATCACAACTTTTATGATCGCTACAGACCCATACCTGCAGCAATTCGTAGACGAGTTCACGAAGGTAAACAACGGGCAGGCTTATTATAGCAGCCTGAAGGGTCTAGGACATCTGGTGTTCCGCGATTACGGACAGAACCGTAAAAAGACGTTTTAGGATTTGGGGGTTTGAAGATTAGAAAATGCAGGCATTAGCGTATTTCCAGCTTTTCTGTTTAGAGTTTTCTAATCCCCACAGCATTCTTTCGGATTAGAAAATCCGAAAGAGCTTAAGTTAAGATCAGTTAATTATACATCCTGATTCTTGTTTCTGGATCTCAGCCAACGTGCTATGAGCTGAACAAGGAACGACAGGCCGATCAGCCAATTAAGTATACCGGAGCTGATCTGGTGGTTTAGCCGGAGTATCAATCCTGCTACAACCATCAGAATAGCTATATAATACAGAAAAGTAGATGCAGATAGTTTTTTCATGTGGTTAAATATAGGCTTAATTCTTTTATATGATTTAACTCTGGAAAAATTAAACTGCTAACTATAAGTATAAAAGCAACTATAAATCGGTAGCCGTAAAAGCTGTTACTGATAACTGTTCACTGATAACTGAAATTATGAACTACAGAGATATTCCGGCAGAGAACTTACTGAAGATAAAAACACTGGGGCAACTAAAAGCAGCCGGCTACGAACTGCAGACGGTAAAGCAGGAGCTACGTCATAACCTTATCAAAAAGCTGCAGAACAAAGAGGAGATATTTCCGGGCATCTGGGGCTATGAAGAAACTGTAATTCCGGATATGCAGCGGGCTATACTTTCGATGCACCACATTAACCTGCTTGGTTTACGTGGCCAGGCTAAAACCCGCATTGCCCGCCAGATGATAGACCTGCTGGATGAGTACATACCGGTAGTGCAGGGTTCTGAACTGAACGACGATCCGCTGCAGCCGCTCTCGCGTTATGCCAAAGACCTGGTGTACGAACACGGCGATGATACACCCATTAGCTGGTTGCACCGCTCAGACCGCTACACCGAAAAGCTGGCAACACCCGATGTTTCTGTTGCCGACCTGATAGGCGATGCCGATCCGATAAAAGCAGCTACCATGAAGCTGCCATACTCCGATGAGCGCGTAATTCATTTTGGTTTGATACCACGCTCGCACCGGGGGATTTTCGTGATAAACGAGTTGCCCGATTTGCAGGCGCGCATACAGGTGGCCTTGTTCAATATTCTGCAGGAAGGTGACATTCAGATACGTGGTTTTAAGGTGCGTTTGCCTTTGGATATTCAGTTTGTGTTTACAGCCAACCCTGAAGATTATACTAATCGTGGTTCTATTGTAACACCGCTGAAGGACCGTATCGATTCTCAGATCATCACGCACTACCCTAAAACGATCGAGACGGGTAAGAAAATTACGCTGCAGGAAGCTCATGTAAAAGCGGAGCAGAGCAAGGTGGTGCAAACCAACGAGATCATCAGCGATCTTATTGAACAGGTAGCGTTTGAAGCCCGTGAGAGTGAGTATGTGGACCCAAAAAGTGGCGTATCGGCTCGTTTAACAATTTCTGCATTCGAGAACCTGCTGAGTGCTGCAGAGCGCCGCGCTTTGTTGAACGGCGAAAAATCTACTTATGTGCGGGTATCGGATTTCCTGAACACCATACCTGCGGTTACAGGTAAGGTAGAACTGGTGTATGAAGGCGAGCAGGAGGGAGCAGGCCATGTGGCGCAGGTGCTCATGGGCAAAGCCATCCGTACGCAGTTCCTGAAATACTTCCCTGACCCTGATAAAGCTAAGAAGAACAAAGCCGTGGCTAACCCTTATAAAAGTATAACCGATTGGTTTGGTGATGGCAACACAGTTGATATTCTGAATGATGCTGATGCTGCCAAGTATAAAAAGGCGCTGAAGAGCGTGCCCGGCCTTGAAGAACTGGTAGAAAAGCATCAGCCTGAAGCAAAAGGCGATGAAAAGCTGTTTTTAATGGAGTTTGCCCTGCACGGGTTAGCCGAACACAGCCAGATCAGTAAGAACCGCCTCAGCACCGGCCTTCAGTTTAAAGACATACTTAGCGGTATGTTTACCATGCCAAGCTTTGGCGATGAGGAAGAAGATTATTAACAGGAGGTACAATTAACCGGAAGTATAAAGGCAGGAACCATCGTTCCTGCCTTTATACTTTTAACTCTGGAGCAGGTGTTTCTGCATGCAAACGCTGTTTTCTATTCCGGCATACTGATCATAGTTCGGGATTAAAGTATAGCCTGTTTTACTGTAGAGAGCTATTGCCTCGGGTTGCTTTTTGCCTGTTTCCAGTATGCAGCTTTCATAGCCCAGTTCTTTTGCCCAACGCTCCAGCTCTGCCAAAACATGTTTTGCAATTCCCTGGCCGCGGAAAGCATCATGCACAAACATTCTCTTGATCTCTACAACGCCTGCTTTATACTCTTTAAAAGCTCCGCAGCCGACTGCTTCGTTGTTCAGGTAAGCCACCACCACATTCCGGATCTTGTCTATCTTGTTGAACTGGGCGTAAAAGGCGTGTTCATTGCCGTCGCGCAGGTTCAGCTCGCGGTCGAGGAAGGTTACCAGGTGCCGGAAATCAGGATTTTCAGAATCGGTTCTTATTAGCTTTATCATGTAGGGGTAGTGCTGGAGTCAGGAATTTTATACTTTGGTTAAAGGTACAATCTGAAGCCGAAAACAGGAAGCTCGCCTTGCAGAAAATCCAGGTCTTCTGACCTCTTAAAGCCAAGGTTCTCATACATCTTCCAGGCTTGTTGCATTGCCTTTGTAGTATGAATGATGACCTGAGAAAGTCCCAAATCTTTAGCTTTCTGTATGCAGGCATTTGTTAATAGTTTGCCTATACCTAAGCCTTTTGCAGCAGGATCAACGGCCAGTAACCTGAAGCCGGCAGCATTTTTTTCCTGCGTAGCTGTACCGCCTGAGCCATAATATTGCATATCGCTAAAGAAAACGACTGCTCCTGTTATCTGTCCTGCAGGTGAAACGGCTGCTAATATTTCTGTGCCCGGGTTTTGAGTAAATTCACCCACATTGGCCAGCAAAGTATAATAAGCCGGCTGCTCTGTCTCCTTCGGAAACCCATCTAACTGCGAGTATACCCGAACCATTAACTTACCTATCTCCTCATGCTCGGCAGGTTTCGCGTTTCTGATTGTGTATGTCTGGGTGGTCATTGGTTATTTGGTTTGCAGGAGTAGGTTGTGGTTTACCCTTTAGTTTTAGCTATATAAGGATCTGTCCGATCAGATTATATTAGGTTGAATAATGGAATTTTGATTTAATTGAATTGCCGCAATCGCGGATATGCATTGTTGTGTTTAGTAATTTATCCGTGGCATTTTTTATATTTCAATCCACTCCCACAGTAACATTTATCGTTACGACCAACTTTTGTCTTTTGATGATTGTTAATATTGTTTGTTGATCTATTGTCTACATTATAGGTGTTGTATTGATTTATAACATTAGTGACATTAACCGATTTATCATCATCTCCATATTGGCTAATCAAAGAAAGTGTAGCGATTATTAGTGCAAGAAATGCATACAATTCATTTCTATTTTTAGGTAGGAAACTAATTAAACTATTTAACTCAGGTGCATTTTTCTGAATTTCCTCTTTTACATTTTCATAATTTACTTTCTCAGATTTTAAATGCTCAATTAGTGATTTGTATTGCCTAATTTTTTGCTTGGAAAGAGAGGAGCCCTTGATTAAATCTATAGTGTTCCCAATTACATCATACACACCATCAGGAATAGTAGCTCGGTGGCCACAGTTTGGACAAGAAACACCAACATCATTAAATCCAATATTAGTTGAATTTTCTACATTAATAGGTGATGGAAAAATTAATTTACATTTTTCACAAAATGCAGGAATTCTTGGCATATCATTATTAATTTATTAAACACAATCAATATATAACATATAAACATACATTTATCTCTCGATATCTACAATAAGCCGTATGTTCGGAACAAGTATAGACATTACTTCAAAGTATAAACTTACCAAATTGCACCTGCTGGATAACTCAAAACCCTGTATTTCGGTAGTCTATACTTATGGAGGATCATATATCTGTATGGCCGATACTGGCGCTTGGTTTTATACATCTTATAGGTAGCAGGCTGCGCTTTTTAGGAGGCGTGCCCCGTAGCATCTGGCTGTCGGCAGCCGGTGGGGTGTCGGTGGCATATGTGTTTCTGCATTTGTTCCCGGAGCTTGGGGCAGGGCAGGAGCATGTAGAGAAAACGAACTGGGCCGAAGATTTCCTGCAGCACCATGTATACCTGATGGCTTTGTTTGGCTTAGCTGTTTTCTATGGGTTGGAAAGGGCGGTTGTAACGGCGCGCAGGCGGCAGAAATACGAGGAGCAGAAGGTAACGCATAGCGGCATTTTCTGGCTGCACATAGGCTCGTTTGCTATTTATAATGCGCTGATCGGGTATATCCTGTTTCAGCGCGAGGAGGGTGAAACCCAGGAAATGCTGCTTTTTTCGATTGCTATGGCGCTACACTTTATAGTTAACGATTTTGGCCTGCAGGAGCATCACCATAAAAGCTACATCAGGGTGGGCCGCTGGGTTTTGGTTATAGCCTTGCTGCTGGGCTGGGGCACCGGGTTCCTTGTGGAACTGACTGAAACACTTGTGGTGCTGGTAATGGCATTTGTAGGTGGCGGCATTGTGCTGAACGTGCTTAAAGAAGAACTGCCGGAAGAGCGCGAAAGCCGCTATTGGGCCTTCGCGCTGGGTGCCGGTTTATATACCATACTTTTGCTGGCGCTGTAATTTATACTTCAATCTATTCGAACAGGTCCGGCAACTGGTTTATTAAAGTATAGCCGCCCAGCCAGGCCATTACCAAGACAACTGCAGTACCAAATATTGTCAGCCACAGCGGGTGTTTATAATCACCTACAAGTTTAGTTTTATAAGCCGCTATAAGTATAGTTCCGAGCGTAATGGGCAGAATAAGTCCGTTGAGCGAACCAGCCAACACCAGTAGCTTTACAGGTTTGCCGATGGTAACAAAGATTATGGTAGATACCGTGATGAACGCAATAATTACCCAGTTCTCGTGCCGCTCTATGTTTCTGTTAAAGGATTTTATAAACGATACCGAAGTATAGGCAGAGCCGATAACCGATGTAATGGCTGCTGATAGCATTACGATACCAAACAGTTTATAACCCACAGCGCCAACTGCCTGCTGGAAAACAGAAGCCGGAGGGTTAGCCGGATCAATTGCAAGCCCTTTACTAATTACACCCAGCGAAGCCAGGAACAGGAAAACACGAATAACAGATGCTATAGAAATCCCCGACACTGCACTCGAAGTTACCTGAGGTAAAGCATCGCGGCCTTTTATACCTGCATCCAGCAGGCGGTGGCCGCCGGCAAAAGTTATATAGCCGCCCACTGTACCGCCAACCAGCGTAATAATAGAGATGAAATCTATTTTATCCGGCACAAAAGTTTTGGCAACAGCTTCGCCAACAGGAGGGTTAGAGGTAACCGCCACATAAACTATAAGCAGGATCATGAGCAGACCCATAATTTGCGCGAACCTATCCATGGCTTTGCCGGCCTCTTTTACCAGGAACACAGCAATAGACATGGCGGCTGCAAGTATAGCGCCTGCCTCGGCAGACATACCAAACAGCACATTAAAGCCAAGCCCGGCTCCGCCCACGTTGCCAATGTTAAAAGCCAGCCCGCCCAGCACAATAAGTATAGCTATGAACAAACCAAGCCCCGGTAAAACAGCATTGGCAATATCCTGCGCCCGCTTCTCCGATACCGCAATTACGCGCCACACATTAAGTTGCACGCCAATATCTATGATGATGGAGGTAAGTATAACAAAGCCAAAACTTGCTAGTAATGATTGGGTGAATACCGTGGTCTGGGTCAGGAAGCCGGGGCCAACAGCCGAGGTAGCCATCAGGAAAGCAGCACCTAACAGCACGCTCCAGTTTTTCTTTTGCTTCATTTGCCAGCTGTAGCCTTCAGGGTTATACCTTCATTTAACAGAGCTTCCCTGATGCGGCTGGCAAAAGAAAGTGCGTGCGGGCCATCGCCATGTATGCAAACTGTATCTGCTTTTATAGCAATATCAACCACTTGCTGCGACAGCACTTTGCCTTCTTTTACCATGCGTATCACCTGCCTTACTGCCTTTTCATCGTCAGTTATCATCGCATCAGGTAATCGTCTGGAGGTAAGGGTGCCGTTTTGCTGGTAGGTTCGGTCTGCAAAAACCTCATTAGCGGTGGCTAAACCAATCTTGTCTCCTGCATTAATCAGTTCGCTTCCGGCTAAGCCATACAAAACAGCTTCGGGACATACTTTATATACAGCTTCCGCAATTGCCTCTGAAAGTGCACTGTTTACCGCAGCCATATTGTAAAGTGCGCCATGTGGTTTAACATGATGCAGGTTGCCACCTTCGGCCTTCACAAAAGCCATCAAAGCGCCTACCTGGTACACCACCATATCAAAAGCTTCTTCTGCGGAGATGGCTATTTCGCGGCGGCCAAAGCCTACCAGGTCGGGCAAGCCCGGGTGAGCGCCAATAGCTACGTTGTGTTGCAGCGCCAGCCGTACTGTTTTTTTCATAACAGCAGGGTCGCCGCCGTGGTAGCCGCAGGCAATGTTGGCCGAGGTTACAAAAGGCAGAATGGCTGCGTCGTTACCTATAGTATAAGCGCCAAAGCTTTCGCCCATATCGCAGTTAAGGTCTACAGAAAAGCTATTGCTTAGCTGCTGTGGTGTGTCTTGTTGTGTAATGCCCATTTAACTTTTTGGATGTTAAGTTCCTGCTGAATGTACAGCTGTTGTGCCTGCTCCAGCGTTACTTCCTGAAATTTTATACTTTTACCGGGTAATACCTGCGCCAGTACAGGCAGGTCGGCAGTTATGACTTGTGCAATGCGCGGATAACCGCCTGTAGTCTGGTGGTCTGCCATAAGTATAATTGGCTCGCCTCCTGCAGGTACCTGCATAGTACCAAACGTAACAGCACTGGATATAAGCTCGGTAGGTTCTGCCAACGACAGGACTGGACCGCTTAAGCGGAAGCCCATCCTGTCTGAGTTCATGGTTACCTGAAACTCTTGCTCCCACAATTCCTTTTTACTTGCTTCTGAGAACAGCTCATACTCCGGGCCATGCACTACGCGTATGATTGGCTGCTCTTCGTAAGTAGGATAGAGCTGCGGAGCCAGTGCCCAAGTGGTTTGGGTAAACGAGTCATGGTTTTGCCGGAGCTGCGGTGCAGTAGTATCAGCTGATGGGTTAAGAGGTATAAGATCATCTGCCTGCAATGCCCTGCCCTGGTAGCCACCGAGGCCAGCCCTAAGGTACGTAGACTTGCTTTTCAGCACCTCAGGTATAGCAAAGCCACCCGCTACGGCAATGTAAGTACGGCAACCAGTAACCGGCTTCTGAAACGAAAGTATACTTCCTGCCTCTACATACACGGGTCGCCACATGCCCATTGCTTCGCCGTTTATTTCGGGAGATAAATTGCCGCCTGTAACTGCAATAAGGGCAGGAGAGGCAAAGCGTATAGTTGGCCCGGTAAGTGTAGCCTCTATAGTTGCTTCATTTTCATAGTTACCAATAAGTATGTTAGCGATGCGATGTGCTACGGTATCCATGGCGCCGCTAACTATAATGCCATCTTTCTGGTAGCCATAACGCCCCAGGTCCTGGATAGTGGAGAGCAAACCCGGCTTCAGTATCTCAAGATGCATGCTGCTGCTCCTTTCTCTGCTGGTACTCCTGCTCTGTTATAGGTTTAAAGCGGATGGTGTCGCCGGCTTTAAGCAGGCTAGGCTCCTCTAGTTGCGGATTAAAAATAGACAGTGGCGTACGGCCGATAAGCTGCCAGCCACCAGGCGTTTCTATAGGGTAAATGCCCGTCTGGTTGCCAGCTATACCTACAGAACCCACAGGTATGGCTGCCCTTGGTGTGTCTCTTCTAGGCGCCGCTATCTTTTTGTTCATGCCGCCTAAGTATGGGAAACCCGGCGCAAAACCGATCATGTATACCAGGTAAGTAACTTTGCTGTGGTAGGCAATCACTTTCTCAGGTGTAAGCTTGTTGTATTCAGCTACAAACTCCAGATCAGGGCCGAAGCTGCCGCCGTAGCAAACCGGTATTTCTATAGTTTTGGCTTTGTAGGTGTCGGTTTTCTCTTTGGCCTTTACAAGCATATTTTTCATGATGCCCAACACTTTCTCGTAAGGGTCTTCATTACCTTTTTCGCTTACCACCCAGGGGTTGTAGTAAACAGTAACAGTAGTAAAGGCAGGCACAAACTCTACAAGGCCCTGAAAAGGATGCTTTTGAAGGTAATGGGCAAACCCTCTTACTTTGGTATGTACATCGGGGCTGATAATATCGCCAAACTGAAGCACAATGGCTGAGTCGCCAAGCGGATAAAACTGTAAAAAGCGCATGTCTTTTCGTTTCATACCAGGTTCCGGGGTTTATACTTCAGGTGGTGGAATGTTTATTACGGATGTTGTATTTAAAGTAATGAAAAATTCTTGTGTTGCCGAATTAAAATTCCGGACACTACAGGTTATACTTTGCCACAAGCTTTAAGAGTTGCAAACAAAAAAGGCTGCCCGTGCAGGCAGCCTTCTTATTATACTTTCAGAGGTGTTATTCCTCGTTCACTACAATCTTTTCGATCTTGTCGTTTGCTCTGATCTGGTCGATCACATCAAGACCTTCTACCACTTTGCCGAAGCAAGTATGGTTGCGGTCCAGGTGAGCAGTGTTTTTGCGGCTGTGGCAGATGAAGAACTGTGAACCACCAGTGTTGCGGCCGGCATGCGCCATAGAAAGCACGCCACGGTCGTGGTACTGGTTTTCGCCTGTCAGTTCGCAATCAATTTTATAGCCCGGGCCGCCTGTTCCTGGTATACCTTTAGCGCCTTCGCGGCTGTTAGGGCAACCACCCTGGATCACGAAATCAGGAATAACGCGGTGGAAAGTCAGGCCATCATAAAAGCCTTTTTTGGCTAGCGAAACAAAGTTCTCAACTGTTTTAGGAGCATCTTTCTCGTAAAACTCTACTTTCATTACGCCTTTGCCGGTATGGATTTCTGCTGTCTTCATTCTGATTCTTCAAATTATCTGTAAAACATAATCACAAACAAAAGTACGCAAATTATAGTTTAAGAGGCCTATACATGCTGTTTTGTGTGGGTACTTATACTTCGCGAGAGATTAAAGCGGCTGTAAGCAAAACTTTTAGGGCTAAAGATCAAGTATAGAAGAGGAAAGTTCTGAGGATAAGCAAACTAAATACTAAGCGAAACTATGAAACGAATAAAAGAAACGGTGTTGGGTGTAATGTTAATGATGAGTATATCCCTGATTGGCTGCGACCTGCGCCGCGACTCTCCAACTTCTGAGCAAGGGCAAAACTCCGGCACTGCCCGCGATAACCGCGAGCAAAACCCGCAATCGCATGTAGATCCTAAAACAGAGGGCGAGCCAGTTACGTCGAGCTCGAACATTGGCGGTAACGTCATGACACCAGGACAGAACATTGTGCAGAATATTACGGCAGGCGAAAACCTGGCAACCTTAGGCGGATTGATAAAGCAGGCTGACATGGTGAAAACGTTAAATGCGCCAGGCCCTTACACTGTATTTGCTCCAACCGATGAAGCTTTTGAAGCCCTGCCTGGCGGCTCTATAGACGACCTGATGAAGCCGGAAAACAAACAGCGCCTGACCCAGATACTGAATAATCATGTAGTGGCAGGTAAACTAGGCTCAGCAGATCTTAAAGATGGCACTATGCTGAAGACTGTTGGAGGTCAGCAATTAAAGGTAACTAACCAGAACGGTAAAATAATGGTGAACGGTGCCAACGTAGAACCCGGAGACGGACAGAGCAGTAATGGCGTTATTCATGTGGTAGATAAAGTACTGATGCCGGAAGAAAAATAAGTTTAGAATTACGAATTACGAATTACGAATTACGAATTACGAATTACGAATTACGAATT
>CBINIP010000001.1:0-657835 GCA_966250805.1 uncultured Pontibacter sp. | reverse complement strand
ACTTTACTTCGCAATCGCAGTTTGATGGCGCTTTCCTATGCTGGGTGCTGGAGCATATTCCTGATCCGGCGCGTGTACTTTCGGAGGTGCGGCGCGTGCTTAAGCCAGGCAGCCCTATTGTAATTACCGAAGTGCTTAATTCCAGCTTTTTTGTTGAGCCATACTCGCCAAACGTATTGCAGTACTGGATGCGCTTCAACGACCTGCAGTATGACATGAGCGGCGATCCGTTTGTAGGCGGAAAACTGGGCAACCTGCTGCAATCTGTGGGCTACAAGCGCATTGAAACAAAACCTATGACCTACCACCTCGATAACCGTAACCCAGCCAAACGCGCCGAAATGATTGGTTTCTGGACAGAATTGCTGCTCAGCGGCTTACCCCAATTACTGGAAGCTGGCTATGTAGACGAAGAACTGGCCGAAAAAGTAAAAGAAGAAATGCACGTAGTAGCTAAAAGCCCGAACGCCGTGTTCTTCTATACTTTCATTCAGGCCAAGGCTTATACTTCTTAAAGTATAGTTTAAACGCAACATCTAAACTCAATAATTTTTAATTATTTGGCTTTATATTTATAATAGGAAAACATCTATATTTGAGGCTGTCTTTCAACTTAATTGATAGCCAAATGAAAAAAACAGTAAAAATGTTTGCAGCAGCGCTGCTGATGTCTTCTATGTTAACATCATGCTATACTTACACAACTGTAGTAGGTAATGGAGCGCAAGGTAGCACACAGGTAAAAAAGATGAACCACTATGTGGTGTATGGCCTTGCACCAGTAAGCGTATCAAACCCAGTTGAGATGGCTGGTGGCGCTAAAGATTACACAGTTAAAACAGAACATACTTTTATTGATGGTCTGATTGCTGGTATCACATTTGGGATTTACACTCCTACTACTACAACTGTAACAAAATAAATAATGAAGGGGAAACGGATGCGTTTCCCCTTACATTTGCCTGCTATGAAAGTAAGAATATTTTTGTTGCTCGTGTTCCTCATACTATTTGTGGTAATAGCTAACACAATGCTTTCCCTGGATTTTGAGCGGCTGTCTATTTATGGCCAAGGTTACCTGGCAGGCAATGGCATATTACTGTTCGGCAGTATATTAGGGCTCTTTTTTACCGGCAGAAGCATTTTTAAAAAAATCTCCCTCTAGATTTATACTTACAACACCAGGTAAGGCTTCAGTTTATCAAACAGCTCCTGCGACACAATCTTTACCTTACGCACATCTTCCAGCGATTTATACTCGCCGTGCTGCTCGCGGTAAGCAACTATGGCACGTGCCACGTTAGGAGAAATGTAGGGGTGCGCATTCAGTTCTTCAACGGTAGCTTTGTTTAAAGAAAGGCCGGCTATACTTGCCTTTGCTGGTTTAATATAGCTATACTTTACCAGGCTATCAACCACTTCCGGCTGCAGTCCATATACTTCCTTTAGCTGGGTCATACTATGGAAACCGCCCAGTTTATCTCTGTACTTTATAATCCTTGCAGATAACTTGCTGCCAATGCCCCTGATCTGTTTCAGTTTGGTAGTATCGGCAGTGTTCAGGTCGAAGGGAGCAAGTATAAATTTTTCACGTGTGTAGCGGTTGTTGCTCCAGGCGGGGCGTTTGTTGTTGCCGGCATACGCCTGGCCACTTTTATACTTTGTGGGTCTTTCTTCAGGCAATTGTATGTAGGGGTAAAGCCTCCGGAAAGTAGAATCAGGCAAACCATAGATTTTTCCCAACTCAGCTTTATAAGTAAAGTCCCCTACTTTGGTGCGGTAGTTAAGAATGCGCTGCGCCATATACTTTGGCAACCCGAATGCCTGCCATTGCTCTGCGGTGAGCTCGTTTGGGTTGAATGGGCGCAAGGCAACTGATGGCACACTATACCTGCTGCGGTAGTTGTTCCTGGGTTGACTGGCCTCGAGTTGTGCCACCAGGCTATCCAGCATGCGCTGGTCTGAGGCAGCGGTATGTTTTTCTGAAGATGGCTTGTTAAGTATAGAAAATAAAAATGGTGCCGCCGTAAGCAGCACCATTAGAAGTATAAGCAGCAAAAACCCGTTTACCTCGCGTTGCGAAAAACCAAAGTACCGACGGATGATGCGCTTGATTTTATTCATTCAGTTAAATTAGCTATATAACCTGCCGGCCCACCTCATCATCGTTGTCGAGGTACGAGTCTGGTTCAGGCTTCGGAGGAGTCTTTAAAACCCTGGCGAAGAAGTATAACGTTAATCCTGTTACCAGTGTTAATGTGCTAAGCATTACAATAAGTGCAGACGTATTCATAAGCATTAAATTCTACCTTCTCTAACTCGTTTTTTATAAGCTATGTAAACCAGCAGCGCAATGCTCAGGAATACAAGTACCAGCAATGCACGCGAAGCATTTACGAAGAATAATGTTTCTTCCAGTTGCGCTATCTGTGCAGGATCGGTTGCGGCGGCTAATTGCTCTTTAAGTCCGCTGTTCATTATTTTCTTAATGATGGAGCCGTTATCCAGTTCCCAATTGCCGCTCAGAGCTGCACCCCAGTCACCGCCTTTTGGTGTAAACAGCGAACCCAGGAACACCCACAGCAACAGTGCAGGCGTAATAAATTTGATGATGAACTTATAGATGCTTGGCACTTTAATATCGGCGCCGGAAATAATTTCTCTCCAGCCTTTGTTAATACCAAATACCCATGCAAACAGGATAGATTCCAGCAAGGCAAATACTACCAGCGATACAGTACCAGCCCAGTAGTCATACTCATCAAACACACCGTAGTTAAAGAACAGCACTGTTGGCATGCCTAGCAGGAACACGATCAGACCGAAAGACCAGGCAGCCGGCTTGCGTCTCCAGTTAAACTCATCTTGCAAGAAACCGATCCAAGGTGTACCCATTGCCAGCGATGATGTAATACCAGCAAAGAACAACAGACCAAACCACATCATACCAGAGATAGCGCCCAGTATTGGCCCCCACTGGAAGAACAGGTATGGCAAAGTTTTAAAGCCAAGCCCAAGACCTCCTAGCTGCACCAGTTCCGTTACACGGTCGATACCCAGGTAACCTATAGAGATCGGGATCAGGATTGCACCACCCAGCACTACTTCTACAAATTCGTTCATCCAGCCTGCTGACATTGCATTCAGGGCGATATCATCTTTTGAGCGAACATAAGAGGCGTAGCAATGGATTGTACCCATACCTACCGACAGGGTAAAGAAGATCTGGCCGGCAGCTGCCAACCACACGCTTGGTGACCACAACTGATCATAGTTCGGAGTCCAGAGGAAGTTTAAACCCACAGAGCTGTCGTTGATGGCACCCTGCTCACCGGCAGTAATAGTAAAGCCTTTGTAAGCCAAGAATATACCAAAAAGTATAAGCAATGGCATACCTACTTTAGCTACTCGCTCCACACCTTTTGCAAGGCCCTGCGACAGGATCCAGGTGTTCAATAGCAAGCAGATCACGAAGAACACAATCGGCTCGTAAGGTATACCTGTAGTAGAAGTATCAAGGTTAACGTAATGGTTGAAGAACTCAGCTACTCCGTTCTGATCCAGCCCATTGAAAGAACCCATTACAGAGTGCATCATGTAAGAAAGCGTCCATGACTCGAGGTAGCAATAATAAGCGGCTACTGCAATATTTGTCCAGATACCGAATACTCCGATATACTTCCACAAACGGTTTTTACCCATTGTGTCAACTATAAACGGAGTTGAGTGGTGACCGAATTTCCCTCCGAAACGGCCCATAGACCATTCAATCCAGAGAAGCGGAATACCCATCACTAAAAAGCAAACCAGGTAAGGGATAATAAAGGCACCACCGCCATTTTGCACCGCCTGAACCGGAAACCTGAGGAAGTTTCCTAAACCGACGGCATTGCCAGCCATGGCCAGAATGAGACCCACACGTGAGCCCCAGGATTCTTTGTTAGCACTCATAAATAAGGGTAAAGATTAAAGCGATTAGTTTAGTTTGGTAAGGTTTAGGTTAGATATTAAGTTACTAATATAGGAATTTGCTTTTACAGACACACGTAATTGCGTGCATTTCTGCCATTTATTGACATTTGAGCAAGTATAATAGGCACAATTAGTTTAAAACCTCTGCCTGTTCAGCCACAATTCTGATGCCCTCCTGGAAAGTATGGGGTTTGTAACCAAGTTGTGTTTCGGCTTTTGTAATATCAAAACCGGTGCGTGGCGGGCGCTTTGCAGGCTGTGTAAAGGTGGTGTGATCTGCCTTTTCTATCAGCGATTTATCAAGGTTGAAATAATCGGCTACCTGCAGAGCCATATCGTAAGGCGTCAGCATTTCCTTGCCTGAAATATTGAAGATGCCTTCCGCATCGTGTTCTACAGCAAGCCAGCAACCCATTGCCAGATCTTCGGCAAGCGTAGGCGTACGAAACTGATCTGTTACAACTTTAATGACCTTTCCGGCACGTAAACTATCGCGCACCCACAGCACAATATTAGTACGGCCATAATCATGTACTACGCCATAAACCAGCACTGTGCGGAGTATAGCCCATTTGCAGTTTGCCCCCTTTACTATTTCTTCAGCCTGACGCTTACTCTCACCATAAAAGCTGAGTGGGTTTGCTTCTGCCTCTTCGTTGTAAGGGCCGTCTTCGCCGTCAAATATAAAGTCGGTGGATAAGTGGATGAGGTGTACGTTATACTTCTCGCAGGCTTCTACTATGTGCTGCACTGCTTCTACGTTCAGCTTCATGCAGCCTTCGTGGTTTGTTTCGCATTCATCCACGTTCGTCATGGCTGCGGTATGAATAATGTGTGTTGGCCGGAACTTACCAATAACTTCGTCTACCTGTGCTTTATCGGTCACATCCATGGAGGCAAACGGAAGCTCCGGCAGTACAGAAGCCAGCTTGTTTTGTCCGCGGCTGGTTGCCAGTAGTTCTACATCGGTGCGTGGCAGCAGTAATTCGGCAAGTTTTTGCCCCAGCAGGCCGTTAGAGCCTGTTATCAATATCTTCTTCATAGTTTAAGCAGCGCTAATTAGTTGCCGTAAGTATAGCCGTACTTTTTAGCGATCTTTTTCTTTTTCATTTCCTCAACCTTCACTTTCATCTTAACATCAGAAAGCGGACGGTCGCGGCCATCCTTAGGCAGCTCGGCTATCTTATCTATTACATCCAGTCCGTCTACTACCTGGCCAAATACGGTATAAGCTTCGTCCAGCATAGGGGTGCCGTCGTGGTTTTCTACAATGTAAAACTGCGATCCGCTGGAAGCGCGCTCAGGATTCACGTTGTCGCCTAGGCGTGCGGCAGCAACAGCGCCACGCTTGTGCTTATACTTTGGCAGAATCTCGGCCGGAATGGTATAACCAGGATTGCCCATGCCATCGTTACGCGGGTTGTCGTCTTTAGTATTTGGGTCGCCACCCTGGATCATGAAGCCATCAATAACACGGTGGAAAGTGGTATTATCGTAAAAGCCTTCTTTGGTAAGCTTCAGGAAATTGGCTTTGTGTTGCGGGGTATCGTCGAACAGCACCAGCTTCATATCGCCTTGCGGTGTGGAAATGGTAACAAGCTGATCTTTGCCTTTAGGTGCTTTTTGTGCTGAAACCATAGCTGGCGCCAACACTACAAAAGCTGCAGATAGCAGCAGGTGCTTTATACTTTGTTTCTTGAACATATCTCTGGTTTATCTAAAACGGACTTTAAGTTTCCTCTTTTTTCGTTCTATTCCAAATTTAAGCTGATTACAGGTCTGTTTAGAGAGGTACAGAATTGCACAACTATAGGTATACTCCGGAAAATAAAAATCCCGGAGTTTATACTTTAGCTAGTATATACTCCGGGATTTGATGAGAAGCTGCAGCAGAAAATTAAGCTTCTGCGCGCTGCTCTTTTATACTTTTCAGGATCTTGTCGCCGCCCTGGGCAAGTATAGATTTTGCCAGTTGCTCTCCTATAGTTTCAGCTTCTGCACGGGTACCTGTTAGTGTTTCCTGCAGCAGGGTCTGGCCATCCAGGCTTACAATGCCACCGTTTATACTTACACCTTCATCGGTTAAAGTTGCCAGTGCAAAAGATGGTATACTGCAGCCTCCCTCCATAGTGCGCAGGAAAGCGCGCTCTGCTAGAAGACAAACATGGGTTTCTTCATGATCCAGGGCTGCTTTCAAAGCTTGTTTCAGATCAGCTGAAAGGCTTCTGGCACACTCCACGGCTACGCTACCCTGCCCTGCTGCCGGCACAAATTCAGTTTCCGGGAAAGTATGCACGATCAGGTTATCATAGCCCATTCTTACAACTCCGGCATAAGCCAGCATTAGTACATCAAACTGGCCGTTCTCAAGCTTTTGCAGGCGGGTCTGCAGGTTTCCGCGCGACTCGGCTGTAGTTGCATTTGGGTAATAGTTCTTAAGCAAGGCCCTGCGGCGGGTAGATGAAGTACCTATTACAGCTTTGGTATCACGCTCCAGCTTGAAATCAGGGTTGAAGGAAAGTATAACATCATTCACTTTCTCGCGCTCCATAAAAGCTATCAGCTCCAGGTCGGCAGGTATGGTAGACTGCACGTCTTTGGCACTATGCACGGCAATCTCGATGCTGCCATCGCGCAGGCTTTCTTCCAGCTCCTCGGTAAACACACCTTTTGCCCCGATCTTATCCAGCGATTTATCCAGTACCTGGTCGCCTTTGGTGCTGATGATGACAATTTCTGTAGCAAAGCCCGCTGCAGTTAATCTATCGGCCACAGTATTTGCCTGCCACAGTGCCAGTTTGCTGCCGCGTGTACCTATGCGTATAGTTTGTGTAGTTGTTTCTGTAAGCATAATATTTTAGTTGCTGCCGCGCAGGTAGCCGGCAATTTGTATAGAACTATCTACAAACACCATTTTAGGGTTGGCGTTGCGTTCGATGTGGTAATGCGCCTGGTTAAGTTCTTCGGTCAGTTGCCCGGCGTTATCCTGAGTAATTACCTTAGAGAATTTCTGAACAAAGTCCAGCTCGTTAGGTGGCAGGTAAGTTATCAACGATGCATCCACGCCATAGAGTGTTACCTTCCGGAAAAGGTTGAGCGCATAGAGCAGGAAGTTCTTCTGGTTCTCACGTCCCAGTTTCTGAAAGTCCTCGCTCATATCTACCAGCTCGTTAAATTTACGGGTGTAGCAATTGCGCATCCATGTCAGGAAAAGTGTAAAGTAGTCGCTACTGATCTCGCTTGTAAGTTTAACTGCAGCGTTCAGGCTTCCATCGGCCAGCTGTGCAATCTGGTATGCTGTGGTTTTCTCGGTGTTATAGTTTTCCTCCAGGTAAGAAATAACTTCTTCTTCGGTAAAGGCCCGCACCTGCACGATCTGGGTACGCGAAGTTATAGTTGCCAAAAGCTTTTCAGCCGCCTGCGATACCAGCAGGAACAATGTTTTTGCCGGTGGCTCCTCCAGTAACTTTAGCAAAGCATTTGCTGCAAAAGGGTGCATCAGTTCCGGCAGCCAGATCAGTACAATTTTATAGTCTCCCTCAAAAGCCTTCAGCGATACAAGTTTTACCAATTGGCGGCTTTCTTCTTTCGAGATGTTTCCCTGCTTATTCTCTGCTCCAATGAACTGCATCCATTCATTAAGGCCCTGGTATGGGTTTGCCAGCACAAAGCTTCGCCACTCTGTCAGGAACTTCTGGCTCAGTACATCTTTGGTGATAGACTTGGTACTGGTAACGGGCATCACAAAATTAAAATCCGGATGCACCAGCTTATTCATTTTAACGCAGCTGCCACATGTTCCACATGAATCATCAGCTTGCTGGTCTTCGCAGTTAATATAAGTAGCATAGGCCAATGCCAGCGCCAGATTTGCGCTTCCCTCCTGCCCCAAAAACAGCTGCGCGTGCGCCACATGGTTCTGTAGCACCGAGTTTATAAGCAACCGCTTTGTTTCCTGATGGCCTTTTATTTGCGAGAACTGCACTTTGTTGAATTACTGATTGTTAGTTGTTGGTTGTTATCTAATAACTAAGGGGAATAGAGATTACTTTTTAAAGTTCACTCTGTCTGCCTTTGGAGTCAGTTTATAGCTTATTACGTTATTATTTTTGCCCGCTTCCATAAAAAAACCTTTCCCAAGTATACTCTCAGCAGTCTTACGATTTACCGGAATCGGAGGTAGGTTGTCTTTATACAGCGCGAAATAACTCGATCCCAGAAAAATATTATTTTTAAGCGTATAACCATCTATCTTAGCTTGTTTAAGCAAGGTTATTTGAGAGGTTGTAAGCTGAAAATTGTCACTTGCTTCTATTATATCTTTCTTAGGTTTGCTCATTTTAGCTATTCAAACTTTATCACTAGTCTCTATATACAATAACACACAAATCATTATGATCTGTTACCAACAGTTTTGTCTGGAAGCTTTATGATCATCAGATCAACCTCAGGGATGTACATTGTATTATTATTGTGCCTACTAAAGTTTTCATAGATTCTAGTTTTAAAACCTTCCAGTTCTAAACGCTCATCTAGTAAAATTTTAATATTCCCGTAGTATGGAAGCGTACCGAAACTTTGTTCTAAATCAGCTACTAAATTTTGATCATTCAGAGCATTATTCTTAACATATTGAAACCGAGACACAAGGTCAAGTCTAGCATTATCAATTATTATAAAGTCGGCCATCTATCATCTAAATAAAAGTCAACAGAAGAAATAGTTAAGATAGTTAACAATTATACTTTCCTATCCCACACCCGGTATTGCTGGGTCTGGTTGAATACTTCTGAAAGTATAGCTTTTTCGGTTTCGTCGAGCACCTTATTGCGGCGGGCCATTACCTTTTCTGCCACCTCGTATACTTTGCGAAGTTGGAATGTTTCGAAACCGGAAGCACCTCCCCAACTGAAAGAAGGCACAAAGTTACGCGGATACCCCGGACCGAATATATTTGAGCTAACGCCTACAACTGTACCTGTGTTAAACATGGTATCGATGCCACACTTGCTATGATCGCCCATAATAAGGCCGCAAAACTGAAGACCTGTACCCTTAAAGCCACCTTTGCCATAGTTCCATAGCTTAACTTCGGCATAGTTATTCTTCATGTTAGAGGTATTGGTATCTGCACCCAGGTTGCACCACTCGCCTAGCACCGAGTTACCCAAAAAGCCTTCGTGGCCTTTGTTGCTGTAGCCAAAGATAACAGAGTTACTGATCTCGCCGCCTACTTTACTGAAAGGACCAATAGTTGTATCGCCGCGCATTTTGCCGGCCATGTTAACAGTGCTGCCTTCGCAAAGCGCAAACGGCCCGCGTAAAATGGCGCCCTCCTGTACCTGGGCATCTTTCCCTATGTAGATAGGGCCACCCTCTGCATTAAGTATAGCCGCCTTTATGGTAGCACCTTCTTCTATAAAGATATTCTCCTCATTGTAAACCGCTGTATACTTATCGTTCAAAGGCTGGCTCTGCCGCCCTTTGGTTACTATAGCAAAATCGCTGCGGATCTGGGCGCCGTTGTTCACGAATATCTCCCACACATCCCGAATCAACAGTACATCACTTTCCTGCTCCAATTTCTTACTGTCTACGGCTTTGCTGTACAATTCTTCTATTTCCTGTATGTTGCGGTCGTCTCCGTTATAAACTAGCAAAGTATCGCCTTTCCAGATAGACTCCCCGGGCTGCAGCCTTTTCACTTGGTCTAACAGCTCAAGCGTAGGGCAAATGGCACCATTAACGTAGCAGTTGCGAGCACCATTAATTGAAGAACTATACTTCTGCTGCAGGTACCCCTGTGTCAGGACAGATACCGCCTTATTGGTTAGCTTCTGCCACTTTTCTGTAATCGTAAGTATACCTACACGAATTTCAGATACCGGCCTTGTAAAGGTCAGCGGCAACAGGTTTTGCCTGATCGCAGGATCGTCGAAGAGAATAATGTTCATAAGGACAAAAATAAAAAGTCTTCCTGATATTTTCAGGAGGACTTAGATTATTACGGGAAACCTTAGGTATAAAGCGTTAATTCTACTTGCGTTTTCAGCACTTCTTCAGGCAAAATTTGCTGGTTTTGTAGCTTTCAGGAAGTATAAAAACAAAAAAAGTCCTCCTGATATTCTCAGAAAGACTTTTCCCTTAAAACGTTTTAACCGGGATGATCCGCTTATTTCTTGTAACGCTTGTTGAATTTCTCCACACGACCAGCAGTATCCACGAAGATGTTCTTACCAGTGTAGAAAGGGTGAGAAGCAGAAGAAACCTCTACTTTGATAACAGGGTACTCTTTGCCATCTTCCATTGTGATAGTTTCGCTAGATGTCATTGTTGAGCGGGTGATAAATTTGAAATCACTCGTCATATCCTGAAATACCACCTCTCTGTATTCTGGGTGAATGCCTTTTTTCATTATTATAAACGTTAATTAACCTTAATTTCTCAATCGGACTGCAAAAATAATAAGTAATTCTGAAATTAAAACGCTATTAACCAAATTATTTTAACTCCGGGCCAAATATAGCACCCCGATTATAATATTGTTTAAATTTGCTTCGGTAGCTAAAGGTGGCTGCAGCCAACATCCTACGTATCAATATCATGACACACCCACACCACAGCATCATTCTAGACAAAGGCCAGATCGGGCAGAAAATAACCCGCATGGCTTATGAGATTTATGAGCACAATGTAGAGGAACAGGAAATTGTGCTGGCAGGCATCCACCAGAATGGCTACCAGCTGGCTGAAATGCTTGGCAAAGAACTACAGAACATCTCGCCTTTAAAGGTAAGCCTGCTACGGGTAACTCTCGATAAAACTGCTCCGCTACAAACGCCTGTGGTTCTAACCCCTGAAAACACCGCATTACAGAGCCGTGTAGTTATAATTGTAGATGATGTACTGAACACCGGCAAAACGCTGGCTTATACCTTAACAGCTTTTCTGCAGCACAGCCCTAAAAAAGTAGAGATTGCCACGCTGGTAAACCGCCACCATACTTTATACCCTGTGGCTGCCACTTATACCGGTTATTCACTCGCAACTACCCTGCGCGAACACGTAGAGGTTGTACTGCAAGATGATGAGGTTGCGGCTTATCTGCATTAAGGTTTGATTGCTATTTAATGACTACCTTCTACAAAGAAGTATAATTAAACGTGGTGCCTGTAACAAAGCAACCAACAATTAACAACTAACAATCTATTCCCATGACCGAACTTTGCTTTGCCACGAACAACAGGCATAAGATTGCCGAAGTAAGCCAGATGCTGGAGGGCAAGTATAAATTATTGAGCCTGGAAGACATTGGCTGCCACAAAGAGCTGGCCGAGGACCAGGACACGCTGGAGGGCAATTCGAGGCAGAAGGCACAGCACGTATGGGAGAACTATAAAGTAAACTGCTTTGCCGACGATACCGGTCTGGAAGTAGAAGCATTAGGCGGCGCACCGGGTGTTTATTCGGCACGTTATGCAGGCCCGCAACGCTCAGATGCCGACAACATACAGAAACTGCTGCAAAGCCTGCAGGGGAACGAAAACCGTAAAGCACGTTTCCGCACTTCCATTACTTTATACTTAGGCGGGCAGGAGTATCAGTTTGAGGGCATTGTAAACGGAACGATAGCGCAAAACTGGCAGGGCGACAAAGGCTTTGGGTATGATCCTGTATTTATACCTGAAGGTTATGACCAAACCTTTGCACAGATGAGCGCTGCAGAAAAAAATGCGATCAGCCATCGTGGCCGCGCTATCCAAAAGCTCGTAAACTTCCTGAGAACGCAGGCACAATCCTAAAATATTTACACCCAAAGGTATAGCCTATTTCTGTGCAAAAGCTTAATTTTGCAGCCTGAAACTATAGCTCCCAAATGCAAAAGCCATACATCGTCGGAATTACAGGAGGTAGTGCTTCAGGAAAAACAACTTTTTTGAATAAACTACTAACGTCTTTCTCCCCGGAAAACGTTTGCCTTATATCACAGGACAACTATTACAAGGCCCGTGAACACCAGACACGCGACCATAATGGTATCGTAAACTTTGACCTTCCTTCCTGCATCGACGACGAAGCCTACGCACACGATATTTTAAGAGTGAGCCGCGGCGAAACCGTTTATAAAACAGAGTATACTTTTAATAACCCTAATGTTGTACCTAAACAACTGGAGTTTAAACCGGCTCCTATTGTAGTGGTAGAGGGTATCTTTGTGTTCTACTTCGAGGAAATTGCCAAGTTGCTGGATCTGAAAGTATACATAGATGCGAAGGAGTACATCAAATTGCAACGCCGTATAGTGCGTGATAAAGTAGAGCGTGGCTACGACCTGGATGATGTACTATACCGTTACACACACCATGTAGCGCCTACTTACGAAAAGTATATCAAGCCTTACAAGAACGACGCTGACATTATTATCCCGAATAACCAGAATTTTGAGCGCGGCCTGGAGGTATTAACTACATTCCTTAACAGCAAAATAAAAAATGGTTAAATATAGGTTTGCGGTAATTGGCCTGGGCATATTTGGCAACTCCATTGCCCGCACGCTTGCCGAACGCGGTGCCGAGGTTCTGGCCATTGACGTAAACGAAGACTACGTAGACGACATCAAAGACGATGTCGCCTACGCAGTTGCCCTTGATGCTACCGACCTGCGTGCACTGGAAGCACAGAATCTACAAGATTTGGATGCGGTGGTAGTTGCCATAGGCGAAGATTTTGAAGCATTGCTCATCACAACTGCCAACCTGCAGGAGCTCAACATTAAGCGTATCATCACCAGGGCATCGAATAAACAGCAGCGCCGCATACTGGAGAAAATGGGTGTAAAAGAGATCCTTTCGCCAGAGGGTGAGGTTGGCAAAACAGTTGCTGAGCGCCTCCTGCAGCCAAGTATACGCACCTTTTTACCGCTGCCGGATAACTACGAGATCGTTGAGATAAACACGCCCCGCGCCATTGCCAACAAAAGTCTTGCTGCCATTTCGCTCCGCGAGAAGTATAACCTCAACATGATCACTATAAAAAGGTCTTTTGAGGAGATACAGGACGGAAAACCTACACAAGTAGAACACATCATAGGCGTACCTAAAGCAGACACCATCATCTATTCTTCTGACATTCTGATTCTTATCGGCAAGAAACAGGATGTAAAACGATTTATAGAAGTTAACCGCTAAGAATTTTATTTTTTCAGGAAAGGCGTTACATTTGTAATTACACATGCCAAACGCTAAAACCATACAATACCATTTCAGGCATCTACTGATGTCGGTTACCCTGCTTTGGGCACTAATGCTCAATGGACAGGAAGTGGTGGCGTATACTTACTCAGCAAAGGCAGTTCCGCAAAAAGCATCATCTGAGCTGGCAACAGCGCCTGAAAAGGAGCACAAAACTGTTGTTAAGCAGAAAGTATCGCTTGAGGCCACTACTTCTTTTGTAGTCCTGAACCTTGGCCAGGCACTGGAGCCAACCCCATTCCCGGAATTTGCACAACCAACCGACGAGCCACTGCCATCCCTGGTAGCAAAGCCCGCCGGCATAGGATTTATAGCACAGCTATTCCCGATCACTATTCAGCCCAACGCCCCCTAAAGGCTGAAATCCCTTTACATTTCTATTTTTGACGACTGCTTAACAGCAGTTTTTAGCACGGCAAGGAACGCTCACACGCTCCTGAATAGTTTATATTATACTTATAGCTAAACGTGTTATCGGCAGATTCTAAAAAATTTATTATACCTAATCGCTTCAATTATTTTTAACCAACAATGCGGAATAAAACCTTAATTATTGTTCTGACAGTTATTGTATCGGCGCTCTGCCTGTACTACCTGTCGTTTTCGTTTGTTGCCAGCAATGTAGAGAAGAAGGCTGAGGCCTATGCTACTGACGCTAAAGGCAACGTAGACAATGCTAAAAAGCAAGACTACCTTGATTCTGTGTGGAAAGAGCCTGTGTTTATGGGCATGACTTACCAGCAGGTAAAAGAAAACGAGCTAGGCCTTGGCCTTGACCTAAAAGGCGGTATGCACGTGGTACTAGAGGTTTCTCCTGTAGAGATCATCAAATCCATGTCTGGTAACAGCAAAGACCCTAACTTCCTGAAAGCACTTGCCCGTGCACAGGAAATGCAGAAAACCAGCCAGGAAAGATTTACGACCCTGTTTGGCGAAGCTTACCGCGAGGTAGAGCCAAATGGTCGCCTGAGCCGTATTTTCTCTAACAACGCTAACCGTGGCAAGATCAGCTACGAGTCTTCTAACGCTGAAGTACTGCAGGTGATCGATAAAGAAGTGGAAGATGCTATCGACCGTTCTTTCAACATCCTGCGCACACGTATTGATAAATTCGGCGTAAACCAGCCAAACATCCAACGCCTGAAAGGTACTGGTCGTATCCAGATCGAGCTTCCTGGTATTGATAACCCGGAGCGTGTACGTAAACTGTTATCAGGTATGGCTAACCTGGAGTTCTGGGAAGTATGGACTCCTGAAGAGTTCTCGCCATACTTTATGCAGCTGAACGAGTACCTGACAAATGCAGAGAAAGCCGGCAAACTTAATGTAGCAGAAGACAAAGGCGATGCACTTGCCAAAGCTGCTGCCCAGCCAGCTGCCGACGAAGATGTACTTGCTAAAGCTGCAGCTACAGATTCTACAAAAGCCGACACTACTGCCATTGCTAAAGCTGAGACTAAAGAAACTCCTGCTGTTGACTCTGCCGCAGCTCAGACTGGTGTTCTGGCTCGTTTATTTACACAGATGCCAGGTGGTATTGGTGCAAACGTTCGCGATACAGCGCGTATCAACGATATTTTTGCAAGACCTGAAGTTCGCGCTATCTTCCCTCCAAACATGAAGTTCCTTTGGGGTGTTAAGCCTATCGCAGGCGATAACCGTCAGGAATTTGTAGAGTTCTATGCTATCAAAAAGGGTCGTGACGGTAAAGCTCCTCTAACTGGTGAAGCTGTAAACGATGCCCGCCAGGATTTCGACCAGACTGGCCGTCCTGAGATCAGCATGACAATGAACCCAACTGGTGCTAAGAAATGGGCACGTTTAACAGGTGCTAACGTTGGTCGCCAGGTAGCTATCGTACTTGATAACTATGTATATTCTGCGCCGGTAGTACAAGGCGAGATCACTGGTGGTAACTCTTCTATCTCTGGTAACTTTGCTATTGAAGAAGCACAAGACCTTGCCAACATCCTGAAAGCAGGTAAAATGCCAGCTCCTACCCGTATCGTTGAAGAAGCTATTGTTGGTCCGTCACTGGGCCAGGAAGCTATTAACCAAGGTTTGCTTTCTACACTGGCTGGTTTAGCTGTGGTAATTATCTTCATGATCGCATACTATAGCCGCGGTGGCTTCATCGCTGACTTAGCTCTTGTATTCAACGTATTCTTTATACTTGGTATACTTGCTCAGTTCAACGCTGCTCTAACATTGCCTGGTATCGCTGGTATCGTGCTTACACTAGGTATGGCCGTGGATGCGAACGTACTGATATTTGAGCGTATGCGTGAGGAAGCCCGAAAAGGCCTGAGCATGCGTGAAGTGATTAACAAAGGTTACGAAAAAGCATTCAGCACCATTTTGGATGCCAACGTTACTACTTTCCTTGCTGGTTTCATCCTTTACTTCTTTGGTTCAGGTCCGGTTAAAGGTTTCGCTATCACCCTGATGCTGGGTATCGTTACATCATTCTTTACTTCAGTTTTCATTTCCCGCCTGTTAATCGAGGCAACTTTCAAGAGAGCTGGTAAACTATCTTTCTCTAATGCATTTGCTGAGAAAATGTTCCAGAACGTGAAGTTTGATGTAATGAAGTGGAAGAAGCCTGCTTATGCCTTCTCGCTGGCTGTACTTGTATTTGGCTTTGTGGCTATGGCTATAAAAGGACCAAACCTGGGTGTTGACTTTAAAGGTGGCCGTTCTTATGTAGTAGAGTTTGATAAAGCAGTTCCGGCATCTGAAGTTCGCTCTGTTCTGGTCGACAAATTTGAAGAGGCCGGTACGGAAGTGAAGACTTTTGGTGCATCTAATCGTGTGAAAGTAATTACCAGCTGGTTAGCTGATGATGAAAGCATTGAGGCTGATGAGAAAGTAAGAGCAGCACTGGATGCTGGTTTGGCACAATACAGCGACCTGACTCCGGAAGTATTGAGCTCATCAAAGGTAGGAGCAACTATGGCAGATGATATCCAGAACACTGCTTTGATAGCCCTTTTATTATCACTGGTAGGTATCTTTATCTATGTGATGCTGCGTTTCAGCAAGTGGCAGTTCTCACTGGGTGGTGTGGTAGCCCTGCTTCACGACTCCCTGATGATCATTGCAGTATTTGCTATACTTGACCTGTTCGGTATCTCTTATGAAATGGACCAGGTGTTTATTGCAGCTGTACTTACTATCATTGGTTTCTCTATTAACGATACTGTGGTAATTTTTGACCGTGTGCGTGAATACATGGTTGATAACCCTCGTAGCAGAGTAAGAGAAATTATTAACCCTGCCCTGATCCATACCTTCAGCCGTACAATCATTACTTCAGCCACTGTGTTTATGGTGGTACTAGTACTATTCATTTTCGGTGGCGAGGTACTGAGAGGTTTCTCACTTGCCATGATGATCGGTATCCTGTTTGGTACTTACTCTTCGCTGTTTATCGCAGCTCCGATAGTAGTAGATACCATTAAAGATGAGAAAAAGCCCGCTCCAACTCCACAACCAGTTAAGCAGGCTCGTTAATACGTAGTAACAGATAAAAAAAGCCCGGAGCAAATGCTTCGGGCTTTTTAGTTATAGAAGTTCTTTAGAGTTTTTGTAACTGATATAACTATAGCCCTTTTAGTGTTTCGCCAAAAATTTACTGTGGCAATCTGATTGATACTTGCTGGTAAGAACACGCACCAAGGGCTAAAAAGCCATGAGATGGGACCGCAATGAAGAAGTAACAGGCAACGACGGCACCATGCACCGCGAAGTTGAAACAACGATAGAGAAATAAGCTACACACCGTGTAGAAAAAGAAAAGGCCAGCTGTTTTGATACAGCTGGCCTTTTTTTATACTTTGTAGTTATTAGATAGTCACGCCATCAGCAACAACTTCTTTAACTTCAGGTACCATACGCTTCAGCAGGTTTTCGATACCAGCTTTAAGTGTTACAGTAGCAGATGGACAACCGCTGCAAGAACCCTGCAGGTGCACTGTTACAACACCCTCTTTATAAGATTTGAAAGTGATGTTACCACCATCCTGCTCAACTGCAGGGCGCACATAGTTCTCTAGCAGGTCAATAACTTTTTTAGAAACTTCCGCATCCTCTTCAGTTACGGTAGCATCGCCTTCGGTAGCTGCAGTTTGTTTGTTTGCCACAAAGCCTTCGTTAAACACCGGGCCACCTGCCTCAATGTAAGACTTCAGGAAAGTGCGCAGCTCCGGAATAAGCTTTGTCCACTCCAGGTTAGAAGATTTTGTGATGGTTACAAAATTGCTGGCAATAAATACCCTTGATACATAATCAAAGTTAAATAACTCCTGCGCTAGCGGAGATTCCATAGCGCTCTCAAGAGTAGGGTAATCAACGCTCTGGCCTTCAGGCAACAGTTGCACGTTCATTACCAGCTTCATAGACTCTGGGTTCGGGTTAGCCTCAGC
The DNA here is from genome assembly GCA_966250805.1 of uncultured Pontibacter sp. Classification (GTDB taxonomy): domain Bacteria; phylum Bacteroidota; class Bacteroidia; order Cytophagales; family Hymenobacteraceae; genus Pontibacter. The sequence goes on along the minus strand of CBINIP010000001.1, from coordinate 640,188 downwards.
GTAAACTGAAACTACTTTTTCTTTATTTTCTAACATGATATAGCAAGGTTTTAAATTAAAACTTGAGTGTTACTTATTAAGTTTCCAAAATTAGTTAATTATTCTGAGAAGTAGGATACCAAGCCTTTTAAGTCATTTTAAGGACTGATACCACAGGGCAATTATGATAGTGAAATAGCTATTTAACTCAGAAAGTATAACTTTGTACTGCAGTCAAATTTTTAACCAGACGTAAACCCCTACGTTTCGCATGCTAAATTATACCATTTTGCTGGCACAAGTACAGCACCAACCACCTGCTTTTTTAATTATTCCATTTCTTATTCTTATAGGCATGATCGCCAGTGGTCCTGTGTTATTCGGGCACTTTTGGGAGCATAACTATAAAAAAATAGCTATTTCGCTGGGCTTAGCTGTTCTGGCTTATTATATTTTTGCGCTGCAGGATGTGCACATGCCCATTCATACTTTCTTTGAATATGCTTCTTTCGCTATTCTTTTAAGCTCTTTATACATTGCTGCAGGCGGTATTTATATTAACATAAACGCTAATGCAACCCCTGCCATGAACGTGGCTCTTGTAGCAGTTGGCGCTGTATTGGCAAATATTGTTGGTACTACGGGTGCCTCTCTTTTATTGATCCGTCCGTTCATTCGCCTGAACATCCACCGCATTAAACCTTACCAGATCGTATTCTTTATCTTTATAGTTAGTAACGCAGGTGGTTTGCTTACACCGCTTGGCGATCCTCCACTGTTTATCGGTTTTCTGAAGGGTGTACCGTTTTTCTGGACATTACAGCACCTCATAGTACCCTGGGCAGTAGTTATCGCTTTGCTATGCCTTGTTTTTTATGTAGTAGACAGCCGCAACAAAGAAACAGCTTTTACTCCTCGCCCTGAGGTTAAAGCCAAGATCGAGAAGGATACTGAGTTTTATGTAACCGGTAAACGCAACCTGATCTGGCTTTCTGTTATTATAGGTGCCATTTTTCTGGACCCCAATGTAATCGAAGGATTACCACACATAGCCTACGATGGCAATAAGTTTTCTTTCCTGCGCGAGATCATACAGCTGACTGCAGCTTTCTTATGCTACCGCACATCAAGCAAAACTGCACTTGCAGGTAACCAGTTCAGCTTCCACCCTATCCTGGAAGTTGTGTTCCTGTTCTTTGGTATTTTCTTTACCATGATGCCGGCCCTGCAGCTTTCAGCAGCTATTGCTTCGTCTCCGCAATATGCACAATACATCACGCCAAACTTCCTGTACTGGGCTACCGGTTCTTTGTCTGGCTTCCTTGACAACGCTCCTACTTATGCCAATTTCCTGTCGCTGGCTATGGCCAAGTATGATATGGCTCAGAACAGCGTGATAGAGGTAAGAAACTTTGCCAACGGAACGGGCACCGACCCTATTACGCTGGTCCTGCTGGAGGCAATTTCGCTTGCATCTGTATTGTTTGGAGCCTTCACATACATTGGTAACGGACCTAACTTTATGGTGAAAGCCATTGCAGAAAGTGCAGGTATAAAAATGCCTTCTTTCTTCGGATACATTGTGCGCTACTCAATTCCATTCCTGCTGCCTGTACTGGTACTGATATGGTTCCTTGTAGTGCACCTGCATTTATTCTAAACTAATTACAGATGGAAAGAGCAGCTCCTGATAACCGGGAGCGGCTCTTTTGTTTTAACCAATTTTGTACATCAGAAAAAGTATAAGCCTGATGAGCAAGAATTTGTCTTTATACTTTATTCACCTTTTGACGCAGCACAAAATCGGCTAACACTAAAGCTGCCATGGCATCTACTATGGGTACGGCGCGTGGCAGCACACAAGGGTCGTGGCGGCCCTTGCCCTGCAGGGTTACTTCTGCGCCAGCATCGTTTATAGTTTGCTGAGGCTGAAGTATAGTTGCTACCGGTTTAAAGGCTACATTAAAGTATATATCCTGACCGTTACTAATGCCACCTTGTATGCCTCCCGAGTGGTTGGTACGTGTACGGATGTTGCCTTGCGCATCGGTATAAAATTCATCGTTATGCTGTGAGCCGCGCATTTTTACACCTTCAAAACCGCTACCGTACTCAAAGCCTTTCACTGCATTTATACTTAACATGGCCTTGCCCAGCTCAGCGTGCAGCTTATCAAAAACAGGCTCGCCCAAACCAGCCGGCACTCCCTGAATTACGCAGCTGACCACACCGCCAATAGTATCCAGCGTGTTGCGTGCATCTTCTATCAGGCCGATCATGCGGCCTGCAGTTTTACCATCCGGGCAGCGTACTTTGTTAGAGTCTATCAGGTTCAGGTTGAGTTTGGAGTAATGCTTACGCAGTTTTATACTTCCAACCTGCGAAACATAAGCGCTTATACTGATGCCATACTTTTGCAGCAGCTTGGCAGCTAAAGCACCCGCAGCCACACGTGCAACTGTTTCGCGTGCAGAGCTTCGGCCACCACCACGGTAATCGCGCAAGCCATACTTGGCAGTATAAGTATAATCGGCGTGCGAAGGGCGGAAAGCATGTTCTATGTGGCTATAGTCGTGGCTGTGCTGGTCTTTGTTGTTAACCACCATGGCAATAGGTGTGCCGGTGGTCTTGCCTTCGAACACTCCTGAAAGTATAGTTACCTTATCTTCTTCTTTGCGGGGTGTAGTTATGTCAGATTGGCCGGGGCGACGGCGGTCCAGCGCTTGTTGTATTTCTTCTACACTTATTTCCAGGCCAGCAGGGCAGCCATCTACTATTACGCCAACAGCCGGCCCATGTGATTCGCCAAAAGTTGTGATCCTGAAAATCTTTCCGTAAGAATTGCTCATAATTTATTTCTTTAAGAACACGAACGCAGATATGGCCAGCAGCACTAAAAGTATAATGTTAGTGTAGCGCTTTATTACATCAAACTGGTTCAGGCTAACAAGTGTATGGTCCTCGTTCTGAATGATTTTGTAAAAAGGTCCCAAATCTCTTGATAATATAATGGCATCGCTGTCGCTTTCGCCGGTAACCTGCACGGTCAGGGTTGGGTGCAGGGTATCGTATGCGGCGGTGTTCGGGTTAAAGTATATCCACTGCAGTGCGTCCTGCAGTTTATAGTTTCCGGGTTCTTTGGCAAGTGCTGTATAGGTAAAGCTTTTGGAACCTACCACCCTACCTGCACGGCGTGTTACATCCTGCCGCAGGTCAGGCGGGTAGAACTCTAATGCAGTGCCTGTGGCTGGCACGGGTGGCATAATGGCAGCCAGGTTTCCCTCACCCTCCAGCTGAAACAGGTAATTAAAACTCCTGTTTACCCGCACCTGTTTTTTAGATATGCTCTCACGCAATGTATAAACCCCAACCGGAACTACATCGCGCAACGGGTGCGGCGGCAGCTCTTTTACTTTAACCTCGCGCTCACGTGCGTAAAATGTCTTGAAACCTTCTTGTCTGTCTTTATCGAGCAGCGTCGGGTTTTTAGCCACTTTATACTTTAACATTTTAAGCGACAGGGCCGGGAAACGGATCGGCTCCAGGTTGATAGGGTAAAGCACAGCCTCGTAAAGTTTAAAGCGCAGGTAAGGCTTGTCTTTTATGAACACTTCTTCAGGTGTAATCTCAGTGAACTCAAAAGCTTCCTCCCATACATTTGGCTGCTGCAACTGGCGCAGAATTCCCGTTATCTGGTTCTCGAAATCATAAAAATCGAGCAGGCGTTGGTCTTCTTTAGCCAGGTAAAAGTATAAGGCTACGTTCAGCCCTTCGCCTACATATACTTCTTTTTTGTTCGTGTACAGTGTCAGGAATGCGTTGTCCTTCTGTTCTACATATTCAAGCGGTTCCTTATCCAGTTCTGGTACCTCTTCAGGCGCTACAACACTGGCAGTTGGGTCTTGCGCTGTTGCTGCAGCCATTGGCAACACTTTTATACTTGTACCTGCCGATTGTACCGTTTGCCCGTTCACTTTCATGGTAAACGGCTTCAGAACGAAATCACCTTCTTTAAGCCCGGCGTAATTCTGCGTAATAGTAAGTATAGTTGAAGTTTGACCGCCGGTTATGATGGTTTTGGTAGTAGAGAATTTACTGCTCTTTTTAAAACCTTCTATTTCAGGAAAGGGTGTGTAATCCTGCAGCGGCTTATCTTTTATTTTGATGGAAATGGTATAGTACTGGTTGATAGGTACAGGACTTTTGCCCAGCTCAATGCTTACCTGCTGTGCCACAGCCGGCACCACCAGTACTATAAGCAGAAGAACTAAAAGCAAAAGCGAACGCATAAATCAGATACTATTCCTTGTGGTTGAGAAGCCGTGTGAAAAACAAATTTACAATTTTTGTACTTATTCCTTGCATTGCCGGCGACCAATGCCTTGGCATTCTGCACAAGTATAACTTATGTTGCCACCGTTTATTTTGGGTTTATGCTGCCAAGCTTGTACACCCTCACGAAGTATAGCACTGGTTTTTCACTCCTCTCTACCATAACCTGAATATACTATTTACAGAAATTAACTCCTGAGCCCAGAGTAGCCATTTTAACAAGAAACCAGTTGACAGAGAATTTCATAAAATATTTCGCTGTTTAGCCACAGATATAGCGAATGTATATACTTGTCGTTCACCAACTTTCGCTTGTTTATATAAATATTCTACCATTAAATTAAAACCCTTTAAGCTTCATTCTGTAACCTTTCCTCTTATTCACGTATTAGCGAATAACTAATAGATCTTAAAGATCACTTTTATCAATACTGAAATGTTGGAATACGTTAAAACCATCTTGCAGAAGGTAAGCTTCGACAAGATGCTGTTTGAGAAGGAACTTAGAAAAGCTTTTAAATTTTTGATTGCAGAAGAGCTGCAGCAATTAAAACAATGGTGCTATGATCAATTTTCTGGCACATACCTGTTTATCCTTAACAAGGTATTTACCAGAATGCAGCCTGTAGCTTAGTCCTGTTCCGGGTTTTCCTGCACAAATCTTATGTTGCGCAACAAACCGTTGTAGCCAGTACGTTTTACTGCCGATTTTTTAAAGAGCTGCGAGAATACCTCGTGGGTGAGCTCCTGCCAATCGCTGGTTTTCATCTTGTTTAGGTCGGGGTGCGCCAGGAAGGCTGGTTCGTTGTGCGGTTTACTGAAACGGTTCCAGGGGCATACATCCTGGCAGATGTCGCAGCCAAACACCCAGTTGCCAAACTTTCCGTGCATTTCCTGCGGCAGTTGGTCTTTCAGCTCGATGGTAAAGTAGGAGATGCACTTGCTGCCGTCTACTACATAAGGCTCAACAATGGCGCCTGTCGGGCAGGCATCAAGGCAACGTGTGCAGGATCCGCAATAGTCTTTTATAGGTCCGTCGTAGTCCAGCTCCAGGTCTATGATAAGTTCGGCTATAAAGTAAAAGCTGCCTACCTGCGGCGTGATAAGGTTTGAGCTTTTGCCAACCCAGCCCAGTCCGCTTTTCTTTGCCCAGGCTTTATCCAGCACCGGTGCAGAGTCTACGAAGCAACGGCCACCAACTTCGCCTATACTTTCATTAATAAAATTGAGCAGCGTTTTCAGCTTGTCTTTAATTACAAAGTGGTAATCGGTGCCGTAGGCGTACTTTGATATCTTATAGGTATCCTCGTCAGGTTGTTTTTCTTCGGGGTAATAATTGAGCAGCAGCGATACCACAGATTTGGCCCCATCGACCAGCAGCCGTGGGTCCAGTCGCTTGTCGAAGTGGTTCTCCATGTAATGCATCTGCCCGTGCATATTCTGGTTCAGCCATCGCTCCAGGCGTGGAGCTTCCTCCTCCAGAAAATCAGCTTTGGAAATGCCGCAGTACATAAAGCCCAGTTCCTGCGCCTTCTGCTTAATAAGATATGTGTGCTGTGCTTTATTCAAATTTATACTTGCCGCTTTTATACAGTGGCAGCTATACTTTCAGAAGAACAAAATTACATCAAAATAAATCCAAGTGCAGCTTTTTGGTGAAACAACAGCGGACACTTTCAGGTACTCCGCACACTATTAAACCTTTTGCACGTCTTGTTCAGCTGTCATTTCGACGTCAGGAGAAATCTTAATAGGCTTTTTGCATTCGCTAGCAGGATGCCACTTTACTTTAGAACTTTTAAGGGGTCGGAGGCCGAACTATAGCATACACTCGCGAGACGCGAGCGAAAGCAAGGCAGTGAAGCAGTTGGGGTTTTTCTAATCCCCGTGTTCCTGTTAACGTGGATTAGGAAATCCACTTCAGCACTCATTTCGGACAAGGATGTCAGAAACAACAAAAGGTATGAATTCTGTTCATCCTAAAATCCTGTAAATCCTGATTCAGACAAACAAAAAGAGCAGGCTCATCACCTGCTCTTTTTATACTTCACAATTATACTTTATTCCTGGTCAAACAAACCACCGGTTGCCTGCGCATGTTGTGGCGGAACTTTGCCCAAGTGCCTGTAGGCAGCTTCGGTAGCTTCGCGGCCACGGGCAGTACGCTTAATGTACCCTTCCTGTATCAGGAACGGCTCGTACACTTCTTCTATAGTTTCGGCTTCTTCGCCGCAGGCAGTTGCTATAGTTGAGATACCCACAGGGCCACCTTTATACTTATCGATGATGCAGGATAGGATGCGTTTGTCCATATCGTCCAGGCCATTGTGATCCACATCCAGTGCATTCAGGGCAAAACGTGCGATCTCCACATCAATAGTACCGTTGCTTTTTACCTGGGCAAAATCACGGGTACGGCGCAGCAGGTTGTTGGCAATACGTGGAGTACCACGGCTACGGCGGGCAATCTCGAAAGCTGCATCTTCATGTATCGGCGCACCCAGCAAGGCAGACGAGCGCTTCACAATCGAAGTAAGTAACTCAGCATCGTAGTATTCCAGGCGCGAGTTAATACTGAAACGGGCGCGTAGAGGCGCTGTAAGCAAACCGGAGCGTGTAGTAGCACCAATCAGTGTAAACGGATTCAGGCTGATCTGTACAGAACGCGCATTCGGACCAGAATCGAGCATGATGTCGATCTTGTAGTCTTCCATGGCCGAATACAGGTATTCTTCCACGATCGGGTTCAGACGGTGGATCTCATCTATGAAGAGCACGTCGTTCGGGTCGAGGTTGGTAAGCAAACCAGCCAGATCACTTGGTTTATCAAGTACCGGGCCAGACGTCATTTTTATACCTGCGCCCAACTCTGATGCTATAATATGTGATAAGGTAGTTTTACCAAGTCCCGGAGGACCGTGCAGCAGCACATGGTCCAACGCCTCGCCACGACGACGGGCAGCCTGCACAAATATTTTCAGGTTCTCAACCACCTTTGCCTGTCCGGTAAAATCGGAAAAGCTAAGCGGACGGAGCGCCTTATCTATATCGCGTTCAGTCGGCGTCATGTACTCTTTATCGCCGGTGAGATAATCTTCTCTCATTGTTATACTTTATACTTTAAAATCAGCTTTGGCTATACCTAAAGGTAACAGTTCGGGCATTGCTTTCGCTCCATTTACACTTACGAATTTACGAATTTTTGCTAATTATTTTATAGTATATCAGCATAAATCTAACAAGATTAGCAAAATACTGATTTATTGGAAAATGTGTTTTATTTCAATCCTGGCGATAGGAGTTGATTTGATCATTGTTACCGCTATCTGCTAGTAACCAGGCTATAATTTCAATTATACTTTCATCCTCAGTCTAACTTGCTGCTCTTTTATAGTTGACTTTGGTTCGTTCCAAGCCCGCGAGGGCTCGTCCTGGGGGAAGGGGCCCTCGATAAAGGGCACCGCGCTGGGAGCTTTCCTCTTTGCTCCTGACGTCGCAATGCCTTAGCAGGCACCGGAAAAACTCGCATAGGCGCTCTTTAAAGGGGCCCTTACCTCCACCCAAGGGCTGGAAACAGGTTCAATAGCTAAAGCCTTTACTACAGCAAACCCATTTGTAGGGACAGGTCGCGACCTGTCCGTGCGATGCCTGCAGCTATAAAACGTATACTTCAAGTATAGCAAAAGCAAATTCCCCTCTTGAGAGGGGTAGGGGTGTGTTAATTCTCTCTCCTTGGGGAGAGGGCTAGGGTGAGGCGAAAACAGCAGTATGTAAAAGAGAAAAGGCAGCCACTCCCGCAGCTGCCTTTCTATACTTTATCCTTTAATCGCAACCCGATCAACGAGCACCAATTAACAAACAACGCCTTATTTAAATGCCTGAATGCCGGTGATATCTGCTCCGGTTATCAGTAAGTGGATATCATGTGTTCCTTCGTAGGTGATCACAGATTCCAGGTTCATCATGTGGCGCATGATCGGGTACTCACCGGTAATGCCCATACCGCCGTGTATCTGTCGTGCTTCGCGGGCGATGTGCAGGGCCATATCTACGCTGTTGCGCTTCGCCATAGATATCTGCTGGGTAGTCGCTTTGCCTTCGTTCATTAAAGTACCTAAGCGCCATACCATCAGTTGTGCCTTGGTTATTTCGGTCAACATTTCGGCAAGCTTCTTCTGTGTTAACTGGAAAGCACCAATTGGCTTATCGAACTGGATACGCTCCAGGCTATACTTTCTGGCAGATTCGTAGCAATCGATAGCGGCACCAATGGCACCCCATGAAATGCCGTAACGTGCAGAATCCAAACAACCCAACGGACCACGTAAACCATCTACGTTTGGCAGCAGGTTTTCCTTTGGCACTTTCACGTTATCAAATACCAGTTCGCCGGTGCAGCTGGCGCGTAAACTCCATTTGTTATGGATCTCAGGTGTGGTAAAACCTTCCATGCCGCGCTCCACAATCAAACCTTTAATGCGGCCTTCTTCATTTTTTGCCCAAACTACAGCTACCTGGCACTCCGGAGAGTTCGATATCCACATCTTAGAACCGTTCAGCAGGTAATGGTCGCCCATGTCTTTGATGTTAGTAACCATGCCGCCCGGGTTAGAACCGAAGTCAGGTTCTGTCAAGCCAAAGCAACCCAGCCACTCGCCGCTTGCCAGCTTTGGCAGATACTTTTTGCGCTGCTCCTCGGAGCCATACTTGTAGATCGGGTACATCACCAAAGAGCCTTGCACCGACGCGGTAGAGCGCATACCAGAATCGCCGCGCTCAATTTCCTGCATAATAATGCCATAGCTGATGTAGTCCAGTCCACCGCCACCATACTCTGTTGGTATAGTTGGTCCGAAAGCTCCTACATCACCAAACTTCTTCACGATCTCAGAAGGGAAATGCGCATCCTGTGCCCACTTCTCAATGTTCGGAGATATCTCGCGCTTCACGAAGTCGCGCATGGTTTGGCGGATAAGCAAGTGCTCTTCGGTGAGCAGATCGTCGATATTGAAGTAATCAGGCGCACCTGATGATTCGTAAGCCATAGTTTTGCTTTAAGGGTTTGAGAAAGGGTAATACGCAAAGATAAAATTTTAAGTATAATCTGAATCAGGATTTGCAGGATTTTAGGATGGGCAGGATTATTAAAGAATTTGCAGCATGGGCAACTGCAATTAATGCCTGGTCTTACTCTTCGGGTCGCTTATGTACAGCCTACTCCATCCTTTTATTTTATTCATCATGCTTATATCCTGAGTTAAACAAAAAGCCCCACCAAGTTGGCAGGGCTCCTTTAGCTAAGTATAAAGTATGTTTAGAACTTCAGGCCAACAGACAACAGGAAGTTACGCGTTGCCTGTGGGTAATAATAGTTATAATCGTAGCGGGTAGCGTCGCCGGAGTATTGCTCGCTGAAAGTATAGCCGTTGGCTTCATACTCTTTGTTCAGCAGGTTGTTTACCAGCAAGGCTACTTCCATTTCGCGCATAAACTTCGGTTTTAAAGTATAGCGCAGGCGCAGGTCAGCAACCTGGTAGCCATTTAGTTTGCGGGCATCGCTGCTGGTATTGTCGAGGTACTGCTTGCTTACCGTTTTATAAAGTATAGCCGCTCTAAATCCTTTCAGGGGTTGCACCTCCAGTTTGTGTGCCGATACTACAGCCGGTGAAAATGAGATATCGGTTTCGCTGTAGTTGTTTACCACCACATTTTCCGGATTATAGTCGGCGTCGTACACGTACAGGGTTTCGTTGTAGTTCCGGATCTTGTTACGGCTAAGGGTCAGGTTGCTGCTTACCTCTACTTTATCAGCCAAATTAATCAATCCTGCCAGTTCAACGCCTGTACGGTAGCTGTCTTTTATGTTGGTTCGAAGCGGCGTTCCTACATCGTTCAGCTGTCCGGTAAGCACCAGTTGGTTATTGTAATCCATAAAAAAGTAGTTGGCATCTACGGTATAAGCAGCTTGTTGCCCAAGTATAGTGGCGGCTTTGCGCAGGCGGTAACCAGCCTCCAGGTTATACATGGTTTCCGGCTTTGGCTGCACACCGTTCTGGCGGTCTGTCAGGGTTTGGTCGGTGAAGTCGCTGCGAGTGGGTTCGCGGTTACCAACTGCATACGAGGCATAAGCTGTTTGCCCGTCCAGGAAAGTATAAGTTATACCTGCTTTCGGGTTGATGAAGTTAAAATCTACCTGCTGCGTTACATCACGGTTATCATCATCCACGCCATCAATCTCATAGTTTATAGTTCTGTACTGCAGATCGCCAAACAAGCCCAGCTTTTCCGTTAACTGGTAATTTACTTTCGCGAAGATGTTGAAATCGGTTTTAATGGCATTGTTAAAGTAATAGCGCTGACCAATCTCGCTATTAGAGGCATACCTTGCCCAGATAACTTCGCCATAGTGATCGCCATCATACTTGTTCCATGCGCCTCCAAGAGTGGCTGTTAGTTTACCGGCTGCATCGTTATAGTTCAGGGCATAAGTAGCGCCATAGAAATAATTATCCAGCCATTTCTGACGGATAAGGTCGGAACGGCTGATGGTGGTGTCGCCAAGTATAACAGGTGCAATGCCATACTTAGAAAGTTTCTGATCTTCTTTATACTGCTCGTAATAGCCCAGGCCACGGGTTATGAAGAAAGCCCCGCCCAGATCAAACCTGCTGCCCAGGTTTTTGGCGTAGTGCAGCTGATAATGGTCTTGTTTATAGTTATCGGTTTCGTTCTCGTAAGTGAGGGAGTTGTAAGTGCGGTCGGTTTCCAGCTTTTCCTGTGGCACACCATTCCAGGCTTGATAGGTCTGCTCTTTACCGGAGAATGTTACAAACTTCAGCATGCCGGTCTTACCGTGGTAGCCTGCAGAAAAGTAGTATGATCTCAGGTCAGAGAAAGCGCGGTCTACGTAGCCATCGGATGATATTTTAGACAAACGCCCATCAAACGTAAATTTGTCTTTGATCAAACCTGAGCCGAAAGATACGCTGTGTTTCCAGGTATTGAAGGAGCCGTAAGAATTGTTTGCTTCTGCATAAGCCTCACGGTTAAAGCCAAGCGTGCGGATGTTTAAGCTGGCGCCAAAAGCACCGGCCCCGTTTGTAGATGTACCCACACCGCGTTGCACCTGCACATCCTGCACCGAAGTAGCCAGATCCGGCATGTTCACGAAGAAAGTGCCATGGCTTTCGGCATCATTGATCGGGATACCGTTCACGGTTACGTTGATGCGTGTGATATCGGAGCCACGGATGCGAATGCCAGTATAACCCACGCCTGCACCGGCGTCAGAGTTTACTACCACCGACGGCGTTTGCTCCAGCAGGTATGGCAGGTCCTGGCCAAAGTTGCGCTCCTCTATCTGCTCTTTGGCAACGTTTGTAAAGGTTGTACCGGTTTTCTCGCTGGCTCTTGTAGCTGAAACAACTACCTCGCCGGTTTGCAGGCTGCTCTGCTTTAGTGCCAGGTTCAGGTTTACATCAGAAGCCAGGGTTACTTTGCGCGTAACCTGCTCAAATCCCAGATAGCTAACTTTTAAAGTATAGTTACCTAAAGGCAGGTTTGGGAATTCGAAGTAGCCGCTCCCGCTAGTTAAGACACCGGAACCCTGGTTCTCTAGTACCACGTTAGCTCCCGGCAATGGCTGCCCTTTGGCAGCATCGGTAATTTGGCCGCTCAGTTTAAACTGGGCGAGCAACTGCAATGGCAACAGCAAAACAGCCATTACAATCAGTACTTTTTTCATTGGATTGTTAAAAAAGAAATAGGTGAAACATACAGGCATGCCAGGGGTTAGCATCCTGTTAACATTCGTTTCCCTCCGTTTTCCCTTCGCCGGCATTACCCGGATCAGGTTCAATGGGTATGATCTCAGCCCGTAATATTGGGGCACCCCTAAACTGCGGCAAAGGTATAGCTGATTTTATTCTAAACAAACAAATCCGGCCATTACCTGCCTAAAGTCTAACAATTACTCTCTTAAAGCAGTTTATTTTTTGGTAAAAGACAAAAACAACTTGCCAATAAAGTACGTTCAAATCTTAACAAGGCACGTTTTCCTGCACATGTTGCTTAAGATGTTTCTGTAGAAGATATGCCAGCTGAAGAACCTTTTATTATGTAGAACTGTGATGATGATCAGCCTCCTGTATACTTTAGCCCTGCTAACGATACTGGCCTATTACGCCTTCGCACCGCGCCGACACTTCAGAAGACCTCCTTCTACCGACAGTGACGACGACGGGGGCGAGCCACTGGGCGACGATCTGCCAGATCTGGACCTCCCACCCGGCATCTCATTACCTATAAATGACTTTGAACCGGACTATGATTTGAGAAGAATAAAGGTTCCGAAATTTCCAGAACCTTCCTTACAGTGAAGTAAAGTATAAAAGCCTTGCCTAACCAACGTTAAGCAAGGCTTTTATACTTTACTCTGATTTATACTTTAACTTCAGGATGTAACGGTAATAAAGAAAGTGCGCTCGAACGACTGCTTTGGCCCCAGCTGTTGAATACCTTCTTTTTCCTGCAGTAGACCAGATTCTCCTACCCTGCTTGCAACACCGCACCATGGCTCTATGCACACAAAAGGCGCCGGCCCCGGCTTAGACCAAATACCCAGAAACGGGAATCCTTTAAAAGCAATTTCTATTTTAAGTGGATTAGTACGGCTGCCCAGGGTTACTTTTTCTGATATCACATCCTTCAGCACAATGGCATCTTTCTCGAACAGGTTATGGCTCAGCGGCAACATATTCGTGGCTTCCATCAGGCTGGTTGCTGTTCCATTTAGTAAACCTTCGTCGCTAAGCAGGTAGCGGCTCAGTGTTTCTTCCTGATCAAATTCTATAAAGTAATCCTCAAACTGCTCGTTAGGGTAAAGCGGCACGTTAAACCCGGGGTGGCCGCCAACCGAGAAGTACATAGCCTTATCATCTTCGCTCCGCACCAGATAACTAACACCCAGTTTATTTTCCTCCAACTTAAAAGCTACCAGCAAGCTGAATTTGAACGGGAACTGCTCCAGTGTTTCGTCGTCATAGTTCAGCTCAAATACCAGTTTATCCTTCTCATGGTCCACTACCTTAAACTCCTTGTGGCGGGCAAAGCCGTGGCGCTTCATGTGGTAAGTTTGCCCTTCAAATTCGTATTGCTGGTTAGGCAGTTCACCTACAATCGGAAAAAGGGTTGGCGCAGAGCTTGCCCATATTTCAGGGTTGCCTTGCCAGATTAGTTCCAGTTGCTCATCTAGCTTAACAAAGTGCTTTAGCTCTGCTCCGCGGCTATCTACGCCTACTTTATAGTTGTTATTTTGAATGAAGTATAGCATGTTCAGATCTAAGGTTGAAGTTGGTTCTGGAGCAGGTTGTTTACGTGCAGTTGTGCCTTTGTAAACCGCTCGTGGTGCTGCCCGGCAATTTCTACAAAAGGCACCTGCATGGCCTGTAACTCGCGCTTGTACCAATCATAAAAAAACTGGCGCAAGTGCGGATGCTCGCGTTGCGGGTCCGGCTCCCAGGGCAAATCAACGCCCATCAGTAGGTAAAGGTTGTAGTCCTGCTGCTTTAGCTCCTCCAATATCCAGCTGGGGCAGTGGCCAAAGGCATGTTCGCTCCATATCTTCAGCACCAGCAGGTCTGTATCAGCGAAAAGTATAGATTGTGCTTCGGATTGCAGTTGCTGCTCCAGTTGCAGTTGCCCTTTGGCAATTTCTTCGATATCGGCTAAAGTATAAGGTCTGTTAATAGCGCCAATATAAGTACGGGCATACTCCGGCACCCACACTGTTTGGTAGTGCGCTGCAAGCATGGCAGCCATGGTAGATTTACCAGTAGATTCAGGCCCTGTTATTGCAATTTTTAGCATACAGCAAAGTACGCTAATTTATTTTATACCTGCTGCAAGGGCACAGTTTGTTGAGCGGGCAAAAAAAATCCCTGACCAGCATAAAGCTGATCAGGGGTAAATCTTTAATTCTGGAGATTCTAATTCTCAGAGAAGCTGTAGCCATAAAAGTTATATACTTCCACCTCCTTTGGCTTTTTGTCGCCAAATTGCCTGAAGTATAAACGTTTGGGACTTTCGTCCGGCGACTCGTATCCCCACTTCAATCTGTTAGCGTACTTTAGTTCTTCGGGCAGTTCTATTTTACGTCTTTTCATGGTGGAGTATATTAGAGTTCAACATAAATACTCCGCTCCGTTTGAGCGGCAAAAAAGTATGGCCGTAGCCTATAGCGTTTACGTAACTGCATCTGCTACAGGTATGCCATAATAAGCAGATAATTGTGTATTTTAACTATATCAGCTAGCTAATCAAAGCAGCTCCGGATTCTGCAACAGCAAAGTACATACAAAACAATAAAACCAAAACAACCTAACTACCAACACTATAAAACACTAGAAGGAGCTATTAGGCACTTATACTTACTTGTCAGGGCAAAATTATCAGGATTTAACTAAACTAACATTCACCTGCTTTGCTCTGCGCTTCCACTCAGATAGTCCGGCAAAGGCCATCAACAGCAAAACGAAGTAGAAAACCGAGGTAAAAACCAGCCCTTTCATGAAGTATAGCGGCACCGACGCAATGTTTGTAGCTATCCACCAGTACCAGCTTTCAACTTTTTTACGTGCCATCAACCACATGCCGGTGTAAGCGGTGGCGCTGGCAAAAGCATCGCCCCACGGTATAACGCCAGGATAAAAAGCTGTTTTCAGGTATACCAGGGAGTAGTATATAACGCCATAAAGCAAAAGGAAAAAACCGATCTGGTAAAGCCACTGCCGCTGGTTAGAGAAAGTAATATGTAGTGTATGCTCATGCTGCGGGTTCATTTTAGCCCACAACACCCAGCCGTAAATACTCAGGATAGAGTAATAAATATTCACACTGGCCTCCCCTATCAGGTGGTATTTAAAGCTCAGGTAAACATATATGGTTGTGCTTATAAGCCCTACCGGGTATACAAGTATATTTTCTTTTTTAGAGAACCAGACACTTGCAACACCCGACACCACCGCTATGTACTCCAGCCAGGTTGTTTGTTTCATGCCGCTTAAAAACTGCAGCCACACTTCGGCCAACAGGCGGGCTATTTCTGTTAATTCCATCGTAAAATATTCTAACCAGGATACCTGCCCGGATACTCAGGTTTATTACTTTTGTAACCTGAACTACAACATTAATAGTTGCATCTGCAAGTATAGTCAAAAGAATAGTATATGGATGAGATTACCGTACAGGAGCTAAAGGATAGACTTGGTAAGCAGAATAAAATGCAGCTAATAGATGTTCGCGAGCCTGAAGAGTTTAGTTTATGCAACCTTGGAGGTGAACTTATACCTTTAGGCGAGCTGCCAAAGCAGGCAAACCGCATCCGCCGCGATATTCCGGTTGTAGTTATCTGCCATCATGGTTTTAGAAGCGCGCAGGCTATAAACTATCTCACACAGCGCCTGGGCTATGATAACCTGCTCAACCTGAAAGGCGGCATCCATGCATGGGCCACACAGGTAGACCCTACCATGACGGTGTATTAAACCAGCAAAGCGTAATGCGTTTTATACTCGCAGCAGCTATACTTTTATACTTATCAAGTACAATTCTCAGGCTTTAGATTTACCTACACCTGCCACTTAAGTAGCTTTTATACTTTTTTATACTTCTTCGATAAAAATATTATTACAAAGTATGGGAGCTTTATCATTTAATTATAGTAATTTTACGCGGCAAATAACAACCCTAAATTATTTGCCATGCTCTCTGATCAGTCTAAGATTTTATTTGAGGCACTAACCTACGACGATGTGCTTCTGCTGCCTGCCTATTCCGAGGTACTTCCCAAAGACACAGATACTTCTTCGCAGCTAACGCGCAACATCCGAATTAATATTCCGCTACTTTCTGCCGCCATGGATACAGTTACCGAGGCTGAACTTGCTATTGCAATGGCCCAGGAAGGTGGTATTGGAATTATACATAAAAACATGTCGATTAAGGCGCAGGCCGAGCAGGTGCGTAAAGTAAAGCGCTCTGAAAGCGGCATGATCCTGGACCCGATCACACTGCGCGAAGACGCTACTTTAGGCGATGCGGTGCAGCTGATGGTCGAAAACAAGATCGGCGGTATTCCGGTTACCGATCATGATGGCAAGCTGAAAGGCATTATCACTAACCGCGACCTGCGCTTCGAGAAAGACCTTTCGCAGCAGGTTAGCGGCATCATGACCAGCGACAACCTGATAACTGCAGAAAAAGGCACTGACCTGGCCAAAGCAGAAGACATCCTGCAGGAGTATAAAATCGAAAAACTTCCGGTTGTAGACGAGCAAGGCAAACTTGTTGGCCTTATCACTTATAAAGATATCCTGAAGAAAAAAGACCGCCCACACGCCTGCAAAGATCAGTTTGGCCGCCTCCGCGTAGGTGCTGCCGTTGGTGTTACACCAGATGTGATGGACCGCATTAAAGCACTTGTTGATGCAGGTGTGGATGTGATAAGTGTGGATACAGCACACGGCCACTCTAAAGGCGTGCTGGACACAGTTAGAAACATAAAAACTCAGTTCCCTAACCTGGAGGTAATTGCCGGTAACGTGGCTACTGCCGAAGGTGCGCGTGCTCTTGCCGATGCAGGCGCCGATGCTGTTAAAGTTGGCGTTGGCCCGGGTAGTATCTGTACTACGCGTGTAATTGCAGGTATAGGTGTGCCACAGCTGTCTGCCGTTATGGAGGCTGCACGTGGTTTGCAAGGCACTGGTGTTCCGGTTATTGCAGATGGCGGTATCAAGTTCTCAGGCGATATTGTGAAAGCACTGGCAGGTGGCGCAAGCACTGTTATGATTGGTTCTTTGCTGGCAGGTACTGAAGAGGCTCCGGGTGAAATGATCATCTACGAAGGACGTAAGTTTAAAACTTACCGTGGCATGGGCTCTATCGAAGCGATGGAAGAAGGCTCTAAAGACCGTTATTTCCAGGGCAACGAAGCCGATTCTAAAAAACTGGTGCCGGAAGGTATAGTGGGCCGCGTGCCTTACAAAGGTTATGTGAGCGAAGTGCTTTACCAGTTAGTTGGAGGTATACGTGCCGGCATGGGTTACTGCGGTACACCAACTATAGAAACCCTGCAGGATGCAAAAATGGTTAAAATAACAGGGGCCGGCCTGCGCGAAAGTCATCCGCACGATGTGCAGATCACGCGTGAAGCTCCAAACTATAGCCGTTAATTAAGTTATAGTTTAGAACTTAAGTTTACTACGTAAGCAGGTTTTATACTTAAGCACAGCTATAAAAATTCCAGGTATAAAACCCGGGCTTGAAACAAAAGCAGGAGTTGGTTGAGCAGGAGATTTGCTAACCAACTCCTGCTTTTTTCCGTTATGCAAGTTGTTTTGCAAAACACTGCGCAACAACTTAACCAACAAGCAAAATTTTTTATTACCTTTCACACTGGTAAAGTTTAACAAAAACAGAAAATCGTCGCAGCAAATACCACACACGGATTTCCGTTTTATGCTCTATAAAACAAATGCAAAATCTTTGTTTGTAACCACGGCTATTATTAGCTGGGTGCTGCTTATGTCTAACGTGCTGCTGGCCGCAGAAAGTGCACGTCAGGCAGGTGCGGCCAAATGGGCCCTTCCGTATTTTAACAACCTGCTCACCATTGTATTTATACTTTCTGTTTTCCTGTACCATCGCCTCAGCGCCGATAACCTGAAAGGAATTGATTTCATAGGTTACCTCTGGAATCTGTTCTCGAAGGCAGGTTCTGCAGCGTACCTAAGTATAGCCATCTTTCTGGGCTATCGCCTTGCCACAAGTTATGCCAACCTGCAATCGCCGCTGCTGCTGCACATTGTGTACCAGGTAAACTTTGGTTTGCTGGTTATCTTCCTAGCAAAGGCTTTTTACATCTGGCGGCAGTTGCTGCTCTACCATAAAAATAAATTCCTGCAGATTGCCTGGGATTGGTTTGAGCTCCTGCTTTTTGCTACGCTGCTGCTCACGTTGCTTAACTTTAACTATACCAGCTATATTTTCCTGCCGCTGCTGGCGCTAATGGGTTGCTACATCCTGTTTCTGTGCACCAACCTTAAATGGGTAGCATACCTTACCTTCAGCAAAAAGAGCCGCTCGCTTGTTTTGCTAGGCGCTATACTGCTCAGCTGCTACATATTCATGCGCTTTTTTTACCAGTTTGCAGATAGCCCTGATCTGGTTATAGATTATACCGATGTTGGCTTCCTGCTGCTGGCTATGCTTTTTGTGAGCTTTTATACTTTGGCTGCGTTCCTGGTTTCCTTGTTCAGCTTGCCTACCTCCAGCGTTTTTGAGCAGAAGAGCGAAGACCTCCTGAACTTTCAGCGCCTGAGCCAATCTATACAGCAAGGGCAAAGCGAAAAGCAGGTATACGATATGCTGTTTGAAAGTACGATCAGGGCATCAGATGCAAGCGCAGCCTGGTTCGAATTGATCCGAAACGGAGAGCCGCAGATATCGCACCTGCTCAACATCAATAACGAGCAAATCGAGCGTATCCGTCACCTGCTACTTGCTTACAACATCCAGAACATCGATTACATCAACAATAACCTTGATCGTAACTCCGGCTTCCGTGATCTTACACTACCTTGGAAATCGCTGATCATACTTCCGATCAAATCCAAGAAGCACCTGTTTGGTATGCTATACTTGCTGAAGGATATTGAACAAGGCTTTGACCGTGAAACCGTGAACGTACTGCGGACTTTTACTAACCAGACCACACTTACTATTGAAAACCTGCGCCTGGTGGCTGAGTCGCTGCAGAACGAGCGTTACAAAGAGGAGTTAAAAATTGCCAGTAGCGTACAGGAAAGCCTTATACCAAAAACATTTCCGAGCGACAGTTGGTTTGAGATAAGTACGCATGCACTGGCAGCTAAAGAAGTAGGCGGTGATTTTTACGACTTCCTGCAGCTAAGCGAATCCAGGATTGCCATTATTATTGGCGACGTATCTGGTAAAGGTATTTCGGCAGCATTCCATATGGCTCAGATGAAAGGTATTTTTCATGGCCTGATGCAGCAGGATATGCCGCCAAGCGAGTTTATGAAACAGGCTAACAGCGCCCTTAGCCGGTGCCTGGAAAAAACCTCTTTTATAACTTCTGCGCTATATATAATAGATTACCGCATGAAAGGCTTTATGTTTGCGAGAGCCGGCCATTGCCATACGCTTTACTACAATTCCATGACCGATGATACGTTTTACTTCCAGACGGACGGGTTAGGGCTTGGTATTATTCGCGACAAAAGCTACAACAACCATGTAAAGGAGATGTATTACGATTACAACCCTGGCGATGTAATGGTAATTTATACAGATGGTATAGTGGAGGCACGAAATGCAGCCAACGAGGAGTATGGCGAAGACCGTTTAAAGTACATGCTCACACAGACATACCACCTTGAAGCCGAAGATATTAAGTGTGCTATAATTAACGATCTGGAGGATTTTACAGGCCCTGGCAACCTGTATGACGATCAAACTCTGCTCGTGATTAAGTTTAAACCTACTCAACCTAACTCGTAAATGTAACGTACAGAACGCCGATGAAAATTACACACGAAATTAAAGAATCGACCATCGTTATCACCTTAGACGGTGAACTGGACGCAAGCTCTTCTGTTATACTTGACGAAGAACTATCTGACCCTGAGATCATGAAGTACAGCAAGATTCTGGTTAACTGCCAGAACCTGAACTATATTTCTTCTGCAGGCCTCGGCGTATTTATCTCTCACTTACAGCGCTTCGAGGACGCTCAGATCAAGCTTATATTCTTCAACATGCAAGACAAAGTACGCAACGTATTCGAAATCCTCGGCTTAGATTTGCTGATGACTATAGTTTCGAATTACGAGGAAGCCTTGACCATTGCAGATGAATAATTCGATCAGGGTAAATTGTACTAAAAAGAACCTGAAGCTAATACGAGATTTCGTCACGGGATACCTGCAGACATTGGCGCTGTCAGATATCCTGATGAACCAGATCGTGTTGGCCGTGGATGAGATATGCGCGAACCTCATCATCCACGCCAACCACGAAGACCCATCTAAATACATTTCGCTTATTATTCACGAGCAAAAAAGCCAGCTAAAGTTTGAGATTACAGACAATGGCGTGGCTTTCCAGGAGTCTAAGTACAAAGAGCCTAACATCGAAGAACATATCAGGGTGGGTAAAAAAGGGGGCGTAGGCATTGCCCTTGTTAACCGTATTATGGATAAGGTTGAGTTCCTGAGCAACGGTACACAAAACACCTGCCTGCTGTACAAAAAAATTAAATAAGCCTGCACTTCGCACACTTTTCCTACAATCTGTCCGTTATCCGGAACGAAAACAATTGCAATAGGATTATAGTCATACTTTTTGGCTCATCTGTCAGAAAAAATAACTAAAATTGCATATCCTGGCTGCGGCCAGCGAATCTAAAAGTTTGTTTTTAATCTACTTATGCGCAGCAACTACCTACTTGTTGCGGTAGCCGCCACGCTTCTGGCCGGATGTACCGCTACCAAGAAGAATGACAAAAAAGAACCCGCTATTGTAACGCTTGGCTCTGAGCCGGTTTCTACTTCGGAGTTCCAGTATGTTTACGAAAAGAACAATAGTGGCAACGAAGATGCTTATACCCGCGAAAGTGTAAATGATTACCTGAACCTGTACTCAAACTTCAAGCTGAAAGTGCTGGAGGCAGAAAGCCGCGGCCTTGATACCACTACCGCTTTTAAACGCGAACTGGAAGGGTACAAAGAGCAGCTAGCATTGCCTTACCTTACCGAGAAAAGCGTTACAGACAATCTGGTAAAAGAGGCTTATGCGCGCATGCAACAAGAGGTAAACGCCTCACATATTCTTATAAACCTGGCACCGGATGCTTCGCCTGAAGATACACTGGCTGCTTACAACCAGGTGCTGGAGCTGCGCAAACGTGCCCTTGCCGGTGAAGATTTTGGGAAACTTGCCCGTGAAAATTCTCAGGACCCGACTGCTGCAGAAAGCAATGGCAACCTTGGTTACTTTACAGCTATGCAAATGGTGTATCCGTTTGAGGATGCTGCCTATAAAACACCAGCCGGACAGGTTTCGATGCCGGTTCGCACCCGCTTTGGTTACCACTTAATTAAAGTACACGATGTACGCCCAGCACGCGGCGAGGTACGCGTAGCACATATAATGGTGCGTGCCACCCCAGGCATGCCTAAAGCCGATTCGTTAGCCGCCAAGCAACGTGTAGATGCTATTTACAAGCGCGTGCAACGCAAAGAGAGTTGGGATAAACTTACTGCAGAATTCTCGGAAGATGCCAACTCGGCCTCTAATGGTGGTGAACTGCCATGGTTTGGTACCGGCCGCATGATTCCGTCGTTTGAAGAAGCCGCTTTTGGTTTAAAAATAAACGAGGTTTCTAAACCTATACTTACACCATATGGCTGGCACATTATAAAGCTGCTCGAAAAGCGTGGCCTGCCGCCATACGAAGACATGGAGCAAAACCTGCGCAACCGCGTAGCCAAAGATTCCCGCTCTGAGCTTAACAAAACAGTTTTCCTGAAGCGCATAAAAGCAGAGAATAACTTAGTTGAGAATGCTGAAGTTAAAACAGCAGCTCTTGCTAAAGCCGATGATAACCTGTTGCAGGCGAAGTGGGATTACAACACAACAGACAAAGCCCTGAAAAACACCCTGTTCACTATACAGGGCAAGGCTTATACCGTCGCAGATTTTTATACTTACGTAAAGGCTGAGCAGCGCCCGCGCACTACCGGCACAGCAGCACACGCCATGAATGTGCTGTACGACAACTTCTTGAACAAAAGCCTGCTGGAGTACGAGCGTGCTAACCTCGAAAACAAGCACACCGATTTCCGTATGCTGGTAAAAGAGTACCACGATGGTATCCTGTTGTTCCAGTTAATGGATGAGAAAGTATGGTCTAAAGCGGTGGAAGACACTACAGGATTACAAGCATACTTTAACCAGAACAGAGACAAGTATACCTGGGGACCACGTGCGCAGGCAACCATCATCAGTGCTGCTAACAAAGAACTATTGCAGGAAGCAGAAAGCCAACTGGCAAACCGTCGTTATGAAGTTCGCTCAGCCAAATTATCAGATGCTCAGTTCGAAGCTAACAAATCTGATATCAGTAAAGAGGCAACTGCACAATTGGATGCACTGGCATCGCGCCTGAAGAATAACCAGGCCCTGACACTGGAAATTAAAGGACATACTGATGCCCGCGAAGCAACATCCAAACAAAACATTGCAGCAGCAAGAGCTGAGAAGGTAAAAACTTATTTGTTGGATAAAGGCGTTGCAGAGGCTCAGCTTAAAACTATAGCTTTAGGCAAAACAAAACAGGTTGGCCCCGACAATACAGAGGCTGGTCGCCGCCGCAACAGACGCGTTTCTTTCACACTTTATACTTCTGAGCTAAGCGCGCTGGCCGATAACCTGAATACAGAGAACCCGCTGGCGGTACAGGTTACAGAAAAGATATTCCAGAAAGGCGAGAACAAAGCACTGGATGCTGTAAACTGGGAAAAAGGCACTTACAGAACACAACTTAACGGTCGCGAATACCTTATCATCATAAACGATGTGCTGGCACCTGCGCCTAAGCAACTGAACGAAGTACGCGGCCTTGTAACCTCCGACTATCAGAATTACCTGGAGCAGCAATGGGTAAAAGAGCTTCGTGAGAAGTATCCTGTTACTGTAAATCAGGCAGAAGTTGATAAGCTGATCAAGAAGTAATTTGAAAGAAAAAAGCTCCGCAGGTTGTTGGAGCTTTTTTTGCTCAGAAAAACTTAAGAGATTGCAGCATAAGTATAATTTTGAAACTTCGTTGTAGAAGAAATTTAGCCGGCGCCCTTTTGCAAGGCGCTACAAAAGCAACCATGCATAACCATACAATAAAAACCAACCTGTTCATTAAATCATTGGCTGCCGGCATTTTATGCTGGTTTGCTGCCTTTACTGCAAATGCGCAGGCACCTGTGCAGCGCAAACTAGACGGTATTATTGCCAAAGTAGATAACTACGTGGTACTTCGGTCAGAGCTGGAGTTCAGTTACCTGCAGTACCTGGCGCAATCAAAACAACAGCCCACTCCTACCCTGAAGTGCGATATCCTGAAATCGATGGTGCAGGATAAATTATTGCTTGCCCGTGCCGATATTGACTCTGTTACGGTAGAAGATGCAGTAGTTACAAACGAGCTTAACCGCCGTATGGAATACCTGACAGCGCAGGTTGGAGGCGTAGAGCGATTAGAGCAGTACTACAACAAAAGTGTTCGCCAGCTGAAAGATGAGTTGCGCCGCACTGTTCGAGACCAGTTGGTAATGGAAAAAATGCAGCAGGAGATCAGCGGCAAAGTAACTGTTACACCTAAAGAAATTCAGCGCTACTTCGATAGAATTCCTCAGGACAGCTTGCCATACTTCTCGAGCGAGGTAGAGCTTGGCCAGATTGTAAAGTATGCACAGGTTAGCAAATCTCAGAAAGCGGCTGCACGCCAGAAGTTGGAGGAGCTGCGCAAGCGTATACTTGCCGGCGAAGATTTTGCAACACTTGCCAAACAATATTCTCAGGACGTAGCATCGGCGCAGGCTGGTGGTGAACTTGGTTTCTTCAAGAAAAAAGAGCTGGTGCCTGAGTACGAAACTGCTGCTCTTAAACTGGAGCCAGGCCAGATTTCGAATGTGATTGAATCTCAATTTGGCTTCCACCTTATCCAGATGATCGAGCGCAAAGGCCAGGAGTTTAACACACGCCACATCCTTATAAAACCAGAAACAGCAACTGTAGATATACAGGAAGCGTCCACAGCGCTGGATAGCATTCGCACGCTTATACTTAACGATAGCCTTACGTTTGCAAAAGCTGCAAAAGAGTTCTCTGACGATAAGAACACCAAAGACAACGGTGGTATGATGATAAGCCGCGCAACTGGCAGCACCTATACACCAATGGACCAGGTAGACCCGTCAATCTTCTTCGTGATTGATACAATGGAGGTAGGCGAAATATCTAAGCCAATACCTTTCCGTACAGAAGATGGCCGCGAAGCTGTGCGTATAGTTACACTGAAATCGAAGTCGGTGCCGCACCAGGCTAACCTGAAAGACGACTACCAGAAAATTGCTACGGCTGCTCTGAACGAAAAGAAAAACAAAGCCGTAAATGAGTGGTTCCGAAAAAACATCGATACCGTATATATCGAAATTGATCCGGAGTACCAGGATTGCAAGGTGCTCCAGCTAACCAATTAGAAACTCTATGAAGCAGTACACCTCTGACAAAGAAGCAGCCGATGCGCTGCACCGCTCTTACCAGGAGCTTACATCCGAAATATCAAAAGTAATTGTGGGGCAGGAAGAGGTGGTCAGGCTGGTTTTAACAGCTGTTTTTTGTCAGGGGCACTGCTTGCTGGTGGGCGTACCAGGTTTAGCCAAAACGCTGCTTATACATACGATCGCCTCCTCTCTGGATATGTCGTTTAACCGGGTGCAGTTCACGCCCGACCTGATGCCATCTGATATTGTTGGAGCTGAAACCATGGACAAGGACCGGAACTTCAACTTTGTTACAGGCCCTATCTTTGCCAACATCGTACTTGCCGACGAGATAAACCGTACGCCGCCTAAAACACAGGCAGCCCTGCTGGAGGCCATGCAGGAATATTCGGTTACAGTTGCCGGACGCCGCTACGAACTTCCAAGACCTTTCTTTGTACTTGCCACTCAGAACCCGATAGAGCAGGAAGGTACTTACCCCCTGCCCGAAGCCCAGCTCGACCGCTTCATGTTCAACATCACGCTTGGCTACCCGAGCTATGAATCAGAGCTTCAGATAGTAAAAAATACTACGGGCGCACTACAACACTCTCTAAACAAAATACTGCATGCCGATGACATACTTGCTTTTCAGCAGTTGGTACGCCGTGTGCCGGTAGTTGACAATGTTGTAGAGTATGCCGTGAAACTGGTACACAAAACCCGCCCTGACACAGCAATGGCATCGCCGCAGGCAAACCAGTACCTGGAATGGGGAGCAGGACCACGCGCCTCGCAGCACCTTATAGTTGGCGCCAAGTGCAATGCTTTGCTAAACGGCAAGTATAGCCCCGATATAGAAGATGTGCAGGCTGTTGCCCTGCCTATACTTCGCCACCGCATTGTGCGAAACTTTAAAGCCGAAGCCGAAGGTATAACTGTTGAAAGACTGATCCAGGAGATGCTTTAAGCTTAGTTGTTTTATACTTTACAGAGCCGGCAAATACCTTATTTATACTTGAATTGTATCTCGGTTAAATTCGTGTAATTTTGCACCGGAAATTTTTGATTCACATTACCTGATACTTATGGAAGCGGCTGCTTTATACTTCCGTTTTAAAGATAACTTAGCAACTATACTTGGTGCACTTAACAGCAAACTGGAAGTACGCACCATGCCTTATAACACTTCTATTCCCCTGGAGGTAAACCTACTGGCTGATATCCTGCGCCTGCACGGATTAGACTTCAGCTCTGAAACACTGGGTGCTAAACGCCTGGAGGATTTCCATAGATGGTTTATTCAGAATGAAGAGGCCGTATCAGAAGTGATGCACCGTGTGCTGGAAGATAAAAAAGCCTACATGAAAACTGGTCGTGGCGTAGTACTGCAAAAGGAAATGCTGATCAGAAGGCTGGAGTATTTTAACGAGACAGCTCATACCTTACAGGTAATGATGACCCAGCAGAAACTCGGCAGCCCTAAGCACCACATTTACCCATACCTGAACTAATAGCTTATAGTATAAAAACAAAGCCGCTGCTATATGGTATAGCAGCGGCTTTGTTTTTATACTTCCTCCTGGCAAAAATGCATAAAGTATAAACTTAGCATATTATACTTTATAGCAGACTTTATACTTCTACTTTCTGATCAAGGTATGGCCATCTTTAGCATGTTCCAGATCAAGATCATCTTTGGGTAGAGATTTCATACTTGAGTCGGCCTGCTCCCCTACCGGACCTTTCGCAAGTGTGATACCTCCATCAACCATGTAGATAGCGCCGGTTACATATGACGCTTCATCTGAGGCGAGGAACAAGTATACATTGGCCACTTCTTCAGGTGTGCCTCTGCGGCCCATAGGCGTTGCCTGCATCATCTGTTTCACCATCTTACTATCCATTGGTCCGGTGCTCTCATGTGTCCAGGCTGTATCTATAGGCCCAGGACCTACAATGTTACAGCGAACTCCAAACTGCGCCTGCTCCACGGCTAAACCTCGCATAAAAGCATGAATAAACCCTTTAGTACCTCCGTAGGGTGTGTTTTGCGCTATACCGATCACTCCTGCCTCAGAGCCTGCTGAAATGATGTTGCCTTTGGTCTTGTGCAATTGCGGCAGCGCAGCCTTCGACATCACAAAAGCGGTTTTCACGTTATTCTTCAGCATGTACTCGAATGCTTCTTCTGAGTAATCCTGCAAAAGGTTTACTTCCGGAAATACACCGGCATTATTTACAAGAACATCGAGCTTACCGTATTGACTAACAGCTAGCTCCACACAACGCTTGGCATTCGCCTCTGTAGATATGTCTCCGGTAAAAGCTATGGCTGTGCCGCCTGCATCTAATATCGCTTTTGCTACATTCTCCACAGGATCTTCGTGAAAACCGGCTACTACTACCTTTGCTCCTTCGCTGGCAAACTTTTTACAAATGGCTTCGCCTATACCTGTACCGCCACCTGTTACAATGGCTACCTTATTCTCTAGTCTCTTTGTCATGCTGCTTTCATAGTTAGATTAACAGAAAGATATACTCCTTAAACTAACGGTTACGGAATGAGGCAAGTTGAATTAACTTTAAATCAGCGATCTAACCATACATTTTCACCCAGTTAGCGTATTACAAATCAGAGTCGCATTGCTTAAACCAACCTCCTGACGGCTCCTTATTTTGTACTTTTTAAATTTAAAGTTGTTCTAATGAGCTATTTATTTAATGTTCTGCCCGACTCGTTCGAAGAACGAATCGAAACAGAAAACCTATTGCTACGCCCTTACCAGGAAGGAGATGAGAGTGATTTTATGCGACTGATTCAGGAGAATTCTGTGAAGCTGAACCCTGCATTTAGCGGCAGGCTGGCACGCGTTCGTGCCCTGGAGGATGCCCGTATTCAGGTACAGCAACTGCGCACTGCCTGGGATAACCGAAAGGTTTTTGATTTTGGCGTTTGGTTGAAAGAGAAGGACAACAGTTACATTGGCGATATTGCCTTGAAGAACATTGACCACAAAATTCCGAAAGCTGAGGTTGGCTTATACTTTGACGGTTGGCCAGAGAATAAAAAATATGTAGAAGAGGCTCTGCTTGCCGTACTTGATTTTGCCTTTAAAACCATGATGCTGAACAAAGTATACCTGCGCCTCACCAAAGCAAATGAGTTTTACGACGAAGTAGTGCTGGCCTGTGGCTTTCAGAAAGAAGGCGTGCTACGCAACGACTATCGCGGCCTAGACTCTGACGAACTGCTGGACCTATGTTACTACGGCATTACCCTAAACGATTACGAACTGCACCAGCAATCTAAAAAAGCCGGCTCAGAAGCCATGGTATAGTTTGCTATACTTTAGCGCCTGGGCTTGGCCACAAAAAAGTCGGTATCAAAAGTAAGGTAAAAGGCGTTGGAGAATTCCAGCTTAGGGTTATCAAGGTCCAGTACCGGCTCCAGGCGCAACGTGAAGTATAGATCTTTCATAATTTCAAAATCCTTCATCAGCCTGAGTATAAGCAGTTGCCGCTCCTTCTGCAGGTAATCCGGGTTCTTGTAAGTAGTAGAAGCAGATTGATAAAGTTTACCACCCAGTTCTGCAACATAGCTATCACCTTTCCAGTAGCTCAGCATCACATCCTGGTACTTTGTGTCTATACCTGCATTCAGGTAAATGCCATACCCCTGCTCGAAAGGAAGCAGGCGCACATTTGAAAAATCTTTAAAGCCTACAATGTAATTTTTGGTGTACAGGCGGTGCAGAAACTTAAACGGGTATTTCTTTTCCAGCTCTACCCCTACGGCCATATTAACCATAGTTTCCAGCGGCAAGTCAGAGGCATCTATCTGGCCTCCCTTATGCTGTGCCGTAAACTGAACTGGGAAGGATAACCTGAGCGTATCGCCGGCGCCATATTTGCCCTCCTGCTCCAGCAGTTTTATACCCATATTAGCCCCGCCATTAATTTCCTCCCGGTCCGGGTCACCCCGGTAGATCATCTTGTTCCAGTCTATCCAGGCATCCAGGCTAAGGCCGTGCGTGTTCATCAGGAACTGGGCACCATTTTCCAGTCGGTTGTTTATCACGCGCTCAAAATCATACAGAGGCTCTATGTAGCCATGGTTCAGGTTACCCTCCAGGTTCCCAAACACAAAAGCCCAGTTCTCTTTCTGTATTTTAGCCGTAAAAGTGGGAGCTATACTTTGGTAACCGGAGCTGCCGAAGTCTTTCCAGAGAAAAATACCTGCATCAAGCCTTACAAAAGGGGCTGGATAATAAACCAACCTTGGGTTTAGATGATAGCCAAATAAAGTATAGCCATCTGCAATTTTATTGAAGTACTCGTTGTTCTTAGAAAAGCCAAAGGCGTGCAGTGCAACTCTAATCTCATTAGCATTAGCAGAGTTTACAGGTAGCCGCTGCTGCAGAGCAGTGTTGTTTAACTGCGCATGCACTAAAACACTGCATAATAAAGGAATTAGCACTAAAAAAGGCTTTATAGAGCGCATAAAAAAACAGGAAAAATGGCACAAAAAAAGAAATGTGTTTGTTATAATCTGACGGCGCTGACAAGCTAATTTTTTTAGCAAAATACCTTTTTAGAATTTGCAATTTGGCTCCGAAAGTTGTAATTTCACCTTTAATATAAAGCTAATAAATCAAACACACATGAGCGTAAGCAACGAAAAACTTAAAGCCCTGCAGCTGACCATTGATAAGCTCGACAAAACATACGGTAAAGGAACCGTTATGAAGTTGAGTGACAACAAGGTAGAGGATATTCCAGCTATCTCAACCGGATCGCTTGGGCTTGACATTGCTTTGGGTATTGGCGGCTTGCCGCGTGGCCGTGTTATCGAGATATACGGACCGGAATCTTCTGGTAAAACCACGCTTACCATGCACGCTATTGCAGAAGCACAGCGTAATGGTGGCCTGGCAGCATTTATTGATGCTGAGCACGCATTCGACAAGGTGTACGCCGAGAAACTCGGAATTGATACAGAAAACCTTTTAATCTCTCAGCCGGATAATGGCGAGCAGGCCCTTGAAATTGCCGATCACCTGATCCGCTCAGGTGCTATCGATATTATAGTTATTGACTCTGTTGCTGCGCTGGTACCGAAAGGCGAACTGGAAGGCGACATGGGCGATAGCAAAATGGGTCTGCAGGCGCGCTTAATGTCTCAGGCATTGCGTAAACTTACAGGTACCATCAATAAAACCGGCTGCTGCTGTATCTTCATCAACCAGCTTCGCGAAAAGATCGGTGTGATGTTCGGTAACCCGGAAACAACAACTGGTGGTAATGCCCTTAAATTCTACGCATCTGTGCGTCTGGATATCCGTCGTGTTGGCCAGATCAAAGAATCTGCTGATAACATTACAGGTAACCGCACACGCGTTAAAGTTGTAAAGAACAAAGTAGCACCTCCGTTTAAGGTAGTAGAGTTCGATATTATGTATGGCGAGGGTATCTCTAAAGTAGGTGAGATACTTGACCTGGGCGTAGAGCTTGGCGTAGTACAGAAATCAGGTTCTTGGTTCTCTTATAACGGCGATAAACTTGGCCAGGGCCGCGATGGCGTGAAGCAACTTCTGCTTGACAACCCAGAGCTGCAGGAAGAAATAGAGGCTAAGATCAGAGCCATTGTAAAAGGCGAGCCTGATAAAGTTGCAGCTGCCCTTGAGGACAACTCAGGAGAATGAACTTTATTTCCTATAGGAAAGTAATAAAAAAGGTGCTATAGCTTTATAGCACCTTTTTGCTTTTTAAAGTGTTGGTTACCAAAAAAGAACTGAGTAACTTAGAACATACTCCCGTTAGTTGGTATAATAGTTGTTTAGCTATACATACTGGAACTAAAATGAGAGGACCTTTATGAAGAAGATTTTCCCGGCCATACTTTTACTACTGGTAGTGCTATCAGGCTTTGCCCTGAAAGACACCATGCGCACTATACCTAACGAAAGCTTTTCTAAAGGCGAAGTGCTGAAGTATAAAGTGCATTACGGCCCAATCACAGCAGCCGAAGCTGTTATAGATATATCACCTAACCTGCACCGCATAAACGACAGGCTGTGCTACCGTGCAACCGTCTATGGCAAAACAAACAGCTCTTTCGACCTGTTCATACGCATCCGCGATACATGGCAATCCTATATCGATACATCTGCTATTTTACCGCAACGCTCTTTCCGAAACATTGAAGAGGGTAATTATCGAAAACGCGAAACTGTAGATTTTAACCACTACAACAACACTGCCTTTGTAGAGAAAAAGAAAAAGTCGAAGCCTGCACAAAAAGCCTCCTATAAAGTACCTGACAACGTACAGGATATAGTTAGTGGCTTTTATTTTCTGCGCACCGTTAACTACGATCGCCTGAAAATAGGGGATAAAATAAATGTGAAAGGCTTTTTTGATGAAGAGACCTTTGACATGGTAGTTACCTACAAAGGTCGTGAAACAGTAAGCACAAAAGCTGGCGATATTAAAGCCATAAAACTGACGCCAAAAATGCCAAAGAACAAGATGTTCAAAGGCGAAGATGCGATAACAGTATACTTATCTGACGACAAGAATAAGATACCGGTACTAATTCAGGCTGAGATGTTTGTAGGTGCTGTTAAAGTAGACCTTTACGAATACAGGAACCTGAAGCACAAAATATACATTGCACAAAATTAACAGAGAGCCAGCATCAGCTGGCTTTTTTGTTTTCGGAACAAGGCCAGCTTCAGTATGTTAAGAAAATATTATGAATTTGCAGACCATAATATTTGCTGCCAATCTATACGTACATTTGTATGAGGGCAAAGCCAGGTACAGGTATAACTTTATACTTTAACTGCACCTGCAAATGTTCCTGAACAAGTTCCGTAAACCCTAGCCATAAAACTGTGCAACCATCAGCAAGCTACAAAATCTTAATAGTAGACGATGATCCGGATATTATCGAACTACTGCACTACAACCTTACGCGCGAAGGTTATGAAGTGGCGCAGGCCGAAAATGGCCGTAAAGCCATAGAAATAGCACAAACGTTTAAGCCAGACGTAATTCTGCTGGATGTGATGATGCCGGTACTGGATGGTATAGCCGCCTGCCGTGAAATCCGCCAGATGCCCGACTTCCGCCAGACACACATTATTTTCCTGACAGCCCGCGCCGAAGAGTTCTCGGAAGTAGCAGCCTTTGAAGCCGGTGCTGATGATTTTATCACAAAACCAATTAAGCCACGAGCACTGCTGAGCCGTTTGGCTGCTTTTGCCCGCCGCGATGCCCAGCAGGAACAACAGGAGAAGGTTATTGAAGCCGGTGGCCTGAAAATAGACCGCACCAGTTTTGCCGTGTATAAAGGAACTGATAAGATAACGCTTCCTAAAAAAGAATTTGAGCTGCTGGCATTTCTGGCTGCTACGCCCAACAAAGTTTTCACCCGCGAAGAGTTATTGAACAATATCTGGGGCAGCGATGTGTATGTAATAGCCCGCACCGTGGATGTGCACATCCGGAAAGTGCGCGAAAAAATAGGAGAAGACAACATCAAAACTATAAAAGGCGTGGGCTATAAGTTCAATGTTGAGTAAAATATGAATTTAAATTCCCGTACGCTTGCCCTTCTTATATCTCTGGCGGTAGCTTTGGTGCTTACCGCCTTTCTTGCTTTAGCCAGTCATTTCTCATCTAAGGGGCTTATTGCGGCGCTTATACTTGTCTTCATCAGTTGCTTTTTCCTGATACATTTTTCCTACGAGGCGCTTGTTTTCCGGGAAGTTAAAAACGTGTATTCAAGCATCGAGAAAATAAAAAGGCAGGAGTATAAAAAAGCTGAAAGCCGCTCCCTTTTCACATCAGACCCGCTCACAAAAATAAAGGACGAAATTTACCAGATAACTGAACGCAAGCAAAGGGAAATAGACGAATTGCGGCACCTGCAGGTAATGCGGCGGGAATTCTTGGCAGATGTATCGCATGAGTTGAAAACACCCATATTTGCAGCTCAGGGCTTTATTCATACTTTGCTGGATGGCGCTGTAGACGACCCCAATGTAAGAGATAAATTCCTGGAAAAGGCTGCCAAAAGCTTAGATGGCCTGGATGCACTTGTTCAGGACCTGATAAGTATATCGCAGTTCGAAAAAGGGGTTGTGACCATGCAGAAGCACAATTTTGATGCGGCACAGCTGGCCAGAGAAGTGTTTGAACTGCTGGAACAAAAAGCAGCCAGTCACTACATTACCCTGCACCTGGATGTAGCCCCTGACGAAAAGATCATGCTGTATGCTGACCGAAATCGTATCAGGCAGGTTTTCATTAACCTTGTTGATAATGCTATAAAGTATGGCCGCAAGGGTGGCAACATCTGGGTATCTTTTACCGAGGGCAAAAAGAAGTATACTATAAGTGTTCGTGACGACGGCAAGGGCATTGCCCAGGAACACATCAACCGTATTTTTGAACGTTTCTACCGCATCGATAAAAGCCGCTCGCGCGACACCAGCAGCACCGGCCTTGGTCTGGCTATCTGCAAGCACATTGTAGAGGCACACCGGTCTTTTATAGCTGTAAAAAGCGAGATCAACAAAGGCACTACCCTCCAGTTTAAGCTGCTAAAGGCGAAATATTAGTTACTGAATACTTTTGCCGGAGAATCAAACTTATTCTATAGTATAATCTGTTTCTTACCTGGGCCGGAGCACAACTTTGCTCCTGAGGTGCCTGAAAGAGCCATTCAGAAATTAAACATAAGAATTGCGTACCTTTGCAGCCCATAAGCAGCCCTACCAATGCAGGAGCTGTTATAGTTTATACTTTACTTTATGAAATACCCGGTTTTTAAAGACCTTATCATACACGAAGACGAGGATTACCTGGTGGTAAATAAACCTCCGTTTTTATCAACACTCGAGGACCGTACACCTAACACTACGCACCTGCTAAAACTGGCCAAGCAGTATAATCCGGAGCTTCAGGCCTGCCACCGCCTTGACAAGGACACTTCAGGCTGCTTAGTTTTTGCAAAGCACCCCGAAGCTTACCGCCACCTGGCTATGCAGTTTGAGCACCGCGAAGTATACAAAGTATACCATGCAGTTGTTTGGGGGTCGCACAAGTTTGAAGATGAGCTTGTAAGCCGCTCTATTTTGGCTAACGCTAAAGGGGTGGCCAAACTTACGCCACAAGGCAAACCCGCTGAGACATACTTTACTACCTTAGAAAACTATAGCCGCCACACGCTGGTGGAGTGCATGCCTGTTACTGGTCGTCTGCACCAGATACGTGTGCACCTGGCTTACTTAAAGGCTCCTATTGTTAGCGATGAGCTTTATGGCGGCGAACATTTATACTTAAGCTCTTTAAAGCGAAAATTCAACCTGAAGAACGACACAGAAGAACAACCGCTTATAAAACGCTTTGCCCTGCACTCGCACACTATCGGCTTTAAACAACTAAACGACGAGCCTCTTAAAATAGAATCTCCTTACCCGAAAGATTTTGCGGTACTGGTAAAGCAGTTGCGCCAGTTAGGTTAAGTATAAAGTATAAAAAAGAGGCCGAAGTATATTTCGGCCTCTTTTGTTTTAACTGTTAACCCGCAGCACAATTTTACCAATGTTCTGGTTGCTCTCCATGTAACGGTGCGCTTCGGCTACCTCCTCCCAATCATACACTGTATCTATAACCGGCTTAAGCTGCCCTGACCTGAAAAGCGGCAATGCAAACTCCTTCAGATCATGCGTGAGTTGCACCTGGTAACCACGGGAGCGGGAGCGCAACGTAGAGCCCATTACATGCAGGCGCTTTGTAAGTATCTGCCGCAGGTCTACCTCTTCTACTTTTCCGCCACCTAAGCTGGCAAGTATAACCAAACGCCCATCCGTGCGCAGACATTGCAGGTTCTGCTTAAAGTATGGCCCGGCAATAAAATCCACAATCACATCTACCCCCTCTGAGTTGGTATAAGCCAGCACCTCGTCCTCGAAAGGCACCTCTTTATAGTTGATGGCTTTATGTGCGCCAAGCTCCAGGCAGGCATTTATTTTTTTTTCGGAAGCAGTTACCAGCACCTCAGCTTTTAGTGCCCGAGCCAGTTGTATGGCTGCCGTACCTACGCCACTGGCACCTGCATGTACAAGCACCCGCTCGCCGGCCTGCAACTTACCCAGCCACACCAATGCCTGATAAGCAGTCAGGAAAACTTCAGGTATGGCGGCTGCTTCTTCCATGCTAAGGTTTTCGGGTACAGGCATGGCCATGGCTTCGTCTATGATAGCATATTCCGCATAGCCACCACCGGGTAACAACCCAAATACTTCATCGCCTTTTTTATACCTGGAGCAGTTTATGCCTGCTTCTACTACTTCTCCGGCAATCTCTAAACCAAGTATAGGACTGGCTCCTTTAGGCGGTGGATATTTACCCTGGCGCTGTAAGGTATCGGCGCGGTTCAGGGCTGTGGCATGCACTTTTACAAGCAGATCGTACGGGCCTGGTAAAGGCTGTTCGTACTCGCCAAGTATAAGTTGTTCGGGGCCTCCGGGCTGTTTTACAAGTATGGCTTTCATAGTTTTTGCTGTATTTTATTTTACCTACTATAGTTTGGGGTGGCTTGTTTTATTCTCTGCGGATAGCTTCTACGGGGTTTAGGCGCGCAGCCCGCATGGCAGGATATGTACCGAAGACAATACCAATAACTATAGCTATAACAGTAATAACCATCAGTGTATTTAAAGTATAAGCAGCCTGAAATGGCACATCGGTAAAGGCTTTGATAACAGGCACAGTTCCCATCGCAAACAATACACCCAACACCAATCCCAGCATACTGCCAAACAACGACACCGTAACCGACTCGGCCAGGAACTGCAGCAGGATGTCGCGCTTTTTGGCTCCCATGGCTTTACGCACTCCAATCTCTACCGTACGCTCATTTACCGATATCAACAGCACGTTCATCACGCCAATGCCTCCCACTATCACTGAAATACCTACGATCATACCCATCACAATCCGGAAAAGCAGAAACCCTTTGACCGCCTGCTCTACCCTGCCCTCGTTTGTCATCACTCTGAAGTCGGTAGTGTCTTTGGCTACATTAGCGCTTAGCCACTTTTCAGCATCTTTTTTAAAGGCCTGCACCTGCTCCACATCATCAACTTCAAACATCACGCGCGGCGGGTCTTCTTTTAGCTCGGCATCAGAGAACAAGCTTATTGGCAGGTATAGTTGGGGCTTCTCAGGTTGTTTAGGCTTCAGGATACCCACCACTTTTACAGTTTTATCTTTATAAGTGATGCTCTGCCCAAGTATAGTTTGCACCGAATCTTTACCTGCAACCTGTTTTGCGAAAGCATGATTTGTAAACGCAACCGGTGCTTTAGCGGCCAGTTCTTCAGGTGTGAACAAACGACCTGCTTTTAGATTTACCTCCGTAGGATGGATTGTGTTTACACCACGCACGCCAACACCTACTTTACTGCTATCCTGCAGTATTACCTCGCTATTCTTCCTGAACTCAATGTAGCTGTTGGCAGGTATGGCCATAGCTCCAGCAAAGGCATTAAACTGCTTATAGTTCAGGTAACCGTAATCTTCTTTCTGCAGCATCACACCGTTCACACGCTTGTAGGTATCGGTTTCAATCAGCACAGCCTTCAGCGATGTGGTAGTAGTTATCTGGTCTCGCGCAAATTTCTCAAGCCCGTCTATCAGCGAGAGTACTGTAACCAAAGCCCCAACGCCTATCACAATACCCAATATAGACAGTAAAGTATGGAACAGCCTGGTGCGGATATTGTGCAGGGCCAGCGCAAAAGAGTTGAGTAGTTTTTTGAGCATAGGTTACAGGTTGACTTAAAACTATAGTTGGCTTTGTATTGATGGAATATATAAGGTACATATATTCCTTCTAAAAACACAGTAATAGCTTCTTCTACACGCTACTCTTAAAACTTTTATTCATCTAAATCCCCTACTACACGCTAAAAATCAAGATATCTAAAATAATTACGAACATTTCGTAGACTATATTACGAAATATTCGTAACTATACGAAAACATCGTAATTCTATGGAAAAGTTAACGCAACAGGAAGAAGATGCCATGCAGGTAATATGGGAAACCAATGGCGGTTTTATAAAAGATTTTCTGGAGATGCTGCCCGAGCCCAAACCTCCATATACAACGCTGGCCTCCACGGTAAAGAACCTGGAGAAGAAAGGCTTTGTACAGAGCGAGCGACTAGGCAACACCTACCGCTACACTCCGCTGATAAAGGCTGAGGATTACAAGAAGCGGTTCATGAAAGGCTTTGTAGGCGACTATTTTAAGAACTCCTATAAAGAACTTGTGGCCTTTTTTGCAAAAGAAAAACAGATAAGCGCCGAAGAACTGAAAGAGATTATAGACATGATCGAAAACAAAAAATCGGAATAGCTATGCCTGAACTGCTCTTATACCTGCTAAAAGTAAATGTGGCGTTGTTGCTGTTTTACCTGGCTTATTACCTGGTGCTGCGCAAGCTCACATTTTATACTTTAAACCGCCTGTTTCTGGCCTTTGGCATTGTATTCTCCGCGATATATCCGCTCATAGATGTATCAGGGTTGTTTCAGAGCAAAGAACAAATAGCTGCTGCTTACCTGGTAACTATACCTGCCTGGGCTTACGCTCCGCCGGCTGCGGCCACCACTCCCGAAGCGTTCGATTACTGGCAACTGCCAGTATACCTGTTTGGGTTAGGCGTAAGTGCGATGTTACTACGATTTATACTTCAGCTGGTGTCGCTTTACAAAATACATCTTGCTTCGGTGCGCGCTGCACACAAAGGCATCCGATTCAGAGAAGTAAGTGGCATAAGCGAGGCTTTCTCCTTCTGGCAAACCATTTATCTGAACCCTTCACAGCATAAAACTTCTGAGCTTGAGTCTATCCTTCGGCACGAGCAGGTACATGTGAAAGGCTGGCATACGCTGGATGTGCTGCTGGCTGAGCTTAATACGGTGTTTTGTTGGTTTAACCCTGGAGTCTGGCCCCTGAAAAAAGCTATAAAAGAGAACCTGGAGTTTATAGCTGATCAAAACGTGGTTAGTGCCGGAGTTGACAGAAAAATGTATCAGTACCTCCTTCTGAAAGTTACAGGCCCTTCGGAGCCCCAAATTGCTAATCAGTTTAACTTTCCCTCACTTAAACGAAGAATTGCCATGATGAACAAAAAACCAACATCTAAGGCAAATCAGCTAAAATTGCTGATTATGCTGCCTCTTGTAACATTTTTACTCTTTGCATTCAGGGATGTTACTCAAAACACCGAATCACCTGGTAAAAAGAAGGCTTCTGTTACAAACGATCAGGTTCAGGCTCAGGAGATACTTCCTTTACTAGAAGAGCAAGAAGCATTTCTGAAGCGAAATCCCGGCGTAAAGAAAATAGCCTGGATAAGCAGCGACACGGATAAAATAGTTATCTATCTAAAGTCGGGCAGTGCAGAAATGTATGATTTGAACAATAAGGGTAGTGTTGAAGTTGCCAGAAATAAGTATGGAGAACTCCCTGCACTACCTCCTCCCCCTAAACCTCCCGTTCCGGTAAAAGAGGGTCTACCTCCGCCGCCACCTGTCAGAATTGAATCTCCTGCCAAACAAAAGAATTCTCCAGGAGCCAGTTTGGTCAAAGCAAGGGAAAGCGGAAGCTCTGTTCAGCAGCAGAATATCCCGTCTATAAAAGCCAGTAATATCATAACCGGATCTGCACAGGATAGCTTGGTATACTTTGTGGACGGCAAGCGCATGCCCGCAGCAAGTATAAAAAATATCGACCCAAAAAAAATTGAGAAGATTGATGTGGTAAAAGGCGAGAAGGCTAAAGAGCTGGCAGACGGAGAACAGGTAAAGGGGGTAATTAATATTACCACAACCAGTAACACACGCTCAAATAAACATCAAAAAGGCACTAACGTTGAGGCTAAGGTTCTAGCCGGAGGTAATTTGTCGAAAACTTTGGATACCTTGCCTCAAAATGCAGTTTATATTCTTGATGATAAAGAGGTTAGTCTGGAGAGAATAAAGCAACTTAGGCCAGATGATATAAAAGCTGTAAGTGTAATGAAAAACAGCGAGAAGATGGTGCAGAAGTATGGGCCAAAGGCTAGTAATGGAGTAATTATAGTTTATACTAAAAGTAGATCTTAATAATTAAAGCTGAGTATGATCTAACAACAGGCAAAGTATGATACATTACCTAATCTGTCGCCTCCCTTAATGATCAAAAGAACAAAGCTTAATTAGCAAGTATAATTAAAAGCGCTGTAGGATTGTAAGGCAAATCCTACAGCGCTTTTAATTTATGGCTTTTCAATAACTTCTCTCTGACACCTTATACTGTGCTTACTTTCAGCATTTTATTTAGTAGATGTTGCATATCAAATAAAGTGTTTCTATCTTTGTGACCATTTTTCAAGAACCGAGAGAAAAAATAGTTAATAATAAATAAATCGCTTACAACCACTAAAAATGGATCATTTAAGTTATAAGACCCTTACTGTCAACAAGAAGACAGCCAACAAAGGCTGGGTGATTGTTGATGCCGGGCAAGGAAACTTGGGTCGTTTGGCATCAGAAATTGCCAAGATCCTGAAGGGAAAACACAAGCCTTCATACACGCCTAATGCTGACTGCGGTGATAACGTAATCGTTATCAACTCTGACAACCTATTAATGTCAGGCCGTAAGTGGGAGCAGAAATATTTCTTAACTCACACTGGTTACCCAGGTGGTCAGAGAAAGATTTCTCCACGTGAGCTTATGGCTAAATCATCTACACTGCTTGTAGAGCGTGCTGTACGTGGCATGTTGCCAAAGAACAGACTGGGCCGCGAGCTTTTCAGAAATCTTCATGTTTTTACAGGAAGCGAGCATCCATTTGCAGCTCAGCAGCCTAAAGCATTAACCTTCAACATCTAATTATTAATGGAAATTATCAATACATCTGGTAGAAGAAAAACCTCGGTGGCGCGCATCTATCTGACGCCTGGGCAAGGGA
Source organism: uncultured Pontibacter sp. (assembly GCA_966250805.1). Classification (GTDB taxonomy): domain Bacteria; phylum Bacteroidota; class Bacteroidia; order Cytophagales; family Hymenobacteraceae; genus Pontibacter. Next base: position 600,499 of record CBINIP010000001.1, on the reverse strand, counting down.
TTATCACTATTAACGGTAGAGATATTAAGACATACTTCCCTAGCGAAGTATTGCAAACTATAGTTAATCAGCCGTTCAAAACCTTGGATGCAATTGGCAAATACGATGTAAAAGCCAATATTAAAGGTGGTGGTGTAAGCGGCCAGGCTGAAGCACTTAGACTTGCTATCTCTAAAGCACTGGTAGTTGAGAATGCCGACATCAAAACAGCACTTCGTAAAGAAGGATTCATCACTCGTGACCCACGTATGGTGGAGCGTAAGAAGTTCGGTAAGCGTAAAGCTCGTCGTTCATTCCAGTTCAGCAAACGTTAATATTAAAGGTGTATCAACAACATGGCAAGTACTAATTATAAAGAATTACTGGAAGCTGGTGTACACTTTGGTCACCTTACCAGAAAGTGGGATCCGAAAATGGCTCCATACATCTTCATGGAGAAGAACGGTATCCACATTATTGACTTAAACAAGACGCTGGCTGCTCTTGATGAAGCTACTTCAGCTATCAAGAACATCGCTAAGTCTGGCCGTAAGATCATGTTCGTAGCTACTAAAAAGCAAGCTCAGGACATCGTGGCTGAAGAAGCGAAGCGTCTTAAAATGCCTTACGTTACAGATCGTTGGTTAGGCGGTATGCTTACTAACTTTGCTACTGTTCGTAAGTCTCTTAAGAAAATGTCTACCATCGATAAAATGATGAAAGACAACACAGCTTATGCAGCTATCGCGAAGCGTGAGAAGCTTATGCTTTCTCGTGAGCGTGAGAAACTTGAAAGAGTACTTGGCGGTATCGCTGACCTTTCAAGACTGCCTGCAGCGCTTTTCATCGTTGACGTGAAGCGTGAGCACATTGCTGTGAAAGAAGCTCAGAAACTGAACCTGCCAGTTTTCGCTATCTGCGATACAAACTCTAACCCAGAGCTGGTAGACTTCCCGATCCCTGCTAACGACGATGCTTCTAAATCAATCTCTCTTATCGTTTCTATCATCGGTAAGGCAATTGAGGAAGGTCTGTCTGAGCGCAAAGTGGACAAAGAAGAAACTGAGCGTAAGCGTTCTGAAGAAGAAGGCATCAAGGCTAAACAAGAAGCTGACGAGCAATAAGAACTTGTTCATATTGCAACATATCAAACTGAACATTGGGCAAACTGCTTCAATGTTCAGTTTGTTTTAGGGCATTATAAAGACACAAAATATTAAACGATAGCATTAGTTATCTGACAAGTATAAAGTGATCTTTAAAACAAATCCCGGAATAAAATTCGTAATTCTTAATTCATAATTCTTAATTATAGAAAGATGGCTATTACAGCACAAGACGTTAACAGACTTCGCCAGGAAACTGGTGCAGGTATGATGGACTGCAAAAAAGCGCTTACAGAAGCAAACGGCGACTTTGAAGCAGCTAAAGATATTCTGCGTAAGCAGGGACAGAAAATTGCTAGCAAGCGTGCTGACAATACAACTTCTGAAGGTATTGTGTTAACGCAGGTTTCTGCAGATGGTGCAACTGGTAAAGTAGTAGCTATCGCTTGCGAAACTGAGCCGGTATCTAAAGTTGAAGATTTCAGAAATCTGGCGCAGGCAGTTTTAGACGCAGCAGTTTCTACTAATGCAGCTTCTAAAGAAGAATTACTTTCTACGACACAGGCTGATGGCCGTTCGCTTCAGGACCACATCACTGACCTGATGGGTAAGATTGGTGAGAAAATCGATGTGGTTTCTTATGAGACTGTAAACGCTGAGAAAGTTGTAGCTTACAACCACTCTAATGGTAAACTGGGTGTACTTGTAGGTTTAACTAACACGAACGGTACTGATGTAACTGAAGTTGGTAAGGACATCGCTATGCAGATCGCTGCTATGCGCCCTATCGCTCTTGACAAAGACGGTGTTGATGCTGCTACTATCGAGCGTGAAATCGAGATCGGTAAAGAGCAGGCTCGTGCAGAAGGTAAGCCAGAGAACATGCTGGAGAAAATTGCTCAGGGTAAACTGAACAAGTTCTACAAAGAAAGCACTCTGCTGAACCAGGAGTTCGTTAAAGATTCTTCAGTAACTATTTCTCAGCTTCTTGAGAAAACAAGCAAAGGCTTGACAATTACTGAGTTCAAGCGTGTAGCTATCGGTGGTTAATCCGTAGCTCTGCTAAAGTAAAAAAGCCCGCTTTTCAGCGGGCTTTTTTATGCTATATTATTTATAACGGGTTGGTACAGCCGATGAGCGAGGCAAAGCCGAGCATTAAGGCTGAACTTTGTTATAGGGCGTTATTCTTTCCTTTTTGTAAATTCGAATTCCTGCTGCTCATTCATTCCCGTTGGATTTCTAAACAGAAGTACTCCATTTCGTATTTCGATTTTTCTTTCCCTTTGTTGATAAACTGTTTTAGGATTGAAATCTTCTATAACGGTGATTTGGTTGCTAAAAATATCATCCACAGCTACTGTTGTCTCACTTCCTTTGGTCTTAAACTCAATTACCTCTACAGTGTTCTTAGGCTGATTTCTCCTCCTTTTCTTCAATTCAGAATACTCAAACCTCACCATTCCTCGACTGTCTGTTCTTTTATAGAAGCTATCTTCATTTAATCCGACTTCTAAGTTGTTAAGAGGTTCTTTATTCTCGTCAATGAATTTTATACTTACAAAATTTTGCTCATTTATAGTTTGTCCTTCTACTTTACTTTCAGTTTTGAATACACCAACTGAATCTATGAGAATTAGATTGTCTTGATTAATTCTCCATTTTCCTGATTCTTTTATTGTACCATTCATAACAGCTGGTCTAAAATAGTCAAATGTGGAATCCGGATTAATCGTTAAAGAGTACCTGAAACCATTTCTTTCGTGGATATATTCTCCCGTATCAAATTGAAAATGGGCCACCCAAAGAGAAAGAAGAATTATAACAATAAGTCTCATTTTGATTTAGTTTAATCCCCTATAACTAGCAGATAAACGTAATAACACAAAATCCTTACCCATTCCGCCTCATTGTGCTCACAAAAGCATCGCGCATATCTACAAAGCGATTAACTACGGCTTCAATAAATTCTTCATCAAGCAGCGCAATAGCTCCCTGATCTCCCATTACTTCAGTCTCTTCAATTTTATAGATCTGCTCCAGGTTTGCTTTCTCTAACTTCAGGATATACTTGTTGTTGTAGGAGTGCAAGGTAATTTTAACATGCGGGTTAGGAATATCTGCTACTACTCTCATAGGTATAGTTATTTTCTAATTAGTGATGTGATAGTTAAGTATGAACAGTTACACTTGTTTCGGAAATGTATGGTCGGTAACAATGGCATTATCCTCTATCGCAATGCCCATCAGCTGCATAAGCTTGCTGGCGTTAAAGCTGCCGCAAATGCCTCGCTGCAAAATATAATCAAATAAGATCTTGTCGCCTTCTATGGTGCTGTTAAAGCTATAATTCTCTACACTGCCTTTCAACTCCTGTTCCATGGCGCCCAGCTCCAAATCGTGTGTAGAAATCAGGCCCGAGGCATTTCGCTGGTGCAGTTGCCTTATTAACGACATAGCGCCCAAATGCCTGTCGCGGGAGTTGGTGCCTTTCAATATCTCATCGAGCAGGTAAAACACAGGTTCCTCCCCTTCGGTCATGGTTAACAGAATGCGCAGGCGCTTTAGCTCTGCATAGAAAGAGGAAGTATTTTCAGCTAAGTTATCGGCGGTGCGCATAGCAGTATAAACCTGAACCGGCGCAACACGCAGCTTCTCGGCACATGCAGGAGCACCAGTAAATGCCAGCACCATGTTAATGCCTATAGTACGCAAAAAAGTAGTTTTACCTGACATGTTAGAACCTGTAACCACTATAGTTTTACCTGCGCCCTGCATGGCAAAATTGTTGGCTATACGCTGCACCGAGAAAATAAGCGGATGCGCCAGTTTAACCGAAGTAAATTCAAAAGGCTGATCACTTAATTCCGGCACTGTAAAAGCAGGGTTTGCATACTGGAAGGCAGCTATACTTGCCAGTGCTTCAAAGTTAGCCAACACTTCCAGCGAGTCCTGCACCTGCTCTATATGCTTATTTTTCCAGTTCTCCAGGCGATAGATCCACACGAAATCCCACATTAATATAGTGTTCAGGAAAAAACTCATCAGGGTGCTCAGGCGCCAGGAGAAGTAATCAATAATAGTGGCAACCTTACCAATAGCTACCGATGATTTAGTATCATTCTTCAACAGCCTTTTCTGAAGATCAACCAGAAGTGGTGCACTGAAAGTATGATCCTCTATATGGCTCAGCTCTTTTGTATAGCTGCGCATGGCTTCATAAATCTCTATGCTGTTTTCATAATACTCGTCGCGTGCGTTCCTGAAGTAGTGAGACAGCCCGTATTGTACGAGCAGAAAGCCTGCTGCAATATACCCGCTCATTCCGTAAAACCAGGCTGCAATAGCTGCAACTGTAAGCAAAGGAAGTATAAACAGTGCTACTTTTAGCCATGGCCTGTGCTTGTAAAAATTACTTCTCTTCAGCCAGTCCAGGAACTCATATGACGGCTCCTCGGCATGTTTGTAGTGCATGGGCAAAGCCAGAAAATGCTGTACCCAATCCAGTTGCTGAGGCAAGGCTAAATTTGCAACAGCCTGTTGGCGCTCTGTAACAACAGGAGCAGATGCAGATTTACGCAGCCAATCGGCCAGTTTATACTTGCCAATACTGGTAACAGAGCGGTTCAGAAGCTGGAAGAGCGAGTGCTGCCCGAAAATATCAAGATCTGAAGTATACGGGTGATGATCATCTATAAACCTGGTGCCACCATCAAACTGCTCCAGTTTGCCCTGCAGGCGTTCAATTTCATTATGGTTGATCTGACGCAGTAATTGCAGGTGCTTATACTTAAAATCAAGGTTGCTGTGCCAGCGCATGATCAGCACAAACAGTACGTAGAACACAAGTATACTTGCAGCACCAGCTCCCAAATTATCTACACTAAAAAAATAATAAGCTACGGCCACGCCTGCCAGAAACACCAGCACACGTAACCACGACACCAATCGCGATTTAGATGCGGCATCTTTTTCCTGCACGGCAAAGGTTGCTGCCCTTTGGTTAAATTCCCGTTCTCTGTTAGTGCTCAACTTTCTCTGGTTTATACTTGGGCTGATCTATTTCTGCGCCTCACCTATAGTGGCGATGCATTTTAGCTCAATAGCAATAGGTGTGGGCAGTTTGTTTATCTCTACTGTGGTACGGCAAGGCTGATTTTCCTTAAAATATTCAGCATAGATGCGGTTATAGGTAGCAAAATCGTCTTTCATGTTTGTCAGGAAAACGGTTACATCCACCAACTGATCCCAGCTGGAACCGGCATCCTCCAGTATATAACGCACGTTCCGGAACACCGAGTGGCATTGCGCCTCAATATCATAAGAAACAATGCTGCCTTGCTCGTCCAGCTCTACGCCCGGAATCTTTTTGCTGCCCCGCTCACGAGGCCCTACTCCAGACAAAAACAACAAGTTGCCAACACGGCGCGCATGCGGGTAAAGCCCAACAGGTTCCGGCGCTTTAGATGAATTAAGGATATCGTTTTCTGTAGCCATACTCAAATATAACATAATGCTGAACTAAAACAGCTATGGCCAAAAGCGAAAAGAGCCGGCAAACTGCCGGCTCTTTCTCTCACCTTAAACAAACATCTTAATAAACACAACTCTAAACTTTAGGAAATCTTATCTGTTGAATTTCACATCGCCATACCTGGACGTAATGCTGACCGAACCTTTTGGTGAAGCATTCCCATATTTGCCTTTATATTCAGCCGAAGTATGGCTCTTCTCAAGCGAAGTGATGTTAACCATATTCTTATCTACATTGAAGCTCCCAAATTGCACATTCACATCGAAGTTGAAAGCTGTGTTATCTTCAAAGTTCAGTAATATCGGGCTGAAGCCACTATCTAGATTGATCTTGCGGATGTTCTTGCTCACGTTATCAACACGGAACGAGCCATACTTAACTTCCATGTCAAGATTCTGATCAAGGTTGCCGATCTTAAAGTCGCTGAACTTCGAGGAACCCTGCAAGCCATTAGTGCCCTCCAGTGTCATGTCAGAGTAAGAAACATCGATGTTACCACCATTAATGTAGCCGCAGTTGCCTGAACTATAGGCCAGTTTAACAGAGTTTGCTGGATTGTTCAGCCTACCGGTTTTTAAAGCGCCATGCTTTACACTGATGTCGGCTTTACCTTTGAAGGATGGCAGGTATACATCGCCGAAAACATTCTTAACAGTAAGAGGATTGCTATCAGGCATGTATACTATATAGTTTATCTCAAAGCTTTTCTGGGAGTTGCCGGATATCCGCATTGGCTCCATCTCTGTTTTCAAGGCTACCAGTTTGCCTTCGCGCCTGTCTGAGATGCTGATGTTGTCCAGGATTTCCTGCGCTTTTTGTTCTGAGCTGGCACGGGTAACAATGCTTACCTGCACTTTAAATTCGTTCTTGGCCCAGGTGTTTACATGCACTTTCCCGAATTTATTTTCGATGCTCAGCATATCGCCGCTGCTTATCTTATAGGTCTTTTCGAAGGTTTTGCGCTTTTCTGCATCGTAGGCAGCATCTGCATCCTGATTGATAATAATGGTAGGTTGCTTCTTGGTCAGCAAAGCCAGGTACTCAGGGCCAGCAATTTTTACAACCGGAGCTGCAGGTGGTCCAGAAGGACAAGATGGTTGGGGCGTATGTTGAGCCTGCACCATACCAGGCGCCATTACAATAAGCAGTAAGGCAAAGTAGCGTATAGAGTTAAACATTAGAGGTTTCATCTTTTTGAGGTTCTGAAGGTTGCTGTTGTTGCAGTTGTTCTACTTTCTGGAGAATCTCCAATTGGCGGTTCAGGACACGGATCCGTAGCTGCAGATTCTGGATCATGGCATCCATTACTTTATCGGTATTGGGTGTTGTGTAAAGCTCTTTTTTAAGTTGCAGGTAACTGTTGTTCAGGCGCTCCAGTTCCTGGTCTATTTCCTGGTCTTTGTCTAGGCCCAGCACTTTCAGATCATACTCGCTTAGCTGGTTTTTCTTGGCTTCGATCTGGCTGGTATAGTAAGCCTCAACTTCCACCATTTCAGGTGCAATTCTGTTTAGTGGTACCTCTGTGGCTGCTGCAAGTGTATTGGCAGTATTTGGTACGTTCTGCTTGGTAAGTATAAAGGTGAGTGCACAACCCAGCAGCAGTACTACAGCAGCCGCTACACGCATAAATACTAAATCGCCGCTAAAGCTGAAGCTATCCCCGAAGTTGAACTTGATTACTTTTGTGGTTTCTTTTTTGGTCTTTGGTAGTTCCTGGCAGATCTCCTGCCACAGTTCCGGCCGGGGCTCAAACACATCAAAAGCCTCACGGTTTTCACTTACAAACTCTTCCAGTCTATCTTTCATATCTAAAGATCCTGTTATATCCTATCCTGTTGCTAAGCCGCAAACTGCGGCTCTCGCATTATTTCAAGCAACTTCTTTTTGGCGCGGCTAAACTGAGATTTTGAGGTTGACTCGGTTATACCAAGTATCTCTCCTATCTCGGCGTGGTCAAAGCCCTCCAGCAAGTATAAGCTTAGCACGATACGGTAGCCATCCGGCAATTTCTGGATAGCTTTTCGTACTTTCTCTACCTGCCATTCGGTATCCTCGTCGTTACTTACTTCGTCGGGTACCTCACTTGCCACCCGCTCGTCCATCGGTACAAGTTCCGACCGGCGTCTGCGTACGGCATTGATGGCGGCATTTACCACAATTTTTTTTAGCCAGCTTCCGAACGAAGCTTCTGCTTTATAGGAATGGAGGTTCTTGAAGGCGCTGATGAAAGCCTCTTGCAGCACATCCTCTGCTTCGGCATAATCGTTTGTGATGCGCATACTCACGTTGAACATGGCCTTGGCATACAGCTTGTACAACTCGTACTGGGCCCGGTTGTCGCCTTCCCTGCATCGGTCTACTACGCCCATGTTCACATCTTGATAGCTGAGTGTTTCCAAGTTACTACCGGTTTTAGTTACACGTTCAGGTTAGCGCAACACTTTCGATTTTTAGTTTTACCTTTCTTTTACTTCATCTCCTTCATCCAATTCCACACTAAAGACAAAAGCAATTGCGCGAGGTTGCATTAAGTTGCAAAAATTTATTTTTCGCCGCTTTTTATTTATACTTTCAGCCGGAATACGGGCGTTAATAGTCGCTTTTACCTGATTAACCAAGTATAAGCCCGCCCGAAGTATGGACGAACAGGCTATGTAAGGGCACGAAAAAGCCGGCCCATTTCGGAGCCGGCTTTCCTTTAAAAAGTATAAAGCAGTAGTTATACTTAGTCCATTATATCAAATTTTATACCTTGTGCCAGAGGCAGTTCGCGGCTATAGTTTATTGTGTTTGTCTGGCGACGCATGTATACTCTCCAGGCATCAGAACCTGACTCTCGGCCACCACCAGTTTCTTTCTCACCACCAAAAGCACCACCAATCTCGGCACCCGATGTACCAATGTTTACGTTGGCAATACCGCAGTCAGAACCCCAGTGGCTCAGGAATGCTTCAGTCTCCAGCAGGTTAGTAGAGAAGATAGAAGAAGATAACCCCTGCTTTACGCCATTCTGCAGCTCAATAGCATTTTCTATATCGCCGCTATACTTGATCAGGTACAGGATTGGAGCAAAGGTTTCTTCCTGCACCATCTCATAGTGGTTTTCGGCTTCTACGATGGCCGGGGTAACATACGTACCGGTTTCGTAGCCTTCGCCTTCCAGCACCTGGCCGCCAACTATAAGCTTACCACCTTCGTTCTGCACTTCTTCTAAAGCGTTTTGGAAAGCCTTTACAGCATCTTTATCTATAAGAGGACCTACAAGCGTAGTGTTGCTAAGCGGGTGGCCTATTGGCAGGTTCGGGTATATCTTCAGAAGGCGGTCGCGCACCTGGCTGTATACATTCTCATGGATGATCAGGCGGCGGGTAGAAGTACAGCGCTGTCCACAGGTACCAACAGCCCCGAAAACCACTGCTCTGATAGCCATTTCAATGTCGGCATTTTCAGTGATAATGATGGCATTGTTACCACCAAGCTCCAGCAACGATTTGCCTAAACGCGCGCCAACAGCCTCGCCCACTTTCTTACCCATACGCGTAGAACCTGTAGCCGAAACTAACGGAATACGCTTGTCGTGCGCCATCAGGCTTCCTATCTCAGCATCACCAATGATCACATTGAATACACCCTCAGGCAATTCATTCTCCTGCAATACTTCGCGAATGATATGCTGGCAGGCAATAGCCGTGAGTGGGGTCTTCTCAGATGGTTTCCAGATAACAACATCGCCGCAAACAGTGGCAAGCATAGCATTCCAGCTCCAGACAGCAACCGGGAAGTTGAAGGCAGAGATAACGCCAACTACACCAAGCGGGTGGTACTGCTCGTACATGCGGTGCTGAGGGCGCTCAGAATGCATAGTATAGCCATGCAGCTGACGCGATAAGCCTACAGCAAAATCACAGATATCAATCATTTCCTGTACCTCGCCCAGACCTTCCTGCAGAATTTTACCCATTTCGTAGCTTACCAGCTTGCCCAGCGCTTCTTTGTGCTCGCGCAGCTTGTTGCCTATCTGGCGCACTACTTCGCCGCGCTTGGGCGATGGTACTTTACGCCATACTTTAAATGCCTGCTCAGCTGCAGTAACCACCTGCTCATAATCATCGGCAGTAGCCATGTTTACACTAGCAATCAGGTTGCCATCGGCAGGCGAATGTATAGCCTTTGTAGTTCTGCCTTCGGTGCCTCCCCATACCAGACCAGTACTGTAAGCCGGGCTTATTTCTTTTATACCTAACTGCTTAAGTACATCCAGTATGGTTACCGTTAGCGGAAGTTCATCTATGGTTTGTTTCATGGGTTAAAGTTTAATTGGTTAAGGGTCTAGTACAAATCTACTAAAACAAAAAAGCTTCTACAATGCTGCAGAAGCTTTCCTGTATTATAGTTGTGTGTCTTTATTGCTTACCTATCGGGTAGTAAGCTTTCAGGCCATCCGGATAAACCCCCTCTATGTAAACCACACCACTTTCGAAGTTTTTGAGATGCTTCTGAACATCGGCAGGTTCGTTTACAGGGTATTTATCGATTCTGGTAATGATAAAGCCATCTTTCATACCTGTTTCGCGGAACTTGCTATTGCGCACACCAGTGATCTTAGCACCACCGTCTATGCCCAGCTTGTTCATCTCCTGCTTCGTTACAGGTTCGAAAGTAGCACCATCGAAAGTAATGGCTTTGGCATCGCTACGTTTAGCTATAGTTGTGCTGTTCTCCAGGTTCTTGAGCACCACATTAGCAGTTTTTTCCTTGTTGTTGCGTAGGTAGCTAACTTTTACCTTATCGCCAGGGCGGTAGCGGGCCACCTGCTCCAGCAGTTGCGATGATTTGTTAACAGCAACACCATTAATGGCAGTGATCACGTCACCGGCCTGTAAGCCAGCTTCTTTAGCGCCACTCTTTTCTTCTACACCGGCAATGTATACTCCATTAAGTGTATTGATGCCTTTCTCTTTAGCAAAAGTAGCGTCTATCTCCTGTATGGTAGCACCAAGCAACGCGCGCTGCACTTCGCCATACTTCAGAAGGTCATCAATTACTTTGCTTACTATTGAAGAAGGTACCGCAAAAGAGTAACCGGCAAATGTACCTGTCTGCGAGGCAATGGCTGTGTTAATACCTACCAGATCGCCATTCAGGTTAACAAGAGCACCACCACTGTTGCCAGGGTTAACGGCTGCATCTGTCTGAATAAACGATTCTACGCTCAGGTCTTTAGTATTATTGCCTGAACGGCTCTGGTTAGTGCGCAGAATGTTAATGTTACGACCTTTGGCACTTACGATACCGGCAGTTACTGTAGAGGTCAGGTTCATAGGGTTACCTACGGCTAACACCCACTCGCCTACCTGCAGGTCATCTGAGTTACCGTATCTAACAGCTGGTAATTTATCTGCATCAATCTTTAGCAGTGCAAGGTCAGTAGTTGGGTCTGTACCTACAAGGGTGGCTTCGAACTTACGCTTATCGTCCAGTACAACTTCTATTTTATCGGCTCTGTCAATTACGTGGTTGTTTGTAATGATATAACCATTAGAAGCGATAATCACGCCTGAACCAGATCCCATCTGCGGCCCGCGAGGTACGCGTTCACCAAATCCGTCGCCAAAAAACTCACGCAGGAACGGGTCCATAGGGCTGCTGTAACGGTCAGCTGAGCGTACGCTGTATTCTGTCATTACGTGCACAACGGCCGGGGTTGCTACCTGTGCTGCTTTAACAAAGTTCAGGCCTTCCGGTACTATAGATGTACTGCTGCGCATGTCACTGGTATAGCGCACAGTGGTCTGCTCCTGCTGATCCTGAGCGTTTTGTGTTTTGTCATCCTCCAGCAGCTTATAGCTTCCTACAGCCACGCCGCCACCTAAAGCAGCAGAAAGGGTAAGACCCACAATAAACTGTTTTGTCTTCATGAATACTTGTTAATATGTGTTACAATCTAAATATTAAAAATTAGCTATATTATAATTCTCTAACGCTAATATAGTATACGATAGTATACAGTGCTATGGTAAGTACTTCTATCTATTCCTTTTACAAACAAAAAAGAGGCCAAACTAGTGGCCTCTTTTTTGTTTGTAATTTAAACCTTAAGATTTGACAGCAGACTTGCCGTTGCTTTCAACTTCAACCTGCTTTTTCTGCTTGCTGCCTGTTTTGCTTTCTTCACGACCAGATGTAATCTGGATCTGGCGCTTCATAGTTTTCTGCACATCTTTTGGCACATCTAGCAGCAATATGCCGTCTTCGAACTGAGCAGAGATTTTATCTGCCTGCACATTATCTGGCAGGAAGAAAGTTCTGGAGAAGGAGCCATATTGTGTTTCGAGCATATGATAGCGTTTGTTATCTTCTTTGCGCTCGAAGCGGCGTTCACCAGAAATTGTTAATCTACCTTCCTGAAAATCAATATTTATGTCTTCTTTTTTCACACCTGGCAAAGCCATCTCTATCTCATAACCTCTCTCTGTTTCGCAGGCATCTACGTTTGGCGTAAATCCTGCAACGCGTCTGGTATTAACAGTTTCGTTAAAGAACCTGTCTAACATTGAGCTAAAGTTCTGTGGCATAGATTCCTGCATGCCATTATATCTGCTGAGTGCCATAGTTTTATCCTCCTTATTTTATGTTGTTAAACATTTACAACTACCTAAGAGTAAAAACCATACCAACAGCATTATCCTTTTATTTCGTGAAATAATGTCATTTTCAGAGTATCAGCAGCAAGTACAATGCTGACTTTTTTTCAGATAAACCATTGATTAGTAAGTAATACTGGCAGTATTTGGTTGCAGGTTCAGGTTATACTTTAGCTCCAGACCAAACACGGGAGTTATGCGGTTGCGCTTTGTAGTGTAGCCGTCTTTCAGTAGTATATCATTTTCGTCGTATACCGGTGGCACCATTACATAGTAATAATCCGTCTGGCGCATAAAATATGGGGCAATATGAAATTCCGGCGTAAGCTCGTAGTTCAGGCTGAAACGGAAACGGGTGCGGTCTATGGTACGTTCTTCTGTGGTACTTTCCTCTTTGTTGAAATCTGTAAGTATAAATAGCTCGTAAGACAGAGCGGGCGTCAGGAATTTATCTTTAACAGAAAGTCGCCTCCCAAACTCTGCCAACGCACGCCAACGGCCATACTTCTCCTGCCCTTTCTCCGGCAATACATACTCAAACATGCCCTGTTTGTTAAAGTATAAGCTCCCGATTTTACCGTTGTGCCGTAAAAAAGCAGAAGCAAACAGTGCCTTCGGGAAATCTTCTATGGCATACCGAAGTATAGCCCCACCGCGCCAATGGTCTGTAAAGGTCTGCTCGTAGCCAACTGCAAACTGCACCCGCTCAAAATTGCTCAGCACACCGCTACTCTTCAGGTCATTGTAGCGTTCATCGGCGTTTATGCGGTACTGGTTGCGCAGGAAAAGTATACCTGCCTCGCCTACGCCAGTGTTCAGCTGCAGCTCAGGCCACAGAGTAGCAGATGCTGTTATTTTGCTTTGCCCCTGCGTAAGCAGCGGCAGTATGGCCAACAGCAGTATAAAGTATAGTTTTAACCGCATCAGTCTGCAAAGTATAGGTTAAGCGTTCAGTTCCTGCAAAGCCAGCCAGGCCATCAGGCCTATACCTGTTTCCAGCGCTGCCTCATCAATATCAAAAGTTGGTGTGTGTACAGATGATGTGATTCCGCGCTCTTCGTTGCGGGTACCTAAGCGATAGAAGCAGGCCGGTACTTCTTGTGAATAGTAGGCAAAATCTTCCGCTCCCATCCAGAGGTCAAGGTTAACTACGTTTTCGGCTCCTAAGTAGGCCTCTGCAGCTTCTATGGCCCGCGCTGTAAGTGCAGGATCGTTTTTCAGGAAAGGGTAGCCATTCTTGATATCGATATCGCAGCTGCCACCCATACTTTCGCAAAGCCCTTCTGCCAGCTTTTTAATGCGTTTGTGTGCTTCGCGCCTCCATTCTTCATCCATCGTTCTGAAGGTACCTTCCAGTTTCACCTCGTTCGGGATAACGTTTGTAGCGCCCTTCGCCTCTACTTTACCAAACGATAACACTGTTGGTATTTTAGGACTGGCATGTCGGCTTACTATCTGCTGCAGTGCAACTATAAGGTGCGATGTGATCAGCACCGGATCTATGTTCATTTCCGGTATAGCAGCATGCCCTCCTTTGCCTTTTACAGTTATGTAAATTTCATCGGCGCTAGCCATGTACATACCCGGTCGGAAACCTACTTTACCGGCAGGCAATAACGGGAACACATGCTGGCCAATAATATTTTCTGGTGAAGGCTGCTGCAGCACACCTTCTTTTATCAGAACTGAAGCTCCACCCGGAAACTTCTCTTCACCCGGCTGAAAGATCAGTTTTATACTTCCATCAAACTCGTGGCGCAGTTCCTGCAGTATGCGGGCGGTTCCAAGTAAAGACGAAGTATGAACATCGTGGCCGCAGGCATGCATCACACCTTCATTCTTAGATCTATAGTCAACGTTGTTTTGCTCTGTAATTGGCAGTGCATCCAGGTCGGCTCGTAGTGCAATGGTTTTCTTCTGGGGGTTTTTACCTTCTATGACTGCTACTACACCGGTATCAGCCATTCGTACAGGATTTAAGCCATAGCTCTTTAAGGTAGCTTCTACATAAGCGGCTGTGTTATGCTCTTCGAAAGAAAGCTCGGGGTTAGCGTGCAGATGTCTGCGTACAATTACTGTGTCGGGCGCATAGGAGGCGGCCAGTTCTTTTATATGTTGTAGTAATGATGCCATGGGTAAGAAACTATAAGTATAGCCTGTTCTGCCGATGAAGGTAACAGATGGCTGCAAAATAAAAAAACGTTGCAGCGCTGCCTAAGCAACCGCAACGTTTCTTCTATAACAAAAGTCTTAATTAACGCCTTCTGCTTGTACTCTTGTTAATGTTGATCTGGTCTGAAACGATTTGAGCATTAGGTAAAATATCGCGCAGCTGGTTTAATACCTGCTGGGCTTCTACTCTGGTAAAATAGTCGCCAACCTTTAGCCTGAAGTTAGGTTGCTGATACGTCAGGTAATCTTTTTGCTCCGGCACACGGGCAATAATTGCCTTGCGCAGGTTCATTACAGTCTGGCGCTCAGAGCCATTGTAAGCCAGAATCCGGTAGCCTTGGGCATAGCGAATGTTCTTGTTCACACTGGCTACGGTATCAAGTAACACCGCTACCTTATCGTTCACATGGTTGGTTGGTATCGGGCGTGCAGCCGGCGAAGTGTTGCCAGCATCTGCTACCGGGTATTTAGGGCGGTAAACACTTAAGTCTTCTGCCGTTTTACTTTTTCCTCCCGAGGTTTTTGTCTCGCTGGTTGCAGTGCCTGAAGAAGAAGCACACGCTGTTATGATCACAAAAAGAAGTGATAGTAGAAGGCTAAATGTTCTATTCATTTGATATTATTTGGATACTAGCCGAGCAACCTAACCTGTCGGCACCGGCTTTGATTAACGCTTCGGCATCAGCGAAAGTTTTTATACCTCCTGCCGCTTTTATCTTGATAGGACCGGGTA
This sequence comes from uncultured Pontibacter sp., assembly GCA_966250805.1. Classification (GTDB taxonomy): domain Bacteria; phylum Bacteroidota; class Bacteroidia; order Cytophagales; family Hymenobacteraceae; genus Pontibacter. Next base: position 585,334 of record CBINIP010000001.1, on the reverse strand, counting down.
ATGTTTTACGCATCAGCATTACATCATCTACAGAGGCACCACGTGAGGCAAAACCTGTAGAAGTTTTTACAAAGTCTACACCGGCAGCAGCACAAAGTTCGCAGGCTTTTACTATTTCATCCGGAGTAAGCAGCGCTGTTTCGATGATCACTTTCAGCTCGGCCTCTTTCAGATGGCAGAATTTGGCAAGGTCGCTCAGCTCGTTCTCTACCTCCTCATACTTACCCGATTTAAAAGCAGACACGTTCATTACCACATCTATCTCATTGGCACCATCGGCAATGGCCTGATGTGTTTCAAGGAACTTTACCTTAGGATGGTTATAGCCCAGCGGGAAACCAACAACCGTAGCAACTTTAACCAGCGTACCTGGTCCCAGCCGTTCTTTTGCAAGCTGCACATAACACGGCGGCACACAAACAGCGGCAAAACCATAGTTGCGGGCCTCATCGCATAGCTGCTCTACCATTTCAGCAGTTGCATCAGGGCGAAGCAGGGTATGATCAATATAGGATGCAAGTTCTTCTGCTACCATAATTCAGATATCGGGCCTTGCGGCTATACTTCTTTTAAACTCAGAAATACGTGATGATTATACATAAAGCAGCCACTAAATTTTGTTAGTGGCTGCTCTTATTTTTATTCTTAAATCTTATTCTTCGTCGATCAGTACGCAACGGTTGTTCAGAAGGTCTTCTTCAACTGTTTTGAACTTCACGTCTTTCAGCACGCGGCCATCGCTATACTGAACGCTAACACGATCGTTGCGCCCGGCTACTTTGTTCGAGTGCGCAGGCACTAACTTAGTTGGCTCTGGTGCAGGTATAGAAGTATGGCCTGTTTCATCTTCCAGCGAAGAATGAACTTCGGCTTTTTGCTCGTGCAATACCGGCGCTTTTACTCTAGGTTGCGGACGAGGCTCCTGCACCTGCTCTGGTGCCTGCACCGGAATGTGGGCATGCATCAGGAAAGAAACAGTTTCTTCGTTCACTTTACCGATCATGCGTTTAAACAGCTCAAACGACTCGAACTTGTAGATCAACAGTGGATCTTTCTGCTCGTACACCGCGTTTTGCACGCTTTGCTTCAGGTCGTCCATCTGGCGCAGATGGTCTGTCCATGCCTGATCTATAATGCCTAGCGTAATGATCTTCTCCATTGCACGGATAAGCTCCATGCAGTGTGTTTCGTACGCTTTGGTCAGGTTGGCAACAGCAGCTATCTGGCGCTTGCCATCTGTGAACGGTACTGCTACGTTCTCTATCATCGGCCCACGGTTAGCATGTATGTCGGCAATGATCGGGAAGGCCTGATCAGCAGTTTGCTTGTTCTTCGCCAGGTAGTGGTTAAGAGCTTCGTTGTACAAGCGCTCAGCCAGTGGTGTAGCCTGTGTAGAAGTAAACTCCTGCTGTGTAATGGCTGTGTTGTAACCAAATACACGGATGATGTTAAGCTGGAAGTTCTCGTAATCGCTTGAGTTCTTATAGCTAACTACAAGTTCTTCGCTCAGGTCATAGATCATGTTCCAGATATCCAGCTCCAGACGCTCGCCGTAAAGGGCGTTTCTGCGGCGCTTGTAAACAACCTCGCGCTGTGCGTTCATTACGTCGTCGTACTCGAGCAGGCGTTTGCGCTGGCCAAAGTTGTTTTCTTCTACTTTTTTCTGGGCACGCTCTATTGAGTTTGTGATCATTGAGTGCTGGATCACTTCGCCTTCTTCCAGACCCATACGGTCCATCAGGCGGGCAATTCTGTCAGAACCGAACAAGCGCATCAGGTTATCTTCCAGCGATACGAAGAACTGAGAAGAACCCGGGTCACCCTGGCGACCGGCACGACCACGCAACTGGCGGTCTACGCGGCGAGACTCGTGGCGTTCTGTACCAATAATAGCCAGACCACCTGCTGCCTTAGATTCTGGTGTAAGCTTAATGTCGGTACCACGACCGGCCATGTTTGTAGCAATAGTAACGGTGCTTGGCTTACCAGCTTCGGCCACAATTTCGGCTTCTTTCTGGTGCATCTTCGCATTAAGTACCTGGTGCTTAATGTTGCGGAGCTTAAGCATACGACTCAGTAATTCTGAAATTTCTACTGAAGTAGTACCTACCAGCACAGGGCGGCCTTTCTCGGTCAGCTCCACAATTTCATCAACTACGGCGTTATACTTCTCACGAACAGTTTTGTATACTTTGTCGTGCTCGTCTTTGCGCTGGATTGGTCTGTTAGTAGGTATCACTACTACATCCAGTTTATAGATCTCCCAGAACTCGCCTGCCTCTGTTTCGGCAGTACCCGTCATACCGGCAAGTTTGTGGTACATACGGAAGTAGTTTTGCAGCGTGATCGTAGCGTAAGTCTGTGTAGCATCCTCTACTTTTACATTCTCTTTCGCTTCGATTGCCTGGTGCAGACCATCAGAATAACGACGGCCCTCCATTACACGACCAGTCTGCTCATCCACGATCTTCACTTTATGATCAGGTGTAACAATATACTCTACATCCTTCTCAAACAAAGTATAAGCCTTAAGCAACTGGTTGATCGTGTGGATACGCTTCGACTTCTCCTGGAAATCAGCTATCAGCTGTTCTTTTGCATACAGCTGCTCATCGTTAGAAAGCGCTTTGTTGTTCTCGATGTTCGCAATCTCAGTACCGATATCAGGAAGTATAAAGAAATTCGGATCTTCGCCTTGTCCTGTTATAAGGTCGATACCTTTTTCAGTAAGCTCGATCTGGTTGTGCTTTTCGTCGATAGTAAAGTATAGCGGCTCATCGGCTTCCGGCATCATGCGCGAATTATCCTGCAGGTAGTGGTTCTCTATCTTTTGCAGAATGGCACGGTTACCTGTTTCGCTCAGGAACTTTATAAGCGGCTTGCTCTTTGGCAAACCACGGTAGGCTCTGAAAAGAGACAGACCACCTTCCTGTGTATTGCCTTCTTTAATCAGGCGTTTTGCCTCTGTCAGGAAGTTAGTAACAACTTTGCGCTGTGCCTCTACCAGCATAGCAATGCGTGGCTTCAGTTGGTAAAACTCATGCTCATCGCCGCGAGGTACCGGACCGGATATGATCAGAGGTGTACGGGCATCATCTATCAATACAGAGTCCACCTCATCGACCATGGCGTAATGGTGCTTGCGCTGTACAAGGTCTTGTGGCTCGCGTGACATGTTATCGCGCAGGTAGTCGAAACCGAATTCGTTGTTTGTACCATACGTGATGTCGGCGCGGTATGCGTTGCGGCGGGCTTCAGAGTTTGGCTGGTGTTTATCGATACAGTCGATGGTAATACCGTGGAACTCGAACAATGGCGCCATCCACTCAGAGTCACGCTTGGCAAGGTAGTCGTTTACAGTTACTACGTGTACGCCACGGCCAGATAATGCATTCAGGAAGGCAGGCAGCGTAGCAACCAATGTTTTACCCTCACCTGTTGCCATTTCGGCGATTTTACCCTGGTGCAGTACAATACCACCTATCAGCTGTACATCGTAGTGCAGCATTTCCCAGGTTATCTCGTTGCCGGCAGCAACCCATTTGTTAGCCCAGATAGCTTTGTCGCCGTCGATCTGCACGTTTGGCTTGCGGGCTGCAAGCTGGCGGTCCATTTCGTTGGCAGTTACTACCAGCTGGCCAATTTCTTTCCAGCGGCGGGCAGTTTCTTTTACAATAGCAAATGCTACAGGCAGCACTTCCATCAGCACTACTTCCAGCTCTTTGTTGCGCTGTTTCTCCAGCTCATCAATCTCTGAGAAGATCTTTTCTTTCTGAACAATGTCCAGTTCAGGCTCATCGGCAATACGCTTATGCAAGGCTGCAATCTGTTCGTCGATGCCTTTCAGGTACTCGCTGATCTGGGTTCTTATTTCTCCCGTTCTCTGGCGGAGCTGGTCATCTGTAAGGCTGGCAAGCTTGGCATACTCTTCGTTAACCTTATTTACGTAGGGTATAACCTCTTTTATATCTCTGTCGGACTTGGTTCCGAATAGTTTCGCAACGGTTTTACCGAAAAAATCAAACATTCTGTACGTCTATTAAATGAAGTTTTTTGTGCCTGTAATATCGTCAAAAATAAGTTGTTTTTCTGACATAATTTAAAATTTGCACGAAAACAATACCATAGTAGGAGTTACTACCTGCATCTGCCAAATTTACCGACCAAGTATAGATTATTACTTATACTTGCTTTTACCCTATAATCGGCTTATGCCATTAAAGGTGAATTGTGGCAATGTGGCAGGCTCCTGATAATTTAAAACTGATAAGCGGGGGTAGAAAGTTCAGTTAAGGCAGGTACTAAAAAAGAAGCTGATACTCGATCACGTCGTCCCAACCTTGCAGCGTTTTCAGCCATTGTTTGCGTATACCTATCTCTTTAAACCCGGCCTTTGAAAACAGGTTTATACTTGCTGTGTTGGTAGCGGTAACCGAGCAATATACCTGGTGCAGTTGCAGCGTTTGCCGGCAGTAACTGAACAACAACCGTAACGCCTCAGCTGCATAGCCCTTGCCCCTATAAGCTGAGGCTACCACTATGCCTATACCTGCACGGCGGTGCAAGGGCTCAAAATCAAAAAGATCGATAGCGCCAACAGCTGTATGGTTTGCCGTGCAGATTACTAGGCGGAGCTGTTTTACCGTGTAGATATCCTGTGTAGCGTTTTCGAGGTACTGCTCTAATACAAACTTTGAGTAGGGCGTAAGCGTGTTGCCTACCTGCCACACAGAGGTATCGTTCTCGAGAGAGTATAAAAAGTCCAGATCAGTGGGTTCCAGGGCACGCAGGTATACTTGTTCGGAGCTTAGAAACACACTGATCTGGATTTATAGTTATAGTTTACTTATAAAGTCAAGCTGCCAGTAAATACCTGCTTGGCAGGCCCTATCAGGTAAATACGCTTAAACACATCGCCTTCGCGCTCGAAAGCCACCTGCAGTTCGCCACCCAATACTTTTACCTTTACCGGGCTTTCCATACCCTGCAAACCTGCTACAAGCGCACAGGCTGTTACCCCCGTTCCGCAAGAAAGAGTTTCATCTTCTACGCCACGCTCATAGGTGCGCACAAAAATCTGGTTCTCCCCTATCTTCTGCACAAAATTCACGTTTGTGCCTTCAGCTTTAAACCTATCGTTGTAGCGGATTTTACGGCCTTCTTCAAAAACATCCAGATTCTCTACATCTTCTACAAAGCGTACATAATGAGGTGAACCGGTATTCAGAAAATAATCTTCGCCAATACGCTCTACACCGGCTACGTCGTTCATCTTAAGCTGAATAAGGTCGCGCTCTACGCTGGCCTGATGCTCGCCATCGGCAGCCAGAAAACAAGCCACATCCTCTATCACGCCCAGTTGCCTTGCAAAACGAACGGTGCAGCGTGCGCCGTTACCACACATGGAGCCCAGGCGGCCATCGGCGTTAAAGTACACCATCTCGAAATCGTAGTCCGGGTGGTCCTGCAACAGTATAAGACCATCTGCGCCAATGCCGGTGCGGCGGTCGCATAGGTGTTTTACCAGCGCCTCATCGGTTGCCGGAAAATTGAGCTTACGGTTATCGACCATCACGAAGTCGTTGCCCGTTCCCTGATACTTGTAAAAGCTAAGTGCCATGTATGTGAAACAAATAAAACGGCGGTTGCGTGCACTTTTTTAGGTTAGGTATATAAGTAGTACTTTTGCCTCCTATTGGCACTCCGCCAGAAATAAACAACAAAGATATGTATTCCTTTCTAACAACAGAAAACTGGCCTGATTACGAATTAGTAGATAGCGGAAATTTTGAGAAGCTGGAGCGATTTGGCGAGTACTTTGTGGCGCGCCCTGAGCCGCAGGCTATCTGGGACAAGCACCTGCCCGAGCAGGAGTGGCAGCGCATGGCCAATGCCGTGTTTACCCGCGACAAAGGTAGCCAGGAGAAGGGCCAATGGAAGCTGAAGAAAGGAATGCCGGAGCAGTGGTACATCAACTATAAGTATAACGACCTGAAACTGCGTTTCCGCCTGGGCCTGTCGTCTTTCAAGCACGTGGGCCTTTTTCCGGAGCAGGACAGCAACTGGAAGTTTATTTACGACAACACTCGCGGTTTAAAGACCAAAACGCCGAAGGTGCTGAACATGTTTGCCTACACTGGTGCCGCCACCCTGGCTGCCAAAGCTGCGGGTGCCGATGTTACGCACCTCGATTCGGTGAAACAGGTTAACTTCTGGGCACGAGACAACATGGAAGCCAGCGGCCTCGACAACGTGCGTTGGATAGTGGAAGATGCCATGAAGTATGCCCGCCGGGAGGTAAAACGTGGCAACACATACAACGGCATTATACTTGACCCTCCTGCCTACGGCCGCGGCCCGAACGGCGAGAAATGGCAACTGGAAGACGAACTGAACGAACTCATCAAGCTCTGCCACCAGATGCTCGACAAAACCGATTATTTCCTGGTGATCAACCTGTACTCGCTGGGGTTTTCGGCTTTAATTCTGGACAACCTGATGCGCCTTACTTTTGGGGGGCAAGTTAAGAATGAAGAACTAGGTGAAATTTACCTGCATGATAGAGGGGAGCGAAAACTGCCGCTAGGAACGTTCTTTAGGTTTACTTCGGTGGGGAGGTAGATTTCTCCTAAACAGAAATAAGCATTTACCATCATAGCATAGTATTTACAACTCTATATATAGTAGTTGTGAAATATTATACTTATACTTCTCACCTTTATTTTCTGTGAAACTTGATAACAACTTATCCATTAACTCTATGATCAAATTTTACTCACTCATCATTGGGGCATTTCTATTGATTTCAGCAAATGCCAATGCTCAAAAAACATACCCTGCCATACTAGAATTCTTTAATGGAGATGTCAAAAAAGGCTTTATTGAAATGCCCGCTCCAGACACCAAAAAAATTAAATATCAGGCAACTCCAGATTATAAACAAATCAAGATAGAAGCGGAAGAGGTCAGTGCAATCACAATTAAGAGCGATAGCTCCGTTATGCGAATCGAAAATCTGGCTATTGAGGGTGCGAGGCACAACCTGTTGATGTCAAAACTTATTGAAGGAAAAGTAAGTCTGTACGGTTATGGTCATTTAGGTACGATGTATGGGGTAGTGACCTTGTATGTAAAAAGGGCAAGTGAAGAAAAGGCAACGAGTTATAATAGTTTTGGTTTGAAAAAAAGAATGAGTAAATATTTTGAGGATGATCCTGAGACAGTGAAATATATTCAGGAGACTCCCCTATTAGAAATAGACTTAGAAGGGGTTATACATAAATACAATACAAGACAACATTCTAAGACTGCATCAGGGATCTAACAACATTAACCTTTGAGCTATCAGCTAACAATGATACTACTCAACGGAGGACTTTCCTACGGCATGATCATTTCTATACTAGGAGCCTTTACGGGCTCCGTAGGTATTTTCTTCTGGCTACACATTCGCGCTTCTAAAACGCCCTACTACAGAGAAGGATTTTCAACATCTCCATTTGCACAGAAGGCGCTTGTTTATATTTTATTCCTCTTTGCTACAGCCTTCACCGCTCTGATGGCATTCTATATTTTTATGCTGTTAATAGGTGCTCTTCTTATCGCCTTAGGATTACAGCATGTTTAGCCTATATTAATATATCTTATTATTATAATGCAACCGAAATTGCACAATAGAAGTATTGTCTGCTATGTATTTATAAAAGCATTTAAGCAATACAGGCACAAAAATGAATAAGATGGCAGGCATGACTTTAATGATCATAGGAGTTATATGTTTTATAGTTGGCTTCATTTTTTATACCTCCTCGGGTAAACCAGCAGAAAAAAACAAAATAGTTGAAAAGGCTCCTGCCGATACTATAAGTCAGAAAGCCTCTGTTAATCAGGCTCCATTAACTACAAATACACCGATAACAACCAAGCCACTTGATCATTCGCAGGAAACTAGTAATGAATTGGAGAGAATAGTTAACATGGCAATTGCTGATGGTGTTTTAACTCCCAATGAACGCAACTTAATCAAGGAGCTAGCCAACACAAAAGGGCTCAACTATAATGTCATTATTAGAGATGTTGAGAATAGAATTGCGGCTGATGGTGTAGCGGAGACCGAAATAATTGATGTCAACAAGAAGAACGGAGATGATTTTGAGAAATTTGTTGTACAGAAATTTGATAAGAAATTCTTCAGGATAAAAGAGTGGGCAGGTGATAAGTACATTAATGGAAGATATGCTGAAACAACTCAGCATCCAGATTTACTATTAGAATTAGATCTAAAAAAAGAAAAAGCAATGCTTTCTGTCGAGTGTAAGTGGAGAAATAATATCAATCAAAATGGTGGAATTGAATTTGCTACCCCAGATCAATTTAAAAGATATCAAAAGTACGAGGAAAGCAAAAAGATACCTGTTTTTGTTGCTATAGGGCTTGGAGGTAGAGGGGACAGTCCCGAAGAACTTTATATAGTTCCTTTACGCAGATTAAATTCAAATTTTATACCACTTGAAACCCTGAAAAAGTTCGAGAAGAACGTTGAGAGTGATTTCTACTACCACATTCAATCAAGAAATTTGAGATAAAAAATAATCGATCTAGTCACTAGGTGTTCACCTTCGCAGATGATGTTTTCTTAAATAGGTAAATTTTTAATCAATTAAATAACCTCGATGACCAAACGCCTCGCCCTAATTGACATGGGTACTAATACCTTCCATTTGCTGATAACCGAAGTTGGTACTGATGGAAAGCTGACGGACCTTGTGAGAACAAAACTGCCGGTGCGCCTGGGTCAGGGAGGTATAAGCAACGGAGCTATCGCGCCCGAGGCCTATGAGCGTGCCTTGAAAACGCTGAAGGATTTCCGCAGGCAGATTGATGAATATGGTGTAGAGACAGTACGCGCTATGGCTACCAGTATGGTGCGCAACGCAGCTAACGGCGACGCTTTTGTAGATGATGTGCTGGAGCAGACAGGTATAAAAGTAGAAGTGATAGACGGAGCGCGGGAGGCAGAACTGATCTATTATGGCGTGCGGTCTGCTGGTGTACTGGATGCGCAGACATCTATGATAATGGACATTGGCGGCGGCAGCGTGGAATTTATACTTTGTAACCAGCACGAGATCTTCTGGAAACAAAGCTTTGAAGTCGGGGCCCAGCGCCTGATGGATATGTTCTTCAAACAAGATCCTATCTCCGAAGAAAGTATAGCCGCTGAGAAAGCTTATTTAGAAGAGAAATTACAACCGCTAACTGAAGCTGTAGCAAAGTATAAACCAACTATACTGGTAGGTTCGTCGGGTACGTTCGATACTTTCTGCGACATTAATGCCCTGCGCCACGGCGACACTTCTCGCCAACAAGCTATACCTGCCGCTTCTGCCCTGCCAATAGAAGATTACTGCGCTATACACCAGGAATTACTCAGCAAAAACCACGAACAGCGTTTAGCTATACCGGGTATGCTGGAAATGCGCGTAGATATGATTGTGCTGGCAAGTATAGTTATAGACTTTGCGCTGCAAAAGTATAACCTGCGCGAGATAAGGGTATCGGCGTATGCGCTGAAAGAAGGCGTGCTGCAATTGGCTCTGTCAGAAGTATAAACCTAAACAGGTATAAACCAGAAGCGGCCGCTGCAGTAAAATGCAACGGCCGCTTCTGATTTCAGGGCAAGTATAAAGTTTAGTTCCTTGCCAGTTTCTTCCACTCCTTCTCATAATTTTTGGCGATATACTTCAGGTCTTTATTCTTGTTGGTATACTTGGCAGCAACCAGCACCTCCGGGTCTTCTTTTAAACCAAGCTTGAAGTCTTTTGCAGCCAATTGCTTGCCCAGCTGCTCCTGCACTTTCTTGGTTTTTCTTCTTGAGTAATCCTTTTCAAGTAGATCCTTCAACAGCATAACTGCCACTTCATCTTCGCCAATTTCTGCATAGTAACTAACAACTGCTGCTGTAAAAGGCTGCTTATAATTACCTTTTGCGTAGTTGAAGAGCGAGATATGGTCTAAGCCGAAGCGGTTTATAGTATTGGTCAGGTAGTGGTTTTCGGCTTCATTATACTTAAGTATGGCTTCGGTGTAACGGCTGCTGGCTACAAAGCGGGCTACATCCTCCAGCATGCGCTGGTAATTGGCAGCAGGCACAATGCCCTCGCGGCTTACTCTGGCAGTAAAGGTGGTTATGCCACAAGCAGCCATATTATCAGAAGCCTTTATAGCTTCCTGATAAGCCATGTCAGCAGATATAAACTGCTTTGCTTTTACCAACTCGTTACCAGCCTGGAAGTGCTTGTCGTATGCAGCCTGGGTATTAAGGCATTCCTGCGTAAAGATGCGGTCGCGCAGCAGGTTATACTTGGTTTTGATGTCAGCATCCTGCTCCAACGCATAACGAGCCTGCATAGCCAGGGCAACCGAAGCAACTTCACGGGCATCTGTTAGTTTGTTGTTCATGGCCTGCTGGTAACCATCGGTAAGTCTGGCAAGCAACACAGGTTTTGCTGCTCGTTGCGTCAACTGTCCCAACTCCTGCACATGCTTGAATGTATAGTCTTTCTCCAGATCAAGTGCGGCTTCAAACTGGGTTAGTGCGGCTTCGTAATTGCGCTCGCTCAAATAGCGCTTGCCTTTGTCTATGTTCTGCACATAATACTGGTACTTCACCTGGTTCTGCAAGTCGGTAGCCTGTAGCTCCTGGCGCAAGTAATCGTCGTATTCTTTCTGGAAATCCAGTGCCTCTGTTGCAAGCTGTTCTGCTTTAGAAAGGTTGTTCTGCGACAAGGCACGCCTTCCTTCGGCCACTATACTTTTATACTCGCCGAGTGCAGCACGGGCTTCGCCATCGTTCAGAGCAGGCATGTTGCAGCGCACTCCGCCAATGCTGCACATATCGCGGGCATCGTTAAAGGCCGCCAAAGCAGTGCCATACTCGCCGCGCGCAGTCAGGTTATTGCCCTCGCTGATGTAGGCGGCATAAATATCGTGTGCCAGTCCCAAGGCCATTTGCTCTGTTTCAGGATCTATGCGCATACCAGACAGCAGATCGCGAGTACGGCCGGCAGCTTCCTTTATATAACCATTCACAAAATCGAGGCGGGCCAGTTGCAGGTGCGATGGCGCAAACTTAGGGTTAACTTCTACCGACCTAATAAAATAATCCTGAGCTGCACGGGTGTTGCCACTATTCAGCATAGCAACTCCACGGTTGTAGAACTGCTGATCCAGTGTGGCCAATGCATAATCTATGGCACGGCGACGATCCTTCAGTAGCTGGTGCAGCTGGCTCATTTTTGAAGTAAGGTTCTGAGGGTCGTACTGGCGCAGGTTCAGCTTCTCTTTATAGTTGGCGGCTTGCAAATGGCCAAACATTTCCTCCATCTGGCGCAGGTTGCGGTCGTGCTGGGTAATGCGGTCTATATCATCTGGTGCAATGCGAGCTATATCGCGCAGCGCAGTATTCAAAGTAGCTACTGCAGCATAGTAGCCACGCACCAGGCTTAGGTGGTCCTGCACACGGCGTACGCTTTCAGAAGTATAAAGCAGTTCCTTCTCCTCTACCTTCAGTTTATAGTTCTGGTTTGCAGCTGTATCAGGTATGGCAAAATCGGCCAGCACCACGCCTGTTTTGTTGAACGCGATGTTGGTGTAAGTATAAGTTTTGATCTCTTTGCTCTGGGCATCCAGCAGCTTTACCTTAAAGTTCAGCTTTTCGGGCAGCAGTACCTCGCTAATGTCGAAGCCTTTATAATTTACATCGCCGCCTACTTTTATTCTATCCAGCGTTACTTTTACCTGCAACTGATCGCCGTTATCTACCATGCGAGCCTGTTGCTCGTAACGCACCACAAATTCAGGCTTGGTGCGCCCTTGGTTAATAGCCATTGCTGTCACAATGCTGTTGATGTGAGGCTGACTGGAGCCTCCGGAGCTGTTGGTGGTATACTTCAGCAGGTATGCTTCAGAGAGAGTCTCCTCGAACAAGAGCTTGGTTTGCGCCTGCGCCATAAACGCTGCAGCCAGAAACCAAATCGATAGTAACGCTTTTTTCATAGGTAAATTGTTTCGCTTAAGCTCTCACAGACAAATTATGTTCCAAAAACTTAAGCAACTCCGAAAGTATAGAAAAAAGCAGATATTTTTACTAAAAAGAGCAGTGAGTGCTGCTGCAAAATGAGTTAACAAACTATAAACCGAGGCATTGCTTTCATATTTTATTACTTTTACCGCCCTGAAATAGCTTATACTTTATGTACCCATACCGTCAACTTTTCGATTTTACACAAGAGATTTTCCTGCGCATGGGCTGCCCACCCGAAGATGCAAAGCTTGCTACCGAAGTACTTTTAGAAGCTGATTTGCGCGGTGTAGACTCGCATGGTGTTGCCCGCCTGAGCGGTTATGTGCGCTTGTGGGAAGCCGGCCGCATTAATGTAAAACCAAACATGCGCATAGTGCACGAAACGCCCAGCACAGCCACTGTAGACGGCGACTCCGGTCTGGGTTTGGTAATTGCACCGCGTGCCATGGATATTGCCATTGAGAAAGCGAATAAAGTAGGTACAGGCTGGGTATCGGTAAAGAACTCTAATCATTTCGGTATTGCGGGCTACCACGCCATGGAAGCCCTTTCTTCTGATATGATTGGTATTGCTATGACCAACGCCAGTCCGCTTGTTGCGCCTACTTATTCTGTAGATCGCATGCTGGGCACAAACCCTATTGCCGTAGCCATACCTACCAAAAACCAACCACCATTTGTAGCCGACTTTGCAACAGCCTCGGCAGCCAATGGTAAGCTGGAAATATTGCAGCGCAAAGAGAAAAAAGCTCCTGTAGGCTGGATACAAACTGCAGACGGCAGCCGCACCACTAATGCACACGAGCTTAAAGAAGGCGGCGCACTTTTGCCACTAGGTAGCGATAAAACCCACGGAAGTCACAAAGGCTATGCGCTTGCTTCTATTGTAGATATTTTTTCGGCTGTACTTTCCGGTGCAAATTATGGCCCCTGGGTACCACCTTTTGTTAGCTTCCTGCCGCTTTCTGAAAACCCGGTTGGCGAAGGTATAGGCCATTTTCTGGGAGCTATACGCGTTGATGCTTTCCGCCCTGCCGATGAGTTTAAATCGCACATGGATAACTGGATAGAAACTTTCAGAAATGCCAAGGTGAAGAAGGGCGAAAAAGCTGTGCTTATACCTGGAGATCCGGAGCGGGAAATGACAGAAAAGCGCCTGAAGAAAGGTATTCCGTTACTGGAGCCTGTAGAAAAAGACCTGGAGCAGCTGGGGAAAAAACTTGGCGTGAAATTCTAACCTTCAGGCAACAGGCATGGCTGCAACAATCTTAAGGTTTTTAGGCCTTAGCTCTGGCAAGAAAAGTATGGCCATGCAGGTGGTTGTCTGGGTGCTGAACCTGGCGTGGTTCGGCTTGAATTACTTCCGGCAGTTGGTACCGGCAGCAGTTTTGGTAGCTATTCCTGCCCTGCTGTTACTTTATGCTATACTTGCTCTGGCGGCCTATGTGTATTGGGGCCTGAAGGAAATACGTGAGCAGGATATACCTTATGCTAACCTGTTTATAGGTGTAATTATTGCAGGCACGTTGCTCTACTTGAACTATCAATTCCTGCAGCTGGCTTTGTCGGTGTACTAGTGCATCCATAGAGCCAGCTGTTTTTATACTTATGTACTAACCCTTACAAACTATGAACTTACACTCCGCATTTGTGGCCATTCTTGTTGTGGTATTGTGCAGCATCTCTGCCTCTGCTCAGAAAGTAGAACGGCTTTACAACATCTCGTCTTCCGACACTGCCAGTAATTATACTTCCATCATCCGGCCAAAAGGCAAGGTTACAGGTTTAGTTGTGCTTTTCCCGGGGTTTGGCGAAACGCCTGCTGATGTGTTGAGCGAAACAGATTTCCCGATACAGGCAGCTCAGGCAGGTTTACTTGTAGCCATACCTTACATTGGCAATAACGCCATAATTATGCTGGCACCTGAAAAACAACAGCAGCTGGTACAACTGGTGCAGGATGTGCAGAAACGGTATAAGCTTCAGAAAAACAAGGTTGCAATAGGAGGCTTCTCGATGGGTGGCACTACAGCTGTCAAGCTTGCTGAAACTATACTCTCTTCTTCTGCCGGTAAATCCTCTCCTGAGGTGGCGGCCTTATTCGCTGTTGACCCGCTGCTGGATATGGAGCGATTTGAACGTGATCTTGTAAAAGCTGTGAAACGTAATGCCTCACCTATGGCTGCGCGCCAGTTGCAAATGCTGCAAACCTACCTGAAACAAGACTTTGGCTCTACGCCACTGCAGCACCCTGAAAAGTTTTATACGGTTTCGCCTTATACATACTCTGATACTGCCAACACAGCTATAGAGCCGCTGTCACAACTGCCGGTATTGTTTTACTCGGAGCCGGATGTAGCTACACAGTTTAACAGTAATAGCCGCGACCTGTATAACCTGAACACACTGGATTGTGCAGCCATGATAAACGATCTTAGAAGTATGGGCAACAAACAGGCGCAGCTTATACTTACTGAAGAGAAAGGCATCCGCCGCTCCAACAACAAACCTAACCCGCACTCCTGGTCTATACTTGACTCGCGGCAAACTATAAGCTGGCTGCAGCAACACCTGAATTAGGTTAAACTAAAGTATAAAACAGAAAGGCTGAAGAACATTTTATAGTTGCTTCAGCCTTTCTGTTTTATACTTTAGTTACTCGCTACTCGATCTTTTTACCGGCCATCGCCTTCTTGATCGAAATCTGCATCACGCGCTCGGCAAACGGACTTGTCTGTTCTTCCAGCACATCTACTGCTCTTAGAATAGTGTCTTTATCATTTGTTGTTAGGGCCTCGCGCAGTTTCTGCACATTGCTTCTGGTCAGGTTAATCTCTTCTTCGGTCAGGTGCTCGCTGTTCTTCTCAATGAAGCGTTCTACCTGGTAAAGCATCTGCTCAGCTGTTGTGCGGGCCTCAATTACCATACGCGCCAACACATCTTCTTTCGCATGCGTTATCGAGTCCATCAGCATTTGCTCTACCTGGGCATCAGTTAAACCATACTGAGGCTTCACTTCAACCTCCTGGCGCACACCTGAGCGTAACTCAATCGCCTCTACTTTCAGAATGCCATCGGCATTAAGTATAAAGTTCACATCAACCTTCGGGAAACCCGCGGGCATTGCCGGTATACCTTTAAGATCGAACTCAGCCAGCTTGCGGTTCTCTTTTACAAGGTCGCGCTCGCCCTGGTAAACCGAGATCTTCATGTTCACCTGGCCATCTACTGAAGTAGTGTACTGGCGGCCTGCCTTAGTTGGTATTTTAGAGTTGCGCGGAATAATGGCATCCATCAAACCACCCATTGTTTCTATACCTAATGTAAGTGGCGTTACATCCAGCAACAGGATATCTTTACGGTTACCGGCTAATATGTCTGCCTGTATAGCTGCACCCAAGGCTACTACTTCATCCGGGTTAAGCGAGTTGTTAGCAGGCTGTCCAAAGAAATCAGAAACCGAAGTATAAACCAGCGGCACACGCGTGGAGCCACCAACCATAATTACTGTATCAATCTGCTCCGGCGTTAGCTTCGCATCAGCCAGTGCCATGCGGCAGCTTTCGATAGTTTTATCAACTATAGGCCTGATCAGCGATTCGAAAGTATGGCGCGTAATGTGGCACTTTATAGTGTCGTTGATGTTGCTGTCGTATACTTCCTCGGTGCTAAGTACCTTTTTAGCTTCTTCAGCTTTCAGCCGCAGCTCCTGCGACAGGTTCTTGTCAGAGTTTATAGTATCAGCTATCAGTTGGTTATCCAGCATCCAGTGGTTGATGATGGCACGGTCCAGGTCATCGCCTCCCAGGTAAGTATCGCCGTTTGTTGCCAGCACCTCAAAAATACCCTGATGAATGCTAAGTATAGAGATATCAAAAGTACCTCCACCTAAATCGTAAACAGCTACTGTTTTTTCTTCAGTTGGATCTATACCTATACCATAGGCAAGGGCAGCTGCTGTTGGCTCGTTCACAATTCGTAAAACTTCCAGACCAGCTAGTTTACCGGCATCGCGGGTTGCCTGCCTTTGTGAATCGTTAAAGTATGCTGGCACTGTAATTACAGCACGGTTCACTGGCGTTTTTAAAGCATGCTCGGCACGTGCACGAAGCTCCTTCAGTATCTCTGCCGAAAGATCGATTGGTGAATAGAATATGTCTCCTACCCTGATCTTCACCAGGCCTTCAGAGTTGTCGTCAATTATTTTGTATCCGAAATAATCCTTGTGTTCGCCCAGGTCTTTATAAGATTTACCGAGCAAGCGTTTTACAGAGTAAATAGTGTTGGCAGGATCGGTGATCAAATAATCTTTTGCCTCCGTTCCTACAATGGTCTCGCCTTCTTTGGTGAAGTGCACTACCGACGGCACAATTGTACCGCGGCCTAATTCGTTTATTGCTGTTGGCGCTTTTGTTTCGGGATGCACGTAGGCAACCAGGCTATTGGTTGTACCCAGGTCTATACCTACAATTACCTCTTCCTGCTGAAGAGCGCCTGTGGTAAGGTTTATTGCTACTTTTGCCATAGTATCTATAGTTAGATAAGGCCGCCGCTAAAAAAGCAGCAGCGCGTTGGCACAAAGTTACGAATAATTTGGGAGGGGGCTGTGCTAAGCTTAAACAGATGTGTGTAGGCTGCAATTATACTTTACAACCAGAGGCTAAGCGCGACTATGGTTACTCTTCTTCTTTAGGCACTACAATAAAAACATCCTCGTTCGGGCGTTTCATAAGGTACTTTTCGCGGGCAAACTTCTCAAGCAATTCGGTATTACTCATCAGCTCTTTACGATCTTTCTGTACCTCTTCTATCTTATCCAGGTAGTACTGCTTGTCGTTCTCCAGATCGCTGAGCTTTTTGCTCATCTGGTACTGGGTAATAAAATCGTTTGAGTCGAAGAATATCATCCAGGCCAGAAACAAAACAGTTGTAACAAAGTAAAAGTTGCGGAAAAGTTTTGGGATGCGCTTGTACATAGATGTATTTTCTAGAGCCGTATTACAAAAATAAGGCTGTGAGTTATATAACCCACAGCCTTAGCCATAATTATTTTACCGGATAGGATTTTAGAACTTTCTGCCCGGGTAGTAAGCGATTTCTGCCAGTTCTTCCTCAATGCGAAGCAGCTGGTTATACTTAGCCATACGGTCTGAGCGGGAAGCAGAACCGGTTTTGATCTGTCCTGTGTTCAATGCAACTGCAAGGTCAGCAATGGTATTATCTTCAGTCTCGCCAGAACGGTGGCTCATCACGCTCTTGTAACCATGGCGCAAGCCTAAGTTAATAGCGTTTATAGTTTCTGTTAGCGTACCAATCTGGTTCACCTTAATCAGGATAGCATTACCCACACCCTGATCTATACCTTGCTGCAGGCGGTTTACGTTAGTCACGAACAGGTCGTCGCCCACCAGCTGTACTTTCTTTCCGATAGAATCTGTCAGTTCTTTCCAGCCTTTCCAGTCGTCTTCGGCCATACCATCTTCTATAGAGATGATCGGGTACTTCTTAGTCCAGTCAGCCCAGTAGCTAACCATGTCAGAGGAAGTAAGTTTGTCGCCTGTCGACTTTTTGAAAGTATAAAGTCCAGACTCTGCATCGTAGAACTCAGAGCTTGCAGCATCCATAGCGATCATCATGTCATCTCCTGGCTTGTAACCAGCAGCTTCAATAGCCTGAAGCACTACCTCGATGGCCTCAACGTTAGAAGCGATGTTCGGAGCAAAACCACCTTCATCACCTACGTTAGTAGAAAGGCCTTTTTTCTTCAGCACGTTCTTTAGGTGGTGGAATACTTCCGAACCCATTCGTAGCGCCTCAGAGAAAGAAGGAGCACCAACCGGCATGATCATGAACTCCTGGAAGTCGATTGCGTTGTCTGCGTGGCTACCACCGTTCAGGATGTTCATCATTGGCACTGGCAATGTATTGGCGTTAACACCACCTACATAGCGGTAAAGCGGCATGTTCAGCTCTTGTGCAGCAGCACGGGCAATAGCCAGCGATACGCCAAGTATAGCATTAGCGCCTAACTTGCTCTTGTTATCAGTGCCATCCAGCTCTATCATGATCTTATCCAGCAGGTTCTGCTCGAATACAGGGAAGCCGATCAGCTCTTCAGCAATGGTGTCGTTAACATTATTTACAGCCTGCAATACGCCTTTGCCCATGTAGCGGCCTTTGTCGCCATCACGCAGCTCTACTGCCTCATGTATACCGGTAGAAGCACCAGATGGTACAGCAGCACGGCCTATTGTGCCATTTTCAGTTAAAACATCAACCTCTACAGTAGGGTTGCCTCTTGAATCAAAGATCTGTCTTGCTTTGATGCTCGTAATTAAGCTCATCGGATAGTTTTTCTTATGGTTTTACTTGTATTGCTTAAGTAAGTCGATGAATTGATCGAACAGGTAAGTTGAGTCGTGCGGCCCAGGAGAAGACTCCGGGTGATACTGCACTGAAAAAGCAGGCTTACCTTTTATTCTGATACCTTCAATCGTGTTATCATTCAGGTTAATGTGCGTCACTTCCACATCAGGATGGTTCTTGATCTGTTCAGCATCCACAACAAAACCATGGTTCTGACTTGTTACTTCGCACTTGCCCGTAATCAAGTTCTTTACCGGATGATTTAAACCGCGATGACCATTGTGCATTTTGTAAGTTGCGATGCCATTTGCCTGTGCCAGCACCTGATGGCCCATGCAGATACCAAACATTGGCTTCTCTTTTTCAAGAATCTGCTTAACACTGTTTACAGCATCCAAAGTAGCAGCCGGGTCTCCTGGTCCGTTAGAGATAAAGTAACCATCAGGATTCCATTTTTCCATTTCTTCGAAAGGAGTGTTGTATGGGAATACCTTTACTTCGCAGCCACGTTGCATAAAGTTATAAAGGCTGTTACGTTTTACGCCAAGGTCAAGTACAGCAACTCTATACTTCACTTCTTCGGGCTTCATCTCGTACGTTTCTGGTGTACTAACATGAGATGAAAGCTCCAGACCAGCCATAGAAGGAACTTCTGAAAGCCTCTTACGCAACTCTTCGATATCTGTTATCTCAGAAGAAACTATGGCGTTCATAGCACCTTTATCGCGTATATGGCGCACAAGAGCTCTGGTATCTATTTCACAGATACCTACTACACCTGCTTTTTCAAAATATTCCTGCAGAGATCCTTCAGCGGTTTTACGGGAAAAGTGATGAGAGAAATCTTTACAAACCAGTCCACTTATCTGAACCCTATCCGACTCCACTTCTTCGTGCTGAACGCCATAGTTACCTACATGCGAAACAGTTGTTACAACCATCTGTCCATAATAGGACGGATCTGTAAAAATCTCCTGGTAACCAGTCATACCTGTATTAAAGCATAACTCACCGCCAGAAGTACCTATGCGTCCTAGGCTCTTGCCTTTAAAAACTGTACCATCTTCTAAAAGAAGTATAGCCTCGGAGAAAGTATGTTTTTTCATTTAAAAGGATTTTTACAAAAATAAAAAAGGGACACGACTAACGTCATGTCCCTTTAATAATATTTAACTAATAAGCTTATTCAGCATCTTTAGTTTCCTCTGTAGTACCAGTTGTAGCAGATGCATCAGTAGCTTCTACATCTTTCTTCTTACCAGAAGAACGACGACGAGTTTTCTTAACACCAGCAGCAGTACCAGTTGTTGCCAGCATATCTTCGTTGTAGTCAACAAGCTCGATAACACACATTTCAGCGTTGTCACCTAGTCTGTAACCAGTTTTAAGAATGCGGGTGTAACCACCTGGTCTGTTTGCAATTTTAGCAGCTACCTGATCAAAAAGCTCTTTTACTGACTCTTTATCCTGTAAATAAGCAAATACAGTTCTTCTGGAGTGAGTAGTATCGTTTTTAGATTTTGTTAGCAGAGGCTCAACATATTTACGAAGCGCCTTAGCTTTGGCAACTGTAGTAGAAACGCGCTTATGCAGGATAAGTGAAGCTGCCATGTTAGACAGCATAGCTTTACGGTGCGCTGCGGTTCTTCCTAAGTGGTTAATTTTTTTACCGTGTCTCATTATTGTAATTTGTGCACGTGCATACCGTCGATCAACCTAAAGCGGGATCGGGAATTATGCCGTAGGATTATTGATTAATCTTCTTCTAATTTATACTTAGAAAGGTCCATACCGAAAGTCAAACCTTTCTCCTGAACTAAATTCTCTAGCTCAGTCAACGACTTCTTACCGAAGTTTCTGAACTTCATCATGTCAGAGATATCAAGCTGCACAAGGTCACCCAAGGTTTTAATATCAGCTGCTTTTAAGCAGTTGTAAGCTCTAACAGATAAGTCCATATCCTGCAGCGAGGTCTTAAGAACCTTGCGCATATGCAGCAGTTCTTCGTCTACAGCTTCTTCCTCTTCAGGTTTAGCTGTTTCAAAAGTCATCGTGTTGTCTGAGAAGAGCATAAAGTGCTGGATCAGGATATTGGCAGCGCCTTTTAATGCATCTTCCGGGTGGATAGAACCATCAGTCTGAATGTCAAGAACAAGCTTCTCGTAGTCAGTTTTCTGCTCCACACGTGTATTCTCTACGCTGAACTTTACATTCTTGATAGGAGTGTAAATAGCATCGATAGAGATGACACCGAACACTTGGTCAGCAGGCTTATTTTCTTCAGCTGGAACGTAGCCACGTCCTTTCTGAATAGTAAGCTCAACTTCCAGAGTAATGTTTGGGTCCAGGTTGCAGATTACCAGCTCCGGGTTAAGAACCTCGAAGCTAGAAGTAAACTTGCTAATGTCACCAGCAGTGAAGGTATCTTGACCACTAATGGTAACTGTGATTTTATCGTCAATTACTTCGCTTATTTTCTTAAAGCGAACCATCTTCAAATTAAGGATGATATCAGAAACATCCTCAACTACGCCTTCAACAGACGAAAACTCATGCAGTACACCAGGGATGCGAATGCTAGTAATTGCATATCCTTCAAGTGAAGAAAGCAATATTCTTCGCAAAGCATTTCCAATGGTTACACCGTAACCTTTTTCAAGCGGCTTGAATTCAAATAAACCATGAAAGTCGTCGGCTTTTTCCATTACAACTTTCTCTGGCATTTGAAATGCTAATATTGACATACTTGCAGTGTTAAAGGTTAAAAATTGATTATGCAGCTTACTTAGAGTAAAGCTCGACGATCAGCTGCTCCTGAATTTTCTCAGGAATTTGGTCACGCTGAGGAGCAGACACAAACTTGCCAACCATTTCAGAAGCATTCCACTCTAACCATCCGAACTGACGTGCATTACGTACAGAAAGGCTAGTAGTGATTGCTTCAAGAGACTTAGATTTCTCTCTAACAGCTATTGCATCACCAACTCTTAAGCTGTATGAAGGGATGTTAACCACTTCACCATTAACAGTAATATGCTTGTGAAGAACAAGCTGACGAGCAGCTCTTCTTGTTGGAGCAATACCTAATCTGTAAACAGTGTTATCTAGTCTTGATTCAAGAAGGATCAACAGGTTTTCACCAGTGATACCACCTTTTCTATGAGCTTTGTCGAACAGGTTTGCAAACTGTTTCTCAAGCATACCATAGATATATTTTGCTTTTTGCTTCTCAGCTAACTGTACAGCATATTCAGACTGCTTCTTACGACGGCCACGGCCGTGCATCCCTGGAGGATAGCTTTTCTTCTTTAATGCTTTGCTTGGGCCGAAAATCTCTTCGTTGAATTTTCTAGAGATTTTACTTTTAGGACCAGTATATCTTGCCATAATTAATAAATCGAATTAGATAAATTAAACTCTTCTGCGTTTAGGAGGACGACATCCGTTGTGAGGTAGTGGAGTAACATCTTTGATAGTAGTTACTTCGATACCTGCATTCTGTACAGTACGGATGGCAGACTCTCTACCTGCACCAGGACCTTTAACAAAAACTTCAGCTTTACGCATACCTAAGTCATAAGCAACCTTTGCGCAATCTGAAGCTGCCATCTGTGCAGCGTAAGGAGTGTTCTTTTTAGAACCTTTAAAACCCATTTTACCAGCAGAAGCCCAAGATATAACCTGTCCTGCGTTGTTGGTTACTGAGATGATAATATTATTGAAAGAAGCTTTGATGTGTACTTGGCCAGTTGATTCAACAACCACAACACGCTTTTTAGCTTTATCTTTTCTTTTCTGAGCCATGATCAAATATTATTTAGAAGCTTTCTTCTTGTTAGCAACTGTCTTACGCTTACCTTTTCTGGTACGAGTGTTGTTTTTAGTACGCTGACCACGAACCGGAAGACCTTTACGGTGTCTCAATCCACGGTAGCAACCAATATCCATAAGGCGCTTAATATGCAACTGCACTTCAGACTTAAGTACACCTTCAACTTTATGATCAGCTGCTATAATATTTCTGATCTCACTGGCTTCGTCTTCGCTCCAGTCTTTTACTTTCTTGTCAAGATCCACCCCGGCCTTATTAAGGATTGTCTGAGACAGCCTACGACCAATACCATAAATATAGGTCAGTGAAATCTCACCTCTTTTGTTATCCGGAATATCTACTCCTGCTATTCTTGCCATACTAATTTAAATTATCCTTGTCTTTGTTTGTATCTTGGATTTTTCTTGTTGATTACATAAAGCTTCCCCTTACGGCGGATAACTTTACATTCAGCACTTCTCTTTTTTACTGATGCTTTGACTTTCATTGTATTTATTTATATCGATAAACAATTCTGCCTTTGGTTAGATCATAAGGAGACATTTCTAACTTAACTCTATCTCCAGGTAATATCTTGATGTAATTCATTCTCATTTTACCTGAAATATGAGCAATTACCTGATGACCATTTTCTAACTCTACCCGGAACATAGCATTCGATAATGCTTCTATGATTGTACCGTCTTGTTCGATAGAGGACTGCTTCGCCATTTATTATTGTTTAGCTTGTTCTATATATTCAAAAGTTGTTAAAATCTCGGCTTTATCCTTTCTTACCACAACAGTATGCTCAAAATGAGCCGAAGGTTTATTATCCCTCGTTCGGATCGTCCATCCGTCATCTTCCTGTACTATATGACGAACACCTAAATTTATCATTGGTTCAATTGCAAGGACAAGACCATTAGAAAGTTTCATACCTTGACCTCTTTTACCATAATTTGGCACCTCAGGCGACTCATGAAGACTTTTCCCGATGCCATGACCAACAAGCTCTCTCACTACTGAATAACCATTTGATTCAGCATATTTCTGAATAGCGAAACCTAAGTCTCCCATTCTAGAACCAACAACAGCTTGTTCAATACCTTTGTAAAGTGATTCTTTGGTTACAGATAATAGTTTAGAAACTTCTTCTGTAACATTACCTACTGCATGAGTATAAGCAGAATCACTATGAAATCCTTTGTAGTAAACACCACCATCTACAGAAATAATATCGCCATCTTTAAGCTCGTAAGCACCAGGCATACCATGTACAACAGTAGAGTTAACTGATATACATAAACTATATGGAAAGCCATTATAGTTTTTGAAAGAAGGTTGAGCGTTATGATCTTTGATAAACTCTTCGGCTCTTTTATCTAATGTGATAGTAGAAACACCTTCTTTTATAAGACGAGCAATTTCGCCATGTGCTTTGCTTAAGATCAAAGCACTCTGGCGAATTAACTCAATTTCTTCTTCTGTTTTGTAATAAATCATGCTAAGAAACCATGGCGATATTTTCTGTTCTACCGCGAAGTTTTCCAGATTTCATCATGCCATCATAGTGACGCATTAATAAATAGCTTTCTACTTGTTGAAGTGTATCCAGCACAACGCCAACCATAATGATAAGTGAAGTACCGCCAAAGAATTGTGAAAACTCTCTTGTAACACCCAAAAGCATTGCAATAGAAGGGAATATCGCTACTAGTGCCAGATAAATAGCACCAGGCAATGTTATCTTTGTTAAGATATTATCAATATACTCAGATGTAGCTTTACCTGGTTTAACACCAGGAACAAAGCCTCCACTCCTCTTCAAATCATCAGCTATTTGATTCGGATTTACACTTATCGCAGTATAGAAATAAGTAAAAATCAAGATCATCAAACCAAACACCACATTATACTGCCATGATGTATAATCAGAGAAAGTAGAACCAATATAGTTTGCTGTTTCATTTTCATTTGCCCAGATAGAAGCAATCATAGAAGGTAAAAACATCAATGACTGAGCAAAAATGATAGGCATTACACCTGCAGCATTAACTTTTAAAGGTATAAATTGTCTTTGGCCACTATATAAAGAGCTACCCCCTACTTGCTTAGCATATTGTACCGGAATTCTTCGTATAGCCTGCGTTAACATTACTACAGACATCACTACGAAGAACAATACTACTATTTCTAACAAGAAGATGAGCGCTCCGTTTAACTGTTTAGAAAGTGCTTCCTGAACAATTGCACCGGGCAATCTTGAAACTATACCTATCATAATAAGCATAGATATACCATTACCAATACCTTTATCTGTAATCTTCTCCCCAAGCCACATACAGAAGATCGTTCCAGATGTTAGAACAATCATAGAAGTAATAGTGAAAAGAGTAGGATTAATGGCAATAGCTTCGCTGTTGATAGTAGCAACAAAACCAACAGCTTGAGCCAATGTTATAATGATAGTAAGAACTCGGGTGATTTGGTTGATTTTTTTTCTACCAGACTCACCCTCCTTCTGCATCTTCTGAAAATACGGAACAGCAATAGTCAATAACTGTAATACGATAGAAGCTGAAATATAAGGCATAATACCTAAAGCAAAGATGGAAGCATTGCTAAATGCTCCACCTAAGAAAGTATCTAATAATCCAAATAGCCCGGCTGTGTTAGCTTGAAGTTGACTTGGATCAATGCCTGGAAGAACAACATAAGAACCTAATCTGAATATAGCTATGAAGCCAAGAGTATTTAAAATTCGTACCCTTAGGTCATCAATAGCGAAAATGTTCTTAATAGTTGTTATAAACTTCTTCATAAAATTAAAGAGCTACAGTTTTGCCGCCAGCGTTTTCTATAGAAGTAGTAGCTGTTTGAGAGAAAGCATGAGCATGAATCTCAATAGCTTTATTCAACTCGCCTCTACCTAATACTTTTACTTTATCATTTTTAGAAACCAAACCATGTGCTTTGAAAAAATCAAAGTTGAAAACGGTTTCATTAGTGTTGTCCGCAAGAGATTGTATAACGTCTAAGTTGATCGCTTTATACTCTACTCTATTGATGTTCTTAAAGCCGTACTTTGGTACACGTCTCTGAAGTGGCATCTGACCACCTTCGAAACCAGACTTTTGAGAATAACCAGAACGAGACTTAGCACCTTTATGACCTCTAGTAGAAGTACCACCTCTACCTGAACCAGTACCACGACCTATTCTTTTGCGAGACTTTATCGCTCCTTCAGCAGGTTGTAATGCGCTTAGATACATATTAAATCTCTTTTACTTCTACTAAATTATGAACTTTATTGATCATTCCAGCAATCTGAGCATTATATTCTACAGTTACTGATTTATTGATCTTGCCTAATCCTAATGCTTTAATTGTAAGCTTCTGAGTCTTAGGTCTGTCAATTATGCTTTTGATCTGACGTATTGTTACCTGAGCCATGACAATTAACCGTTAAATACTTTCTGAAGATTTACACCACGCTGCTGAGCAACAGCAAGAGGATCACGCATTTTAGAAAGGGCATCAAAAGTAGCTTTAACCACGTTATGCGGGTTAGAAGAACCTTTTGACTTGCAAAGTACGTCTTTGATACCTGCACTTTCTAACACAGCACGCATTGCACCACCTGCAATTACACCTGTACCGGCAGCAGCTGGCTTCACTAAAACAAAGCCTCCTGAGTATTTACCTTCCATAGCGTGAGGTACAGTATGATGATAAAGAGGAACCTTTACCAGGTTTTTCTTAGCATCATCAATACCTTTAGCAATAGCGTCAGTTACTTCATTAGCTTTACCTAAACCGTAACCTACTACTCCATTACCATCTCCTACAACTACAATGGCAGCAAAACTAAATCTTCTACCACCTTTTACAACTTTGGCAACACGATTGATAGCAACAACTCTTTCTTTGAGCTCAATTTCGCTAGCCTTTACGCTTCTTATATTATTCTTCAACATAATTATTAGAATTTAAGGCCAGCTTCGCGTGCGCCTTCTGCCAATGATTTTACTTTACCGTGGTAAAGGTAGCCAGAACGATCAAATACTACTTGATTGATTCCTTTTTCAAGAGCTTTAGCTGCAATTTCTTTACCTACACGGTTAGATACTTCAATGTTAGCTGTAGCAGCATCATCTAGTTTAGCTGAAGAAGCAGCTACCAGGGTACGGCCGGTAGTGTCATCGATGATCTGTGCATAGATAGCTTTATTGCTTCTGAATACAGATAATCTTGGTCTTTCAGGAGTACCAGAAATCTTGTTTCTGATACTTCTCTTAATTCTAAGTCTTCTTTGTACTTTATTAGCAGACATGATGATGATTATTTAGATGCTGTTTTACCAGCTTTTCTTCTTACTACTTCACCAACAAAACGAATACCTTTTCCTTTATAAGGTTCTACTTTGCGTAGTGATCTAATTTTAGCTGCAACCTGACCAATAAGTTGCTTATCGTTGCTCTCTAAAGTAATCACTGGGGCTTTACCTTTTTCTGTTACAGCGCTAGCAGTAACTTCAGCTGGCATAGTCATGAAGATGTTATGAGAGTAACCAAGAGCAAGTTCAAGCACTTTGCCTTGAACAGTAGCTTTATAACCAACACCCACAAGCTCTAACTGCTCCTTATAGCCTTCACTAACACCAACAACCATATTGTTGATCAGTGATCTGTAAAGGCCATGCATAGCTTTATGACGCTTTTGTTCTGTAGGGCGCTCAACCACTAGCTGGTTTTCTTCCTGTCTAACAATGATATCTTTGTTAACAGGAGTACTAAGAGTACCTTTAGGACCAGTTACTGTAACAACATTACCATTGTCTACAGTAACTGTGATGTTGCTTGGAAGGTTGATTGGCAATTTTCCTATACGTGACATTGTCTATCCTCCTATTAGTAAACGTAACACAACACTTCACCACCTACATTCAGTGATTTAGCTTCTTTTTCAGTCATTACACCTTTAGAAGTAGACAAAATTGCTATACCAAGTCCGTTAAGAACGCGTGGCAGGTTGTCTCCTCCAGTGTATTTACGCAACCCAGGCTTACTAATGCGCTCTAGTTTCACAATAGCAGACTGCTTAGTGCTTGGGTTATATTTCAGCGCAATTTTAATAGTACCTTGTACTGTAGAGTCATCAAATTTGTAACTCTGGATGTACCCTTTATCGTAAAGTACTTTAGTTATTTCTTTCTTAATGTTGCTAGATGGTACTTCAACTATTCTGTGGTTTGCCTTGATAGCATTACGCACTCTAGTTAAATAATCTGCTATTGGATCTGAGTTCATTATGAATTCACTTAAATAATGAATGCCTTTTAATAAGCGAGCCGCAAAGATACAAATATCTTGCGTAATTTCTTTATGATAATTTAAAAAATTACCAGCTTGCTTTTGTTACACCAGGAATTTTACCCATCACGGCCAATTCTCTGAAAACAACACGAGAAATACCGAACTTTCTCATGTAACCGCGTGGTCTTCCTGAAAGCTTGCAACGATTATGTAATCTTACAGGAGATGCGTTTTTTGGAAGTTTATCCAATGCTTCGTAATCTCCTTTGGCTTTCAGTTCAGCTCTTTTAGCAGCATATTTAGCTACCATCTTTTGTCTTTTAAGCTCTCTAGCTTTGATTGCTTCTTTCGCCATTTTATTATTTCTTTATATTAGTGAAAGGCATACCAAATGCTTTTAGTAACTCATAGCTTTCTTCATCAGTTTTAGCTGTAGTTACAAAAGTGATGTCCATACCACTAATGGCTTTGATCTTATCAATACTGATTTCCGGGAAAATGATTTGCTCTTTAACACCAAGGGTATAATTACCTCTGCCGTCAAATCCTTTTTCACTTACACCTCTGAAGTCACGTACACGAGGAAGAGCAACAGTCAAAAGACGATCAAGGAATTCATACATTCTTTCACCTCTAAGCGTTACGCGAGCACCGATAGGCATACCTTCACGAAGCTTGAAGTTTGATACAGACTTCTTAGCAATTGTTGCTACTGCACGCTGACCAGTGATAGTTGATAATTCTTCAACACCAATATCAACTAACTTTTTATCAGCAACTGCTGCACCAATACCTTTATTTATAGAGATCTTAGTGATCTTAGGCACCTGCATGATGTTCTTGTACTGGAACTTCTCTTGTAATGCAGGAACTACCTCTTTCTGATATTTATCTTTTAATCTTGCAGTAGCCATCTTAGATTACCTCTCCTGTCTTTTTAGAATAACGCTCTGATTTACCTTCGCTGTTTTTTCTAGTAGCAGTTTTAGTAGTAGCACCTGTTTTTGGATCTACTAACATAACGTTACTTGCATGTACAGGAGCTTCTACTTTGCTAATACCACCCTGAGGGTTTTTGGCGCTAGGCTTAGAGTGTTTAGTTACCAGGTTTAAACCTTCTATAACTACTTTTCCTGTAGCAGTTTTAACAGCTATTACTTTACCTGTTTTACCACGTTCATCACCGGCAATTACTTTAACTGTGTCGCCAGTTTTAACATGAAGTTTTTTCTTATTCATTTCGATTAAAATTAATGATTAAAGAACTTCAGGTGCTAACGAAACAATTTTCATGAATTGCTTTTCACGAAGTTCACGTGCAACTGGGCCAAAGATACGTGTACCACGTGGTTCGTTGTTTGCATTCAACAGAACAGCGGCATTATCGTCAAAACGAATATAAGAACCATCTTTTCTTCTGATTTCTTTTTTCGTTCTTACAACTACTGCCTTTGAAACAGTACCTTTTTTAACGTTACCTGAAGAAAGAGCAGACTTTACAGTTACTACAATTCTATCACCGATAGAGGCATACTTTTTACCAGTACCACCTAGAACGCGGATGCAAAGAACCTCTTTAGCACCGCTATTATCAGCTACAGTTAATCTTGATTCTTGCTGTATCATCTTACTTAGCCCTTTCTACAATTTCGATTAAACGCCAGTTTTTATTTTTGCTTAGAGGACGCGTTTCCTGGATGCGAACAATGTCACCAATGTTGCATTCATTATTTTCGTCGTGAGCCATAAACTTAGTAGACTTGCTAACAAACTTCCCATACATCGGGTGTTTCATTTTGCTTTCTACTAACACAGTGATAGACTTGTCCATTTTGTTGCTAACAACCTTACCACTTCTTTCTTTTCTAAGATTTCTCTCTTCCATGATGTTAATTAGTATTAAGAGTTAGCTTCAATTTCACGACGACGAATCTCTGTGTTAATTCGAGCTATAGTCTTCTTAGCTTCACGAATTTTCATCGGGTTCTCCAACGGAGATATTGCATGTGCAAAACGTAGGTTCTGCATGTTGGAGCTCTCAGTATTTAGCTTCTCTTTTAACTCTTCTAAAGACAAAGCTTTGATCTCTGAATTTTTCATTTTTAATTCTCAACGTAATCCCTACGTACAACAAATTTTGTTTTTACGGGTAGTTTCTGAGCTGCAAGACGCAGAGACTCTTTTGCTACCTCTAAAGAAACACCATCAGATTCAAACATGATAGTACCAGGCTTAACAACAGCTACCCAATACTCTGGAGAACCTTTACCTTTACCCATACGAACCTCTGCAGGCTTCTTAGTAATAGGTTTGTCTGGAAAAATTCTAATCCATACCTGACCTTCACGTTTCATTGCTCTTGTCATGGCGATACGAGCGGCCTCTATCTGACGGCTTGTAATCCAAGAAGCTTCAAGAGATTTTATTGCAAACGAACCAAATGAAATAGTACTGCCTCTATGAGCCAGACCCTTCACGCGGCCTTTTTGCATTTTTCTATATTTAGTCCTTTTAGGCTGTAACATTTTCTAAATTACAATAATGTTTACAATCAATTATTGACGACGCTTGTTATTGCGTTTAGCAGCACCCGCATCTGTTTTCTTACGGTTGCTACCACCACGTCTATCGCCAGTTGGTGCACCACCTTGTCCACCTTTAGCTTCTAAACCTGCATTAGGTGAAAGATCTTTTTTGCCATAAACTTCGCCTTTAAAGATCCATACCTTGATACCTAGTTTACCATATACAGTCTGCGCTTCAGACAGTGCATAATCGATATCAGCACGAAGAGTGTGAAGAGGAGTTCTTCCTTCTTTATAGTGCTCAGTTCTTGCCATTTCAGCACCACCTAAACGTCCTGATACCTGAACTTTAATACCTTCAGCACCAACACGCAACGCAGAAGCTATAGCTTGTTTCATGGCACGACGGAAAGAGATACGTGCTTGAAGCTGCTGAGCAATTGACTCTCCCACTAGCTTCGCATCAAGTTCAGGACGCTTAATTTCAAAAATGTTAATTTGAACATCTTTGCTTGTAAGCTTTTTAAGCTCTTCCTTGATTTTATCTACCTCTTGTCCACCTTTACCGATAACAACACCTGGTCTTGCAGTATTGATAGTAATGGTGATACGCTTAAGCGTTCTTTCAATAATGATTTTAGAGATACCGCCTTTAGGGATACGTGCTAAAATATATTTTCTAATTTTCTCGTCTTCTACCAGTTTATCAGCGAAATCTTTTCCACCATACCAGTTAGAATCCCAGCCTTTGATAACTCCTAGTCGAAAACCGATTGGATTTACTTTCTGTCCCATTTTCTTACTTGTTGGCTTTATTTGATTTCTTTGAATTCTGCTCTAATTGTTCATCAGTCATGCTATCAACGATTACTGTAACATGATTTGAACGCTTTCTGATACGGTGACCACGTCCCTGAGGAGCTGGACGAAGACGTTTTAACATTTTGCCTTCATCAACGAAAATTTCTTTGATGTAAAGGTTTGCATCTTCGATGCGAGCATCTTCATTTTTTTGTTGCCAGTTTGCTAAAGCAGAAAGTAAAAGCTTTTCAATTTTGGCAGCACCAGAGTTTGCTTCAAACTTCAACAAACCCAACGCTTTGGTAACGCTTTTGCCGCGTACCAAACCTGCTACTAATCTCATTTTGCGAGGAGAAGTAGGCACATTATTTAATCTTGCTACTGCTTCCATTATTAACGCTTGCCTTTATCTTTTTTAGCAATGTGACCTCTAAAGTTTCTGGTAGGAGCGAATTCGCCTAACTTGTGACCTACCATATTTTCAGTTACATAAACAGGGATAAATTTATTCCCGTTGTGTACTGCAAATGTATGACCTACGAACTCTGGAGATATCATAGATCTACGTGACCATGTTTTGATAACTGATTTTTTACCAGTTTCATTCATCACGTCTACTTTTTTTCCGAGCCTATAGTCAATATAAGGCCCTTTTTTTAATGATCTAGCCATTTATTATTTCTTTCCTCTATTTACTATAAGCTTTTCAGAATACTTATTCTTGTTTCTAGTCTTAAGACCTTTAGCATATAAACCTTTGCGTGAACGAGGTTGACCTCCTGAAGATTTACCTTCACCACCACCCATTGGGTGATCAACAGGGTTCATCGCAACACCTCTTACACGAGGACGTTTACCCAACCATCTGTTACGACCAGCTTTACCGATCTTCACATTCATATGGTCTGAGTTAGAAACAGTACCTATAGTAGCATAGCACGTTACTAAAACCATGCGCAGTTCGCCTGAAGGAAGCTTGATAGTTGCATAACGACCTTCTCTTGCCACTAGCTGTGCATATGAACCTGCACTTCTTGCTAGCGTAGCACCATTACCGGGCTGTAATTCAATATTGTGAATAATAGTACCTAGAGGAATTTCAGATAATGGAAGGCAGTTACCAACTTCAGGAGCATTACCTGGTCCGGAAACTATTACTGTACCTACCTGAAGTCCAGAAGGAGCGATTATATAGCTCTTCTCTCCATCTGCATAGTAAACTAGAGCAATACGAGCAGTTCTGTTTGGATCGTATTCAATTGTCTTAACAGTGGCAGGAATACCATGCTTAGTACGCTTGAAGTCGATCATTCTGTACTTCTTCTTATGACCACCGCCTATGTAGCGCATAGTCATTTTACCTGCATTGTTGCGTCCACCAGATTTTTTTATAGGCGCCAACAAAGATTTTTCAGGAGTAGTAGCTGTAATCTCATCGAATGCAGGGGCTACTCTAAATCTTTGACCTGGTGTTATTGGTCTTAACTTTTTTAAAGCCATTTTTATTTAATTATATGCCGCTGTAAAAGTCTATAACTTCACCCTCTTTCAGGGTTACGATTGCTTTTTTGATAGCAGAAGTACGGCCAGTAACTGCACCAGACTTTGTGTATTTGGTTCTTACTTTACCTATTGTCTTCATAGTAGCTACTTTCTCTACTGTAACTCCATAAAGCTTTTCAACTGCTTTCTTAATCTCTACTTTATTAGCTTTGATCTCTACCTCAAATGCATATTTACCTACCTCATTCATGGCAGTAAATTTTTCCGTCACAAGCGGTCTTTTCAATACGTTCATCATTATGCGCTTAAGAGGTTTTCAATTATTGAAACAGAATCTTCTACTAGATAAACTTTATCAGTATTAAGAAGATCGTATGTGTTAACATCAGAAGCTGTTGTAACTTTTACTTTAGGCAGGTTACGTCCTGATAATACTACATTATTATTAACACTTGACAGAATGAATAATGTCTTTCCTTCTTCCTTAAGATTCGCAAGAATCGACTTAAACTCTTTAGTTTTAGGAGCTGCAAAATCAAAAGATTCTATCAATGCAATTCTGCTATCACGTGCTAATAAAGACAGAGCAGAAATACGTGCTGCTGCTTTAGACTTTTTATTTAATTTAAAGCTGTAGTTTCTTGGCCTTGGACCGAATACTCTACCACCACCAACAAACACAGGAGCTTTTAAGCTACCGGCACGAGCACCGCCAGTACCTTTTTGCTTTTTAATCTTTTTTGTTGATCCAGCTACTTCGTTTCGCTCTTTGGACTTATGTGTACCTTGTCTCTGATTCGCCAGGTACTGCTTCACGTCAAGATACATTGCATGCTGATTTGGCTCTACTCCAAAAACAGCATCAGAAAGTGTTACCTTTCTACCTGTATCTTCACCTTTAATATTGAATACAGAAAGCTCCATTTTATTTCTCAATTAACACGTAAGAATTTTTGGCACCTGGTACAGAGCCACTAACTACAACAAGGTTTTTATCTGCAATAACACGTACCACAGTCAGGTTTTGAACCTTCACTCTGTTACCACCCATTCTGCCTGCCATGCGCATTCCTTTGAATACTCTTGAAGGCCAAGAACAAGCACCAATTGAACCTGGGTGTCTCGCTCTGTTGTGCTGACCGTGTGTCTGTCCACCAACACCAGCAAAGTTATGGCGCTTAACTACACCCTGAAAACCTTTACCTTTTGATGTACCAACCACATCAACAAACTCGCCTTCTTCGAACAAACTAGCGTCTACTAAATCACCTAAGTTGAAGGTAGTTCCATTCAGATCAAATTCAGCAACCTTTTTCTTCGGAGCTGTATTTGCTTTTTTGTAATGTCCAGCTTCCGCCTTAGTTACTCTTTTTAATTTTTTGTCGCCGTAGCCAAGCTGTACAGCTTCATAGCCGTCAGTCTCTACTGTCTTCACCTGAGTAACTACACATGGTCCTGCTTGAATAAGCGTAACTGGTGTGTATTTACCATCTGCTGTGAAGAGGCTTGTCATTCCGATTTTTTTACCGATAATTCCAGGCATTCAACTTTTTTTTAAGATGGATATAACTTTTCTTCCCCTATAGTTTTCGCTAAGGGAGTGCAAAGTTAATAAATTTTAATTTCTCTCAACAAGTTTTGTCTAAATTATTTATTAATCATGCAGTTATAAAAAAAGGAGAACCAATTTCTTAGCTCTCCTTTTTTGTATCTTGTAGTTTATCAAACTTTGATTTCTACATCTACGCCGCTTGGCAGTTCTAATTTCATCAATGCATCTACTGTTTTAGAGCTTGTAGAATATATATCTACTAATCTCTTATAAGTACAAAGTTGAAACTGCTCACGTGACTTCTTATTTACGTGAGGCGAGCGCAATACTGTAAACTTATCCTTCTCTGTTGGAAGTGGAATTGGTCCGCTTACGATTGCACCTGTAGCTTTAACTGCTTTTACAATCTTCTCTGAAGATTTATCTACCAGGTTATGGTCGTAAGACTTTAGCTTAATTCTTATTTTCTGATTCATTATTTTTACTACTATTTAGCTGCAGTTCCTTTCAATTTTGCAATAATGCCATCTGCTAAGTTCTGTGGTACTTGCTCATAATGTGAGAAAGTCAGAGAAGCAGTAGCTCTACCTGATGTGATTGTACGAAGATCTGTAACGTAACCGAATAGTTCTGAAAGAGGAACATCAGCCTTAACTACTGTTGATGTACCCTTAGTATCCATACCTTTCATGATACCTCTTCTTCTGTTCAAGTCACCTGTTACAGGACCAGTATACTCATCTGGCGTAACTACATCAACAGCCATGATTGGCTCAAGTAGTTTAGGAGCACATTGTTTACCAGCTTCTTTGAAACCTTGACGAGCAGCTAATTCGAATGATAGCGAATCAGAGTCAACATCGTGGAACGAACCGTGGAACAAACGAACTTTCATTGAATCAACTGGGAAGCCGGCAAGAATACCATTCTTCATTGATTCTTCGAAACCTTTTTGAACTGCTGGGATGAATTCTCTTGGAATAACCCCACCTACAATCGCATTTTCGAATTCTAGGCCTGGTTTACCATCTTCACGTGGCCCCATTTCGAATACGATGTCTGCAAACTTACCACGACCACCAGACTGTTTCTTGAATACCTCGCGGTGTTCAACTTTCTTAGTGATCGTTTCTTTGTAAGCTACCTGAGGTGCACCTTGGTTCAATTCTACTTTGAATTCACGCTTCATACGGTCGATGATGATCTCCAGGTGAAGCTCACCCATACCGCGTAGAATTGTTTGTCCTGTTTCTTCGTCTGTGTTTACCTGCAGTGTCGGATCCTCTTCAACAAGTTTGGCAATCGCCATACCCATTTTATCAGAGTCAGCCTGTGTTTTAGGCTCAATAGCGTATCCAATTACTGGCTCAGGGAACTCCATTGACTCAAGAACGATTTTAGCGTTCTGATCGCAAAGTGTATCTCCTGTTTTGATATCCTTAAACCCTACTACAGCCGCAATATCACCAGCCTCTAATCTATCGATCTGGTTCTGCTTGTTAGCGTGCATCTGGAAAATACGTGATATACGCTCTTTATTATTCGAACGTGAATTGAACACGTATGAACCTGAGTCAAGTATACCTGAGTAAGCACGTACAAAGCATAGGCGACCTACGTAAGGGTCTGTAGCAATTTTAAATGCTAGACCAGCAAAAGGTTCGCTAGCCGATGGCTT
This sequence comes from uncultured Pontibacter sp., assembly GCA_966250805.1. GTDB lineage: Bacteria > Bacteroidota > Bacteroidia > Cytophagales > Hymenobacteraceae > Pontibacter. Next base: position 549,695 of record CBINIP010000001.1, on the reverse strand, counting down.
TCTTGCAATTTCATTACCAGTGTCAGGATCTGTACCAATAATGCTTTCTTTATCAACTGGCGATGGAAGAAGCGCCATCACATAATCAAGCATCGTCTGCACACCTTTGTTCTTGAAAGATGAACCACAAAGCATTGGCACAATTGCCATGTCTATAGTAGCTGCACGAAGAGCTGCTAGAATTTCATCTTCAGTGATCGAGTTTGGATCTTCAAAGTATTTCTCCATCAAAGATTCATCGTACTCAGCTACTGCTTCAAGAAGCTTCTCTCTGTATTCTTCAGCTTCCTCAATCATATCATCTGGAATAGGAACTTCAGTAAAGGTCATACCTTTATCCGATTCATTCCAAACTATACCTCGAAAGTTTACCAGGTCTACTACACCTTTGAAGTTATCTTCAGAACCTATAGGTAACTGCAATGCTACAGCATTGCTGCCTAGCATTTCTTTCACTTGCTTACATACAGCAAGGAAGTCTGCTCCTGAACGGTCCATTTTATTTACGAAACCTAGGCGTGCTACTTTATAGTTATCTGCAAGTCTCCAGTTAGTTTCTGACTGTGGCTCAACACCGTCCACAGCTGAGAATAGAAACACAAGACCATCCAATACACGAAGTGAACGGTTCACCTCTACTGTAAAGTCTACGTGACCTGGAGTATCAATAATATTGATATGGTAATCGTTCCCTCTATAAGGCCAGTTCACTGTTACAGCTGCAGAAGTAATCGTGATACCACGCTCCTGCTCCTGCTCCATCCAGTCAGTTGTAGCACCACCTTCGTGTACTTCACCTATCTTGTGTGACTTACCTGTATAATAAAGAATACGCTCAGTTGTAGTGGTTTTACCAGCATCGATGTGCGCAGCAATACCAATATTTCTGGTATATTTTAAGTCTCTTGCCATTACTAGAATCTAAAGTGTGAGAACGCTTTGTTTGCTTCTGCCATTCTGTGCGTATCGTCTTTTTTCTTAACGGCAGCACCTTCACCCTTAGCAGCTGCAATAATCTCACCTGCTAATTTATCCTTCATTGTCTTCTCACCTCTCTTACGTGAGTAGGAAATCATCCATTTGATTCCCAGAGATACTCTGCGGTCCGGACGAACCTCAGTCGGCACTTGGAAAGTAGCTCCTCCAACTCTGCGGCTTTTCACTTCCACACTTGGCATGATGTTATTCAATGCCTTCTTGAAAGTTTCCAGACCGTTTTCTTTTGTTCTTTGCTCTACTAGATCTACAGCATCATAGAAGATACCATAAGCAACACTTTTCTTGCCGTCTACCATCAGGTAGTTCACAAAACGTGTTACTAATGTCTCTTTATATTTTGGATCTGGAAGGAGAATTCTACTCTTCGGCTTTGCTTTTCTCATTGTATTTTACTGTATATATTATTTCTTTTTACCTTTTCCTGCAGCAGCTGGAGCCTGGCCTGGCTTAGGTCTCTTAGCACCGTACTTAGAACGTGACTGAAGACGTCCGTTAACGCCGGCTGTATCTAGAGCACCACGTACGATATGATAACGTACACCTGGAAGGTCTTTCACTCTACCACCTCTAATCAGCACAATTGAGTGCTCTTGTAAGTTGTGGCCTTCACCTGGAATGTAGGCGTTTACTTCTTTACCGTTTGTAAGTCTTACCCTTGCTACTTTACGCATAGCTGAGTTAGGCTTCTTAGGTGTAGTTGTATATACTCTTGTACATACACCACGGCGCTGTGGGCATGAATCTAGGGCAGGAGATTTTGATTTAGATGTTAATTTCTCTCTTCCCTTTCTTACTAATTGCTGTATAGTAGGCATTTACAATCTTTTAATTATAGATTTTTCCACTAAAAATTTTGGTCTGCAAAGGTATAAAAATCACTTTGCAATTTCAAAATTTTAATTCATTAATTATTAGCACATTATGCTTCTCCCACCGTTCCTCCGAAGTTCATTGGAAATGATGGTGCTTCATGCGCATACTTGATGTCTCCGAAGCTTTCTTCGTATTTCTTGATGTTATCTGCCAGAGCAGCCAACAAGCGTTTGGCATGCTCTGGTGTGATAACTATTCTTGATTTTACTTTTGCTTTCGGAACTCCAGGCATCAATCTTATGAAATCTATCACAAACTCACTGCTTGAATGTGCAATCATTGCCAGATTTGCATACTGGCCTTCTGCTATCTCTTCAGACAATTCTATTTGTATCTGATTTTGCTGATCTTCTGCCATCTTTATTACCTATTCTGCAGTTCCTGCTGCTTCGATCTTGCTGTTGTCTTCTTAGATTCTACCAGTGAATCGTATTCCTCCTGGCTACCAACAATAAGTTTCTGGTATTCTCTAAGACCTGTACCAGCCGGAATCAGGTGACCTACAATCACGTTTTCTTTTAGACCTAGCAATTCATCTGCCTTACCTTTGATCGCTGCTTCGCTAAGAACTTTAGTAGTTTCCTGGAACGACGCAGCAGAAATAAAGCTTTGAGTACCCAATGAAGCTTGTGTTATACCTTGTAGAGTTGGTCTTGATACTGATGGCTGTGCATCACGTACAGTTACCAATTTCAAGTCACGACGCTTCAAGCTTGAATTCTCATCACGCAGTCTTCTTGCAGTTACTATCTGACCTGGTTTCATGTTCACTGAATCACCGGCGTCTTCAACTACTTTCATGTCAATGATTCTATCATTTTCTTCCATGAAAGTAATCTTATCAACAACCTGGTGCTCTAGGAAGCTAGTATCACCCGGATCAATAACAACAACTTTCTGCATCATCTGGCGGACTACCACTTCAATGTGTTTATCGTTGATCTTCACACCTTGTAAGCGATATACTTCCTGAATCTCATTTACCAGGTACTCTTGTACTGCACCAGGACCTTGTATATTAAGTATATCTGTAGGGGTAATAGCACCATCAGAAAGTGGCATACCTGCACGGATAAAGTCGTTATCCTGTACCAGGATGTGCTTAGAAAGCGGCACCATGTATTTCTTCTTCACACCGTCTTTCGACTCGATGAAGATCTCACGGTTACCACGCTTCACACTACCATATGTTACTACACCGTCAATTTCAGACACTACTGCAGGGTTCGATGGGTTGCGAGCTTCGAATAATTCTGTAACTCGTGGCAGACCACCAGTGATATCGCGTGTCTTACCAATAGCACGAGGAATTTTAACCAGGATCTGACCTGCTTTGATTTTCTCACCGTTCTCTACTGTTAAGTGTGCACCTACTGGTATGTTATAGCCTTTCGGTTCTCCATTTTTAGGATTAACAACAATTGCCGGGTTCTGAGTCTTATCTTTTGTATCGATAATCACTTTCTCACGGTAACCTGTCTGCTCATCCGATTCTTCACGGTAAGTAATACCTTCAATGATTGATTCGTAAGCGATCTCTCCATCAAACTCTGAAAGTATAACTGCGTTGTATGGATCCCAGCTACAGATGTTGTCACCTTTTTCTATCGCCTGTCCATCGTTTACTGTAAGGAATGAACCATAAGGAACGTGGTTGCTGATAAGAAGCTTTCCAGAAGCAGGATCAACAATCTTAACTTCACCTGAACGACCCATTACTACTTTTACCGGCTCGCCTTCGTTATTGATAGTATTAATGGTACGAACATCTTCATATTCGATCTTACCAGCAAATTTAGCTTTAATAGTTGCATCAACAGCAATGTTAGATGCAGTACCACCCACGTGGAATGTACGTAGTGTCAGCTGTGTACCTGGCTCACCAATTGATTGTGCTGCAATAACACCTACTGCCTCACCTTTCTGCACCATAAAGCCTGTTGCCAGGTTACGGCCGTAGCATTTAGCACATATACCGCGCTTAGATTCGCAAGTAAGTACTGAACGGATCTCTACCGATTCGATAGCAGTATTTTCTATCGCACGTGCAATTTCCTCTGTTACTTCTGAACCAGATTCTACAATCAGTTCATTTGTGATTGGATCATATACATCGTGTACAGTTACACGGCCAAGGATACGCTCAGAAAGAGACTCAACAATATCTTCGTTGTCTTTCAGTGCACTTACTTCCAGACCTCTCAGCGTACCGCAGTCTTCTTCGTTCACAATTACATCTTGAGACACGTCTACCAGACGACGAGTCAGGTAACCCGCATCGGCAGTTTTAAGAGCCGTATCGGCAAGACCTTTACGAGCACCGTGTGTAGAGATGAAGTACTCGATTACATCCAGACCTTCTTTAAAGTTAGAAAGAATCGGGTTCTCGATAATCTCACCTACTGAACCTTGTAATGATTTCTGAGGTTTAGCCATCAGACCACGCATACCGCCCAGCTGACGAATCTGCTCTCTAGAACCACGGGCACCAGAGTGCATCATCATGAAGATCGAGTTGAAGCCCTGATCATCATTTTCCAGACGACGCATCAACGTTTCAGTGATCTGGTTGTTGATACGAGTCCAGATATCAATTACCTGGTTGTAACGCTCATTATCAGTGATCAGACCCATTGAGTAGTTCTGCCATACAGCATCTACATCTTTCTTAGCCTGCTCAACAAGTATATCTTTTTCAGCCGGAATCTGGATATCACCAAGACCCATTGAAAGACCACCTTTGTATGCTGACTGGAATCCTAGTGTTTTGATATCATCCAGGAAGTGGGCTGTACGCGCCATACCAGTCTCTTTGAATACTCTTGAAATGATCTGCTGAAGTTTCTTCTTCGTTAACAGTTCATCAATGTATCCAACTTCTTCAGGTACAAACTGGTTAAATAGAACACGACCGGCTACTGTTTCGATGAGCTTCATCTCCAGTTCGCCATTATCGTTCTTAACCTTTGTTCTTACCTTAATATAAGCTTGCTTAGAAAGACGTCCTTCGTTGATAGCAATGATAACTTCCTCCGCAGAGTAGAAGCTCATACCTTCACCGGCGATCTTTTCGTTTTCTGTGCTACGCTTTCCTTTAGATACATAGTATAAACCAAGTACCATGTCCTGAGAAGGTACCGCAATTGGAGCACCGTTAGCAGGGTTCAGGATGTTGTGCGAAGCAAGCATCAGCATTGAAGCCTCCAGTACAGCAGCAGGTCCTAGAGGAACGTGTACCGCCATCTGGTCACCGTCAAAGTCGGCGTTGAACGCAGTACACACAAGTGGGTGCAGCTGGATTGCCTTACCTTCGATCAGTTTTGGCTGGAATGCCTGAATACCTAATCTGTGTAGTGTAGGGGCACGGTTTAGGAGTACTGGGTGGCCTTTCAGCACGTTCTCCAGGATATCCCAAACTACAGGGTCCTTACGATCTACTATTTTTTTAGCTGACTTTACAGTCTTAACTATACCTCTTTCGATCAGCTTGCGGATGATGAACGGCTTGAAGAGCTCAGCTGCCATGTTCTTTGGCAGACCGCACTCGTGAAGTTTCAGTTCAGGACCAACCACAATTACAGAACGACCTGAGTAGTCAACACGCTTACCTAGCAAGTTCTGACGGAAACGTCCCTGCTTACCTTTCAGCATGTCAGAAAGTGATTTCAGCGCACGGTTACCTTCTGCCCGAACAGCATTCACTTTACGTGAGTTGTCGAACAGAGAGTCTACCGCTTCCTGCAGCATACGCTTCTCGTTACGAAGTATAACCTCAGGAGCTTTAATCTCGATCAGACGCTTCAGACGGTTGTTACGGATGATAACACGTCTGTAAAGGTCGTTCAAGTCAGAAGTAGCGAAACGGCCACCATCCAACGGAACTAGCGGACGAAGCTCTGGTGGAATAACAGGCACCATTCGGATGATCATCCACTCTGGTCTGTTCTCAATTCTAGTTGCAGCATCACGGAACGCTTCTACAACACGAAGACGCTTCAACGCCTCAGCTTTACGCTGCTGCGAAGTCTCGTGAGCGGCAGCATGACGAAGCTCGTATGACAGGTCATCCAGGTTCGTACGCTCCAACAGCATTTGCAATGCCTCAGCACCCATTTTCGCTATGAACTTGTTTGGATCATTGTTATCCAACATCTGGTTTTCGCGTGGGAGCTTGTCAATCATATCCAGGTACTCATCTTCTGTCAGGAAGTCCAGTGTGTTTACACCGTCTTCTGCTAGTATACCTGGCTGAATAACTACATATCTTTCGTAGTAGATGATCTGGTCAAGCTTTTTAGTAGGTAAGCCCAACAGATATCCGATTTTATTTGGAAGAGATTTGAAGTACCAGATATGCGCTACAGGAACTACAAGTTCGATGTGGCCCATGCGCTCACGACGCACTTTTTTCTCAGTAACCTCTACACCGCAACGGTCGCAGATGATACCTTTATATCTGATTCTTTTATACTTTCCGCAGTGGCATTCCCAGTCCTTAACAGGTCCGAATATTCTTTCGCAGAATAAACCACCCATTTCAGGCTTATAGGTTCTATAGTTGATTGTCTCAGGCTTTGTTACCTCTCCGTTAGAACGCTCCAGAATCGACTCTGGAGAAGCTAAGCTTATCGTTACTTTGGAGAAGTCCTGAGTTAGCTTTTTATTTTTTGCAAATGCCATATTATTATAATAATGTCGATACAATGAATATGCTTTACAGCTACTCTCTATAAAGTGCGCTAAGCGCTTCAGACATTGCCTCAGCGCTTAGCTTATACTTTACTATTCTAATGTAATCTCGAGTGCCAGACCTCTTAACTCATGAATCAATACATTGAAAGATTCAGGGATATTTGGCTTAGGCAACACATCACCTTTTACAATCGCTTCATAAGCTTTTGCACGGCCGATTACATCATCAGATTTTACTGTAAGAATTTCCTGCAGTACGTTTGATGCACCGAATGCTTCAAGTGCCCACACCTCCATCTCACCAAATCGCTGTCCACCAAACTGTGCTTTACCACCAAGTGGCTGCTGCGTGATCAGAGAGTATGGTCCGATAGAACGAGCGTGCATTTTATCATCAACCAAGTGACCTAGTTTCAGCATATAGATCACACCAACTGTAACTGGCTGATCAAAGCGATCACCTGATAAACCATCATACAAGTATGCACGGCCGTAGCTTGGTAAACCAGCTTCTGCCAGTTCAGCTTGTACTTGCTCGTCAGTGGCTCCATCAAATATTGGAGTAGCGTACGTTCTTCCAAGTTTCTTTCCGGCCCAACCTAGTACAGTCTCATAGATCTGACCGATGTTCATCCTTGAAGGTACACCCAGTGGGTTAAGCACAATATCCATTGGTGTTCCATCCTCAAGGAAAGGCATATCTTCTTCACGAACGATACGCGCTACAACACCTTTGTTACCGTGACGACCTGCCATCTTATCACCTACTTTTAGCTTACGCTTCTTAGCGATGTATACTTTGGCAAGCTGTACTATACCTGCTGGTAACTCGTCTCCAACTTCCAGTGTGAAACGCTCACGCTTGAAGTGTGCTGAAACGATATTTCTGCGCTTGTTATAGTTTTTAACAAGCTCTATCAGCATGCTATTCGTCTTATCATCAGTTGTCCAGTTCTCCAGAATAAGATCTTTGAACATGTTCACCTCTTCAGCAACCGCATAGTTACTTTCGTCCTTGTATGGATTCTTCTCTGGGAACAGTGCTTCAATGATGTTTCTTCTGCTGAACTTAACACCTTTAGTCAGGATCTCATCTCCGAACTTATGCTTGATTCCTTGAGTAGTTTTGCCTTCCAGCAGATCTACCAGTTTATCAACCATGATGTTCTTAATGGCTGTTAAGTCTCTTGAATACTTAACTTTAAGCTCTTCAACCTCTTTCTTAGACTTAGCTCTTAAGTTCTTGTCTTTCTTAGGTCTTGAGAAAAGTTTAGTATCAATAACTACACCGTTAAGTGATGGTGGTGCCTTAAGGGATGCATCTTTCACATCACCTGCTTTATCACCGAAGATCGCACGAAGAAGTTTTTCTTCAGGAGTTGGATCAGTTTCACCTTTAGGGGTGATCTTACCAATTAGGATATCTCCTTCTTTAACTTCGGCACCTAAGCGGATGATACCATTCTCATCAAGATTCTTAACTGCTTCTTCGCTAACGTTTGGTATTTCAGAAGTTAATTCTTCTTCACCACGTTTTGTCTCACGAACTTCCAGCTCAAATTCCTCAATGTGAATAGATGTGAAAACATCATCACGAACAACTTTTTCAGAAATTACAATAGCATCCTCGAAGTTATAACCTTGCCATGGCATGAAAGCTACTTGCAGGTTTCTTCCCAGTGCTAGTTCACCGTTATTAGTTGCATAACCTTCGCACAATGGCTGACCTTTTGTAACACGCTGACCTGTGTATACAATAGGTGTTAGGTTAATGCATGTATCTTGGTTTGTTCTTCTGAATTTAATCAGGTTGTATGTAACATACTCTGCATCAAACGATACTAATTTCTCGTCATCAGTCAGGTCATACTTTACAACTATTTTAGTAGCATCAACAAAGTCAATTACACCTTCGCCTTCAGCTACTACCAGTGCTCTTGAGTCAATTGCAGCTCTTCTCTCCAGACCAGTACCAACTATCGGAGCCTCTGGCTTCAGAAGTGGAACTGCCTGGCGTTGCATGTTTGAACCCATCAGGGCACGGTTAGCATCATCGTGCTCAAGGAAAGGAATCAAAGAAGCCGCAACAGAAACGATCTGATTTGGAGCAACGTCCATATAAGTATAAGTAGATGGTTCTTCTACAGGGAAGTCACCTTCAAATCTACCTTTTACTCTATCATTTATGAAGTTACCGTTCTCATCGATCACAGCATTAGCCTGAGCGATGTGATGTGTATCTTCTTCTTCTGCTGTCAGGTAAACTACGCTTCCGTCAGTATCTACTTTACCTTCTGTTACCTTGCGGTATGGTGTTTCGATAAAGCCCATGTGGTTTACACGTGCATGCACGCACAGAGAAGAAATAAGACCAATATTCGGACCTTCCGGAGTCTCAATAGTACACAAACGGCCATAGTGCGTATAGTGAACATCTCGAACTTCGAAACCAGCACGCTCTCTAGAAAGACCACCTGGTCCCAGGGCAGATACACGACGCTTATGCGTAACTTCTGCCAGAGGGTTTGTCTGGTCCATGAACTGAGAAAGCTGGTTTGTACCGAAGAAAGAGTTAATAACAGAAGACAGCGTACGCGCGTTGATCAGGTCAACTGGCTTGAAGTCTTCGTTATCGCGTACGTTCATACGCTCTTTGATAGTACGTGCCATACGAGCAAGACCAACACCAAACTGAGCATAAAGCTGTTCGCCTACAGTTCTTACACGACGGTTACTTAAGTGGTCAATATCATCCACTACAGCTTTAGAGTTGATCAAACCGATCAGGTACTTAACAATCAGGACAATATCCTCATTGGTTAATACCTTTGCATCCCAGTTTGTGTCCAAACCCAGCTTTTTGTTGATTCTGTAACGACCAACTTCACCTAAGTCATAACGTTTGTCTGAGAAGAATAGCTTCTGAATAATATCGCGAGCTGTTTCAACGTCTGGAGCCTCTGTGTTTCTTAGCTGACGGTAGATTTGCTCTACTGCTTCCTGCTCAGAGTTTGAATTATCTTTCTGAAGCGTGTTGTAAATTATTGCGTAATCAGCAATGTTTACATTTTCACGGTGAAGGATGATAGACTTAACACCTGAGTCTAAGATAAGATCGATATCATCTGCAGTAATTTCAGAGTCACGCTCTAAAAGAACTTCATTTCTATCAATAGAAACTACTTCACCTGTATCTTCATCAACGAAGTCTTCAGTCCAGGTTCTTAAAACACGTGCAGCAAGCCTTCTGCCGGCAACATTTTTAAGATTAGCTTTGGTAGCTGGAATTTCTTCAGATAGACCAAACAGATCAAGTATATCTTTATCGGTGCCGTAACCAATAGCACGAAGAAGAGTAGTAACAGGGAATTTCTTTTTACGGTCGATGTATGCATACATCACGTTGTTAACGTCTGTAGCAAACTCTACCCAAGAACCCTTAAAAGGAATTATTCTGGCAGAATATAATTTTGTACCATTTGTATGCTTGCTTTGAGCAAAGAATACACCTGGTGATCTATGTAACTGGGAAACAATTACACGCTCGGCTCCATTGATAACAAAAGAACCTTTTTCTGTCATGTAAGGTATGTTACCCAAAAACACTTCCTGTTCTATTGTTTCGAAGTCTTCATTGTCTTCATCATTACAGATAAGACGAAGCTTCGCTTTAAGAGGAACAGAATAGGTAAGGCCTCTATCAATACTCTCATCTACAGAGTATTTAGGAGGATCTATATGATAATCGATGAACTCTAGCACAAAGTTCTCGCGAGAATCTGATATTGGAAAGTTTTCGGCAAATACCTTAAACAAACCTTCCTGAGCTCTATTTTCAGCCGGAGTTTCTAACTGAAAGAAGTCCTGAAATGACTGCACCTGAACATCTAAGAAGTCAGGGTAATCAATCACAGGCTTGATAGAGGCAAAATTGATTCTTTCTGTCGTTTTATTCTTAGCCAAAGCTTTGGAATTTTACGTTTAAAATCAGTTACAAGCGCACAGACATAAAAAACATCTGCGGGCAAAAAAGGATTCAATTTCTTGAATCCATATACAAACAGGAAAAGACCTGACGAAATTGCCAGGTCTACCTGTTATCGGTATGTTGAAAAGTGGGATTATTTAACCTCCACTTCAGCACCAGCTTCTTCTAAAGATTTCTTCAGTGAATCGGCTTCGTCTTTAGCAACACCTTCTTTTAGAGGCTTAGGAGCGCCATCTACTAGGTCTTTAGCTTCTTTCAAGCCAAGGCCAGTTAGTTCTTTTACAAGTTTAACTACCGCTAGCTTAGATGCACCTGCTGACTTAAGGATTACATCAAAAGAAGTTTTTTCTTCTGCAGCAGCTCCTCCTTCAGCAGCACCACCACCAGCAACCATTACTGGAGCAGCAGCAGCTGGCTCGATACCGTATTCATCCTTAAGAATTGTAGCTAGTTCATTAACTTCTTTCACAGTTAAGTTTACTAACTGCTCAGCGAATGCTTTCAAATCTGCCATTTTTATTGAAATTAAAAGTTACTTATTGATTACGTTTTTAAAATTATTCTTTTTCTGATAATGTTTTCAGGATACCTGCAAGTTTACCACCACTGCTCTGAAGCGCAGAAACAACGTTCTTAGCTGGAGACTGAAGTAAACCAATGATATCACCGATAAGTTCAAACTTAGACTTGATATTAACAAGTGTCTCAAGCTGATCATCGCCAATGTAGATACCGCTATCGATGAATGCACCTTTGATTGTTGGTAGTGCGTTACCTCTTTTTCTGAAGTCTTTAATCAGTTTAGCTGGTGCGTTACCTGACTCAGCAGAAAACATAATACCAGATGAACCTTTCAATACGCCCTCAAGAGCAGAAGTATCAGCATCTAATGTATCTAATGCCTTCTTGATAAGTGAGTTCTTATATACTTTATACTCCAAACCTCTGTCGAAGCATAATCTCCTGAACTGATTGATACTATCTACAGTCATAGTAGAAGCATCTGTGATATAGAAGTAGTTAGTGTTAGCTAGCTTCTCGCTCAGGTCTTTTACAATTATCTCTTTTTCTTCCCTGGTCATTTTCTTAGATTGCTGCGTTCTTGTCAACGATTACGGCAGGGCTCATTGTACTAGACAATGTTATACTTTTAATGTAAGTACCCTTTGCAGATGAAGGTTTCAGTTTATTTAATGTCTGAATCACTTCGGCAGCGTTAGCTGCAAGTTGCTCAGCTGTGAAAGAAACTTTACCAACACTTGTGTGGATGATACCAGTCTTATCAACTTTAAAGTCGATTTTACCAGCTTTAACTTCTTTAACCGCTTTAGCTACATCCTGAGTTACTGTACCCGATTTCGGGTTTGGCATCAGGTTACGTGGTCCCAATATTCTACCTAAACGACCAACTTTGGCCATTACAGCAGGCATTGTGATGATAACATCTACATCAGTCCAACCTTTTTCGATTTTCTGGATGTAATCATCAAGACCTACATAATCAGCACCAGCATCTTTAGCCTCCTGCTCTTTGTCTGGAGTAACTAGTGCAAGTACCTTCACCTCTTTACCTGTACCGTGTGGAAGTGTAACAATACCACGTACCATCTGGTCAGCCTTACGAGGATCAACGCCTAAACGTACGTCAATATCAACAGAGGCATCAAACTTTGTAAAAGTGATATCTTTTACTACTGAAGCCGCATCTGTTAAAGAATATTCTTTTGTTAGGTCGGCCTTGGCTAAAGCCGCTTTCCTATTTTTTGAAATCTTCGCCATTATCCTTTAACTATAATTATTCGTTCCACGGAGCGTTACCTGTAACTGTGATGCCCATGCTTCTTGCTGTACCAGCTACCATTCTCATAGCAGATTCCAGTTTGAAAGCATTTAAGTCTGGCATTTTCAGTGTGGCAATCTCTTTTACCTGATCCCATGTTACAGAACCAACCTTGTTACGGTTTGGCTCTTTTGAACCGCCCTTGATTTTAGCAGCATCCATTAACAATACCGGAGCAGGTGGAGTTTTAATTACAAAGTCAAAAGACTTGTCTGCATAGATTGTAATCAATACTGGTAACACTTGTCCTGGCTTATCCTGGGTTCTGGCATTAAACTGCTTACAGAACTCCATAATGTTAAGACCTTTAGAACCAAGTGCAGGTCCAATCGGTGGCGACGGGTTCGCAGCACCTCCCTTTACCTGAAGTTTCAGGTAACCTTTTATTTCTTTTGCCATTATTTATTTACTACGATTCTTTTTCTACTTGCATGTAGTTCAGCTCAACCGGTGTATTTCTTCCGAAAATTTTCACCATTACGTTAAGCTTCTTACGCTCTTCAAATACCTCTTCAACAGTTCCGGAAAAACCACTGAATGGCCCATCCATCACTTTCACCATCTCACCAACAATAAATGGTGTCTCCAACACCTCTGTTTGCTCTTCAGCCTCGTCAACTGTACCCAGAATTCTGTTTACTTCTGACTGGCGTAGCGGGACTGGCTTTTTACTTGCAGCACCTTCGCTAGATCCTAAGAAGCCAATTACTCCTGGTGTACTTATTATTATGTGCTCAGCCTCACCATGCGACAAGTCTGCCTGCACCAACACATACCCAGGAAAAAAATTGCGCTCTCTGATTCTCTTCTTACCTCCTCGCATTTCATATACCTTTTCTGCAGGTATAAGCACTTGAGGAACGTATTCTTCCAGATGCTGTCTTATTACTTCGTTTTCCAGGTAAGCTTTCGCTTTTTTTTCCTGCCCACTAACTGCGCGTACTACATACCATTTTAATTCAGCCATAGCTTTCTTCTTAGAATTGGTTGTAGAACCATGATAGTGCAGAATCAAACACAATATCCATTGCGCCTACTACAAGTGCAAAAATCAACGAGCCTATAAGCACAAGTACTGAGCTACTCTGTAACTCTGAGTATGATGGCCATGAAACTTTCTGTTTCATCTCCTCAACTGTTTCTGACATATAGCTTTTAATCTTGCTCATTGCTACTACGCTTTGATATTTTGTTTAATTGCACGGGTGGAGAGACTCGAACTCCCAGCCAATGGTTTTGGAGACCACTACTCTACCAATTGAGCTACACCCGTAAAAAAATGCACGCCACTTTCGAAATGGAGTGCAAATTTATTTATTTCTTTTTAAAAAACAAACCCGCCTCTAAAAAACTTTCAGAAACGGGTTTGTAAATAAATTATTAGTCAAGGATCTCAGTTACCTGGCCAGCACCTACTGTTCTACCACCCTCACGGATAGCGAAACGAAGACCTTTCTCCATTGCAACTTTGTTGATCAGCTTCACAGTGATTGTGATGTTATCACCAGGCATTACCATTTCTACGCCTTCTGGAAGAATGATCTCACCTGTAACGTCTGTAGTTCTGAAGTAGAACTGAGGACGGTATTTGTTAAAGAATGGTGTGTGACGACCACCTTCTTCTTTAGAAAGAACATAAACCTCAGCTTTGAATTCCATGTGAGGCTTAACTGAACCTGGCTTACAGATAACCATACCACGACGGATATCAGTTTTCTCTATACCACGAAGAAGTAGACCTACGTTGTCACCAGCTTCACCTCTGTCAAGGATCTTACGGAACATCTCAACACCAGTCACTGTAGACTTAAGGTTTTCAGCACCCATGCCCAGGATTTCAACTGGCTCACCAGAGTTGATCACACCACGCTCGATACGGCCTGTAGCAACAGTACCACGACCAGTGATAGAGAACACGTCTTCAACTGGCATCAGGAATGGAAGGTCAACAAGACGAGTTGGGATTGGAATCCAGTTATCAACTGCATCCATCAGTTCCTCGATAGTTTTCACCCACTTATCATCGCCATTCAGACCACCAAGAGCAGAACCCTTAATTACCGGAATGTTATCGCCATCGAATTCATAGAAAGAAAGCAATTCACGGATTTCCATCTCAACAAGCTCAAGAAGCTCTGGATCGTCCACCATGTCAACTTTGTTCATGAATACTACAAGCTGAGGAACACCTACCTGACGAGCAAGAAGGATGTGCTCACGAGTTTGTGGCATCGGACCGTCAGTTGCAGCAACTACAAGAATAGCACCGTCCATCTGAGCAGCACCAGTAACCATGTTCTTCACGTAGTCAGCGTGACCTGGGCAGTCAACGTGTGCATAGTGACGGTTTTCTGTTGCGTATTCTACGTGAGAAGTATTGATAGTAATACCTCTTTCTTTTTCTTCTGGAGCGTTATCGATTGAAGAGAAGTCGCGAAGCTGAGCCAGACCTTTTCTTGCCAACACTGTAGTAATGGCAGCAGTCAAAGTGGTTTTACCATGGTCAACGTGACCGATAGTACCGATGTTAACGTGCGGTTTGGAACGGTCAAATGTTTCTTTAGCCATTGTATAATTATTAAATTAAGGTTAAAACGTTTAAGTTGTTGTTGCGCTTATTTAAATACACGTAACGGACTTTGAGCCAACGATGGGAATTGAACCCACGACCCCTTCCTTACCAAGGAAGTACTCTACCCCTGAGCTACGTCGGCATAATTTTCAAACTTCATCCTATAGTAAAAAGGAAAACCATTCACACAGTATTCCTTCAAATTAAACCCATAAGAAAAGCCTGGAAACTTCGATTGACTAAGAGCGGGAGACGAGGGTCGAACTCGCGGCCTATAGCTTGGAAGGCTATCGCTCTACCAACTGAGCTACTCCCGCTTCAAGATCAACTAGCCATTACCTGACTTAAAAATGTGGGGAGAGCAGGATTCGAACCTGCGAAGTCATTACAACAACGGAGTTACAGTCCGTCCCATTTGGCCGCTCTGGAATCTCCCCATTTGCTAATTATATCAACAAAACTAGCAGAACTATTTCTCGGAACATCTCGCTTTAAATGCGCTTGTTGTTCTAAGTGGATGCAAAATTAAGCGCTTTTTTATTACAGTCAAATATTCTCGAAAAAAAAGTTAAAAAACTTTCATAAACCTATATTCTGAAACTACAGAGCTAGCTGATTATACATCTCCAGCAGGCGTGTATCCTTCTCATTTTTCTTGATTTCCTGCAGCAGCTGCTTCACTTCTGGTCTTTCAGACATTACCATAAGCGCCTGAAAAGCAGACATTCTCACATAGTATTGGTTATGGTTCTGTGCTATATCAGCTAATAAGGCTATAGCTTCAGGCGTATTGGTTTGGCTGTTGCCCGCCAGGTATGCCGCAAAACTTTGCAGGAGGTAATATAAAGCACCACCTTTGCTGTTTTTCACTTTGTCCATGAACCAGCCATACTTTTCAGGGCCTCCCTGTACTGCATAATAAGTTGCAAGCGCCAGTACTACTTCTTCGTTATTCTCTTTATCAAATGCCGATAGTCTGGCTTTGATGTCATCAGCACCTGAACCGGCATAAGCCATTATGCCTGCTGCAGTAACCAAGTATGAGTCATCTTTCATAGCCTGCAAGTATAGATCCTGCTGGTTGCCTATCCCCCATCCTGCCAATGCAAGTATAGCATCTGCACGAACAGCCCCCTTCTTATCCTGTTGCGCTATCTGCTTTACTTCTGCTGCAAATGCAGCGGCATCTTTTTCTTTTAGTTTACTGATAGCCCCAAGTGCTGTGCTTCTTACAAACCAGTAGTTATCCTTCAAGGCAGCATGCATCATTTTCAGAACTTCCGGATTATTCAGTTTATCTGAAAGCTTTTCCAGTGCTTCATACTTTGGCGCCAGGTGCTTTGCATTATAAAACTGATAAACCAGTTCACTCTCGCTTTTCTCATGGTTAACTTCTGCTAATAGCTGATGCTCAGAATCGAAAAGCACAATCTGGGGCTGTGCGGCAACCGGGAAAGTAAAGGATTGGTTAGCTTTTGTAACTTCTACAGGAAATTCACTCTTCTTGCCGTTTACCCACACAGCTACGTTCAGCGGCAAGCGGTAAACAGGTGCATAGGCTGTATCCTGCTGCTGCTGTACCTGAAGGCTTAGCTGCCCGTTCTGGTAAGTATGGCTCACTTTAAGCTCCGGGTGTCCGGCACGCATAAACCACTGATCGAAGAACCACATCAGGTCCTGGCCTGTAACATCTTCAAACGCCATCCGGAGTTCGGCAACTTCTACATCAGAGAGTTTATTCTGGGACAAGTAACGGTTAAGAGAAGCATAAAAAGCATCATCGCCTACCAGCTTGCGCAACATGTGCAGCACACGCCCGCCTTTTGCATAAGAGTGGCTATCGAACATCTCCTCACGGTTGCCATAGCGGTAACGTATCAGCGGCTCACGTTTTGTTTCCGCTTCTTCCAGGTACTGATTCAGCTCGTCCATCTGCAGGTAAGCTGCTTCGTCGGCGCCATACTTGTGCTCTGCCCACAGCAGCTCAGAGTAATTGGCGAAGGCTTCGTTCAGCGGCAGGTTTGCCCATGACTCAGTAGTAACATAATCTCCGAACCACTGATGAAAGAGCTCATGCGCAATAATGTTATCCCAGTTCTTATCTAAGAGTTCGCGCTCGTTCAACTGCAGGTCTTCCATAAAAGTGGACGCAGTTGTGTTCTCCATAGCGCCAGATACAAAATCGCGTACCACAACCTGCGAATATTTAGATGGCCACGGGTAATTTACGCCAAGCTTTTTAGAGAAGAACTCAAGCATCTCTGGCGTATTTCCAAAGATCTTTTTAGCAGTGTTTTTATAAGCAGGCTCTACATAGTAGCTGACCTCCATGTTGCGCCACTTGTCTTTTACAACGGCATACTCCCCTATAGCCATCATGGTCAGGTATGGCGCGTGTGGCTGCTCTAGCTTCCAGTAATCGGTTTTGGTACCATCGGCGTTTTGGCGCGAGTATACAAATGTTCCGTTAGAGAGCGTAGTATACTTCTTATCTACTGTAATGTAGATCTCCTGCGTCATGCGCTCGTTCGGCGAATCTATAGTTGGGAACCAAGCAGAGTTGGCTTCGGTCTCGCCCTGCGTCCAGATCTGGCGCGGCTTGTTCGGGTCTTCGCCAAGTGGATTAATAAAGTATAAACCTTTGTCCTGCGTTATGGCATCGCTGCCACCAGCCGGCAACTCATTGGGTTTGGCAGTATAGTCTATCTCTATCGTATACTTTTCGTTTCGGGCATAGGTCTTATTCAGATCAATGGTAAGCTGCAGGCTGTCGTAAGTATATTTCAGCGGAACAGCGTCGTTACCCTTCAGCAGGTTTATACTATGTATATCAAAACCCTTGGCATCGAGCACCAGTTTATTTTGTGGGTAAAACCACGGTTTAAGTGTAAGCTCGGCAAGGCCATTCATGTGCTGCTTTTCCCAATCAAAACTTACGCGCAGGCGGGTGTGCAACAGGTCGTGGTGCTTGGTGCGTGATGGATTAAAGCCATGCATTTTAGGAGCCCAAACCGGAACAGAATCGGCAGCGGCAACAGCTTTGCCAGCTGCATTTTTATCCTGATTTGCACTTACAGCACCTTTGTTGGCACTGCAACCGCCTGTAAACGCCATTGTTACGGCCATACCAACTACACTCAAAAACCTATGATTCATGATGGATTGTTTTAATTTTGAGTTCAATTTCTAAAAATACTCTGATAATTCAATTATCTTTAAGCCCCAAACTATACTTTACGAGATGCTCCAGATAAAAACCGCTAACGACAAAACATGGCAGGTTGATATTAAAAAAGATGCTATACTTTTAAACGGAACACCTTTTAACTGGGACATCACTCCCATTGGCCCCAATACTTATCATATAATTAAAGACAGCAAATCTTACACCGCTGAGCTTATTGAGGCTGACTACCAAAGCAAAACATTTACTTTCAAGATAAACGGCGTAAAGCTAACCGTAAGCGCTAAAGACCGCTTCGACCTGCTGCTGGATAAACTGGGTATGAGCAACGCGAACACCAAGCAGGTGAACGATGTGAAAGCTCCTATGCCAGGACTTATACTTGAAATTAAAGTACAGCCGGGGCAGGAAGTTAAGAAAGGTGATCCTATCATGATCCTGGAGGCGATGAAGATGGAAAACATACTGAAATCTCCGGGCGATGGCGTTGTAAAGGACGTGAAAGTACAGGTAAGACAAAACGTGGAAAAGAACCAGGTTTTGATTCAATTTTAGAAAATTTGTGTTGCCATATGGGCAGCAAGTCTGCCTGTTTAGCACACTTGCAACCATAACATTAACTATTCAAACTCAAAGATCGTGAAGTATAAAAGAATATTGCTAAAGCTAAGCGGCGAAGCGCTGATGGGAGAACAGCAGTACGGTATCGACTCGAACAGATTGATGCAGTACGCGCAGGAGATAAAAGAAGTAGCAGCACTTGGTGTTGAGGTTGCAGTAGTAATTGGAGGCGGCAATATATTCAGAGGGGTACAGGCAGAGGAAGTTGGTCTTGACCGCGTACAAGGTGACTACATGGGT
Organism: uncultured Pontibacter sp.; assembly: GCA_966250805.1. Lineage (GTDB taxonomy): Bacteria > Bacteroidota > Bacteroidia > Cytophagales > Hymenobacteraceae > Pontibacter. The sequence continues at coordinate 530,686 of CBINIP010000001.1, read as the reverse complement.
ATGCTGGCTACCGTTATAAATAGCATGGCTCTGCAAAGCGCACTTGAAAAGCTGGGCGTTTATACTCGTTTGCTGTCAGGCCTTAACATTCAGCAGGTTTGCGAACCATACATCCGCCGCCGTGCAGTAAGGCACCTGGAAAAAGGCCGTGTAGTAATTTTTGGTGCAGGTACCGGTAACCCATACTTTACTACAGACTCTGCAGCCAGTTTACGCGCTATTGAGGTTGAGGCTGATGTAGTATTAAAAGGTACACGTGTAGATGGGATTTACTCAGCTGACCCTGAGAAAAACCCGGATGCGGTGTTCTACCGTAACATCTCGTTCAAAGATGTTTTTGAAAAAGGCCTGAACGTAATGGACATGACCGCCTTTACTCTTTGTAAAGAGAATGGCTTGCCAATCATAGTTTTTGATATGAACACACAAGGTAACCTGAAGCGCCTGGTACAGGGCGAGCAGATTGGTACGCTTGTAAGTATGGATGACATTGCAGAGTCGCTTAACGAAAGTATAAGCCAGTTGCAGGCAGCCGAGCAGCAAAACAGAACAGATAAAAATTAGTAATTTCGCACAAACTATAGTTTCATAAGAACTTTATTAAGCTACAATCAGATATGACGGAAGAAATTCAGTTTTACCTCAGCGAAGCGGAGGAGTCGATGCAAAAGACGGTACAGCATACTAATGCTGAACTGCTTAAAATTCGTGCCGGTAAGGCATCTCCTGCTATGGTAGAAGACCTTCGTGTAGATTATTACGGCACACCAACGCCTATTTCGCAGGTGGCTAATATCACAACTCCGGATGCACGCACCCTAATGATTAAACCATGGGAAAAAAACATGGTAGGTGAGATTGGCAAAGCCATCAAAAACAGCGACCTGAACCTGAACCCACTGGTAGAAGCCGATGGCATTCGCCTGAATATCCCGCCACTTACTGAAGAGCGTCGTCGTGACCTTGTAAAGCAGGTTAAGAACGAAACTGAAAGCGGCAAAATCGGTATCCGTAACATCCGTAAAGATGTGAACGACTCACTGCGCAAACTGCAGAAAGAAGGTACTTCTGAAGATGCTGTTCGCGATGCAGAGGCCAAAGTACAGAAGATGACAGATTCTTACATCGTGAAGATCGACGAGCTGCTTTCTAAGAAAGAAGCTGAGATCATGACGATCTAATAATTTATACTTCATCAACAAAGAAGCCCTTCTTATTCAGGAAGGGCTTCTTTGTTTTTATACTTTAGGTAAGTTTATACTTTTTCAGGCTCGCCTGCTCTTTTAATTTCTTTCGGATTATTTGTATAAAGCTCCGGCTGAAGGTCATAGCGAAGCTTCAGGTACTTTTGGTAAGTGTAATCGTAGGCATAGCGGCCAAGCAACTTACCAACTTCACCATCGCGCCAGCCTCCTTTGCGCAGGTACCATTTTATCCAGGCTGCAACAGGGCTAAATATCAGCTTTAACCTGGTAGCTTTTTTGCCTTTCCGGTACATATCCTGGGCAGCCAGCGAAGTATACTGGTTCAGCTTTCGGTAAAGCTCGTGCACCGAATCGCAACTATAGTGGTAAACGGCTCCTTTTATAACTTCTACAGTATCGTACCCAGCCGGGTTTTCGTGCACAAAGTTGCTGCTCTGGGTAAAGCCTACTTTATCTTTCCTGAACAACCTCACCGGGAAATCTGGACTGGAGATCGGATAGAAAGTATGAACCTCTTGGCCAAACATGATCCAGCGGCGTTCCATCCTATAAGCATCTGCAACATCAGCATCCTGAAGTTTTCCTTTCAATGCTACTAGTGAAGTAACAAATTCTTCGGTAGGCACTTCATCAGAATCCAGGTTAAGTACCCATGTATACCTACACTGGTCCAGAGCGAACTGGCGTTGTGCCCTGAAATTATCTATATGCCGATGTATAAAGTTGGCTCCATAGTCAGCAGCTATAGTTGCTGTTGCGTCTGTACTTCCAGAATCAACAATAAGGATCTCGTCAGCAACAGGGCGCAGTGCTTCCAGGATCTGCCTCAGATACCTTTCGCTATTGTAAGTGAGCAGGTAACAGGAAATAGGAGTATGATCTGTTTGCATAAATTTCCGGGGCTTACCTATACAACTTATGGACTCTTATATAATCAGCCACTTCGTCGGGCACCAGGTATTTTATACTTTTCTCCTGCCGGATACAGTCTCTGATAAAGGTTGCTGAAATATCAAGTATAGGCGCCTTTACAAATGACACACTTGGCATGTGCGTAATTTCGGTGGTAACGGAGCCTGTTCTGGGGTACACGTATACTTTGTGGTATTGCAGAATGCTTTCGTAGTTCTTCCACTTCGGGAAACTTACCAGGTTATCCTCTCCCATTATCAACACAAACTCGTAGCTCGGGTATTTCTCCTGCAGGTAAGTAAGTGTATCTATAGTATAGCTTGGCTTGGGCATGCTGAACTCAATATTAGATACGCCCAGGTTCGGATTATCGGCAATTGCCAACGATACCATGTGCAGGCGATCGAACTCGTGCAGCAGCGAATTGCTGGGCTTAAACGGGTTTTGCGGAGACACAACCAGCCACACCGTATCCAGATCGGTATTGGTAGCCATAAAGTTGGCCAGAATAAGGTGCCCGATGTGGATAGGATTGAAAGAGCCGAACAGCAGCCCTACTTTCATACTATAGCCGGTTCTGCGTTCAGAAATTCCTCAACTAATTTCTCAGCTTTGGCGCAGGCATCTTTCAGGTTATCGTTCACGATCACTTCATCAAACTGATCTTCGAACTTCATTTCAAACTCAGCTTTGAACACGCGGCTTGATATGCTGGAGGCCGAATCGGTGGCGCGGGCTGTAAGTCGTTTTGCCAGTTCCTCTATGGATGGTGGCTTAACAAAAATGGCGAGTGCTCTATCTTTATAGAAATGTTTTATACTTAAACCGCCTTTTACATCTACATCCAATATGGCATGCTTGCCACTTTGCCAGATGCGCTCTATCTCTGATTTAAGGGTACCGTAGAAAGCACCCTCGTAAACTTCCTCCCATTCTACAAACTCGTCGTTTGCAATTTTTTCCTTAAAATCTTCGGGAGTGATAAAGTAGTAATCCTTACCGTTTTCCTCGGTGCGGCCGCGCTTATCGCGGGTGCAGGCCGAGATAGAAAAGCCTAGCTTAGGATTTACCTGTAAAAGGTGCTTAACAATAGTGGTTTTACCGGCGCCTGACGGGGCCGAGAAGATGATAATTTTACCTTGCATCAGGGGTTATACAGTTTCTTGAATCTTCGCTTTGATGGATTGAGCTAATTGCTCAGGAACTATCACGCGCTTAAGGTGGCCACTGATAAGGCCTTTAAGAAGCTTTTGCTTTTGATGGCTTTCAAAGCAGGTAACACAGTCTTCGATGTGTTTGGTAAAAAACTCTTGCTGATCGGTAGATGCTTCGCCGTCTATTACTACATCTAGTAAAAAGGCTACCTTGTCACAATCAGTCTCGTGGCTGTCTTCCGACGCTTGCTGATACACTTCTGTAAATTTCGATTCCATCTTAGCTCAAACTCTTAAAAATTCTCTAACTATTATAACCCATGGTTTTGGCATATTTTTCCAACTTCTCCTTCAACGAGTTTCTTGCGCGGTGCAGCCTGGATCTTACAGTACCAATTGGAATGTCCAGGATCTTGGCCATCTCTTCATAGGTAAAACCTTCCAGGTCACAAAGTATAATAACGGTTCTGAAATCTACCGGAAGTGCATTAAGGGCGCTGGCAACTTCATCGCCAATCAGATCCTGTACACTTTCAGAGCGCATATCGGTGGTTGTAGTAACACCACCTTCGCCTTCAACGTCATCAGAGTTGTAATAACCCTCTACCTCGCTATAATCTACCTTTGCAGGCTGCTTGCTCTTTTTTCGAAATTCGTTGATGAACGAGTTCTTCAGGATTCGGAACAGCCATGCTTTTGCATTAGTTCCTTGCTCAAAGTAATCGAAAAAGCGATAAGCCTTTAAATAAGTTTCCTGCACCAGGTCGTTAGCGTCATCTTCGTCTAAGGTGAGGCGGTAGGCAAAATTGTACAGAGGGTCCAGCACGGGCAGCAATTCGGCCTCGAACCGTGCATCTTTTTCCTCCTTACTCAGCTGTTTACCTGTTTCTTCGCTCATCTGACTTAAATTTGTACCTTTATAAAGCCTTTTATCGCGTATTATACGCAAATATAGAAATTTTAATTACATACCTTGCTTGTACCCTTTGGGTTGCAGCCTTAACCCCGGCTCTAAGCCTGCAAGCAAGATTTTCCTCTCCGGGCCAATATCTTCAACGTATACGTTTGTTTTTACCTGCTAAACAGGATTTTATACCTTTTTACTACTAAATCAAGCAGCAACTGGTTATACTTTGGGCGTTTTTGCTATTACTGTTGTAGATATTGCTTTGTTGTGCTTTACGATTTGTTTCTGCGCTGGTGCTGTCGTAAGCTCACTTTTTACCTAAAATAGTTGCACTATTTTTTTACCACTTGTCTTTTGCAGCTATAGTAAATGGCAAAATAGCTATGGGCAAACAATTGTAGTTAATATTGTTGTACTTTTACGGCCAGAATTGCTGCTGATTGTATATGCAAGGAGTTACTGCCATTATTATTTGTAAGAACGAGTCTCAGAATATTGCCTCGGCCATAGAATCGGTGCTGTGGGCAAGCGAGGTGCTTATAGTTGATTCTTTCAGCACAGATAACACCCTTGAGATTGCCGGCAAATATCCTGTTAAAATACTCCAGCACCCTTTCGAGAACTACTCAGTACAACGTAACTGGGCTACAGATCAGGCAGCCAATAACTGGATCCTGATGCTGGATGCAGATGAGCGCATTACCCCGGAACTTGCCCGCGAAATACCACAATTGTTACAGGGCACCCCGACACATCATGCTTACGAGATTTTCCGTAACAACTACTTTATGGGTGAGCGTGTGCGCTTTAGCGGCTGGCAAAACGATCGTGTGGTCCGGCTTTTTAACAGAGAACATTGCCGCTACTCTGCTAAATCTGTACATGAAGAGCTCGTAGTACCCGGAGGCAAAGGCAAACTGAAGTATAAAATTATACATTATACTTACAAAGACCTGCCGCACTACCTCGAAAAATGGGACAATTATACCTGGCTTTCTGCGCGTGATAAAGCTGCCCGCACCAAAAAAGTTACGCTTTTCCATCTGGCTTTAAAACCAATGGTGCGCTTTTTAAAACAATACTTCCTGAAGCTCGGCATTTTGGATGGTAAAGTTGGCTTTACAATCAGTTGCCTGGCTGCCTCTAGCGTGTTTATGCGGTACCTGAAGATATGGAGGCTGAAGGAAGAAAATTTTAAGATTAACTAAAGTATGCGGGTACTACATCTGGTTTCAGAGAAAACGTGGCGTGGAGGTGAGCAACAGGTAGCTTACCTTATTGAGGAACTCCTGAAGCATGGCGTAAAATGTTTTGTTGCCTGCCGCCGCAATACCCCCTTCCATGAATACTGCACTAGGGAAAGTATAGCTCACATTGCCCTGCCTTTTGCCAATGAATTCGATTTTAGCACCGCCTGGCAGGTAAAGCAATATGCCCAAAAGCAACAGGCAGATGTAGTGCATGTACACAGTGCCCATGCGCATGCCATCAGTGTATGGGCTTATATACTTGGCAACCATCGCCCTATTATACTTAGCCGCAGAGTAGACTTCCCGGTGAAGAAGAATGTTTTTTCGCAGTTCAAGTATAACCATGCAGGTATAGCCAGAGTACTTTGTGTTTCTGATAAAATAAAGGAGATCGTATCGCAGAGCCTGAAGCGTCCGGAAATATGTGCAACGGTTTACAGTGGTGTAGATATGAGTCGCTTCCGGAACAGCCGCAAAACAGGCAAGTTGCACCAAGAATTTAACATTCCTGCCCATAAAGCTATCATAGGCAACGTATCAGCCATTGCACCGCATAAAGACTACTTCACGTTTGTAGATACAGTAGAGCTACTGGTGCAGCAAAAAACAGATGCTCATTATTTTATTGTTGGCGATGGTCCGCAACGCGAACAGGTACAAAGCTATGTAAACCAGAAGCAGCTCCAGAATCACATCACGTTCACCGGCTTCAGAAAAGACATTCCGGAGGTACTACCTGAGCTGGATGTTATGCTGATTACCTCTGAAACAGAAGGACTTGGCACTACTATACTAGATGCCTTTGCCTGCCGCGTACCTGTGGTTGCCACAGAGGCAGGCGGTATACCGGAAATTGTAAAAGAAAGAGAAACTGGTTTGCTGGCCCCGGTAAAACGCCCTGATGTTTTAGCACAAAAAGTAAGCCTGTTACTTAAAGATGAAGGCCTGCGCAACCAGCTTGTACAAACCTCCGCATACCTGGCACAGCAGTTTTCAAAAGAAAACACAGCCTTGCGTACTTTACAGATTTATAAAGAGGTAGTAAAAGAGCAGTAAAATAAGGCAACCTTAAATAGCACTTTACTAATTTTAGCTATCCTTTTTAAAAGTTTACCGTACAGCATATTGCCTTTGTTGCGCAATATGTAAACCTACCAAACGCGCATTATCTAAAGGTCTTCACAAAAAACCTGAATAATGCAGCGCATGCGAGCTATTTTCTTTCTTTTTCTTCTTCTGAAGGGATTGCCGCTATTAGCGCAGCAGTATAACTTCCGGAGCTGGAATATAGATCAGGGGCTTCCTCAGTCGCAGGTTAATGATGTGATCCAGGACCAGAAAGGGCAACTATGGCTGGCAACGCGCGGCGGCGTAAGCCGGTTCGACGGAGAAAACTTTTATACTTATACCAAACACCAGGGCCTGGGCAGCAACAATATCAAAAGCCTTTTACAGGACAGCAAAGGACAAATTTGGATAGGCACCTACGATCGTGGGCTGAGCAGTTTTAATGGGTCTAAATTCAGGCACTATAATTTACACGCAGGTAGCATAAACGATATTGCAGAAGATAACCTGGGCAGAATTTGGGTGGCTACAGACAGCGCAGTTTATTACCTCCAGAAAGATATTTTCTTAAAGTATAACGATTTGCCAGCGCAGACTTATACTGCTGTTGCCTGTACCCCAAGCAGCGAAGTATGGATCGGCAGTGGCGGCAATGGCTTATACCTGGTAAAAAAGGATGGTATAACACATTATACACCTGAAAACAGCATTCTGCCACACAGCACCGTTACAGCACTTATGCAAAGCAAAGGTGGCGCAGTGTGGGCAGGCACCGCAGCCGGGGTAGCCATATTCGGAAACTCCCCACCTGAAAATTTACAGCTTCCCGCTTCAGTAGCAGATCCTTATGTTACATCTTTCACACAAGACAGTTATAACAACATCTGGGTCGGCACGCAGAAAAACGGCGTTATAAAGTATGACGGCAAAAATATTACACACCTTACGCGGCAAAGTGGCCTGCGCACCAACAGTATAAATGTTCTTGCCAACGATAAAGAAGGAAATGTTTGGGTTGGCACTAACGGTTATGGTTTGCAGCAGTACAAAAGCCCCTGGTTTGTTCACTACTTCGAACTTGGCGATCTGAAAGAACCTCGCATAACAGGACTCTCCAAAGATGCTCTGGACCGCATCTGGCTGGGCACCGACAATGGCCATGCCGGTTTTATGAAAGATGGCAAGATCAGCTGGATGAAGACCAGCCTTTGGCCTGAAGGAACCTCGCTTTATAGTATGTGGCCCAAAAACGAAAACGAAGTATGGGTATGTACCAGCCAGGGCGTATGGCAGCTGAGGCCAGAACAAGCGACACGTTATACTTCTAAAGACGGATTAGCAGCCAATGAAGTATACTATAGTGCACCTGACGCCTCGGGAAATTTCTGGTTTGCTACTGCTCAGGGCTTATCCTGCCTGAGAAACGGAAAATTTATAAACTATACTTCTGCAGCAGGCAAGCCGCTTGGGCATATGGCAATAGTCTTCCTCGACAGCAAAAACAGGTTGTGGTTTGGCGGACAGCAAGGCATCTTTCAGTTTGTCAATGGTAAAGTTCAGCCGGTACCGGTGCTGGCAAAGTATAGCTTTAAAGACATCACAACCATTGCAGAAGACAAGCAGGGCACAGTTTACTTTGGCGGCTTTAACTATGGCATAATCGCTTACAACGATAAATTGCCAGCACCCAGAGTTATAGCTTCTGCAGACGGGTTGCCAAACGAAGGCGTTACCAGCCTTTTTGTAGACGACAGCAACAACCTTTGGATAGGTACCAGCCGATACGTTTTAAAACTGGACCTGGCACAACTACAGCAACACCGAAAGCTTACTTTCCGCACTTTCGACTCGCATGATGGATTCCGGGGGGCAGAGGTATGTAACAATGCCATCACGCAGACCTCGGATGGCACCGTGTGGTTTGGCACAGTTAAAGGCATCAGCAAATATCTCCCGGACCTGGACAGGCAGAACAAAGTATTTCCTATTCCGATACTTACAGATATCCAGCTCAACCTGAAGCCGACCAACTGGAGGAAAATGGGTTACCAGGTTGATTCTCTGAACGGACTGCCCAAAGAACTGAAACTGCCTTATACTCAGAACCATGTTACTTTTAACTACCATGGCGTGTGCCTGAGCAACCCGGAGATGGTGCGCTACCGCTACCGTTTAAAAGGGCATGAAGAGCAATGGTCACCGGTTACATCACAGTCTTTTGCCACCTTCTCCAGCCTCGACCCTGGCGACTATACTTTCCAGGTAATAGCCCGGAACGACGATGGTTACTGGACACCGCAGCCCCTGAGTTATAATTTTTCTATAACACCACCTATATGGCGGCGTGAGTGGTTTGTTGGAGTATTGCTATTGATAGTGGCAGTTGCAGCCATAAGTGTAGTTCGCCTGCGTGAAAGAAGCCTGGTAAAAATGAATGCATTGCTGGAAATGCGGGTGCAGCATCGTACACAGCTCCTGGAAGAAAAGAACCTTGAAAAAGAGATCCTCATCAAGGAAATCCACCACCGGGTTAAGAATAACCTCCAGATCGTGATAAGCATGCTCAACCTGCACGCCCGCAATATAACCGACCCGCTGGCATTGGAAGTAATGCGCTCTATCCGCAGCCGCGTGCGTTCTATGGCCATTCTGCACGAGCACCTGTACCAGCACGATGATCTTTCGCACATAGACCTCTACGATTATTTTGCAGGCATCTGCGAGAGCCTTTATGCCTCTTATGGCATCACTACAAAACAGGTAACAATGCAGCTGAATGTGCCTGCTATTAAAATGGATATAGATTCAGCCATAACGCTTGGCCTTATCGTAAATGAATTAGTATCGAATGCATTAAAATATGCTTTTCAGGGGCGCGCCGGCATTCTGAGCCTGGAGTTGCAGCAGCAGGATAACCAACAGTATGTGTTAACAGTTTCCGACAATGGTATTGGCTTATCCCCTGATGTACAGCAGCAACAGAAGAAATCATTTGGTTTGCAACTGGTAAACTCGCTTGCCAAAAAACTTAATGGCAGTTTCAACTTTAGCAGCAATAATAAAAATGGTACAAAATCAACAATTGTTTTTGTTTTACCATCTTAATTGTTAATTTCACGTATTAACCTAATGCTATGACAAAACCGAAGATCCTTATTTCAGAGGATGAAATTATCATCGCTGAAGACATTGCTGCCAGCTTGGAAGAGTTAGGTTATGAAACGTGTGCGATAGACACAGGCGAAGACACTATTGATATGATCCGGGAAACGCGGCCAGATTTGGTATTGCTGGACATCAACCTGCGTGGCAAAGCGGATGGTATCGAGATAGGCTCACGTATAAGAGATGAGTTCGGTATTCCGTTCATCTACCTGACAGCATACGCTGATAAAGCAACTATAGACCGAGCTAAGAAAACAGAACCAGATGGCTTTCTGGTAAAGCCTTTCGATGAAAAGAATTTACGCTCTGCCATAGAAATAGCGCTTTACAAACACGACAGCCACCGCTCCGACGACAAAGACCCTGAAGATGCGCCACACATAAACGGCAACCATAACCATAATCACAAAGACCAGGAGGTAGCAACCGACTATATTTTTGTGAAGGTTAAGCACCGTATTATCAAAGTGCACTACAGCGAGATACTGTGGGTAGAAGCCTATGATAACTATTCTTTTATAGTTACCGCGGACCAGAAGTACCTGGTAAGTTCAACTTTAAAGGATATGGAAAGTAAGCTGCCTCCTCAGAACTTTGTACGTGTGCACCGCTCTTACATAGCCAACCTGGATAAGATTGAAGCGCTGGAAGAAAACTCTGTAGTATTCTCTAAAGGCGATATACCGATAGGCAAGTCTTATAAAAAAACACTTATGTCACGCTTTAATATTATATGATTAAACTTATACGCTGAACTGTACCCGGATGCAAATAAAAAAGCCGATGCAGAGCACCGGCTTTCGTGTTGTTATACTTAAAGTATACTTAGTATCTGTAGTACTCTGGCTTAAACGGACCTTCTACTTCAACACCAATGTAAGCAGCCTGCTCAGGAGTAAGCTCATCCAGTTCTACACCAATTTTACCAAGGTGCAGGCGGGCAACTTTCTCATCAAGGTGCTTAGGTAAAGTATAAACCTGGTTTTCGTAAGCTTCTGCGTTAGTCCAAAGCTCGATCTGAGCCAGCGTCTGGTTAGAGAATGAGTTAGACATTACAAATGAAGGGTGACCAGTAGCGCAACCAAGGTTTACAAGACGGCCTTCAGCCAGCACAATAATGTCTTTGCCTTCAATGTTGTACAGGTCTACCTGCGGCTTCACGGTATCTTTGGTGTGGCCATAGTTACTGTTCAGCCAAGCCATGTCTATCTCGTTGTCGAAGTGACCGATGTTACAAACGATAGCTTTATCTTTCATCGAGCGGAAGTGCTCTTCAGTGATAATGTCTTTGTTACCGGTAGCAGTTACAACAATATCAGCTTCTTTTACCGCATCAGCCATTCTCTTCACAGCAAAGCCGTCCATAGCAGCCTGCAATGCGCAGATAGGGTCGATCTCAGTAACGATCACACGTGCGCCAGCGCCACGAAGCGAAGCAGCAGAACCTTTACCCACATCACCGTAACCAGCAACAACAGCTACTTTACCAGCCATCATTACGTCAGTAGCACGACGGATCGCATCTACCAGAGATTCTTTACAGCCATACTTGTTATCGAACTTAGATTTTGTAACTGAGTCGTTAACATTGATAGCAGGCATTGGAAGTGTGCCGTTCTTTACGCGCTCGTACAGGCGGTGCACACCAGTAGTAGTTTCTTCTGAAAGACCTTTGATGCCAGCAGCAAGCTCAGGATATTTATCAAGAACCATGTTGGTAAGGTCACCACCATCGTCCAGGATCATGTTCAGAGGTTTTCTATCTTCACCGAAGAACAAAGTCTGCTCAATGCACCAGTCAAACTCTTCAGCGTTCATACCTTTCCAGGCATAAACAGAGATACCGGCAGCAGCAATTGCAGCAGCAGCATGATCTTGTGTCGAGAAGATGTTACAAGAAGACCAGGTAACTTCAGCACCAAGTTCAACCAACGTCTCTATTAACACAGCTGTCTGGATTGTCATGTGAAGGCAACCTGCAATACGGGCACCTGCAAGCGGCTTGCTTGGGCCATACTCCTCACGGATAGCCATCAGACCTGGCATTTCAGCTTCAGCCAGTTTTATCTCTTTGCGGCCCCACTCAGCCAGCGAAATGTCTTTTACTTTGTACTTCAAATGTGTATCGATCATCTTTCTTATTTTTTTCTGATGAAAACACAAAATTACGCATTTTGTTGCTCATCTTCAAGTATAAGCACCTGCATTGGCGGTTAAGTTCCTACCGTTTACAAATATCTGAGGGGCAGGCAGTAGCTAAAAGCAAAAGCCCGTGCACTGGCACGGGCTTTTGCTTTTCACACGGTTAATTATCGGTTTACAATTATCTCGGCACCCAAGCTGTTAGTGTTACCTGATGGCGGCGTTACAAAACCTTCAGCAAATACAGTATAGATCTTACCACTGGCTAACTGCACGTTTGGTAAGGGCAATACTACTGTGTTGGTTCCGGCTAATCTTACCTCCAGGTTATAAGTGCCTGCATCTACAGGGGTAAAGGCACTGGCACTTTTAAAAGCAGCATTGCTAAACAATACAGGTCCGTTGGTTACAGCCACATCCACAGCAGGGGCATCTGGCGAAAGGTGCACAAAGCGAACATGCGCTTTACCGGTTGCGGGTGCAGCCAGGTTATCTTCCAGCACAACCGGCGTAATGTTACTCAGCCTGTCTGCCGCGAAAATAGAGTAGTTTTTATCAGCATCAATATCCAGGTTAGCATCTATAACAGAAGTGGATGTACCCGCAGCATTCACTTTTATGTTGCGTCTTCCTTCCAGCACATCCAGGTAACCCGTGTTGTTCGGGTAAGTTAGGGCAGCAGTGTTTACTTTAGTGTTATCTATCAGCAGATCTACTCCGGGAGCATCCGGCGAAGCGTGTACCACCATCACCTGTGCCGTGTCCGGAAGCGAGTTGTTGTCGTCATCGTCATCATCGCAACTGGTAAAGGCAAAGGCAGGCAGGGCTAGCAACAGCAATAATTTCATCCACTTCTTCATAGCATGTTTAATTAAGTTTAACTTTTAATTTCAATTACAACTTTACAACAGCGCCCTTTTTAACTTGTTTAAAGTTTCTATGAAAAAAATTAAACAAAATATTTTCTCTATCTAAGGTGGTATATCCTGTATCTTTGCGTTGGTAGCACATTAAAGTATAAAAGCACCTTATGCGCACATTTACAGAAGAGGAAAAGCAGTTTATGCAGCAGCATGCGCAGCAGGATGTGGCTACCCTTATGCTACAGGCAAAGCGCTACCCAAACCTGCCCGTGCCCGAGCTTGCCAAACAGATACAAGCCAGGCAGAAAGCCGGCTCCAAACTGCCAACATGGGCTGGTAATCCGCATGTAATATTTCCTGTTACCCTTTCTGTAGAACAAAGCTCCTCGGAGTTAACTGCAGCTTATAAAGCTTCGCTTGTTTCCGGTGAGTTACTGATAGATTTAACCGGAGGCTTTGGCGTGGATAGCTTTTACTTTGCCAAACATGCTGACCATGTAATTCATGTGGAGCAGAACCAGGAACTGTCGGAGATTGCAGCTTATAATTTTAAATTACTGGGCGCTACCAACATAGAGGCTGTTAATAAGACTGCTGAGGATTTTTTAGCCGGCTTTACCGGAGTTGCCGACATTATTTACCTGGACCCTGCACGGCGGGGCGAGCACCACGAAAAAGTGCACCTGCTGCAGGATTGCGAGCCTGATGTACTTGGCCTGTTGCCTGTACTTTTAGCCAAAGCCAAAAAAGTGCTGCTTAAAACTTCGCCTATGCTTGATATTGATCTTGCTGTAGAACAGTTAGGTACAGTAGCAAAAGTATGGGTGGTAGCTGTGCAGAACGAGTGCAAAGAAGTTTTATACTTGCTTACTTCTACTGCCCCTGAAACAGCCGAGCGTGAAGCTGTAAACATACTTGCGTCGGGCCAGGTGCAGCAGTTAAAGTTTACTGCCCAACAGGAAGAGCAGGCAAAAGTAGAATTCTCAGAGCCACTCAGTTTTATTTACGAACCCAACACGGCTATACTTAAAGCAGGTGCTTACCGCTACCTGGCACAGCATCTGAACCTGGGCAAGCTGCACCCAAACAGCCACCTTTATACTTCCGATACCCTTGTACCCAATTTCCCGGGCAGGTCGTTCCGCTGTTTGCAGATTAGCCGCTACAACAAAAAAGAGCTGCTGCCGCTGCTACCTCAGCAAAAAGCCAACATTACAGTCCGCAACTTCCCCGAATCAGTAGCCAGTATCCGCAAGAAAACAGGCATTAAAGAAGGTGGCAATATTTACTTATTCTTTACCACCACCCGCAGCCATAAGCCGGTAGTACTGGTGTGCGAGAAAGTATAGCTCCTGCTTTCAACTGGTTTTTCTGATTATTTTTTTACCCTCATCTTCTCTTTTAAGTGCAGGTTTATACTTGCTTTCTGCTGCTTTCACGGGCTCTCAAACTGCTATGCTACAATTAGATACATCACCTGTTATAGTTAAATAAAACTATATAAAAGCAAGTATATCAAACAGTTATAACACATATACACCCACCCATAATTGCACCTTATTTACTAACCATCAGGTTTTTGAGCCGTAAAGAAATGGGTAGCCAGCTATTACAGCGGGTTGTTTGTTTTATTAAAATATAAAGCCATGAAAAGCAGTAACGAGAAAGACCAGAACAAATCTTCTGCCTCTAACATGAGCGGAAGTATGGGAAGCAGCACTAGTGGCAAAACACAGAGTAAATCCTCTGGCCCAGGACGCGGCTGGCACGGCGACCCACAAGGTCATGCGCAGGCAGGCAGCCAAAGCCATAAAAACAGCAATAAAAGCGCTGGTAGCCGAGGCTCTAAAAGCTGACAAAGCTCTTAAATAGGAAATAGTTTTTTGCACAACCGAAAAGCCCGTAGCTGTTGTTACGGGCTTTTTATTCAGTGTCTATACTTAACCTCACCAGAGCCGTACATTAAATAAAGTACAATTAAACTTACAGTTATGAAGAAGGACCAGGATAAAAGAAACAAGCACCATGCATCGGAAAGTAATCCGGAAAAATCTTTTGAGGCAGGAAAAAAAGGAGGAGGCGTCCCAGCTACACCTGTAACCAACCAGATGAATGTGAACAACCCTAAAAATCAGGGCAGTTCCAATTCACTAGGCGAATCCTACTCCCGTGTAGACCGACAGAAAAGGCCAAAATAACCTGCATAAGCAGCTATTTTAAATTTATTGAGAACAATAGAAAATTCAGATACTATGAAAAGCGAGAAGGAAAATAAGGATCTGGCAAAGGGCCATGATAAGAAAAGTGAACTGACAAACACAGCCAAAGCCAGCAAGTCAGACACATCTAACAGTTTAGCGCGTGATGCACAAGGCGATAAAGGGGCAAACAATTATACTCCTCAGAACCGAACCGATAACGAGCAGAAAGAGCAAAAGAAAAACAGTTAATAAAGTATACATAAAAAGCTACAGCCACAGCAGTTTCTGCTGTGGCTGTAGCTTTTTAAATTCATAGGCATATCACCAAAATACCTTTAACTTTATCCGCTGAAAACAAATTAGTGTTATACACAGCAGCCCCAGCATGAAAGATTTAAAGAAATATTACATCATTCCGGCCACACCCGAGGAAGTATACATTGCCCTCACCAACCCATCAACTATACAACTATGGTCTGGCGACAAAGCGGAGATGTCCACTGAGCCGGGGTCTGAGTTTTCGCTGTTCGACGGTAACATTGTGGGCAAAAACCTTGAATTTGAAGACGGCAAGAAGCTGGTGCAGGAGTGGTATTTCGGGGATCAGCAGGAGCCATCTATAGTTACCATAAAGCTGCACCCGCACAAACAAGGCACTTCGGCAGAGCTACGCCACACTAACATACCGGACCAGGATTTCGATGACATTGCCGAAGGCTGGGATGAGGCTTATTTTGGCTCTCTTATCGAATTTTACGAAGAGTAAGCTATAGTTTATACTTGCTACTTCTTAACCTTGAAAGCCTTCAGTTCCTCATCAATTCGTTTATTCCAGCGTTCCTGCGCCAGTTGGTCAAGCCCGTGGCGTGTTTCAGTATCATACTGCTCCTGCAGGTGGTTCATCTCCCTGAAAGACTCGATATACTTGTACTGAATGATGCTGTTGTAATCGGCAACGGTTAGGCTATCCGGCGTAATTCTTTTTTTGAAGCGCTCAGCTACCAGCTTCGCGATCTCGAAATGGCGCTGCTCATGGTTCAGGCTGTATTCGTCACGTGCGTGCTCTTTCACCCACGACGAGCTTTGCAGCATAAACACTTTCATCAGCAGGTTAAGGTGCACAATGCCGTTTGACACTTCGCTCCTGCCCTCATAAGCAAAACCAGGCATTACCGCTGCTGCATACTGGCTCGGTTTACTCGGTGCCCCTTTGAAATCAGCCCAGGTTAGCGGGCGCTTCGAAGTATAGAATACAGAATCATCCTCAAGTGAGCTTACATAATCTGTAAAAGTTACTTTTATACCTTTCGCAAGCTTCTCGTTGCGGTCGGCTTCCTGGTTCATCCAGGTGTTCAGGTATAACAGCGCATTACCTAACGATTTACGCAGAGCAGGCTCTACTATACTTACCTGGTTAGCAGAACGGATATACTTTGCACCCCCTTTATACTCTACCAAAGGTACAGTTTCGCCATCGCGGCGCAGTTCGAAAGCCATGTTTATTGCAATCTGCC
Source organism: uncultured Pontibacter sp. (assembly GCA_966250805.1). Taxonomy (GTDB): domain Bacteria; phylum Bacteroidota; class Bacteroidia; order Cytophagales; family Hymenobacteraceae; genus Pontibacter. Next base: position 514,305 of record CBINIP010000001.1, on the reverse strand, counting down.
CCTCTACCCTACCATTAACAGGAGTTTCTGTTACTTTGGCTTCTTTCAGGCGCACTACAACGGGGCGCAACGCTGTGTTACGACGCAGGCTTTCGCGCATATACTGTTTTATGGCTGTGTGTCCGCCGCCCTGCAAATCTACCGGCACAGCTTTGGCAACCTGCTGCGGGTTTGCAGACATTGGCACCAAGTAGGCTACTGCCTTGCGGTTAATGCGCGCATCTACCACATCGGCAATATAAAACTCTTTAGGAGTGAAAGGTAAAGGCTCGTTGCGGAGCACTATAGTGGTGGGGTTAGCTACTGGTTTGCCAGCTGCAAAAAGCAAAGCGAGCAATGGCAGAATTAACAATAACCAGAAGCTGAGTTTCCTGAAAAAGCGCATGGTAAAGCGGCTTTTCCGGGTCTGGTACTTATGTATGGGTTTGAGATTCATGTTTAAAATTTAGCAAGCTCCGGGCAAATTTATTGCCATACTTTGGAGCTGCCTGATAAACATTTCTCCTGTTTTTTCAGTTCGCTTGGCGCTTCCGTCCAGGTATAAAAAACTGCTACTTCTTTCTGCTCACCCACTTGTTGCCTTTCAGCCAGAAGCGCCAGGGCAGTAACGCATCTTTGCCGGCATAATCTACACCTATACGCGGGCCAATAGCTATACTTTCGGCAGGTACTTCAAGTCCTTTGTCTTCTACCCAAATGGTGTTGCCGGTAAGATCTTCGCCGTAGTGTTTGCGGTTAATGCCCAACGCCATACTTAACACTCCCGGACCTGCGGTTAAATTAAGCTTTATACCTGACATATTCCGGCGCAGCAGCATCTCCTCTACTCCTATTTCAGGTTCTATGGCTCTGATCAGAACAGCATCGGCTTTGCCTTCTTCGTTTGTTATGATATTAAACAGGTTATAAATGCCATAGATCAGGTACACATAAGCCACACCACCTTGCTGGTACATAATTTCGGTGCGCTGGGTGCGGCGGTTCATGTGGGCGTGGCAAGCCTGATCATTTTCGCCGGCATAGGCTTCGGTTTCTACTATCATGCCGCCCGTAAGCATGCCATCCACATTTGTATAAAGGTACTTGCCCAGCAGGTCCTGCGCTACCTGCACTACATTAGGTCTGGTGTAAAAAGAGATCGGGAGCTTCAAATCAGTTTTTATTTCGGGTTGATGTATGGTTGGTACGGAGCTCCCGCATCTGGGTTTATAGCTCTGTGCTATCTAAAATTCGGAATTATTAATTCGTAAATCGTAATTAAATAAATTAACTTTGCTTTCAGATTGGTGGCCTTTACTACTTCCGTGGTAAAAGCCTTAAAAGGGAAACAGGTGCAATACCTGTGCTGTTCCCGCAACTGTAATCTTCAGAATAAAGGTAGCCCATACCACAGCCACTGTGCCGCTATTGCAGCATGGGAAGGCGGGCCAGCCGAAGAGAGCCAGGAGACCTGCCAGTCCGACAAACATAGTCGTATGCTTTCGGGTAAAAAGCTGCACGGCCTCCGCTACTTCTGCGTTCGCTGTTACTCCTTTACCTGCCGGCATGCTTCGGGATTTAAGCAACCATAGCAGTGGCCAGAATTTCAGTTAAAAGTATTTTTTTCCTGTTTAGCCTATTAGGTGCTGCGCATACTTTGCACGCCCAGCAGGATACTTCGCATTACCAGTTGCAGGGTGTAGAGATATTTGGCAAACCCGCCGAAGTATACGCAGCCGGCAGCCGTGTAAGCAACATCGACAGTAGTTTCCTGAGCACTTATAACAGCACCTCGCTGGCAGCAGCTTTACAGGCACGCACACCGCTTTACATTAAGTCGTATGGTGTCAGCGGCATTTCGTCTGTTTCTTTTCGGGGAACTACGGCTTCCCACACAGCTGTACTCTGGAACGGGCTCAACATCTCCAGTCCCTCACTGGGTCAGGCTGATATTGCCGCTTTACCGCTTGGCGGTGTGGGAGCCGTGGCAGTACAACATGGCGGGGCAGGTGCAACCTATGGCAACGGCGCCATCGGCGGAGCTATACTTTTAACCTCGCCAGCCTATACTTCTCAAGGTTTTAGTGGAGAACTGCAGCAGGAAGCCGGAAGCTTTGGCCGAAACTACAGCAAAGCCGCTTTTAACTACAGCAACAACAAGGTAACTATTGGCGCAAGCGGTTACAGATTACAGGCTACTAATAATTTCAAGTACAAAGACTACGCTACTTTTGGCGCGCCGGAACGACGGCAGGATCATGCAGCTATACTTCAGTATGGTTTTACACAAGATGCAGCCTGGCACATCTCTCCTGAAAGTAAACTGGCCTTCCATACCTGGTATACCTTCTCCGACCGGGAACCGCAGGCATCGTTGGGTGCAGCTCATAACAACTCTCGGCAACTGGATAAGAACCTGCGCCTGCTCACAGAATACACACTAGGCACTAACTGGGGCGAGACTAGTATAAAAGCAGCTTATTTTAACGATCTGTTGAAGTATACCAATACTAGTGTTAACTCAAATACAGATATCTCAACTTACCAACTGCAGGCAGAGCAAACTTATACTTTTGGCCGAAGCTGGAGCTTACGTGGCGGTATTAATTTACAACATTTTGCAGCTGATGTAGATGGTTATGGAAAACCACAGGAAGAAAACAGAGCCTCAGCCTTTGCCCTCTTCCGCTACGACCCTGCAGAGCCGCTGGAGTTAAGCCTGAACCTGCGCCAAACATTTGCTGAAGGCTACAACCCCAGCCCTACTCCTACGCTTGGCGCTAACTATAAATTTTACGCCAAAGGCCACCACCTGCTCTACCTGAAAGGCAATACTTCGGGTAGTTACCGTGTGCCAACGCTAAACGACAGGTTCTGGCAACCGGGCGGTAACCCAGATCTGAAGCCGGAACAAGGCTGGAACTATGAAAGCGGCCTGCGCCATGTTTATACTTCAGGTGATCTGCTGATAGAATCAGAAGCCACAGTGTATTATATGCTTGTTGATAACTGGATCCAATGGATACCATCTGAGCAAGGCTACTATACGCCCAGAAATCTGCAGAAAGTACGCTCAAGAGGTATTGAGTTAAGCAGCAGCGCTTCCAGAAAGTTTGGCGAGGTAAGTGTAACCGCTACAGCAGGCTATACTTATACTTCGTCGGAGCAGGTAAAATCTTATGAGGGGCCGGAAGAACTGCATAAGCAACTAGCCTATGTACCACTGCACAAAGCAACTGCCTTAGCAAATGCTTCCTGGCGCAACTGGAGCCTGTCGGGAAACATGAGCTATAATGGCCTGCGCTATACTTCTTCCAGCAACACCACCAGCTTAGCTGCATTCTCTTTATTAGACCTGGCTGCAAGCCGGAAATTTATACTTGGCAGCTATGCACTTCAGGTATCCGCTCAGGCAAATAACCTGCTCAACATAGAGTACCAAACTATGGAAAACCTGCCCATGCCAGGCCGCAACTATGCCATCAGCTTACGCTTTATCATTCTTTAACTATAGCTTAACCAAATAACTAATGAAAAATTTTACTTCGGTACGCAGCTTTATAGGGGCTGCAGTTCTTGCCACTTTTGCACTAACCAGCTGCGACGACAGCAACAATGCCCCATCAGGTGAATTTGCACAGGATGCCGTTCTGATATCAAACGAAGGCGCTATGGGTTTCTCTAATGCTTCTGTAAGTTACTATAACCGCAACACCGGCGAGGTGCAAAGCAATATATTCAGTGCGGCTAACTCAGGTCAGGTGTTGGGTGATGTACTGCAAAGTATAAGCATGCACCAGAACAGGGCTTTCCTGGTAATGAACAACAGCAAAAAAATAACTGTAGTTAATGCCAATACTTTTAAGGCCGAAGGAGAAATAAGAGGTTTGGATGGCCCGCGCTATTTTGCAGCACTCAACAACGATAAAGGCTACGTTACCGAATGGCTAGCATCTGATCCGGTAACTTATGCTTACCCTAAAGGTCGTGTATCTGTTGTAGATTTGAAAACGCTTACTGTGGTTAAAACAATTGAAGTTGGCGTGCAGCCGGAGCAACTGGTAATCAGCAACGGGAAAGTATATGTAGCTAACAGTGGCGAGAACTTTATTACCGTTATCAACGCCTCTACAGATGCCGTGGAAAAGACGATTCCGGTTACGCAAAGCCCCAACAGCCTGACCTTGGACAGCAATGGTAATCTTTGGGTGTTAAGTACCGGCCTTAAAGACTGGCAACTCGATCCATCTGCGTACACGCCGGGTGCTTTAACTAAAATCAATACAGGCACCAATACCGTTACGGCTACGCTTTCTTTCGGCAGCAAAACGGCCTTTGCCAGCCAGCTTACAACCAACGGAGCTAAGAACAAACTATACTTTATCTATAACAGCAAAGTATACCAGCACGACATTAATGCTTCCTCACTAAACACAACGCCTGTAGTGAACAGAAGCTTCAGCAGTCTTGGCATAGATCCTGAAAACCACTACCTGTATGCGGGCAGAATTACTGATTATATTTCTGATGGATGGGTAGTTCGTTTTAACCCAACAGGCGCAGCCATAGATTCTTTTAGTGTAGGCATTGCACCGAACGGTTTTCTTTTCCGCTAACACTTGATATTTGGCAAACAAAAGCCCGCTCTTTAGAAGGAGCGGGCTTTTCGATTTATAGTTAGCTATTCCTGATCCGATCTTTTATCGCGTTTGCCTTCCTGGTTATAGGCGCTATCGCCAATGGTGGTACCTTCACGGCCTTCATAAACTTTTTCAAGATTAGCGGTATCGCTGTCCTGGGCATAGCCCTGTTCGTTTTCTTCAGTTCGTTCTATATCGCTGCGCTCGGTGTTTGTTTCGCCTGGGTCTGTACCTGTGCTGCATGCCGAAAGGCCCATACCTGCTGTTATAGTTACAGCCACTGCCAGCAAAGCCGCTTTTATGTCTTTTCTATTCATGGTGTTAGTGTCTTTGTAGTTCTGTTATTGCAGTATGCACTGCCTCCTCCGTTTACGACCACAAAAGCATTAGAGTTAAAAACCTATACTTTGGCAATGGCTGCAACGTACACTGTACAAACTATAAAGCATGAGCCATGAAAGAGAACAAACCTGAAAATAAACAGACAAATACATCTAAAAACATGTCGTCGGATGCGGCTGGCACAGATAAAAAGCAGAGTAGCACACCACCTCAGCCTAAAGCGCATGATAACTCTGGGAACAAAAGCAGCCAGGCCAGAGAAGACGAAGAGGCACAAAAAGGGCACTCCTGATATACTTTAAGTATACTTTGCCTTACCTTTGCGCTATACTTTTGCAGATATGAAAAAGCCTGTACTTACATCGCAGTTAAAACGTAAGCTCCTGGTAATCGTTTTGATCAGTTTGCTGCTGGCCTCGGCAATGGAGCTTTATACTTTTGGTATGCCTTCTGATTTTTTCACGCGCTGGCTCCGCTCTTTCTTTGTGATATTTACACTGATAGCAGTAACTGTGCTTGGTATTGTGCCAGGTATAAATTACGCTGTAAACTATACGGCTAAGCATAAATAAGGAAACCACATTAAAACAAAAGGCCTGTTCATATGAGCAGGCCTTTTGTTTTAAATCCTCCTGCTGCTGCAACAAAGCTATTTTGAACCAGCCCAAGCCCTAAGCTGTTGGTATTACAATCTCTACATCAGAGAAAAAGAGCTGCAGAATGTGTACTTTTGCACTCTTATTTATTTTGATACCGCTATACCGTTTATACTTTGGAGAAGCCAACGATCCTGCTGATCACGCCGCCGTTAACACAACTTAACACGCCTTACCCTGCCACTGCCTACATAAAGGGCTTCCTGAAAGGCCAGGGCTATACTGTTACGCAAGCTGATTTTGGCATTGAGCTCGTGCTGCGCATGTTTTCCAAAGCTGGCTTATCCAGAATTTTTGCTGCCATTGAGGAAGGCGATTTTGAACTTTCAGATAACAGCCTGCGCATCCTGCGCCTGAAGCGCGAGTACCTGCACACTATAGAACCTGTTATCCGTTTCCTTCAGAACAAAGACCTGACACTGGCGCAGCAGATCAGCTATAGCCGCTTTTTACCGGAAGCATCGCGATTCGACCAGGTGGAAGATGTGGACTGGGCTTTCGGAAGTATGGGCATTACTGACAGAGCCCGCTACCTTGCTACTTTATACTTAGAAGACCTTGGCGACCTGATAAAAGAGACTGTTTCCCCGCATTTCGCTTTCAGCCGCTACGCCGAAAAGCTGGCCCTGTCTGCTACCTCTTTCGATCCGCTGGAGGAAGAACTGCAGGAAGAACCAAGCCTGATTGATGAGATGCTGCTGGAACTATTGGAAGAACGCCTGCAGGAAGTACAGCCTACTGTAGTTGGCTTTTCGATTCCGTTTCCGGGCAATTTGTATGGAGGCCTTCGCCTGGCACAGTACGTTAAGCAAAAGTATCCGAACATAACAACACTGATGGGTGGTGGCTACCCAAATACCGAGCTGCGCAGCCTGCGCGAGCCACGCCTGTTCAAATACATTGATTTTGTAACGCTGGATGACGGCGAAGGACCATGGCTGAAGATACTGGAATACCTGCAAGGCCAGCGCCAGGTAGATTTCCTGCAGCGTACCTTTATGCTGGAAAACGACAGGGTAGAATTTTTAAACGGCTGCCTCGATAAAGACATACCGCACACCGAAGTAGGCACACCAGATTACAGCGACCTGCCACTGAAGGATTATCTTTCAGTGATAGACGTGATAAACCCGATGCACCGCCTCTGGAGCGATGGCCGCTGGAATAAACTAACTGTAGCACACGGCTGCTACTGGAAACGCTGCTCCTTCTGCGACATCACGCTGGATTATATTTCACGTTACGAAACTGCACCTGCCGAGCTTTTAGTAGACCGCATTGAACAGATTATTAAGCAAACCGGGCAGACAGGTTTTCATTTTGTGGATGAGGCCGCGCCTCCGGCTGCCTTGCGCGATCTGGCAATCGAACTGCTACGCCGTGGTGTAAAGATCACCTGGTGGGGAAACATCCGCTTCGAAAAAACATTTACGCCTGATTTATGCCGCTTGCTGGCAGCTTCGGGTTGTATTGCTGTTTCCGGCGGTTTGGAAGTAGCCTCTGATCGTTTGCTCACCCTGATGGCAAAAGGTGTAAGTATAGCCCAGGTTGCCCGCGTTACCGATAGTTTTACACAAGCTGGTATTATGGTGCACGCCTATCTCATGTATGGCTTCCCTACCCAAACAGCCCAGGAAACTATAGATTCTCTGGAAGTTGTGCGCCAGCTTTTCCTGAACAACGTGATACAGTCCGGGTACTGGCACCGCTTCAGCATGACGGCACATAGCCCGGTTGGTAAAAATCCCGAAAAGTATGGTGTAGTTAAAGTTGGCCCACCCGAAGGCGATTTTGCTAATAATGACCTTTGGCACAACGACCCCAAAGGAGCCGACCATAGTTTGTTTGGCCCGGGCCTGAGCAAAGCCTTGTATAACTATATGCACGGTGTTGGCCTGGAAGAGCCGCTATCGTTCTGGTTCGATTTTAAAGTACCGCGCACTACCGAGAAACCAAACCTGATTGCCCAAGCTATAGAAGCACCTCAGCGCCCCGATAGCACCCGCCCTAATGCACGTGTGCTCTGGCTGGGAAATATACCAGAGGTAGACTTTACTATGATTGCGAAGAAAGGTCAGACCATAGAGCGTTGCGAGCTCACGTTTTACGAGAAGGCTGAAGATTTCCAGCTTAAGACAACTGCTACAATTGGCCAATGGCTCCTGGAAACGCTGCAGAAAGTAACACCGGAAGCAACTGAGGCACTCACGCTGAAACAGCTGGAAGAAACTTTCCCAGCAGAGGCGCACCTGAACTTCAATGAGTTCCTTGCTTCTCCTACCTGGTTTGAATTACGCGAAAAAGGGCTACTGTTACTGTAGCCCTTTTTGGTATAGTTCAGTCAGGAGCGTGTTAATAGCCCGCCATAATGTACTTGTCTCTGCGTAGCTTACTAAAAAGAGAGCGTGCCAAGTGGTTATTTAATGTATCAAAGCCTGCAAATGCACCATATACTTTTGAATCAGCATACCATACAGGCATCAGTGTGTTTGCATCTATCAGGTACGTGTGGTAAGCAGCATTAGGCTGAGTATTTGCGGTAGTAGTAGCTATGTTATCATCATACACTGTGGTATAGTTGGTGGTGTGCCAGTAATTGCTCTGCTTCACGAAAAGTATTCCGTCTACGCCGGTTTCCTGTACCTTCTTCATAAACTGCCTATAGCTGATGTCGGTGTTTAAATCAAATATATCAGAAGACTTCACAAGCCATATTTGTGCATTAGGCCGCACAAAGTTTCGTGCTAAAGTCTTCTCCAACTGCTTCCGGTAAGTTGAGTTTTCCAGATTATTGAATCTCCCCCTGATGTAATTTTCATATGTCGCAGAATCAAGAAGGCTAATGTCTGCCTGTGAGTTTACAACCAACGTCATCAGGCCAATGTAGTGCTTTTCTGGCTTTGTTACTTTAGCTGTCGACGTTGATGTTGTTGCACATCCGCTTAATATAAAAAGAGCAGTAAATAGAACAGGTAGAAAAAATTTCATAGTTGGCTGTGGTCTAATTTTACAATGTTTTACTTACAAATAATCTGCAAATATCACACCAACAACTACTTAACAACTGTGCCTGCAGGCGGTGTATACTCTACACCCATACTTTTCAGGTAATCCTTAATTGGTCCTAAGCCCATCGCAGCACGGCGCTTATCTACGTTTGCTTCATCTTCAATTTTGTATAGTTCCCATTGTTTTGTCTCAGGGTTCATCTGTAGCTGGCTTCCATAAAGTTGCGGCAAGCCCTTGTTCATGCGCACCCTGTCTTCCATCATTGCCAGGTGGTTGTTTGATGCTTCGCCTTTTGCAGCAGCCTCACGCATTATCGGCAGGTACTTCTCCATAATCTCTTTTGGCGCGTGTTGTATCACTAAGAAAGCAGCTGTAGCGGCCTGCATACCAACCATACTTTTGCCAGGCCAGCCATACTTATCTATAATAGCTGTTACCTGCTTCTGGTTCTCGGCATCTATCTGCACCATCTTCTGGCTCAGCTCTTTTACCTCCGCCGCTTCCGGACCATATTTTTCTCTGGCTGCCAGGAACTCCCTGCGTATCTGCTGGTCAGATTCAAATATCTTTTCGAGCTGTGCTTTTACAGGCTTATTATAGTTGGCTTCTACTTTATCAACCCGCACCTGAAGGTCTTTCAGCAACGGCTCCCAACGCTTATCTGCGTGCAGACTGCTCAGGTCGGTGTCGGTCTTCAGGTGATTGATATTAACCCAGCCTTTATCTATGGCTTTAGTAAGATGTGAAAACGCTTTGTCTTTGTTTCCGGCTAATGCCCAGGAGCAAGCCGCATTATAGTGGTCGGAACCGCTGCCTTTACCATTTTTCAGTGCCTGCTCATACACTTGCGCTGAGGCTTTGTAATCTTTCGCCTCATACTTTGCCTGTGCCTCAGCAGTGGTTTGTGCAAGCGCAGCAGTACCTACAAAAAGTAGCAGCGAGAGGGAGAGTAATGTTTTCTTCATATCACCTGATTAAGTTTGTTTACCTTAAGGTACAATTAATTCTTCTTAAAGAAAAATTATAGAATAGTAATATAGAGGAATCAGTGTGAGAAACTGTGAACTGACAAGTATGAGGAAAAAATTTTTAGCTCCGTGCAACCAACCGCGTGGCAGATGCATCTTATAGTTAGAAAGCAGGTAAAATTCTGCGTCCTGCTTTTTCACTACCTACCCTATCTACCTATAAAACTATGAAATTACCTGGTCCTGCTCCTTCCTTACCGGGAGGGGCAGGGAACAACCAGTTTATACTTCGCGCTGCATGTACAGATCGCGTTGCACATCTTGGCCAAGTATAAATTCTAACTCCCCTGCTTCCCTGAAGCCATACTTGTGGTAAAAGCGCAAAGCCCGCGCATTCTGCTCCCACACGGTAAGCCACACCACATCGTGCCCATTCTGTTTTGCCTGCTCCAGGCTTAGCTGCATCAGTTTATCGCCAAGGCCTTTTCCGGTATGCTCTTCCAAAATGTATAACCTGTTTACCTGCAATGGATTTTTTGCCTGTATGGCAGCTGGTGCTGCTCCGGAATATAATTTTAGATAGGCCACAGCTTTGCCTGCAACTTCTGCTATAATAAACTCAGTGTTCGGATCTGTCAGCTCGGCAGCCTGCAATTCAGGAGTGTACATGGTAGGCTTAAAGGCTTCCATATCTTCTGGTTTATTATAAGCTGCAAAGGCCTGGTAAAAGGTGCGCCATCCCAGATCCGCCAGAAGCTCGGCATCGCCAGGGGTGCCTTTCCGGAAAGTATATACAGGTAAAGGTTTATCAGACATTATTTTAAAGTATAAGCTGATGCAAAGCTAATTCTATTCCGGCTTATTTATACTTGCTGATGAAAGTCATTGCTGCCATTAACATAGGTCATGTTCCAGCTGCACATTAAGTTATAGCTTGTATTGTCAAACTATAACTCAGAATAATTATGAAAAAGGTATTTTTAGCAGCAATGGTGGTAACAGGCGCCTTGCTCGCATCTTGTAACTCATCAGAAAAACAAATGGGTACTACTGCGACGGCAGAAGAACCAACAACATCCGAAACTGTTGCCGGGCAGTCTGCGGTGCAGGACGATGAGTCTCAGAAAAACGTGGTACAGGTTGCAGCCACATCGCCGGACCATACCACACTTGTAAAGGCAGTAAAAACAGCTGAGCTGGTAGATGTGCTTTCCAATGCCGGCCCTTTCACAGTATTTGCACCTACCAACGCAGCCTTCGAGAAACTACCGGCAGGCACCGTAGAGAGCTTACTTACACCCGAAAAACGAAGCGACCTGCGCAACATTCTGCAGTACCATGTTTATGTAGGTATACTAAATACGGATAGATTTGAAGATGGTCAGAGCCTGGGGCAGGTAAACGGCGGCCGCGTAACAATGGGTGTGAAAGATGGAAAGGTAACTGTGAACGGCGCCAACATTGTTGCTTCTATACCTACCTCTAACGGGGTTATACATGTGATAGACCAGGTGCTGTTGCCGCAGTAACATAAGTATAAAACAAAGCAGCACCTATAGTTAATGCCATAGGTGCTGCTTTGTTTTCAAAGTTTATACTTAGTCGCGTTTTGTTTTGAGCAAATTGCGAAGCTCAGCCAGTTCATCTCTGTACTTGGCAGCCTGCAGGAAGTCGAGTTCTTTTGCGGCGGCCTCCATTTGCTTTTCAGTCTTCTTGATAAGCTTTTCGAGTTCGTCGCGCTTCATCATCTGTATTACAGGCTCTGCGGCAATAGAAACTTCCTCTGGGCCGGCATACATTTTAACCTCTTTCTTCTTCATATCAGCTACGGATGTCTGCTCAAAGATCTCGTCTTTAGACTTGGTAACTGTACGAGGTGTGATGCCATGCTCCGCGTTATAAGCCATCTGTGTAGCGCGGCGACGGTTAGTTTCGTCCATAGCGCGTTGCATTGAGCCTGTAATGCGGTCTGCGTACATAATCACTTTACCGTTTTCGTTACGGGCAGCGCGACCCATGGTCTGTATCAGCGAGCGTTGGTCGCGAAGGAAGCCTTCTTTATCGGCATCAAGTATAGCTACTAAGCTCACCTCCGGCAGGTCAAGGCCTTCGCGCAGCAGGTTCACACCTATAAGTACATCTATCTCGCCTAAACGCAACTCACGTAGTATTTCTACGCGGTCCAGGGCTTTCACCTCCGAGTGCAGGTACTTCACCTTAATGTTAAGCCTCTCCATATACTTGGCCAGCTCCTCCGACATACGTTTTGTAAGCGTAGTAACCAGCACACGGGCACCTGATTTAATGCGTTCATCTACTTCATCAAGCAGATCATCTACCTGATTAGCGCTTGGCCTTACCTCGATCTCCGGATCCAGCAGACCTGTTGGGCGAATGATCTGCTCCACTACCACGCCTTCCGATTTCTGTATCTCGTAATCGCCGGGAGTGGCACTCACAAATACTACCTGGTGCATCAGGCTCTCGAACTCGTTGAAAGTAAGCGGGCGGTTATCCATGGCAGCTGGCAAACGGAAGCCATACTCTACCAATGCTACCTTACGCGAGCGGTCGCCACCCCACATAGCCCGCACCTGCGGCACTGTTACGTGACTCTCGTCTATCACCATCAGGAAATCATCCGGAAAATAGTCTAGCAAACAGAACGGACGGGCACCCGGTGCACGACGGTCAAAATAACGCGAGTAGTTCTCGATGCCCGAGCAGTAACCAAGTTCCCGTATCATCTCAAGGTCAAACTCGGTGCGCTCTTTAATGCGCTTCGCCTCTGTTGGCCTGTCTTCTTTCAGGAAATAGTCGTGCTGCGCTACCATATCATACTGTATCTCATGTATGGCCTGCTGCAACGTATCTTTTCCGGTTACGAAGAGGTTGGCAGGATAAAGTGTAACTGCTTTTTCATCTGAGAGCTTCTTACCTGAAACCGGATCTATGCGATGTATCTGCTCCAACTCATCGCCAAAGAAGTATAGCCTGTAAGCAAAGTCTGCATAAGCCGGAAAAATATCCACTGTATCGCCTTTCACCCGGAACGTTCCACGTGTGAATTCGGCTTCGGTGCGGCTGTACAATATCTGCACAAAAGTATAAAGCAGGTTGTTGCGGCTGTAGCGCTGCCCCGGTGCCAGGTAAATGACGTTTTTACCAAACTCCTCGGGGTTACCAATACCATAGATACACGATACCGAAGCAATAACGATGATATCGCGGCGGCCCGAAAGCAACGCTGACGTGGTATGCAGGCGCAGCTTCTCTATCTCCTCGTTTATGGCAAGATCTTTCTCAATGAATACATCAGAAGAAGCAATGTATGCCTCAGGCTGGTAGTAATCGTAGTATGAGATGAAGTATTCTACCGCGTTGTTCGGGAAAAACTGTTTGAACTCGCCATACAGCTGTGCGGCAAGCGTCTTGTTGTGGCAGAGCACCAAGGTTGGTTTGCCAGTTTGCTGAATAACGTTGGCCATGGTAAAGGTTTTACCTGTACCTGTGGCTCCTAAAAGCACCTGTGCATGCTCACCGCGCTTAATGCCATCGGTTAGCTGCTCTATTGCTTTCGGCTGATCGCCGGTTGGTTGAAATTCTGAAGTTAGCTGAAAATCCATTCGTTGATTTTACGAAAAGTAAAGATATACTATAACACCAAAACAACACTGTAAGTTTAGCTTTTACCATTATTACAAGTATAAGTTATACTTCCGGCAAAATGCAGAAAGCCCGCCACAAGGGCAGGCTTTCAGACAAACTCACTCATCTAATCAATCAAAACGTTTACTAATCTTGCTATTATCGGTCGCCGGTTTTATCGGCTGAGCAAACTCGTTTTACAGTTACTGCCGGGTACATTACTGTTACTGCAACGCACCTTGGGCTGTTCTCGCCGTTAGTATCCAGTGCTAGGCTTAAGCGTTGCCCCGGCTGGCGGTACTCCTGCGGCAGGTTGTTAGTGGTTACGTAGCCCGCCTGCAGCGGACCTTTGTAATCCTTTGTTTTCTGGGCTTCGAAATTCTCATCCAACACATGCAGTATGTACCAGCCGTTTTCGCAATCAGCCCCTACAACCTCTACCTGTAAACAAAGCGGCTCAGGATCGTTTTCCGAGCAACTAAACATTACCACCGACAAGCAGAGGCAAAGCAGGCTGAGGTATAGGTTTCTTTTCATTGTTTTGTTTTGTACTAAGGGCTATTGCTAACACAAGGATGTGCAGTTATACTGTAAGGGTTAGGTATAAAAGTCTGGTTAGGTAGCAGCCTCTTCACCAAAACCACACGCCCTGTGTTAGCAATTTCTGTTCTTATCGTTTCAGGTAATAAGTATCGGTAAATACAGCATCGGGGTCGCGGCCTGTAAAAGAAGACTGAAGCACCATGCTTCCATTGCTCTTTTCTTTCAGGGCAAACCTTGCTTCCCAGCCTGTAGTCTTTAAAATAAAACCACCCGACGCGGAGTATTCTATTTTATACTTCTCTTTTACAGCAGTGGCGTTTTGCACGCCGTTCCGTACCAGAAAAGCACTATCGGCTCTGAATTCAAAATAATCAAGTCCTGTGCCGGTGTAAGTGGTTGTGCTGCAATTGTTGTTCCGGCAAAGCCCGTACTCTATCCGCTCCACCGACCATTTACCCAACACAGCGTGCTTTATATCTTGATCCAGCATGGCCGGAGAAAGATCTTCTTTCTGGCAGCCAGCTAAAGTGCATGCTGCCGCACAGGCTACAAAAGCCTTGTAAAAGTTTTTCATAGTTCCAGGAGCAGGTATTGCTACACGGTTAATTTATAAGCGATGCCTATGCAAGAACCGATGTAAAAAGTAGTACTAACAGCACTAACCAGCCCGACAGATTGAAGACTATTGCCGCATCAGAGAGCGCAGCATTTAACTTTGCTTTCATAGGCTACCGGAGGTTAGAGTGTTACGTTTCTCTTTTCAGATATATGATTCCGGATTTGCCTTTAAGGTTGCAAGGCCCTGAAAATTTTTATAATTATTTTTTACCGAGCTGGTAATTAACGGCCATGTTCAGCCCAAGCGAGTATGGTTTACCCTGGGTGGCAACGGCTTTGTTAGGATCTTCGAGCAACGTGCTCAGAAAGCTGCGCATTTCCGGGCCGAAAGATATGGTAACGGCATCTGAAATACGTTTGCCAACCCCCATAGACATATTTCCTGAAAACTGCATGCGGCGGAAAGGAGATTCAGCATCTTTTCTATACTCTACAGACTGTACATCTTTTGTATCGGCCTCTATACTTGTCTTCATCAGGAAGTTTGCTGCCATGCCGCCGGCTGCGTACCAATACCAGTTTTTGGCAATATTGCCTTCATACTGTAGCCCCAATGGCACCGATAAAAACTCGTAACGGTAATCCACATCAAAGGCATCGGTCTGGGCAACGCTGATGGAGTCGGTAGTAAAGTTATTGTTCAAGGCTGGCAGGAAAACCGTAGACGGAGCCAACTGCGAACGCTCGTTTGAGTATGGCCTGAAAAGGAACTGCTTTAACACATAACTGGTTTTGGTGCGCGCTGAGTTCTGGCTATATCCTATACCTGTAAGCAGTTTTAGTTTGTTTCTGAGCTTAAAGCCTGCTTTTACATCAACGGAGTAAGAGAAAGCCGGCTTTGTATTTTTGGCGAATTCATCGCGTGCTTCTTCCATATTATCAGAAGTAGCGCTTGTAATAGATGGCCCTTTAGCGGTAAGGCTACGCTGATTTACGGCACCCATCATGGCCTCAGGCAAACCGATGTTCTGCTCAAAGTATGAAGGTGCATAAGACATACTTACATTCCAGCGGCTACTTTTATTGCCGGTAACATCTTTTTCAGAACTGCCGCCAGCTTCGTTGTTCAGGGCTAAAACCAGCGCCTCGTTCTGCTTCTGAAGCTTTATACTTCCTTGTTGCAACTGCTCCTCTACACTTTTAGCAGCTTCTGATTTAGCAGCCGGATTTAAGAGTAATTGCTGAGCTGCCGTTTTATAGTATGAAGATGGTACTGCAGCAATAGCCTGTCTTGCCGATGGGAATACACTCCCTGGTTGCGGCTGCAGCAATAACTTGTCTTGTTCTGTAGTTGTGGCTCCCACAGCAACTGTCGTATTATGAGCTAAACTTGTTGCCTGGTTTACCTGTGGCGTAGTTGCATCTATACTTGCTATGCTGCCCGAAGTATAATTTCCTGTTGCTGGCTTATGTTCTTTAGCTGAAGTATGGATACCTGTTCCTGAAATCTGAGGTCTGGTATTTTGCGCCGGTGCATCTGCGAGTGCTATACTTTCAGTTGCAGTGCCAGCCATACTTTGCTCTGTTGCCGATGAAGGGTTATTTATACTTGCATCAGCAGCTATACTTTTATCTGAATCTATACTTCCGTTTTGGGAAGCAGCGCTTTTTTGAGTTTGCTCGCTTGTACCTGTATTTGCTGCTATACCTGGCTGCACGCCGTTGGTGTTGATGGAATCCTGCCTGAAGTGATAAAGCAAGCCGGCACCGGCTACCATCAGCAGTGTAATGCATGCAGCTGCCAGCTGGCGGTAGAACAGCAGCCTGTTTTTATACTTTGAGTTTTCCTGCACTGTCAGCTCGTGGTCTATGCGCGACCAGATATCCGGGGCAGGCTGCGCCTCAGCGTCGTGTAACCGGCGCCAGAACTCCTGCTCAAGGCTTCCGTGCTTCTGTTTATCTGCTGATGACATTTTCTTTATATTGTTTATCCTGGCGCGACAGCATATTCTGTAATATGGCCCGTGCACGCGAAAACTGCGATTTTGATGTTCCTTCCGAGATACCTAGCATTTTGCCTATCTCTTTGTGATTGTACCCTTCGATGGCGTAGAGGTTAAACACCATGCGGTAACGTGGTGCCAGGCTCTGGATCATACCAAGCAGCTCATCAAGACTATACTCGCTTAGGTTTGTCTCTTCGGCTGTCACGCTTTCTGCCTCTTCCGTTTCATGTGAAACTGTCAGCAGTTGTTTTTGCCGCAGCAGTTTCAAGGCAGTGTTAATCATGATCCTCCTGATCCAGAACTCCAAGGGGCAATCTCTTTTAAAATTCTGCAGGTTATTGAACACCTTTACAAACCCTTCCTGCATAATATCTTCTGCCTCGAAAGAGGTAGGAGCATAACGCAGGCAGATCGCCATCATCTTTTTAGCATAAAGGTCATACAAGAGCCTTTGCATTTCCCGTTTGCCGGCAATGCACCCTTCTATGAGTTTATCCTCGTCTGACTTTGGTTTTGTAAAGAGCTTCAAATGCTGCCGTTTTAGAGCCTCTCTCCCATAGGATGCCATTTGGCATGCAGATGGTTGCAAGCTGTATCAATTATTTTCTGTTACAGGGCAGGCAAAGCGGTTGGTTAACCTATATGCTGTATTTGCCTTTGTAAATATATAAAAATGGAAGGAAAAACAGGCAGTTCAGCCAAAGCTACTTCGTAAAATAAATCTTCTAACAGGTTAACTATAAGCTCTATACTTTGGGGCAACAAAAAAGCCTCCTGTGCGGGGAGGCTTTCTCAATATCATTTATACAAAAAATAAGCAGCTATACTTTATTGACTGGTATCTGGTGTTAGCTCATGCTCATGAATAACAATTTGTAAAGAATTACGGCCACTACAGAAGCTATCAGCATCCAGGCATACAACACGATCCGGTAAGCAGCGGCAAATGTTTCGGAATCTCCGTTCAGCTCTTCGTAGGCCTGCAGGCGTGCCTGCCCCAGTACGTTCTTAGAAAGCAGTTGAGAAGAAAAGCTAAGGCCTAGCGCCACTACCAGCACATCATCCAGGAAACCGAAAACAGGAACATAATCCGGCACAAAATCTATCGGGCTGATAGCATAGCCAATTACAAAAGCCAGCATAAAACGCACATACCACTTAACACGCGCATCGCGGTAAGATAAGTATAGGGCATAAAGCTCAGTATTGATTTCCTGTGTTTTCTGCTTAAGGGTGTGTAGTTGTTGCGCCATAGTATAAGAGCTAGATTGTCTGCTACTTTACGAGACCAAGGCAACATTTTGTTACATAGCAATACAGGAATATATACTAAAGCTTAACTACATTTCGTTTCTACGCGTTCCAGATAGCCCAGGCAGCTTCGGCCTGACCATATAGCATAGCCAGCCCATTTATAGTTTTGGCTCCGGCTTCTTCGCCTTTTCGTAAAAAAGCAGTCTGTTCAGGATTATAGACCAGGTCGTATAGGTAATGCTGCGGTGTTAAGGAGGCGTAAGGCAAGGGCGGCAGGGTTTCTACTTCGGGGTACATGCCTAGCGGCGTTGTGTTGATGATGAGGTTATACTGCTGGAGCAGATCTGGAGTAATGCCGTTGTAAGTAATGCCGCCAGTCGTAGCCTTTCTGGATACTGAAGTATAAGATATAGCCAGGGCTTTGAGGGCAGCACAAACCGCTTTGGCAGCACCGCCAGTACCCAGCACCAATGCCTGCCCCTTTTCCGGCTCCGGGTAAAAGCTTTGTAGAGTTGTTTTAAAGCCGATGTAGTCTGTGTTATAGCCTTTAGTTTTGCCGCCCTCTACTTTTATAGTATTAACAGCGCCTATTTCGGCAGCGGCTGCATCCAGTTCCGTCAGGAAAGGTATAACCTGCTCTTTGTATGGCACCGTTACATTCAGCCCAACCAGTTGCGGTTCCTTTACTAACAATTCAGGCAGCTGCTCTATTTGCTCCAGTTCATACAGGTCGTACACCGCATCCTGCACACCCTCTTTTTCAAACTTTTCTGTAAAGTATATTTTAGAGAAGGAGTGTCCCAGCTTTTTACCGATCAGGCCAAACTTGCGCATCTTTTCCGGAAGTATAAATTATAGTTTCTGATGCCATACTTTAGGCATCAACTAATACAAAGCTAAAATAATAATGCCCGCCGGGTTTCTCCGCACGGGCATTTAAAACGTTTATGATTTATACTTAGCCTTTATAAGCTGCAGCACCATCTCCCAGGAAGTGGAAAAAGGTATCGCCGCGCAGGCCTAAGCGTATTGTCTCCAACGGAATAACTTCGCTTGGGGCAATGTTACCTAAGTTTACGTTTGCACCCAGCAGTTTTATAAACCATACTTGCTGCGCCTTCTGAGGAGCTTCCCACAAAATCTTCTCGAACGGAATTTTTGTCAGGATCTCTTCTACAAGGCCGCTTCGTACTTCGCCGGTAGAACGGAACAAACCAACGTTACCACCTTCACGTGCTTCACCAATCACTTTCCAGGCACCAGCATCCAGCTCAGCCTGCATCAGTTTGATCCACATATACGGCGGGATGATCTTCTCAGCATCCTTTGAACCAACTTCAGAAAGTACGGTTACCTGCTCCGAAAGCGACTGAATGTATTCACACTTTTTGCCGTGGTCCAGCACGATAGAACCGTCTGACACTTCGGCAAAGCTCATGTTATACTTGTCCAGGATGCGGCGGTAATCATCAAACTGATCACGCACAATAAAGGCCTCGAAAAGAGTACCTCCAAAGTATACCGGAATTCCGGCTGCTCTGTACACATCCAGCTTTTTCTGCAGGTTAGGCACCACATACGAGGTAGCCCAGCCTAATTTTACTATGTCTACATAGTCTCCGGCAACTTCCAGAAAGTTTTCCACCTCCCGAACGCTTAAGCCTTTATCCATAGCCATGGTAAAGCCTTTTTCGCGTGGTTTTGCATCACGTTCCGGCAGGTTGTTCAAAGTATAGTTCATGCTTTTCTATTTGCGGTACTGGTCAATTAATCGGGATAATGCCCGCTGCGACTCCAGCTCAGGGAAGAACTCAAAGAGCAGCTTATGCTTTTCGAAGTCCAAAATTAAAGCATTTTCCAGATAATTGTATGCTTCGCGGTATTTTCCTGCCGAAAGCATATAAGCACACGCCCTGTAATACAGCTCTGCCTCGTTTGGCTGCAGCTCTATGGCATTAAGTATAATATCGGTTGCCTCGTCGAAATTACCTTGCTCATAAAGTATAATAGACCAGTTCAGGTAGATGTTCTTATCATCAGGTTGCACCTCCGCAGCACGCGCATAGCTTTCCAGAGCCGATACAACATGCCCTACATGATACTCGGCAGCGGCTAATGCTACCCAGTAATCGGGGCTATCGGCGTACAGGTTCACAGCTTTCTTGAAGAAATGCACTGCTTCGTACCACTTACCCTGCGCATCCAATATGATCCCGATACCGAACCAGGCTTCATCCATTTCCGGATCAAGATCAATAGATTTCTGGTAGTAGCGCCTTGACAGGTCCCACTGGCGGAGCTTTTCGTAGCACTCGCCTATGTTGCAGTATACTTCTGCAGAAGGTGTGCCGTGCTCCAGCATGTGGTTGAACGCTTCAATCGCTTTGCTATACTCGCCCAGGAACACATGAGCATTGGCCATATTGTTATAAGCCGTAATAAAATCAGGCTTAATAATAGTGGCGTAATCGTAAGATGCGATGGCCTTGTCGTAAGAACCGATCTTGTTATACACGTTGCCAATGTTAAACCAAGCTACATGCGAGTATGGGTCGGCATCAACAAACTCCTGGAAGAAAGGCAGGTGCTCGCGCAACGTACCTGTTATCTCCATACAGTACACTATTTCCTGCATGGCCGCCTCGTTCTCAAGGTTAAGGGCGATGCACTTTTTGTAGTACTTAATAGCCGAGCTAAACTTACCCCAGCTCTGATAGGTCAGGCCGATGTTAAAGTATATATCGTCGCGGTCTTCGGCATAAGCCAAAGCTTTCTTAAACTGATCTATGGCATCGCGGTAATCGCCACGCTGTGTATAAATGATACCGCGCGTAAGCGGCACATCAGGATTCTCTATTTCTGTTTCAGCTATCTGCTCGATAAGTGTAAGGGCATCATCAAACTTGCCGGACATAGCCAGCAGTTGCGCTTTATCTATCAGCAGCTCAGAAGAAAATGGATACTGTGCAATTGCAGAATCGCAAGCCAGTATCGCTTTCTTGTAATCGAAGTTAGCTGTGTAATGGTCTATAATGTATTCAAAGTCAGTAAGATCAAAAAAAACAGTCTCATTACTCCCCAGCATTTGCTCGAACCGCTGAATAAGTTCCAGCTCTTCGCTGTTATCTTCAAAGTTATCTTTCATCTCCAAATTCCCACAGGTTGGTTTAAAACAACCTCTGTCATACTACATTTATATGCTGCAAATAGTTTAGTTAGATCGGGCCGCTTCTGGTGTTGTTGCGGCACTTGCAAACTGTAGCAACTGGTTGCAGCTCCAGGCTATAGTTTCGTCCAGCGGTCTGAACTCGAGGCCAATTGCAGTTGTAATTTTATTGTTGCTGAACAGGTGTGTTTTACCTGAAACCCGGGCTGTATCTTTGGTTATCAGTGGTCTGCTACCAGTAAGCCAGGAGCGCACATGCTCGGCACGCCACACCACCTCGGCCAGGGCTGGTGGCACTTTTATACCTGGCGCTTTTTTGCCCAGACAACTGGCAGCTTTTTCAAAGAACTCTTTATAAGATAGCTGCCCTGCATTAAGTATAAACCGTTCGCCGGTGATATCTGAAAAAGTGAGCTGCAGCATGGCTTCTACTACATCGCGCACATCCACAAAGTTGGCGCTGCCTTTCGTGTAAAAGCTGTTCTGGTCGAAAACATACTTGAACAGGCGCGTGCTGCTGCGGTTCCAATCGGCAGGCCCAAGTACCACCGACGGATTAACAATAACGGCATTTAAGCCTTCGGAGATGCCACGCCATACTTCCAGCTCTCCGAAATACTTTGAGCTGGCATAAGCGGAATGCTCATCGGCCTGATCCCATTTATGATTCTCAGTTAACACTGTTACTCCCTTTGGCCGGCCTACTGCGGCTATAGAGCTTACGTGGCACAGCTTTATACCTTCTTGCTCCAGGCAGGCATCTACAATATTGGCTGTACCTTCTACATTTATCTGCTTCAGCAATTCCTCGTCCTGCGGAGCATATGATACCAATCCGGCACAATGAAAAACATACTTTACATCTTCGAGCGCGCTCCGCAGAAATACAGGATCCAGAATATCACCTTCCAGCCACTGCACCTGGTTGGCCCCACTTATAGCTGGCACCTGCCCCCGATAACTGGCTTTTACCTGATGCCCTTGCCGAAGAAGCGCCTGTATAAGAAAACTGCCTATCAGGCCACTGCCGCCTGTTACAAAAACCATAAACTGCAAAAAATGTGTCTGGAGGTAAATTAAAGCTGGTTGTTAAGCAATGGAAGCGCAAGCGCCTTTTGCAGATATTTGCTGCTTGTTACTTTCTGCAGCACGTTTGTATGTTTTAAGCTATGCGTATCGGAGCCAAGGAAATCAACCTGGCCTGCATCTATCAGTTTTTCGGCTATCAGTTTGGCAGCCGGCGAGTAATAACCTGCTAAAGAGTTAAGGTTAGGCTGCAACAGCACTCCCTGTTCGCGCAACTCCAGCAACTCATCAAACTTGCCATAAAAGAAAGTATACCGTTCCGGGTGGGCCAGCACAGGTTTATACCCATACGAGCGCATCCTGAAAATAGCCTCTCTTAAATTAAGCGGCTCGTTCATGAACGAGGTCTCGAACAACAGGTAATTGTCACCGAATGTCAGGAGTTCTTCGCCTTTTTCCAGTTTGTCCAGGAAACCTTCATCCAGGTAATGCTCAGCAGCACAGGCCAGCTCTATATCTATACCTGCAGTGGCTACAGCATCCTGAAGCAGCTTCAGTCGCTCACGTATGCCGTCCGGAGTATTTTTATAGAAATCACTCATGATGTGCGGCGTCATAATCAGCTTGCGGTAACCCATGTTTTTCATGGCCTGCACCAGCTCAAGAGAATGCTCCAGCGTATCGGCACCGTCGTCCAGCCCCGGAAGTATATGCGAATGCATATCCACCCCTAATGTTTCCATTGAAACTGAAGGCGAATCTTCTTCACGACCGAATAAGTTCTTGAAAAACTGTATCATCAATTAAAACACATCTGATGGCTATGTCGCCAGTAGTACGCCTTTAATACGGCATACGTACTCCAAAATAACGCAAATTATAGGCACAATCAAAGTATACCTATGCAAGACACCTGCTCGTCCTGCTTAAACGATAACAGACGTCAATTAATTGGTAATGAATTGGGCAATAATTATAAAATGTATAGTTTTGTAAACAACGCATAGTTGCATCCCGTTATATACCCGACCTTAAATATTTCTATAACTAAATTAATAGATGGAATTAAAACAAACTGAAAACCAGCGCATGATCGCGGACATGGTCCGTGATTTTGGAGCACGACACATAAAGCCAAAAATGCGGGAGTGGGACGAGAGCCAGGAGTTTCCGGTAGAAGTGTTCAAGCAATTAGGTGAGCTGGGGTTAATGGGTGTGCTGGTACCAACCGAGTATGGCGGATCTGGTTTCGGCTACCTTGAGTATGTAACAGCAATTGCAGAGCTTTCCAGAATAGATGGCTCAATCGGTCTGTCTATGGCCGCACATAACTCGCTTTGCACAGGCCATATTCTGCAATTTGGTAACGAAGAGCAGAAGCAGAAGTACCTGCCAAAGCTTGCAACGGCAGAGTGGATTGGTGCGTGGGGCCTTACCGAACCAAACACGGGTTCTGATGCAGGCAACATGCGCACAGTAGCTGTAGAGGATGGCGATTACTATGTGATAAACGGGGCAAAAAACTTTATTACACATGGCAAGACCGGTAATGTGGCAGTAGTTATAGTTCGCACCGGCGAAGTTGGCGACTCACACGGCATGACAGCGTTTGTAATTGAGAAGGGCACACCAGGTTTTAGCGCAGGCCGCAAAGAAGATAAACTGGGCATGCGTGCCTCTGAAACTACAGAACTTATTTTTCAGGACTGTCGTGTTCATAAAAGCCAGATCTTAGGCAATGTTGGCGAAGGCTTTATCCAGGCTATGAAGGTGCTGGACGGTGGCCGTATCTCTATTGCTGCCCTATCACTGGGTATAGCACAGGGAGCTTTTGATGCTGCTTTAGCCTATTCCAAGGAGCGCAGCCAGTTTAACAAACCCATCTCAAGCTTCCAGGGCATTGCCTTTAAATTGGCAGACATGGCTACTGAAATCGAAGCTGCATCGCTGCTAACATACCAGGCAGCTGACATGAAGAACCGTGGCCTTAACGTAAACAAAGAATCTGCTATGGCTAAGCTTTATGCTTCTGAAGTATCGGTAAGAGTAGCTAACGAGGCGGTACAGATTTTTGGCGGCTATGGCTTTACAAAAGATTACCCTGTAGAAAAGTATTACCGCGATGCCAAGCTTTGCACCATAGGCGAGGGAACCAGCGAGATACAGAAACTGGTTATTTCCAGAGCTATTTTGAAGTAACCTTGTACCGCGAAAGCATGTAAAAATATATCGCGGAGACACAAAAAATACACATTTCAGGCCCCTCGGCATAGATTGAGATAATTATTTTACTCAATCTATTGATTTATAAGAGAAAGCTTGTGTAAATTTGCAATCCTAAATATCGAAAGAAGGTAAAATAACATGATCATTGTAAACGTAAAGGATAACGAGTCTGTAGACCGTGCATTAAAAAGATTTAAGAAGAAATTCGAAAGAACTGGTGTTCTTAAAGAGCTAAGATCGAGAACTTTCTTCCAGAAGCCATCTATCACTAAGAGAAAGCAGAAGGAGAAAGCTAAATACATTCAGTCGCTTTTCGCTAAAGAAAACTACTAGTCTTTCTACCAAGATATTTTATAATTCCATAAATTAGTAAAGCTGATACACCCATCAGTTATACTAGTTTATGGAATTATTTTTTAAGTACCTACAGTACGAAAAGCGGTATAGCCCCCATACCCTTACCTCCTACCACACCGATCTGGGGCAGTTCTCTGATTACTTAGAGCAAGTATACCAGATCACCGATCCTGCCGAGGCCGATCATACTATCATCCGTTCGTGGCTGCTTACATTGGTGCAGCAGCACATTCAGCCGCGCTCCATTAATCGCAAAATTGCCTGCCTCCGCTCCTATTACCGGTTCCTGCTTTCGCAGCAGATCATTCAGGCAAACCCGATGCTGCGCATAAAAGCGCCTAAAGTATCTAAAAAACTGCCGGGCTTTGTACCCGAAGAACCTTTTAATTCTTTTCTGGATGCCTTTGAGTTTGAAGAAAATTTTGAGGGGCAGCGCGACAGGCTTATACTTGAATTCCTGTATGGTACCGGCATACGTCTGGCTGAGCTGGTAAACATCAGCAGGTATGATATAGACCTGAGAGCCAAGACTGTAAGAGTGCTGGGCAAGGGCAATAAAGAGCGTATTGTACCTATAAACGATACTTTGCTTGCATGCGTAGAGCGGTATATAGAGCTTCAGAATTCTCATTTTCCCGATAACAATTCTGAAAAGCTGCTCGTTACTAATAAGGCACGTCCATTATATCCAAAATTCGTATACCGTGTGGTTAAAAAGTATATCAGCTTGGTTACAACTTCTGAACATAATAGCCCACACGTGTTGCGCCACTCTTTTGCTACACACCTGCTCAATAAGGGGGCAGACCTGAATGCTATTAAAGAATTACTGGGCCACTCCAGTTTGGCTGCAACACAGGTATACACGCATAACTCGATAGAAAAGCTTAAATCAATTTTTGAGAAAGCGCACCCAAAAGCATAATTCACACTTTAAATAGATAATACTATGAAGCTACAGATGTATTCAGTACACTTCGATGCCGATGAGCAGCTGACTAACTTTATACAGCAGAAGGTAAATAAACTGGAAACTTTCTACGACAGAATTGTTGACGGAGAAGTATTTATGAGACATAACAACAACGATGGTACCGATACTAAAACAGTAGAGATTAGATTATTTGTACCTGGTTCTACCTTGTTCTCCAAAGAAGATGCTCCGTCTTTCGAAGCTGCTGCAGATGCTGCTGTTGAAGCAATGCGCCGCCAGCTTAAGAAATATAAAGAGAAGCAAAACGCACATTAATATATAACCTATCACAAAACAAAAGGCCCGTTCTGCAACGGGCCTTTTTAGTTATACTTAAAGTAGTTATACTTCTTCAGCTTCAAAATTAAAGGTTAAAAGCCTGCTTGATCTTATCAACGTAGTCAAGCTTCTCCCAGGTAAATGTTTCGTACTCTTTCACCTCTACCTGGCCGTTTCTCACATACTCTACTCTCTTTATACCTGGCGTACGACCCATGTGTCCATAAGCAGCAGTTTCAGAGAAAATAGGGTTTTGCAGGCCGTAACGCTGCACAATGGCATAAGGGCGCATATCAAACAGCTGGCTTACTTTTTCTGCAATCTCGCCATCGCTCATAATGTTGCCGGAAGCATCCTTCACTTTAGTAGAGCCATAAGTTGTTACATATAAACCAACTGGCTTGGCAACACCAATAGCGTAAGCTACCTGCACCAGCGCCTGATCTGCTATACCGGCAGCTACCAGGTTTTTCGCAATATGGCGGGCAGCGTAAGCCGCAGAACGATCTACTTTAGAAGAGTCTTTACCAGAGAAAGCACCTCCACCGTGTGCACCTTTACCACCATAAGTATCTACGATGATCTTACGGCCAGTTAAACCAGTATCGCCGTGCGGGCCACCGATAACGAATTTACCTGTTGGGTTAATGTGGTAAGTGATCTCGTTGTTGAACAGCTTCTGAATACGCTCCGGCAATTGCTTAAGCACGCGAGGTATAAGTATGTTGCTGATATCTTCGCTGATTTTCCTCACCATCTCTTTTTCAGCATCCTGCTTTGCTTCGGCTGTATCAGCTTTTGGCAATACAAACTCATCGTGCTGTGTAGAAATAACGATAGTATCGATCTTTTCAGGAACGTGGTTATCGCTGTAGCGGATAGTTACCTGCGATTTTGCATCCGGACGCAGGTAAGTCATTTCTTTGCCTTCTTTACGTATAGCCGCAAGCTCCTCCAGCAACAGGTGCGAAATGCTAAGCGCTAATGGCATATAGTTGTCGGTTTCGTTTGTAGCGTAACCAAACATCATACCCTGGTCGCCGGCACCCTGCTCTTCCGGGTTAGCACGCTCAACGCCCTGGTTAATATCGCTGGACTGGCCATGGATAGCAGATATTATACCGCACGCATCCGCATCAAACATATATTCAGACTTGGTATAGCCAATGCGCTTGATAACATCGCGAGCAACCTTCTGCACATCAACATAACCGTCTGTTTTAACCTCGCCGCTTAGCACAACTAACCCTGTAGTTACAAGAGTTTCGCAGGCTACTTTAGACTGAGGATCCTGTTTTAAAAATTCATCAAGGAGCGCATCCGATATCTGATCTGCAACCTTATCTGGGTGTCCTTCTGAAACAGACTCAGAAGTAAATAAATATGGCATTTTACTAATGGGTTTAGGTACAAAGTATAAACCTGCTTGCCCTTTACGACAGCGGTTACAAAGCTAATGCAAATATACCACACTTTAAAATAGATAGGCCCGACAACGCTCTTAAAGTTATAGTTTAGCCAAGTATAACCATAGTACAATATCACTTTTACCCGTACTTATACTTTATAGCATATACCACAGTAGCAAATGCTATTACAATAGTATAAATACCTTCTCCAGCCTTTTTCCCCAAAACTTTTTAAAAGTGCTCCCGTTTCAAAAACACTTAATTGTACCATTCCTAAAGACAAACCATGAAACCATATATAATCCTTTTACTCACACTATCGCTCCTGACGGGCCAGGCTTATGCTCAGGATGATTCCCCTTACAGAACAAGCGCGAAAGTAGATGTACCAATTACTGTTGCAGGCATGGGCTTAAGCTATTGGGGCTTAACTAAAATGCAGGATAAGGAAGGCTTAACAGAAGAAGAAGTTGCCAATTTAAGCAAGAGCGATGTAAACAGCTTCGACCGTTTTGCCGCCGGCTACCATTCAGACCAAGCCAAAAAAATAAGCGATATTCCATTCTATAGTTCGTTTGCAATGCCCCTTGCTGTTATGATCTTAAATGACAATGTCCGCAGTAAGTTTGGCCAGGTAGCACTTTTATATGTAGAGACGATGGCCATAACAGGTGCGCTTTTTACTAATACTAATGGAAATATACCACGAACCAGACCACTGGTTTATAATAACGAGGATGTGAAAATGTCGGATCGTACTTCGGCTAATGCGCGTAACTCGTTTTATGCCGGCCACACGGCAGCTACAGCCAGCGCCACCTTCTTTGCCGCCAAAGTGTTCCACGACTTCAACCCTGACTCCCCGGCCCGCCCTTACGTTTGGGCCGCCGCTGCAGCTATACCTGCCTCTGTTGGCTACCTCCGCCTGAAAGCCGGTAAACATTTCTTAAGCGACAATATACTTGGTTATGTGGTAGGAGCTGGTGCTGGTATACTTGTGCCACAACTACACAAGAAGAGCAACAAGACAAACATCAGCTTAGTACCTGTAGCTTCTCCTGAATTTAACGGCGCAGCCTTTTCTTATACTTTCTAGATCTGATGCAGAAAATTTATCTGTTGGCATGGCTTGTTTTGTTTTGGCTAAGTACAGGAAGTACTTTAGCACAACCTAACTCGCCTTACAAGATAAACTGGCTAAAGGATGGTGCTATCACTGCTGGCGGCATGGGCATGACCGTAGTAGGTAGCACCATTCTAGTTAATAAGGATAAGTTAACAGAAGAAGACCTGGTGGGTCTTAGTATAAAAGATGTCAACCGCTTCGACAGGTTTGCGGCAGGCAATTATAGTGAGCGGGCCGAGCAAGCCAGTGATTTTCCCTTTTATGGCTCCTTTGTAGCGCCTCTTTTTCTGCTTCTGGATGATGATGTAAAACAGAATGCACCACAAGTATACTTGCTCTATGCACAAACCATGTCGATAGCTGGTGGATTGTATAGCCTTACTGCCGGACTAACCAACAGAAAAAGGCCTAATGTGTATGCAGAAGATGCACCGCTGGAAGCCCGCCTGCACAAGTATGCGACAAACTCGTTTTATGCCGGCCACACGGCAGCCACGGCCAGCGCCACCTTCTTTGCCGCCAAAGTATTTCACGACTTCAACCCTGACTCTCCGGCCCGACCTTACGTATGGGCCGCCGCTGCGGCTGTACCTCTAGCTGTTGGTTACCTGCGCATGGAGGCTGGCAAACACTTCCTCAGCGATAACATCATCGGCTACGCTGTAGGTGCAAGTATAGGCATACTGGTGCCGCAATTACATAAGAGAACTAATAATATTGGTTTGTCTGTAGTGCCGGTGAAGACTAGGGAGTTTGAGGGGGCCGGTATGGTGTATAGGTTTTGAGACTTTTGACAGTTTTTGACAGTTAATAATAACTAGTTATAAAAAGAAACTGCCGGGCTAAATGAATAGTCCGGCAGTTTCTTTTTATAACTAAAACCAAGATTAATATCCAGGGTTAGGCTCAATATTAGGGTTAGCATCAAGCTCACCTTGTGGTATTGGCTGTATACGTCTGAAGTTATCAACCGTAATTTCTCTGGCTGCAGACGGATGCTGAGCTGTACGGATGATAGGCAAGTTCAGGCGCATGAAGTCCCAGTAACGATGGCCTTCAAAAGCAAGCTCTTTACGTCTTTCAGTAAGAATATCCTGGATCAGCTGATCACCAACTGAAATATAAGGAGCGGCACCACGTGCAGTTGCTACTTCATTTAGTCTTCTTAGAGCTTCAACCGGATTTCCAGTTCTGGCTTCCGCCTCAGCTAGCGTTAACAACACCTCAGCATATCGAATCACCTTGATATCATCTTTATCAGATGCGTTCAGTGTATTCGGATATTTGGCCACAATGTAAGCAGGGTTTACTGTACCTTTCTTTCCTGCAGTTATAACGCTTCTGCGCACATCACTTTCTGCATAAGTGTTATACAGATCTGTTGTAGCAAGCATGTCACCATAACCGTTCTGGTCATATATGTAAGCAAGAGCGTTTGTACCATTGTTGTTTACACCATCAAGTGAAATTTCAAAGATGGTTTCAACTTTGTTGGTAACAGGTGCAGCATTCTTCCAGTAAGAAGCATAGTTAGCAGCAGAAACAAGCGTATAGCCTCCGTTAGTAACTACGTCCAGTGCTGCTTCCTTAGCTTTCACATAATCTCCCATATACAAATATGCTCTTGCCTGCAGGGCTCTTGCACCATACTTGTTAATATAAGAAGAGTTTTTAGTAGTTGTAATCAGGTTATATGCCTCTGTTAAATCAGAATTGATTTGAGCATAAACCTCGGCTACAGTATTTCTCTTCGGATTTGATCCTGTATAGTAGCTTGTTGGGTTCTTCGGATCAAACGTAGTTACCAAAGGAACACCAAGCGCATTAGGATTAACTGTATAAGGCGTTGCAAAGAACTTGGTTAGTTCGAAGTAGCACAAAGCTCTCACTGCATATGCTTCACCTTTCAATTGATCAACAGTAGGGCTTGCAGGTACAGTAGCGTTGATGATGGTGTTGGCTCTTAGAATTGTTGAATAGAGCGCACTCCACATGTTTGCTGGCTCTGCAGTAGCAACAGTAGTAGTATAAGCGTTTTGTGCGATATAACGTCCTGAGTTTGCAGGAGCAATATACACGTTATCAGCCATCAAATCGCCCATCAAAGGAATGTTACGTCCGAAAGTGTCTGTTGAGCGAAGCGACTGATACATGCCATTGGCTGCAGACTGCATGTCATCTGCAGTAAGAATGGCGCTACCAATCGGCAGGGAAGAATATGGCTCCTGATCCAGGAACTCATCTTTACAAGATCCCAGCAGCAATGTTGCTGAGAGTAAAGACATATATAAAAATCTCTTATTCATTAGTTACTAAAATTAAAAATTAACATTAAGACCTACAGTTACAGACTTAGAAGCCGGGATGTCTGCGTTCGCGCTGCTGTTTACACCTGCTTCCGGATCTACTGTCAGGTTTTCATCATAAGTCTTGGTCAGCAGGTTTGTACCACGTACGTAAACGTTAGCTCTCGACAGACCTACTTTTTCAATCCACTGAGACTTCAGATCGTAACCCAGGCTTAAATTTCTCAGACGCATGAAATCGCCTTTATACAAGAATCTTGTAGACAGAGAGCTGGAGTTGTTTGGCTGGTTGTAAACATATTTAGGAACATCTGTGATGTCTCCTTCTTTCTGCCATCTGTCCAGGTTCTTAGCATATTTGTTAGCCAAAGGATAAGAACCGTCCATCAGGTAAAACTCCCAACCATCTCTTACATAGTTGCCATAGTTGAATACAACCAATGCATCTAAAGTAAAGCCTTTGTAATTGAATGTGTTGTTAAAGCCACCGAAGAACTTAGGAGTTCCGCTCTTGTAAAGTACTCGCTCTGCCTGGCTGTAAGACTTTGTCTTCTCTGTTCTGGCAGCATCTTTCCACCACATTGGGTCACCTGTAGCAGGGTCTACACCCGCCCACTGGCGTACATAGAATGTTCTGTAGTCTTCGCCTTCTCTCAGGATATAAGCACCATCAATGATGTCTCTTCCGCCTACAAGCTTTGTGATTCTGTTTTTATTGAAGGCAATATTGAAATTAGAAGTCCACTTGAAATCACCATCGATTGGAGAACCACCGATCGTTAATTCAAAACCGCTGTTCTTCATTTCGCCAATGTTCTGCAGAACAGAAGATCCGAAGCCATTTGTTCTGGAGATCTCACGGTACAGAAGCATATCGCTTGTAACACGCTCATAATAATCAGCAGTAAATGTCAGGCGCTCACCAAAGAAGCCCAAGTCCACACCTACGTTGAATGGTTTGTTTAGCTCCCAAGTCAGGTCAGTGTTACCTAAGTTACTGAAAGCTCCACCTGGCTGCTGGTTATAGTTAAAGCCGTAGCCAAACAGCGGACGCCAAGTATAGTTACCGATATCACCGTTACCGTTTACACCATATGAAGATCTCAATTTAGCAGTTGACACGAAGTCAAGGTTCTTGATGAAATCTTCTTCATGAGCATTCCAGGTTGCACCAATAGACCAGAAATTACCATATCTGTTTTCAGAACCGAATCTTGAAGAACCGTCACGACGGAAAGTACCAGTTAGTACATATTTCTCATCATAGTTCAGGTTCAATGCTGAAATGATAGATGAGAAAGTATAATCTGAACCGGAAGCATTACCTACAATCGGAACTGAAGCTACTGATGAAGAAGGCAGTGCCGTTGTTTTAGGGTAAGTAGTAGAGTTAGTAGTAATGTTGTACTGGCGAGACTTCTGTGCTTCATAGCCAAGAGTCGCATCAGCAGTTAACTTTTCTACACCTGGCACAGCAAAGCGGTAATTTAACTGATTAGTAGTGATCCAGTTGAATAAACGTGTGTAGTAGTTGTAACCACGACCAGAAACCGTTCTACCATCACCGTGGAATGGGTTCCAGAACATCTCCTCCTCGATAGTGATGTAGTCAACACCAACTTTAGAAGTGAACTTCAGGTTTTTGAAGATGTTATACTCTGCACCGATAGAACCTAAAACCTTGGTGTTTCGCATATCTCTGATATCGTTTTCAACCAGGTACAGTGGGTTAAACTGTGAGTTGAAGTTTGTGATACCTGTACGAGAGATGTTCAGTGTTCCGTCTGGGTTGTAAGGATTCTGTACTGGAAGTAAGAAACCCATGGCCCCTACAGGGTTTGAGAAAGCACCACCATTAGAAGGCGTAGTTTGGTTAATATTGGAAATATTAAGCTTATTGAAGAAAGAGATCTTATCGTTGATCTTGTGGTTCAGGTTCAAAGCACCTGAAATTCTTCTAAAGTCAGAACCAATAACCGGGGCATCCTGATCGAAGTAACCACCTGATACGTAGAACTGAGTTTTCTCATTTCCACCTGATGCAGACAGATTGTAAGTTTGCTGATTTCCTCTTCTAGTAATAATGTCTCTCCAATCTGTGTCAACACCAGAGCCTTCGCCAAATGCAAGCATTGTCTCGTTAACTACATCCGGAGAATAACCTGCATTTACAAGACCTTCGCGGGTTAACTCTAAGTACTGTGCTGCATTTAAGTATTCACCAGCCTCCGGAACTGTAGCAACATCAGTATAGCCTTGCTCCGTAGTAAAGTTGAACTTTGTTTTTCCTGATTTACCAGACTTAGTAGTAATTACGATAACACCGTTTGCACCTCTGGAACCATAGATAGAAGTAGAAGCCGCGTCCTTAAGAACTGTTACACTCTCAATGTCGTTCGGGTTCAGACCTGCTAACTGGTTTGCAGAAGTTGTGTTTCTGGAAAGGTCACCAGAGTTAATGATTACACCATCCACAACGTATAGCGGGTTAGAACCAGCATTGATCGAGCCCACACCTCTGATACGAATCTGCTGGCTAGCACCTGGCTGCCCGGAGCTACCTACTGATTGTAAACCAGCCACTTGCCCCTGCAGCAACTGATCAACTGAAGGCATTGGCTTGTCTTCCAGTTTAGAAGCACTAACGGTAGTTACAGAACCAGTTACTTCACTTTTAACTGTAGTACCATAACCTGTGATTATAACTTCTGATAATTGCTTGTTATCCAGGCCCAATGCAACATTCACAGTTGTACCTTCAATCAAACGCTCAATCGTTGTATAGCCAATATAACGGAATACTAGTGTATTAGCATTCGCTGGCACGTTCACAGTATATGTACCATCAATACCAGTAGCAGTACCTGCCGTAGTGCCCTTAACAAGCACTGATACACCTGGTAGAGGTTGTCCACTCCCAGAGTCGGTTACCTTCCCTGAGATAGTTCGGTTTTGCGCCCACGCCTGACTAACAAGCGTTAGGAACATCACCAAACCTAATAATAGAACTTTTCTCATAAAGTTAGATTAGAAAAATTTGTAAAATGTGTAATTAGTTTGTCTCCAAATATAAATTATTGTTATAACAACGTAAAAGAATTGTTAAAAAAAATATCTCTATCGCCTTTAAACAAACATTTTCACCCTTGTTGATTTTATAGTCTTTTTGCAAATACCTATATACCAATAACTTACATACACAAGTGTAAATTTTATAATTTTTATAATTCAGTGTTAAAACTTATACTTTCAGATGGCTTAACCACATAAAATTATAAACCTTGATTACCAACACTTGCTGCTGCTCCTTCAAAAGGCTTGATTGTGTTAAAAAATAATATCACTTTTCATCTCACCTCACAGACTTAATGAAAGATTACAGGGGCTGTAACTACTTATCTATAAAAGAACTTTTCCTGTATTGTATGCAGCACATAGATTACCAACAGAAGCATGACTCTATAATAGCTAAGCCTTAATAGGAAGCATAAACTCCAGCAAAAAGCGCGTGGTGCATCTGCACCACGCGCTTTTTGCTGGAGTTTATGAGGCACGAAAAGTGGCTCCTATATTTAAAGTAATCCGACTTGCGCTTTCTATTTTTAAATTCTATTTCTCAAATCCTTATAAAGTTTATCGATTAGTAATGGCTACAAACAAAAAGAGCTGCCCAATATGGGCAGCTCTTTTTGTTTGTAGCCATTACAGCTTAAAGCTCATTTTGCGTTATAGCTTTGTTCGCATTGATTTCGGCTTGAGGAATAAGGAATTCCCACTCCTTACTATCTGCTGGTTTAGTCATAGCAGCAGCAGTAGTTAAATCTTGGCTGTGATTAGCGCCTGTTCTATCCAGCGCACTGTTAGTACGTTTAAGGTCTAAGAATCTAAAGCCTTCACCCCAAAGCTCTATTCTACGCTGAATCAAAATCTCATCGACTAATGCCTGTCCAGTGTTTAGGGATTTAATAGCGGCAGCATCTCTATTCTTAACTAATGTATAAAGTACATCTGCAGCATCTGCTTGTCCTAATCTTGCCTTTGCTTCAGCTTCAATTAGATACATTTCAGCAACACGCATATAAGGAACATCACCTACGCTAAGGCTAGAGCTCTTAGACAAGAACTTCTTGTTCGCATAAGGCTTCTTTGCACCATTAGGCGGAACAGGAACAGTTGCCCCAGTTGGATCCCACATTTGCTTACGCACATCAGTAACAGGTATCATGTCATACAACTTACTATTTATAGCCTTAGGGTTAGTTCTAATATTAGTAGAGTTGAAGTTTGCAGACATGTATGCAAAGAATGAGTAGAAATAGGTCTGCTGATCATCTAACTGGTAGCTACCCCACATCCATTCAGGATTTGTTACTGAGTTGAAGCCTTCTTTATATTGAGCATTTGTCATTAAAGAGAGTCCTTCTCTTGCTTCAGCAGCATATTTTGCAGCAGTAGCCCAATCCTGCATTGTCAGGGCTACACGAGCTTTGAAGCCTTTAGCAACATTCAGGTTAATATGTGACTTCTTAAGAGCATCTCCTCGGTTATAACCATTTAGTAATACAATGGCTTCGTCTATATCCTTGTTGATCTGTGTATATACTTCCTGTACCGTTGCACGTGGCTGACCTTCTGTTGTACTCTTAGTCATTAAAACCACACCCGGAGACTGAAGGTTAGCAGCATCATAACGCTTAGCAAAAAACTGCACCAGCTGATGATGTGCCCAAGCTCTATAAGCCAATGCCTGACCTTTAATGATCTTCTTATCAGCATCTGGCCCCTCAGCTTTATCTATATTCTCTATTATCATGTTAGCATTAGCTATCAGCTTATAATAGTATCTATAGATAAAGGATAACGAACCAGCGTTAACATTGCGGTGCATAGTCCACTGGTAAGTAGCATTAAACCAACCATTACCCTGTGCTGTCATTACCACATCTTCACCTAAAGCATCCGAATTGATCATAACTGATCCTTGTCCGGCTTGATCTTGGTTGCTGTATTGGAAATACATAGATCTATGCATACCATTTATAGCACCCCAGGCATTAGCTGTGGTTGTGAAAATTGCTTCTGAAGAAACAGCGTCAGTAGGCTGTACCTCTAAGTAGTCTTTTTCGCATGCAGTGAAAAGTAGCATGCTAGCTACAAGTGAGCTATATAAAATCTTTTTCATTTACTCTGATATTATAATGTTACGTTTACACCAGCCGAAAGAATTCTGCTAGGAGAATAGGCATTTGAAGTTACACCTGTGAAGTTTTGAGTAACATTCAAGCCTTTACGTTTAGAGATTAAACCTAAGTTTTCGCCAGACACAAACACTCTAGCTCCTTGTAACTGAAGTTTATTTACTAATACTGCAGGAATATTGTATGTTAAGTCGATAGATCTAACATTCAAATAAGAGGCATCAATCAACCATCGGTCAGATGTACCGCTTGAAAAGTCTGTTAGTCTACCTGCATCCATTCTTGGTACATCTGTGATGTCACCCGGCTTTTGCCATCTGTTAAGAATATCTTTATGCAGTGCTTGTCCATAAGAACCAGGGCTCATTAATGCGGCATAGTTGCTATCGTATACTTTACCACCTACCTGGTAAGTCAGCAACACTGATAGCGACAGATTCTTATAGGTAAATGTATTTCTGATACCACCAGAGAAATCAGGAATAGCGCTACCTGCATAATGATATCTGGCGTTGTTCAAACTTGTTGTTACTGTATCACCATTTGCTAATATCTTGCTATTAGACTCACTAAAAGTATTAGCTCTGTATAGTGCTTCACCAGTAGCAGCATCAACACCCATATATTCTCTTAACCAGTAATCATAAATTGAGTGGCCAACCATGTACTTTTTAGTACCAGCTATTTGTTCTTTTGAAGGCAGCTTAGTGAACTCGTTCTTAAAAGTTGTCCAGTTGAAGTTCACATTCCAGGAGAAGTCTTTTGTTTTAACAGCATCACCATTCAGCTCTAGTTCTATACCGCTGTTATACATGGTACCATTGTTCTCTGTTTTAGTTAACAAACCACTTGACAAAGGAAGTGGAACTTCAAAAAGGAGGTTATCAGAGATTCTATGAAAGTATTCTACTGAACCATTAACACGTTTGAACAAGCCGAAATCAGCAGCAACATCAAAACTTCTGCTTGCCTCCCAAACAAGGTTCGGAGATGCAACAGTCAACTGAAGGAAACCAGGCTCGGCTGCGTTATTGTAAGAAGGTCCAACACCATAAAGCGCCATGTAAGGATAGTAGTTAGAGTTACCATTTGCATCAAGCACACCATCGTTTCCTACCTCACCATAAGAACCTCTTAATTTCAACATATCAACCCATGTTGGCAGGTTCAAGAATGTTTCATTATCTAATCTCCATCCTGCACCAACTGACCAGAAATCACCCCAACGGAAGTCTGAACTGAATTTAGAAGAACCATCGCGACGATAAGAAGCAGAAACTGTATAGCGCTCATCAAAACTATAGTTTACTCTAGAGAAGTAGCTTTCTATTCTATGACGATCAGTATAGGAAGTTAAAGAGTTGGTTGTTGTAAAGTTTCCAAGCTCTGTGTTACCTTCTACTACCTGACCTTGTCTAAAGCCATACAAGTAATTGTATTGAAAATCATAGTTTTCATGACCTATCAATGCATCTACATTGTGCTTATCAGCAATTGTTTTGTTATAGTTTAACAATTGGTTCAAAGTATAGCTAGTAGTTGTTGTTTTAGTTTGACTTGCTCTACCAGCAGGTGCACCATCACCTACTAACTTATTCTGATAAGAAGAACCAGAGTAGTTATTCAGATCAAGGCTGACATTAGTAGTGAATTTGAAATCCTTCAGGAACTTGATCTCACCAAATGTTCTTGCACTTAAAATATTACGCACTAGTTGGTTGTTGTTCCATTCAGTCTCTGCTACAACATGACGACCAGGGCTGGCATTTGAAGGACGGTTTGCAAGGCCTAATTGGGTCATGTTACCTAAGTCGTAGATCTTATTGCCTTTTTCATCAAGAAGAGGCTCTCCTGTAGCAGGATTAAGTGCATAAACAGGATAGATTGGCCCCATCATACGAGAAAAATAGAATGGGTTAACATATCCAGTACTTGATGCATCATTAGCCTGGTTAGAGCTAGTGTAAGTTCCAGAAATGTTCAAACCTGTTCTAAACCAATCTTTAGCTTGGGTATTCACATTTACACGAGCTGTATAGCG
This sequence comes from uncultured Pontibacter sp., assembly GCA_966250805.1. Taxonomy (GTDB): domain Bacteria; phylum Bacteroidota; class Bacteroidia; order Cytophagales; family Hymenobacteraceae; genus Pontibacter. Next base: position 476,595 of record CBINIP010000001.1, on the reverse strand, counting down.
CTCAAAATCAGACTTAATCAGATAGCCTTTGTCATCAGTATAGCCAAGGGAAATATAATAGTCGCTTTTCTGTGAGCCACCATTAAAGCTAACTGAGTAATCGCCTCTCTTGCTATTTCGCATTAAGGATTTTTCCCAATCTAACTCATCTGCACCATAGATTAATTGTGCATTAGGGTTGATTCTACCATCAGTTCCTACTATTGCATTATCTGCTACATTGAATGGGTTATAACCTAATAAGCCTTTGATTTTATTAGTAGCATTTTGATTTGCCGTCTCTAATGGCTGCGCATTTGAAGACGCATAAGCTAAGCTATTACGGTATGCTTCCCAAAGAAGTGGATAATACTCCTGCGCATTTACACGTTCGTATTCCTCAAGACCTCTTGAAGAAACGCCTTGTACTACTTTTAAATTAATCTGATTTCTGTCTTTCTTTCCGGCTTTAGTTGTGATCATGATCACACCGTTACCAGCTCGTGAACCATAAAGTGAAGTAGAAGCGGCATCTTTCAGAACAGTTACACTTGCTATATCATCAGGGTTAATGTTTGAGATACCCCCGGCATAAGGCACACCATCAACTACATAAAGGGGGTTATTACTAGAGTTAACAGAGCCAATACCGCGTATGCGTATTGCAGGTCCATCACCTGGCTGGCCGCTGCCAGCAGTAGTTTGAATACCTGGAGCTACACCGGCAAGTGCACTTACAACGTTAGTAACCGGCCTTTTAGCCAAGTCTTCAGATTTGATCTGGGCTGCAGAACCTGTAAATGTACCCTTATCGGCAGTACCATAGGCTACAACAAGAACCTCTTCCAGTTGCTTGTTATCTACAGGCATGGCAATATTAATTGTACTTTGGCCACCAATTGCGCGCTCAACCGTTTTGTAACCAATAAAACGAAAAACTAGCGTAGTGGCATTTTCTGGTACATTTAAACTATAAGTACCATCACCAGCGGTTGCCGTACCCACTGTAGTTCCTTTGACAACAACAGATACTCCTGGTAAGCCTATACCTGCCTCTTGGTCAGATACTTTACCAGTAATTGTTTTTGTCTGTGCTACTGCATGCTGCAAAAAAGCGAACAGCGATAGCACACCAAAAAGTAATACTTTTCTCATAAAGATAGATTAGGTAATTGTTAATTGTGATTAGTTAGTATTCAAATATATAATAATACTACTACTTGCAGATATGAGAAAGCAAAAAATATTTTTGATCAATTTCTGCCTCTAACAAAAGAAAACACCCACTTCTTGATACACTAAATAAAACACTTAAAACCAGCGTCTTACATAAATTAAACCAACAACAGCCAGCTGTTAAATTTAAAAGTTTAAACATCAAACATAATGATATAAAGACTCAAAAAAGACTGATTGTGGTAAATTTCATTCTTCCACTTTAACACTAATGCTTAATAACCCTGGCATGTAATTATAAATTTTACAATTTTCAGAATTAGATATAAGGTATGAAAAATGGTGTGATAGCAGAATCATAAGAAGGAGGAAAGGTCAGGTTATGTGAATATAATCTTTGCTCTTCCACCTTTTGTTTTTAAGATAATTAGTGAATTAATAGACAACAAAAAAGCGCGTGGTGCATCTGCACCACGCGCTTTTACTATCATTTATACTTCCCTACTTCTTCTTCAGGTTCTCTTCAAAAAGCTTGTAGATACGTTTGTACTCGTCTGTCCAGCTGGCTGGCTCTACAAATCCATGGTCTTCTACAGGGTAAACAGCCAGCTCCCAATTATCTTTACCTAGCTCGATCAGGCGTTGCGAAAGGCGCACAATATCCTGAAAATGCACGTTGGTATCTACCATACCATGGCACATCAGCAAGGCACCTTTCAAGCCTTCGGCATAATAAATAGGAGAGCTTTTAGTATAAGCTAAACTATCGGTATAAGGTGTGTTAAGTATGTTTGAAGTATAACCATGATTGTAGTGAGCCCAATCGGTAACGGAACGCAAGGCAGCACCGGCGGCAAACACATCCGGTTGCGTGAACATTGCCATTAGCGTAATAAAGCCGCCGTAAGAGCCACCATAGATACCAATGCGCTTCGGATCTACATTATACTTATCAGCTAGTAACTTGGCACCATCAACATGGTCACTTAAGTCTTTGCCTCCCATAAACTGGTAAATACCAGTGCGCACATCACGGCCGTAACCTGCACTACCTCTGTAGTCAATATCCATTACAGTATAACCTTGGTCTGCAAGGAAGTTATGGAACATGTACTCCCTGAAGTAAGTGCTCCACCATTTGTGTGCGTTCTGCAGGTATCCAGCTCCGTGCACAAAAATCACTGCAGGCCCCTGAGCTTCTGCTTTTGCAGGCTTGTAAACACGCGCATATACATCGGCACCATCAGATGCTTTAAAAGAAATTACCTCCGGCTCACGCCATTTGTATGATTTGAATTCTTCGGTAAGAGATTGTGTTACCTGGCGCGGCTTAGCGCCCTTACGGTTATCCATCACATAAAGCTCCCAAGGCTTGTTGCTATAAGAGTAGCGGATTGCCAGTGTTTTTTCATCAGGAGAAAGTTCAACTTCGTGCGCTCCCGGCATGGTAGTTAACTGCACCATTTCGCCACCCTGCAGCGGCATACGGTAAAAATGCTGCTCGCCCGGATGTACTTTGTTAGCGATGAAGTACCAGTTCTTTTTATCATCAGACATGGCTAAACTGGATACTTCGAACTTGCCGCTCGTAAGCGCTTTCTTTTTACCTGTGTTGATGTTTACAGTATAAAGGTGAGAATAACCGCTTTCCTCCGACTGAAACCACACATGCTCATTATCCGGCATCCAGCCAATATCTCCAGCGCCATAACCAATACCTGGGCCGTTAATCCAGGCCTCGTCGCGCTGACGGTCCAGCAGGCTTAACTTACCGGTAGCAGGTTCAAGCTTTAAAATCCAGCGGTCTTTGTTATCAGCAGAGCGTGCCACCACAACAGCATGCTTGCCATTATCTGACCAGAACGGACCATAAAGCACTGTCTTGCGGATTTCCTGCTTCTCCGGGTTACCAACAGTACCTTTTGCAGTACTTGCCTGTAAGTATGCAGGCTGCTCAGTTATACCCGGCACATCTTTCATCTGCACAGCAAAAGTGGTATCGCGGCGGATGTCGTATACAAAAAACTCTGCTGTACTTTGCGCATCCCCTACTTTGGTGCGTGTGTTTATATCTTCAGTATAGCCGGATGAAGTAACATAGTCTGGCACAATCGCAATTTTAGCATTCTTCGGCCTGCTTACCAGCCTATAAGTTATAAACTGCTCGTCTGGGCTAAGTATAACGCCATCTATACTTTTATCATCTATGTATATTTCTTTTGGGCGTGCAGGCGAATCTGCTTTTTGCTGTTTCTTTAGAGCAGCTTTATCGGCTTCTCTGTCGCGCACGATCTGCAGCAAAGCTAGCTGTTGTTTCTGCAGCCACTCTTTCTGCTGGTCTTTAGTCTCATCGGCAGGCTTACGGCCTTTTCTGAAATCTGTAAGCTGTTTTACCTGGCCATTGGCAACGCTCCAGGCAAACAGGTTGCTATCTTTCAGGTAAACAACTTTCTTTTCGTCGAAGCTGAACGATGGGCTGCTCTCCCGCTCCACTGTATTCGTGAGCTGCTGCGTTTTTCCGCTCTTAATATCAAGCAGAAAAATGTCGCCGTTCTTTTCGTATACTTTCTTTGTTTCAGCCTTATTGTAGCTACCAAACCTGGAAGGCAGGCTTCTGCGCTCCTGAGCGCTTACCTTTTTAATGTTCTTCCCCTCGGCTGTTACACTATAAAGAGAGTCTTTGCGGTTACCTTCGGGGTTCCAGCTAAAGTATATCTTCTTGCCATCTTCAGACCACGAGATGTTGCTCGGCGATGTACCGATCCATTTGGGGTCGCGCATGATTTTTTCTACGCTCAGCGTCATCGGCCCCGTTTGGGCCTGTATAGATCCGCCTAACAGCAGCACGAACGCTGTTAGGGCAACAGCTTTGCTTTTAAGTAGCATGTTTGTTTAGGTTAGTAGGTAGTTTATAATGGTTAGCTACCCAAATAAAACAAATAAGTCTAAGGTTGCCAAACTACTAGCTACAACCTTAGACTTATACTTTTAATCTGGATACTATTTTATATTACTTTAAAGCCAGCTTAGGGTGCTGCTCCTCAAAGTTTGTTAGATCCTGAAAGAACTTTGCGAATGCCAGCACCTTTGCCTCTCCGTATAAATTACCCATAAAAGTAATAGTGGTTGGCATGCCGTTTTTCTGGAAGCCATTTGGCACCACCACACAAGGATGTCCGGTAAGGTTGGTAATTACCAGGTTGTTGCTGGCAAATGAAGGGCTGATATAAACATCTATACCTTTAAACTTTTCGTGCATCTGCTGAATCATGAGGGTACGCACGCGTTGCGCCTGGATGTATTCTACAGCTGACACAAAGCGAGCCGATCTAAAACTGTTTGGCCATGCATTTTTGTGTTGCTGCACCATCAGGCTGTCGCGCCCGCTTCTGGTCAGTTCGTCAAAGGCCGCAGCACCTTCCACTGAAATAGTCAGAGTCAGGTCGCGTGCCGGAAGATCAGGCAACTCCAGTGGCACCAGTTCTATACCTGCTTTTCTTAGGGCCTCCAGTGTAGCCTGGTCGTTAGCTTTGAAGCCATACTCGCGTTCAAAATCTTTTTTAAGATAGCCTACGCGCAGCTTTTTAACATCTATATTTTTATTATAGTTGAATGGCGCATCCTGCACCGAAAGATCTTTCCCGTCAGGACCATAAATAGCATTGAAAACTATGGCGCAATCTTCGGCAGTACGTGCAATCGGCCCAATCTTATCCATAGACCAGCTTAAAGCCATAGCACCATGACGGCTAACACGCCCGTAAGTAGGTCTTAAGCCAGTAGTACCACAAGCAGTAGATGGCGAAACTATAGAGCCCAGTGTTTCCGTGCCGATAGCAAAAGGCAACAAGCCTGCTGCCACCGCTGAAGCCGAACCAGCCGAAGAACCACTCGAACCTTTAGTTAAATCCCATGGCGATCTGGTTTTCCCACCGTACCAAACATCGCCCATGGCCAGCTCGCCTAAAGTTAGTTTTGCCACAAGCACAGCCCCTGCCTGCTCAAGGCGCTGTACAACAGTAGCATCCATGTCTATCTTCTGATCTTTGTAAGGCACCGAGCCCCAGGTGGTTTTATAGTTCTTAGTAGCCAGCAAGTCTTTTACGCCATAAGGTATACCATGCAGCATACCTTTATACTTGCCTGCTTTTATTTCCTGGTCTGCCTTGCGAGCCTGTTGCAAAGCAAGTTCCTCTGTTAAGGATGTCACACACTCCAGGGTTGGCCCATACTGTTTCAGCCGATCTATAAAGAACTTTGTAAGTTCTTCCGAGGTAATCTGCTTTGTTTTGATCAGCTCGGCCAGTTGCGGTACAGTATAATAAGCAAGCTCTTCTTTATTAGCAGGCAGTTTTGTCTTCTTCGGTCTGTCAACTTCAAACTTCTCGCGCTTCTGCTCGAATGTATAACCTACCGGCAAAGGGTTAAACATGATAGCCGGAGCTACATCGTTTGTAAGTGGTTGCTTCCTTATACTTTCATAGCTTTTCCTGAAGTCTTCTAACTCACTTGTGGCAGAATCTAGCTGAGCAGGAGTGAAATTTAAGCCTATCAATTGCTGGGCCTGCTGCAGCATACTCACAGTAATTTTGTTGTCGGCTACTTTTGAGATAAAGGCACCAGAGAGGAAGCAGGTGGCGCCGAGTAAGGTATAAGCGTATTTATTCTTCATGGATGATTTTGTTTGTCTAAAGCTAAGGTCTAAGTTATTCAAGTCATTCAAATTTGCAATGCACACTAACACATAATTACTCCAAAGGCTATAAAAAGAAACTCCCAGACCGTTTACACAGTCTGGGAGTTCATCATAAAAATTCTAAAAATTAGTACCCAGGATTTGGCTCTAAAGATGGGTTAATATCTAGTTCTCTCTGAGGAATTGGAAGTATAGTGTAATTTCCTCCGAACACAGCTTTAGCAGCACCCTCACCACCAGATCTTAATGGCATCTTGTATCTCAAAAGGTCCATTCTGCGGAAGCCTTCGAAAGCAAGCTCTTTTCTTCTTTCATTCAGGATAGCATTCACAAACTCCTGAGTAGAGCCGAAAGAAGTAGTTGTCCATTCAGTCAGACCAGCACGCACGCGCAGATCGTTCATCAGATCAACGGCCTCCTGCGTTACACCTGCCTGCTGTGCTATAGCTTCAGCCAAAGTAAGCACCACTTCCGTAACTCGTATAATAGGAGCATTATCTGAGTTAGTGGCAGCTTCAGGGTATTTAGTAGTGAAAAGATGCGGTTGCGCATCAGCACCTACACCAGTAGAGCTCAGTGCTGTATAGCGTTTATCGATAATGTTGCCTGCTGCATCCTTGTTCTCACCATAGGCTGCAATCAATTCGTCAGAGAAAGGAGCATCTCCACGCCCCCCATCTGATGTCGGACGATAATAGGATGCAAGGCCACCGCTACCGGTACGACCATTGTCTATAGCTGAGTTTTGAATAGTGAACACGTCTTCAGATGTATTAGCACTGTAAAAGCTATAATCTGAAGCCAGTTGGTAAGAATTATCAGCCAAGACTGCTCTTGCATACTCTTCTGCCTTAGCCCAGTTACCTCTATATAAATGAAGTCTTGACAACAGTGCCTGAGCTGCTCCGACTGTAGCTCTTCCTCTTGCTTCAGAAGGATCACCAAACTCAGAAGCTTTGTTCAGATGCGGAAGAGCTTCTAAAAGATCTTTTTCAATTTGGCTATGAACTTCGTTTAGAGTAGCTCTAGCAGGGAAAGTAAGCTCACCCTCAAAAGGCTCCAACACAAGAGGCACAGACAGGTTAGAACCTTGGCTTGCCTGGTAAGGCTGAGAAAACAGGTTAGACAACTCAAAGTAAAGCAGGGCTCTCAGGAACTTTGCTTCTCCTACCACCTGTGCTTTTTCTTCAGCAGTAAAACCAGCATCTTCTACGTTCGGAGCGTTTGCTATAACGTTATTTGCTCTTGTAATTGCTCTGTAGTATACCTGCCATAAAGCCTGAATGCTAGAGTTAGAGCCTACAGTTGTGAAGTTATTAATTTCTTGGAGTGTAGGGAAAGACCCTACGAACTCTACGTTATCTGCCTGAAAGTCACCAATCACCTGAGTTAAACCTCCAAAAATCTCATAGTTCTGCATGGTGCTGTACACACCAAACAGGGAACTAAGAGTGGTAGATTCTGTTGCAAATGCCGCTTCGCCAGTTAAATCCTGCTCTGGTCTTAACTCATTTAGCCTATCTTCACAAGAGAAAATCCCAAGTGCTAATGAGAGGCCTAAAACTCGTAATATATATTTCTTATTCATTTTGATTAAAATTTAGATGCTTCTTAAAAAGAAAGGTTCACACCAGCAGTTATTGTTCTAGGCTGTGGCAGTGCAAAGAATGACTCACCAACTACTTGGTTAGAACCGCCATTTGCAGATACCTCAGGATCTGGACCTCTAAAATCATCAGATGTTAAAGTCCACAGGTTTTGACCTAAAACATACACGCGTGCAGAAGAGAAGATTCTTGCTTTTTCAATTAATGCTTTAGGAACATTATAACCGATTGAAAGCGTCTTCAGTCTTAGGTAAGAGCCATCCTGCAAGTGCAACGTTGACAACTGATGGAAGCTAGTTGCTGTTGAGCTTGACAGAGCCGGAGCAAATGAATTTTTATTTTCAGGAGTCCAGTAATTAAGCAGGTCTGTGCTCTTGTTGTAGGCACTACCCATGTTCTCAGTAAAACGCAGGCCATCAATAAGTACTTTGTTACCATAAGAGAAGTTGAAGAACGCGTTCAGGTCAAATGCCTTGTATCTGAATTTATTCGTGAAACCACCAGTGAAGTCTGGAATAGCGCTTCCTACCACTACACGATCAGAAGTAGAATATTTAGTAGTTATTTCGCCATCCTTAGTTAGCCACTGTGCATCACCAGTTTCAGGATTGATACCAGCATATCTTACCATGTAAAAAGTGTTCAGGCTCTCACCTACGATAGCTCTCTGTGCTGAACTACCAGCCATGAAATTTCTACCTTCAGGATCTTTATTATCTGGCAAAGAAAGAATTTCGTTTTTTACAAAACCCATGTTTAGAGTTGTAGTCCACTCAAAGTCCCCTCCTTTAAAGTTTCTGCTAGTAATCATCAGATCCACACCGTTGTTCTTCATTTCACCAACGTTTCTGGTAGCACTGGCGAAACCTGTAGTATATGGGTATGGCTGGCTAGCAAGTAAGCTAACTGTTTTCTTGTCATAGTAGCTAACTTCCAAATCCAGTCTATCAAAAATAGTAGCGTTCATTGTAACATCAAACTGAGCTGTCTCTTCCCAAGCCAAATCCGGATTAGGCACTGTGGTTGGAATCAGGCCAGATTTACCATTGTAGTCAGCACCGCTACCACCTGCAAAAAGGCCTAAGTAGTTGAAGTTACCAATTCTGTCGTTACCTGCAGTACCATAGCTAGTTTTTAGTTTCAGGAAGTTCAGGAAGCTTACGTTTTTCAGGAAGTTCTCTTCAGACAGTACCCAACCAGCAGATGCTGCATAGAATGTGCCGTATTTGTTGTTAGCGCCAAATCTTGAAGACCCGTCTCTGCGCAATGTAGCTTCAAAAAGGTATTTGCTGTTCAGATCGTAATTAACACGTCCGAAGTAAGACTCCAGGGCCCATTCAGAACCAGTTGCTGATGTTGAGATCGGCGTACTGGCTGAACCTACGTTTGGTAAGTCATCACTGGCAAAGCCTGAACCTTCTACCAACATGTCGTCAAAACGTGAAGTTTCGAAGCTATGTCCTAATAAAACACCAACTGTATGACCTCCGCCAATAAACTTGTTATACTGCAAAGTGTTTGTAGTTAACCATTTATTATCAGCGATATTTGATCTATAACCATAACCACCTGGAGAAAGAATATCCGGATCACGATATTTGGCATCTGTTTCTAAAAGATCGATACCCCAGTCAGTTCTGAATTTGAAGTCTTTCAGAAAGGTAATTTCACCAAAGACGTTACCAGTGCTTCTCATCAAATTGAAGTCATTTCTAGTAAGGGCATCCTGAGCAATAGAGTTTACGATAAAGCCCGTGTTCACAAACTGACCGTTCTCATCCCAAGGTGTTACCCAAGGGCTTTGCAGGTAAGCACCAGTCAATGGAGCAGCTGTGCTATTCTCTACACCAACTCGCCTCATATCTGAGTTAGAAAGGCTGTAGTTAACACCCACTTTCACGTTATTATTGATATTATGAGACAGGTTAAGTCGACCTGACAATTTTTTCAGCTCGTTACCTATTGTGAAGCCAGACTCATCTGAATAAGTACCTCCAATGTAGAAAGCAGTTTTTTCGTTACCACCTCTTGCTGATAGGCTATAAGAGTTTGTCTTTCCTTTTTGCGTTACACCTTCTACCCAGTCATAAGAATCAGTTCCATTACCAAAAGCAGGCACTTTCTGACCTCTAGCTGTAGCATACTCTGTTCTGAAAGTTCTGTACTGTTCAGCACTCATGTACTTTAGCACATTGGTTGGCTCTGACATACCAGTGAAATAGTCAAAGTTAACCTGTGTTTTCTGGTTTTTAGAACCTGATTTAGTGTTGATAAGAACAACCCCGTTAGCACCTCTTGAACCATAAATAGCGACAGCGGCCGCATCTTTAAGCACGCTCATCGATTCTATATCGTTAGGGTTAATATTAAGCAGTGGGTTAAGAGCTGCAGATCCACCTTGTGTAAAAGAGTAGTCATCATCGTTAAGCGGAACACCATCAATCACATAAAGTGGCTCGCCGCCTGCCGTGATAGATGCAGCACCTCTGATACGAACAGCTGAGGCTGAACCTAGTACACCAGAAGAATTCGTCATCTGTACACCCGCAGCCTGCCCCTGTAGTAACTGCTGAGGGCTTACTTGAGGCGTGTTCTTGAATGCATCAGCGTTTACCGTAGTAACCGATTGTGTGCTTGTTCTCTCACTCTGCGTGCCGTAACCAACTACTACAACTTCTTCCAGTTGCTTTTGGTCAACAGCCATGGTTACATTAATGGTAGATGCATTATCAATGGCACGCTCCACAGTTTTATAACCAATAAATCTGAACACAAGTGTATTTGCATTTGCTGGTACATTTAGCTGATATGCTCCATCAGCGCCTGTTGCAGTACCCACAGCGGTTCCTTTCACTGCCACGCTTATACCTGGGAGTGCTTGTCCTGTCCCAGCGTCAGTGACCTTCCCTGAGATAGTTCTACTTTGAGCCCATGCCTGTACAACAAGCGCGAGCACAAAGATGAAACTGAGTAGTAAACTCTTCTTCATACTAGACTTCTTTAAGATTAATTAGATTGGTAAATAGATTAGTTTGTCTACCAAATATAGACACAATATCACAATTCCAAAATGCACACAATAACTTTTTAGTTAAAAATCATCAAAATGATGCAAATTCATAACAATAGCTCCAGATTTCTCACCTGTCGTTAACCATGTTTAAGCTTCTGTAAACCCGCAATTAACAACCACTTACTTACCTTCAACAAGAAAATAAAAAATTATCAATGTTTTAGCACTATTCATAAAATACAAACGTTGTTGTAACATTGATTTTTAATTTAATTTGCACTCTCCCCATAAAATACCTATTTATATACTTATAGATGCTAATAATTTGTAAATAAACTAATTTATAGGTTGGTCTCTAAAATAGCGCAGACAAGAAACTGAAGCGCTTAACAAGGTCAGGAGCAATTATACTTTACCACACCCGCTAATCTGATTTGCTAAACTCTAGAAATTACCGGATTATATCTGATGTTATACTTGACACAAAATGAAAGAAAAAGCGGGTATATTTTGCTTTGTGTGACGGTTGTGATTGTAAAGCAGGAGATGGCGAAAATGAGTTAGCAGTACTTTATACTTAACTTCAGAAATAAAGTATAATCAGGTATACCAAAAGAAGTTATGCTTCTATTATAGAAGCATAAACCAAGGCTCTACTTATGCAACAGAATTTACTCTACTATATCTTGTGCCTTTGCTTACTGGGAACAGGCAATTCTCTAGTGGCACAACAATTGCCAAGTATAGCCAGCTGTTCTGAAAGCAGAATAAGTAACCAACAGCGCCAGGTTATGGCTACGCCAGGCCACCAGCAGCGCATGAACCAATACGATGTTACTTTTTATAAACTAGACCTACAACTGGAGCGGAATTCTACTTATATAGAAGGTGTGGTAACCACAGTAGCTAAATTAAAGGCCGCCAGCCTAGATACTTTTGCTTTTGAGCTCCACCCGAACTTTTCTATAGAGTCGGTAAGTATAAACGGGCAGCTGGCACAAAGTATAAACCGTAACGGCTCCGATGTTTCTGTAAAGCTCCCATCTCCTATTCAATCGCTTACAAAGCTTACAGCAGTTATCAACTATAAAGGCACAGCACCCAACAGTGGCAATGCGGCAATTGGCAATGGCTTTAACACAGCAACCGAACAGCAATGGGGAAACCAGGTAACCTGGAGCCTGAGCGAACCCTATGCCGCTTATGAGTGGTGGCCAACCAAGCAGGTATTAACCGATAAAGCCGATTCTGTGCATGTATTTGTCACCACCAGCTCAGATAATAAAGTTGGCTCTAATGGCCTACTTACTAATACTGTAAGTTTACCTAATGGCAAAGTCAGGCATGAGTGGAAATCACGTTACCCGATTGCCTATTACCTGATTTCGGTTGCAGTATCTAACTACGAGGAGTACCTGGTGGAGGCAAGACCTAATGGAAGTAAGCCTATACCTGTACTGAATTATGTTTATCGTGGCGCCACCGATTTTTACAGGAGCGAGATGAATGGCATCCCGATGCTGCTGGAGCATTTTTCTGAGCTTTTTACATTGTACCCTTTTGCAGCAGAAAAGTACGGGCATAGCATGGCACCTATTGGCGGCGGGATGGAACACCAGACCATGACAACGCAAAGCAGTTTCAGCTTTACACTTACAGCTCACGAACTGGCACACCAATGGTTTGGCGATAATGTAACCTGTGCAACATGGACAGATATCTGGCTGAACGAAGGTTTTGCTTCTTATGCAGAATACCTGGCGCTGCAGAAGTTTAACCCTGCAGGAGCACGGGAGTGGATGCAGTTTGCCCACAGAGCAGTGCTGCAGCAACCCGATGGCAGCCTGCGCGTACCCGATACCACCAATGTAAACCGCATTTTCAGCTCCCGCCTCTCTTATAAAAAAGGAGCTGCCGTTTTGCATATGCTTCGTTATACTATAAATAACGATCAGGTTTTCTTTCAGGCATTGCGCAATTACCAGGAGCAATATGGAGGCAGCACGGCCACTACCGCCGATCTGCAACGTGTTTTTGAGGAGACAAGCAAAACAGACCTGGATTACTTTTTCGAACAATGGTACCTTGGCGAAGGCTGGCCTACTTTTAATGTGGAATGGAACCAGCAAGGCGATCAGATTATACTCGCATCAACCCAAACCCCAAGCAGCTCCACTCCTTTTTTTAGAACAGATGTAGAGTACACAATCCGAACTACAGAAGGAGACATAACCGTGCGGGTGCCGCATAATGAACCAACTGAACAATACGTGCTGCGTGTAAAAGGCTCCGTTACGGGCATTACCACAGACCCGAATAACTGGATACTGAACAGCGATGTGCAGGCCGTGAAGAATGAGAACCTGCTGGTACCGGCTCCGGAGCAACCACTGCTCTACCCAAACCCTGCTTATACTTTTCTAAAACTAGCCAAGCTTAATTTTATACCTACCACTGCGGAAGTCTATGACAGAACAGGGCGTTTAGTAAAGCGCCTGCAGCAAACAGTAAACGAAGAAGCAGCCCTGCAGGTAGCGGACCTACCGGCAGGCCTATACATACTGCAGCTTACCGATGGCACTAATTACCACAGAGCTACCTTTGTAAAGGTGCAACAGCCTTAAGTTTATACTTTTAATAATAGCCGCCGTACTGTCCCTGCATCATATTGTTAACCAACTGCGCCTCCTTCACATTATATTCAAATGCAAGACGGCGATAGTTGATCACATCTATAATAGTACCAACAAGGCAAAGGCCACCTGTGAAGAAGTACAACAGCCCCATCCCGATCTGGCCAAGTATAAACCGCTGCACACCTGATATCAGCACAAACCCAAGCAACGCAGTAATAAGCACCAGCAACGGATCGCGGCGGCGGGCACGGTAAATGTTTGCATACTGCTGCGCCCGTTCGTCGCTCATATCGCGGATGATGTTCTGCACATAAGCCATTTCATCGGCCTGCAGTTCGGGCATAATGTTCAGGATGTTAGCCATGGGTTGCTTTTATATTAAGTATAAATGGTTCTGATGTTAAAGTAACTCCGGATAATAGTAAACACCCGGCTGCCAAGTATAAGCAATGCCGGTACTGCCAGCGGATGTGCTTCCCACGATGCCTGCCACTCACCGCGAAACAAATACGCGATAGCATGGCCTAATCCACAACCAGGGCAACCGCTTTCCAGCAGCCAGCTAAAGGGGCACAGGCTAAACAGATGCTTCTGATCCGGTTCCATACAGGCAAGTAAAGCAACTCCCACCGCCCAGCCAACTGCCTCCGGCAACAGCCTTCGCTGCGCATTAGCTAAATCAGCTGCCTGTACTTCTCTTATAATTTGCTTCACACTAACCTAAACCTAAGGTGCCCGTAACTCATTAGCAGGATATAATTTATACTTAAAATCAATCAAAAACAAATTACTGATTTATAAGTAGGTCTAGCGTAGAGGTTATATCTGAAACATATAAGAGCCATTAAAACAAGAAAGTATAACTATGGAATGTAATGTAGGATTAACAGAACAAAAATTGCGGGTTATGGCAGGTATGGCCATGATAGGTGTAGGTGCATACTATAATGTAAAGTGGTTAGCAGCTGTGGGCATTGTACCTATACTTACCGGTATGATGCGCTACTGCCCGGTAAACCAGGCCATAGGGTACAACGGCTGCACCGATAGAATGCCTTAAGGAGCCAGGCTTAGCAACAACCTTGTTGTTATACTGCCGGCTTTTACTTTGATTTTATACTTCGCCGCAAGATTTTTATAACCTACAGCAGCGTGTGAAGTATAAACCAATCATTGCGCCTATTATTACTATGAGAAAAATTGTACTGTATATTGCCGCCAGCCTCGATGGATACATAGCACGCCCTGATGGCAACATTGATTGGCTCACCGATAAAAAGTACACCATCCCCGACGAAGACTTTGGCTACAGCGCCCTCATGGAAACTATAGATACCACCTTGATGGGTAACAACACCTATAAAGCTGTACTCGACATGGATATGCCTTTCCCCTACTCCGATAAAAAGAACTATGTCTTCAGCCGATCTGAGCAGAAGGATACTGAATTTGCCACCTTTGTTAAAGACGATGCAGTTGATTTTATTGAAAAGCTGAAAGAGCAACCCGGCAAAGACATCTGGCTGATTGGCGGCGGCCAGTTAAACTCATTGGTGCTGAACGCCGGCCTGCTCGATGAGATCATCCTGACTTACATACCCATCATACTTGGTAAAGGCATTCCGCTTTTCTCTGCAGATGCCGCAGAGCATAAAGTGAAACTGGTGCCTTCTAACAGCAATGTGTACCGCAATGGTTTTCTGCAGATAAGGTACACCACCTGAAAGCATCCTGTATAACTATAACGCTTAACAGACACCCCCTGCTCCCGTACTATTATAGTATGGAAATATTGGTGATATTTACATTTACTCTGCTTAACGGTTTTTTTGCGCTTTCCGAAATTGCACTGGTTTCGCTGAGGCGCTCCCGCATCGAGCAAAGAGCGGCCGAGGGTAGCTCAAGAGCCAGAACCGTTCTGAAGCTGCTGGAAGACCCGGAGAATTTTCTGTCGTCGGTGCAGGTAGGTATAACACTTATCGGGATTGTGGCGGGTGCTTATGGTGGCGCTGCCTTGTCTGATGATCTTCGGCCCGTAATTGCAGGTATAGAACCCCTGGCTCCTTATGCAGAGCAGATCTCTATTGTGGTTATAATTGGCCTTATCACATACTTTACCATCGTTATTGGCGAGCTGATCCCGAAAACCATCGCCATGAACAATCCGGAATCTATTGCTCTGACGGTAGCGCCCATTATCAGAGTTTTTACCATGATCACTTACCCCCTGGTAAAGCTGCTTTCGGGCTCTACAAACCTGTTTCTTCGGTTGTTAAGGATAAAAGATAAAGACGGAGGAGCCTCACTTACAGAAGAAGAACTGCGCCATTTAATTAAAGTTGCCGGCCGCGAGGGTATACTTGAGAAAGAAGAGGAGCGCATACACGACAATGTATTCCATTTATTTGACCAGCGCAACCGCAGCCTGATGACTTATCGCACAGAAGTAGAATTAATAGACCTGAATTGGCCGAAGGAACAAATCCACCAGACTATCTTGAAAAGCGCGCATACCAAATTTCCGGTTTGCAAGGGTGGGATAGATAATGTGGCGGGCGTACTTTCGGTAAAGGATTATTTTGAAACCTGCGGAAACGACGACATTAACTTTACAGACCTGCTCGAGAAACCGCTGTTTGTGTCGGAGATGATGTTAGCAGTTAAAACACTCAAGCTTTTCCAGCAGAAGCGCCAGTACCTTGCTTTCGTAGTGAATGAATTCGGCGCAGTAGAAGGCATCATCACGTTACACGATATTATGGAAGCTATTGTAGGCGACCTGCCGGATGTAGATGAAGTCAACGAACCTGATGTGATAGAGCGTGAAGATGGTAGTTATCTTATTAACGGATCTATACTTGTACATGAGCTAAACCGAACACTGGGTCAGCAACTTATACCAGAGACCACAGACCATTATTCTACTTTGGCAGGCTATGTTTACTACCAGCTCTCCCAGATACCCAAAAGCGGCGATAAACTAACCGTAGATAACTTCGACCTGGAAGTTGTGGATATGGACGGCAGCCGCATTGATAAACTTTTGCTAAAGCAAGTGCACCCCACAGAAGACAATGATGGCGTTGCAGTATAGCCCTGATATTAGAGCATAAAAAAGCCTGTACCATTATAGCATTGGCACAGGCTTTTTTAAGTATAAGATGCGCTACTTCTTTTTCTTTGCTTTTGCGCTGCTTTTTTTGCTTTTGGCAAGTTTTGCTTTTGCCTCAGCTTCTTCAGCTTCTTTAATTAGAGATTTCCAGTCGTAGGTGGCGGCGGCAGAGAAATCTATAGTTGCTTCGCGGTCTTCAGGGTCCAGTTCCAGTACTTTGATGTCTTTAGTTAGGTATTGCTGGATCTCGTCAAGTATAGGTTTTTCTTCGGTAGCGCAGAAACTAACGGCTACACCTTTTGCTGTGCCACGGCCCGTACGGCCAACACGGTGCACATAGTTCTCAGGCTGATCCGGCAGGTCGTAGTTCACCACATAATCCACATTAGGTATATCTATACCACGGGCACTTACATCGGTAGCTATCAGCAGTTTCACATCGCCTTTCTTGAATCGTTTCATCACATCCAGGCGGTCTTTCTGCTCTTTTCCTCCGTGTATACTTATAGCCTCAATGCCAACACGTTCCATAGCCGCTACCACACGTTCAGCTCGAACCTTGGTACGCACAAAGGCCAGTATTTTTTTATCAGGGTTTTCTTTTACCACACGCTCCAGGAAAAAACGCTTCTCATCCATCTCTACATACATCACCGAGTGATCTACGTTTTTAGAAACAGGGTCTTTAGGCGATATCTGGATGCGCACCGGCTTGTTTACCAGCGAGTATGCCAGGTCTTTTATTTTCTCGTCTATAGTTGCGGAGAAGAACAGCGTCTGGCGCTTGCGGGGCAGTTTTGTGATCAGGTGGCGAATGTCGTGGATAAAGCCCAGGTCCAGCATGTGGTCAGCTTCGTCCAGCACCAGCACTTCCACGCGGTCCAGCCTGATATGGCCCTGGCTCACAAGGTCGAACAAACGGCCTGGCGTAGCAACCAGGATATCTATACCTGCTTCCAGTTGGGCTATCTGCGGCCCCTGCTCTACACCACCAAACACACAAAACGTTTTTACACGGGTATGGCGGCCAATTTCGTTAAACACCTCCGTTATCTGCAAGGCAAGTTCGCGGGTAGGCTCCATTACCACGCATTTTATACCATCGGCGCGCTTTCTGTTTAAGCTGAACTGCAGCCTGTCCAGGATCGGAATGGCAAACGCAGCTGTTTTTCCGGTTCCGGTCTGGGCAATGGCCAACACGTCTTCGCCGCGCATAATAGGCGGTATGGCTTTAAACTGTATGTCTGTAGGTTTTTTAAACCCCAGCTTGCTCAGGCTTTTCTTTATCTCGTCGGATATGCGGTAATCTTCGAACTTCATGCGAATGCTTTAAACTTTACGCCTGTACATAGGCATACTCTATCAATACAAATGTACGGTTTATTACCTACTGTTGATTGCCTTATTTCCGCCTGCCATACTTTATCCTGCGCTGCACAACCCGTCTCGGTACAAGCTAAAAAGGGATTAAAGTAAAATAAACTTTTTTAATAGTAATACTATTATAAACAAAAGCCTTTGTAACTTTGTGCTGTAAAAGCTGTTTTACAAAAGTATAAACATATAAAAACGATATCCTGATACCGCCATGGCTACCAGTATACAGATAAACCTGAAGCACCAGTCGTACCTGCGCGAGCCGGAAGCCACAGAACTGGGCCGTAAAATTGTGTCGGAAAGTATAAAACTGATTGATGAGCTTGGCTTTGAGGACTTCACCTTTAAAAAGTTGGCCATAGCGATCGGCTCAACGGAGGCTTCGGTTTACCGCTATTTCGAGAACAAGCACAAGCTGCTGGTATACCTGGTGTCGTGGTACTGGGCCTGGGTAGATTACCGTGTTACCTTCGAGACAAACAACATCGCAGACCCGCGTGAATGCCTGAACCGGGCATTATCGGTTATCAGCAGATCGAACAAAAACGACCCTGCCACCCCGCACATAGATGAAGCTGCTCTGCACCGCATTGTAGTTGCCGAGGCTTCTAAAGTATACCTGACCAAGGACGTGGATGCCGACAACAAAGAAGGTTATTTTATGGAGTACAAGCGCCTCTGCAGGCATATTGCCGACATGGTGCTGGCACTGGCACCCGATTACCCTTACCCGCACGCACTCGTAAGCACCATACTGGAGGCAGCCCACCAGCAGGTATTTTTTGCGCAACACCTGCCCTCCCTTACCAACATACAGCGGAACGGGCAACCCGAGGCAGAAACATCCGCCTTTCTGCAGCACCTGATCTTTTCGGCCATCAACACACCCTTAAAGCAGCAAGTATGAGCACCCAAACCAGAAAGTCTACTCCTATGCAACGTTTTCTGCAGCTGCTCTCCATAGAGCGCCGGGAAATTATGTACATGTATGTGTATGCAATTGCCGCAGGTCTGATCACGCTGGTGATTCCGCTGGGCATCCAAAGTATAATCGGCTTCGTGTCGAGCGGGCAGGTATCGGTTTCGGTAGTGGTACTGATAAGCCTGATCGTACTGGCCCTGCTCATCGTAGGCGGTCTGCAGGTAATGCAGTTGTGGCTGGTAGAGTTTATTCAGCAGCGCCTGTTTGTTCGTACGGCCTCTGAGTTTGCTTACCGAGTGCCGCGTTTTCAGCCCGAAGCGCTGCAGAAATACTACCCACCCGAGCTCATGAACCGCTTTTTTGATGTGGTAACGCTACAGAAAGGGCTCGCCAAAATACTGGTAGACTTTTCCACGGCTGTTATTCAGATCGTTTTCGGCATCATCCTGCTCTCGTTCTACCACCCTTATTTTATCTTTTTAGGACTGATACTGATGCTGGTGCTGGTGGTTATCATCTGGCTTACCGGCGATAAAGGCATCGATACAAGTATAAAAGAATCGAAGTACAAGTATAAGCTGGTGGCCTGGCTCGAGGAGATGGCCCGCTCGCTGAGCACCTTTAAACTGGTTGGCCACACCAACCTGCCCATGGAACGTACCAACAACTATGTAAAAAGCTACCTGGAGGTGCGCCGCGAACATTTTAAGGTACTGATGACGCAGTACTTCAGCTTTGTCGGCTTCAAGACATTTATCACAGGTGGTTTGCTGGTACTGGGCTGTATTTTGGTAGTGCAGCAGGAAATAAACATCGGTCAGTTCGTAGCCTCCGAGATTATCATCATCCTGATCATGAGTGCAGTAGAGAAGATCATGATCAAGCTGGATACGGTATACGATGTGATGACGAGCCTTGACAAAATAGGCCAGGTAACAGATTTACCTACCGAAGAAATGGAAGGTATAAAGTTAAGCGAGCTTCCACTGAACGGCGGGCTGAGCCTGCAGGCAAAGAACCTGAGCTACAAGTTCCGTGACTCCAGAAATGTAGCGCTGCAGAACATCAGCTTTACTATTCAGCCATCCGAGCATGTGTGCCTTGCAGGTTTTAACAACTCTGGCAAAACCACGCTTATCAACATTCTGCTTGGTTTGCTGCCGTCTTACGAGGGCAGCCTGACCTTCAATGGCATTTCGCTGCACGACCTGCACAAGGGCAACCTCCGCAGCCTCATCGGCGACAATATCTCGAAAGAACAGGTATTTGATGGCACCCTGCTGGACAACATAACCTTAGGGCGCGAGCTACCGATGAGCGACATACTTTGGGCCATTGAGGAAGCCGGCCTTACGGAGTTTGTGCACTCGCTGCCAGAGGGGCTGCACGCTTACCTGACCGGAGGCAGCCTGCACCTGCCAGCCAGTGTGTCGCGCAAAATAGTGATGGCTCGCAGCCTGGTGCAGCGCCCTAAGCTTCTCATCATCGACAACTACTGGGCCGGCATGGCAAAAGCCGAGAAAGAAGAGTTCCTGCACCTGCTCACCAGTCCGCAGTTTACCTGGACCATCATCATAGTATCGAATGACAGGGAAGTAATGCAGCTCTGCGATCGCGTATTGGTATTGCAGGATGGCTACCTGGCAGCCAATGGCAACTATGAGGAGATAAAGCACCTTAATGTTTTACAGGAACTAACCCAAGTAACAGCATAACCTATGGCACCCGAACTAAAAGTATTTGACGATACAGATAAGCAGCAGCTCGAGGTGATGTCGGAGGTGCAGACGCCACACCTTGGCCGCACGCTCAGTTTTTGGATTGGCGGTATCTTCCTGGCCCTGCTCCTGTCGCTCTTCCTGCCCTGGACACAGAACATCCGCTCGCAAGGCACCCTAACTGCCCTTAGGCCGCAGGACAGGCCCCAGACCGTAGAGGCAACTATAGCCGGCCGAATTGAACAGTGGCACGTACTGGAAGGCGCTTTTGTAAAGAAAGGCGACACCATTGCCAGCCTATCTGAGATAAAAGAAAAGTATATGGACCCGAACTTGCTTGCGCGCCTGGGCGAGCAGGTAAATGCCAAACAGGATGCCGTAGAAGCCAACAGAGCAAAAGAACAGGCCATGCAGGAGCAGATAAAAGCGTTGCGCGAGGGTCTTGTGTTCAGCCTGCAGAAAGGACGTAACAAAGTAACCCAGACCCGCCTGAAACTGCAGAGCGACAGCATGGATGTGGTGGCACAACGCACCGAACTGGCTATTGCGCAATCGCAGTTCGGGCGCCAGGAAAACCTGTACAAGCAGGGGCTTAAATCGCTGACGGAGCTGGAGCAGCGCCGCCTTAAGCTACAGGAGGCTCAGGCAAAATTGCTTTCGCTGGAAAATAAGTATAACGCCACCCGCGCGGAGCTGCAGAATGCCCGCACCGAACTGAACTCGCTGCAGGCGGAGTACGGAGACAAAATTGCCAAGGCAGAGGCCGAGCTCAGCTCAACCCGTTCCTACATTTACACTGCCCAGGCCGATGTTGCCAAGTTGCAGAATGAGTACAGCAGTACACAGATCAGGAGCCAGTATTACCAGATAGTGGCCCCGCAGGATGGCTATGTAGTGCAGACGTTGAAAGCAGGTATAGGCGAAACTATAAAAGAAGGCGAACCGCTGGCTACCATTATGCCGCGAAACCCGCAACTGGCTGCCGAACTTTATATTGACGCCCTTGACCTGCCACTTATAAAACCCGGAGACGAGGTGCGCCTGCAGTTTGAAGGCTGGCCTACCATTGTTTTTTCTGGCTGGCCCGGTGCAAGTTTTGGCACTTTTGGCGGCAAGGTAGCCGTGATTGATAATACCGGGGTCAACAGTAAGTACCGTATGCTAGTAGTACCAGACCCGGAAGAAGAGCCCTGGCCTGATCCGCTACGGGTGGGTTCGGGCGTGTATGGCTGGGCTATGCTGAAAACGGTGCCTGTCTGGTACGAACTATGGCGCCAGCTCAACAACTTCCCGCCAGATTATACTTCCACAACAGGTTCAACAGGAACTGCAAAACCCTCTGAAAAGAAGTAACCAGGAGCATGTATAAGATCAACCATATCAAAAGCCTCACTCAGTTGCTTCTGCTTTTTATACCTGCTTTAGTATGTGGGCAGGAAAAGAAAGTGCTCACGCTGCAGGAGTTTCACCAGATCATACTACAGCACCACCCGGTAGCGTCGCAGGCGGCTTTGCTTTCGGAGCAGGCCCGGCAGGAGCTGCGCATTGCCCGAGGCACTTTAGACCCGGTTATCGCCAGCAAAGTATACCGAAAGGAGTTTGGCGGTAAAGAATACTATAATCTCTGGAACAACACGTTGTACGTGCCCCTCTGGTTCGGCCCTGAGCTGAAAGCAGGTTTTGAGAAGAACCAGGGCAATTACCTGAACCCGGAAAACACCACTCCTTCTGATGGCTTGAGTTCAGTGGGTATATCGGTGCCGCTGGGTCAGGGTTTGTTTATAGATGAACGCCGCGCTACTATACGGCAGGCCCGCCTGATGCAGGACATAGCCGAGGCAGAACGTGTAAAGCTCATCAACAAACTGCTGTTGCAGGCTACTAAAGATTACTGGGACTGGCTTTTTTACTACCAACAGGTACAGCTATACCAGGAGTCGGTGGGGCTGGCCGATTTCAGGCTGAAGGCAGTAAGGGCGCGCGCGCAGGAGGGCGATCTGGCCGCCATAGATACCGTAGAGGCGCTTACAGAAGTACAAACCAGGCAGGTGCTGCTACAGGAGGCTCTTTTAGGTTATAATAACTCCCGCCTGATGGTGGCTACGCACCTGTGGGCCGAGAATGAAACGCCACTTGAACTACAGGAAAATACCATACCCGCCATAGCAGGCAACGAAGTAGCAACCCTATCCGCAGCAGACCTGAAACAGTTATTAGAGACAGCCAAGACCAACCACCCAGACCTGCGCAAACTAACACTCAAGGGCGAACAACTGCAAATCGAACAGCGCTTTGCCGCCGATAAGCTGAAGCCCAAACTGAATGTAGAGTATAACCTGCTGCAAAGCGATTTTTACATGAGGCCGGAAATGTGGGATAACCGGTTTATGGGCGAAAACTATAAGCTAGGTCTTAGCTTCAGTTTTCCGCTTTTTTTGCGGCAGGAACGAGGCAAACTACAGCTGACAAAAGCCAAACAGCAAACCAATGCCCTGGAGCTGGCGCAAACCACAAGAGAAATAGAGAACAACCTGCTGGCCGCCTACAACGAATGGCTGGCGCTGGAGGAACAGATACGCCTGCAGCAGCAAATGGTGGAGAACGCCAACATCCTCCGCAACGGCGAGGTTACCCGCTTCGAAAACGGCGAAAGCTCTCTATTCCTGGTAAACTCACGCGAACTGAAACTGCTGGAGGCGCAGGTTAAACTATACAACCTACAGGCAAAGTATGCCAAAGCCCGCACCTTTCTTTACTGGTCGGCAGGAAGTATAGAGGCTGATTGATCAATAAATTATTTTAGCTGGTTAACCTTTTAATCCCGCCAGTTCCTGCAGCGCAGCGCCGAGCTTCACAAAATCCTGTCCGCCGGTACCAAACGTGTCGTAAGCGAACTTGAAGATGATGCCGGTAACCACCACCAGGAACAGCACGCGCACAAAACCGGTGCCGCGTTTCAGGGCGGTACGTGTACCCAGCTGCGAACCGATGATGCTGCAGATCGCCATAGGTATAGCCACCTCATACAGCACGTATCCCTTGTAGGCAAAGTATAAAAGTGCCGATAGGTTGGTGGCCACATTCACTACTTTAGCCGCCGCCGAGGCCGCCAGGAAGTTAAAACCGAACACACCGATAAAAATGAACATCAAAAAGCTGCCGGTGCCGGGCCCGAAAAATCCGTCATAAAAACCTATGGCAGCGCCAATCAGCAGGCCGTAAAGTTTCTCTTTCGCTTCGGTAAGCTTAGGGGCATGCATCGAGCCGAAATCTTTCCGGATAAAAGTATAGATCGCCACAAGTATGAGCAGGATCAGGATAAGCGGTTTCAGCAGACTCACGTCGAGATGGCTCAGGGCGCGGGCTCCCAGAAACGAGCAAATAAAAGCCGCCGCTGCCGCCGGAAGTATAGCCAGGTAATTGATCTTGACTGTGCGCACGTAACGCACCATAGCAGCCGTAGTGCCGGCTATGCCTGCAAACTTACCCGTGCCAAATGCGGTGGGCAACGGCACACCCGGCAAAAAAACCAACAACGCAGGCAGCTGTATCAAGCCTCCCCCTCCTACCACCGAATCGATAAAGCCCGCCAGAAAAGCGAACAGGCACAGGTAAATAATTTCTTCCACCGAAGTCTAAGCTATTTTATAGTCTGAATTCTAGTTTTGATAAAAGTGGCACAAGTTAAGGTTTTGCACTGATTTAAAGGCGCTAAGAGCAGAAATTAGTTCAACCGAAAAATCAAAGTATAAAAAGTACAGATATGCTGTGTTAAAACCACCTTTCTGGGCACTCTTCGGCGCGTTCTGCTGTTGCTTCAAAACACAATTCCTGAAACATCGTGAAAAAGATATTTCTGATTTATACTTTGCTGCTGGGTTCGCTCACCCTGAACACCAGTTGCGATACCGAAGCTGTTGCCGCCCCGGAAACGGTAGCAGAAAAAGAGCTTTTAGTATCGGCAGAGCTACTTACCACAGTGCCTCAAAGTTTGCTAAAATCTGTAGCCACATCGCAGGGTTATGGTGCTTATGGCAACGAGGTAAAGTATGGCGTGTCTGTTTACAAGCTGATCTATAACACCACGTACCAGGGCAGGGAAATCAAGGCATCCGGTCTGGTTTGCGTGCCTGAGGGCATGACCACACCTGCACCCGTGATCAGCGCCCAGCACGGCACTATTTTTACGCAGAACGAAGCTCCTTCTCAGTTCAAGGAGCTATCCGGGTTTGAAGTATTTGCAGCAGCTGGCTATATTACTGTTGTGCCAGATTACATTGGTTTTGGTGCCTCTAAAGACATTTTCCACCCCTACTACGACCAGAAGCACTCTGGGCTTGCTGTGGTTGATATGTTGAAAGCAGCTAAATCTTTTTACAAACAGCAGAAAATTAACGCTAGCGATAAGCTGTTCCTGGTTGGTTATTCGGAAGGCGGTTATGTAACACTGGCAGCCCAGAAAGAGATTGAAACAAACCCTACGCATGGTCTTAAAATAACAGCTTCGGCTGCCGGCGCGGGAGGTTACGACCTGACCTCGATGCTTGGTGGTGTGGCTTCTGGTAAACCTTATACTTACCCGGCTTACCTGGCTTATGTGTTAATGGCCTACAACCACACCAATAGCTGGAACCGCTCGCTTACAGAGTTTTTCCAGGAGCCTTATGCTTCTAAACTGCCAGGTTTGTTTAACGGTGTGAACAGTGGCGGCACCATTAACCGATCTCTTACATCAGATCCGAAACAGCTTTTTGCAAGCGGGTTTTACACTGCCTTACAAGCACCAGATAAAGAGCTACCGTTAAAACAGGCGCTACAGGCAAACAGTTTTACAGATTGGGTACCACAAAGCCCAACCCGCCTCTACCATGGCACTGCTGACAACATCGTTCCTTTCGAAAACTCTAAAATCACCTATGATCGATTTAAAGAGAACGGAGCCAAACAGACAGAATTTATCCCAATCAGTGGCGGCACGCACGGATCAGCCTTTGTACCCATGCTACAGTCGCTGATTCCCTGGATACAGTCGTTTTAAAAGTAACAGCACAAAAAAGGCCTATAACGAGTTATAGGCCTTTTTTGTGCTATTTTCTTGGGCGCTAGAATTATTAATCCACAGATGCCGATCCATTCAAAGCCTACAATATTTCAACCTACTAACTTTTGCCCTGAGTTAAGCGGCCTGGCTTATACTTAAAAATTGTACAAAATTTTCTACCGTTTATCGTATGTTATATCTAAACCTTCTATATTCGCGGCTCCAATTATACAATCTATTTTAATGAAAACATTTTTACTCGCGCTCTCGGCTTTCACACTAGCCGCCATTACTTCTTATGGTCAAATTTCACAGGCAGACAGTGTTTCTGTATCGTCGTTAAAGCCGCAGGCAAAGCAATTAGCCACAGAGCTTAATGTAAACCCGTTTAACGGCACCATCAGCCTGAACAACTCTCTCAACCAACTGAAGTTCCGCTATTTCCTTAAGCCTGATATGGCTTTTCGCCTTGGCTTTAACGGCAACAAGGAGAACAGGCTTTTTGAGAGCTCTAACCCTTACGGCACGAACTCTTACAACAGCAAAGATGAACGCAACAGCACTACTATCGGAGTGAACCTTGGTATTGAAAAACACTTCAAGGGTACCAGAAGGCTATCTCCTTATGCAGGTGCTGATCTTATTATAGAGAAAAAGACATCAGAGCAGGAAATTACCTCCGGCAACACTACTACTACCATTACAGGTGCATGGCGCGAGAGCAGCTACTCCAACGGGTATCCATCACAGACATACTATACCTACACCCAGCAAGGATACTCTCGCTACGGCCTGAACCTGGTAACCGGTTTTGATTTTTATATGGCCAAAAACCTGTTCTTTGGCTATGAGTTAAACTTTGGCTTCAGCAAAAGATCTATGGATGACATAGAGGTAAAGCAGAGCGACTCTAACAGCTCCCCTTCTAATACTGCTGATGTTACCAACACGTCTTTCTCGTTTGGCCCAAGCCTGATGAATGGGGTTAGAATAGGATTTGTATTCTAGAAACCAGACGAAATAAGGCTATGCGTTTACATCAACTAAAACATCCCTTCCTGCTCGCTCTTTTCTTTATCTTATTATTACAGGGCTGCAAGGAAGAAGAAGTGTCGCACCCAGAGGTACAGACAGTAGAGGTTACAGCTCTTTCACCAACAAGTGTAACATTAAAGGGCCTCATCCTTAACAAAGGAGATTTTAAAGTTATTGATTATGGCTTTGTTTATGGCTTTAACTCTGACCTGAGTGAAACCAGAGGAACGAAGGCTTCTTTAGGAAAAGATGCGCAGACAGGTGAATTCACTCATAACTTATCAGGCTTAAACTGGTCTGGATACTACTATGACCGAACCCTGTATGCCAGAGCTTATCTTACTAATGAAAAAGGAACGGTCTTTGGCCAGATCTCCACTGTGGTAATGCCGTCACCTAACGTGCAGGGTATATCACCAAGCAGTGGTAAATCAGGCGATAGAGTAACTATTTCCGGCAACTTCTTTACCAATAACAAGGAAGAGGTAGAGGTTCGTTTTGGCAACACTTCGGCTAAGGTAGTAGAGGTTTCACCGTCTAAGGTTGTAGCAGAGGTACCAAGCGGCATTAATACAAGCAGCTATTACAATTACAACCAGGTACCAGTTAAGGTCTGGATGGCCGGCCAGGAGTATACTGTTTCCTCTAACTTTAAGGTAATCCCAACGCTTAAGGATTTTTCCCCTAAAACGGGGCAAATAGGCACTGTAATTACCATTACCGGAGAAAACCTGCCATCTTCTTATTACTACTCCAGCGCTGCCAGGGTGTTTATGAATCAAACGGAGGTTTCTGTTACCAGCTACAGCCCTACCGGCCTTCAGGTGCAGGTGCCTTATACCCTAACCAGCGATAAAGTATCTATATCAGTGCTGATTGATGGGGTAACAACTATACTTCCTGGTGAGTTTGTTGTGACTCCGCATACGGTTTCATCTATATCGCCTGCCTCTGGGCTAACAGGAAGTTCCTTCTCAGTTTTTGGCAACTTTCCTCTTAACAGCTCTTACTACTACAACAGCAACATTACTGTAAAGCTTGGAGAAGTGCCTGCTAATGTTTCAGTAGTATCCACAGGTCAGCTTACTGTTACCGTACCGTTCGACTTGCCTGCTGGCAGTTACAAGGTACGGGTTACAGCAGGGCCTCACACAGTAGATGCACCCGAACAGTATAAAGTATCCTCTCCTGAAATTACTGGATTCTCGCCTACTTCGGGCGGCATTGGCAAAGAGGTGGTAATTAATGGCAAATTCTTAGCCAACCAATACTATACTGTGTATTTTGGATCGGATGCTGTAAGTGCCCATAGCGTAACAGCATCCTCGCTTAAAGTTTACGTTCCGTCAGGGCTTGAAGCAGGTAAAGTTAATATAGCTGTAAGACACGGCAATCAGTTGATAGAAGCGGAGGATGAGTTTACGGTACTTGCTCCGTCTATCGCCTCTTTTTCCCCCACCTCTGGCGTAGCAGGCTCAGTGGTAACAATTACTACCTCCGGGTTTACACCCAGCAAATCATGGACAGCTGTAAAGTTCGGAACCGTTTCCACCACTGTATTAAGTGTTGCAGAAAATACCATACAGGCAGTAGTACCTTCTAACATTACTGGCTCCATGAAGATACATGTGATCCACAACGGCCAGACCCTTATCAGCCCGGATAACTTTACAGTTACAAATTAATACTGCGTAACATTTATACTTCAAAAACGGCCTCTTGCATAAGAGGCCGTTTTATTTTACACACTTTTCCACTATAATGTGGATAACTTATGTTGATAACGCAAGTTGCTAACATTTTTGGCCGGCTTTCTAAATTAATTAGTACGGCTCGAAGTGCCGATTGTTATTATATCCCTCCCACTACCACTTTCTCTTTGTGCACGCTTTTCTCGCCATTTAAGCCGAACAGCTCGATGTAGAACAGGTAGTAACCAATTGCTGCTTTGGTGCCATCCTGCCTCAAACCATCCCATTGAAAGAAGCCGTTGGTTGCCAGCAGTTCATTCCGCGCCAGTTTGCGCACCTCCCGCCCCTGCGCATCAAAAATGGTGATGTTAGCAACAAAGCCGCTTTTGTCGGTACTGTAGTTGATGGTGGTGAAATCGTCGGTGCCGTCGCCGTCGGGGGAGAAAACCTGCGGACTTACCTGGAACATGCGTTGCCCTGCCACCCCCTGCTGTGATTGTGAATTTCGGTAGCCCGGCGTGGCCAACACGGTGCTGGCCGCCGAATGAAAGTTGCCGGCTATACTTGGCCCCTCCAGCCGTATCCGTTCCAACGACAGGCCATTCTCATCATCCAGCAGCTCAAAGTGCATGTCAGCAGTATAGCTGAACCGGTCGGAAATGCGCTTGTCTGGCTGCAGCACCACTACCGAGCCTGCATCATCAGGGTACGAGGGCAGCGAGCTCATGCGCAGAAAAGCTTCCTGTTTAGCCGCCGGGTAATTGGTTTTGACGTTTTCGGGGTTGGAGGTAAGCACCACGTATTGCCCCGGCGCCAGCACATAGTTGGAAGTGGTTATACTTCTCAGGTTGCTGATGGTATCGCCGCTGGTGTTGGCCAGTTGCCAGTTTTGCAGGTTGATATACTTGTCGCTGCGGTTTACCAGCTCAACAAAATCCACCCCGTTTGGCCGCGGGTTGAAGAGTATCTCGTTGATGACCACATCTCCCGGTTCAGGAGCCGAAGGCAAAGCAAAAGTGGCTGCTAAAGGCTGGCTGCTCAGGTTGCCGGCGCAATCCGCTATACTTCGGGCAGTTAAAGTATAAAGTTGTCGTTCCTGCAGCGGATTGGAAAGTATAAGTAAAACTTCCGTGAACAAAGGCCCCTGCACCTGCGCACTGGTTACCGTTATACCCTGATTGATAGTATAACTAGCAATATTTGCTGCCTGCACACTATCGAGCCGCTCATTAAAATGAAGTAACACTTTATCAGGAGCAACTGCAGTAACATCTACAAGTATTGCTGGTGTGTTATCAGGGTTGGCTGCTGAAACCGTGTTAGCTTGTGCTGGCGTGCCACCTTGCGGATTAACTGAGGCTGTCCAGTTTTCCATTCCGCCGCAGGCGTTATTTACATCGATCACCTCTAAACTCCAGCCGCCTTCACGCTTGTTGTTGTCTTTGTACCATGTATCGGCATAGTTTATTGCATAGATCAGTTTGCCGTTAGGTTGGCGTAGTTGCAGCATCTCGCCACTATTACTCAGGCTCGGGAAGTTGCTGATTCCAATCACTTTTCCATACTTTGTAAAGCTTTGTACCTGCGTATTCGGCACTACTACCGCATACTCCTTTGGCAGCAATTGCACATCCGGCAGTGTGGTGGTAGAGGTGGCATCGGAGTAGCGGATTCCTTTCAGCGTTAACACCTTGTCTGTTGGGTTGTACAGCTCAATGTATTCCTGTGCAGGCAAGCCAACGGCGGGCGCTTCATCGGCCATGATCTCGGTTATCAGTAGCTCGTTGTAATTGGGCAGCACGGCAGGCGGCGTGTGAGTAAAAGTTAGCTCCTTAGGCTCTGCAAGGGCATTTTCATATACATCCACCAGGTTGGCAACAGCTATGGTGTTGGCTCCTGTTCTGAAATTCTGGCTAAATCGAAGCTGAACTGTACTTGGTGCCGTCAGCTCGGCGGCTACTGGTTTTATACTTCCGTTTAGGGTATAGTTCTCTTCTTGCTCGGCTTCTGTTTGCAGCAGCGGTTTACTGAAACGCAGCTCCAGTTCCTGCGCATTCAGCGCTTGTACTTCTTGCAGTACCAGCGGCTGGGTGTCGGTGATGAGGAAATCATCAAAATAGAAGTTTTTGCTGTTGGCCGAAGTATAGCGCAGCAGCACGCCAAAGTAGGCGGAACTTTTGTAGGTGGCGTCGGTAGTTTTACCCTGACTGATAAAAGTTTCACCGGTGCCGGTAAGGTCTATACTTAGCTCCCATTCGTGGTTTATACTTCGGGTTACGCGCACCCGCACCAGGTTATTGTTGCTGCTGGCAACGGTTTTGTCCTGCCCGTTGATGATGTTGACGGCTGTTTTACCAGCGTCTTTCCGGAAGAGGCTTACTTCGTCGGCGGTGCCGCCAATGCGCACAAAATATCCACTGGTAGTGGTGGCTTTCAGGTTTTCGGAGTCGGAAATGAGATAGACATCGGCGTAGTTGCCGGAAGAGGTTGCCAGCCGCAAATTTGCCCAGAACTCCCATACTACCCCAACCGCCGCCTGCGAGGGTGTGGCCAATTGAATAGTTGTGCCTGTAACAGCAGGCCCATTGCTTTGCAGTTGCCCTATGGCGTTTACCATTAAGCTGCTTGCATCGCCAGTCCAGATGGGGTTTTGAGTGAAGTCGCCGTCGGAGAAACTTTCGTTGAGCTGGCCGAGCGATAGCAGCGGAAGTAGCAGAAGTATAGCTAGTAAAGTTTGTTTCATAGGCTGAAATTGTGCTGAAAACTTACGAACTTCGCGGCCGCGTGAGGGATTGAGCCGGCACCCAGCAGCGTAGCGAGGAGACAGGAGAAAGCCCGACGGCTTGCCGGCACGCCCAAAACAAGGTCAAACGCCATCCGGAGCTGACCGAAACGCAGCCGCTTTTGTAAATTTTAGAACTATTACGGGAGGCGTGGGCGTTAGTTAGGGAGCTAATTTTGAGTAACTGAATAACTGATTGAGTGAATGGAAAAGAAATCCTGTTAATCCTTGTTTCTTACAAAGTCTATTTCAACAACTTAACAATCAGCCATTAAACAATTAAATACATACCTTAAATGAAAGTAGCAGTAGTAGGCGCCACCGGATTGGTGGGCGGCGAAATTTTGAAAGTACTGGCGGAGCGCGACTTCCCGGTAACAGAGTTATTGTTAGTTGCTTCTGAGAAGTCTGTTGGTAAACAGATGGAGTTTAAGGGTAAACAGATAAAGGTTATCGGAATGCAGGACGCGATTGCGGCTGCCCCGCAAATTGCCATTTTCTCTGCAGGCGGCAGCACCTCTACCGAGTGGGCGCCGAAGTTTGCCGAAGTTGGTACTGTTGTAGTTGACAATTCCTCGGCCTGGCGCATGGACCCTACCAAAAAGCTGGTGGTACCGGAGATCAATGCCAAAGAACTTACGAAAGAAGATAAAATCATTGCCAACCCGAACTGCTCTACTATACAAATGGTGGTAGCCCTGAACAGGCTGCACGAAGAGCTGAAGGCGAAGCGCATTGTGGTGAGCACTTACCAGTCGGTGACAGGTACAGGGGTGAAGGCGGTAGAGCAGCTGATGAACGAGCGTGCCGGCAAGGAAGGCGAGAAAGCTTACCCGTATACCATCGACCTGAACGTATTGCCGCACATCGACGTGTTCCAGGACAACGGCTATACCAAAGAGGAAATGAAGATGATCCTTGAAACCAAGAAGATCATGGGCGACGACTCGATTCGTGTAACAGCCACAGCTGTGCGCATTCCGGTAATGGGTGGTCACTCGGAGTCGGTGAACGTGGAGTTTGAGAAGGACTTTACTTTAGACGAAGTATACAGCATACTTGGCCAAACCGAAGGCGTGAAAGTGGTAGACGATGTAAAAAACCTGCAGTACCCGATGCCGAAGGATGCACATGGCAAAGACGAAGTTCTGGTAGGCCGCGTACGTTTAGACGAAACCCAGCCACGCACCCTGAACATGTGGATCGTGGCCGATAACCTGCGCAAAGGCGCTGCTACCAATGCCGTTCAGATTGCCGAGTACCTGGTGAAGCACGAGCTGGTGTAGGTTTTCTTTTAGGACATAAGTATCAGGACGTAAGACACAAGACTTCTTTTGAAACTTTTATAAGCTCTTCCGGACTTCCCAGTCTGGGAGCTAACTGATGGGGACTTCTTAGTCCCCATTTTTTATTTGTGGCGGAGTACGCGGATTAGGGAGTCCGCAGCAGGTGGGCTTCGGACTGGGAAGTCCGAAACAGCGGACTTCCCAATTTGATTTTAAGGTATAGCAAAATCATAATAATATACCTATATTACATATAATATTTGTCCTTCTCTGAAGCTCTGTTATACTTCTGTACATAGAGGAGATAAATGAGATAGCCTTTCGTTTTTGCCACAGTTATACCTAACACCAAATAGCATGAAAGAAAATATACCAACCCTCCCACTACTTATCGCCACTTACATCATAGTTCATATAA
The DNA here is from genome assembly GCA_966250805.1 of uncultured Pontibacter sp. GTDB lineage: Bacteria > Bacteroidota > Bacteroidia > Cytophagales > Hymenobacteraceae > Pontibacter. Next base: position 444,106 of record CBINIP010000001.1, on the reverse strand, counting down.
CGCATTATTTCATTGGCTTTGAATACACGCTTCATCAGGAAGGTATTTTTACATATAAATTAATAGTAGATGTGCTATCGTGGGCGGTGGTGTATTTGCTGCTCCGCTTCCTGTACAGGAAACTAATACTCCAAAGAATCATTCACACTAGCAGGAATCTAAACCCATACCGCAAGTTTAGCGACAGCGCAACTTGTGGCTAAGTATGGCAGCAGTTTGCAACTGCTTTGCTTTGATAAAGCAATGGATGCCAAGGCTCTAGCTATAGCACAGAGTATAGATGAAGCAACATAAGGTACGATAATCAAAAATATATTTTCCTGCTTCGCAGAAAGCAAGTTACAAACTTGCCTCATGTACAGCCACAAGTTGCGCTGTCGCTAAACTTGCGGCATGTAGGCACTATCTGAAGTTGGATTTATATAACAAGATCAAATTTGCATGAAGGTAATTTATAAGATTACATATCCAAATGGGAAGATTTACATTGGCAAAGACCTTGTTGATACTTTAAACTATTTCGGCAGTGCAAACAGTAAGTTGATAGAAAAAGATTTTACGAGAGAACAGCAAAGAGATTTTACTATCAGAAAAGAGATAATATGGGAATCTGAAACTGCTACAGATAAGGAAGTAAATCAAAAAGAAGTTGAATTCATTATTCTTTATAAGTCTAACGACCCTGCTATAGGGTATAACAGATGGCCAAAGTATAGAGCGATTGTACCACCTTCTCCTGCAGCTTTATAAACTATCGGTTCTTTAACTCACCTATTTTATGAAAACAACCTTACCTTTCTACAAGTTAGCAGCCTTATTTTTCTTCCTGATCAGCCTACTGCCCCAACTTGCCTTAGCCGCTGAAGGATATAAGCCCGGCGATAAGCTTTATGTAGCACCAACTACAGGAGCTAATATCAGAACCGAGCCATCTTTACAGGCTCCTGTGCTAGCTAAGCTAAAGTATAACACTGTTGTAACTGTTCTGTCGGACACGCTTCCGGCACAGCCGCTGCAAATAACTGTACCTGATTTTAACAATGGCTTCTTACACCTGCAGGGGCATTGGGTAAAAGTGAAAACAGGTACTACAACAGGCTATGTATTTGATGGGATGCTGTCTAAGTATAAAGTGCTTGAGTTGGGTAACCACCAGGAAGACGCTTATTATGCTGCTACATTTGGTAAACCTAGCACGAAGACTATTCCTAGAAGTGAGGTTGTACAAGGACATACTGTGAAGTATGAAACCGTTATCAAAACTTACCCTAAAGGATTAGTAGAGGAACTCACAGTCTTTGACGACTGCCCCGACCTGACCTATACTTTTAAGTTCTCCTTCAATGAATCTTATTGGCTTATAAACCGGATGATGGTTGGTGCTGACGCTGTACAGGATGTCAAAATTCAGAAAACGGATGAAGGAACGGTACTTACCTTTTATAGCTGCACATAGCCTAATTAGCACAGGGCATAAATCCTGATTATCTGATCAAACTCAGCCCCTGCATAAACTAGAAATCTACCTTATATATGTCCTCCATCTGCCGCTGGGTAACAAAGCCTGGTGTTGCGCGGAACAAGGCATTACGAGTCTTAACCAGCAACGGGTTCTCCCACTGCGATACCCACCCCAGCAGCCGCGACATACGGATAACTTTTGCAGTTCGAGACAGCCGGCGCTTCTCGTAATTGGCTAAGGCTTTGGCTATACTTTGTTCCTGCCCCAGGCACTCGCCCAGCACCACAGCATCTTCTATGGCCTGGCAGGCCCCCTGCCCCATGTTAGGTGTAGTGGCATGAGCTGCATCGCCAAGCAATACAATGCGGTTGTACACAAACTTATCCAGTGGCTTCAGATCAGCAATGTCTCCCCAGATCAGTTCATGGGGTTTGGTAGCGGCCAGTACGGCCTGCACCGGCTCATGCACACCTTCAAAATGTTCAGAGAGTTGTGCAGGCGTCATCTGGCGCATGCGCTCGTCCTGCTTCGGGGCATTGATGCAGGCATACCAGTAAATGCGGTTGCCGGGCAGCGGCGCCATTCCTACCCGTCCCTGCGGTGCCCAGGTTTCCGCCGAGATCATATTGTTCAGCTTCACGCCCGGGTTCTGAATTACACCTCGCCAGCAGGTGTAGCCGGCATAACGCGGCTCGCTCTCCGGCAATAGTTGCTGCCGAATCACGGAGTTAATGCCATCGGCGGCAATAAGTATATCGGAAGTAGTGTGGGTGCCATCAGTAAAGTATACCTGTACCTGATTTTGCTGCTGGCTTATACTTTGGCAGCGTTTGTTCAGGTATAAAGTGCCGGGTTTCAGGTGCTGGGCCAGCACATCGTGCAGGTCAGCGCGATGGATTACGAAGTTGCTGACGCCATACTTGCGGCTGAGCGGGCGCGTATCCTGGTTTGAGATAATATTGTTACGCTCGTCTAAGATGGTAAGTGCCTCCAGTTCTTTGCCGCGTGCTATAACATCATCGGCAACACCAAGCCGGACCAGTCCCTGAATGGCGTTGGCAGCCAGACCTACTCCGGCTCCTACAGGTTTCAGCTCGGGTGCCGCTTCGTAAACTGACACTTCTAGCCCTTGCTTTTGCAACGCAATTGCCGCACACAGCCCTCCTATTCCGCCACCAATTATACTTATTTTCATAGCTATACTTATACTTATGTAAAGGTACAACAGGAATTATTAATGAGGAATCAATAATGACGAATGGTAGTTTTTACCCCTCCCAAAGAGCTGTATGGCTACTTCAATAGACTATTGTTTTTAAAGCCTTCCAACCACCCCCTCCTTAACTAAGGATGGGAGCTTGTTCTTGCCTTGATAGTTGAGGTATAGTTTTATAGCTTCTGTTGGAACACCCCTGTAGTCCCCTCTAGGGGACAGTTAGCTGAAGTTGCATAGCAGCTGGCTATCGAAGTTGATCCCAGTCCTTGGGTTGAGCGCCTTGTGCATGTTGCGGAGACGCGTTAGCGGCAGCCGGAGCAGAGCGTAGGCAGCTTCAGGCACACAGCGAGATACCAAAGGACGAGCCCTCGCGGGCTTGGAGCGAGTCAAAGCAAACTATAAAACTATAGGTAAGTAAGACTGAGGATAACAGGTAGCTATGAAAGTATAGCTTGCTCTAGGCTATAGCACAGTGTGCCACTATAAAACAAAAAGCAGCACAAGTATAACCGTGTGCTGCCTTTCCTTATTCCTAAGCAAATTTATCTTCTCATTTCAGAAGCTAACTCTTCATATTCTTTAGTCTGACGGCCGAAAACTTTAGCCACCCATTTCGGCAGGAAGATAGAGCCCAGGATCAGGTAAGGGTAGTAGGTGATCAGGCGATATAGCACTACCACCACATTGCTGAATTTGCCCAGGAACAGGCCAAAGAAGCTCGGGAAGGCCATCTCTACAATACCTGCTCCACCCGGCGTAATAGCTATCAGCATCACGATCCAGAACACAAGGTTGCGGGAAATAATAAGCAGGTGCTCGCCTAAGGTTACATCTGTAAAAGCGGCTATCAGGCAGTTGAGCAGGAAATAACGGGCGCACCACACAAATATGGTTGAAAGTATAGCTTTGCTCCAGTAGCCGAAGCTGTTACCCTTTAGCTGCTGCGATGCCCACACAATTTCGTTGCCATGGTGGAAAGCATCTGTGCGCCACTTGCGCAGAAAACTATAAGATGTGATCTTGAGCAAAAGCCATTTAAATGCTCTTGGATTCATGAACAGGGCGTAAACCATGAGCAAAGTATACAATGCTATCAGGCTGTAGCTCACATAAAACGCCATTTTCAGCTTTGTTACATCTGCAGGGTCCAGACCAAAAGTGGGGAAAACCTCGCCTTGTGTGGCAAGCAACGCAATAGGTGCCGCAAGTATAAAGAACATGTTATCCAGCACGGCCGTGAACATAACATAGGCCAAAGACTTACCAAGCGGAATGCCTTCTTTGTTAAGTATAATGGTAGCCACAGTAGTACCACCCACCACCGATGGTGTTACTGCTGAAGCAAACTCCCAGAGCATGATCACGTCCAGGCTGTTGCGCCAGGTCAGGAACTTGTTGGTAAGGTGGCGGATTCGGTACATGTAACCAAAATCGCGGATTACGAGCACCAGGAGTGAGGCAATCAGCCAACCCATATGAGCATCGGCAATGCCTTTTAGCTCGCCAAGTTTATCATCTTTGATAAAAAGCCACGCCGTAGCAGCCAGGCCCAGCACAACAGGTATTAATACCTTAACAGGACTAAAGCTTTTTAATATGGTCTTTTTATTCTGGTCCATCAGGTTGTTCCAGCCAGCGGTTCAGGCTTATAGTTGGTTATTATCCGGCAAAAGTATACTTACAGAAAGTATAAATACAGGCAACCGGTAAAGTATGTTTTGCCAGAAGGCCGCTACTCTAAAATAAGTTGCGTTACTTGTGCTGCCTCTCCGTCGGCAACTGTTATAGTAAAGTCGTTAAAACCCTCGCCTACTTCTACGCCAATCAGGTTTAGCTGCAGCATATCCAGTATCGCCAGGAAGTTGAAGATCATACCTATCTTATCGGGGAAGGCGCCAATAATTTCAGTAAAGCTCATCTGGGTCTTCTCCTGGATGGCTTTCAGAATGTACTCGCGCTGCCCTTCTATAGTATAAGGGTACTGAATGATGGTGTGCTTCGGCCGATTCTGCTCCTCCTCGTAGCGCGTCATCACTTTCTCAAACACGCGCATTAGTTTATACAGGCTCAGATCCTGCAGCTCGTACTCAAAATGGTTGGCATTGGCAATCTGCTGAAGTTCTTCGTGAATATTACCACGGTTCTCCTGTGCCAGGCGCACATCTTCCATCTCAGACAATGCAGGCGTGACCGTTTTATACTTCTTATACTCCAGCAGGTGCTGCACAAGCTCCTGTCTTGGGTCAATTTCGTTGCCTTCCTCGTCTTTCTCGGTGCGGGGCAGCAGCATTTTAGCCTTTATGCGCATAAGAGTGGCCGCAGTAAGTATAAAATCACTGGCCACTTCTATGTTCAGCTGCTCCAGCTGGCGTATGTAATCCATAAATTCGTTTGTGATCTGGAAGATCGGAATATCATGGATGTCCAGCTCGTCGCGCTCTATAAAGAAGAGCAGCAGATCGAAAGGACCTTCGAACAACGATAATTTTATTTCAAAACTCACCTGTACAATGCTTTAAGCTACGTGCAAAAGTAATCATTTTCGGCGGATAGGAAGCAAACCGCTGCTGTTACAACCAAGCCTCAGAGGCACAAGGTTCATAACAACGCCATCCGGATACAAGTATAACCTCCCTAAGTCAGCCACCACAATCATACCACTTTGTTTTTCAATAACATATAAAAAACACAACAAAAAACATATAGATTACGCTATACTCATACTTCAGGCACCTGCGTTTTGCTACCGGCTGCTAATGTTATGTAAAAGCTGCTTGTGTTTTTTTATTTTGCTAACTTTACGTTTTGTCCGATGGCGTGCAAAGTTTTCGTTTTGCAAACTATTGCGATTTATTTTTGTTAGAGGTCTATAAAGACAATTCTATGATCATCAAACCCGGGGAGCTGCTAGCCTCCATAAACACACCTGAAGACCTGCGTAAGCTTAAGCCTGAGCAGTTGTTACAGGTATGCCAGGAGCTGAGACAATATATTATAGATGTGGTGTCGATACATGGCGGCCATTTTGGTGCCAGCCTTGGTGTAGTAGAGCTTACCACTGCGTTGCATTATGTGTTTAACACTCCTTACGACCAGTTGGTGTGGGATGTGGGCCACCAGGCTTACGGGCACAAGATACTTACCGGCCGCCGCGATGTGTTCCACACAAACCGCAAGTATGGCGGCATCTCTGGTTTCCCGAAGCGTAAAGAGAGCGAGTACGATACTTTTGGGGTAGGCCACTCCAGCACATCTATTTCGGCAGCATTGGGTATGGCTGTTGCCTCGCAGTATAAGCACGAAGACAAGCGCCAGCATATTGCTGTTATTGGCGATGGCGCCATGACGGGCGGTATGGCTTTTGAAGCGCTGAACCACGCCGGCGTTGCCAACGCAAACCTGCTGGTTGTGCTTAACGATAACTGCATGAGCATAGACCCGAATGTGGGTGCTCTGAAAGAATATTTAACTGACATTACCACTTCCCGCACTTACAACAAAGTTCGCGACGAGATCTGGAATGTACTGGGCAAGATCAGCAAGTTTGGTCCTAATGCCCAGCAGATTGCCTCTAAGATAGAGAGTGGCGTAAAAGCTACCCTGCTTAAGCAGAGCAACCTGTTCGAGAGCCTGAAATTCCGCTACTTCGGCCCTATTGATGGTCATGATATCAATCATCTGGTATCGGTAATGGAAGATCTGAAGCATATTCCAGGTCCGAAAATTCTGCACTGTGTAACTACAAAAGGTAAAGGCTTTGCCCTCGCCGAGAAAGATCAGACCAAATGGCACGCGCCAGGCCTGTTCGATAAAATTACAGGTGAGATCTATAAAACTGTTCCTGAAAAGCCGCAGCCGCCTAAGTACCAGGATGTGTTCGGCCATACTATAGTTGAGCTTGCCGAGAAAAACCCAAAGATCATGGGCGTAACGCCTGCCATGCCTTCAGGTTGCTCGCTTAACATTATGATGGCAGCTATGCCGGACCGTGCTTTTGACGTGGGTATAGCCGAGCAGCATGCTGTTACCTTCTCTGCCGGCCTGGCTACACAGGGACTGGTACCGTTCTGCAACATCTATAGCACCTTTATGCAGCGTGGCTACGACCAGGTGGTGCACGATGTATGTTTGCAGAATCTGAACGTAGTTTTCTGCCTCGATAGAGCTGGCTTTGCCGGTGCCGATGGCCCAACGCACCACGGTGCCTACGACATTGCCTACATGCGCTGTATCCCGAACATGGTGGTAGCTGCCCCTATGAACGAGCAGGAACTGCGCAACATGATGTATACTGCCTCTCAGGATGATATGGGTCCGTTCACGATCCGTTACCCACGCGGCGAAGGTGTTATGCCAAACTGGCGCACTCCGCTTGAGCTGCAGCAGGTTGGTAAGGGCCGCACCATACAGGAAGGCGAAGAAGTAGCCATACTTACCTTTGGCCACATTGGTAATTATGCTGTTGATGTTTGCCAGAAGCTTGCACTTGATGGCATCACTCCTGGCCATTACGATATGCGTTATGCCAAACCGCTGGATGCTGAGTTATTGCACCACATTTTCAGCAAGTATGATAAAGTGATTACCGTAGAAGATGGCTGCCTGCAAGGTGGTTTCGGTAGCGCTGTGCTCGAATTTATGGTGGATAATGGCTATACTTCACAAGTTAAACGCCTGGGTATTCCGGATGCTATTTTTGAACATGGCTCACAACTGGAACTGCACCGCGAAGCTGGTTTCGCACCGGAAGACATTGAGCGCACCGTACGTGAGATGATCGGCGTAGCAGTGAAAGCCTAAAACTCTGGTCAAGCTCCTGACAAAGGATTATTTAACAAAAGACATAAAATTGAAGCCCTGCAGTTTTAGAAGCTGCAGGGTTTTTTGTTTTGATTCAGGATTAGTGAAGACCTAGCAGCGCGCGAAGCTCCTGCTAGCGTCTGGCTATAGTTTACAGCTAATGTATCAAACTCCCCTCCTTATCCAAGGAGGGGAGTTTCTACTCTATACTTATTAGCTTCATCACTATAGATAAAGCTAATCGTTTTTGTCATCTTGAAAAGATCCTTTTTGATGTATAATTAGCACCTGCTACAAAGCATATCGGGATTAAAATCTTGAGTAAGCTCCCCTCCTTGGATAAGGAGGGGCAGGGGTGGTTGGACCCGACACTATAGGTATTCCGTAATTACTATCTTTACAAATAACAAACTATAAACTATGCCACACACCACTTACACCGATGCCGGCTCTGGAGATGCACTGGTTTTCCTACATGGCTTCTGCGAGAGCAAACAAGTATGGACTGATTTCATGAAGCCTCTGCAGCACAAGTTCAGAACCATAGCCATGGACTTGCCCGGCTTCGGAGATAACACCCGGAACGTGCACGACTACAGCATGGAAAGTATGGCGGAGTATGTAAAGCAGCAACTGGATGAACTGGGTGTTAAAAAATGTATACTTGTCGGGCACTCGATGGGCGGTTATGTAAGTATGGCTTTTGCCAAAAAATATGGCTCTATACTCAGCGGACTTTGCCTGTTCCATTCCTCTGCCCTACCCGATACCCAGGAAAAGAAAGAGAACCGCGATAAATCTATTGAGTTTGTGAAGAAGCACGGCGTAGAGAAATTTATGCAGTCGTTTATAGAACCTCTCTTTTACAGCGAAAACCGGGAACGCCTGCGCCAGGATATTGAAATGATGAAGGAGATTGGCATTAATACTCCTGAAGAAAGTGTAACAGGAGGGTTTGCAGCCATGCGCGACCGCCTGGACAGGACGCAAGTTCTGCGTGAAGCCAAATTTCCGGTTTTGTTCATTTTTGGTAAAGAAGATGGTGCCGTGCCACTGGATAAAGCTTTGGAGCAATGCCACCTGCCTAATAACAGTATGGTATACTTTCTAGGCCAGACAGGGCACATGGGCATGTTTGAGCGCACCTACGAAACCAGAAAAGCACTGGAGAAATTTGCAGAAACAATTTACGGGTAAGACTACTGCACAAGGAAGCGGAAGCAGTAAATCAAGTATAAAAACAGCCTCATCTGCACAGGATGGGGCTGTATACTTTTAGCAGTTTAACCTTTACTGCATTCATAGCTTTTCTTCTATCTTCGTAGTTTATACTTCTTCTTTATGCAGCACAGTATACCCGGACCGCCTTCCCGCATTTTGCCTGCTATTGTATTCTCGCAGTTTGCGGGTACAGCGCTTTGGTTTGCCGGCAACGCTGTATTGCCGGAGCTGCAACAATCACTGCATTTACAGGGCGAGGCATTAGGCTTACTTACATCGGCAGTGCAGCTGGGTTTTATACTTGGCACTTTATGCTTTGCCTTGTTCTCTTTAGCCGACAGAGTTTCGCCAAGGTTGTTGTTCCTTATTTGTGCGCTGGCTGGTGCAGGGGCAAATGCGATGGTATTGTTTGCGGCTGAAAGTATAACCGGCGTACTGCTGCTGCGGGCAACAACTGGTTTTCTGTTAGCAGGCATTTACCCTGTAGGTATGAAAATAGCGGCAAGTTGGTATAGTGGCAAGCTAGGCAAAGCTATAGGTTACCTGGTGGGAGCGCTGGTGCTGGGCACTGCTTTTCCGCATTTACTCCGGGGTTTAGGTGCCTCGTTGCCTTGGCAAACCATGCTGTTAAGTGTGAGTGCACTGGCAGCATTGGGAGGGTTGGTAATGTATGTACTTGTACCGGATGGTCCTTTTTTAAGCAAGGGGACTAAGTTTGATGTACGCAACATGTTGCAGGTTTTTGATGCGAAAGCGTTCAGGGCTGCTGCGTGTGGCTACTTCGGGCACATGTGGGAGCTTTATACGTTATGGGCTTTCGTACCTTTTATACTTTCCTTTGCTTACCCCGATCTTTCGGCTGCGGATATCTCTATCAGGTCGTTTGTTGTGATTGCGGCGGGTGCTGTTGGCTGTATTGGCGGGGGCTACATTTCACAGGTTTGGGGAAGTGGTAAAGTGGCTTTTGTGCAGCTGCTGCTTTCGGGTTTGTGCTGTTTACTATCGGTTTGGGTGCTGCAGTTGCAGGGTAATTTTGTTTTATACTTCCTCATTTTCTGGGGCATAGTGGTAGCCGGCGATTCTCCGCAGTTTTCGGCACTTACGGCACGTACAGCACCGGCTCAGTTGGTGGGCACTGCCCTTACAGTTGTAACCTCCATCGGTTTTGCCATCACTATCATCAGCATACAGTTTATGGGATATCTGCAAAGTATGCTGCCTGTGCCGCAGATGTTCGTTTTTCTGCTGCCAGGGCCTGTGCTTGGCCTTCTTGCCCTCCGTAGGTTAGTGGTTAATAAAGTATAAAAGCCGGCGTAATGGCCGGCTTTTATACTTTAGAAGTTTATGCTGTAATAGCTTATTCAGCTTTCATCTGCATTTCAGATCCATCGCTTGCTTTCAGGGTCATTTCCTTTTCTGAAAGCTTTGTAACATCAAAAGTTTCTGATGTACCCTGGCCTTCGAATGTCAGTGATAGTTTTTTGGCAGCCTGGTCGTAAGACCATGTACCTGTTTGTAAAGCGCTACCGCCACCAAGTGCAAAACGGCCATCAGAGTAGAATTGCATTGTTTCCTGTTTCTCTTCGCCTGATAGTTTCTCTTTATCGCCTGCTGCATTTGTTTCTTTACTTGCTTTCCAGGTTTTGCTGCTACCTCCCGAGATCATAGTCTGGTTACCTGCACTCTCTTTACCACCGCAACTAGCCAGTAACACGACTAACGTTAAAGTTAAAATTGCCTGCCACTGTCGGAAAGTCTTTTTCAATTCAAGGTTCATAATTTCATAGTTTTATAGTTGTACATGCGCTTAATTACCACCCCAATTAACAGGTTGGTTGCTCTGCTTACGGCCAAATTAATCAATAAGTTAATTATACAGCCATTCCCTTATCTACCAGGATAAATACAACTAACTGTACTGTAGGGCGTATTTAACTAAGCAGCAGGCACCTGCTTAAGCTGCACCAAACCGATCGTATTACTTAAAGATATTAACTATGGGATTAAGCGATTTTTTTAAGAAGGGAAAAGAGGAGCCGGCAAAGAAGCCCGCTACCCAACCAATAAGTACAGGAGGAAAACAAGTAAGCCAGACTCCGGGCAACCCAAACGAAGCTTTTTACACCAATACAGATAAGCAGCAGATAACTAACGCAACTCCGAACCAGGATATTTATACTGTACAAAGCGGCGATTCATTATCTAAGATTGCTAAAAAGCACTACGGCGACGCTAAGGCCTGGACCAAGATCTATCAGTCTAACAAGGCCACTATTGGTGATAACCCAGACCTGATCCGTCCGGGCCAGAGACTTGTTATTCCGAGAACATAGACTTTGAAGCTATAAACAAAAAGCCCCGGCTCAATTAAGAGCCGGGGCTTTTTTATGAACCGCTACCTGCGGCCTTTATACTTTACTACTGCTTAGAAACGCTCGTCAGCAGAGAAGAAGAAGTCGCCTTCGATCTGAGCGTTCTCATCAGAGTCAGAACCGTGTACTGCGTTAGACTCGATAGATTTTGCATATACTTTACGGATTGTACCTTCTTCAGCCTGAGCCGGGTTAGTAGCACCGATCAGTTTACGGAAATCTTCAACAGCGTTGTCTTTCTCAAGGATCATCGCCACGATAGGGCCTTTAGACATATACTTAACAAGGTCGCCGTAGAAAGGACGCTCCTTGTGAACTTCGTAAAATTTACCGGCACGCTCCTCCGTCAGTCTTGTCTTTTTCATTGCCACAATACGGAAGCCGCCTTCCTCGATCATCTTTGTAATGCCGCCAATGTGGTTATCAGCTACTGCATCAGGCTTAATCATTGTGAATGTGATGTTTCCGGCCATGTTTCTCTTCGTGTTATAGTTTATCGTTCTTTTTTGAAGCTGCAAAATTAGGGCATTTCATCGGATTAAAAGCATACTTTTTAACTATAGTTTAACAAACTTTATACTTTATACTGCGCTGCACCGGCACTTCCTAAAGCTGCTTCGGCATGGTTTTATTGCTTTAGAAGTTATTTCTTCAGAAATTCGCGGCTTATATCCTTATTAATCAGAGGATTTATTCTGGCAGTATGCACGATATCAACGCTCTGAAAGAGCTTTTACAAGAACCTAAAGAGGTGATGATCACCACACACCATAAACCAGATGCAGATGCGCTGGGATCATCTTTGGGTTTGGCAGGTTATCTTAAAAAGAAAGGCCACCGCGTTACGGTTATCACGCCTTCAGATTACCCTAATTTTTTAGCCTGGATGCCCGGCAACGACGATGTGCTGGTATATTCGGAGAACAATGATGAACTGGTGCAGCGCATTATAAGTGAGTCGCAGGTGATCTTCTGCCTCGATTTCTCCAGCCTTTCGCGCATAAACGAAATGGGCGAGTATATCCGCAGCGCTAATGGTACGAAAGTACTCATTGACCACCACCTGCAACCGGAAGCCTTTGCCGATTTGGACTATTCTAACTCCAATGCTGCCGCCACTGCCGAGTTGGTTTATGACCTGATAAAGGAAATGGGCGAGGCCGACATGATTGACACCAGCATTGGCGAGTGCCTGTATGCCGGTATCATGACCGATACGGGTTCTTTCCGCCACCCAAGCACCTCTAAAAACGTGCACCTTATTATTGCAGACCTGCTGCACATCGGGGTAAATACATCCAACATCCACCGCCTTATCTACGACAGCTCGTCGGAGCTTCGCCTGCGTTTTCTGGGCTTTGCCTTAAAAGATAAGCTAGTGGTGTTGCCAGAGTATAAAACAGCTTATATTGCCATATCGGCTGATGAGCTGAAGGCTTACAATTCAAAAACCGGCGATACTGAGGGCTTGGTAAACTTTGCCCTTTCTATTGAAGGCATTGTATTTGCTGCCGTTATCATAGACCGCACACAGGCTGTTAAAATGTCTTTCCGTTCGGTTGGCAGCTTCTCTGTAAATGAGTTTGCCCGCGAGCACTTTAACGGCGGCGGCCACCGCAACGCTGCCGGCGGTATGTCTACAGATACGCTGGAGGCTACCGTGGCTAAATTTGAAAGCCTGTTACCGCAATACAAAGAGCAGCTTGTCAATTCAACTAACTAACGAATTATATCAACCTACAATCCATGTTATCTAAAACAACTAAATTTTTATTGCCGGTACTTGCTGGCGCTCTTATGCTGCAGAGCTGCGGCAAAAAAGATGAGTTTATTACCAACGCGAATGGCTTAACCTATAAGATCTATTCTCAGGACAAAGACGGCAAGTATGAGCCAAAAGGCGAGGTTGCTGTTGGCGATTCTTCTGGCGCAAAAATTGGCCAGGTGGTAACTATGCACATGTCTTACCGCAACGCCGAAGATTCAGTTCTTTTCAACTCACGCGACCAGCACCAACCGATCATGATCCCGGTGATGGAGCCAACTTTCAAAGGCTCTCTGGAAGAAGCTTTAACGATGCTTGCACCTGGCGACAGCGGTGTGTTCAAGATCAATGCTGACTCGCTTTTTGCTAAAACTTTCGGCCAGCCAATGCCTCCGTTCATTAAGCCTGGCTCACACCTAACATTCTTCATCAAAGCTGAGAAAATCCAGTCTAAAGAGGCTGCTATTGCTGACCAGCAGAAAATGATGGAGCAGCAAATGAAAGAAGCTGCTGCCCGTGCTGAAAAGCAAATCAAAGTAGACGATGCTAAAATCCAGGAGTACATCAAGAAAAACAACCTGCAGAATGTACAGAAAACTCCGTCTGGCGTTTATTACATTGTAACTCAGCCAGGTAAAGGTGCTCAGGCTAAAGCCGGTGATATGGTATCGGTGCACTACAAAGGCACGTTCCTGGATGGTAAAGAGTTTGACTCTTCTTACAACAACCCAATGGCAGGTGGCCAGCCGTTCGAATTCCCGCTAGGCCAGGGCCAGGTGATCAGAGGTTGGGATGAAGGTATTGCGCAATTGAAAGAAGGCAGCAAAGCTATACTTCTGGTACCGTCTCCGCTTGCATATGGCGAGCAGGCACGTGGCGAGCAAATGCCTGCTAACTCTATCCTGCGTTTCGACGTGGAGCTTGTTGACATCAAAAACTAATTAAAAAGTACCTGTTTCAGCTTTAGTACCATGAGCCTACTAACCCTATTCCAGAGCTTAGCAAAACGCAACACACTTTTAAATGTGTTCTTTTTCTTAACCATAGCAGTGTCTCTTTCGGCCTGCGGTGGCGACGACGACTATTTCAAGTCGCCGTGTGTGCCAACTGCCAGCGAGAAAGAGGAACGTAAAGCACTGGATATTAAGCTTATTAAGCAGTTCCTGCGCGAAAACAATGTAGATACCACCCAAATGAAGGAAACTGCTTCGGGTATTCACTACTTTGTTTTGTCTGAAGGAACAGGAGCACAGGTAACGGCTGGCAAAACTGTGCATGTAAACTATGTAGGTAAGCATCTGTGCGATGGACTGCCTTCTACCTGTACTTTTGATGAGTCTTACTCCAGACCTGATCCATTTATCATGACGGTTGGAGCAGGCCAGGTAATTAAAGGATGGGATGAAGCCTTGCAACTTATGAAAGTTGGAGAAGAAACAAGATTCTATATTCCATCTTATATAGCTTATGGTCCTTGCGGCAGCAGCTCTATCGGACCAAATGAGGTGCTTGTATTCGATATCAAGGTGATGAAAATTCTTCAGTAGGACCCATACTACATAAAAAGAAAAAGGCAGTGCTAACGCATTGCCTTTTTCTTTTTTACTCCGACAGTACTTCTGAAAGTATAGCCAGAGATTTTATTTCGCCTAGTTTATCTACATGCAGTTGGTAGTACCGGATAAGTACCGAAAGCAGCTCGCGCCTGATTTTGCTATTGGGTATCTCTGCCTGCCCGGGCTGGTGCAGTAATTGGTCAAAGTATACTTCCAGCGCCTGCAGGGCCAGCACCGGCGGTGCACTCGTAAGCGACTGCGCGTTTGCCGAAAATACTACCTGCTCCACAATCTCTTTCCCTGAGCTCGGTCCAAAGCCTAAATGGTGACTAAGCTGCAGCAAAAACAACAGGTGGAAGTTTTCGAAATTCTGCTCCTGCTCATCGAAGTAAATGATGGAGTTGAACAGGAAATGGAACAGCGGCTGGTTTTCCTCCTCCTCTTTTACCGTTCGCGCCACCATCTCAGACAGAAACAATAAAATGCTGCTCTTCCGGATATCGAAAGGGATTGTAGCAAAAGGGTATGCGCTTTTATACTCTGATATGCGGGAAAGGCCGCCTTTATGCGAAGTATACACCACCATATCGAGGAGCGTGAACGGCTGAAACAGGGCTATGCGGGAGCCAGTACCTTTTTTGCGCACACTGTTCACGATGTACGACTGCACACCCAACTGCTCGGTATAGATCTTCGTGATGATGGATGACTCCCGAAACTTGATGTAGTTCAGGACGATGCCTCTCGTTTTTACTAACATTTATTCCAATACGGCTATTTTACTGATACAGGTTTGCGCCCCTTCCTCGTCTGAGCTCATAACTAAATACACGCCAGCTTTTACACGTTTCCCGTTATAGCTTCGCGCATCCCAGGTTGCGGTGCCTCCGGTTGCCCTTGTTTTGTATACTAATAATCCGCTGACATCGGTGATGCGCACCTGTGCATTATTGGGCAAGCCAGAAATACCAATAAGTCCGGTAAAATCGCGCTGAACCGGGTTGGGGTAAACCATGGCACAGTCAGGAGCACCTTCGGTTATAGTTGCCCCTGCTCTGTAAGACACCATACCTGCATCTGTACCTATAAACACTTCCCCTGATGTATGCTCTACGGCAATGGTAAGTACATTATCAGAAGGCAAAGGGCTGTTTTTTGAGGTGAAATGATGTATAAGTTCATCGCCATCAGGCCCGAACAGCCAAAGTCCCTGCTCTGTTCCTATCCATTTCCGGTTGCCGCCATCTACAGCTATAGTTTGCACCTTTTGCCCCGCAAGTAATGGCCGCTGCTCAATTATCGGTATGCGTGCCTCGTAGCTCTGAGAGGAGAAAACTGCGCCTGTATTATAGAACACACCTACCCCATTGGCTGTACCAACCCAGATGTCGCCATTCAGGTCTTTGGCTATACTATAAATGCTTCCGCCTGGCAGACCGCCGTTTCCGCTTCCGGCACCCAAGTACTTCACCTGCTTCTTTTCCTCGTCGAATACAATTAAACCACTGCGGCTGTTTCCGCTCCGGCTTATAGTTAACCATTTATAGTTGTAATCGTCGAGTACCAGGTGTTCAAGATTTGTACCTTCTGTTGTGCCGGGTATAGTATAGGCTTGCCACTTATCATCTGGTTTCAGCACATGCAGGCCCGGTGCGCCAGCCTGCTGGTTCCGGTTTACTGTCCATACATTGCCTTTCGCATCCACAGCCAAATCTGTAACTCTTACCAGGTTCTGATTGGCGGCGGTGCCAAGCAAGGTGCTGTTTCCGGAGTCATAGATTTTATACTTGCCCAAGTCGTCCCACTCCAGCAAACCATTACCATAAGTTGCAAAGTATAGCTTGCCTGTTGCAGGATTATAAGTACCAGCAACTATGTCGCGTACTTTAGGAAAGGAGTTCTGATCAGGGTAAAGGTGCTGGTTATAGTTGCTCCAACTGCCGTTGCTATACTTATAAAAGCCTGTAGTTTGATTGAAAGGTGAGTAGGATTGGCTGTATCCGCCGCTTAAGGCATAAACTTCGCCATTGGCAGCCACTATACTATGTACTTTGTCTGCATAAGGGCCATCAGGTGCAAAAGTGGCAACGGCCTGGCTATTAGCTATACTTTGCCGGACCAGCCCTGCCCCCCGGTCAGCAACCCAAAGTATGTTATCTTTTCCTGCTACTGCGTCAGCGGGTTGTTTAAGTTCTTTATTTTCAATCTGAGTTATTTTCCCTTGCTTATTCAGCAGCGAAATACCGGTAGCGGAAACTATAGCCAGGTAATCAGCAGAGGCCTGTAGTGCAGTTATTTTAGCACCTGTGGCTGCGGCTATACTTTGCCAGCTTTTATTCTGAAGTATAAAAAGCCCCTGCTGTGCGGTACCTGCATATACTTTATTGTTGAAGACTGCAATAGAAGTAACTATAGCACCGGCGGATAAACCTGCATTCAAAGTACGCCAGCTGTTAAAGTCTTTCAGGTTTGATTTTAAACGATGAGCCGCCAACACCCCGCTATCAGTTGCCAGGTACATGCTGTCGTTCAGGATAGCGGCATTATTTATACTTACAACTGCACCGTTAGCACCTAAGTCTTTATAAGTGTCTTTTATCTCCTGCTTTGCAAGGTCCAGCACTGCCACGCCAAAGCTGCACGACAGGTAAGCCAGCTTGTTATGGATGTAGATGTTATTTATACTTCCGGAGCCTGTAGTCTGTTGCCTGCGCAGGCCGTCGAGGTGTGTGATGCGGTTGTCCTGCAGCAGGTCTATACCTGTGTTAGCATAGGCAATAACGAGTGTGGCTGTAGCGGCATCGTAGCGTATGGTGTTGATCTGCTGCTCACGGAGCCCATCTACCTTTGTTATGGTTTGTGTGCTGTTAAACTCCTTATCGTAGTAAAACAGGCCGTTATCTGCTGCACAATATACTTTATCACCGGCATCTGCTACTGCACGCGCCTGCTGGTAAGGCACATGCACCTGCCACTGCCCTATACCTATTTTGCTCTGCCCCCAGCTTATCGGGCCACACAACATCAGCATAACCCAAAGTATAAACTTAATGTTCAGGCAGCGTAGGTATGGCTTTGCGTCTAAGTATGACATCAGTTTCAGAAGCAGAGGAAAGTATAGTGGTTACTTCTTTTGCTTCATGCCCTCCAGGAAGCAGTGGCGGCAGCGGGCCTCGTAGCTATCGGTTTCGCCGAGCAGTACCTGCTGTTCAGAAGCTGCGTTCCGGAAAGAATAATGTGCAATATCGCCACACTGAACACATACAGCATGTACTTTGGTTACATATTCGGCTACTGCCATCAGGGCAGGCATCGGACCGAAAGGTTGTCCTAAATAATCCATATCCAGGCCGGCGGCTATTACGCGCACGCCGCTGTTTGCCAGCTTCACGCATACTTCGGCCAGGCCATCGTCAAAAAACTGGGCTTCATCTATACCCACCACGTCGCAGCTACCACCTAACAGCAGCATATCCTGGGCAAAATCTATAGGCGATGATCTGATGGCGTTGGCATTATGCGATACTACATCCTCGTCGTGGTAACGTTTATCCAGGGCAGGTTTAAATATCTCTACCTTCTGTTTGGCAATTTTTGCGCGGTTAAGCCGGCGAATCAACTCTTCGGTTTTACCTGAAAACATAGATCCGCAGATCACTTCTATCCATCCTCTCCTGTGTGCGTGGTTGTCTTTGCCTACGCGCGGTTCAATAAACATCTATAAAAATACTTAAGCGGTGTAAGTTAAGTGTGGTAACTTAGTCTGGTTGGGCACTACGCCTACGGCATCGCCGTTCTCTAATGTACACTGGCAGGTAAGGCGTTCGTTATCTTTAAGGCGGCCACTGCTGCGATACTTAATTTCTGCGGCTGTTAAGGGGCCAAAATGCTGCAAACCATTGCGCACAATAATGCGGCAGGTAGTGCAGCGCCCTTTGCCTCCGCAAGCGTGCATCCAGTCGATGCCGTCGGCCTGCAGGGCCTTCAGCAACGTTTGCCCCTCCGCCACAAATACCTGGCGATCGGCAAGGTTTTGCACAACTAACTTTGGCATATTATTTATAACTTTACAGAAGAAAGACATCCCCAATGGAAGACAAATATAATCAATTACACCTAGAGCGTTACAGTAAAGAACTGGCAAATCTGCTTTGCGACCGCCACTTTGCATCGCATGATGTTATTAATGGCCTGCAACTCATCAGCTTTACCCCTATCAGGCAGATAAACCTCTTTGTGATAAAGGAGCTTTTGCTGAAATGGCACCACGAGATGGCCAACCTGCGCAGCCCATACTTTGATTATGAAAATGAAGAGGTAAAAGAGGCTCTGCTGAACTTCATGAATGTGCTGTCGCGCAAGATACTGATGAAGCGCAATGCTTTTGAACCGCTGCTGCAAAAGGCCATTTACGATACGTTTATAGTTGCCCTTAACCCGGCAGCCACTTTCGAGGAGAAGTTTCTCAGAATTCAGGAAGAGATTACCCTGCCAAAGCTGCAGGAGAACCTGAAGTATATTGATCTGGACAAGCCGCTTTTTGCTGGCTTTGTAGAAACGCTGTCGCCTTCTAATCGCGATCGTGAATATATCCTGAGCCGCTTCAGGCTGTACGTTAATGCCAACCAGGCCAGCCGCACGCCACTCAGCAACCTTGTAGCACAATTTAACAGCCTACTACCAATAAGCGAGCAGGAGATTCTGCAACCAGCTGCGCCTGCCCCAATGGCTTCGCCTGCTTTTGCCAAGCCTACACCTGCAGCGCCTGAAGAGGAAAAAGACATAGTAGCGCCAATACACATGGCACAGCGCGAAGCCTCGGTAGTACAGCGCCCAACCGCTGCCCCTATAGAGCACAATATTAACGAGCGCTTCAGAACGGAGAGTAAGCCTACGCTTAACGAAAACTTCCGGAAAGCCAGCGCAGCTGCATCGCTGGCTGATGCCCACAGCAACCGTAAAATTGAGTCGCTTAAGAATTCCATTTCTATTAACCAGCGCTTCAGTTTTATAAACGAACTCTTTGATGGCGATAACCTCTCTTATTACCAGGCTATTATGGCACTGGATGAGTTCTCAAACCCCGAAGATGCCAAGCTGTTTGTTACTCAGAACCTGGCAAGCAAGTACGACTGGAGCCGCAAAACAGATAATGTAGGCAAACTCCTGAGGCTGATAGAACGCAAGTTTGCCTGATAGTAATTACCTACACATTTAGCCCCTTCTTTGTAAGGGGCTTTTTTATGCAGTGCAGTAGAGTTTATGGCTTTTATACTTATACCTTGCCTGAACAGGTCTCAGGCTATTATTTCATAAAAAAGTAGCCGTTATACTTTTGCAAATAAGCGTAGCAAATACTAATTATGCATTTACTTTTTATCCTGGATCCGGTAATACTATACTTATTGAAGAAAGCTACTGCTAACTAAAAAGTATAAAATCATCGTATCCATGCAGTCGCAAGCCCGTAATATCAACTTAAATAAAACTTTTATTAGCCATGAGAGACGATTTCGATTACGAAGATGAGTACAGCCACGATTTTGACGATGAGGAAGATGATGATGATTTGGGGATGACTTTCGAGGAGGACTTATACCTGATGATTCGGGAGAGACTCCGTGACACCATCCAGGAATTCAAACCTAAATATCCTGCATTAAAAAAGCTTGAAAGCGCTGTTAGCTCTTTTAAAGTAAATGCCAAGAACACCGACGATTCTAAATTTTACCCGCTGGCTGCAAAGCTTCTGAGCGAACATATAAAACCTTTGACTGAAGATTCTGAAGAGATTCAGGAGATCTATGACAACATGCAGTTAGATGTTGCCCGTTTTAAGAATCAGCGTGCACATGGCTTCGAAGGAGAATTTTATCTTACCTAAGCTATAGTTATAACATTTTATACAAAGCCCTTTCTGACCAACAGAAGGGGCTTTTGATTTTAACTCGTATAAGCTTTACAATAATATAGCTATTTATTTATAAATATTTGATTTAAACATGCTGTTATGGCACGTTTTGTGCGGGTCACTTTATTTAATAATATTACGTATATCCAAATTAATAATCCGAAGTGCAAGCATATCCCGGAATAAGATTTTATCTTTGTGAGGATTCTGCTTGCAACCTTTTGGTTACTTTAGGAATCTACAGTATATAAAGACATATAAACTGTGTTTCTGACTCTACAACGCCCAATATTGAACAAACTTAAAGCTTCACCAACTATGGCGAATGCAAAGCTACTTGCCGGAGAGCACTACCTCCTGCGCACAGTTGATGATAAGCTTGCGCTTACCACGCACCGTGTTATCCGGAAGCGTAGGCCATGGGATCTGCGTGGCAGCCAGTCTATTATGCTGGAGGATATACTAAAGTGGGAAATGAAAACGTCTGGCAAATCTGCTTATCTGTGTTTCAGCGTTGCCTCTGCCCTTCTCGTATACTTTAACGATTCCTTTGCGCTTATCAGCGGCTTTTTCCTGATGCTTTATATCATGACGCGCCATCGCCGCATTCATATCGTGTCTCCTGATACTGTACTTGTATTACCCCTTGAGGTTGAAGAAACCCGCATAGGCGCCCTGATACAAATGGTAAAGCAGGCAAAAAAAGAGCGTGTTGCTAAACTTAAAACCACAGCTACTACGCAGCAGCCAACTACCACACAGCAATCTGCTACTATAGCCACTACACAGGAGCTGGAGTTAACCTAACCAGCCCATCCAGATATTTTCTTAAGCATAGCACCCGCAGCAGGTGCTATTTTTATTTTACCCCATCTGCAGCTCCACAACATGGAACCTTGTACTGCCGCTACGCATTTTCTTGAATGTAATGTGTTATAGTTGCTATATTTAAGCGTTACAAAAGCAAAGCGAACCGCATGGCAGTAGAAGAATTGATGTATCAGGACAAGGTAAAGGCGCACCAGCTCAAAATAAAGCAGGTATTTAACGAGGTTGGAAAAGTAGTTGTAGGGCAATCGTACATGGTTAACCGCCTGCTGATCGGCTTGTTTACAGGTGGCCATATTTTATTGGAAGGTGTTCCCGGCCTGGCCAAAACACTTACTATCAACACGCTTTCCAAAGCTTTGCACCTAGACTTTCAGCGTATACAGTTCACACCCGACCTGCTGCCATCCGACCTTATCGGTACCATGATCTACAACCAGAATGCATCTGTATTCGAGGTTAAGAAGGGGCCGATATTTGCGAACCTTATACTTGCCGATGAGGTAAACCGCTCTCCGGCCAAAGTACAGTCGGCTTTGCTGGAGGCCATGCAGGAGAAACAGGTAACAATAGGTGAAACAACTTTCAGTTTAGACCTTCCTTTCCTGGTGCTGGCTACCCAAAACCCTGTAGAGCACGAAGGTACTTACCCACTGCCCGAGGCCCAGGTAGACCGCTTTATGATGAAAGTATACATCGACTACCCTAAGAAAGCCGATGAGTTGGAGATCATGCGCCGCATGGCCAATATGTCTTTTAATGATAAAGTAGCTAAAGTACTGTCGCAGGAAGATATCTTTGCCATCCGCAGCGAGATAAACCAGGTCCAGATCTCTGAAACACTTGAAAAGTATATTATAGAGTTGGTTTTCGCTACCCGCCGCCCTGCCGAGTATGATCTGGCTGAGTTTGCGGATTATATTCAATTTGGTGTTTCGCCGAGGGCAAGTATAGCCTTACACCGCGCTGCCAAAGCAGTTGCTTATTTCGATGAACGTGATTATGTGTTGCCGGAAGATATTAAAGAAGTTGCCCACGATGTAATGAACCACCGCATTATACTTAACTACGAGGCTGAGGCAGATGGCATACGCACCAAAGATTTTATAGAAGCTATACTTCGCAAAGTACCGATCAGTTAATCTGGCTATACTTTATACTTCGCTATAAATAAAGAAACCCACCTCTTCAGGTGGGTTTCGCGCTTAGCGGGAGACTAAGCCGCTAAGCTATTGATTGCAACCATGATTCTCACCCATGCATGTGCAACCTTTAGCTTTGAGCTAATTAATAATCAATGTTATTCGGATCGAAGTTCGTCCAGCCGGCAGTCCAGTCTGTTGTACCGAAAGCACCTCTGTAGGCTACAGGTTCGAAACTAGCTAAACCATCGAAGTTAGCACCAGTTAAAAGTTCTGAACCTGCACCAGGAAGCAAAGAAGGCGCCCCGGTTTGTCTGAAAGAACCATCTACTTTTACATCAGCGTTGGCAGCTTTTTGCATGTTGCTGTTGTTAGTGAACCAGGTGTTGATGTTAAAAGTGTTATCCTTCACCTCAAGCGCACTTGTAGAGGCAACTATAAAGTTGTTTTTAAACTGAAGCGTGTTGTTAGTAGCATTGGTTGCTGTGGCAGCGCCATCTAGCAGCAGGCCTTTTGGCCAGCCGGCAATCACAGAGTTATAAACAGAAATGTTGCTGTTTCTGCGGATATGCATGCCACTCGCATACTTTGAATTTATAGTTGTAGCAGGCGAAGCCAAGGGGCCAAACAAACTTACATTGGAGAATTTAGCGCTTGTTACCGGGCCGTTTGTAGTGCCTTTGCTATCGTTATCCGACTCAAAACCGTTAGAGCCAGAAACATCAGCCACATTAGGATCTGAAATACCCACCAGGAACTGAAGTGTGCCCGAGTAACCGTTATCTGTATCAAACATATCGTCTACAGTCTTGTAAGCTATCAGGTGCTTTGCATTTACTGTGCCGCCAAACCACTCAAAAGAATCGTCGCCGCTGTAGGATACCTGCACAAAATCGATCTCGGTGCCGCTGCCTACGCCGCCTAGCGTAATGCCGTTTATCTCGTTATCAGTCTGGTAGGCTATACCTGCAAATTCTACCCGAACATACTTCAGCACACCCGAGTTATCATCAGCTTTGTTTCCGCCATACAGCCTGTCTACGCCACCTTCTATGGCAGCCGAACTACCCAAATTCACCGGAGCATTGCCAAGTATAATTAGTCCGCCCCAGTCGCCGGCTTTGCGTGCGCCTTTTGCCTCGTTAGATGTAAATACAATAGGCTTATCAGCAGTACCACGGGCAATTATCTGTGCGCCACGCTCAATGATCAGCGAGCCTTTTGTTGCTTTATCACCTTTAATTATAGTACCTGGCTCTATAGTTAGCTTAGCCGGAGCCTGCACATACACAAAGCCTTTTAAAAGGTATTTTTTATCAGCTTTTAATGTCATGTCTGAAGTGATGCTGCCGCTGAGTTCTACTACACCTGTGTTCTGGTCGATTGGAGCAACTACAGCGTCTGCGTCGTCATCGTTGCAGGATACCGAGGCTACGCCTAGCAGCGCCAGCAGTAGCAATGTGCTTACTTTTTTCATTGTTAGTTTGGGTTAAAGGTTATTAGGTTGATTTGTCTTTTAGAATTTATAGTTGATACCTAGCGTAGAGTAGCTACCACGTCGGAATGTGGTGAAATCATCATCAATGGCTGTGATCTTAGCATCGTTGTTGGAGTCCTGGATCAGGCGTACTTTCTGGTTCAGGACATCCTGAATACCTGCTTTAAGCTCCAGGTGGCGGCCAATGTTCTTTGTTATAGCCAGGTCGAGTACGTGGCGCGGCATTTCGTAAACCGAGGGAGCATCGTTATCGCCTACTGCAAAAATGCGCTTGCCAATCACGTTATAAAGCAGGTTCACCTGCATCTTCCTCTCATCATCCTGGTAGTATAAGCCGGCATTCACTATAAAAGGCGACTGCCCGTACATGGCCCTCTTCTTTGCCTGGTTCTCTGCCTTATCGCCCAGATCAATTTTGCTATCGATCACAGAAGCATTCAGCACCAAACTTGTATTCTGGATAAACTTATGGTTGGAGAGGTTCAGGAATGATTTCCGGATCTCTGTTTCGATGCCATAGCTCTGCGCACTTACAGCATTGTTGGTCTCGAAGATCGAGTTGCTGGACGAAGGCAGTATGTATGTTTCAATCGGGTTCCTGAAGTACTTGTAAAAAGCTCCGAAAGAAATTAGCTCTGTTGGGTTAGGGTAGAATTCGTAGCGAAGGTCGGCGTTATGGATGGTGGCTGTAGTTACGTCTTCATTACCTTGTATCTCGGCATTCATCTGGAAGTCGTAGTAGGCAAAAGGTGCCAGCTCACGGAATTCCGGTCTGTTTACGCTTACACTATACCCACCGCGCAACAGCGATCTCTGGTTAAAATTATAGGTAGCATTCAGAGATGGTAATAAGCTTGTGATAGGATTATCAACCTTAACAGGCACGCCTCCAAAGCGGGTGGTATTCAACTGCTGACGGTTATACTCTACTCTTATACCCCCTGCCAGATTCAACTTTTCCTGCACCGGCATTGAGCCACCTACATAACCTGCTAATAGTGTGTTTGAGGCATCATAACGATCGGTAGGGTTAGTGCCCTCTTTTAAACTGAAGCCTGTAGTTGAGTTAATATTGTTTTCGGTGAACAACTCTGAAAGTGGCAGAGTGAGCAGGCTGTTATTGAATTGCGAAGGATCTGCAACAGTATAAGCCATCCAACGGGCATCGAAGGTGCGATCTTTTCGCTCGGCATAAACGCCGGCTCTTATTTTAGGAGCATTCTCAACTAATGTATCTCCTTTAGTAAAACGGTGCTCTACCTGGGCATTGGCTATGTAAGCATTCTCTTTAAGTTTGGAGTAGAAACGGCCAGCATCGAAGGTAGAAGCAGCATACGGAATCACCCATTCAAAAGCATTGTTGGTGCCGGCTGCGCGTTGCGACCTGATCCTGCGGTAGTCGGGCTCGTTGCGGTTGGTATAGTTATAGCCGGCGGTCCAAGTATAGGTGGTTTTATCATTGTTGCGGTCGTGGGTGCCTTGTAACTGGCCGGAGTAAATGGAGCGGCTCTCGTAGCGTTGCGCCACGTTCTGCACATCCACATCGTTTGCCTGCTGATAACCGCTTCGCTCAATAACCTGGCTCTGGCCTAACTGGTTAAACAGGTTCCGGAACTCCAGCTTATTACTGTTATTTAACCTCACGGCCCAGTTACTGATTATGCCAAGGCGTGCACTCTGGCTATACTCCTTATCCTGATAACTATACTCCAGGCGCTGCGCTGCAGACTGGCCCTCGTACCATTTGTAGTATCTGAAACGTGACACCTCATTATACTGCCTGGTGTTGCTATAAGAAATGGCTGAGATGTTGCTGATATCGGCAGAGCCTAAGTCGAAGCGACGGTTAAGGCCCAGCGACAAGCGCAGGTCGGGGGTGGCTGTTATACTTTTTACACCCCAGTTGTTTTTCAGCTGTCGGGCTGCGTCGGTGAGTGCTTCGCCAGATACTGTGCTCAGATTAGCCGGAAAAGAGCCTGGCAAAGCACGGGTGCCATCGTCAAAGCCCAGAAAGTCAGTATTGCCGCCCTTGTAGCCTTTAAAACTCCCGAAAGTTGTTCCTGCTCTATATCCTCCACTTATACCTAAAGTGGTCGTGTTCTCATCAGCGAAGTTCTTGGTATATACTTTAATCACACCACCGCCAAATTCGCCTGGGAGTTCCGGAGATCCTGATTTAAACACTAATATCCGATCGAGTACGCTGGTTGGGAGCACATCAAAAGAAAAGGCTCTGGAGTCGGTTTCAGTGCTAGGCGTGAGAGCATTGTTAAGCATTACGGTATTATAGCGTTCGCTCAGGCCACGAATCATAATGTAGCGGTCGTTCATAACGGTTACACCTGGTATTCGGCGCACAACTGCAGCTGCGTCACGGTCCAGGGACTTTGCAATCTGCTCGCCCGACACCCCGCTTACTACAATCTCACTTTTTTTAAGATCCTCTACCAGCGCCATTTCTGTATTCGTCTGGCGGGTGCCAACTATAGTTACCGTAGATAGCGCCGTAGAATTATCTTCTATCTGTACATCTAAAGTGGTTGTTTTGCCTGCTTCTATCTCAATATTACTGTAGTCGGTTGGCTTGTATGACAGAGAGGATACCGAAATTGAATAGACTCCTGCATCAAGTGGCAGCTTATAAGCTCCGTCAAGATCGGTGGCGGTGCCTTTAGAGGAACCTTTTATAAACACAACGGCACCTATAATGGCTTCTCCGGTTTTCTTGTCGGTAACTTTACCGGCCAGTGTACCCTGCTGAGAGAAGGCATAAACAGGCGAGAAAAGAATGGTGAGAAGAGTAATTAATAATTTCATTGCAGCTTGTGATTAGTCTCGCTGCAAAAGTATAGCGGCAGTTTTAAGCCATTTTTAAGGAGTAGTTAAGATAGTATTAAAGTTTTAGCCTATATGTTAATTCTAAGTAAACTATACTTTACCACAAATTTAAGCTACTGTTAAGTGTATATTAAATCAGCAACTTCTTCCTTAAACTCACATTTACAATACAATATCTATCAGGCCGTTAGCCACTTTAAAACAACACAAAACAGGCATAAATCATAACATTGCCATAACATTGGAGTAACTTGAAGTTAACACTATAAGCGTTATTTTGCAGTGCTATAAGAGCACACAGTCCATTGCGGCCTGACTAACCGCCGAGCTGTTAACTTCTGAAGCAGACAACAGGCAGAAGATGCAAAGTATAAGGCACCTGCTTCTTCCTTTGTTTATTATCGTATCACGTATTTTGGTATTATTTCTCACCTAACCCCTGGATTATCGTGAATTTTAAAGCTAAGGCAGCAGGACTACTGCTTTTATCTGGTTTAATTTGGAATGCTGATGCTTCGGCACAAAGTATAAACAATAGCAAGTTTGGCAAAGGCCTGCAATTTGTAGCCGCCGACTCTTCTTTCTCTGTAAAATTCAGCACCCGCTTTCAGTTGCTTTACCAGGGCGGTCAGAACTCAACAACCGACGAATGGGAAGATCGCTTCCTGGTACGCAGAGCCCGATTGAAATTTGATGGTTTTGCCTTCTCGCCAAAGCTGGAATATAAAATAGAGCTCGGTCTGAGCAACAGCGATATTGGCAGCGATACACCAGACCAAACAAACAACGCCGACAACATCATACTTGATGCCGTTGCCAAATGGCAGATGACACCAACACTGTCGCTTTGGATAGGTCAGACCAAGCTACCTGGCAACCGCGAGCGTGTGGTATCTTCTCAGAAAATGCAGTTCGTAGACCGCAGTTTGCTAAACTCCCAGTTTAACCTGGATCGCGATGCAGGCCTGCAATTGCACAACGAACACCAATTGGGTACAGTAGTGCTGCGCGAGATAGGTGCCATAAGTATGGGCGAAGGCCGCGATATTACAGT
Organism: uncultured Pontibacter sp.; assembly: GCA_966250805.1. Taxonomy (GTDB): domain Bacteria; phylum Bacteroidota; class Bacteroidia; order Cytophagales; family Hymenobacteraceae; genus Pontibacter. The sequence goes on along the minus strand of CBINIP010000001.1, from coordinate 416,443 downwards.
TAATAATGCTGGTGGTTATGACTATACTGCCCGTTTTGAGGTATTACCTTTTGGTGCATTTGAAGGCGAAGGCGATTATGTAGGCGGGGACCTTGTGCGTGAGCAAACACCAAAACTATCTCTTGCAGCAACCTACGATTATAACGATAACGCTTCCAGATCACGTGGACAGCTAGGCGATTTCCTGGTCGCAGAGCGTGACCTGCGCACTGTATTTGTTGATGCCATGTTCAAGTTTAAAGGCTTCTCATCAATGGCAGAGTATGCCAGTCGCAAAGCCCCTGATGGCCCTGTAGTGGAGCGCGACATTGAAGGCGAAGTGCTGGAAACATTTGTTACAGGCAACGCCCTGAATGTGCAGGCAGGTTATCTGCTGCCATCAAACTGGGAAATTGCCGGCCGCTACACCACCTTCGACCCTACTGCTGTAACCGGTATTCGCGAGCAGAAACAATACACCCTTGGCCTCTCAAAATACATAGTTGGGCACTCGCTTAAAGTTCAGAGTGATGTTTCTCTCATTAATGAACAGAACCGCGACGACCGCTACCAGTTCAGGTTGCAAATGGAGCTATCGCTGTAACTAAAAGTTAACAAAACGTTAACATTGCTTAACAATAAGATAACATACTTAGCTTCCTAAGCAGCACATTTCTTCGTCACTTTGCATCGCCAAAGTATAGTTACCGTAGTATTACCGAAAAGTAAATACAGGTCTATATGTTCATACAAACCTGAAAGTCAGGTGATGTAAGCAGAGCACAAACATGATCAAGAAATAATTTACCTATGCTGCACTTAAAGCTTAACAAACTCGCTACTGCTGCACTTGTACTGCTTGTAGCAGCTTGCGGGCCTGAGTATAACGAGGACGCAGACTTTAGCCTGGAAGGCAACATCTCTATTGATGGTTCTTCTACGGTTTATCCGATCACAGAAGCCGTGGCGGAAGAGTACAGATATGAGGCTCCTAATGTGCGCACTACCATTGGTGTTTCCGGTTCAGGTGGTGGTTTCAAGAAGTTCTCGCGCGGCGAAATCGATATCAGCAACGCTTCCCGCTCTATAAAAGACAAAGAAGCTGAGGCTGCCAGAGAAAACGGACTCAGCTTTGTAGAGCTTTCGGTGGCGTACGATGGCCTGACCATAGTGGTGAATCCGGAAAACAATTGGGTAAAAGACATCACTGTTGCTGAGCTTAAGAAGATTTGGGAGCCTGCTGCCCAGAACAAGATAACCCACTGGAATCAGGTACGCCCGGAGTGGCCTAACCAGGAAATACACCTCTATGGTGCTGGTGTTGAATCAGGAACATACGATTACTTCACAGAAGCCATAGTTGGTGAAAGCCACGCCAGCCGCGGCGACTACACTGCCAGCGAAGACGACAACGTACTCGTGCAGGGCGTATCTACCGACATAAATGCACTCGGCTTTTTCGGGTATGCTTATTACGAAGAGAATAAGGAAAAATTAAAACCTGTACCTGTAAACGACGAAGACGAGAGCAATGGCAAAGGTGCTATACTTCCTTCACTGGAAACTATAAAAGATGGTTCTTATGCTCCGCTCTCCCGTCCGCTCTTTATTTATGTACACTCCGGTGCCACCAAAAAGCCTGCAGTAGTTAAGTTCGTTGATTTTTACTTTGAGAATGCTGCTAAGCTAAGCCAGGAAGTTGGCTTTATACCGCTGCCTGATGCCAAGTATAAAGAAGAGCACGAGAAGTTTAAAAAATTTGTAGCGGAGTCTGCTGGCAAACCGGCCACCACAGATAAAGTTGCTCCCGGAAACATAGGTCATTAATTACACAAATCATACACTGTGAGAATCCAGGAAAGAATAATTGAAGGGTTGCTATGGCTATCAGCCGTTATCACCATTCTCGTTACCATCGGCATTATCTGGGTACTGCTTTCTGAGTCGCTTACCTTCTTCTCAGAAGTATCTGTAGTAGAATTCCTGACAGATAAGCAATGGACGCCGCTGTTTTCTGAAAAGCACTTTGGTATACTTCCGTTGGTGGCAGGCACTTTGTTAACTACAGCCATTGCCATAGCCGTTGCCTTACCAATTGGCTTAACTATAGCCATTTATCTGAACACCTACGCCCCTGCCAGCTTCCGCTCAAGTATAAAACCAATGCTGGAGATCCTGGCAAGTATACCGACGGTAGTATATGGATTTTTTGCGCTGACTGTGGTTACACCCTTCCTGCAAAGCTTCATTCCTTCGCTGGCAGGTTTTAACTCACTTTCGGCAGGTATAGTAATGGGTATCATGATCATCCCGATGATCTCGTCGCTTAGCGAGGATGCCATTACCGCTGTGCCAAAATCGTTGCGTGAAGGTGCTTATGGAATGGGCGCTACCAGATTTCAGACAGCCTTCGGGGTATTGGTGCCTGCCGCTTCTTCGGGTATTCTGGTATCTATTATACTTGCCATTTCCCGCGCAGTAGGCGAGACCATGATCGTGGCCATTGCCGCAGGCCAGCAACCACGCCTTACAGCAAACCCGCTCGTTCCTGTCGAGACTATAACGACTTACATTGTACAGGTAAGCCTTGGCGACGTGCCGCATGGGTCATTGGAGTACCGTACCATTTTTGCGGCCGGTATCACGCTATTCATTTTCACGTTTGCGCTGAACAACCTCAGCTTCTGGATCAGAAAGAAATATCAGGAAAAGTATGACTAACTCCGAGCTAAACAGATTAAAAGATAAAGCCTTTCAGGGGTTCGGCATTTTCTGCACCCTGATCGGTTTGGTGGTGCTGGCCATATTCCTGATCAACATCTTGATCGATGGGCTTGGCCGCATAGACTGGGAATTTTTAAATAACCTGCCATCGCGCCGTGCCCACCGTGCCGGTATTTACACCGCCTGGATTGGTACACTCTGGATCCTGGTACTTTCATCGCTGATCGCTTTCCCGCTGGGCATAGCAGCCGGCGTTTACCTGGAAGAATATGGCAAAAAGAACAGGATGGCTAATTTCCTGGAAGTAAATATCTCAAACCTGGCAGGTGTACCATCTATCATTTATGGTTTACTGGGTCTGGAGATTTTCGGTCGTGTTTTCGGGCTGGGCGGCAGCTTGCTGACCGGGGCATTGACATTAGCCCTGCTTATACTTCCGATCATCATTGTAACTACCCGCGAGGCTATCAAAGCAGTGCCACGCAGCATTCGCGACGCATCTTTTGCGCTGGGTGCATCTAAGTGGCAGACTATCTGGTTTCAGGTGCTGCCGGCTTCGTTTGGCGGTATACTTACAGGTGTTATACTTGCCTTATCCAGAGCGGTAGGCGAGGCTGCTCCGCTGATCGTAATTGGTGCGTTAGCTTACGTACCGTTTGCGCCAACTTCACCGTTAGATGAATTTACAGTATTGCCTATCCAAATCTTTAACTGGATATCAAGACCGCAGGCTGCTTTTGCGACAAACGCCGCTGCTGCCATAATCATACTTTTAATTATTACCTTTACTTTGAACGGAGTCGCTGTATACCTTCGCCATAAGTGGCAGAAGCGTGTTAAGTGGTAACAGAACCATGAGTAAGAAAAACTATAAATTAGAGGCAATCAGCCTGAATGCCTACTACGGTAACTTCCATGCCCTGAAGAACATTAACATAGCCATGGAAGAAAAGGCCGTTACAGCCTTTATCGGTCCGTCGGGCTGTGGTAAGTCTACGTTTCTGCGCACCCTTAACCGCATGAACGATTACATTGATGGCTTTAGAGTAGATGGACAGATCCTACTGGATGGCCGTGACATCTATGACAAAAATGTAAGGGTAGATGAGCTGCGTAAAGAGGTAGGTATGGTATTCCAGAAGCCAAACCCTTTCCCGAAGAGCATCTTTGAGAACGTAGTATACGGCCTCAAAATTCAGGGCATCAAGGATAAGAAAGTATTGGCAGAAACTGCTGAAAAATCGCTTCGCCAAACCGCACTCTGGGACGAGGTTAAAGACAGCCTGGATAAATCTGCTTTGGCTCTATCGGGTGGCCAGCAGCAGCGCCTTTGCATTGCACGTGCGCTTGCCATTTCGCCTTCGGTTATACTTATGGATGAGCCTACTTCTGCCCTGGACCCTATCTCTACAGCCAAAATAGAAGAACTGATCTACGAGCTGAAGAACGATTATACTATTGTGATTGTGACGCACAACATGCAGCAGGCCGGCCGCGTAAGCGACCAGACCGCGTTTTTTTATATGGGCGAACTTATAGAATTTGCCAAAACAAAAACGATGTTCACGAGCCCCAAGCACGAGCGCACTCAGAATTATATTACAGGCCGTTTCGGGTGATTTATACTTCGGACAAGTATGAATTAAGTTATCAACCTTAAGATATTATTTAATGAACCATATAGAAGTAGAACTTGGCCTCCTGAAAGATAAGCTGATGGATATGTGGGACCTGGTGGAATACCAGATCCAGAGTGGTTACGATGCCATGATGAAAGTAGACCAGGAGCTGGCACGCAAAGTAGTAAAGCTTGGCAAAAAGGTAAACAACTATGACCTGAAGATAGACCGCATGTGCGAGAACCTGCTGGCTCTTTACACGCCTGTTGCCGTTGACCTGCGCCTGATACTGGCTACGCTTAAGATCAACGCGAACTTGGAACGCATTGGCGACACAGCAGAAGGCATCTCGATGTATATTCAGAAACGTGATACTCCGTTTGCCCCTGAGCTTATAGAAAGTACCCGCACAATTATTATGTTTGAAGAGGCCCTTGCTATGTTCGCTGACTGTCGCAAAGCCTACAAAACCAATGATACCGAACTGGCGCGCACCATCATGAAGCGCGACAAAATGCTTAACAAGATCTACCGCAAATCAGAAAGCATTATAGGTAAGTACCTGCGCAGCAACCCAGACGCTATGGAGGAAGGCCTTGCCCTGCTTGCCATCATGAAGAAATTAGAGCGTGTAGGCGACCAGGTAACAAACATAGCCGAGGAGATCATTTTCTACCGCGATGCCAAAGTTGTGAAGCATAAATCAAAGAAAAAGAACAAGGATAAAGAAAACGGCCAGGATCAAAACGAGGAACAGTAGACTTTAACCTTTGAGCATTAGCATGTATAAAAAAGCACGAGCCACCCGGCCTCGTGCTTTTTTATTTTTATCGCCTAATAGCTACAGACAGCTACATGAACTATAATTACCTGCATGCTGCAAAGCCAACACACTTACCCCTGCCCCATTAACAGCTCTGATAAAACTGATACAAATCATCAATCATAATAAACACTACTTTTCCAATCTTTTGTGTAGTAACTTTGTTGCAAAATAGAAAAGGTGCTGTTAAAAGAAGTTTTATACCTGATGCAGAAGGACTTCGTGCTGGAGTGGCGGCAGAAGTATGCCTTCAATGGCATGTTGCTGTATGTCAGCAGCACAGTGTTTGTTTGTTACCTCAGCTTTGGCCTGCGCTCTAATGTACTTACCGTTCCCGTCTGGAATGCAGTGCTCTGGATTATACTTCTTTTTACTTCGGTAAACGCTATAGCTAAAAGTTTTATGCAGGAGAACCGCGGAAGGTTGTTATACTTCTACTCCATTGTGAGCCCGCAGGGAGTTATACTTTCCAAGATACTGTATAATGCCTGCCTGATGCTGGTGCTTGCGCTTATATGCTTTGTATTTTATGCTTTTGTGCTGGGCAACCCGGTGCAGGATGTGCCAATGTTCCTGCTTTCGATCTTGCTGGGAGCCATTGGTTTCTCAACATCACTAACCATGATATCAGGTATTGCATCCAAAGCTGCTAACAGCAGCACCCTTATGGCTGTGCTTAGCTTCCCGGTGATCGTGCCTATGCTGCTTATGCTCATAAAGATGTCGAAAAACGCGCTGGATGGCCTTGACCGTAGTGCCAGCCTCGACGAACTGCTGACTTTGCTTGCCATAAACATGATCGTTGTCACTGTTTCTTACATCTTATTCCCGTACCTTTGGCGTTCGTAAACTCAGGACAAAAAGGCCGGCAAATAAGCTAAAAACCGCATTTGTATAGCTTATAAAGAGAGTGGATAAAAAAACACAGATTGGTAAGTGAGAAGATGATAGTGCTGTGAATAATTTAAAATAAAAGGGACAACAGCAAAAGATTGATAAGAATCATACTTTGAGGTTTAACTTTTTGTGTCTGAAGTATTAATGAAATGAAAAAGAATTGGTGGAAAATTTTAGCGGTGCTGCTGCTGGTGTTTACGGTAGTAGCAGGTTTGCTTACGGAGGTGCCACGACTGGCCATCCTTAACGAAACCATCCGCAACCTGTACTTTCACGTGCCCATGTGGTTTGGCATGATCCTGATCCTGCTGATATCTGTTGTATACTCTATCAAGTACCTGCGCAACCCAACTATAAAATCAGATGTGATCTCGCACGAGGCAGCTAAGGTTGGCATTTTGTTCGGTGTGCTGGGTATAGTTACAGGTATGGAGTGGGCTAAATTTACCTGGGGCGAGTACTGGAGCAACGACCCTAAGCAGAACGGCGCAGCCATAGGCCTGCTTTTATACTTTGCTTACCTGGTTTTGCGCAGCTCTTTTGCCGAGCAACAGCAGCGTGCCCGTATCAGCGCTGTATACAACATCTTTGCCTTTGCAGCCCTTATTCCGCTGTTATTTATACTTCCCCGCCTTACCGACTCGCTGCACCCTGGCAACGGAGGCAACCCGGGCTTTAACGCTTATGACCTCGATAACCGCCTGCGCATGGTGTTTTATCCTGCCGTTATCGGCTGGACCCTGCTGGGCATCTGGATCGTGAATGTTAAATCTAGATTAGAATTACTGAAACAACGCTTATATGAGAATCATTAGAATAGTGGCGCTGTGGTGCTTTATACTTGTTACCTCTTTAGGTACCCGGGTAGCACAGGCCCAGACAGAGTATGTGGCTACTACAGCCGAATCTGATGTTGAAATGGCCGATGCCCTGCGCCAGGACGGAAAGATTTATGTAGTAGTAGTGGTGTTACTGACGATAATGGTAGGTATGATCATTTACCTGATCTCCCTGGACCGGAAGGTTACCCGATTAGAAAAACAGCTGAAGGACTAGCAACCTTACCATCAAGTAAACAATCTATTCTTTCAGCATAAACAACGTAATTAAAAATAGCCGCCATCCGGAATTTAATATGCTCCGCAAGGTGTTAGGCTATAGTTAAAAGAGCGTATTTATACTTTTAAAGCAGGATGAAAAAGTCACATATCATCGGAATTATTGTCATTGCTCTGGCTATTGGCATTATCATGTCTACGGCAGGCGATGCCAGCACTTATGTTTCTTTCAGTGAGGCCATAGAGCGCGCCGAAGACGGTAATACTACCAAAGTGCACGTAGTGGGCAAGCTTAAGAAAGACGCAAAAGGCCACATTGTTGGCATGCAGTACGACCCGCTTGTTGATCCGAATTACTTTTCGTTTACACTTGTAGACACTAACCGCTATGAGCAGCGCGTGGTGTACTATAACCCAAAACCACAGGATTTCGACAGATCGGAGCAGGTAGTGATAACAGGAAATATGCAGAACAATGTATTCGTAGCTGATAAGATCCTGCTGAAGTGCCCGTCTAAGTATGTGGAAAAAGAAGTAACAGCCAGCATGTAAATAGTGCCCGGTTAAGGGTGAAGCTTATACTTAGGCAACGCTTTCAACCATCAACTTTTAACTTATAACAAACAAAAAATGATAAATACGCTGATCGGAGACATTGGCCACGGGAGTGTGATCGTAGCTTTTGTAGCGGCCATTGTTGCCTCCTACGCATATTTTATGGCCTCGCGGAAGAAGGTGGAAACCAGCGGAGATAACAGCTGGCGAACACTTGCAAGACTCGCTTTTTACGTGCACGGTGCAGCTGTGCTTGTAATCATCTTCAGCCTCTTTAATATTATTTACGCACACCGGTACGAGTATTATTACGCCTGGAGCCACTCGTCTAACCACCTGCCTGTTCATTACATGATCTCCTGCTTCTGGGAAGGTCAGGAAGGTTCTTTCTTGCTATGGATCTTCTGGCATGTGCTGCTTGGTGTTGCCCTGATCGGATTCGGCAAGAAAAACAAGACCTGGGAAGCGCCGGTTATGGCTACCTTCTCTTTTGTTCAGATCTTCCTTACATCCATGATCCTGGGTGTTGTGATAGGAGATCTGAAGATCGGTTCTTCGCCATTTATCCTGATGCGCGACTTTATGACGGATGCACCGGTGTTTAAAATGGACCCGAACTTTATCCCGAAAGACGGTACCGGCCTTAACCCGCTGTTACAGAACTACTGGATGGTTATCCACCCTCCTACCCTGTTCCTTGGTTTTGCAGCAACACTTGTTCCGTTTGCATTTGCTATTGCCGGCCTTTGGAAGGGTAAATTAACAGAGTGGGTGAAACCTGCTTTGCCTTGGTCGCATTTTGCAGCGGTAGTGCTGGGCATCGGTATTATGATGGGTGCTTACTGGGCTTACGAAACCCTTAACTTTGGCGGCTACTGGAACTGGGACCCTGTTGAAAACGCAGTATACATTCCGTGGTTAGTGCTGGTTGGCGCTATACATACGATGGTTTCTTTCCGCCGCAGCAAACAAGGACTGAAAGCGAGCTTTATACTTGTTATTGCATCGTTCCTGCTTATACTTTATGCTACTTTCCTTACACGTAGCGGTATCCTGGGTAATGCCTCGGTTCACTCCTTCACAGACTTAGGCCTTTCAGGGCAGCTGTTCGCTTACCTGGCTGCTTTTGCTGTTCTGTCTGTTGCTCTGCTTATTTACAAGTGGAAGCAAATCCCAACTACAGAAAAAGAGCTGTCTACTTATAGTGCTGAGTTCTGGGTTTTCATAGGTGCTTCGGTTCTTTGCCTGGCAGGTTTCCAGGTGTTGGCCACTACGTCTATTCCGGTTTACAACTCGTTCCTGGGCTTTATAGGTATAGAATCTAACGCAGCATTGCCAGCCGACCAGATCGCGCACTACACCAAGTTTCAGCTTTGGGCAGGTGTTGCCATTGCTATACTTTCTGGTATCGGCCAGATCATGTGGTGGCAAAAAACAGACAAAACCACTCTGAAAGATGCTATAGTTATGCCGGCTATGCTTACACTGCTGTTCGCTAGCTTGTTCATCATACTTGGCAAAATAGACAACTTCGTTTACATCATTTTACTGGTTGCGGCGCTGTTTGCGGTGTTTGCTAACCTGAGCATTATGCTGGGGCTTATCCGTAAAAAAGTAACGCTTTCAGGTGGCGCGGTGGCACACATTGGTATTGCCCTGATGCTGATTGGTATTCTGTTCTCTTCTGGTTATTCGAACATCATTTCACAAAACAATTCCGGCCTGCTTTACTCACGCGAGTTCCCGGATGAGATTAACCGTGACAACGTGCTCTTATGGCGCAACACGCCGGTAGATATGGGCAAGTATAAAGTAAGCTACCATGGCCAGTTCCTGGAAGTTGAAGGTGTGCCTGAGTATGTAACAAAAGAACTGCTTTTCCCTACAGATGATGAATATAAGGCCATTGCACGTGGCGACATCAAAGTAGGTGATAAAGTATACTTTAAGACCGGCGATACCCTGGATATCATCTCTCCGGAGAATACTTACTACCAGGTACAGTATAAGAGCGATAAAGAAGAGTTTACACTTTATCCGAGAGCGCAGGTTAACCCTAACATGGGCTTGCTTGCATCGCCAGACATCAAGAACTTCCTGACTAAGGACCTGTACACACACGTTTCTACAGTTCCGGATCCTAATGAAGAAAAAGAGTGGAGCGAGTTGCAGGAATATGATGTTACTGCCGGCGATACCATTATCCTGAACGATTATGTAGCCATCTTCAACGGAATTGAACGCATCCAACAGGTGCCAGGCGTTGAGATTAAAGCAGGAGACGTAGCAGTGCAGGCTGACATGAAGATCATGGGAGAGCGCAAAAATTATCATGCACACCCTGTTTTGATGATCAAAGATCAGATGATGGGCCGAGTTCCGGAGGAGATCGAAGATCTTGGTCTGCGTATTACCTTCCTGAACATCGATACAGAGAATAACAAGTTCAAGATTGGCGTTAACTCCACACAGAAAGATTACATCATCCTGAAGGCTATGGAGAAACCATTCGTGAACGTACTATGGATCGGTACCCTTGTAATGTCTATTGGATTTGTTATGGCTGTAGTTCGCCGCTCTAAAGAAGGCAAAACCGCCAAAGAAGTTTTAACCGATGTTAAAAAGCAACCGAAAACGCAGGTAGCGTAGTTTAGCTTATATTATAAAACACAAAAGGCAGGCTTTTCACAGCCTGCCTTTTGTGTTTTATTCTCTGCTGATTTCTCCTGCCTGGTTGTACAGCAAGTACTAAAAGTATAACTTCATCATTACAACGTTACTAAGGCAATTGCTACATTACTGCTTTAAGACTCTCGGAAGTGCAAAAGCTATACTAGTTGTATGAATATACTTGTTATTCCTTCCTGGTATCCGTCTCAAGACCGGCTCATCAATGGCATCATGATATATGAGCAGCTAAGAACTTTATGCAAGATGTACCCAACTATAAATATAGGGGTAAGCATATGGGGGCAACAGGAAGATCGGTATCTACTATCGCTCAAAGATCATATCAAGAACTTGAGTAAAATAGTAAGACCGTTAGAGCAAAGCTCTGTTACAGAAATACTACCAAACCTAAGAGAGTATAAAACTCCTGCCTTTACCTGGACTCGGCAGATAGCCAAAGGAAACCTAAACGGCATAGTAAGAGCCAATCTGCATAACCTTAAATCCTTTGAAGCTGACTTTGGTCCTGCACAAATCATACATACACAGGTTGCACATCCGGCTGGGCGTATAGCAATGGAAGTATCCGCGGCAACCGGAATACCCTATTGCATTACCGAAAGAATGGGACCCTTCCCAAGCATTTATGCTACAGATGGGAAGGGTAATTTATCACCAACTTCTAAAAGAGTTTACGATGGCTCGGTCGCTAACATTGCAGTAAGTCCTTTTCTGGCTAAAGCCATGGCATCACACGGGATAGGCAAAATTCATGTTATACCTAACTTTGCCAATGAACACTTTTTCATGCCGAAGGAGAACAGCACTAACAGTAAGTTCACGTTCTTTACCTTAGGCAGAATAGAATCCCTGAAAGGTATAAAAGAACTTATAGTTGCGGCAAAGCTAGCTTCTGAGAAGCATGAAAATGTATGCTTGAGAATAGGTGGTATTGGCCAGCAGTTAGAAGAATTCCAGAGTTTAGCTAAAGAGCTTGGTGTTGACAACGCTATAGAATGGCTAGGTGACCTAAGCAGAAAGCAGGCACTGGAAGAGTACCAGAACTGTGATGCGTTTGTGCTGCCTAGTTATTATGAGTCGTTTGGGATCTCATTTATAGAAGCATTAGCTTGTGGTAAACCAGTTATAGCAACCAAATGTGGCGGACCAGAAAGTATAGTAACACCTGCAAATGGTATACTTATAGAGAAAGAAAGTCCGGAGGCGGTGGCAAATGCTATGCTAAGTATGATTAAGAACCACAGTAACTACAATAGCGCCCAGATCAGACAAGACTTCCTTAACAGATTTTCGTCTCAGGCAGTGGTACCGCAAATGGTAGCCTTTTATAAAGAATTAATCTATAACAGAACAGCTGTATAATGAAAATAGCACTTATAGGGGCTGGAAATGTAGCTTGGCACCTGAGCAAGGCGGCAATGGCAGGCGGACATCAGGTAGTGGCAATCTATAGCCGTACAGTTGCAACTGCCGAAGCTCTGGCAAAAAATATTGAAGAAGCCAAAGTTATCACAACGCCAGACCTTACGTCTATAGATGTTGATGTTGCTATTATTGCAGTGCCGGATGCCGCAGTTGCAACTATAGCCGGTCAGCTAAAGGTAAACCACGGCACCATTATAGTTCATACTTCAGGCTCACTCCCGATGCAGGTGCTGCAAAGTATAGATCATACTCATGTAGGTGTGTTTTACCCGCTTCAAACCTTCAGCAAAGAGAAAGATATCGACTTTAAACAGGTACCCATTTTGCTTGAGGCAACAGATGCAGACACGTTACACACAATAAAAACTTTAGCAGAAAGCCTAAGCCAGCAAGTACTGGAGGTATCCTCTGAAAAACGCAGGCACTTGCACCTGGCAGCAGTGTTTGCCTGCAACTTTACCAACCACTTACTTGGCATTAGCAGAGAGGTTTTGCAAGAGGTAAACCTGCCACCAGAACTTCTGCAGCCACTGATACAGGAAACAATTCGGAAAGCAGCTGGCCAGCATCCGTTTAAGGTGCAGACAGGCCCGGCAGTGCGCCGCGACGTTAATACAATACAGGCACATCTTCAGATGCTTCAGGAACAGCCACAATACCAGGAGCTATACCTGAAGCTAACGCAAAGTATACAAGCTCATAAGAAGTAGCACACTTGAGTACTGCAAACTTTCAGCGCTCATAGAGCAAGGTTTCATCCGGTTTTGATTCGGGGGGATGGTTTCATAACTTTGCACCCTAAATGTGATGAGAAAATGAAAGTTGTAAATATAACCTTTAAGTTTGCCGATGGAGCACCAGATCAGATACTGCCTGCCGTTGAGGGGGAATCGGTGTTAGATGTGGCGCTAAACAACGATATAAAGCTACAACATAACTGCGGCGGTGTTTGTGGTTGCAGTACTTGCCATGTATACATAGAGGCCGGCATGGATGACCTTCCGGAAATTTCTGACAAGGAAGAAGACTACATCGACAGAGCTATAGATCCTCGTATAAATTCACGCCTGGCATGCCAGTGCGTAATTCAGGGCAATGAGGATGTTATAGTAACTATACCTGAGCAGGACTTCCTGGGCCACTAAGCTCAACGAATAATAAGCCGTAATCAGTAATTCCTTTCCATTACTGATTACTGTTAATTGATAAACTGATAACTGAAAAGATATGAATAAGGGATATGAGCCGCCAATAAACTGGGGCGACTACGAAGACATAGCCATGGCGCTTTACGAGAAGTTTGGCGACGACTTCAACGAGTCTAAAATCTACCGCATCCGCTTTACTGAACTGCTTGACTGGGTACTATCGTTGCCTAATTTTGCAGGCACACGCGAGCAGGCAAACGAAGGCCACCTGGAGCAGATTCAGGCAGCTTGGGTGTACGAGTGGCGCGATAACCAGGACTAAACTTCTGCCAGTACAGCAGGTATCCATAAACTATAAAAGGTTCTTTCATCGGAAAGAACCTTTTTCTTTATATCAGCACCAAGCTATATTTGCTGCACGAACAACTTTGCTGTTAACATTTACCCTATACTTTATAAGTAAAACCTATACTTCTCCTCCTCTACTTTTATGTCATTTTCACAAATTGATTTAACCCGCATCAACACTTTTATATTCGATGTTGATGGCGTTCTCACCGATGGCCTGCTTTATAGTTTTGCTGATGGCGAACAGGTACGTGCCTTCAATATTAAAGATGGATTTGCAATAAAACATGCAATCAGGCAAGGTTATAGAGTAGCGATCATATCCGGTAAAAACGAACCCGGCGTGCGCCTGCGCCTGGAGCAACTTGATATAGAAGATATCTTTTTAGGGGCTGATGACAAAGTAGATGTTTTTGAAGATTACATATACATGCAGGGAGTACACCCGGCTACAGTTGCTTATATGGGCGATGATATGCCTGATTTAGAGGTGATGCAGCGATGCGGCCTGAGTGCCTGTCCGGCCGATGCAGCTGACGATGTCAGGGAAATATGCACTTTTATATCTGAAAAAGGAGGAGGCAAAGGCGCTGTGCGTGACCTAATTGAGAAAATTATGAAAGCACAGGATACTTGGTAATTAAATATTATACTATTCTACTAACAAATTTAAAAATTTCTTTAAAATAGATTTGCATATATAGAAATAAAGAATATCTTTGAATTGTTTTTAATACCATAATTATTTAATCTTTATGAAAACAGGAAAAGTAAAATTCTTTATTGAGTCTAAAGGTTTTGGTTTTATCACTGAAGACGATACCAACGAAGACTTCTTTGTGCATGTAACTGGTCTGAACGGATTGCAGATCCAGCAGAACGACCGCGTAGCTTTCGATACACAGGAAGGCAAAAAAGGTGTAAACGCAGTAAATGTGCAGAGAATCTAAGACATACTTTACCGCACACACAAAAAAGCCCCTGCCACTCAGGGGCTTTTTTGTGCCCATGCAGTAGTTGCCCCGCAAAAGCTTGCGCCTTACCTTTACAGTTATAAAGCATTTATACTACCTGTGAAAGATTTCCTGAGCCTGATCCGTTTCCCTAACCTGCTGCTTATAGTTATAAGCCAGGTACTGGTTCAGGCTTGCCTATTGGCCGATGGCGTTAAGTGGAGCATGGTGCTTCAGCCGGAATTTGCCTTGCTCACCTTCTCTACAGTTTGTGTAGCAGCCGCAGGTTATATTATTAATGATTACTATGATATTAAGATAGACGCTATAAATAAACCGCACAGAATGGTGGTAGGTAAAAGTATACGCCGCCGCCGGGCTATGTTCGCGCACCTGGTTCTTTCTTTTGTGGGAGTAAGTATAGGCGCCTTGTTATACTTGCCTGTTGGTCTGATAAACTTAGGAGCTGTTCTGTTGCTATGGGGATACTCGGCACAGCTTAAGAAAACCATGCTGATCGGCAACATCACAATTGCGCTGCTTTCGGCGTCTATGCTGCTGGTGGTGGCCGTTTATGCAGATAAGCTGAACAGGATAACTATAGGTTATTCAGTTTTTGCTTTCCTTATCTCGCTCATCCGGGAGATAATCAAGGATATGGAAGATGTAAAAGGCGATGCCTCTTTTAATTGCAGAACACTGCCTATTGTAGCTGGCTTACGCAATACCAAGTATGTTTTATACCCGCTGCTGGCCATGTTTCAGGCTTTTGTTATAGTTGTTATACTTCATCCGGCAACACAACTGATGTTTGATGCTTATATGCTGGCGCTGGTCTTATTACCAAGTATAGCTTTGGTTATTAAGCTTATTCGCGCCGACCGCCGCCGTGATTTTGCCTTTCTCAGTAACCTGAACAAGTTTATTATGCTTACCGGTATACTTTCGATGTTGCTGGTGCGCTAAGTAAAAGCAGTGCGTTTATACTTCTATCTGATAAAAAATTAGTATCCTTGTTGTAAGCTAACCCCGAAGAATATGAAGAAGGCGCAGGAACTGCTTAAAGCGTATGGCCTCCGGAACACCAGTTGCCGGGCTGAGGTACTCAATCTGTTTTTGAGTAACAAACACGCACTTGCCCATGCCGACCTTGAGCAACAGCTGGGCGACCGCTTCGACCGGGTTACTATATACCGTACTTTGTATGCTTTTGAGGAGAAAGGCTTGCTGCACAGTATAAACGATGTGAGCGGTGCTGTAAAATATGCCCTTTGCCACGAAGCCTGCAGCCAGCACCAGCATTTCGATAATCACATCCATTTTAACTGCACCGCTTGTGGCCATACTTTGTGCCTGAACGAGGTGAACGTACCTAAAATACAGCTGCCTGAAGGTTATAAAGTAAACAGTCTGCATTTTTCTGCACAAGGTGTGTGCAAAAGCTGCGCGGCCACTGCCTGAAGTTATACTTACTTAACCTAAAAAGACTGCTACTAAATCGCTAGCTTTCAGAGTATTTCCTATATTTAAGTATACTTCCTGTAAATGTATACTTGCTATGGATTCCCCACAAAATCAAGTCGAGGCTTTCATAAATATTGTTACTTCGCCGGTTAAGCTGCGTTTGTTCATGCTTTCAAGGTTGCCCATGGCATACCTGGCAGGCCTGCGGGTAGCATCTGTTTCCGAAGATCATGCCGCTGTTACTATCCGCTACAGCTACATCAATAAAAATCCTTTCCGGTCCATTTACTTTGCCTGTCTGAGTATGGCTGCCGAGTTATCAACAGGTGTATTGTGCATGATGCACGTATATAAATCTTCTCCTGCTGTATCTATGCTGGTTGTGAACATGGAGGCGAACTTCACGAAGAAGGCTATAGGTAAAATAACCTTTACCTGCCATAGCGGGCAACAGATAAAAGATGCTGTAGAAAGAACCAAGGCCACCGGCGAAGGAGTAACTATAGTTGCCACCACCACAGGCATTGACGAAGCAGGCGATCAGGTTGCAGAGTTTCGATTTACATGGTCGCTGAAGGCAAAGAGAAGCTAATTATACTTTGCCAATCTATACTTAAACGATATTGTTTTCTACATATACAACTTAATCTGGAATTACTCTTATATTTATGTATCTCAAATAGTTATAACCTCAGCCAAAGATCATGTTTTCCCGACCAACCTTCGTTTTGTTTCTGTTTATTTTCACGTGTTCGGCTTTATTGCCAATAAATAAAGCCTTTCCCCAGAGCACAGACAAGATCAAACTAAAGTCTACAGAAGGAGGCATGAATGCTTCAGCAAGGCGAAAAGCTTACTACTATCCTAAGTTTGAAGAAGGGAATGTACTTTTTGTAAGCGGCGTAAACAGCAAGAGTTTACTAAACTATAATATGCTCAGCGGAGAGATAGAATTTATAAATTCGAAGAAAGATACATTTGCTTTAGATAATTTGCATACTGTTAAGATGATCACCATAGGCACTGACGCTTACTATTATAATCCTGATGATAAGCTTTTGTTGAAGCTGGTAGATGATGTTGATGGCACCAAGCTATTGGTTAAGGAAAAGTATGAGCTATCTAACATCAAAAATGTGGGTGCAATGGGCATGGAGTCAAGCACAACGGCCCCTAACAGCTCTATAAACACTGATTACAGAGCCACGCAGAACGGGCTCAAATCAAACGAAAGCCTGATCTTTTCTGTTAAAACCGCTTATTATTTTGCAGTTCAAAACAGTTTTCTGCCTGCTACCAAAGCTAATTTCCTGAAGCTCTTCCCCGGACACTCAGAAGCTCTTAAGAAGTATATGAAAGACAATAAGACGAACTTTAAAGAAGAGGAGGAAATTAAGAAACTATTCAAATACGCCAGCAGCTTATAATTAAGCGTCACTCTGACTGATACAGGATGTATATCTCCCACATAAAACCTTTGCTAATTTTGCTTAAGCTATAGCTAAACCCGCTATATTTGCGGCAGCAAAACGAGCTATACTTTTGGAACAACCACATAAAAAGAACATAGTTATTTTCGCTTCGGGATCGGGCAGCAATGCGCAACGCCTGCTTGAGCACTTCGAGCACCACCCTCAGATACGTGTGGCCGCTTTATTCTCTAACAACCCGAAAGCGTATGCCCTTAAAAGAGCCGAGACCTTCCACGTCCCGGCTCTTTTGTTTTCCAGGGATGAATTTTATAACTCTGATAAAGTACTGCAGCAAGTACAGCAGTTTAAACCCGACCTGATCGTGCTGGCTGGTTTCCTGTGGCTGGTGCCTCAGAACTTACTACGGGCATATCACAATCGCATTGTTAACATCCACCCTGCCCTGTTGCCTAAGTATGGCGGCAAAGGCATGCACGGGCACCATGTGCACCATGCGGTAGTACAGGCCGGAGAGCAGGAGTCGGGCATCACCATCCACTACATAAACGAAGAATACGACAAAGGCCAGTTTATACTTCAGGAGCGCTGTCCGGTATTACCCAACGATACGCCCGAAGATCTGGCCGCCCGTGTGCTGCAACTCGAGCACAGGCACCTGCCACTTGTGGTAGAGAAACTTGTTTTAGAAAAAGCAACCCAATAAATAATTCTTTAAGCGCATGCAAGCTATCAAAATCAAATCCGCACTTATCTCGGTTTATTATAAAGATCGCCTTGAGCCATTAGTGGAGCTCCTGAAAGCCAACGGGGTAACAATCTACTCTACAGGTGGCACGCAAACTTTCCTGGAAGAACAAGGCGCTGAAGTGGTGGCCGTAGAAGACCTTACTGATTATCCGTCTATTTTCGGAGGTCGTGTAAAAACCCTGCACCCGAAGGTGTTTGGTGGCATCCTGCATCGCCGCGATAATGACAGCGATTTAGCAGAAAGAGAAAAGTTTGAGATTCCACCGATTGACCTGGTTGTGGTAGACCTGTATCCGTTTGAGGAAACAGTAGCATCAGGCGCTTCAGAGGCAGATGTGATCGAGAAAATTGATATCGGAGGTATTTCACTGATCAGAGCTGCGGCTAAAAACTTTAAAGATGTGCTCATCGTTTCGTCGCGCGACCAATACGATGAGGTGGTAGAATTGCTGCGTTCTAAAGATGGCGCTACCGAACTGCAGGACCGCAGGCGTTTCGCTGCCAAGGCTTTCGATATCTCTTCGCACTACGATACGCACATCTTCAACTACCTTAACCAAGGTCAGGATATACAGGCATTTAAGCAAAGTATACGTGAGGCTACACCACTGCGCTATGGCGAAAACCCTCACCAGCAGGGCACTTTCTATGGCAAACTGGAAGATCTGTTTGAGCAACTGAATGGCAAGCAGCTTTCTTACAATAACCTGGTTGATGTGGATGCTGCCGTTGCCTTAGGAGCCGAGTTTGAAGAACCAACCGTAGCTATACTTAAGCATACAAATGCCTGCGGTTGCGCCACTGGTGCAACTATAAAGGAGGCTTACCTGAACGCACTTTCTACCGATCCTGTATCTGCGTTTGGTGGGGTAATCATTGCCAACAGAACCATAGATATGGCCACTGCCGAAGAACTGAACAAACTTTTCTTCGAAGTACTTATTGCGCCTGAGTTTGATGCCGATGCTCTGGAACTACTGCGCTCTAAAAAGAACCGCATCCTGCTAAAGCAAAAGCCTGTTGAAATGCCTGCCAAGCAGTTCAAGACGTTACTGAACGGTGTAATTGAGCAGGACAAAGACCTGAAAACTGAGACTGAAGCAGATTTCACCACAGCTACTGAGCGTGAGCCATCTGAAGCAGAAAAGAAAGCGCTGGTATTTGCAGCTAAAGTTTGCAAGCACACAAAATCCAATACCATTGTGCTAGCTACAGATAAAATGATGATCTCAAGCGGTGTTGGCCAGACTTCACGTGTAGATGCCCTGCGCCAGGCTATTGAGAAAGCCCGTAGTTTCGGTTTTGACTTGAGTAACACAGTTATGGCTTCGGATGCTTTCTTCCCGTTCCCGGATTGTGTGGAAATTGCCGATAAGGCAGGTATAAAAGCGGTAGTTCAGCCAGGAGGTTCTATTAAAGACCAGGATTCTATTGATTATTGCAACGCTCACAGCATGGCCATGGTAATGACGGGTGTTCGTCATTTTAAACACTAAACTTATACTTTAGTTTATACTTTTCAACCCCGGTTACAGCAGCGTAGCCGGGGTTGTTTGTTTATACTTTCCTTATATCTATAAGCATGAACAGGCGCAGCTAAGCGGCAAGTATAGCATCACAGGAAAATAAAATTTAATTAGCACCCTCTTTTCAATTTAAGCAGCAGAAATGCGTTATCAGGAGTCGATTGTGCCGTAAAAGTGCAGGTAACTTGAAAAAATAAATTAAAACACAAAATGCACGGGGCAATGGCATTATTAATTCCGGTGATTTTCACTAATTTTGCGCCAAGTTTTTGAATAGAAATATTGTATATTAAAAATATAACAGGCTACCGTACGCCTATCAAACTTCAGAATGGGACTATTTAATTTTCTTACTAGCGACATAGCTATTGATTTGGGTACAGCCAATACCCTTATCATACACAATGATAAAATTGTGGTAGACGAACCATCCATCATCGCTGTTGATCGCACAACTGGCAAAGTGTTAGCTATCGGACGCAATGCGATGCAGATGCACGAGAAAACCCATGAAAATATTCGTACTATTCGCCCTCTGAAAGATGGTGTAATTGCCGACTTCCACGCTGCTGAAGAAATGATCCGCGGCATGATCAAAATGATCGATTCTGGTCGTCGTTTGTTTCAGCCATCTCACCGCATGGTTATCTGCATTCCGTCTGGTATTACTGAGGTAGAAAAACGTGCCGTACGCGACTCTGCCCAGCATGCCGGTGCAAAAGAAGTATGGATGATACAGGAGCCAATGGCTGCTGCTATTGGTATAGGTATAGATGTGGAGCAACCAATAGGCTCTATGATTGTAGATATCGGAGGCGGTACTACCGAGATTGCTGTAGTTGCTCTTTCAGGTATAGTTTGCGACCAGTCTATCCGTATCGCCGGTGATGTGTTTACTAAAGATATCTTGGACTACATGCGCCGCCAGCACAACCTGCTGATAGGTGAGCGCTCTGCCGAGAAAATCAAAATTGAGGTAGGCTCTGCCCTTACAGAACTGGAGAACCCTCCAGCCGATTACGAGATCCGTGGCCGTGACCTGATGACAGGTATACCTAAGGTTATCAAAGTTACTTACCAGGAGATCGCTATTGCCCTTGATAAGTCTGTTTCTAAAATTGAAGAAGCGGTACTAAAAGCCTTGGAAATTGCTCCGCCAGAGCTTTCAGCCGATATTTATGACAACGGTATACACCTAACTGGTGGTGGCGCCTTGCTAAGAGGTTTTGACAAGCGTTTGGCTGCTAAAACCAAGCTTCCTATCCACATTGCCGAAGATCCGTTAAGAGCGGTAGTGCGTGGCACAGGAGCTGCCATCAAGAATTTAGAAGGTTTCAAAAACGTACTGCTGACGTAACAGGGGTAAATGCGGAATCTTTTTGCTTTCATTTACCGGTTCCGTGCGTTCCTCATATTCGTATTACTCGAGGTATTGTGCGTCTTCATGATCGTGCGTTATAATACGTATCAGGGAGCAGCATTTTTTAACTCGGCTAACAGCTATGTGGGGCGTGTGCTGGAGTTTCAGAGCCGCCTGACCGATTACTTCAGGCTAAGCTCTGTAAACAGTACGCTGGCTCGAGAAAATGCTGTTTTACGGCAGGAAATACTGCGCTACAAACTGCAGCAACAAACCGATAGTGCTACTGTACTGGCAGATACAATGTTTGTAACCGTTGACTCTGCCACAGTAGCACCATACTATCTGCATGCAGGCCGTGTTATCAACAACTCTGTAAGGCGCACCAATAACTACCTTACCCTCTCTGTCGGCACTGCTGATGGCGTGAAGCCAGGTATGGGTGTTATAGCGCCTAATGGTGTGGTAGGGCGTGTTAAAACAGTATCAGAGCATTATGCTACCGTAACCTCGCTCCTGCACTCACAACTGCTGATATCGGCAAAGATCAAGAAGAATAACACTTTTGGCACCATCAAGTGGACAGGCGGCGACTACCGTACAGCTCTGCTAGATTATATTCCGCTGCATATAAAACCAGCCAAAGGCGATACCATTGTTACAAGCGGCTTTAACACCGTTTTCCCGGAAGGCATTATGATCGGCACCATCAGTTCGGTAGAAAAAGAGCTGGACAAGAGCTTTTATACTATAAAAGTAAAGCTATCTGTAGATTTCGCTAAGCTTTCTTATGTGTACGTGGTGGAGAATCCTAAAAAAGACGAGCGGGAGATATTAGAACAAAACGCAGGCATTGTAACTGATGAACAGTAGTTTCGGCATCCGACATATCGTGCAGTTTATACTTTTCGTGGCATTGCAGATTCTGCTTATGGATAGCCTTGTGCTTTTCAGTACCGGCTTTTGCTTTATCTACATTGCATTTCTGCTGTTCCTGCCTATCAATATAAACAGGGTGCTACTGCTGTTTCTGGGCTTTATGGCAGGTTTTAGTATCGATATTTTCTACGATACCATGGGTATTCATGCTGCTGCCAGTGTGCTTTTAGCTTTTTTAAGGCCTCATGTTTTGAACCTTCTCACACCGCGCGATGGTTACGATACCAATGATTCTGTGAACATACACGTAATGGGCTGGCGCTGGTTTTTAACATATGCGCTGCTGCTCATACTCATGCACCATGCAGCTGTATTTTTCCTTGAGACCATTAGCTTTGAAACAGCTTGGTTTACTTTGGCAAAAGTGTTTGCAAGCGTACTGTTCACAGGCATTGTAATGGTTATACTACAGTTACTGTTCTTCTCCGTTAAGAGAGCGAATAGATGAATTATTTAGAGAATAGAAAATACGTAATACAAGCCATCTTCCTGTTAGTGGGAGTGGTTTTTGCCTTGCGCTTATTTTACATACAGGTGGTGGATAGCAGCTATAAACAAGCCGCCGAAACCAATGCTATTAAGCCAATCATACAGTATCCATTCCGGGGCCTGATCTACGACCGTAATGGCCAGCTGCTGGTGCAAAACACACCGGTATACGACCTCATGGTTATCCCGAAAGAGGTAAAACAGGTAGACACGCTAAGGCTGTGCAAACTGCTTAACATTACAGTAGAGGAAGCACGCGAAAACTTCAAAAAGGCTCGCGCCTTCTCTTATGTACAGCCATCCATTTTCTACCAGAAGTTAAGTACAGAAGATTTTGCACGCATTCAGGATAACCTGATCGATTTCCCTGGTTTTTATATAAATGCGCGTACAGCTCGTGGCTATCCTCATTCAAGCTTAGCACACGCTTTGGGTTATATTGCTGAGATCAGCCCGAAACAACTGGAAGACTCTACCTATAAAGGCTATCGCCCCGGCGACTATATTGGCAAGAGCGGTATAGAGCAGCAATATGAAAAGTACCTGATGGGCAAGCGTGGCGTGAAGTATAAAATGGTGAACGTACGCGGAGTTGATAAAGGCTCATTTAAAGATGGCGCCTACGACACGCTTTCTGTTGCCGGCCAAAACCTCGTCAGCACAATAGACCTTGACCTGCAAAAGTATGGCGAGTACCTGATGAATGGCGCTAAAGGCAGTGTGGTGGCTATAGAACCATCAACCGGCGAAGTGCTGGCTTATATTTCCAGCCCATTCTACGATCCGAACCTTTTTACTGGTAAAGATTACGGCAAGAACTATATGCAGCTGCTTACTAGCCCTGATAAGACGATGTTTAACCGCCCTATCATGGCCAGCAGTAACCCGCCAGGATCTATTTTTAAGCTTGCACATGCTCTTATAGCCTTGCAAGAAGGTGTAATTACTCCTGAAACCGGATATCCTTGTAATCAGGCATTAGTAACCTGTTCGCACGCGCACGCTGCACCAACAGACTTAAGTATAGCTATTAAGACATCTTGTAACCCATACTTTTACCAGGTGTTCCGGGCCATGCTTAACCAAGGCAAATCAAAGAATCCTTTCAGAGATACTGCCATTGGCCTGGCTGACTGGCGCAAGCAAATCTTAACATTCGGCTTTGGCACACACTTGGGCATTGATCTCCCTAATGAGAAGCAAGGCATTATCGCCTCTAACAGGATGTACGACCGCATTTATGGCGAAAACAGGTGGAAGTTCTCGACAATTTACTCGCTTAGTATAGGGCAGGGAGAGCTTGGCGTAACGCCATTGCAAATGGCTAACTTCATGGCTATTATTGCCAACCGAGGCTTTTATTATCAACCGCATATCATTCGGGCTATAGGTGAGAATGGAAAACCGCTACCTGAGTACCAGGAACGCCACTATACTTCTGTAGATGCAAAGCACTTCGCTCCTGTTATAGAAGGTATGGCTGCCGTAGTGCAATCTGGTACTGGTGTAAATGCAAAACTGGAGAAGGTCGGTATAACAGTCTGCGGAAAAACAGGAACGGCAGAAAACCCGCAAGGTCGTGACCATGCCGTGTTTGTAGCTTTTGCTCCGAAAGACAATCCGAAAATTGCTATTGCTGTTTACGTGGAGAACGCTGGTTTTGGAGCTCAGTCTGCAGCACCAATTGCCGGCTTGATGATCGAAAAGTATTTAACCGACTCTGTGTCGAGAAAACCAATGGAACAATGGGTGTTGAGCCGAAAGTACTTGGAGGTAAGATAGTAGCGCCGAGCAGCCGTCGCACATCGCGCAAGGTCATCCAGAATCTGGATTGGATAACTGTGCTCCTATACTTTGTATTAGTGGCATTAGGGTGGATGAATATTTATGCTGTTGTTTATAGTCCTGATAACGTAGTTAATATCTTCAGCTTCGAGATCAATTCTGGTAAGCAGCTTGTATGGATCGGTACCGCAATTATACTTATAACTATGCTACTGGTGGTAGATTATAAGATCTACGAACACTTAGCTTATCCTATTTACGGAGCTATTATTCTGCTGCTGCTCTTTACGCTGGCTGTAGCTTCACCTGTTGCGGGTTCCCGTTCCTGGTTAGATTTAGGAGGAGGCGTGCGTTTGCAACCTGCTGAGTTAGCAAAATTTGCCACGGCTCTTGCCATTTCCAAATACCTGAGCAGCGTTAACCTGCGGCAGCAAAACATGAAGGACCAGATGAAGCTTGCTGCCATCACCTTCTTGCCGCCTGTAATTATCATACTTCAAAACGAAACAGGTACAGCGCTTGTATTTGGAGCATTTATACTTGCTTTCTTCCGCGAAGGCATGTCACCGCTTATACTTATTATTGGTGGTACTGCTGCAGCTATTTTTATACTTACCCTGCTTGTACCTAAGCTTTACCTTATACTTGGTATAGCTGCGCTTATGGGCCTTGCCACTTGGCTGGATTACCGGCTGATGCGCCGCATTAAAACCATGATTTTTATTTTTGTAGTGATCTCCGGGATGATCTTCAGTGTAGATTACTTTGTAAATAACATCCTGCAGCCACACCAGCAGAACCGTATCAAGGCGCTAATAAACCCTGAAGCCGACCCGCTTGGCTATGGCTGGAACGTTACGCAATCTAAAATTGCAATTGGTTCTGGCGGGTTCTGGGGCAAAGGCTTCCTGGAAGGTACACAAACTAAATTCGATTTCGTGCCAGAGCAAAGCACCGACTTTATTTTCTGTACTATCGGCGAGGAACACGGCTGGATAGGTAGCACTATACTTATTGGTCTATTCATGCTACTGCTGGTAAGAATTGTGGCTGTTGCCGAACGTCAGAAATCAGTTTTTGGCCGAACCTATGGCTATTGCGTTGCCTCCATTATCTTCTTCCACTTTCTGGTAAACGTGGGCATGACGATTGGCCTTGCTCCTGTTGTAGGTATCCCACTGCCATTCTTTAGCTATGGGGGCTCCTCGCTGTGGTCATTTACGGTGCTACTGTTCATACTTCTGGCTATTGATGCCAACCGCAGTCAGGAGCTAGTGCGATAAATTTGCACCTATAAGAGCTTAATTCTAGCAGTACATTTACTTCGCCAAGTTAAGTATAAAAGCGAAAGTCCTAATCTGGGCTTTCGCTTTTATACTTTTGTGAATCCTCATTAACATATACCTAACACATAGGGCTGCCTAATATCTGCACATCTCTCTACTTAAACCAGAATTAAGCTTCTGCCTAAACACATTCCTTATGTAACTGGAGTATTCGAAGTATATCATCAGAGGCATATCTTAAAGAGCCACTACAGCAGGGCACACATATCTCTTCAATGCCTTGATCATCTTTGTATAGAAACGACAGAATGCTTTATCAGCACAGACTAATAAAATAAATCACTTAATGTATTTAACACAGATATTTATATATCGTATAATTTTTTAATATAATATTATATTGAAAAAACAAAAAACCTTCGGCTAAATATTTAATACTGTTTACTTACAAACTTATATTAATAGCTATACTTATATGAAAAGATTTTTATTACTCCCTATAATGATTCTTGTTCTTTTAGCTGCGTGTAAAAAGGAACAGGAACAAGAACCTGCGACCAGAGTGAATATTGATGTTATGCGGCAGAGCAAATCCTCATCAGGTCAAATAACTGCACACCCCACTTCGGCTATAATACATATCTGGGCTGCCGATAACTGTGAATATGATGTAGAAGCTTCACCAGATATTAGTGTTGGTGCTGCTTTCGATAAAACATCTAACTCTTATAAAACCATGAAATATGGAGCAATAGGATCTAGTATGAATGAGAAAGTGAAACCAGGTAGATACTTTGTGTATGTATTGCTCCCTAAATCTTCGAGCAAAGGCAGCCTAGCCCATTCTTATACCTACTTCGAGGTTAAGCAAGGACAAACTCTAAGCTTAACAAAAACTTTTAGCTACGACGTTGAAACAGGTGAATTCGAAAACTGGGAGGAAAATAAGATAAGTGAGTAAATTTCACAATACTGCCTACCGAATAGCTTTATTGAAGTTTAAGACCAAGCCCAGCTTACTTCTAGTAAAAAGGGCTCTTTTTAGACGATTTTCTACTAAATCTAATGTTGTTTTACTTTCTGTTGACTTGGCAATATTTGATTTTATGTTAGCAGATATGCTGTAGTAGTTAAGGTTTGTTGCTGGTTTGTCACTCATGAAACAAAAAAGCCGCTGCAAATTAACTTACGGCGGCTTTTTCATGCTAATTAGTACCAGGAGCGGGAACACAACCTAGCCCCTAGTGAGCTCCTATGCCCTCTTAAAAGGCCTTTACGGCTTAAATTAGGGCTTTCTATTAGCTTCTGCTCACCCCCTTTTTCCTTCATTTGCCTCATTTTTGTCACCTATTTGTCACCCGTGGGTCGGCCCTCCGTAACAAAAGGTAAAAGAAGGGGCGGCCATGAGTGTAAAAATAAGACTGAAACAACTTGCGGGTAATAAAATAAGCCTGTTACTGGATATCTACCACCAAGGCAGCAGAAGTCGGGAAACACTTAATTTATACCTCTTTAAACGGCCACGCACCGAACAGGAAAAACTGCATAACAAAGAAGCCAATGCCCAAGCCGAAAGTGCCCGTTCTAAAAAAGAATTAGAGTTAAGCGCTTCGGGGTATAACCTCACCCCGGCCTTCAAGCATCGCACTAACCTGATGCTCTACTTCGAGCAGTATGCGAAGAACTATAACCGGAAAAACAAACGGGCAGTATTAAGCTGCTATGCCCATTTCAAAGTCTTTGTTGGCAAGAACAGCCTTTTTCCAAGGGAGCTGACAGAGAACCTCTGCCTCAAATTCAGGGACTACCTAGATGAACACCTGCACGGGGAAACCCCTTACGATTACTTCATGCACTTCAAGCGGATGCTCAAACAGGCTTTACGGGACGAAGTGCTTATACAAAATCCAGCTGTCAATGTAACTAACCGCAAAACCGAAGGCCCACTGAAAGATGTGCTCACAATGGAGGAAATTCAGACCTTGGCCTCAACGCCCTGTAACAGCGCAGAAGTAAAACGAGCTTTTCTCTTTGCCTGCTGTACCGGCTTACGCGGTGTAGACATCAGAGCCTTGAAAGGGAGCCACATCCGCAACGGGGTGCTGACCATGACGCAGAGTAAAACACAGAAGTCAGTTATCATCAACCTGAATGTTACAGCGCAACAGCTACTAGGGAAGGCTGTGGCGCCAGAGCAACTGGTGTTTCAGCTTCCTACCCAGAATGGTGTGAATAAAACCTTGAAGGCGTGGGCCAAACGAGCGAAGATAGACAAGCATGTGACCTTCCACGTGGCGCGGCACTCTTTCGGCACAAACCTTCTCATACATGGTGGGGATGTGGTGAGTGTCTCCAGCCTGCTTGGGCATAACAGCTTGAAATACACGCAACGGTATGTTCGGGCAGTAGCTGCCATGAAAGAAACCGCTGTGAATAATCTTCCTATCCTTAAACTGTTATAAAAATGAGAGAGCAAGAACAGCTGTTTCTAAGGGATTGTTTTCATGTATACCATACAATCCTGGAAGGAAGTCTACAACCCCATTTCCTTGATAATAGGAATCCAATACATATTGAAGAATTATATCAAGAAGAACTACACAAGGCTGGAAAAAGCTTAAAAGGACTTACATTGAAAAGCTTGCAGGGGCTTCTACCCCCTGCAAAAGCTAATAATAAACTTTTAATAAAGCATGAATTTCTTAAAATAAAGGAATCCAGTCAACTTCCGTCTTCACTCAAATCTATAAGTTTAGAAAAAACTACGTCAGCAGAGAAAATACAATCTTTTTATGTGTATTTAGTTGAAGGGATATATAACCAGTTAAAAGAGTTAATTCTAACAATGCTTCAAAGATGCACGTCAAAGGAAATAGCTGACTTCGGCCGGCGTTCCTTGCAAATCTTTAAATATTTTGAAGCTGAAGCACAAGCATATCACCGGTTTATAAAGGAATCATTGGCATTAGAAGCATCGAAGCTTCCTGATGTCCAACACCATAGCAATAGTTCAGAGGAATTGAAACAAAACATAGCAGAGATAAGGGCGCAGTTTCAAAGAGAGCAACAGACTATCATATACATTGTCAATCAAGTCCTAGATTATCTTCATCGCTCACTGCTCCTGATCCGAGAGAACAGCGAGCTATTCTTTCAGGATGGGTCACACAGCACCTTGGATGCACAAAGGCAACTTTCCCCTTTTGAAGAGCCAATCAAACAGTCTACCCCATCTTTAAAAGTTGAAATGAAGCCAATACTCCAGTCATGGGTAAGCTTATTCAAGACGCCTGACCTAGCTCAAAAAGTACTTCACAATTTACGCGAGGATAACTTTATCACGGCTGACGGTGCTTGGCAAATAAAGCCACTCCGCACTATGGTGGCTTTGTTCTTGGTGCTAAAAGATAGAGGTTATCTGGCAGAAACGTACTATCCAGCAGAAGTACTTGCCCACGCCTTTAATAAGCAATTCCGGACAGACTTTGGTTCTAAAAGTTGGCAACAAAACCAGATGGAACACGCTGAAATATACATGGACAAATTTGGTCTTATTCCCGACATAAAAAACACTTCTCGAGTAAAATAACACTCTGCCCGCTCCTTTTTCACTCCTAATTTACTCCTTGGAGCCCAAGGAACTCTCTTTGCCGACAGGTTACCTTTCTTTGAAGCGTATCTTTTAAACATCAAGAGTTATGCTACAAGAAAATTCTTCCGCATTGTTAATGGCTCGGTTAGAGCAACTCGTTCAACGCGCCAGCCTGCACAGCAAGCCGGTCCTGACAATAGAAGAGGCCGCCGCCTACACCGGCCGATCCACTTCAAACCTTTACAAGCTCACATCCAAAGGTGTTATCCCACACAGCAAGCCGTATGGCTCCCGCATCTACTTTGACCGTGAAGCACTGGAAACCTGGATGTTAAGTAATCCCATCAAAACCGCTTCGGAGATTGAGAGTGAAGCCGCTACCAGGGCTGCTATTCAACCGCTCTTTGCCAGAACGCCACGCCAACGCTACCGGCAGTAAGGCAGGTGTAGATAGTGAAGGGTCAGCTCTTGCTATATTAAGTATATTCTCATAGCAGTTTCTGCAACGCTACCTGCCTACTTCATAGCCAAACTTTTCTTTTTTTTAATCTTAAACCAGTTACAGGCATGTATAACGTGGGATATGACACCGTGCACCTATGGCTCGGGACAGAACATCTAGATAAGCCTATACCAATACAAGCTATATTAAACGTCTTGGACACATACAGAGAAAATAAAGAAGTAAAACAAGAAGTAGATATGCAAACAGGTGAAGTGATACTCATAGAAAGAACCAAGTATTCCGGCACCATAGGAAATCTGAATGTTTATGTCTCCAATGCCGGTATATCTATCCAGAACTCCTTCGGCAAGTTTTATTCAGGAGATATAAAAGGTTTGCTGAACCCCTCTAACATGGCAGAAGCAATTCAGTACCTCTCCGAGATGTTTCAACTACCGCTGCACAAAGCTAGAGTAACACGCGTCGACGTAGCCAAGGACGTTATCTTGGAAAAGTCAGTGAAAACCTACTTTCACTACATGGGCAATGCGGGTAGGATGGAGCGGCAAAATAAGGACAATGGGATATATTACTCGACAAGCAAACGGACATTGGTGCTTTATGACAAAGGAAAGCAACTTATAAAAGAGGTAAGTAAATCGCAGGGTCGTTTAAAATTTCCCGAGGAATACAGAGGCAAAAACGTGCTGCGACTAGAATACCGCCTCCTAAAAGATGTAGCAGGCCAGCTAAACACGACCACAATTACGGCTGAAATGTTAACGCAGAAAGGCATTTACCAGCAACTCATAGCTATGTGGTACAAGGCCTATATTGATATAGAAAAGAATCGTAGTGTGATATTTGATCACAACGTTTTTAATTCTATAAAAGACTTTATGACTATTAATACCTTAATGAACTTCGAAAATTTAGGTGGTCAGTTGGCGGTGCTTCGGGAAATTGAACAGGCACGGCTGGTGCACAACTTATCACCCTTGTCAGTCAAGCGCTTAAAAGACAAAGTGAAAGAGGTTTACAAGCATCCGCTGCTAACGCAAGACGCTGTGCCCGTGCAGGAGCTTGATGGCTTGGTTGCCCTTGCTGTACAGCAGGCACTTACGCTAGGTATAACCGAGAAATCTAGTGCTGTCTAGCCCCGCGCGCATGCCCGTTTTTATAACGATAAAAAAGAAAGAAGGAGACTTTTTGAAAAAAGGGGTGGGGGTGAGATTCTATATCCCCCCTATGCCCGTTTTAGGGGCTTTTTGGAGAGCCGTGGAAATTTTTTATTTTTTTACAAATGTTACATTGTCACTCTTTTGTTAGACTTTCGGAACATTGGTACGTATACAGGAACACCCTTTTTTAATTGTTACACGGTTGCCTTGGGGAGCGTTTCATAGGGGCTCCTCCAAGGTAACACTCCTCCAGTTCGTTTCTCCTGCTGTTCATAGTTGCCTACAATTTTAAAAGGGATAAGTGGTGCTGTTCTGTAATTGACTTACAGGCGCCTGTTGCCGGGGCCGCTTGTGCTTTCAAGGCCTCGGAACAGGTGTTTTTTTGGTGAGTCAGTCCGTATAAGCCCCTAAATGCGACAAAACTACCTACTCCCAGCTGTAAATTAAGTATTTACCATTTACTATTTACGTAGTAATGCTTATATCAAAAGCTGGCAAATACCTCGTATTTAGAGGATGCCGTATTTACTGTCTTACATACAGAACTTGGTAATTGAGGAGCTGGATAAAGCACAGCTCCAAGAGTGCCTGCATTATCTGCTTTATTTAGAAGAGAAAGATGCTGCTTTGAAGCTACGTAACAAAGCGCTTAAAAGGCAACTGCGCCAAAGGCTTTCCGCGCTAGAGCATGCTGCGGACTCATCTGAATAGCAGACATCATGCTGCGGCTGCCCACTTTGCATTGAATTTATTTCGCCCAATGAGGCTTTTAGGCTATATTAGATGCTGAAAGTGAGTTTTAAGTTGATAGACGTACATCGCTCTGCGGGCCATTCTTTGCCTACGGGCCCAAAGAGTGGATGTATTCCAATTACTTGCCATAGTCGTATCCGTGTGAAATCTAGTTGAACGGGCTGTAACACAGGATAGCCTGCCGCCGTATACAAGGCTGGCTAAAAGTTGAAAAGAATTTCCCATGAACCCTTTTCAATATTATAGGCAAGGCTCCTTTGAAGGGAGCCTTTGCTTTTAGAAGCTGGTATGGTTTGCTCTCACCTACTCCATAGCCGCGGCCTTACCGACAAAGAGTTGGTGTTTATAATGAGAGCCTAACTCACTTGGTACATTGCCAACATCTAAAAATTTAGAATATACCTATATTTAAATACCTAACACTGTTTGTCAGAGCACATTGCTGTGCAGGAAGATTGGTACTACCGGTTACGGGTGATGTGCTCTGCTTGCTACTCCCAAGCATATTTTCTTGTATACCTGCCTACGGAACTGAAACAGTCAAAACGACGGCTATCCTGCAATGCGACTGCCCTAATTGAAAAACTCTATTTTGATCTGCACCTGTTCTTCCTCGGTTCCTGTCAGCAGGGTAATCCGCACGCTATTGCTTTCGTGGTAGTAGCGCACAATGCCCCGGATGATGCCGACCGCTACCCCTGCCATGCGGCGTTTGGAGGAGTAGTCTACTATCAATTCTTTATTGCCGTTCTTGGTGACCAACAGCTTGGGCGGGTTTGTGCGTGGGTCCAGCTGCCTGACAGCCCGGTGCATGGTTTCTTCGGTGTGCAGGAGCATTTCATAGGCCGTCCATTCAGAGCGTATGTACTTGTTGTAGACCATCAGCAGGTCGGGCACCATGAACTCGCCAAACCGCTCCATCAGCGCATAAACAGGAATCCCTGCAAAAGCGGCAGCCTCTTGGAGAAGAGAGGAAAGTTCCTGCGTGGGATACATCTCCCGCATCTGGTAGGAGGTGCCTGTAAGTCCTGCTTTCTCCAGAAGCTTCAACCATGTACTGTAATCGTAAATATGCTCGATGTAGCGCTTGAACAGCACAAACAGGGAACCGTGCATGGTGTCCTCGCTGATGGTCGTTTGTTTCATATCAGGGCTCGCTGTTCTCTGTTTGGTTAGGGTCCTATGGGGCTCTTCTTATAGCGTGGTGCTCCAGAGATAACCAAGAAGAGTATAAAGTATCTACGGAAATGACTATATGCAGGAAAATAAGACAGGGCTTAATGGGAGGAATGCATCAACCACGTTAGGGCATCTATCCTACTTTTAAAACTTTCATATTCAAATGGCAGCTCCACGGCGGCCTGTATTTGCTGGTAAGTAGAGGCGACCTTTTGCTCCCGCACCGGGTCAGTTGTGCCTACGCGGGCAACTTTGCGGATAGCTGTCGGCCGAAGCCCTACAACGAGTTGGGCGATGATAGCGTTGTACTCTGTCTCACTAAAAGCTTGTGTAGCGGACAGGTCAAGCAGGATGCGCTCGATCCGGTGTTCGCGCGTCGCAGCCACAATCGAGAAGAAAGCTTTCTTTACTTGTTCGATGGTGTGAAGTTTGTTTGCCTGCCACTGCACAAAGAGAATATCCGGTGCCGTGGCGTAATCCAATTCAAGAAGATGGTCGCTGTAAAGTATCATTAGGTTATGTAACAAGCAGCATCTGTTTGAGTTTGGCAATGCCGGTAATATCTACAATGCCTTGTTCGTTACTAAACTCCCGCAGCTGCGCTACCAGCACCTCATCCGTTACATACACGCGGTCTTGGTAGAGTCCTCCGAGGGAGAACTGGCAATAGGTATGGTCTGTGCCAACAGTCAGCGTGATGGAGTCGCAGGCATTTAATTTATCGACAAAGATGCTAATTTCGTTCATTGAAAAATAAGAGCTGTTACTAGATAAACCTCCCCTTTACGATAGCGCCTTGTATAAGTTACAGGCAAAAATTCGAACCGCTGTTTAAGAAAGAAAACAAGGGCTTTTATTCTCGTATACCCTTCATTTTCATGCATAGCCGCGGTGTGAAAGGGAGGCAATTTAAGAGTAGTTCTGTATAATTGCAAAAACCTTTTTCCTGTGGAATGCAGGGAAGCCTCCTCTACAATATTTGTCTGCCCCTGCCTTCCCTTTTTAGTAAAATGTCCACTCTATTTCTTGAACATATCCTTTAAAATATATTTATCTTGGAGGCTGAAAACAAGACACTCCAATGGCCTTAAGCTGGAACGAGATTAAAGAGAGGGCGGCCAAGTTCGCCAAGGAATGGGAAGACACGCACCGGGAAGAAGCAGATGCCAAGCCTTTTCTGGTGGACTTTTTCAACGTGTTTGGCATCAGTCAAAAGAAAGTAGGCACGTTTGAGCATCGTGTAAAAAAGCTCAACGATGCCGACGGCTACATCGACCTGCTGTGGAAAGGCACCATGCTCATCGAAATGAAGAGCCGGGGCAAAGACTTGGACAAAGCCTTTCAGCAGGCCAAAGATTACACGCACGGGTTAAAGCCCCACGAGCTGCCCCAGTACATTCTGGTATCGGATTTCGAGCACTTCCGCCTGCACGATATGACCGAAGGCACGGTAGTAGCTTTTCAGCTCCAGGAGTTTGTGAAACACGTGCAGCACTTTGGTTTTATGGCTGGTTACCAGCAGCGCTCTTATAAGGAGCAGGATGCGGTAAACATCAAGGCAGCCGAACTGATGGGCAAGCTGCACGACCAGCTTAAAGAAGCAGGGTATGACGGGCACCCGCTGGAGGTGTACTTGGTGCGCTTGCTGTTCTGCTTGTTTGCGGACGATACTACCATTTTCGAGAAAGACATCTTCCGCGACTTCTTGGAGCAACGTACCAGCGAGGACGGCAGCGACTTGGGAGCGCGTATTAGTGAGCTGTTTTACGTGCTGAACACGCCCCGCGAAAAGCGCCTGAAGCACCTAGACGAGCAGCTCAACGCCTTCCCGTACGTGAACGGCAAGCTGTTTGAAGAACCCCTGCCTCCTGCGGCCTTCAATGCACAGATGCGGCAAGCCCTCTTGGACTGCTGCGGGCTGGACTGGGGGCGTATCTCGCCGGCTATCTTTGGCTCGATGTTCCAGTCGGTGATGAACCCGAAAGAGCGTCGCAACTTGGGTGCGCACTATACCTCGGAAAAGAACATTCTGAAAGTTATCAAGCCGCTGTTTTTGGACGGGTTGTGGCAGGAGTTTGAGAGCATCAAACACAACTCCAAAAAGCTAAACGAATTTCATAAGAAAGTAAGTACCCTAAAATTTTTAGACCCTGCCTGCGGGTGTGGTAACTTTTTAGTGATTACTTATCGGGAACTGCGTCTGCTGGAAATAGAAATACTACGCGCCTTGAACAAGACTGGGCAAGGGGTGCTGGATGTGCGGGAAATCATTTGGCTCGACGTGGACATGATGTATGGCATCGAATATGAAGAGTTTCCGGCCCGCATTGCCGAAGTGGCCATGTGGTTAGTAGACCACCAGATGAACCTGGCTATCAGTCAGGAGTTCGGGCAATACTTCGTGCGCCTGCCTTTGAAGAAAGTTGCCAACATCGTACATGGCAATGCCTTGCAGGTAGAATGGGAAAGTGTGATACCGAAAGAGCAGCTATCTTATATTTTGGGAAATCCTCCGTTTATTGGATATGCATGGCAAACCGCAGCACAAAAAGCGGATATGGAGAAGGTATTTGCTGGGGTAGCTGGTTCAGGGACTATAGATTATGTAGCAGCATGGTATTTGAAAGCTGCACAATTTATTCAAGGCAGCTTTATAAAAGTAGGTCTTGTTTCTACCAATTCCATTACGCAGGGAGAGCAAGTGGCTATTTTATGGGGAGAATTACTCATTAAGCACAACGTGAAAATTCATTTTGCCCACCGCACTTTCAGTTGGAGTAATGAGGCAAAAGGAAACGCAGCTGTTCATGTAGTAATTATTGGGTTTGCAAACTTCGATATAAGTGGAAAACTTATATATGATTACATAAATATCAAAGGGGAGCCACATGAAGTTAAAGTAAAGAATATTAACCCTTACTTAATTGAAGGACAAGATATATTCATACAAAAACGCACAAATCCAATCTGTAATGTTCCTTCCATTTCTCGTGGAAGTGATGCTATTGACGATGGAAACTTGTTGTTAAATAAAGAAGAAAAGGCATTTTTAGAATCAAAATATCCTGAAGCCAAAACAATCATACGGCCCTTTTTGATGGGACGTGAATTTCTTAATAACATACCCCGATTTTGCATATGGCTAAAAGATTTTCCGCTTCATGAATTAAAGAAACTACCTTTAATTTACGAGAGAGTTGAAAATGTTAAAAGATTCAGAGAAAAGAGTAAAAGGGTACAAACAATAAAAGCTGCAAAATTTCCATACCTATTTGGAGAAATAAGACAGCCTGAATCAGACTATTTAGCCATTCCTAAAGTCTCATCGGAAAATAGAGATTATATTCCGATTGGCTATTGTAGTAAAGATGTTATATGTGGGGATAAGTTGTTTTTTCTTCCGAACGCATCACTTTATCATTTTGGTGTGATTACTTCTCAAATGCACATGGCATGGATGCGAAATACCTGCGGAAGGATGAAATCTGATTATAGCTATTCAAATACAGTTGTCTATAATAACTTTACGTGGCCGGAGAATCCATCGGAAAAACTAATAAAAGCTGTAGAGGCCGCCGCCCAAAAGGTGCTGGATGCCCGCGCTCAATTTCCAGATAGTTCGCTGGCAGACCTGTACGATCCGCTCACCATGCCGCCTGTCTTGGTAAAAGCCCATCAAGAGCTAGACAAGGCGGTAGACCTGTGCTACAGGCCGCAGGCCTTCACATCAGAGGCTAAACGGATGGAATACCTGTTCGAGCTTTACGAGCGCTATACCGCCGGATTATTCGCCAAAGAGAAGGAGAAGAAAAAGAAAACACCAAAGGCGGCTACTACCGTACAATAGTTTGTATACCAATAAGGAAGAGGGCACTTATCAGGCAACCATTTTGCCGGTAAGTGCCCTTTATTTATGCAGGATTTGTCCCGTATGTGTCACCCATAAAACAAAAAAGCGCCATAAGTTACTCACTTACAGCGCTTTACGTTACTTAATTAGTACCAGGAGCGGGAATCGAACCCGCACGTCCTTGCGGACACAAGATTTTAAGTCTTGCGTGTCTACCAGTTCCACCATCCCGGCTTCCATCCGGACCGGTGTCCGAAGGGTGACTTTAAAAAACAAAGACGTTGTTTATCACAACGTCTTTGTTTGCCTTTTTGAGCGGGAGACGAGGTTCGAACTCGCGACCTCGACCTTGGCAAGGTCGCGCTCTACCAACTGAGCTACTCCCGCTTAAGTCATTTACTTCTTCGCTTTTCCGTTTTTGTTTTCGTTCTAGCGATTTAGTGATACAAAGATATAGACAAAATTTGACTTGTCAATAGCCTTCCTAAAAATTTTCTCTAACTTTTATGTTTCACCCTGATTTTCAGGAAGAAAATTTTAAAAGTTTTTTCGCTAAACCCCTTTTAAAGGTTCGAGAGAGGCAAAAACCTTACCTGACTGCCTCTTTTTTCTTTTCCTGTAGCAGCAATTTCACCTCATTAAGCTTTAATAAAGCCTCAACAGGCGTAATTGTGTTAATGTCTAACTGGCTTATTAAGTCTTTTACCCGTACCAGTTGCGGATCGTGGAGTTCAAACATATTCAGCTGGTAATTATTTTTAGGAGCTGACTTCATTTTCTGCTGCGGTGCCTGCTCTGTTACCTTCTCCTGCTCCAGGTGGTGCATGATCTCGTTAGCTCGTAGCACCACGCTATTAGGCATACCAGCCATTTGTGCCACATGTATACCAAAGCTGTGCTCACTGCCGCCTTCTACCAGCTTGCGCATAAACAGGATCTTACCGCCTGCCTCGCGTACCGATACGTTATAGTTCTTTACACGCGGTAGATCTTCTGCCAGCTGGTTTAGCTCGTGGTAGTGCGTTGCAAAAAGCGTTTTGCCTTTATACTTAGGGTGGTTGTGCAGGTGCTCTACTATAGCCCAGGCAATAGATATACCATCGTACGTACTGGTACCACGGCCAATTTCATCCATCAGCACCAGGCTACGATCCGACAAGTTATTAAGTATACTGGCTGTTTCAGTCATCTCCACCATAAACGTAGATTCGCCTTTCGATAAATTATCTGAAGCGCCAACACGCGTAAATATCTTATCAATGATGCCTATACTTGCCGCCTCGGCTGGTACAAAACACCCGATTTGCGCCATCAGCACAATAAGGGCCGTCTGGCGCAGGAGCGCACTTTTACCGGCCATGTTCGGGCCAGTAATAATAATGATCTGTTGCTCCTCATTATCCAGGTAAATATCATTTGGCACGTATGCCTCGCCTAATGGCAGTTGCTTCTCGATAACAGGATGGCGCCCTTTCTTGATATCCAGCACATAAGAGTCGCTTACCTCAGGCTTAACATAATTTCCGGCCAGGGCTATACTTGCAAACGAACTGAGGCAATCGATAACGCCTATCACTTTGGCATTTTGCTGAACCTGCGCCACATAATCCAGCGCATGTAGCACCAGTTCGTTAAACAAACTAAATTCTATTGTATAAATGCGTTCTTCAGCGTTCAGTATCTTCTCCTCATAAGTCTTCAGCTCTTCAGTAATATAGCGCTCAGCATTTACCAGCGTTTGTTTTCGAATCCAGGTTGGCGGTACTTTATCTTTGTGCGCATGCGTTACCTCCAGGTAATAGCCAAAAACCTTGTTATAGGCAATTTTAAGCGAACTGATGCCTGTGTTCTTTATCTCGCGCTGTTGCAGCTGCGCCAGGTAATCTTTGCCTGAGAAAGCAATGGCACGCAGTTCATCAAGCTCAGCATGTATGCCATCGTTGATCATGTTGCCCTGGTTTGTGAGCATCGGGGCATCCGGGCGAAGTATATTCTTTATCTCTTCACGCAGCCCATCGCATGGCACCAGTTGGTCAGATAGTTTTACCAGAGCAGGTATACCACTGGCAGCCATCATTTTCTTGATAGGCTGAATAGCATCCAATGCCTTTGCCAGTTGCATCAGCTCGCGCGGGTTTACACGGCGCACGGCTACTTTAGAGATTAAACGCTCTAAGTCATTTATGTTCTTTAGGTGCAAGCTAAGCTCATCCAGCAATTCTTCGTGCTTTGTAAGGCCTTCTACTGTATCCAGGCGGCGGCGGATCTGGGTAACATCCTTCAGCGGCAATACCACCCACTTTTTAAGCAGGCGCGCACCCATAGGTGTAATGGTTTGGTCAAGTACCTGTATCAGTGGCACGCCCTCCTGGTGCTGCGGGTAAATAAGCTCCAGGTTGCGCACAGTAAACCGGTCCAGCCACACATACTTATCCTCTTCCAGCCTGGAAATAGTAGCAATATGGCTGATCTCGTTATGGTGTGTTTCTGAAAGATAATGAAGTATAGCTCCTGCCGATATGATTGCTTCGCTCATGCCTTCTATACCAAAACCTTTAAGAGAGGTGGTGTTGAAGTGGCGCGTCAGTGATTCGTAGGCAAAATCATAGTTGAAAACCCAAGGCTCCAGGGCGTAATAGCGGAAATCGGGGCCATAACTGTCGATGAAGGTTTCTTTTTCGCTTTTGCAGAAAAGCACCTCCGCAGGCGCCATGCTCTGCAGCAATTTGCCAATGTAGTTTCTATCTCCTTGTGCAGTTATAAACTCCCCGGTAGATACATCCAGTAGCGATACTCCTGTTTCATTCTTACCAAAATGCACAGCCGCCAAGTAGTTGTTACTGCGCTTTTCCAGCACTTGGTCGTTAAAAGACACACCGGGTGTTACCAGTTCTGTTACGCCACGCTTTACAATACCTTTAACTGATTTCGGATCTTCTAACTGGTCGCAGATGGCTACGCGCTCGCCTGCCCGCACCAGTTTAGGCAGGTAAGTATCCAGGGAGTGGTGCGGAAAACCAGCCAGGGCTGTTTCAGATGCGGTTCCGTTGCCACGTTTGGTTAGCACAATATCTAATATGCGGCTGGCCTTGATGGCATCTTCGCCAAAGGTTTCATAAAAATCCCCTACCCTGAACAGCAACAGTGCCCCCGGGTGCTTCGCCTTAATGGCGTTATACTGCTTCATTAGCGGGGTTACAGTGCCTGTGCCTTCTGCTTTCATACTATCTGATATTTTGAGCTATACTTTATAGTATAGGTAACTACTTTTTAAAATTCTTTCAAGGTCTTTTAGCTGGCTTTCGCCTCGCCGGCTGGACCTTACTTTTCTTCTTGATAAGAAAAGTAAGCAAAAGAATCAAGACAATTTTGAACTCGCTGACCGCTCAAACAAAAAATTGTCGTTGGTGCACATAGCTACTTTCCATACATTTAGCTAGCACACAAAATTTTAACTCAACCATCCAGCTATTCAACAATTTGCAGCAAACTATAAGTTTGATTTTAGAGCAAACAGCCTGACCTTTGCAGCACGCTACAAAAAGAAAGTCTAACATCTAATGTCTAGCGTCTAATATCTAACAAAAGAATGCGAAAACTGTCGATGGATGAACTTAACCGCGAGTCGGTTGAAGAATTCAAAAATAAGAAAAAAATACCGTTAGTCTTGGTGCTGGATAATGTGCGCAGCCTGAATAATGTGGGCTCTGTGTTTCGTACGGCCGATGCTTTTATGGTAGAGAAAATTTACCTGTGCGGCATAACCGGAACCCCACCCCACCGCGACATCGAGAAAACAGCATTGGGTGCTACCGAATCTGTAGAATGGGAGCACGTACCGGACACACTGGAACTGGTGCTGAAACTAAAGGAACAAGGTTTTAAGATCGGATCGGTGGAGCAGGCGGAAAACAGCCTTAAGCTGAACGACTTTATACCTAAGCCTGAACAACACTACGCACTTATACTTGGCAATGAGGTATTTGGTGTGGAACAGGAAGTTATTAACAATTCGGATTTTGTGCTGGAGATTCCCCAGTTTGGCACCAAGCACTCGCTGAATATATCAGTGGCAACCGGTGTAGTGGTTTGGGATTTCCTGAGCAAGCTACTATAGCACTATAAATAAACAATTACCTGAAGCAACAGCACGATCGGCAAGTATAATCCTGTTGTGCTGCTGCTTTTTCAGGGTATACTTCCTAAACCGGCAGCTTTCTTTTTTCAAAGAAGATTAAACCTAACAGCTGCTTATTTGTCCTACTATCATACCGGCTGTTACTTACCTCTTGCGTAAGCTTATTAGCAGCCTGCCTCTGCTCCGCATTCGGCGTTAACACTATACCACCCTTAGCCGCGTTTCTAAATTATTGGCTACTATACTTATTAACTATGAAAGAAAGCTCTTACAGGTTATTTGCTATACTTTTATTACTGATATCCCCGACAGTTTTACAGGCCCAGGTACAGCCATCAGGCGCCGGCAAAGTAAGTGGCACATTGCAGGATGGCGCTACAAAGACTCCGGTTGGTTTTGCTAACGTAGTGCTGCTCTCCGCCCAGGATTCCAGCCTGGTTACAGGTGCCACCTCCGACCAGCAAGGCAAATTTATACTTGAGCGTGTACCTATAGGTCGGTTTATACTTCGGGCTTCTATGGTAGGCTACCCTACTAAGTTTATACCCAATATTACTGTTACAGCCACTACTCCTGAGGTTGCTGTTGGCACCATTGCGCTAAGTGCTACATCAACCAAACTAAGCGAAGTGCAGGTAACCGCAGAACGCGAACTGGTGCAGTACGACCTCGACAAGAAAGTGGTAAACGTAAGCAAAGACATAGCTGCACAGAGCGGTTCGGTGGCCGAGGTAATGCAAAACCTGCCTTCTGTAACCGTGGATATTGATGGCAATGTAAGTATGCGGGGCAGCTCTAACGTAACCATACTTATAGATGGCAAACGTTCTGCGCTCAGTAACCTAACGCTGGATCAGATTCCGGCTAACCTCATCGAGAGTATCGAACTCATTACCAATCCATCGTCGAAGTATAATCCCGAGGGTACTTCAGGCATCATTAATCTGGTGATGAAAAAAGAGAAAAAGCCTGGCTTTCATGGTTCGGCCTCGGTTACGGCTGGTACTTACGACAACTATAACACATCGCTCAACCTGAACTACCGCTACTTTAAGTGGTCTGTGAACGGCGGTTATGATTTCAGGCAGCGCTCACGCCCCGGCACCAGCAACAGCTTTACCACCAACTATTACCTGAACGAGGCCGGCCTGCCAGACAGTACCAGTTACCGCCTCCAAAACGGCGACCGTTACAGCACCGATGTGTCGCATAACTTCCGCTTAGGTACCGATTACTTTCTGACGCCCCGCAAAACATTATCTGCCTCTGTTCTTTACCGCTTTGGCCAGGACAAAGGCCGCAACAATATACTTTACCGTTTCCTGGATGAGAACCGCGTGCAGCAGAGCCAGCGCACCCGCAATACAAATGATCTGGAAGACGAGCAGGCAATGGACCTGACGCTAGGTTACCGCCAAACATATGAGCGCAAAGGCCAGGAACTTACTGCCGATATCGTTTTCAACACCAATGTAGATGATGAAATCAGCCGATTTGTGGAATCCGATCTGGCATCGGCAGAATTGGCGGATGTGCAGGAGACATTGGTGGATGATAAAAATATGGAGCTCGTTTCAAATGTGGATTTCATTTATCCGATATCGGAGAACAGCAACCTGGAAACAGGCTTCCGTAGCTCGTTTGAGCGGCTTGATGAAGATTCGAGGTTCTTTAACATGAATCCAGCTACCGGCAACCTGGATTTCAATTCCGACCAGAGCAACCACTTTGTATTCGATCAGCAGGTATACTCTGTGTATGGTAACTATAACAACAAGTTTAACAGCATCAGCTACCAGGTTGGTTTACGCGCCGAACAAACACTTACAAAATCAGACCAACGTACCCAGGACCTGACAAGCGACAACAGCTACTTTAGCCTGTTCCCGACGTTGTTCATCACCAACGATTTTAACGACAACAACAAGCTCCAGTTTAGCTACAGCCGCCGCATTAACCGCCCGCGCAGCCGCTTCCTAAACCCATTTGTAGACCAGTCTGATCGCTTTAACCTTAGCTATGGCAACCCTAACCTGAAACCTGAATTTATAAACTCGCTGGAACTGGGCTATCTGAAATATTGGGGCGACCTATCGCTAAACAGTACTGTTTTCTACCGCCGCACCACCGACGAGATCGAGCGTTTCAGGACTCCTACCACCGTTATACTTGACGGCGACACCATACCCGGCACCGAAACCACTTTCTTAAACCTGGCCAGCAATTCATCTTATGGCGTGGAGCTTGGCCTGAACTATACTTTGGCAAAATGGTGGAGGTTGAACGCAAGTATATCTGGTTTCAGAACAGAACTTAATACCACCCAAGGAGATAATGAGTTAAGCAACAGCCGCATCAGCTGGAACTCCAAATTAAACTCAACTATGACCGTCTGGAAAGACCTGGACATACAGCTTTCTGCTTTTTATCGTGCTCCCATGGCTGACATTCAGGGGCGGATGGAGCAAATGTTCAGCGCAGACCTTGGCATGAAAAAAGATGTACTGAAAAAGAATGGTACCATCTCTTTGCGAGTGTCTGATATTTTCAATACCCGCCAGTTCAACTTCCTGAGCTATGCTCCTGAGTTTAGAACAGAGAGTGAAAACCGCCGCCAGAGCCGCATTATTTACCTAGGCTTTACCTGGCGCATTAACAGCGAAGCTGAACCACGCAACCGCCGCCAGCAAGATAACCAAGATGGCGGGGATGAGGATGAGTTTTAAAGCCGGTTATCCAACTGCCCCTCCTTGACTGAGGGGGTGAAGGTTCTTTGCCAATCGTAATGCACCCTTTCAACAGTTTTGCTTTGTACTAGCTTTTCGCCTCGCCGGCTGGGCCTCACTTTTCTCCTTGATGAGAAAGTCTAAAAGGGGCCCCTGCACCCCTGTAAGCAAAAGAATCAAGACTATTCGTTTATCGAGGGCCCCTACCCCCACTCGCTGAATGCTCAAACATCGAATCGTCAATGGGTGCACCTGGCTAAGGCCCTTGCTTTGAAGTTGCTGTTTTAACACCCCTATAGTCCCCTCAAGGGGACAGTTGGTTGAAGTTCCATAGTGGTAGCTATCGAATCTGTTTCCAGTCCTTGGGTTGAGCGTCTTGTGCATGTTGCGGTGCCCGTAAGGGCAGCCGGAGCAGAGCGCAGGCAGCTTCAGGCACACAGCGCGATGCCCGAGGACGAGCCCTCGCGGGCTTGGAGCGAACCAAAGTCGACTATAAAACAATCAGCAAGTAAGACTGAGGATGAAAGTAATCTATGGAAGTACAACCTGCTTACCAGTAGTAAGGACTTCAACTATAAAACTAAATTATTTAAGATTTCCTTTAGACTACCTCCTCTATTACTTTTTCCCTCCTCATTCCGTATCTTACCAACTATAAAAACAACTAGCACCCATGAACCAGACCAAGCCTGCTGCTCTTCCGATTATCGATTTACATTGCGACCTTTTATCTTACCTGGCAGATGTGCCTGGTGCTGCTATGGATAAAATTGAAGATATAGGATGCGCGGAGCCTGCATTAAAGCAAGGAAACGTGAAGCTGCAGGTGATGGCTGTATACTCGGCGGTAGAAGCAGGTAGCAGCGCTTATGGTTTGCTGCAGAGTGAGGTTTTTAAGAAACTGGCCGAAGATTCTAACGATTGCTTCAAAGCTGTAACTGATATTGAGTCGCTGCACCA
This sequence comes from uncultured Pontibacter sp., assembly GCA_966250805.1. Lineage (GTDB taxonomy): Bacteria > Bacteroidota > Bacteroidia > Cytophagales > Hymenobacteraceae > Pontibacter. The sequence goes on along the minus strand of CBINIP010000001.1, from coordinate 372,370 downwards.
GGCTATGCAGGGCAGCAGCACCGGTATGGTGGCAGCCATAGAAAATGCATCAGGCTTTTGCGAAGAAAACGATACCCTGGAAGATGGCTTTAAGAAACTGGAGAAGATCATCGAAAATACAGGTCGCCTATTGTATATCAGCCTAACCCACCAGGATGCCAACCGTTTTGGTGGCGGCAACATGGTTACCAGCGGCATTACCACGGAGGGTAAAATGCTGCTCGATTACCTGCACGGCCGCCGTATTGCTGTAGATTTTTCCCACACCAGCGATGCACTGGCTTATGATATTCTAACTCATATTGATGCCGAGAATCTAGACATTCCTTTGCTAGCCAGCCACTCCAACTTTCGTCCGGTTTGGGAGCACGAGCGTAACCTACCCGATGAACTGACACAGGAAATCATCCGCCGCCAGGGCCTGATCGGTGTAAATTTCATTCGTCATTTCCTGCACTCAGATGATCCGGATGCAATTCTGCAGCATATTATGTATGGTTTCCAGCATGGGGCCGAAGATAGCATCTGCTTTGGCGCCGATTATTTCTACACCGCCGGCCACCCGGATCTGTCGCGCTACCCCTACTATTTCGAAAACTATGAGCATGCCGGCAACAGCTATACTTACATTTTAGGTAAGCTTAAAGAACAACTTTCGCAGCAGCAGTTAGAGAAGCTGAGTTATGCCAATGCGCAACGCTTTCTGGAAAAATTATGGTCATAATCTATTTATCTTCCATAGCAGAAACTATAGCAACCGAAGTATAGAATCAATCCTAAATTCTTAATTATCAGCTTTCATTAACAGGCTTAGCAGGGTTATTTACCTCCCCCACCGGTACGATAACCAAACAACTGGTAAATTTTATATATAGAAAGTTTGCCATGTGTTAAAAAACTGCGTATACGGCTTATGGCACCTGTTACCCCTGCGTCCAGGCTGCTTCAGCAATCGTACACTTAGTAAGCCTAAAAGCATGGATGCTTCAGAATACACGCCATACTATCTCCAGATAAACGAGCTATACATCGATACCGTGGTGATTGATGATACTGAATTCATCACGCTCTGGTGCTTTACCATGCTCGACGATGAGTACAAGTTTATTTACCTCGGCTGCGACTTTACCCAGTTCAACCAGATACTGATTGGTGCCGGCGAGAAAGGGAAAGAAATTGCACTGCATATTGCCAGCATCCTTAACCAACCTTACGATGTTCCCACACTTATACCTGTAAAAGAACAGTTTGGCGATTACCTGGAGCTGACCGGTTTTGACATTATCGTGTACGAGCCCCTGTCGGTAGATGACGATGATTTTGAAGACGAGTACGAAGATGATGATGACCTGCCACTGGATAAACTGCTAGGTGCCCAAACCGACCAGACCTCCAGAAAGTACCTCATCTACCAGCTCGATAAACTATACCCGTCTAAAGTCTTTGAGCCGGAACAACTATCAAAAGAGAAGCTTTCTGAGTGTTTTGAAGACGATTCGCTGGAAATGGCCCAGTTATACTACGACTACCTGAACGCTCTTGAAAACGGGTACAACGAATGCGAGGCCCGCCAGGTCGCCGGCCTGGAGAGAGACCTTTTCTTTAGGATGGCACGCAAAGCCGCCGACATCTGGAAATAAACCCAACTTAAAAACGATAGCTTTTACGCACCACCGTTATATTGCTCGCACCACCTTGCGCGGGTATAACCTGCGCTGGACGTTTTGCATGAAAGAGCTCCTGCGGCAAACCTATACTTTGATCATAAAGTATAAGATTCAAATCTCTTCCCTTCGTTAACCTCACCTCCAGTTCCGCCTCCTTATTTACCGGCAAACCCAGTAGTTTCAGGTAATACGCTTTCCCATCTGTTGTTTCGATAGGCTTTAGTGCACACAGCTGCCCGTTTAGTTTTACCTCCGTTAATGTATCCTGCTGTTCTGGCTGAAGTATAATTTCCAGGTGCTGCGCCTGCCTTGGCGAGTATAGTTTTAGCTTAAGATAACGTTGCTGTCCACTTGCCACTGAATCCTGCTGAAGTATGGCTACAGGCGCAGGTAATTTTATAGTTTGCGCTTTTTGTTGCAGGTACTGTCTGCTGGCAATTGGGTAGATAGTAGTTAGTGGTTCTGTTTTCGCTTCTCTTTTAAAGAAAGTTTTCGTCCAACTATCGGGTTTCAGATCACCGGATGCCCAAAGTGCTTTGTCTGTATCAGCATTAAGGTAATAGTTGAGTTGGCTGCGTTCTGGCTGGGCTGTGCTTGGCCGCTCTTTCTGCATAGCCATTACTAAAAGGCCTGCACCAAGTATAAGTAGCGTTAAAGGCAATACAGGCAGGTTCTTCCATATAGAACCTTTGTTTATTTGAATCAAAACAGGCAGCAGCAAACCAGAAAGCAGCACCAACAACAGCACCATGGCTACTAGAAAGTTCAGGTCGAAAACTATGAATAACAGGTAAACGATGGGCGCAAGCATAAAAACAGCCGGAACAGCAGCCAGTAGCAAAAGGCCATTATACTTCCAGGTGCTTTGCGCTTCGTGAAGTTTAGTTCTTAGGACAAGCAGTAAACCAGCCAGGCAAAACAATAGCGGGAATAGCAGAATATAAGTTGCCGAAGGAACAAGCACCTGCACAGCCGCTGTAAGTATAAACCAAACAAGGCAGGCTCCCATAGCTAACTCTAACACCCTGAACCAACGCAGTGCCAGCCAGCAAAACAGAAGGTATAAACCGAATGCCAGCAGCAGGTAAGCCAGGAAAAAGAAATCAGTGTTATAGGTGCCACCGCCAGCGGTAAAGTATGGCATCTGTGCCTTCACAAATGTGTTAAGCTGCATGGATACTCCGCTTACCACAGCAGTTATCAACAGGAAAACTATAGCTGCCCCTACTACCCTCCATCCTCTTATAGCATTGCGCCTCAGGCCAAGCCGCCACGTAACCAGCAACAGCAGTGTAAGTATGCCAATCCAAAGGAAATTAAGCTCTACGGGGTACTGCACCAGCCATTTGCCTGCCGGGTTAAAAAATACTTTATCCGGTGCTTTTGTATTGTTGAGCGAGATATTGCCAAAGTGCTTTACAAGCGCCAGCGCATTGCTGCCGTGGTGCTGCAGGCTGTTCGGGTCCAGGTTCTCGGGCGTATCGGTTGGGCTATGGTAGTTAACAAAGCCACCGATCATGGCACTGTTCACACCCGAAATGCCTGCCTCGCGCATTACACTGAAATCAGTATCGTTAGGCATGCGCTTGTATACTTCATACATCACAGATCCGGCAATAGGGTAAGGAGCGGCTTTGGCAAACTCCTTCATCACCCAGCCATTCTGAGGGCTTATCTCAAAAGTAAAGCTTGGCCCTTTGTTGCCACGCGCCTCCATGTTGATAACAAAGCCTACCTCCTTTGCCCACGGGTGCTGCATAAAAGCGCGTGCTCCGAACAAACCATATTCTTCACCATCAGTCAGGGCTATGATCACATCATTCTGGAGTGGAGAAGTCGTTTTAAGTGCGCGGAGGGTTTCTAATATGGCAGCTACACCTGAGGCATCGTCGCCAGCGCCGGGAGTATTGGGTTGAGAATCGTAGTGGGCCATTAGCAGCAGCGCCTTACCTTTGCCAGTACCTTTTAACCGGGCAAGTATATTGTATACATGGCCAGCAGAAGCAGCTTCGCTGTTCTGGTTTACAGCTGTAGTTTGTTGTACCTGCGGTTGCAGACCCAGCTTTTGCAGCTCGGCTACTAAGTATGCTCTTACGCGTGCATGCTCGGCGGTACCCATTGCATGTGGTGCGCGTGCCACCTGCCGCACATGTTGCATGGCTCTTGTTGCGGAAAAACCCGTTGCAGGGGCATCCGCCGGTAAAGCTTTAGGGGGCGCTACCAGGTACATACTCAGCAGTGCCATACCTGCCAGAAGCAACATCAGCAATACAGCTACAATAAACTTACGATCAAGCATATACAGGCTTTTCTAATTAAGTATAGGGCTTATGTAATATAATAAATTGTTCTGATACTAAAGTATAAAGCTTGTATAATGACAAGCATAAAAAAAGCGGCCCCTGCAACAGGAACCGCTTTATGTTAATAAGCAATAGTAGTATTACTTGTTTACTGTTTCTTCCTCTTCTACTATATCGCTCTGGCGCAGGTGCACCGGAATAGTCTTTTTACGAAGTCGCATGTTCAGCATTTCTACTAAAAGCGAGAAGAACATAGCAAAGTAGATATAACCTTTTGGTATGTGCTGGTGCAACGCCTCTACCACCAGCATAAAGCCGATCAGGATAAGGAAGGCCAGTGCCAGCATTTTAACGGTTGGGTGCTTGTTCACGAAATCGCTTACGTATTTGGCAAAAATCAGCATGATACCCATCGCCAGAATAACAGCGACGATCATGATAATGATTTCCTGTGCCAGACCAACGGCTGTAAGTATAGAGTCGAAGGAGAATACGATGTCGATCAGGATGATCTGTATCAGCACTTTTCCTAAAGAAGCATGCACTTTGGCTGTTCCGTGTGTTTCTTCTTCTTCGCCCTCCAGTTTGTTGTGAATTTCTGTAACAGACTTAGCCAACAGAAACAAACCACCGGCAAAAAGTATGATATCGCGCCACGATACGGCGAAATCCTCGTTCGTAAACGGTAGGTTGATCGAGAAGATCGGGTCGGAGGCACTTACAATCCAGGAGATGAACATCAGCAGGATAACACGGAAAATAAGCGCGAGCATTAGGCCGATGTTACGGCCCCTAGCCTGCTGCTCTTTCGGCAGCCTGCTTACTATAATAGAGATGAACACAATGTTATCGATGCCCAGCACCACCTCCATAAAGGTTAGTGTAAGCAAACTTATCCAGGTGTCCGGATTAGCAAATATTTCCATTCTTTACGATTGTTTAGTATTAGTTGGGCTTTAAGCAGAATTACTTTTAGCGCTGATCAGGACTTGTTATTACCAGCAATCAACAATATAGCAATTCAACTATTAAGCTTTAGCTTTTCATGTTTATAAACTGCAGCGGCATGCCTATTTCTTCGGTTTTGCTGCGCATCAGCCCGATCACTTCCTGCAGGTCATCGATCTTTTTGCCAGTTACACGGATCATTTCATCCATAATAGCAGCCGATACTTTAAGCTTGCTGTCTTTTATGAGCTTCATGATCTTTTTAGATGTTTCTTTATCGATACCGGCTTTTACTTTTATGTCTTTTTTCACCATAGCGCCTGACTGGTAATGCTCTTTGGAGAAATCGAGTGCTGTGGCATCAAGGCCTTGTTTTACCATTTTACTGATCAGCACGTCTTCGGTGTGTTGCACGCGCATCTCGTTCTCCATGGTAATATGCACTTCGCTGTTCTTTTTATCGTACTCCAGCGATCCTTTGGTATCGCGGAAGTCGTAGCGGTTCATGATTTCTTTACGGGCAGTATTTACGGCGTTGTCCATAGTCTGCGGATCAACTTTGCTTACAATGTCGAAAGATGCCATAGTTTCTTTAGCTTTATTTAGATTTTAAGTTTACACGGTATAGAGCCAACAAAGTTATTTTAAATTGTTAATTGTTTATGCCTTATTGCTACATAGAATCATCATTTAGGGAGCTTAAACTATACTTATAAACCAGCATGCAGATCGTACAGCCTCATACCCCGGAAGACTTTGCCCAATATTACCAACTGCGCTACGACACCCTGCGCCGCCCCTGGAACCAGCCGCAAGGCAGCGAACGCGCCGATGACGATGCTACTGCCACACATGCTATGCTGCTAAATGATGCCGGCGAAGCCATTGGTGTCTGCCGTATGCACCTCGCTACAGCACAGGAGGGCCAGATCAGGTTTATGGGCATCCGCGAAGATCAACAGGGCAAAGGATTAGGAAAACTGCTGCTGGATTACCTGGAAGAGAAAGCTAGAGAAATGGGTGCCACCACTATGACCCTGCAGGCACGTGAGAAAGCCGTAAACTTTTACCGCCGCAACGGGTATGAGGTAGTAGAAAAAACGCACCTGCTGTTTGGCAGCATACAGCATTACAAAATGACCAAACAACTCTGACCGCCTATGACCAGGAATACAAAAGCCGCCTTGATAAGTATAAGTGCACTCGTGCTAGGCACCTTGGTTGTAAGCAGTTGCAGCCGCAGTTATGCCCCGCTGGCCACCGTACCCGAGGTAGACCTGAACCGCTACATGGGCAAGTGGTATGAGATAGCTTCTATTCCGCAGCGTTTTTCTAAAGGCTGCCACTGCACCACTGCCGAGTATAAACTAAATGCAGCCGATGGTTATGTGGAAGTATACAACTCGTGTAACAAGAACAGCCCTACAGGTAAGCTAAGCGATGTAAAAGGCAAGGCCTACCCTGTTGAGGGCAGCAACAACAGCAAACTTAAAGTACAGTTCTTCTGGCCTTTTACCGGTGATTATTGGATACTTGAACTGGACAATGATTACCAGCATGTAGTAGTTGGCTCTCCCGACCGCGAAACCCTCTGGATACTCAGCCGCAAACCTACTCTTGATAAAGAGATCTACAATAGTTTAGTACAAAGCGCTAAGGCTAAAGGCTTTCCTGTAAAGCGCCTGCAGCTGATGGACCAAAGTTGTAATGAGTAAGCAAGAATATCAGGCTCTGGCATAAATATTGCATAAAGGTAATATACTATAAGTATAATTCACTTATAGGCATGTCATAACCTATCTAAACGCTTACTTTATTCAACTGAACTATGAAGAACGTATTTACCGCCGCCCTCTTTGCACTACTACTTTCAGGTTGCTCTGCTGTTAACACTACCACCAGTTCTGTACAGGTTCCTCAGAAACACTACGCCAACATCATGGCGCTTGTGGTTAATGTTGATACAGATCTCAGGCAATTAGATTCTGTAACTTACGAGCAAAACATCAAAAACAAATTCAACAACTTCGAGCAATCTAGGTACAGGTCTCAGATGGAGAATGCGCTATTTAGTGCGTTAAAAGAGAACAAAGTACGTGTTATAGGTTCTTCACAATTGTTCAGGATAAACGAGAATGTAGGCTATAGCCAGTTTTTGCAGGAAGTACAGAAAGCAGGAATTGATGGAATTTTGTTTGTTAACCGCAAGTATACAGGCGCCACAATAGAAAACATTAAAAGATCAGATACCAATATTTATGCTGAGCAGGATGGCGCAAGAGTAACCTTCCATTCTTACCTGATAAACCCTCAAACACTTAAACCAGTCTGGTACGCCAACACCACTGCCAGCTATGATCTTGGTGAAGGTGCCGTTGCCCGTGAACTCCGTAAGAAGCTACAGAAGCAAAACTATATACCGGCTCCGGTTTCAATGTCGGTGCAGTAAAACGCGCTGAACCTGCAGCAAAGTATAAATAAAGCTACTGCCGTTTTTCCTGCACTCGTTTCACCATTTTCCGAAGTATACTTCGTGGCGTAAGGTTCACTATCCAGGGCATCAGCTTTGTTTTGAGATCCGGGAATACAACTACTTTGCCGGCCATCATGGCTTCGTAACCTGCTTTGGCAACACTGCGGGCATCGGCAACCAGAGGCCCTTTAAATATGCCCGAACCTTCTAGGTTAGCGCGTTCTTTAAAATCGGTGTCGGTTGCGCCGGGGCAAAGTACGGTTACGGTTACATCCTGGTCCTCCAGCTCGGCAGATAAAGCTTCTGAAAACGAAACAACATAAGCTTTGCTGGCATAGTATACTGCCATTAGTGGGCCAGGCGGAAAAGCGGCTGTAGAGGCCAGGTTGAGAATTTTACCATGCCTTGCTTCCGGTAAATGCTGCAAAAAGAGCTTTGTCAGGTGCGTGAGCGCTACCATGTTCACCTGCATCATGGCAAGCTCTTTCTGCAGATCAGTTTCTCGGAAATAGCCATAGTTGCCAAAACCTGCATTGTTCACCAGCACATCAACCGCTATTCCTTCCTTTTTCAGTTCAGCAAATATCTTAGCAGCCGCGTTGTGTTCTGCCAGGTCCTGGGCAATAACTTTAGTATATACTTTATACTTTATGGCAAACTGCAAGGCAATTTGCTGCAGCTTTTCTTCGGAGCGGGCCACCAGCACCAGGTCGTGTCCGTTCTGGGCAAATAACTCTGCCAGTTCATAGCCAATACCTCCCGATGCCCCTGTTATAAGTGCTGTATATTTGTGTTTTGCTGCTGTTGCCATAAGTTCAGGTATACTTAGAAGTATAATTTATATTTGCCTAACATACGGAACCACGGCAAAGTAGATGTTCAGCCTGAAAACTATGGCGATCGCTAAATAGCAGTTATGCTTTCGAGGTGAAAACCGTATCTTAGTAAAGCACCTAAACAGTAAAACTATGGCAACACTCACCCAAAAACCAGACCTGCTACGTTACCCCATAGGCCGCCACAACCATACCCAACCTATAGACGATGAAAAGCTAGGCGAGTATATACGCGCTATTGCTGAACTACCATCGTTACTGCGCGAGGCTGTGGATGGATTAACAAAAGAACAACTGGATACACCTTACCGTCCCGGTGGCTGGACCGTTCGCCAGATCGTCCACCACCTACCCGATTCGCACATGAATGGCTACATTAGGCAAAAACTTGCTCTTACTGAGGATATGCCCACCATACGCTCTTATGACGAAGAAGGCTGGGCCGAACTGCACGACGGCAAGTATAGTTCTCCTGAAGTTTCAATAAACCTGCTCGAGGCCCTGCACAAGCGCTGGGTACTGCTGCTGCTAAGCCTCACCCCTGAGCAACTGGATCGGAAGTTTATACATCCGGTAACTGGCGAGTTTACGGTACGGCAACATATTGGCACGTATGCCTGGCACGGCGCACACCACCTGGCACACATTACAGAACTTAAGAAAAGGATGGGCTGGTAGAGCCAGATATCCTGCTGCAGTTAAAATAACTATAAAATAAAAGCCCCGGTCTGTTACGGACCGGGGCTTTTACTATGGATTTAAAATGGCCCTGTTTGTTGTTCTCTTTTTATCTGTGGCAAGCTCTGCTTCCCGGTTCATTTCCATGATGTCAACCGTTTGCGAGTAATCGCCCAGCAGGTGTTTGGTGAAGTAGTCTCCCATCAACCAGAAGAAATACTCGGTCATGTCGCCGAAAGCATGGCGCTGGCCAGGCATCAGCATAAAGTCGAAGCGCTTGTTTGCCTTGATTAAAGCATCAGCCATACGAATGGTATTGGCCGGGTGCACATTGTTATCCACATCGCCGGTTACCAGAAGCAGATTGCCTTTCAGGTTCTTTGCCAGATCCGGGTTCTTTTCTATTGCATACTGGAATGTGGTGTCTCCTTTCGGTGAGATCATTTCTTTTACCCCATGATGTTTTTCGCTCCACCAGCGGTTGTAAATATTGTTCTCGTGGTTACCGGCACCGGAAACAGCTACTTTAAAAAAGTCAGGGTACACAAGCATAGCAGCAGTAGACATAAAGCCACCTCCCGAGTGACCTGTTATACCTACACGGCTGATATCGATGAACGGATGGCGGTCGGCCAACTGCTCGATAGCGGCTTTCTTATCTGCTAAACCATAGTCGCGAAGGTTACCATACCCATACGTATGGTACCACTTAGAGCGGGCCGGGTGGCCACCACGGTTACCTACTGTTACCACCACAAAGCCAAGTTGCGCCAGGCGGTCAATTCTGTCCATGCTGCGGCCAAAGGATTTGTTTACTGCCTCTGTCTGCGGACCAGGATATACATACGTGATAACTGGATAGCGCTTGGTAGAGTCGAAATCGAAAGGCTTGTACATGACGCCATAAATATCGGTAATGCCATCATCCGCTTTTACCTTGAATGGCTCCGGAAATTTATAACCGGTTGTCATCAGGCGCGACAGGTCAGCTTTCTCCAGGTCCATAATCTTTTTGCCTTTGCTGTTGTAAAGCGCTGATACAGGATTTGAATTCACGCGGGATGCCGTATTTACAAAGTAAGTATTGGCATCGTTCATGCTGCTTGTGTTGTCGAAGTTGCCTTTGTTCAGCAAGGTCAGGCCGCTGCCATCAAACTTAATGCTATACAGGTGCACCAGGTATGGATCTTCGCCATCTTCGCGGCCATTGGCAGTAAAGTATAGCACACGCTTTTTCTCATCAATCCCCACAATGTTTTCGCAATGGAAAGGACCTGAAGTGATCTGGTTCTTTAGTTTACCAGCACCATCATACAGGTAGAAGTGTCCCCAGCCATCACGCTCCGACCAGTGGATAAGTTCGTTGCCACCATTCACCAAGCCTGTTCTGATCACTTCTACATAGGTGTTGAAGCGCTCGTTGATAACCGGCGTTACTTTACCAGTGGTTATATCCAGCTGGCATACATCGATCTTCTTCAGGTCGCGGCTGGTGCGGGTAAAGTATAGTTTGCTGTTGGTACCATGCCACAGATCCGGTCTGTGCTCGTCATCGCGGCTCTTCTGCAGCGCAGGTGCCTCCCACAACCCCAGTTCCTGGTCTTTGAAAGCCGCAGTACCTATCTTCTTGTAAGTTTTGTTCGCAAAATCAAACACAAGCATTTCGCGTATCGGTGCTTCTTTTTCGCCTGGCATCTGGTACTTGTAAGTTTCCAGCGCAGGGCGTCCCTGCGCCGTGTTATGAATTACCCACAGGTCTTTTACCTTACGCTCATCGGTGCGCAGCATTACAAAATGCTTTGAGTCTGGTGACCATAAAATACGAGCAGGCTTGCGGTTCTTCTTATTCTTCTCGCGCTCTACATTTGTCTCGTTCCGGGAGTCGCCATAGCTATAATATTCTACACCGTCTTTAGTAAGCTGATGCTCTACAATAGTAGTGTCTTTATCGTTTTTCAAAGCCTTCTCATAGTTGGCTCTGTCCATCCAATAGAGGTTAAAGTTGCGTGCAAAAACTACAGCTGAGCCATCCGGAGAGATAGAAGCCCATCTGGCTTTCTCCTTTGACTTAGTGTAATCGTTTAGCTGCACCAACTGCTCAGTATCCAGGTTATACTGAAAGTAGAACATCTTTTTCTGAAGCGAATCCGGAGCCTTTTTATCAATACGGTCTTTCTTTACTTCATCAATAGTGCTTTTAATGCCGAATTGGATAATCTTTTCGTTGTTGGTAAACTTCAGGTTCTCGATTGGCAGGTGCTGCGCATCAAAAGGATCCTGCACAATAACTGTAATGGCTGCAGCCAGTTTGGCATTATCGAAAAGCTCTTTTTTGCTGCGCGTGGCAGGGTCTACCAGGTACCATTTTTTGCCATTGCTGGTCTCGTACTCGTACCAGAATCGATCGGAGGTTTTAAGCCAGTGCGGATCAAGGGTGGTAGTAAAAATAAGTTTTTCCAGCTTTTTAGGTGAGAACCGGCTGGCAAGCTGGTAATTGCCTTTTACCGGCTTATCAGGCTGCGCCTGTGCCATAAAGCAAATACCCAACAGAAAGGTGAGTAGGTAAATTTTTTTCATTGAATAGAGTTTAGACAATGAAAAATATTACCTATTTCACAGAAATAAAATCATAATCTTAAAGAAACAACAAATTATAGGATTACTCTTATTCCAGATGAGATAAACAAAACTTAGCGCCTCTTTGAAGTATACTACCTTAATTATACTCTACTGAAAGTAAACGCGAGAAATGTATAGTAGCCCAACAAAATCAGGGCAGCTCATTGCAGCAGCTAAGCTGATGGTTACCTCACCAAGCACACCCTAAGCAGCTTATTTCCTGAAGTTTACTATAGCTTGTTCTGTCAGCACTATGTTTGGTTGTAAGGTCAGGCCATACCTGGTTTTCAGATCTTCCTGAAACTGCTTAAAACCATTCTTGGCGAACTTAAAGTTATACCTTCCGGCATGTGCGATATTATCGTTCATGGTAACAGAAAACTCTTTACCAACTGTTTTCAGAAGTTCCTGCAGGGTTGCGCTTTCTAAACTTATAGTTTTTGGCGTAGTTGTAATTCTGGAAGTAACCGAATCTTCGGCTGCATACTTTGCAAGTATGTTATGTTCATTTATTTCCAGATCCCATACCAGCTGCTCAAGTTTATCAGTTGTTATATCAAACTTATATAGCTCCTGCAGCTGGGCAAGTATAATTTCATTGTTCTGGTTTTTATCAGAAGTATAGTTCCTGAAGTTCAGGTTGATAATCCTATCCAGTTTCTGTTTGTCATCAAACTGCATACAGGTTTTATCTTTCTGCAACAGGCTCATAATTGCATCATCAAGCTTTACCCCCACAAAAGCTATAGAGTCTCCGCCTGCATAAGTAGTTGTAGTATTGTTCTCATGCCAATCGTTTATCCTGTTTACCTCTTCTATTTTTAAGGCATAGTTATCGTTTTTGATGTTCAGTTTTTCTGTAACTGTATCCCCAAAGAATAGGGCCAGGGAAAAGAACAAGGCATTATGGATACCATGTGCATAGTAGCTCCACATAAACCCATACTTTACCCGCATATAACCATTCAGGAAGCCAGCTACAATCTGCGGTGCAACAAGAACTGGTGTTAATAAAAGCACGGCTGTGGTATACTCATAATTGGTAATGTGCACCAGCCCGAAAAGTATAGCCGAAGTATAAAATACACTCTTGTAATGATGCATCCAGATCTGCCTCAGGAAGGTTCCTATTCTGTAGGAGTTTATAAAATAGATAACCATTACTACAGCTAACGCTACTATAGCGGCTATTGCCCAGGCAAAAGGCAGTACAGAAAAAGAGACTACTCCCAGCGAGGCCAGTAGGATAAGTAAGAGTATAGTTAAGTATGTTTGGCTAAAGCGCAGGCCATACCTGAACAGTAACTCCTCTAAAAAAGGAATTACCATTACACCTGAAATCATGATTGCCAGTATCGGTAAATCGCGCAGCATTTTTACTATTGCATGTGCATTGTTATCTATCCATCCAAGCTTCTCAACACCATATATCAGCCCACTTAAGACCAACATTAGCAGCACATCCAGCACCAGAACATAAAAAAGCGCTTTTGCTTTATGCGAGAAGCTTTGCTGAGTGGCAGCAGTTTCGGAAGGAGTTTTTACAAATGTTAACAGGTTGGTTGTGGTGTCTTTAAATCCCTGAATCATGAGTTGGCTTTTAACTGAGCTTTAGGAAGTATAATAACATTAGATGTAATGAATATAGCAAAAGAGCTATTAAAAACATACAATCATTCCTGATTTAATAAATAAAAAAGGCAGCCACTTTGCGGTGGCTGCCTTTCTAAAGCATTTAGAATGCAATTACTATTTTGCTGCCGTGATTTTTACCGGCACTACTAAGTTTTCCCAGCTTAACAGCAAGCCATCCTTGGTTACATCATACTTCAGGCGCTCGCTCATGGTAGGTGCTGTTTTAGGTGTAACACTTACGCGCAGGGCATCCTGTTTCTGGTCGTACTGTGTGCCCCATTGCTTGGCGGTTTTATTAAAGATCACAGTCCATTTATCTTCTGTCGGGATGGTATAAAAGCTGTAGGTTCCGGCTGCAAGTGGTTTACCTTCTACCATTACATTTTTATCGAACGTTACGGTTGTCGCCTCATTAGCACCCGAACGCCATACTTCGCCATAAGGTACTAACTCGCCCCAGATAGTACGGCCTTTTACCGAAGGGCTGCTATAATTTACTGTTACCGTAGCACCGCCCACTTTACCAGTAGCTGTTGCGGCAGGGCTGGCCTTAGGTTTCTGGTCCTGGGCTATAGCTGCTGAGGTAGTAAATACGAATGCCAGCACTAAGGCAAGCAAACTAAAAATGCGCGAATTCTTCATAGTGACAGTTAATTTGATTGGTTAATTATTGAATTTTAAGAACAAATAGTATAATTACGAAATTAACGCACATCAGATTTAGAAAGTATAGCAACACCTAAAAATACCTTCGTGGGTATACCTCCGTAAGTATAAGCCACTACTTATACTTGCTTTACATGCGCATCCTCTGGAACTACCTGAAGCCTCACCGGGCTCTGGTTATACTTTCGCTTATACTTGCCGGCGTAAGCCAGGTGCTGGCGTTATTAGACCCAATTATTTTCGGAAAGATAATAGACAAGTACGCCACACCTCCTTTTACCATGACCAGCGATGAACGTGTAAAAGGTGCTTTGTGGCTAATGTTGCTGGCGGTTATAGTTGCGTTGCTCTCGCGGCTGGCAAAGGCTTTTCAGGAGTATTTCACAAACCTGGTGGTGCAGAAATTCGGGGTACAGATCTTTAACGATGGCCTGAAGCAAACCCTGAAACTCAGTTACCAGGAGTACGCCAACCAGAACAGCGGCGAAACCTTATCTATACTTCAAAGGGTGCGCCGCGATACCGAGCGCTTTATCACGGCTTTTATCAACATCCTGTTCTCATCTATAGTTGGCCTGGGATTTTTAGTGTGGTACGCCATTACAAAACACTGGGCACTGGTCCCGATCTTCGTGATAGGTATACTTGTACTTGGTGGACTTACCAGCTTGCTCAGTGCCAGGATCAAGACCATGCAGCGCTCCATCAACAGGGCATCCAATAAAATGTCGGGGGTTATAACAGAATCGTTGCGTAATATTGAGCTGGTAAAAAGCCTGGGCCTCACTTATCCTGAAATACGCCGACTGCGCGAGCACACCGAACGCATCTTCAGCCTGGAAATGGCAAAAGTAAAGCAGGTTCGCACCTTATCCTTTCTGCAGGGCACGGCGCTTAACCTGCTCAAGCAATCTATACTTTTCACGCTGCTCTGGCTTATTTTCCGGGATGTACTGACGACGGGCGAGCTGATCTCGATGCAGTTTATTTCGGTCAGTATTTTCGGGCCGCTGCAGGATCTGGGTACTATTATACTTGCTTACCGCGAGGCAGATGCATCGTTGCAAAACTTTAACGAGCTGATGAGCAAGCCAACCGAAACACGACCTGAATCGGCTATAGATATAGGGCCACTGCAGCAGCTGCGTTTTGAGGACGTAGTTTTCCGGCACAGAGGCGCAAAGCAGAATGCCCTGGATGGTATATCCTTCGAAGCCAACACCGGCGATACTATCGCCTTCGTTGGCCCCTCGGGTTCAGGTAAATCTACGCTGGTAAAGTTGCTGGTGGGCTTGTATAAACCTGTGAGCGGCGAAGTATACTATAATGAATACCCCACGCACGAGATCTGGCTGAACGAAGCGCGCCGGCAACTAGGTTTTGTAACGCAGGAAACTAACCTGTTTTCGGGCACCATTAAAGAGAACCTGCAGTATGTAAAACCTGATGCTACCGACGAAGAAATTCTGGCTGCTATGCAAAAAGCATCTGCTACCAACCTGCTGGCCCGCTCCGAAAAAGGTATAAACACCCAGATTGGCGAAGGCGGCCTGAAGATGTCGGGTGGCGAAAAGCAGCGCCTCTCCATTGCCCGCGCCCTGATCCGAAACCCGCGCCTGCTTATTTTCGACGAAGCCACCTCTGCCCTCGATTCGCTTACCGAAGAAGAAATCACCAGCACCGTCCGGGAAATTTCTGCTTTACGCGAGCAGATAACCATACTTATAGCCCATCGCCTGAGTACCATTATGCACGCCGATACCATTTTTGTGCTGGAACGCGGCAAGATCGTAGAGCAAGGCAGCCACGAAGAACTGCTGGAACAAAAAGGTTTATACTATGCTATGTGGCGCCAGCAGATCGGGGAACGGAAGGTGGAGCTGATCCGATAGCCTTGATTTCCAGATTAAAATACTAAACCCCTCCCTGGCCCCTCCAGGGAGGGGAACTTTGCTTTCAGCTTTTCCTTTAAATGGTTTAAAACGATACTTGTAACTATAATCACATTCGGATATTCCCCTCCTCGGAGGGGCCAGGGGTGGGTAAATCTAAGCTATTTTATTCCTCAATTCCTCAGGCTAGGCTTATTTCCCTTTCTTCAACTGGCTTATTTTCTCCAAGTTATTCCGGCTGTTTTTAAGCGTAGAAGCATCGTTAGCGGCAGTAGCAAGTTCAATAGCTTTCTGAAACTGCTGTTCTGCCTGCTTCAGTTTTCCCTGCTGCATCAGTGCTTCACCATAGCTATCAAAAGCATTTGCAGAGCCGGCATATTGAAGCGTGTTATACTTGAAGATAAGAACTGCCACAGCCATACTTTTAGGGTTACCGAGCTGCTGATAGGCTATCGTGTTTATAGTTCGCTCATTAAAGCCTGAGCTTTTCAAGGCATCAGCTACAAGCGCTTCGGCTTTCTGCTCTTTTCGCTTATCAAGCATTGCCGAAGCCTGATCAAGTTTATTTCCTAACTCTGTCATTTTTGCTTCATACTCCTGGCGCGCCTTTTCCTTAGTTGCTAATTGCACTACCTGGTTTATCGCATTGATGACCAGTTCCGGCTCTTCTCTGTGGATGTTGTGCCCGCTATTGGCCGTTACAACATGGGCGCCGCTGGTAAACTGGCTGAAGAACTCGCTGTGCAGGTTTCGCCATACTCCCATACCTTTCGGCTCGTGCAGAAATAACTCTGGGTTGGTACGCTTCTGAACCGAAGTCAGCACTACGGCCGGCACCTGTGGCAGCTTCCCAAAATCAGGCAACTGGGCTTTCTCGAATATTGTATTAATCGCGTCGTTTTCCTGTTTGAATTTGGCAGGCACAAAGCTGTTCTGCAGTTCCATGTCTTTTACCGCTTTGGCATGGTCAACCTTTTTCAGTTCCTGCATCATTTTCTCATGTGCCGGGTCAACAAACACCAAGCCCTTCACTTTATCAGGATATTTCGATGCATAGGCGCGGATGATAAAGCCTCCGTACGAATGGCCCACTAAAATGAATGGTGCTTTCAAGCTAGACTTTTCGATAAGATTTTCCAGGTCCTGCACAGCTTGCTCCAGGGTATGCGGGCTCGGGTTTGGTTCTGAATTGCCTGTTCCGGCTCTTGAGTACAGCATCACCTGGTTTGTTTGCATCACTTCAGATGCTACGTTCCCCCATACTTTATAGGGTGTCCCGAAGCCCGATTCGAAGATAACAGTATACTCTCCTGCTCCCGCCTGTATCATCTCCAGAGAGTGATCTCCAACGTTTATCATTTGTGTTTGCTGAGCTTTGGCCAGCACTATATTTCCGAAGAAAAACAGCAACAGTACAATTCTTTTGATCATCATAGTTTTAATTAGTTAGGTATAAGGTGGATGGTTAACAGACTGGAACAGACTTATTGCAGCAGGCTAACATCTTACAGATGCTATATATGAGATATAGGTTGCCTGACTAAAACTCACTTTCCTGATAAATTTTTCTGCTATAACCACTTTTAACCTGGCCACACCCTCTACCTGACAAAAAAGCTATACTTTCGTATTTCAGAGTGATCGCACTTGTTTATACTTTTCAATTCATTCTTTCATGCCCGATTCTAACAAACCTGCTCTTAATCTCACCCCACAAATCTCTGCTTCAGGCGAGCGAAAGCTGAGCAAGCTACAGCAGGAATTCAACTTGAAAACGGAGCAGATAGAGCAGCTGAAAAAGGAAATAGCCAACAGGCGCGAAAGTATAAACCTGGCCCAAAAACGGATAGAAAAGGAATTGCGCCCTATCATCATGCAGCAACTGGAGAAACGTGTAGAGTTGGTACACCTGTTAGACGAAGCCTACCCTCTCCCTTTTTTCAGCTTCCGGGAGAAGGAAAAACTGGCCGCGCTTATCGAAAATATCACTTTCGACCTGATCTCAAACTATGAACGCCAGGACATGGTTGAACTGCACGACAAGTACGCTGAGCTTACCTATGCAGAACGTACCTCTTTTGCGGCAGAGGATTTTGATGAGGCTATACTTGATGACGAGCCAACTGCAGAAGAAAGCTTTGATGATCCGGATGATCTTGAGCGTATACAGGCTGAGCTGGACCGGGAACAGGAGCGGCGCGAACAGGAAAAGCAGAACCGCCAGAAAAACCGCAAAACCAAAGCCCAAAAAGAAAAAGAAGCCAAGGCAAAGGCTGAACTCAGCAACATCAGCAAGGCCAGCCGCCGCGTGTATACCGAGCTTGCCAAGCAACTGCACCCCGACAAAGAGCAGGACCCAACCAAACGCGCCTGGAAAGAAGAAGCCATGAAACGCATTACCCAGGCCTACCACCACGACGATTTCTTCGAGCTGCTACGCCTGCAAATGGAGTTTATGCAGGAACAGGGCCAGGCACTGAACACCCTGCCCGACGAGCAACTGCAATACTATGTCAAGATCCTGACTGACCAGTTGGATGAGCTAAAAGCAGAGTTTCATACTTTGGCAACAGGACCTGACGCCGGCTTCTTCACTCGTTTCTGCGGCTCTCCCAAGCAGATGGACCAGAAGTTTAAATCCGCTAAAGAAGACCTGAACCGGGAACTGGAGCAGTTAAAACAAAACGTCCGCACCTTGCAAAGTGACCCGCAGATGATAAAGGTAATTTTGAAATAAATAATAAGTATACCGCCAATATGAGCGCAGCTGTAAAGGTGGTTAAGAATGGCAGCCAGTTTGTAACTGACGAAAGTGTAGATATGAAGAACGCCAGTTACAAACTGGCCTCATGTTTAGCCACAAGTTGCGCTGACGCTAAACTTGCTGCATGGGAAGTATGAACCTGCGCCCTTTATCTTTTAACAGGAAAGGGAGCAGGTATAAATGTTCTTTTAATTCGAATGATCGTGGAGTATTTTCCAGCCTTTATCAGAATGCTCAAATACCAGTGAATAACGCCCGCTTTGCTTCGAGGAATCCTGAGCTGTTAAAGTATAACGACCGGTTACCAGTGCATGGCTACTACCCAACGGCTTCATTTCTAGGCTGTCGAAGCTTAAAGTTGAAGTAGGTGTTCCGGTTTCGGTAAATGCTTCCTGGTAATAGCCTTTCATCTCGTTCACCCCTACCGGCCCTGTTGGCAGCATAAAAGTAGCAGCGCTGTCATAAACAGTAATAAACTTGTCCAGGTCGCCTTTGTTCCAGTCAGCAGTAATAGCTTTAAGTGTTGGAAGCACCTGTGTGAAATCTGCTTTTGGCTCTTCTTTTACAGCAGTTTCAGCGGTGTTGCAGCCAGTAAATAAAAGGGAAGCAGCAAGTATAGCACCGCTTACAGCGTTCAATAGTTTCATTTTGTGTAGTAGTTGATTTAAGGAACAGTATGTTAGGCAGTAAATATATACAAAGCCCATATAATTAGACTAACGCACCAGCTCTACCCAGCCTTTTTTCTCTTCTCCAGCTAAGTTAATAACATAAAAATACAGCCCCTCTAAACAACCTGTTCCATCCCATCCTTTTTGCCCATCTTCCACCACAGCAACTTGTTTGCCCCAGCGGTTATAAATTTTCATCTGAAGCGGTTGATCTTCTGTGTAGTTTAGTACCGTAAACACATCATTTTTACCATCGCCATTAGGAGTAAAGATGTTAGGTATGATAATACCATGTTCAGGAGCCTCTACAGTTACACTTGCCCTACATGATTCAATGCAACCGAGTCCGTCTGTTACCCTTACTTTTACTGAATACATACCAGGTTTTGTGTAAGTATAAACCAAGTTTGGTGTTGACGTAGTTTTAACTTCTCCATTTCCTAAATCCCATCTATAGGATACAGGAGAGGTCGCATTTTTAGCGGTTACGTTAAAGGTAACGCTTTTCCTCACTGGTGCTGTTGTTGGTATACCACATACTAGTCCGAGGGAAACCGGTGGTGCATATGCATTGATATTACTTACTTTAGCGATAAACATATCGGCAGTGAATCGGCCCATTTCCTCGATGTTCGCTCCGCCGATATTTTGCACTTTGATATCCTCAAAATTCGCATCGCCACTAAAGCTGCCCAGGACATAGGCATTGTTAAAAGCATCTAGCTTTATGTCAGAAGAGAATATGCCATAAAGACCTTTTACCTCGTTTATCCATTGTAAATCACCTGCCTCATCCTGACTAGTAATAAAAACGTCTTCATTACTACTCAAGCTCTTTAATTCTACACATTCTATTCGAGCCCAAGGTTTGTAATGCCCAATTGTGTAAACTCTATCTTCGTTACCAATTACCATAGCACTACTATATCCGTTTTCAATAATCTGATTCAACGCATAAGCATCCCCATTAGAATTAAACTTTGCTACATAAGATCCGAAGCCTTTGGGACTTGAGATACCTCCTATTGTTGGGTCTCTCGTCCACAAAAGCAGATAAGGATTATTTTTACTGTCTATTACTAAGTCACTAACGGTGTCATAATAGCTACCACCCAACACTTTAAACCAAACCCGCTGCCCGTTGGCATTCAGTTTTACAAAAAAGATATCGTCTGCTTGGCTGGTAACCTGCTCGCTACCAATGTTCATGGTTCCGTTAAAAACACCAGTATAATATATGTTACCATTTGCATCTGTCGACAAGCCTGCTACTGTAAACTGTCCTCCCGACACTATACCAGAGGTATTAAAATTACTTAGCTGTGAGTTAGCCCATAGAGTATTACCCTCAGGATTAAACTTCGCTAAATAAAGGCTGTAACTACTTCCATCATTTTTTAATGTCTTGTCACCTATTTTCATCTCCCCTTTAAAAGTACCCTCAATTACAATGTTTCCATCCTTATCGAGTTTCATTAAGCTTGGGGTTTGAATATTATGCCCGCTGTTAAAAGATTGCTTTACCCAAATAGGTGAACCCTTGGAATCGTATTTTGCTAAAAAATACTCATGTTCATTCCCTTTGGAGATTAATCTAACACCACCAATTTCACAGTAACGCTCCTCAAATATTTTACTAAAGAAACCTAAAATATATATGTTCCCCTGCGCATCTACCGCAATCTCCTGAGCATATTCATCACCAGTTCCACCATCTGTTTTTAACCATAAAAGCTTGCCCTTCGGGTCATACTTGGCAATGAAAACATCTCCATAAGCGTAAACACCTGAAGAGACAACATCTTTGTTCTCAAACGTTACCTTATTATGGAATGCCCCAGCTACATATGTATTCCCTTCTGCATCAACATGTATTTTGCCTGGATATATTGAAGAGATTCTAGCAGCTCCGCCCGCTGATTTTATCCATTCGAAATTTTGCGAATTAACCCTCTGGATAGTAAATATTTGCAAAACAATTGCGATCAGAATAATTAGGATTTGAGGAGACTTGTAAAAATATATCATAAAATAAATGCAGTGGCAGGAATGGTATTAGTCTAATAATAAAGCTGAAAATACTAAATTTGAATAGCAACTCTTCACTTCATTGGAACATAAATATTCTTCCTCCCTTCCCGCAACCTTCTCCCCATCCCTGATGTTCTAATAAACCACTAACTTGTAGTATCTTTGTAAAGAAGACATAGCAGAACGCGACTTGGTAAAAGTCCTGTGTTCTGCCTTTGCTGTTTTGTAATAGAGCTGAATGAAAGTATCTGACTTTTTAGAATTATACCGCCTCGATGGCATGGTGCAAACCATAGCCGAGCGACTGAAAACAAATAACGCTTACCGCCTGCAGCTTAAAGGCATAGCCGGCAGTTTGGATGCTGTGCTGGCCTCGGCGGTTTATACTATAAATTACCAGCACCAACTCTTCGTACTCCACGACAAAGAGGAGGCTGCATATTTTTATACCGACCTCAAAAACCTGCTCGGCGACAAGAAGGAAGTCCTACTTTTCCCGACATCGTACAAGCGCCCGTATAGTTTCGACGACACCGAGAACGCCAACATACTCATGCGGGCCGAGGTACTGAACCGCCTGAACCAGAAAACCGGCAAGGGTGAGCTTATAGTTACTTACCCCGAGGCGCTGACTGAAAAAGTGATTAACAAGAAATCATTGGTTGAGAACACGCTTGGTGCGAAGGTAGGCGAAAAGCTGGACGTGAATTTCCTGAGCGAGATGCTGGCCGAGTATGGCTTTGAACGCACCGAGTTTGTGTACGAAGCAGGCCAGTATGCTGTGCGAGGTGGCATTGTGGATGTGTTCTCTTATGCCAACGACCTGCCTTACCGTATCGAGCTTTTCGGTGACGAGATTGAAAGTATAAGAACCTTTGATCCGGACACGCAGCTTTCGGTAGAGACAAAGAAGGCAATCTCGATCATACCAAATGTACAAACCAAACTGCTGCAGGAAACGCGCGAAGCTTTCCTTGACTTTCTGCCTGCCGATACCAACATCTGGTTTAAGGATGTGCGCCTGACGCTGGATGTGATTGATGAATATTTTGATAAGGCCTCACACGCTTTTGAGAAACTCATGGCAGGCAGCGGCGGCGTGCAGATCGTATCAGATCCGGAACAGCTTTTCCAGACGCAGAAGCAGTTTAAGAAACTACTCGATAACTTCAATATCATCGAGATTGGCAAACGTTTTCATTTTAAAAACGCCGAAGTAATACAACTACAGGCCAAGCCGCAGCCATCATTCAATAAAGATTTTAACCGGCTGGTAAAAGACCTGCACGAGCAACAGGGCGCTGGATTTGTAAACGTTATCGCCACTGATTCGCCGCGTCAGATCAACCGCCTCACCATGATCTTCGATGAACTGGACCACGATGTACGTTTCCAGCATTTGGGCATTTCCCTGCGCGAAGGTTTTATAGATCAGCTACTCAAAATAACCTGCTACACCGATCACCAGCTGTTCGACCGCTTTTACCAGCACAAGGCTAAGGAAGGACACTCCAAGAACAAAGCCATGACGCTGAAAGAGCTGCGCTCGCTGCAGCCCGGCGACTACATCACGCACGTAGACTATGGCATCGGCCGCTTTGCGGGCTTGGAGAAAGTGGAAGTTGGTGGCCGTTTGCAGGAAGCTATCCGATTAGTTTACCGCGACGATGATCTGCTGTATGTGAGCATCCACTCGCTGCACAAAATAAGTAAGTATAGCGGCAAGGAAGGTGGCCCGCCAAGTATGAGCAAGCTTGGTTCACCGGAGTGGGAAAACAAGAAAAAGAAAGTTAAGAGCAAGGTGAAGGATATTGCTGCCGAGCTCATTAAACTATACGCCAAGCGCAAAGCCGCGCCCGGTTATGCTTTCACCAGAGATGGCTTCTTACAGGCTGAGCTGGAGTCGTCGTTTATTTATGAAGATACTCCGGACCAAGGTAAAGCTACCGAAGACGTAAAAGCCGATATGGAGCAACCGCACCCGATGGACCGCCTGGTGTGCGGCGATGTAGGTTTTGGTAAAACCGAAGTAGCCATTCGTGCTGCCTTCAAAGCGGCTTGCGACGGTAAACAGGTGGCCGTACTGGTACCAACTACGGTACTTGCCATGCAGCATTTCAAAACGTTCAGAGATCGCCTGGCGCAGTTTCCGGTTACTGTAGATTATGTAAACCGTTTTAAAACCGCCAAGGATACCAAAGAAACTATAAAGCGTGTAGCCGAAGGTAAAGTAGATATACTTATTGGAACGCACCGTATCGTTAGCAAAGACATCAAGTTTAAAGACCTGGGCCTGCTGATCATTGACGAGGAACAAAAGTTTGGCGTAAAAACGAAGGACAGGCTGAAGGAAATGCGCGTGAACGTGGATACCCTTACGCTTACCGCCACGCCAATTCCGCGCACGCTGCACTTCTCCCTGATGGGCGCCCGTGACCTTTCAGTTATCGCTACGCCGCCACCAAACCGTCAGCCTGTGAAAACAGAACTGCATGTGTTTGATGAAGTGTTGATCCGCGATGCTGTGTCGGCTGAGTTGAAGCGCGGCGGGCAGGTATTCTTTGTGCATAACCGCGTGAAGGATATCGAAGAGATTGCCAACATGATCCTGAAACTGGTGCCGGATGCGAAAATCACCTTTGCCCATGGTCAGATGGATGGTGAGTTGCTGGAAAAACGCATGATGAAGTTTGTGGAAGGCGAGTACGATGTACTGGTTTCCACGAACATCATCGAATCAGGCCTGGATATTCCGAATGCTAATACCATCATCATCAACCGGGCGCACATGTTCGGTTTATCGGACCTGCACCAGATGCGTGGCCGTGTGGGTCGATCTAACAAAAAAGCGTACTGCTATTTGCTTACCCCACCTGTGGCTGGCTTGCCAAGCGATGCCCGCAAACGATTAAGCACCCTGGAAGAGTTCTCTGACCTGGGCGAAGGCTTTAAAATTGCCATGCGCGACCTGGATATTCGTGGGGCCGGTAACTTATTGGGTGGCGAGCAAAGCGGCTTTATCACCGATCTTGGCTTCGAAATGTATCACCAGATACTGGATGATGCCGTGAAAGAGCTGAAAGAGACTGAGTTCCGTGAGTTGTTCCTGGGCGATAACCTAGAGCAGTTTATTGAGCCAGTGCGCGACTGTAACATCGAGACTGATATGGAAGTGCTGATACCGGACTGGTATGTGGGCAACATTTCAGAGCGCCTGAACCTTTACAGTAAACTAGATAGCACCAAAGACCTGGACGAGCTGGAAAAACTGCGCGCAAGTATAGTAGACAGGTTTGGTCCGCTGCCGGAAGCAGTACAGAAACTGATTGAGATTGTAAAGTTGAGATGGCAGGCACAGCAGCTAGGCTTCGAAAAGCTAACCATCAAGAAAGAAGTGATGAAAGGCTACCTGCCAAGCGAGAACAACGACAAGTACTTCCAGTCCGATACTTTTGGCCATATACTGAAGTATGTGCAGCAGCACCCGCGCCGCTCACGCCTGAAGGAAGCCAAGGACAAGCTTATAGTTATAGTGGAGGACATCCAAAGTATAGCCGATGCACGTGAAGTGTTTGAGGGCTTTGGCGTGAAAGAAATTACAACAGTATAAACGCAGCTGCAAGTATAACTTAGAAAACACAGGGTATACAGGTTGTATCCTGTGTTTTCTAAGTTATACTTGCAGCACAGGTAGATTTTTTCCAACAGCTTCTTCTTCAATGCCAGGTATAAATTCCTGAAGTTATACTTCTTTATACTTTAACCTATTGCTTGGGCTCCATCCCAATTAATATCTCGGCTATACCTTCCAAGCCAGTCCATACTTCATCCAGCTCCTACATGAACCTTACCTGCCAAGGTAAAGCCTGTTCGTTCTGTGCTTATACTTAGCAAGTATAGCCAGCAGGCAGGTAAATGTTGCAGGAGTAGGGTTAATTGCTTAATTTTCTACTTTATCTGCTCTAAGTCTAAAATTGCTACACGCAATCGTAAACATGCCCGAAACAAACAATTTATATTCTTCTCCTTTTCCGCCATACATATTCAGGGCGCTGCCCGGGTTGTACCTGATACTTGATGCCAACCTGGTTGTGTTGGATGCAACAGATGCCTATTTGAATGCCTCGCTTGCTCCGCGGGAAAGGATCGTTAACCATAACATACTTGATCTTATTCCTGATAATGCTCATTTATCGAATATAAACGCCAAACAGGAGCTACAAAAGTCCTTGGAGCATGTATTAACTTACAAAGAACCGCATACTATACCTTCGTTCCGCTTCGATCTGATTTTGCCTGAAGAAAGTGGCAGCGGCTACGAAGAGCATTTCTGGACAACCACCAATAAACCTGTATTCGATAACAACGGCAACATCACGCACATTATACTGGAAACCTGCAACATAACCGATATTGTTGAGAAGGAACAGGAAAAGCTGCACACAAAGGAGCAACTGCTTATGCTTTCCGATGCTACACATGCCGTGTCGTGGGAGTATGATATTTTAAAAGACCACATGCAGTGGGGGCCAGGACTTAAGGATGTTTTTGGCTACACACCCGAAGAAATGGGCAACAACGGCGACTCCTGGGACAGCCGCGTACACCCCGATGATTACGCCCAGATACAGGCATCTATTGAGAAGGCCAACTCTTTCGGCAGCAAGATCTGGACTGGCGAGTATCGTTTCCGGAGAGCTGACGGTACTTATGCCTACGTGCTGGACCAAGGATACATCATCTACAACAGCAAGGGCAATGCAGTGCGTACTATTGGCTCTATCATAGACTTATCTGAAAGCAGACAGGCCGAACAAAATTTAAAGGAAAGCCATGCCCGTTTTCTGCACCTGATAGAGATATTGCCCCACATGGCCTGGACAGCAGAACCCAATGGCAGGATTATACACTTCAACCAGAACTGGTACAACTTTACCGGCATGCCTCAAGGCCAGATTGAAGGCTGGATCAGCGTCATCCATCCGGAAGATTCAGCCAATGTACTAACAGCCTGGCACAACGCGCTGGCAGAAGGCCATACCTATGAAATAGAATACCGCATCCTGAATCGCTTTGATAACGAATACAAGTGGTTTTTAGAGCGTGGCGTACCTATGTACGACGAACAGGGCAATATTAAATTGTGGTTTGGCACTTACACCGATATCGACGATCAGAAACAGGCATTGGAGAAGCTCCAGTTAAAAGACCAGCAACTACAGCAGATACTTAACTTGTCGCCTGCTCACCTGTGCCTGTTACAGGGGCCTAACCATATATGCAGATTTGTAACCCCGGGCGTATATAACATGTATGGTAACAGGCAGTTTATAGGCAGGCCGGCGGCCGAGATCTGGCCTGAACTTGACCGGATTGGTTTCCCGCAATTACTGGATCAGGTGTATACCAAAGGCGACACCGTAAACATAAATGGTTTTAAAACACCAATCGGCAGCTATTATTCTGGTGGTACAAAAGATGCTTATTTTAACTTCAGGTATCAGCCGCTGTTAAACAATGAAGGGCAGCCGGATGGCGTTCTTATTTCCGCGGTAGAGGTAACAGAACTTGTTCGTGCCAAACGCGAAGCCGAGAGCCTGGCCAGGCAACTACAAAAAAAAGACAGCCGGCACTAAACATTCTGGCTTAAAATTACTTTTACATCCTGATTACGCCAGAGGCTGCAAATGACTCTGTTAGCATACAAAATGGAGAACGAATTCGAGATAGATCAACAGTTAAGTTTTCAGACTTTGTTTCAGGCTTTACCGGGCCACTACCTGGTATTGTCTCCGGGCTTACATATAATTGCCGTAACCGATAGTTATCTTTCTGCCACACTTGCAGATCGTTCTTCTATACTTGGGAAGTATGTTTTTGATGTTTTCCCTGATAACCCGCACGATTCTGAATCTAAGTCTAGCAAAGACCTGCATGATTCGCTGAAATATGTACTGGAGCATAAAAAGGCACACCAGATGCCTGTTACCCGGTACGATGTGCCACGGCCTGAAAGTTTAGGGGGTGGTTTCGAAAAACGTTACTGGCGCCCATACAACACACCCGTACTGAATAAAGATGGTACCCTTTCTTATATTATACATGAGGTGCATAATGTAACAGAGCAGGTACAGTCGGAACAGAATATGGAGCATGCCCTGCACAACCTGCAGTTAATATCCGAAGCAATTGGCGGTGTGGCCTGGGAGTGCGATATGCAGGCAGATATACTTATCTGGAGCAGATCATATAAAAACACCTTTGGCTACACCGATGCAGACCTTGTAACGAATGCTGGCGGCTGGTTAAAAAATGTGCACCCCGACGATTATAGCACCACAGAGGCAAGTTTAGAAACTGCTATCAAGAATTCTCAGAAATCCTGGCAAGGCGAGTACCGTTACCGCAAAGCAGATGGCAGTTATGCCAATGTTCTGGGGCATGCATATTTTATTTATGATAGTTCCTCTCTTAAGCCTGTGCGCATTATGGGCTCTGCCTTTGACATTACCCGCCAGCGACAGCACGAACAGGAACTGCAGCATAGCATAGAGCGCTTTAAGCGCATTGCTATGGCTACCAGCGATGTAATCTGGGACTGGAACCTGCAGGATGATTCCATCTGGTGGAACGAAGGTTACAAAACCCTATTCGGGTATAAAGAGCATGATTCCAGCATTTCCTCCTGGACAGACTATATTCATTCGGATGACCTGGCGCGGGTGAAAGCTTCTATAAATAAAGCTATAAGCGATAAGAGTGTATGGCAGGATGAGTACAGGTTCCGTTGTGCCGATGGTACTTATAAACTGATTCAGGATAAAGGCTATGTTATAATTAATGGCAGTGGCCAGCCGGTGCGCATGTTTGGCTCTATGCAGGATGTTACCGAAAAGCGCCTGATCGAGAAACAGCTGGAGGAAAGTTATGCCCATACAAGGCACATACTTGAATCGTTGCCGCTAATGACCTGGACTACCAACGCCGACGGTGCCGCTACTTACTATAACCAACGATGGTACGATTACACCGGATCTTCCTTTGAAGAAATAAAAGAACATGGCTGGAAAAAGTCGGTACACCCCGACGACCTGGAGAAGACGACGCAGCTATGGCAGGAATCAGTTGCCACAGGCAATAAGTTTGAGGTAGAAAACAGGTGGAAATGTGCAGCAGATGGCACTTACCGCTGGTTCCTGGCTCGTGCAGTTCCTATCCGCAACAGCGAAGGCGCCATTACCATGTGGGTAGGTTCGCATACCGACATTGAAGATCAGAAACAGATCATGCTTGCCCTGCAGGACAGCAAGGATAAACTACAGTACCTGACCGAATCAAGCCCGCAGGTAGTTTGGAGCGCCAACCCCGATGGCAATATAGATTTTACCAGCAAGCAGTGGTACGAATACACCCAGATGACTATTGAAGAATCATTGGGTGATGGTTGGGCACCGGCCATTCATCCTGATGATCTGCAATACCTGATCGATTCCTGGACCAACTCCATTACCACAGGCGAGCCATACAATGTGGAAGTGCGTGTTCGGGATGTTAAAACCGACATCTACCAGTGGTTCCTGATAAAAGCCCAGCCATTGCACAACGAGCAGGGGCAGATAATTAAATGGTATGGCACAGGCGTAAATATCAACGACCAGAAAGTACTCCAGCAGCAACTCGCAGAATCAGAGAAACAGTTCAGGTTCCTGGCAGAGTCTATTCCGCAAATGGTCTGGACAACACGCCCCGATGGCTACCACGATTACTTTAACCAGCGCTGGATGGATTACACCGGTCTGACACTGGAAGAAAGTATGGGCCAGGTATGGAACGACATGCTGCACCCCGATGACCGCAAACGTGCCCGTGACCGCTGGGAGTACTCGTTGCGCACCGGCGATTATTATGAGATTGAGTATAGATTTAAGAATGGCTTTAACGGAACATACCGCTGGTTTCTGGGGCAGGCCATGGCTATGCGTAATGCTGAGGGCAGTATTATTAAGTGGTTTGGCACCCTTACCGATATCGAAGACCACAAAAAAGCTGAAGAAGAGCTGCTGGAAAAGAACCTGGAACTGGAGCGCACCAACCAGGACCTTGATAGCTTTGTTTATACTGCATCGCACGACCTGAAGCTGCCTATTGTAAACATGGCCGGGCTGTTTAAAGAACTTACCAAAGTAGCTGAATTCAAAGACCCGGAAGCAACCAACATGATAGCCATGTTTGAGAGATCGCTGCAACAGATACACACAACTATAAACGATCTGTCGGATGTGGTTAAGGTGCAGAAAGTTAAAGACAAGGACCAGGAACTGATAGACCTGAACCAGCTTGCCGAGGATGTAAAAATAAGCTTGCAGGATGTACTTCAGAACACAAATGCAACTATCATAACAGACTTTGCAGAAGTGCCGGCCATTGCTTTTTCAAAATCCAGCCTGAAAAGTATATTCTATAACTTGCTCAGCAACTCCATCAAATACCGCGACCAGAGCCGTGCACCTGAAGTCCGTATCAGTACCACCAGAAAAGGCGATTTTGTAGAACTGAAAGTGCAGGATAACGGTATAGGTATAGACATGAACAAACACCAGAACAAACTGTTTCAGATGTTCAAGCGCTTCCATAACCACGTAAGCGGTTCGGGGCTTGGCTTATACATTGTAAACCGTTTACTTACCAACAGCGGTGGGTACATAAACATAGAAAGTACACTTAATCAAGGCACTACATTCTTACTTTACTTTAAACAGAAGAAAGCATAAAGTATATTGCAGGATATTCCAGAAAATCATGAAGCAGATCAATACGATTCTCCTAATCGACGACGACGAGACCACAAACTACCTGAACAAGCGCCTGCTTACCCGCATGGAAGTTGCGCCCGATATTCGGGTGGTAACTAACGGCGAAGAAGCGCTTGATTACCTGAACAAAGCCTTTGCCGGCACACCGGATTACCCGCGCCCGGACCTCATATTTGTTGATATCAAAATGTCTGTGATGGATGGTTTCGAGTTTCTGGATGAATACAGCAAACTGGCTGAAAGCGATAAAGGCCACAGTGTTATGCTCATGCTTACTTCATCGGCCAGCTTCTATGATCTGGAGCGCCTGAAGAAATATCCGGATGTACGCAAGCATTACTCTAAGCCGCTTGCCGAAGCCGATGTACGTGAAATTATGCAGGAGTATTTTTAATCATTCTGCCGTCTTAATCATAACTCGGAAGCACCTCTTACAGGTGCTTTTTGCATTTGGTGCTTAGTTCTAAGTATAAGCCAGTTACCAACTATAGCTATCATATTCGCGTAGAAAAAAGAGCCGTTAGGCAAATACACGAGAATAAAGTATGTACTAAAAACATAAGATGATGGCAAACAGAGAAGACAGAGATACCAGTGCAGATAACCTGGGAGAAATGAATCAGCGACTGGGGCGCGAACTATACGAAAAAGACCAGCAACAGCACCCACAGAGCCGTTACGGAGGCTACCGTGGCGAGCACCACAGAAAGTGGGATGAAAGTAATTTCTTCCATACCGGCCCGAGCAACCGTGGTGCGCAGGACCGCCCGCACCAGGATAGAGGCAACTACCCCGGAGGCAGCAGCCACTCAAGCTACCACACAGGCGAAGGCGCACACCTGGGAGACCATTACGGCAGTCGCCCCGATAGCCCGTACCGCAACGAGAGCTCTTACCTGAACCACGGCTACCGTCCACGTCCGCAGCAAAGTTCGTCTTACCCTTCAGGCTCAGGTTATTCAGCATCAGATCTAAGTAACTATGGCTATGTAGGCAGTACAGTACCAGGCAACTATAACGAGCCGCCTGCCTACCCTGATAAGATACACCGCGAAGGCCCTGGCTCACGCAGCCGTTACAAAGAAGATGATTACCGCTACGGCAGTGGCTCGCACAACTGGTACCGCGAAGGTCGTTATACTCCGGATGAAGACAGAACCAGAAGAGACCCTAACGACCACCGTGGCTTTTTCCAGCGTATGGGCGACACCATCCGTGATACATGGGATGACATCATGCATGCCGATGATGCGGAATACCAGCGCAGACACCAACAACAGCACGACACCAGGTTCTATGATCGTGAGAGCGGCATTAGCAGCCGCGAACGTCATGGTTCTGAGCCATACCGCGACCGAAACTTTGACCGCGGTTACGAAGGTGGCCCACGCTGGGCCGATGAAACAGACTCAGGTCGCAGATAAATTTTTAAATCTTATATAGAGATTACCTAACGTTTGCGCCTGCACTCCCGTATATACCACCAGATTAGGTAGATTTGGTAGTAGATTAGTTTTAGTTAGTGATACAAAGCCGGTTTAGAGACCGGCTTTGTTGTTTTATACTTACCTGCTTTACAGCAACTTCCTGAACATAGCATAACCTCAGCCGTACATTTTATGACAACCAACCACCACAGGCAGGTTTCATACTTTAAATTTTACGACTATGCGATACGAGGAAGAAGATTATAACAGAAACTATAACAACCGCCACGAGCGCGACCGCTGGGAACAGGAAGAACGATTCCGTGACTTTAGTAACCGCTGGCAAGAGCCTCACTCCCCTATTCTGCCGCAGCGCGAACGCGATTTCGAACAGCACAACCCGGAACATTATGCCAACAGGTACCAGCGGCAGCCATTCCAGGCCCACCGGCAGGAAAACTGGCAGCACCAGCACCACAACCCGTGGCAGCATTACCAGCGAAAAGGCTGGGAGCAAAACCAGGAAAACCAGTTTCCGCAGGACCGTTGGTCTGAGCACAACCCAGAGCACTTGCGCAGACAGTACGATGAGCACCGCCACGAAATACACAACCAGCGGCGCCAGCAATGGAACGATGACGACAGAAGATAACACAACCAAAGTATAAAAGCAGAGGCCGGGCAACTAACTACCCGGCCTCTGCTTTTATACTTTAAAACCTGTGCCGCATGCCCACCCCAAACGAGACTAGCTCCGGCAAGCCCGGTATTATATTAACTGAAAGATCATTCTGATCCGATAGCTGATAATTATACTCAAACTCGCCACCATACCAGTAAAACTTATACTGCCATTCGCCGCTGCGCTTAAAGTAGCCATCATCTTTATACCCATCTATCCGGTTCCAGTCGCGGCGGTAAACCAATGTAGGGCCAATGCCGCCATTCATTGAGTGCTTGTTTTTCCTGAATATCTGTCCACGCCAGCCAATGTGCGTAAAACCAGCCAGCGAGGCGGCGCAATCGGCATACAGCCCCTGCTCTACCCTTATAGCCATCACATCGCTTTTAATAAACCTATCGTAGCCAACAATGGCGCCGTAGTTAAATGTAGTTATACCCTTGCTATCTAGTTTGTTCGGGAAAATCTGCGGATGCGGGCTCTCTTTCAGGTGTACGCTCAGCCCGAAAAATTTTACTGTAAAAGCATTTTTATAAACAGGTGTTTCTTCGTGTGCCTGCGCCATTGCCTGCTCCTGCCACAGGGCATAACACATAGCAATCAGCAGAAGAAATCTCAGGTGCTTCATATTACCTAGCTTATACTTTGGCAACCATAACAAGTTAAGAGCCGGCAAATTTAATTATACTTTAGCATTTTGCGCGGCCCAGGTATAAACCTATCCGCTTATTTATACTTTGTATCTTTGCAGATATTTTAAAAACTATGGAGGCACTGGAAAGTTTGTTGGAGCAGGTGCGTGCCTGCCGAATTTGTGAAGAACACCTGGCGCTGGGGCCAAGGCCGGTTTTGCGTGCCTCGGCTACGGCAAGTATACTTATTGTAGGTCAGGCTCCGGGCACTAAAGTTCATGCCAGCGGCATACCCTGGGACGACCAGAGCGGCAAACGTTTACGGCAATGGCTGGGGCTGGATAGCGAGGTGTTTTATGATGAAAGCAGAGTAGCCATTGTGCCTATGGGGTTTTGCTACCCGGGCAAAGGCAAAAGCGGCGACCTGCCACCTCGCCCTGAGTGTGCCCAACACTGGCACCAGCAACTGTTACCATTGTTGCCTAACATCAAACTCACACTGCTGGTGGGTAAGTATGCACAGGATTATTTTTTAGGCGCATCAGCAAAAGCCAACTTAACCGAAACTGTGCTAAATTGGCGCGAGTATTTGCCAAAGTATATGCCGCTGCCACACCCTTCGCCGCGCAACCAGTTCTGGCTGAAGCGCCACCCATGGTTTGAGCAGGAAGCTATACCTGTGCTGCAGGCAATAGTTGCAGATACACTCTATCAATAAAGTATAAATTCTCGTACTCAAGTATCTTCTCAGACCTTTACGCCATACACTATGATCATCCATCCGGTTAGCAAATTACCAGACGTAAGCACCAGCATATTTGCGGTTATGTCGGCTTTGGCCACAGAACAGAAAGCCATTAATCTTTCGCAGGGTTTCCCTGATTTTAACTGCCCTGAAGAGCTGGTAGAGCTGGTGGCAAAGTATATGCGTGAAGGTTTTAACCAGTATGCTCCCATGCCCGGCATGCCAAAGCTGCGCGAAAAGATAAGCGATAAAACAGAGAAGATGTATGGCTACCGTCCCAACCCTGATGCAGAAGTAACAGTAACATCCGGCGCTACCGAAGCCCTGTTTGCAGCCATTACAGCAGTAGTAAAACCCGGCGACGAAGTAGTTATTCTGGAGCCGTGCTACGACAGCTACGCACCAGCCATACGCCTCAGCGGCGGCATCCCGGTTTATGTGCCGCTTGCCCTGCCCGATTTTCATGTAGACTGGGACCTGGTAAAGAAAAGTATCTCTTCGCGTACACGCCTTATCATCATTAACACGCCGCACAACCCAACAGGCGCTGTTATGAGCAAACAGGATATGGAGATGCTGGCAAGTATAACCGATGGCACCGATATTCTGGTGATAAGCGATGAAGTATACGAGCACATGGTTTTTGACGGGCAGGAGCATTACAGCGCCTTGCAGATACCATCGTTGCGCGAGCGCAGCTTTGTGATCTCATCTTTCGGAAAAACGTACCACACCACCGGCTGGAAGATAGGTTACGCTGTGGCACCTGCAGCCCTGAGCAGCGAGATGCGCAAAATGCACCAGTTCATCACCTTCTGCTCTGTTACACCACTACAACTGGCCATCGCCGATTTTATGGATAACGAGCAGCATTACCGCGAGCTTCCGGTATTTTACCAGGCCAAGCGCGACCTGTTCTGCGAGTTGGTAACGCCATCTAAGTTCGAGTTTATTCCGGCTGCCGGCACTTACTTCCAGTTACTCAGGTATAGCAATATTTCAAACGAAAACGACCTGGAATTCGCCAAGCGCCTGACGCATGAGATTGGCGTTGCAGCCGTGCCGGTATCTGCTTTCTACCATGACAAAACAGACCACAAGCTCCTGCGCTTCTGCTTTGCCAAAGGCGAGGAAACGTTGCAAAAGGCAGCCGAGCGGCTGGTAAAATTATAAGTTGCTGCATTGCTACACTATTCAATTATTGGCTTCGCCCATAGCTCATTCATAATTCTTAATTCGTAATTAATTTATAGCATACCATGGACCTGAGCGTAACTATAGTTCAGACAGAACTACATTGGCACAATGCCGCTGCTAACCGCCAGATGTTTCAGGAGAAACTGGCTGCCGCTGCCCCTGAAACAGACCTGATCGTGCTGCCCGAAATGTTTACCACCGGCTTCAGTATGAGTGCAGCTGAGCTTGCCGAAGAACCGGAGGGAGAAACGCTACGCTGGTTACAACAAATGGCACAGCAGCACAATGCCGTAATTACCGGAAGTATAATCGTGAGGCATGATGAAAACTACTATAACCGCCTGCTATGGGTGCGCCCCGATGGCACCTATGAGAAGTATGATAAGCGGCATTTATTCCGGATGGCAAAAGAGCACCATACTTATACCCCAGGCAACGAACATCTTGTAGTAGAACTGAAAGGTTGGAAGATCCGCCCATTGGTTTGTTACGACCTGCGTTTCCCTGTCTGGAGCCGCAACAAAAGCAACAGCTACGACCTGCTGCTGTATGTAGCCAATTGGCCTAAAGTACGAAACCATGCCTGGCGCACTTTACTACAAGCCCGCGCTATCGAAAACCTAGCTTATGTGGTAGGTGTAAACCGCGTAGGCACCGATGGCAACAACCACCCTTACTCCGGCGATTCTGCTATCATTGACCCTAAAGGATTGAAATTACTTGAAGTGAGTGAGGTAGAAGGAGTTTATACTGTTAGTTTAAGCAAGCAGGAATTAATATCTTTCAGAGAGGCTTTTCCAGCGCATCTGGATGCTGACACCTTTGAGTTAATGTAGTGGGTGATGTTTTTGTTTTTAAAATGTCATCTCGAATGAAAAGACAAATCTTATACTTATAGCTAAAGCTTATACTTTAGGCTGACAAGCAGGCTATACTTCCATAGTTACTGTTCATCCTCAGTCTTATTTGCCTATAGTTTTATAGTTGGTTTTAGTTCGCTCCAAGCCCGCGAGGGCTCGTCCTTTGGTATCGCGCGGTGGTGAGTCCTGCCGGGGGTAGGGGCCCCCTTTGACTCGGCTCCGCCTGCAGGCTGCCCCTACGGGCACCGGACACACCAAGGCGCTCAACCCAAGGACTGGGAATAGATGCGATAGCAAGCTACTATGCAACCTCAGCTAAATGTCACTTTGAGGGGACTACAGGGTGTTTCAACAGCAGCAATGAAACTTATACTTGCAAGTATAGCAAGAACAGGCTCCCCGCCTTAGACAAGGAGGGGCTGGGGTGGTTGGAAAGTTATGAAAGTATAGCTAAAACTATAGCCAAAGCCAAGTCCCCTCTCCTGGAGAAGAGGGTGAGGAAGAGGTGAGGATGAGGTGAAAATGACGGCTAGATCAACAAAACCTTATCCTAAAAAGTATAACCTCATCTCCCTTAACAACTCCTCCTGATCCTGTACTTTCTTAAAAATCAGCTCCGGGCGTACTTGCGCTATACGCTCTAGCCGTGTGTGGTTGCCGAGTAACAACAGTAAACGATCAGGCTGCTCTTGCAGTAATTCCTCCAGCAAAGGCATCAGCTTACCAAAACCTGCTTCGGGCTCCGGGGCTTTAAAACAGATAACAGCTCGCTCCGACTCCTCCAGAAACCGCTTTGCGTAATGCAGCATCACTTCATCAGACTGTGCATCCAGGTCAAGTATAGCTACACCCGGAAGCTGCTGTTTCACCTGTTCTACAACTGGTTTGGTGTAGGTGTTACTGGCGCTAAGGTCCAGGTATAGAAAGCCCTGCATTACTGAACTATAAATTTAGCTGTTGCCTGTTCGCCGCTACGTGTGGTACCACGCACTACATAAACTCCGGCTTTGAAAAGGTGCACCGGCAGGCGGTGGTTAAGATTATACTTGCTGCTCTCGCTGTAGATCTTTCTGCCGATCACATCATATACCTCCAGCGATACCGCATCAGAAGCTTTTATAAGTAAAGTTTCATGAGTGCCTTTAGCTCCAGGGTTAGGGTATACCTGTAGTCCCAGCTTTGCCTCCGGTGCTTCAGGGTTAGCGCTGTTACCGGCTGTTTGCTCCAGCATGTATAAACCACCTCCTTGTGTACCTACTGCCAGGTATACTTTACCCGGTCCGCCCAAAGGAGCTGCCGCTATACTTAAACCTTTACCCAATCGGGTTGCCTGAGACTCAGAGGTAAGTTCATTCTCCAGCACTTCTGTATCAGCGGTGAAATTACTGTTCAGGTTTTGCGTGAAGTTACGGTAGATGCGCAGCGCACCACTATCATCAGTAGTGAGCAGATCTAGGTTTTTATCACCGTCTATGTCGGCTATAATTGGGTAGAGGTTACGCTGAGCCATATTGCCTGTTATGCCACCCAATGCTGTTTTTTCTGCAACATAGCTCGGGCTGGAGGCGCTGCCGGCATTCCGGTATAGCACCAGTTCTCCTGAAGCTTTCCCCAGCAGGTAATCCATATCGCCATCGCCGTCCAAGTCTGCAAACGCCGGGGCATAGCCATCAGTTAGCGTAGCAACGGTCTTGATATCGGCTATACTATACTTTGCCGGCTGGCCTTGGGCTGCCTGATTCGGAATATAGTAGCTGGCATTGGTATAGTTCTTCGCGCCATTCAGCTTCTCCCGGAAAGTAAGTATAAGATCCTGCACGCCGTCGCCATTCATATCGGCAAAGCCAGGTATTATACTTAGCAACTGCCGCCCTGCCAGGTTCAGATAATCATCTGTTACGAGTTTAAAGGCAGGATCTGTAGCTGTGCCTGTGTTTTCGAAGTAGCTGAGAGATGAAGTATAAACGCCATCACGAAACGAGGCATAATTACCAACCAACAGGTCATGATCGCCATCTGCGTCAAAATCTGCAAAGGCAGGAAAAGCACCTTCGCCTAAATCCAGCATCTGCCCCTGCAGAAAATTATCCTGCACGTATTCTAAATCAGGCTTGTTATCAGCACCATTGTTCCGATATAGCCATACTGAGCGCTGCATCTCAACCTCTCCTTCGTGGTGCGAAGTGTTTGGGGCCACCAGCATATCGGGTACCCCATCAAAAGTAACATCTTCGTAGTAGGCTGCCGGAAAGAGATTAAAGGTGGCAGGTTTGGTAGTAGCCGGGAAAACGGCATCAAAGCCAGCCATCAGCGCCGATGTGCTGCTGCCCACGTTATCCATCTTCAGCAGGTTGCTACACTCTACATTGCCCATCAGCAGGTCTTTATCGCCGTCTGCATCAAGGTCTATAGTTAGCAGAGAAGTACCGTTGTGGCCAGTATGTAGCGGAGCGGCTACACGGCAGTAGGCCCCGAACAGGTAACTGTTGCAGCCTTCGCATTCGGTAATCTTTCCCCACCAGTCTGTATCCTGCACAAAGGTAAGCGAGTTACAATCCAGCCCTTGTTCTACACGCATGTTGCGGTAATACTCCATTGTTAAGCCCCGCGAAAATTCTGTTACCAACACATCCAGGTCGCCGTCGTTGTCCATGTCGGTAATGGAAGGAATGTCGGTTGCTCCCATTTGTATGTTCACACGGTTGCTGTTGTAGTACAGGGCATCGTCGGCAAGTATAAATTTCAGCTGCCCCTGAGCTGCCTCCTGCTTGTAAACACGAATACCCAGCGGGCTGCTTGTAAAAATATCCTTCAGGCCATCACAGTTGTAATCGCGCAGCAGCACCCAACTCTCCAGGTTCTCCGAGAAATATACTTCATACTCCGGGCTGTAAGTATACTTCCAGCTATCACCTTGCTTCACTGCCAGGTAGGTAAAAACTTTGCGCTGCGTACGGTCAAAAATAAACAGGTCCTCTCTCCCATCTTTATTCAGATCGATGGTTGAAAACTGGGGAGTATTCAGGCCGCCACTCCAGGGCATAGCAAGTGAACCGGCAGCTGTGCTAACAGGTATATCGTGCCGGAACCTGAACTGAGGCAAGTTCTGCCCTTGAGCATACAGGCATATACCGAAGTATAAAAAGAGCAGAAAATACAGGTTTTTCATAGTGTGGTTGATGAGGCGAAGACGATTACTGTAAACGGCAGCAATGCCACCGTTATTCTTCTGCAAAAGCATAAGAGGTTACTTTGCAATGCTTATACTTTAACAGCCTGCGAGGCATTTCGTTTACTGCCGTTGCCAGGTTACCGCATTTGCATTTTTGGGTGTATATTGCCGTGCCGGAAGCCCTGTAACTGATTAACGTTACCGGCTGCGGCCATAGCATCTGATCAAGATAAAATTACGCAATCCATGCCACACAGCATCGAGTTTCTATATCAAAAATTTCTGGAGTGCAGCCACGTTAGCACCGACTCCCGTTCGCCGCAGGAGCAAAGCATGTTTTTTGCTCTAAACGGCCCCAACTTTAAAGGCGCTAAATTTGCTGCCATGGCTCTTGAAAAAGGTGCCCGTTACGCCATTGTTGACGATCCGGCACTGGCTGCTGACAATGTATTTGTAGTAGAAGATACCCTGCAAACACTGCAGGACCTGGCGCGTCACCACCGTCGCCAGCTCAATATACCGGTTATCGGCATTACGGGCAGCAACGGTAAAACTACTACCAAAGAGCTGATACATGCGGTACTTAGCCAGAAGTATAACACGCTTTACACACAGGGTAACCTGAACAACCACATCGGGGTACCGCTCACTCTGCTGCGCATTAAGCCTGAGCACGAAATGGCTATCATAGAGATGGGCGCTAACCATATAGGAGAAATTGCTTTACTCTGTAGCATAGCCTTACCTAGCCACGGTATGATCACTAACATTGGTAAAGCGCACCTGGAAGGCTTTGGCAGTTTAGAGGGTGTGGCAAGAGGCAAAAGCGAGTTGTATGTGCACCTGCTAAATACGGGCGGCACCGTGTTTATAAACACCCGCAACGAGCACCTGATGCGCATGAGCCGCCTGATCGAAAGCAAAGTTACTTACCCTGCCGCCGGCGATTATTACCACAGCGAGTTA
Organism: uncultured Pontibacter sp.; assembly: GCA_966250805.1. Taxonomy (GTDB): domain Bacteria; phylum Bacteroidota; class Bacteroidia; order Cytophagales; family Hymenobacteraceae; genus Pontibacter. The sequence continues at coordinate 332,693 of CBINIP010000001.1, read as the reverse complement.
CTGGAGGCCTCGCCCTATGTGGTGTATAAAGATGAAGCTGACCATGAGGTACGCACGCAGCTTGTAGGCAGCTACAACTATGAAAATATGGCCGCAGCCGCCTGCATAGGCAAATACTTCGGGGTGCCACTTGAGAAAGCTAATGCAGCTATTGCCAACTATAGCCCGGTAAACAACCGCTCGCAGGTATTACAAAAAGGCACCAATACCATTATACTTGATGCCTACAACGCTAACCCAACTTCTATGGCAGCAGCCATTCGCAATTTTGGTGGCATGAACGCAGCCCGCAAAGTGGCTATACTTGGTGATATGTTTGAGATGGGTGCCGAAAGCGAAACCGAGCACCGTGCTTTAGGCCAGGTTGTTGCAGAACAGCATTTCGACACTGTGCTTCTCTGTGGAAAAGACATGCAGTATGCAGCCGAGGCAAAAGACAACTTTTTATACTTCCAGACTAAAGCTGAACTAGAAAAGTGGATTCAGGAAAACCAGCTTTCAGATAGCTATATCCTGATCAAAGGTTCTCGGGGTATGGGATTGGAGACGTTGGTAGAGAAGATGTAAAGCTTATTCACAAACAAAATGAAAAAGGGCAGCGGTAACCAGTACCGCTGCCCTTTTTCATAAGTATAGCATCCTTTTAGAACGGCGAATCAAAGTCCTGCAGCAAGGGCAAGATCTCATCCTTCGGCGATACCAACGGTTCTGTTACTCCCCAGTCTATACCTAAAGCAGGATCGTTCCAAAGTATACCGCCTTCTGAAGCTGGTGCATAATAATTGGTGCACTTGTAAAGGAAAGTAGTGTTATCTTCCAAGGCCACAAAGCCATGTGCAAACCCTTCCGGAATATAAAACACATTCTGCTTTTCAGCATCAAGGATACAAGCTACATACTGCCCATAAGTAGGTGAACCTTTGCGTAGGTCTACAGCTATATCCAATGCACGGCCGGTGCTTACTCTCACTAATTTACCCTGTGCAAAAGGCGGTTTCTGAAAGTGTAAACCACGCAACACACCTTTCTTCGATACAGATTGGTTATCCTGCACAAAATCGGGCTGCAGGCCGAATGGCTCAAACCACTTCATGCTGAACGTTTCCAGAAAATAGCCGCGGTCGTCGCGGAAAACTCGTGGCGTAAACTCAATAAGGCCTTCTATGGCAAATAACTTGTGTTCCATTTATACTTTGCGCTGCAACAGCAGCTGAATTGGCAGTAAATTTATACTTTATTTTTTGGGGTTACTTCTTTTATGGCCTGCAGGTAATGTTGTATCACAATGCGATCGTCAAACTTTTCTTCGGCTATGCGGCGACTGGCCTTACCCATTTGCTCTAGCTCAACATCGTTTAGTTGCATCAGTTGTACCATTTTGGCGGTAAGGTCGGCAGCATTGCGCAGGCGGCACAAATAGCCGTTTACACCATGCTTCACCACCTCGCGGCATCCAGGCACATTGGTAGCAATAAGTGGTTTGGCCATGGCAGCAGCTTCGAGCAAAGTACGTGGCGTACCCTCGCGGTAAGATGGAAGTACCACACAATCTGCCTGCGCTATTACAGCTGCCACATCATCGGTTGTTCCTAAATAGTCTATTACACCTGTTGCCAGCCACTCCTGCAGCTTCTCCTTTTTTATACCTGAACGGCTTCGCTCATCAACACCACCCAGCAACTGAAATTTAACCTGCGGATACTGCGCTTTTACTTGTGCAGCAGCCTGTACAAACTCTGCCACGCCTTTATCATACAGCACCCGCGCCACCATCAGGAAAACAAAAGGCTCCTGCCGTTTATACTTTGCGGCCGGCACAAACTCCTGCAGGTTTATACCTGAACCGGGCAACACTTCTGTAATAGCCGAGTTTACCAAATTGTGGCGCAGGAACAGCCGCCGGTCGTCCTGGTTCTGGAAAAAAACCTTTGCCGGGTACCGGAACGCATACTTGTATAACCGCAGCGCGATGTTGGAAATATGATCTTTGGTAATGAATACAGTGCCCAGCCCCGATACATTATTTATAGCCGGAATCCCTGCCCAGTGTGCTGCTACTGCACCATAAATGTTAGGTTTTATAGTATAATGCAACACCACATCAGGCTTTACACGCCGGTAGGTCTGGTACAAGCGCCAGGTCAGCAACAGATCGGTAAACGGGTTCGTACCTTTCTCCATGCGCACTGCCACAAACTTACAACCTGCTGCTTTTAATCTATCGGAGTATGCATCGTACGGGGCTATTGCCAACACCTCATGCCCTTCAGCAAGCAACGCCTTTATCAGGCTCATGCGGAAGTTAAATATGTTCCACGATGTGTTGATAACAATAGCTATTCGCATACAGGTGTTTGCATCGCAACAAAAGGCGACAAAGATACAGCAGTTAAGGCAGTAAAAAGACGTAAGTTAGCCATTTTAGCACTACCCTCAGAAAAATACCTTAAATTGCATAGTTTACTTTTTTGACTTATAGCCACAGCATGCCCATTACTGCTTTTCTACTTATACATGTAATTGTAGTTATACTCTTCCTGCTCCTATTCGCCGGCAAGGCTGCTTTGCTCCTGCTCAATAAAGGCGAAACACTTGCCACACTCAGAAACAAAACCAAAGTGCTCGACATGATTCTGGGCACACTTATACTTGTTACCGGCGGCTGGATGTTATTTAACTATAATGGTGAACTACCTACTTATTTAGTTGTTAAGGTAATACTGGTGCTGGTGGCAATTCCGCTTGGCATTGTTGCTATCAGGAAAGAGAACAAGATTCTTACCTCCTTGGTACTGCTCCTGTTCCTTTATACTTATGGTGTAGCCGAAGCTGACAATCTTAGTCTGCAACCCGACAAAGCCCCTACTGTTTCTGCCCTCGAAGCTAACGACTCGCCAGAGACCGATGCTGCCGAAACCGGCGATTCTACTATAAGCGAATCCGAGGAAACTCAGAACGAAATTGTAGCCTCTATGAACGAAACTGCCTTAGCCAATGCGCAGAGAGTTTACGTACAACAGTGCGCAACCTGCCATGGCGAAGACGGCCAAAAGGAAGCAAACGATGCAGCAAACCTTGCAGCCAGCACCCTGAGTATGCATGATGTAAAAGATGTAATTTCGAAAGGGCGCGGCCTGATGCCTGGCTTTAACGAGCAATTAACCGAACAGGAATTAGACGAACTGGCTGCGTATACCTTGACGCTAAAGAAATAAAATGGGTAAAAAACAATATTACGAAACCGAAAAACCACAGGAAACCGCCATACTTGTAGCCGTTCCAAGCTACCGGCAGTCCGATGAGCAGACCAGCGAGTACCTCGATGAGCTTGCTTTTTTAACAGAAACCGCAGGCGCTAAAACGCTTAAGCGCTTTGTGCAGAAGCTGGATAAGCCAGATCGCGCCACTTTTGTAGGCAGCGGAAAACTGGAAGAGATACAGGCTTATGTAAAAGAGAACAATGTGGATATGGTCATTTTTGATGATGACCTGAGCCCTTCGCAAGTGCGCAACATTGAGCGCGAACTACAGGTAAAAATAGTAGACCGAAGCTTGCTTATACTTGACATATTTGCCCTGCGTGCCAAAACCGCCCAGGCGCACGCACAGGTAGAAATGGCCCAGTACCAGTACCTGCTGCCACGCCTTACAAACCTCTGGACTCACCTTTCAAAACAAAAAGGTGGTATTGGTATGAAAGGTCCTGGTGAGACGGAGATTGAAACTGACCGCCGTATTGTGCGCGATAAAATAGCCTTGCTCCGCGAACGTTTAAAAAAATTCGAGAAGCAGAACTTTGAGCAGCGCAAATCAAGATCGGGTATGGTGCGTGTGGCGCTGGTTGGGTATACAAACGTTGGTAAATCTACCATCATGAACCTGCTCTCTAAATCTAATGTATTTGCCGAGAACAAGCTATTTGCAACTGTAGATGCCACTGTACGCAAAGTAGTGATCGAAAACATACCTTTCCTGCTTTCAGATACAGTAGGGTTCATCCGCAAGCTGCCTACCAAACTTATCGAGTCGTTTAAATCCACGCTTGATGAGATCCGCGAAGCAGACCTTCTGGTGCACGTAGTGGATATCTCCCACCCTTCTTTTGAAGAGCATATCGAGGTTGTAAACGACACACTGAAAGATATTAACTCTGCCGATAAGCCGGTGCTGCTGGTGTTCAACAAAATAGACCAGTACCTGGAGCAGCGTGAGCAGGAGTTACGGGAGGAAGAAGCTGATGTACGCCCTTCTATAGATGACCTTAAGGAAACATATATGGCCAAAGTACACGCTCCGGCATTGTTTATCTCGGCCACTAACAAGATAAATATAGAAGAGCTGCGGGAAGAATTATTCCGTCGTGTTTCTGCTATACATTTAGAGCGTTACCCGAACAACGTGTAAGCGTTTAAGTAACCTATATAAAAAGGCTGCCTCTGTGCAGCCTTTTTTGTTTGCCATCAGTTCAGCACCAATTTATACTTAATAAGCTGCAGAAAGCGGTACAAGGGCGGCTTGCACAACTATTTTAGGGCGCATTCAGTAAAGACACAATGCTAAGGCAACCACAGTTTTGTGGGCGCAGTGGCACTGTGAAATTAACCCTATGAAGACCCTATACATACTGAGACACGCGAAATCGAGCTGGAAGTTCGAAGAGCTCAGCGACCACGACCGACCGCTTAGCAAGCGCGGACGCGACGATGCCCCCATGATGGGCCAGGAGTTGGCTGCGCGTAATGCAATACCTGATATGATCTTGTCGAGCCCGGCAGTACGAGCCATTACCACAGCCACACTGGTAGGCAAAGAGCTGGAGTTTGACCCTGATGATATTGCCATTGACGAGCGCATTTATGGTGCTGATAGAAATGATCTGCTGGAGGTAGTGCAGGAAACGCCTGAAGAAGTAGACAGCCTGCTGCTGATTGGCCACAACGATGCACTTTCAGAATTTGCCAACATGCTTTCACCGGAGCCGGTTGGCAGCATACCTACTACCGGTGTGCTAGCGCTGGAGTTTGACTGCGAAAGCTGGCAAAAGATAAGCCGCGACAACGCAAAGTTCCTGTTCTTCGATTTCCCTCAGAACTACAGATAAGCCTCTGTACACCATTGGCTATACTTTACAGGCAATACCCTTAAACCAACCTATTACAGCCTGTCCGGCTATCAAGTATAAAATCACCCATGGAAAAAGAACAAGAACATGCCCAGAAAGAAACGGAGCATTACCCTTTGATAAACCGTGAGCTAAGCTGGCTTGCTTTTAACTACCGTGTGCTGCAGGAGGCTAAAGACGAAACAGTGCCTTTACTGGAGCGCGTTAAGTTTATGGCTATCTTTTCATCTAATCTCGATGAATATTTCAAGGTGCGGGTAGCTACGCTCAAGCGCCTCATCAACCTGAAGAAAAAGACACGCCAGAAACTACAGGAAGACCCTTCAGGAATTTTCGACCAACTGATACACGAGGTAAAGCGCCAGCAGGAGGAGTTCGGAGAAACCTTCCGCAACAGTATACTTCCGGCCCTGCAAAAAGAGAACATACACCTGCTCACCGAGAAAGACCTTAACCCGGAGCAGGGGGAATTTATCAAAAGTTACTTCGTAGAAAAGTTGCAGCCGCTGCTGTTACCCATTTTACTCGATGAGACCGAAACGCACATTTTCCTGAAAGACCAGACCGTGTACATGGGTATACAGATGTCTGAGCCCGATACCCAGGATTGCATTGCCGAACGTGTTGCCATTATAGAGATACCAACCAAGAAGCATGGCGGCCGCTTTGTAAAGTTACCTACTTTAGATGATCAGCGATATGTCATGTTTATTGATGATGCGATAAGATTTTGTCTGCCGGCCTTGTTCCCGCAGTATAAAAAGTTTGAAGCGCATGCTGTAAAAGTATCCAGAGATGCCGAGCTCGACATTGAGGAAGAAGTATCAGGTAACCTGATGGCCAAGATAAAGAAGAGCCTGAAGAAGCGTGAAACCGGTTACCCTGCCCGCCTGCTTTATGACCCTGAAACACCACGAAGCCTGCTACAGGCCTTTATGGCACATACCGGCATTTCCGAAGATGAACTGGTAGAGGGCAGCAAGTACCATAACTTCCGCGATTTTTTCGGCTTCCCGGATTTTAACCTGCCGGAGTTGAAGTATGAGCCGCAGCCTGCCCTGGTGCACCCGCTACTCGAAAACGAGCCAAGTATACTGCAGGCAATGCAGAAGCAGGATTACGTCGCACACTACCCATACCAGTCGTTTGATTACGTAATGAGGCTATTCGATGAAGCTGCCACAGACCCAAAAGTAACTGCTATAAGCGCCACACTCTACCGTGTTGCCGAAGATTCTGCCATTGCAAAATCGCTGGTGAAAGCAGCCAAAAACGGAAAACTGGTTACGGTTGTGGTAGAGCTGAAAGCAAGGTTTGATGAGGAGTCGAACATTTACTGGGCTGGTAAGCTGCAAAAGGCTGGTGCCAATGTGATTTTTAACGTGCCAGACCTGAAAGTACATACCAAACTGGGCCTGATAACACGCAACGAAGGCGGCAAGCTGGTAAACTATGCTTACCTGAGCACCGGTAACTACAACGAGGACACTTCTAAAATTTACTGCGACCACGCCCTCTTTACATCAGATAGAAGGCTTACCCGCGATGTAGAGCAGGTCTTTAACTTTTTCCTGGAGCAGCAACCTGATAAAGAATTCAAGCACCTGCTGATGGCACCGCTTGTATTGCGCGAGCGACTGGTAGAGCTGGTAAACCGCGAGATAAAAAATGCAAAGAAAGGTCTGCCCGCCTCCATTATACTTAAACTGAATGCCCTGCAGGATGAGCGCATGATCAGGAAGCTGTACCAGGCCAGCCAGGCAGGTGTAAAAATAGACCTGATGGTTAGAGGCATCTGTTGTTTGGAACCGGGCGTGGAAGGCATCAGCGAGAACATTACCGTGCGCAGCATTGTAGACCGTTACCTGGAACATGCCCGCGTTTATATCTTCCATAACAACGGCGAAGAAGAATACTACGTAGCCTCTGCCGACTGGATGACCCGCAACCTGAATCGTCGTGTAGAAGTAGCCTTTCCGCTTTACCAACCCGACATCATCAAACAGATCCGCACTATTATAGACCTGCAATTTGCCGATGATACCAAGGCTCGTAACATAGATAACACGTATGTTGCTCCTGCCGCTACGCACGTGCGGGCACAATATGCTACCTACAATTACCTCCGCAGCCTTGTGCCCGAAGGTATGAACCCGGAGAAAGTATAAAATGTAAGTATAATCTATACCTGATAACAGCAACAACAAAGGCCGGCTATAAGTATAGCCGGCCTTTGTTGTTGCTAATCTATACTTGTTACCTGTTTTTACTTTTCTCCAGTAGCTTGCGCGGTGGAACAACAAACACCTCTACTCCAACATAACCGGCACCTGCCAGGTCATTCTTGATCAGCACGTCAGTAGATCCTACTTCATCGAAAATGCGGTGCCTGTAATACTGCCTGAAACCACCTTCCACAGCAAACCACAGAAAGTCGTAGATCTCACGCTCCATGCGCAGCAAACCCTTTATGTCGGTGCGGCGCAGCTCTATTTCGTTAAACTGTGCAAGCTCTGTTTCATCAGCAAAAATATCGTAGCTGCCACCTTCCAAGCGGTAACCAGCATAAAAGAGCGTTTTTTCGTTAGCATTGTAGCGCAGTCTTGCATTGGCCGGAAAGATAGATTCTACGCCCCATTTCGGGTTGAAGGTACGGTTGTACAAAATGCCCGGATAGACCCTTTGCCTGCCGAAAGTATAACCCAACTGCAAGCCCACACCTATAGAATAATAAGGGCTCTTTTTCCAGCCATAAGCCACATCTACAGTCGCTTTCAGGTAATCAGATATGCTGATATCGTCGCGGGTATAATCGCCATTGAGTTCGCCTTTTACACGTATCAGGTAAAAATTGCGTTCGTTTAAAGAGTGCAGGTAAGCAACCTGTAGCCCAATGCTTTTCAGGTTCTTATCTTCTAGATACCGGTATAAACTATACGACGATTCGTTAAGCCCTTCGAAGTTGAACTCTTCCAGTTCATAATCAAAACCTAGCACAACTTTAGTTTGCGGTTTATTAACTATAGGGGCAAGTGCTCTTATACCAAACTGGTTATGCCGCCTGATACGGCCTTCGCCATTACCTAAGCGCGGGTCTTCAGATTCAGACTCTATATCAAAGCCGGGGAGACGTTCATAGCTAATAACTATACCGCGGGGTTTGCCCATACCTTCTACACCGGGGCTTGCATATTCTGTTGTATCAATGTTGGTATCGCGGGTAGTTGTTTCCTGGGCGGCTGCCTGCCGCCCTATCAGCAGCAAAGTAAGCAGCAATATACTGGTAGATATTTTTTTCATAGTTTATCAGGTAAGTTATAGTAACTAAAAAGAGCAAGAACAAAGCCTGAAAAGCAGCTCCTGTACTTACTCCTTATACGTTTTCTAGAAAAAGAACCCAAAGTCGAGCGTAAAGAGCTTATCTTCTTCGCCTACGGCATAGGTTACAGATACAACGTTCTTTCTCATGAAATCTGCCCAAATGCCACCCCCTACTCCCGTATGGAAGTTTCGGAAGAAGCCTTCCTGCGGTATACCGTCGTTGTATACGCGGCCGGCATCAAACAAGCCTAGTACACCCAGCTTTGCCGGCGTTAAGTATAAGTTAAAGTCGAAAAGCTGCACCCTTGCCTCGGCATTGGCAAACACCACACTTCGGCCTGCAAACCTGGTGCGGCGGTAGCCACGCAGGTTATCCATACCTCCAAGTGTGTTGGCCTGGTAAAAACGGTAATCGCCCCAATTGTGTGCAAAACCCAGGCGGCCAGCCCATGTAAGCTGCAGCGGGAAATTCGGGCTCAGGTAAAACATAAATTCTGAGCTTAACCTTGTAAAGTGCAGTTTCTCGTCGTCGGTTTGCCTGTTGTAACTGAACCTGTTGTACCAGCGCATGCCTATCTGAGGATTTACATCGTTGTCGCCGCCAATAACATCCATATCCAGGAAGGCTGCTGCTCCCATATAATGCTGCGACTCAAACTCTCCGGTTTCAGGGTTGTAGGTGCCGGGCAGTAAACGGCCCGCCTGTGCTTCCTGCTCCAGAAAACTTTCCCGATCCTGATCAACTACCTCGAAGCGATCGAAGGTCGGGCCTACACCAAACTTAAAGAAGCCAGTGATATAGTTTGTCAGTGCCGCATTTAAGTTAAGGCGTTTGTAGCGCACTCTGTAGAAGCTATCATCCACTTCGGTATCTTGTTGGGAGTTGTTGCCAAAGCCATAGAAATTGCGCTGGTATTGCGGCCCCTGTAAAAGTGCACTCAACCCCAGATCCCAACCTCCAATTACCTGCCGTACATCACCGGTATAGCGCACGTTAAAAGATTTGGTAAGGAAAGCATAGTTACCCTCCAGCAGGTGCTGCGATGCATAAGGCTCTTTCCGGAATTTCTGGGTACGCAGCAGAACGCCGGCTCCCAGGAAAACGCCGTCGTCAACGTTATACTCCAGCGAAAGGCGCGGCCCCAGGTAAGGTAGTTTAAAGTTGTTGCGGTCGTAGAAGTTTACATCCGGGTGTTCCGATACTTTTGTTTTTGCTTCAGAGCCTAGTGTAAACGTGTTGCCGGTATCTGTATCATAAACTATAGTATGCTTCTTTAAACCGGAAACATGTGACTTATCGGTTATAATATCTTCGTTGTTGCCGCCAATAATGCGCACAACTATACCTTTATCCACATCGCCATTAACCTCGAAACGGTCCTGGCCACCTAAGCCATACAATCGGATCTCTTTGGTTTCGTTTGTGAAGAAAGTACGCTGGTATAGTGTATCGCGCAACACTCCTTCTTTGGTTATTTTTAATACCGTTAGCTGGGTTTGCTCATCGTTCAGGCGGTTAACTATAAAGTGCTCGTGCTTATCGCTGCCTGTAACGTCTACCATTTTAGCCATAAAGGCATAGTAATCGGCAGCCGCCTGTGGCAACTTATCGCGCCTCGACTTCAGTTTGGCAACAATTTCAGGGCCTGAAATTTTCCGTATCTGTTCCGGCCACTGTGCTATAGCTTCTTCAATCACAGCGTCGGTCATGTTGGCTTTTATATCTTCAGCTATACTTAGCCACTGTTCGCGGGTAACGCTGGAGGTAAAGGTACGGTCTATCGTCAGAGCACTCAGGTTCAGGCCTATGATATCATTGTAGTCATACCCAAAATTCTGAACATTGCGCACACCCCATTTGCGGGTAGCCAGCCACGGCAGTATACCATCCGCTTTAAAGAAAGCCTGATCCCTGTCTTCCGGAACAGGAGTATAATATTTACTCTTCTTGCCTTCTTCTTCTACCCAGCGCCACTGCCCTTCATGCCGGTCCCAATCACCAATCAGCATATCCAGAAGGCGCGCACGCACAAATGCCGGCTCGTTTACTCTGAAGTCATTATCCTGCTGCACTTCGCGCAACACCTTGTCGGTACCCACCAGGTTTTTGGCATAGCCCAGGCTGGCAACTTCTTCGTGGTTTTCGTCAGGGTCTTCTTCCAGAAAGGCCAAAGTGTTGCCAAACTCATCCAGGTACTGGCGCAGGTATGGCGTGTTCGGGATGTATACCAGTTGCGGATTGGTATGGTATACTTTGGCTGCATCGGCCAGTTTAGGCACCGCCAGCGCTGCATAAGGGTGCTGCGCCGACATCTGGTCCTGTAAAAGCGTTTTGGCAGCTGTTTCGCGCAGGTAATCCGGCAAGGCCAGTGTCGGATCTTTATCAACACTGCGGAGTACATACTCACGCGCTTCCGGGTTTCGTACTTTCAGCGAGGCTGTCTGCTTGCCTCCCCCCTTTTGGTACGGTGTGAGTCCGCCCAGTTCGTTTTTCATATCGAGCAGCGGCACGTTTACCTTGGTTGCCCACTCTTTGCGATAGTGCTCTCCCAGCAGGCTTGTTCTGAGGTTGCCAGCTACATATCCAGGATTAGCAGCCAGCGTAATGGTGCTGTCGGCGTAGTTGCGTTTGTCTTCTATGAGTGGGGCCTCGCGGCGTGGCTTCTTGGCATATACCGGTGTTCTGAAAGAAATTTTTCCTGTAGAGCCATCACCTTCCGGCACCCAGAATTCCGTCCATACTTCGCCATTCTCATAATAAAGCAATTTGGCAAAGCCTTTAATATCATCGGCATAGCTGGCCGTGCCGCCAGGTTTCACATCCTGTATCTTACACCCCGAGCCACTTACAATATGCCCCAGGTTATTATGCTTAAAGTATTCCAAGGCATGCTCGTGGCCTGCGGCATAAATTATATTATCATACTTATCGAATATCTTCAGGAGCCCTTCAATATATGCCTGGTATCTTGGATGTGGAATATCCTGCAGAATACCGCCATACTTACGCGCAAAAGGATAGATTGAACCAATGATCGGTAAAGGCATGAATATCCACTCTCGAAGCAGGGTTAGCGGGAATATGTGATCTTTTAACGTGAAGAAACCGCCATGCACGCCACGGCTCATAAGAGGGTGGTGTGCAACTACAAGTATATCTTTGCCGCTGTTCTTCTCGATAATGTCTTCCAGCTGTATCAGGAAATCAGCTTCGTTGGCAGCGCCACAGTTGCTGTTATTACCATAAGGGCGATCCCATGGATGAAGCCACCATTCAGAGTCTAAGGCGATGAGCACAATTTCCTCCGAGATCATGACCTCATAAGGTCCAGGGCAACCTTCGCCGGGCACATAAAAATCACCGCCTACTACAATGCCCTCTTCGGTCAGGTAATCGTTTACATAATTTTGTTCGCGCATTACAGCCTGTAAGCCTCCGCGCCCACTGTGGTTCCAGTCGTGGTTACCGGGTATCATGTACTTTTCACCGGGGTAACCTTTAAGAATATCGAGTTGTGCGTTCAGGCGTTTTTCAGATATGTCGCGGTCATACTTGCCGGGTTCAGGCAAACCATTGTGGTACACATTATCGCCCAGGAAAATAGCGGCACTTCTGGCGCCGGCTTCCTGCAACTGCGACTGCATCAGTTTTAAAGATGGTTCCTGGTTCTTCAGGTCGGGGGCTCCTACATCGCCTATCAGGAAAACAGTGTATAGCAGCTTATTCTGCGGGTCTTGTTTACGTTGCTCCCAGTTGCTGGCATCACGGCTATAATAAGGTGTTTTGGCAGTGCAGCCTGCCAGTACTATAACCAGTGCAGTTAGCAGGGAGCGTAGTAAAAAGTGTGTTGGGGTGTATCTTTTTTTCATGGGTACTTATAGCTAATAGGCCTGCAGCCGGTGCTACGAGAGCTGGCAGGTATAAAGGTTAATACCACGGCAGCTGCTTTGCCCGGAAAGCTTATGATGTATGACAGACTTGACTATATTAGCCATAGCGGGTTTTGTCTCTCTGTGCCATTGCCTCAGGAATGCAGGCAAAAGTACTGCAGGTGCGGCAGGACTGAGTTTGATAACGAGTTGTAAAAGATTTTAGTTGTTGTGTTTGCTATCGCCCGGGAATAGCTTAAACCGGCCCTGAAATTTATACCTGGTTACATACTTTTAACAAAAAGTATGTTTCAGCGTAACGGCAGATAAACATGTGCACCTGCCTTAGTTACCGAACTACCATTTGCACTTATCTATACGCACCCATCAGAAGTACATACCAATTATGGAAACCCAGGACATTGTCAGAAGAGCCAGCGAGTACATTTTCAAGCTCTTCAAAGAGAAGCTATCTAAGAAGTTAGTATACCACAATTATCGCCATACCTTTGATACAGCCCAGGAAGCGGAAGACCTGGGTAAATTGCACAACCTGCCTCCCGATGAGCTACAGGACCTAGTATTGGCTGCCTGGTTTCACGACACCGGGTACATAAACACTTACGAGGGCCACGAGGCTGAGAGTGTACGTTATGCTACCGAATGGCTGACCGCTCAAAACTATCCGCAGGAGCGCATACAGCGTATTACCCACTGCATTATGGCTACCAAACATGGCACCGAGCCGGAAAACCTGTTACACGAACTGCTGGTGGATGCAGATATGTCGAACATTGGCAAGAGCACCTTTTTTGCAACTGCTGAGCTGCTGCGCGTAGAGTGGGAGATCTTCCAGGACAGGTCTTTTTCTGATCGGGAGTGGGAGCAATTTCAGATGGATTTTCTGCTTTCGACCACCTTCCATACAAACGAGGCGCAGCGCAAGTATGCCGAGCAACTTGGCCTGAATATACAGGAACAGCGCAGCCGCCTGAGCAAGGAAACCAAGAAGCAGAAAAAAATGGACAAGAAGTTTCATGAAACAATGGCGCAGCCAAAGCGTGGCATTGAAACTATGTTCCGAAATACGTACCGCACGCACCTAAACCTTAGTGCCATTGCCGACAACAAAGCCAACATGATGATCAGCCTGAACGCTATTATACTTTCGGTTATCATCACCTACCTGAGTGCCAAGTCATCGGTTATCGGTACTGATTTTGCACAGCATCGCACCCTGCTTATTCCGGTAGGCACACTGCTGGTAACGGCTTTAGGTTCGGTAATTTTTGCCATTATATCAGCTCAGCCCGAAATCACCAGCCTTTCGTTGAAGAGGAGCAAGAACAAAGTAGTAAGCCGTAACGTGAACCTGCTATTCTTCGGCAACTTCACCCGTATTCCGCTGGAAGATTTCCAGGTAGGTATGAACGAGATCATGAGCGATAAAAAATCGCTCTACAACAACATGATCACCGATATTTATTACCTGGGCGAGGTGCTGAGCCGCAAGTATAAGATCCTGCGCATTTCGTACACCATTTTTATGGTTGGCTTGGTTTTAACTGTTATCGCGTTCACAATTGCAGTAGTAATGAACCAGTCTGCAGAAACTAAGTTCCCGCCGCTTTAATAGTGTTTGTATAAAGTGAGTATTTGCTTTAACTTTGCGGCACTGGCACGCCAGAAACCGGCCCTGTAGTTCAACGGATAGAATAGAAGTTTCCTAAACTTTAGATAGCGGTTCGATCCCGCTCGGGGCTACTAAAACCTTGCAAATCAAATGATTGCAAGGTTTTTTCTTTTATAGGAATCTCATAATATTTTGAAAGTGGCAAACAAAAGTGGCAAACATTTTTAAAAATCTGTGCTTTTGTATGCGCTTAAACGGGTGTGCAAAAGTAGGAACACGATTAAAGCGGTTTGATTAGCTAAACTGGTATAAAATCAATGTTTAAACAATATTATAGCCTATTACCCTGTGTTCGTAATGTTCCCTTAGTGTAAAAATTACCATAAGGTACAAGCCGTTTACCTGTATTGCATCAGTAGCCACAAAACAAAAGAAGCGATCCAAAACGAACCGCTTCTAAGTGTATTATGATTCAACAGAAGTATATCTATTATAGATAAAAATTCTGTTTTGTTTTAGATACAAAGAAATTAATCTTCGCCTGCCGTACTCAAGGTTTGGTTTACTTTACCCAATGTTCTGTTTACCGCTTCCAAAGAATCGTTTAGTGTATCTAAAGTTTCTTCGATACGGTGTAGCTTCTGGTGTATGTAGTCTACATTTTCCTCCTGAACTGCATAATTCAAGTAGGCATCAAAGCTTAGCTTATCTTTAAGCTGTGGGAACTCTGAAATGATAGCCTCATAGTTTTCTAAAAACTCGATTATCACCTCACCTTTTTCTGTTGTGGTTAACATATCGTTAGTTAGTTGGTTTGAAGTAAAATTACATAATAGAAATGTTAAAAAATTTCATAATTTAAAATGGTCAAAAGTAGAGCAGATTTTCTTTATATAAGAGTTTATGCTCTCTTTTTGACCATACTTTAACTTAAAACAAACTATCTATATCAGTATTTAACTCCGTAGATTTACTTACAATGTAATCGCATCGGTTGATCTTACCAGTTATTGTATATCTAACACCATCTTTACTGGTCGCATACTCGAATATGATTCCTAAGCTGTTCGTTACATACCTATTGGTTGTAGTCGTGTAGCCACACTTAGCAATTATATCTTTCAGCTCTTTGCTTGAGTAAGTGGTGTTTACCTGTATATGCTTTTCCAAATGCTTCAAACGCTGGTAATCTAACAGTACATTATCTGATACCTGCCTTTGGGCTTTTATATCCGATTCAGCAAGCATATATGTAACCCTGCTTTTGTATAGATCGAACGCTGCGTTAGATGTTAAGAGCTTCCTGCGTTCTTTGATCTTGCTATCAGGTAAATACTGCGATAAGTAACCGTATTTGTATTCAATATCCTTTGTTACCTTGTCCGTAGCTTGGCTAAAGATGTGCGCACCGTTAAAGATGTTATCGATAAGCATATCTATTTTAGCTTTCTTTTCTTTGCTATAACTTCTACCGATCTTTTTTAACTTCTTGGTTTCTTCTTCGTCTACGGCTACACTATTGCTTGTTACCTCTGTAAAGTTGTACAGGCTCAAGTAATGTTTAAGTATTCGAATGTTGCTCCTAATGTTCTGGTTTAGCGTCTGGTAATGGTTAAACAGCAAACTAAATGAATCTACTGTATAATTACCCTCGTTATCCTGCATCACTAAATCCAAGCCTTTTACTATCTTATCAGCATCTAAAAAATTAAAATCCACCTGCCTACGCTGGTTTATCTTTTGCGCTTTTTCTAACAGTTGCTTTTCTACCTCGATTCGGTTTAGCAGTTCTTCGTTATCAGTTAAGTATAACTGTCCGATCTTACCGCTATGTATAATCTTTATAGCTGGTTTGTTGGTTCTGAATCGTGCTGTAAACTGGATATAGTCTATAAGGTTTGAACGCCTGCCAAACGTAACAGTAATATCACGATCACACTCGTTTATGTTAACGCCTGCCTGTATGATACAGGTAGTTAGTAACACATCATACCCGTTTAAGCTGCTGTTTTCTACTATGCCTTTGTACTCTGGATTGTCTTTTTTATCCTTACTGATATAGGCTACTTTATAACCGCTATCTGTCAGGTAGATGTATAGTTTATCCAACACCGTTTTATCATTCTGGTAGAATACATTCAGTTTGCCAGTTTCCAGACTATTGATAAAGTAATCGTTATCGGTTACACGTTCATCTAATTTAACGGTCTGATACTCATAATTAAACCTGTTCTTTTTATTAAAGCTTAGCAGGTTATCTGCTGTATAGTATCTTTCTAAAGTTAGGATGCTACCAGAAAGATATATTACATACTCGTATCGGTTTAAGCTACGCTGTATATCTTGTATCGCATCGGATTTGAAACCGTAATCTGATACTAAACTATGCGCTTCGTCTATTACCAGTAACTTAGAGTTACGTTCTACTATCTTGTTGATCGAATTATAACAGCAAGCAAGTACATCAGCATTCAACATTTCAAAACTCAAAGCTTTTCTACCTGTAACAGTGGCTATATCTTTCTGCTGTTCTACCAGTGCCGTAGTAGGCATCAGTATATCTGTTTTTAGGTTCAGTTCTTTTGCAAGCTGCTTTATCAGTGTGGTTTTACCTGCGCCCGTTGGTGCATCTATAAATAAGATTCGCTTTTCTAACAGTTCAGCTTTGATAAACTCGCTTTGCTCTGTCAGGTAGTTTACAATTTGTAGGCTGTTAGCTGGTTTCGGTTTTACGATCTCATAATTGTTATGATAGCGTTTCCAGTTGTAAGCGAGTTTATCAGGTAGATTCTTTGCGGTGTATTCGCTGGTATACCTGCCATCAATAAAGGTTAGCAATTCGGTTAAGCACTCATTAAAGTTTATACCGTATCGCTTTACCTTGCATATCTCTAACAGAAACTTGTTTCTTTTTCCGCTTATCCAGTCGATACCGTTCGCCTGCAGTTGATTTACAAAGCTGTAAAAAACGGTTTTGATGCTATCGGTGTTTACAGAATCGTAATTGATAATATCTACTTCTGAACCGTTGCTGCTTTCTTTTACAACATCTTTGTATTTCTCTATCAGTTCTTTTGTAGTAACCAACGCTGCGTTATCGTTATAGTATGCGCTTGGATCGTAACTGAAATAACACAGCCTTGTATAGTCTATACATTGCATATCCAGCTCCAAACCGAATATATCTTTAAAATAGAGTTCGAAGCATCGGTATACTATTTCGTGTTGCTTTTCTGTGCTATCTACTTTAATAAAAAGCTTTAAGCCTTTACCGCTTGGGCTTCTGAAAAGCAGTACTGTAAAATCCCATTCCTCAAGCTTTGTTATCGCTTCGTTTACCTGTGCAGTAGTTAGTTTATCAAAGTCAAAACCGATTAGCTGCGTATATTCTTTCTCTGCTGTTTTGCTTCTTTGGCTTTCAAAATCTGCCGAAACGGTAAAGCTTGGTAAGTTTAATTTGGTGTATATTGATTCTGCTTTACTATGTGTCTGGATATATTTTATAGCTGGTTTTATATCCTGTACTTGGTGTACACCGCCACCGCATTTAATAACATCGTAAATCTGTTTGATCGTTAGCGTATTGCTTTTCTTGTAAAATGGCTTCTGGTTATACTCGCCTAACCCTGTATTAAAGTTCTTGTAGATGCTGATACTTCTTTCTTCATAATACTTCTTATACATTAAATTGAAATGAATTTTTACTGCCAAGGCTTCTGCAGCCCTGCACTACTATATATGCTGGTAGTGCCTCGTTGTTTTACATTAGTAGCCACTTTATTTATAATATCTTTCTATCTGGTGAACAGGCTTTATAAATATAACTTACCAAATACAAATATTTACAAGTTGCTTGTTTGATCATAGGGTATTATAAATAAAAAAAGATGCCATCCGAAAACAGCATCTTTTAATAAGCCTTGAATACTTCCGATAAATGGATTTAATGAATTTAGAAGTGTAGAAGCATTCAAAGCAGGATCAAACCAACAAAAAAAATAATCAAAAGTGTTAGTTCTTTCTTCTCAGGTAGTAGAAAATCGTGGATTCGTCTACTTCTACTGTTTTCGTGAATCCGTTAGCTGGTAGGAATCTTTGTAAGATATAATAGAACCCGTTACTAAAGGCGTACTTATCAATTACACCACGCTCAAACAAGCTGTTCAGCGTATCCGCTACGGCTTTCAGTTCTTTGTATAGTTCGGTATCGGTTACATCTATAACCAGTTTCGAGAATGTAGCTTCTATCGATCCGCTATACTTTGTCAGAAAATCTTCTGCTGTGATACCTTTGTTTTTAAAGTAGTAAGGAATAGAGCCAAAATAGATTTTCATCAGTTTCTCCAGTTCTGCTATCTCTTCATATCCATCTAACGAAACGGTGCGGTTAATTAAGTCTAACTTGGCTTTGTCTGTTTTGTGGATTTCGTACTGCATTTTGATACCCTTATCAACTGCTACCAGCTTGCTAAAAAGTAGTGTTTTGTATTCCTCCTTTAGCTGGTTAATATCTGCAGTTGGTGTTAGGTTCAGTTCTGCGATCTTATCTAATATCGCTTTGGCTGCTGTTTCTACTGGTTCTTTGGTTCGTAAAATATCTGCATATTCTCTTTTCGTTAACATTATTTATTATAGTTATTTTTTTCTGCTTCTAAGGCGTTGTAAAGGTTGATCAAAGCGATTCGGATAACCTCTGATTTGTTGGTGTTGTAGTAGTTAGCGGTTTCTTCCAACTGGTTAAAATCGGCTTTGGTGAATCGCAAAGCTGTAGTCTTAGTTTTCTTCGCCTCGGCTACGGCTTTGATGCTCTGTTGCATCTTGTGTAATAAACTCATTTGTATTGCTATTCTTTTTTATCTGATTCTCGATACAGGTATCAATCATTCTATCGATACTTCTATCAATCATTTTATCGATTGTTAAATCAATCATTCTATCGATTCTGCTATCCATCATACTTAGCAAAACCTTTAGTTCGCTAATGGATTGGTGTACTTCTTTCATACTTCTATACTCGGTTATTTTTTGCTGCTTTTGATCTTGCCAAAGATCGCTGCCATTCTGCTTTTAAAACTGTTAGGCTTGCTTTGCATTAGCAGGGCTTCGTACTTTTTTAAATAGGCTGCTCGGATAATATCTATTTTATCCAGTATTCTTTTAGCCTCTGTTAGATCGGTTTTCATTTCTCAATTCCCTTTATACCTATATATGCTGTTTTTGCAATCCGTTTTTCATTTTGCATTACTTTTTTGAAAATATTTTGAGTAGGCTATAAAAGCAAAAAACCCTGAACCGTAAAGGCTCAAGGTTTCCGCAGCGTATAAGAAGTAAAAAAGTAGTATGCTTATTTAAGCAGGTCTGGTAAGTTCTGTATACACATTCTTATCAGTTCGCTTTGCTTGATGTTCAGTTGCTTTGCTATAGTTTCTAAGGTGTTGATATGGTTTCTGGATAACCTCACGTTGTAGCTAACCTCTAATTGGTTCTGTTTTTCTGCTTTGATCTCGTTTTCTAATCGTGCTAAAATCGGATTCATATTATAAGTAGTTCTTTACTACTATATATGCTGAATGTATGTGCCCGTTTTACTTTTTTAGCCACTTTTAAAAATATTTTTCGTTCTACATTAGTGTTGATCGTACTCTACTCGTCATCAAAGACGAGTAGCTACCAGACAAGTATATTATATATTTATGTTAGCCTATATTTAAAGCCTATTAGAAGCGATCTACAATACTTTCAAGCCAGCTTAAAGCATCGTATTAACACGCAACAAATAAGCGTTTATATCGCTTCTAATAACCTCGTTTTTTTCTGGGCAATACTTTTGAGAGATGTTATGTTAAGATTTATTAGTTTTAAGCCAAGCTTTTTAATCTATGTAGAATATGAGTGAAGTTAATAGCAAGATTCTTGCTCTTTTAAAGAATAAGCAAGTAGATTTTACCACAATTGATAATGCCTCAAGCCCTATAAGTGTAGAAGAATTTGAAGCAAATTTTAGTCTATTGGCTGGTATTAAACTCCCTAACATAGACAAGTATACTTATTATTACCAACACATTACCAAGCCTGAATTGATAATGTGCATTAAATTAACTTCATATAAGGCATCTGCTGTTTTAGGTAGTTACGAATATTTCAAAGACAGATTAGAACCTCTCTTAAACGGTTGATATAAATTGCTCTGCGATTTCTCTGTTATGCTCCGCTGTTTTGCTGTGTTTTAACCCTTTTAGATACTTTTCTGTTACCTGTAAACCGCCTGTGTGCCCCAAGGATTGCCCGATACTATACACATCTACATTATTATTCAGTAGCAGGTAAGCGTAACTATGTCGGCTTAGGTGTGATTTTAAAACTGTTTCGATACCTACTTTAACTTGCAAGTCTTTCAGGTGTCGGTTATATACTATCGATTTGTTCTTTAAGGTCTTGTACTGTTCAGGCGTTAGCTTAGAAAAATCATTCTTTTTGATGTTGCTAAAATCTTCGTCTTGCAGGAAATCAAAAACAAACATATCCTTATACTGCTTTTGCGATGCTATGTAAAGAATCGATTCTTTGTAAGTGGAAACTAACTGCAGCTTTACTACTTTGATCTGTTCGTAAATCGGTTCAACTGGTATCATTTTATTCATAGCTGAATCTTTGATCTTATCACTTATGATTATGTGATAGCCAGAATTATAACCTTTGGCTTTTAGCTGGTTCTTTGCTTCGTTTTCCAGTTGCGCAAGTTCGTTTTCGATCTTTTGTATACTTCTTAAAAGAATGTTTTGCTTTGCTGCCAGCTTTTTAAATTGATGTATCAGGATATGCCAAACCAGTTCGTTAATATATACAGTCATATCCGTACCAGTTTTCAGCATCTTGTATTCTATGTTATCGCCTTTTATCATATTCCAGCGCAACAACTGCAAATCAGATACTCGCATACCCTGTAAGAATAGCTGCGTTAAAAACTTGTTACGAGTATCATACAGTAAATCTGATTCGTCTATATGGCATTTCAGAAGCTTTTGGATTTCCTCTTTTTCCAATGCAGACTTTTTAACTTTCTTGTTCTGGAAATCAAAACTTGAAAACGGATGCCGTAGGTAGGTGTAATAGTTTTCGGCTATAGCTTTATCTAATACCTGCTTTATCAGTTTCAGGTAGTGGTTAGCGGTGTTAGTGGCACATCGTTTTAAGATAAACTTGTTTAGTTCGTGTATCAGTTTCGTATCAATCTCACTAAACAGTATATCTTTCTTTTTTATATCATCTCGAAAAGCCTTGAGTTTTTTAAGTATCATTTCATACTTAATGCGAGTACCTGTATTTGCTTTGCGTGGTAAATACTCGTTTTCAAAATAGCTCAGGTAAGATGCTTTGTTGTTCTGGTTTGGGTTGTATGATTCCTGACCTTCATACGCTTCTAACTCTTTTAGCTTTTCTTTGATCTTGCTATTGATTGTTTCGTAATCCAGTTCTTTACTTTTCCTTACCTCGTTAGCGTTATCATTCCAGAACTTTACAGGTATTCTGATTTTTAAGGATACGTGCTTTACGCTACGACCTTCTATAACTCTGATATTAACAATACCTTCTTTATCTGTTTTAGCCTTTAGCCTTAGCACTGGTTTGTATGTTGCCATATCTTTTGCTGGTTCACGAAACGATTACAACATTAAAGATATTCTATATTCTGAAAAGTGGCAAACAAAGTGGCAAACATTTATTTATAACTATTAAAATACACCAAAACAACTTGTATTATATATTATTGATTTTAAGCGCATTAAATACAAATACAATTGCACGTAAAAATGAATTTGTGTATAGAAGTTTCCTAAACTTTTGATCCGCGTTCGATTCGCGGCAGGGCCACCAAACTCCCACTTCTCCTACTTTTTATACTTAGTCTATAAGCTTTTACAGTTGTCTATTTTATTTTCTACATGTTTCTGCCTATATTGAAGACATGTTGAAATGCGTAAAAGCATAACCTGATGATGAAGAAGAAGATACTATTACCGGCTCTTGTTATACTTTGTATGTGCGTTGCCTCGTGCCGCCAACAAGAAAAGCTGGAGATAGATGATTCTGAAGCCACTATGGCCAGCGAAACAGGTGCTACGCCCCCGCTACCTGACGATGTGCTGGAGGTAACTCACTCTTTGGTAAGCGGCCAGCTCTACAGCCACCCGGATTTTCAGTCATCGGCTATAGCCCATTTCGATACAACCCAGGAGATACAAGTGCTGGACACTACAAACAATCTTTTCATAAAAGCACGCCTCCGCAAAGACACTACTGACGTAACCGGCTTTGTATCTAAAACCATACTTCCGGAATAACTTTATAAAGCAGCTCTTACTTAAGCATTGGCAAATAAAAAAGGCGGCCCTTATACAAGAACCGCCTTTCCAAATACGTTTATATATTACTTAATAACCACACGCCGTATAGCGCTATAGTTATCTGCTTCAAGTTTCACGTAGTACAAGCCTTTTGCGTACTTGTTCAGATCAACCTCTTTCAGAAACTGTCCGTCGGTGCGTGTAATAGTTTCGCGTAGTATTTCGTTACCTATTACGTTAATAATGCGCAGCTCAGCAGTTTTAGCTTCAAGGTTGGCCAACGATATAGTAAAAACCCCGTTACTTGGGTTGGGATAAATAGAAATCTCTTTTTCAGGCTGGTCAGCTGGCTGTTGCTTTTCGCTTTGTGTGGCATGCGCCGAGGTTGCACCCCGCACCTGCGCTTGTGCTCCAAGCACTGACAAACTGATAAAAAGAGAAAGTATAAGTTGCTTCATATAAATAACTGTAGTGTCCTGGTCAATTGTATTACAAAAGTTGTTCCAATATTGTAACGCGCTGCACAATAATTTGTTCTTGTATTATACACCTCTAAATGAGTGCGTTCACTAAGTATTGGCTCTGCAAAGTTGCACTAAATTTATACACAATACAAAAATTACACTTTTGAAAGATGTAGTTATAATTGGCGGAGGTCTGGCAGGATTGGTAAGCGCCATTGCTTTGGTGCAACAGGGGCTTTCGGTAGCGCTTATAGAAAAAAAATCTTACCCCTTCCATCGTGTTTGCGGCGAGTATGTGTCTAACGAAGTACTGCCTTATCTCAACACCCTCAAAATAAACCTTTCACCGCTGCAACCTACTCAAATTACACGCTTTCTACTTTCTTCTCCTTCCGGTAAAACCCTTACCGCTGAGCTGGATCTGGGTGGCTTTGGCATCAGTCGTTATACTTTAGACAACTACCTCTATGAGCTTGCCAAGGCACAGGGCGTGGATTTCAGGTTGCAATGCATGGTGCATGATGTTGTTTTTGCTGATGATAAATTTGAAGTTAAGTTAGCAGATGGCAGTGCCATTTCGGCGACAGTAGTGCTGGGTGCTTTTGGCAAACGCAGCAACCTCGACCGTAAGTTAAACCGCAGTTTTTTTAATGCCCGCTCGCCTTACATTGGGGTTAAGTACCACATCAGATATAATCTCCCGAAAGACCTGATAGCGCTGCATAATTTTAAAGACGGCTATGCCGGCATGTCGGCGGTAGAAGATAGCCGCTACTGCTTTTGTTACCTTACCACACGTCAGAATTTGCGCCAACACGGCAGCATACCTGCCATGGAAAAAGCTATACTTTGCCAGAACCCATACTTGCGGCAGGTATTTTCAGAAGCTGAATTTTTGTATGATCAGCCTGAAGTTATCAACGAGATCTCTTTTGCTACCAAAACAAGCATAGAAAACCACATGCTGATGTGCGGCGATGCGGCCGGCATGATAACGCCTTTATGTGGCAATGGTATGGCAATGGCTATACATTCAGGTAAACTGGCTGCAGAGCATGTACTGGCATACTTTAAAAACGGCCATAACCGCCAGCAACTGGAACAGAACTATAGCCTTGCCTGGGAAAGACAATTCAGCAAGCGCCTGATGCTGGGCCGCACAGTGCAACACCTTTTTGGCAGCCCTGTACTTTCTGAAGTGGCAGTTGGCACTTTAAAACACATACCGGCGGCCGTCCGGCTGCTCATGCGCCAAACCCATGGCCAGCCTTTTTAATCAGCTTACATCTAATCTTCTGCTGCTTGCGTAGTTAAATGCGGGTTTCGGTCTGGGTGATTTCTCCTGTGCTTAGCAGGCAGAAAAGCACCAACATTTTATACTTTGATGTAACCATTGCGCCTGTTATTGGTTAATCATACGCCTGTACTTTCCCCGAAACACCACTAACGTAACCACCAGCTCATGAAAAGCTATTTATGCGCCATCGGCACGGCCAACCCGCCCCACAAAATACCGCAAATGCAGGTAGCCGATTTTATGGCCGCAGCCTTGCAAATGGGCGAGCAGGACTCACGTAAACTAAAAGCTCTTTACCGAGTGTCGGGTATCGGGCAGCGCTACAGTGTGCTGCAGGACTACACCCGCACCAATGGCGAGTATACTTTCTACCCGAACACGCCCGACCTGGAGCCCTTCCCTACGGTACAGCAGCGCATGGATGTTTACCGGAAGCATGCCGTAGATCTATCCGAAGAAGCTATCCGGAACTGCCTTGCCAAAGCGCCATCGATAAAGTATAGCCACATCACGCACCTGATAACTGTAAGCTGCACCGGCATGTATGCCCCTGGGTTGGATATTGAACTGGTGGAAAGGCTGCAACTGCCCTCCAGCGTGCAGCGCACTTCAGTAAACTTTATGGGTTGCTATGCCGCCTTCAATGCCATTAAAATTGCTGATGCTATATGCCGTGCCGATAAACATGCCAGAGTGTTGCTGGTCTGCACCGAAATCTGCACCATACATTTCCAGAAGAACCCCGAGCCCGACCATCTTGTATCGAATGCTTTGTTTGGCGATGGCGCTGCTGCCGTGCTGGTGCAGGGTG
This sequence comes from uncultured Pontibacter sp., assembly GCA_966250805.1. Lineage (GTDB taxonomy): Bacteria > Bacteroidota > Bacteroidia > Cytophagales > Hymenobacteraceae > Pontibacter. The sequence continues at coordinate 307,830 of CBINIP010000001.1, read as the reverse complement.
AGCCTTGCCAGGAAGTAAGCCTGGAGCTGCAATCGTTCCATTGCGACCTGGCCCCGGCAGGCAAACGCGACATGGCCTGGCACATTGGCGATACCGGCTTCGAAATGACGCTCTCTTCTTATGTTCCGGACCTGATAAAATCAGGTATAAAGCAGCTGACAGAACGACTGTTGCAGGGGCTAAGAACAACTATACAGGAAATAAAGCTTTTTGCCATACACCCCGGCGGGAGGCGCATACTAGAAGTAATAGAACAGGAACTGGGCATGACCCGAAACGATAACCGCTTTGCCTACGAGGTGCTGCAGAAGTTTGGTAATATGTCGTCGGCAACGGTGCTGTTTGTGCTGCAGGCCCTGATGGAAACGCTTACGCCTAAAGAAAAAAACGAGCCGGTACTAAGCTTTGCCTTCGGCCCCGGCCTTACCCTAGAATCTATGCTGCTAAAGGTACACTATGCTGAAACTACGGTCTAACGAGCCTGAACTGATGGACGACCTCACGCTCACGGGTGAGGAGCTACAGAAAAACCTGGAAGAACTGGAAGTAATAAACAACTGGCTTGGTGGCTATAAAGTAGTGCTGCAGGCGCTGGATAACATTGTTGCAAAGTATAAGCAACTGCCCCAGCCGCTGCGCTTTGCCGATATTGGCTGCGGCGCCGGCGATACCCTGAGAAGTATAGCAAAATGGGCCAGGCGCAAAAATATACCGGTACAGCTAACAGGTATAGATGCCAACGATTTTATGGTGCAGTATGCCCGTCATAATTGCAGCGCTTTTGAGGAGGTAGAGATTGTGCAGCATGATGTGTTCTCAGAAAGGTTCGGCCAGCAAAAGTATGATGTTGTTATCTGCAGCCTTTTTTGCCACCATTTTACAGATGCTCAACTTGTGCAGATGCTGCGGCAGTTGCATAGCCAGGCAGGTATAGCTGTGATCATCAACGACCTGCACCGCCACTGGTTCGCTTATTACTCCATCAAATTTATAACGGCACTTTTTTCGGAATCAAGGCTTGTTAAAAATGATGCGCCCCTATCGGTATGGCGGGCATTTAAGCGGAAAGAACTGGTAAATCTGGTGCAGCAAGCTGGCATTAACATTTATACGTTGCGGTGGATGTGGGCCTTCAGGTGGCAACTGGTGCTGCATAAAGCTGCAGATTAAACATTTAGTCCGGGCAACAAGTATAAACTTACTCTACCTTCCTTTACATTATCATGAGCAAAAGCACGCTTAACTTCTGGATCATTTTTGCAGTTTCGCTTATACTTTCCGCCATCGTTATTTCAGTCTTTTTCAAGATCATCAAAGCCATACTTGTTGTTATCCTGATACTGGCCCTGGCACCCGTTATTTACATTCTGCTGAGGCTGGCTATGCCTGGCAAGAAACCCGAGGAAGGCGAAAAACTGAAAACACGGCACTAAAAGTAGATGTGCTGCGCCAGCCGGAATGTATTGGCATGAGCCTCTACAATGTGCGCTATCTGCTTGGAGTAACCTCCGCCCATACTTACCGTTACCGGAATCCTGTTCTTATGGCATAGGTCCAGCACCAGCCGGTCGCGCTCTTTGCAGCCATCGATGGTCATGGCTAGTTTGCCCAGCTTATCAGTTGCCAGCACATCCACCCCCGACTGAAAGAAAATGAAATCCGGCTGCACCTCATCCAGCAGGCGCGGCAGCGTGTCACTAAGTATAGCTAAGTATGTTTTGTCATCCGTGCCATCGGCAAGCGGAATATCCAGGTCTGAGCGCTCTTTATGAAATGGATAGTTATGGCCGCAATGCATGCTGAACGTAAAAACCCGCGGCTCCTGCTCAAATATCTGTGCCGTGCCGTTTCCCTGGTGCACATCAAGATCGACTACCAGTACTTTGTTTATGTTTTTGTACCTGAGCAGGTAATTGGCTGCAATGGCAATATCGTTCAGCAAGCAAAAGCCTTCTCCTCGGTCTGTAAAAGCATGGTGTGTGCCGCCGGCTATGTTCATGCCTATGCCATACTCCAATGCGAAAACAGATGCCTGCACTGTGCCATTCATGATCACGACCTCGCGGTTAATAAGCTCCTGCGAGTGCGGAAAGCCTGTTTTGCGAATCTCAGAGGGAGTTAGCTGCAGGTCGCGGAGGCGCTGCCAGTAAGTAGCATCGTGGGTGTGCAGGATGTGCTGTTCGGGCAGAGGTTCCGGCGCAAAAAGGTTCTTGTTTGTAATGGTACCTTCGTAGAGCAGTTGCTCGGGCAGCAGGTCATACTTGGCCATCGGGAAACGGTGGCCTTCGGGCAGGGCGTGTGCAAATATCTCGGACCAGGCAATTTTAAGCATAGCACAAAGCTAACAACTAAACACTTGTTCAGGTTTACATTACCAGTTATAATTATTCGCCGGCAAGTATAACAACGGCTCTCAAAGCAGTGCAAATTCAAAGATCAAAGAGAGGTTTATAAGTGGCTGTGCGGATAAGTTTATAACACAGGTCGCCCGCTTTCAGAGCAAGTATTTACACACTTCTGCCTGTTGATAAATGTGGATAACTATGTTGATTTATCTACTTTATCCACTTTATCCTGTGAATTTGGTGTTAACAAAGGGCATCAACACAGGTAAAGTTATATTCCTATACCTAAATAATTAAAGTTTAGCCATCAACGGCTATAAACACCTATGTTAATATACAGCAGCAGTTTCTGAGGCCAGAACATCAAAGGGGTGGTAATCTATACTCTAACCCAACTATAAATCAGCATAAAGATATTGCTGCTTTCTACCCTACTACCTGATTGATTTATACCTGCCATACAGCTGTACAAAATCAACTTCATGTTTTGCACAAATCAAAGAAGCAGCTACTCGAACAACCACACAAGTATAAGCAGGCAACCAAATACAACAGGCGCAAGTAAACAGCTTTAACTACCTGTACCATAAGTATAAACCTGCAGCAAGCACACCCTTTCCGGCATACCCGCCGAGCTTAGCTATACTTACTTTTGCCTGTGCAGCTATGCGAAACACGCTATCCTGTCGTTTCTTCACAAACTTATTAGCCGTGTTACCATGAAAAAATTCCTTTACCTGCTCCTGTTTCTGCTCTTCGCTTTTACTGCTTTTGCCCAGACAAATAACGCAACGGCTTTTAACCTGAGGCAGGCAGATACGCTGAAGATCGGGATGCTTATACTTGGCAGCTGGGCGCTGCTGCACATTATTTATGGGAGCTTCCGGCTGATGAAGGCTACGCGCAGCAAGAGGTTTCTGCACCAGATGAATATCTATTTTAACATTGTAAACATTTGCATTGCGGGCGCCGCCTTATACTTTATACTTACCGATACCGCCACCAGAACATTGGCCGAAAGCGTGCGGCAGCACCTTTGGTACATAAAGATATTTTACCTGAGCATGGGCCTTGATCTTGGCTTTATGGTGATGGGTGCTTACCTACAGGAAAAATCGCGCAACTCGCCGAAAATGGAGCAATACCTGGGCTGGGGAAAATCGCTGGTGCTGCAGGGGCTGTTCCTGTTTTTGCTGGACCTGGCTCTAACCATACTTCTCGAAAAGCAGACACCCGAACTGCTTCGCCTGCTGTAAGTATAAAAAAGCCCCTTGCGGCCATGTGCTGCAAGGGGCTTCAAAGTATAGCCAGTAACTGCTAACGGTCGTGGCGACCTTCGGCAAATTCTTCTACCATTTTCCGGTTAAAAGCGGGTATATCATCGGGTTTGCGGCTGGTAACTATGCCTTGGTCTACTACCACTTCTTCATCTACCCAATCTGCTCCGGCATTTTTAAGGTCGGTTTGCAGGGTGTGGTAGCTGGTCATTTTGCGGCCTTTTACTTTGCCGGTTTCTATCAGTGTCCAGGGGCCGTGGCAAATAGCAGCAATTGGCTTACCATCTTCCACAAACTTATTCACAAATGCCACTGCATCTTTGTTAGCGCGCAGGTTATCCGGGTTCATAACGCCACCAGGTAGCAGCAGTCCGTTATAATCAGCAGCACTCACCTCCTCCAGCTTTTTATCTACTTTAAATTTATCGCCCCAGTCGGTGTGGTTCCAGGCTTTAATCTCGTTGTTCTTGTTCGGCGATATAATGTGCGCTTCGGCGCCTTCTTCTTTCAGCGCTTTCAGCGGCTCGGTTAGTTCTACCTGCTCAAATCCTTCTTCAACCAGTATCGCTATCTTTTTTCCCTCAAGCTTTTTAGCCATAGTTTTATCGTTTATAATTTAACAAGTGCTTTGCTTAATAACGCCCTGAAAGGTAAATTGTTAAAACTTTTATACCTGCAATAGGTTAATGCTGATAATCGTTATAGGAACATGAAAAGAAAAAACCGGAATATACTTACACTTGCTTTGCTGCTGCTTTTTGCCGCACCAGCCTTTGCCCAAAATGTGAAAGTGATAAAGTTTGCTGAGCTACAGAAGCTGCGCCAGCAACCCCACGACACGCTTTATGTGGTAAATTTCTGGGCTACCTGGTGCAAGCCCTGCATTAAAGAGCTGCCATACTTTGAGGCCGTAAACGAGCAGTATAAAAAGCAGCCGGTGCGGGTAGTGCTGGTAAGCATGGATGCCGCCGATGACCTGGAAAAACGTGTAAAACCTTTTGTGCAGAAGCGTGGCATGAAATCGGACCTGCTTTTGCTGGACGAAACCGACGCCAACACCTGGATCGATAAGCTGGAGCCGAAATGGTCGGGCGCTATACCTGCCACCATACTTTTTAATAACAAGCGCAAACAGTACGAGTTTGTAGAGCGCGAACTAACCCAGGACGAGCTACAAAAGCTGATTTTAAAGTATAAACCATAATCCTAAACCTATGAAAAACTTCCGCCTGACATTTATGTACACATTTTGCCTGCTGCTTGCAGGTATGCTTCTGTCGGCCACTCCGGCCACCGAAACCGGCTATAACATTGGCGACACTGCCCGTGACTTTAAACTGAAGAACGTGGATGGCAAAATGGTATCTATGGCCAACTATAAAAACGCAAAAGGCTTTATAGTTACATTTACCTGCAACACCTGCCCCTACTCTGTAGCCTACGAAGACCGTATTATTGCGCTGCACAACAAGTATGCGCCCAAAGGCTACCCTGTTATTGCCATTAACCCCAACGATGTAAAGGTATCGCCGAAGGATTCCTTTGCCGATATGCAGCAGCGCGCCAAAGAGAAGAAATTCCCGTTCCCGTACCTGCAGGATGCAACACAGGAGATAACCAAAGCTTACGGCGCTACCCGCACACCGCACCTGTATGTGGTGCAAAAGCAGAAAGACAATACCTACAAAGTAGCCTACATTGGCACTATAGACGATAATTACCGCGACGCCTCTAAAGTAGAGAAAAAGTATGCCGAAGCAGCCCTCGATGAACTGGTAGCCGGCAAACAAGCAAGCCAGGCTACTACTAAAGCCATTGGTTGCACCATTAAATGGCGCGAGGCTTAGCATTTAAATTGCTAAACCACTGAAAAGCCCCTGCCTTTATTAAGGCAGGGGCTTTTTGATAAGTGTTATCCGTGTAATACCCGCTTATAAACGTGTATTACACGGATATAGCTTTTCAATAGCATCTATACTTTTAAGCCACAGAAACCGACAGCAATCAAGATAACTTCCGCGGAAAAACAGCCTCATCCCCACCCTCTTTTTTTGAGAACTTCTTGTTTCGCTATCAGCTTTGCCGGAGCTGCAGCGGCTATACTATTTTCTAAAGTATAATTTAAAGTTTGTTAGCATTTTCTTATATTGTAACAGGCTAATATACAATGCAGAAATGTGGAGTTTTTGGCTTCGCAATTAATTACTGTGTTCTTAAAGCCTGCTTAGACAACTCCGCACATAGTGCAGATAAGCGTATGTTTACTTTTATACAATAGTTAGAAAACATAAAAAATAAACACAAATAAAAAGTCTATGAAACAATCTTACCTCCTCAATCTATTATTTCCTCTTTTCTTAACCCTATTCATTTCTTGTAGCAAAGACTCACCTGAGCCAGTAGAACCTTACATAGGCAATGGGTATATTAAAGGAAACTTTGGTTCCGAATACCTCAATTATACTGAGAAAGCCGTCACTACTGGCGGAGAGGCATGGGGCAATTCCTATGATTCCACTATTAATGGCGGCAATCTTCATATATCCAGAGACGGTACTTCTCCTGACAATCGCCACATCAGTATAAATATTGGAAACATTGATTTAGATAACTTACCCATCCCTTCTGTGATTCACGGGCAGCAAGGTCCTCGAAACAAGGATGGCTATCTAGCTGATGGCGGTGTGGGGCTTTATGATCCTGCTTCTGTGCCACAGGGCATTAGTCATTTTGGACCTGAGGATAGCTATAACTATATGGGGAGTATATCTGAAGGCATTACAGTCCGAATAACGAGCAAGAAGAACGACATCATTGAAGGTACATTTGAAGGTGAGATCAAGACTCCAACGGGTTTGGTAAAAACAGTCACAAATGGAGAGTTCAGAGTTAAAATCATCAGGAAAGAATAACATTTTCTAACCACACCCATAAGCCAGCTACGCCGCCTTATGGCCAAGTCCATTAGCCGCAACCTTATTGAGATGGTAATACTAATTTGAAGCAACAAATAAATATTATGAATGATAAAAATAATGCCATTATAACTGGCTTGTTTTTCATAGGAGCAACGGTTACTGCCATCATAGGTTTGAAATTATATGACCCTATTTTGCTTCAACCTGATTATATACAAAATGGGGCAAAATACACTGTACAGTTGGTTTGGGGTGCTGTTTTTGAATTAATATTAGTTTGCTCAGCATCCGGCACAGCGATTATGCTATCTCCTTACTTACGAAAATACAACGAACATTTAGGATTGGGATATCTCTGTTTCAGACTTCTAGAAGCAATATTTATTCTCATTGGAATTGTGGCAATGTTGTCAATTGTAACTTTAAGCAACTCTTTTGTAAATGAGAGCAGTCCGGATTTGCCGTCTTACCAAACTGCAGGAATTATTGCAAAAGCAATTCATGACTGGACGTTTATTTTAGGGCCACTTTTTATGTTAGGCATAAATACCTTTATTTATAGCTACGTCTTTTTTAAGACTGAGCTTGTCTCCAAAAAATTGGCATTAGTTGGAATAGTTGGAGCCATATTAGTTTTTAGTTCTTCCTTATTGGCAATGTTTGGAATAATTCAAATGGCTTCAAAAATTCAAATCTTAATGGCAGTACCGATTGCCGTTTATGAAATGGTACTGGCAGGCTGGTTGATAGCAAAGGGGTTTAACCTTTCATTTTTGAAACATTCCCCATTAAACGAGCCCACAAGCATAATTCCAAAGTGATAATTAGATTTTCTCAGAACAATAACAACTTACAAAGAATAGTGCACCTAAGTAAACACAGTAAGGTAGTTGCTAACATGGGCTTAGCCAAAAAGCGGGTGAAGTGGTAATGAACAGCGGTGCTACTATCAATCATTTGTCCAAGGTGGAAATGTTGTGCTTCGAATGCCGCCACATCACCAAACCCCGAAACGTTAGCGGCTAGTTTAACAAAGCAAAAAAATCAGCAGCTCAATCAATAATCTCAATTGCTACATAAAACAAATTAGATGACTGTGGTTAACACTAATCAGGTTACAGAAGGTGCTGTAAATGATCTACAGAACTTAAAGGTTGCTCAGCACGATCTGCGCAAGGCTTATACAAATGGTTACATCGGCGTATTGGTGTCGGGGCTTGCCTGGCTCACTGCAGCACTTGTATTCCTGTATGTGTCGCCTGAAAAGGCAGTTTGGACCTTGCTTATCGGAGGCGTTCTTATTCATCCTGTCAGCATGCTGCTCAATAAAGTTTTGGGAGCCAGTGGTGCACACACAAAAAATAATCCTTTGGGCAGGCTTGCCATGGAAGGAACTATATTTATGATCCTGTGCATTCCGCTGGCCTATGGGTTGTCTTTGCAAAAGGTAGAATGGTTTTTCCAGGGCATGCTCCTCATCATCGGGGGCAGGTATCTGCATTTCGCTACGCTCTACGGCACACGCCTCTACTGGGCTTTAAGCATAGGACTGAGTGTCGCAGCTTATCTTCTATTTACCATGAATGCACCTGCCTATATGGCGGTTCTGGCGGGTGCAGCTATCGAGATCATATTTGGTGTTGTGATGCTTACCATAGTTCTCAGAAGGAAATCGCGATAAGATAACTGACTAGGATAAAGAGCACCAGCCGCCGACAAAGCACATTAGTTTCTCTTAACTATGCCAGCCCAACGGCTGGTTGACCAGAGCAGGCAATGAACGAAGTAGACAATTACATATCGGAATTTGAACCTGAAATTCAAGCAAGGCTGACTGAACTAAGGCAACTCTTCTTTGATGTATTGCCTAACACAGAAGAAAGTATTCGTTACAAAATACCAGCCTATAAGGTTGGGAAAGATCATTTATACTTTGCCGCATATAAAAAGTATATCGGTTTTTACCCTGTTTATGGTTTGGCAGAAATTGAAAATGAAATAGCTGCTTACAGAGCCAAAGGAACAAAAGACAGCTTACATTTTATACACGACAAGCCTTTGCCCAAAGAGTTGATAAAGAAAATAATTAAACTGAAATCAAAGCTTTGAAAATTAACACTGAAAATGAAACCAACACCTGAACATAACGAGCGAATAGCAAAAATGACTTTTGCTTCGGTATATCCTCACTATGTTACAAAAGTTGAAAGCAAAGGCAGAACCAGAGAAGAACTGATACAGGTTATAGAGTGGCTGACAGGCTTTGATGACAATAAAGTTCAGGAGCTTGTTAATGAGAAGGTGAGTTTTGAGACATTTTTCGAAAGAGCAAAACTTAACCCAAACGCCAACCTGATAACAGGAGTTATTTGCGGCTACCGTATTGAAGAAATTGAAAACCCAATAACAAAACAAGTAAGGTATTTAGATAGGTTGGTGGACGAATTGGCAAAGGGCAAAAAGATGGAAAAGATTTTAAGAACATCATAAAACAAATGATATACAGAGAAGCTAACATAGGCGACATCAGGCAAATACAAATTGTCCGGCATTCAGTGAAAGAGAACATTCTATCAGATCCTTCCCGTGTTACAGACGCTGACTGCGAAGAGTTCTTAACCAAAAGAGGAAAAGGCTGGGTTTGTGAAATTGATGGTTTGATAGTAGGATTTGCAATTGCAGACTTGGAAGACAATAATATCTGGGCTTTATTTTTGAAACCCGAATTTGAAGGAAGAGGGATCGGTCATAAGTTACACGAACTAATGCTTGACTGGTATTTCTCTACCGGAAAAGAAAATGTATGGCTGGGAACATCACCCAACACTCGGGCAGAGAAATTTTACAGAAAAATGGGCTGGACGGAAACCGGGCTACATGGTGATGATGAAATCAAGTTTGAGATGACCAGAGAAGATTGGCTGGGAAAGAAGAGCAAAACCAACTCATAAAATAGAAGAAACGCTGCAGGTAACATAGTATAAATGTCAGCCTTTGGCCAACAACCCTCACACCCGAAAAACAACCGAAACATCTACGGCTATGGAAGAAAACAAAAATGAGAACAAACTTGATGCACCTGCTCAAAGCCCATTCGTTCAGACATTTTTCCACGGCACAAAGGCTGACCTAAAGCCTGGCGACTTTATCGAAACAGGCCTTAACTCGAACTACGGGCAAAATAAAAAGGCAAAATACATCTACCTGACCGCCACCCTGGATGCTGCTATCTGGGGAGCTGAGCTTGCTGCTGGCGAAGGCCGTGAAAGAATATACTTAGTTGAGCCAACTGGTCCGATTGAGGATGACCCTAATTTAACTGATAAGAAATTTCCAGGTAATCCAACAAAGTCTTATCGCTCTAAACACCCATTTAAGGTTGTTGGCGAAATCACGATCTGGCAAAGCCACTCACCAGAACAAGTAAAAGCAATGAAAGACGGGTTGGCAAAGCTGGATGCACAAGGCATAGAGACAATAGAGGATTGATAAGAATAAGATAAAGCCGTCAACAGGTATAAAGTATTACCCATAGTACATAACTATCTCTTCCAACACCTGACTCTTTATGAAGCACACATTTTTACTGATTTTGTCCCTCATTTTAGTTTCAGGCAGGCTAGCTGCCCAGGCAAAGCCAATTAACGAGGAGAAGTTTATTCCTATTGGCGGCATAGAGCAGTGGGTAACCATCAGCGGGGAAGACAAGTCTAAACCTGTTATCCTGTTTCTGCATGGCGGGCCGGGCAGCACCATGAGCCAGTACGACGACGCTATCTATGGCCACTGGAAAAAAGACTTTGTGCTGGTGTACTGGGACCAGCGGGGAGCAGGAAGAACCTTCGGCAAAAATGCTCCCGAAAATGTAACCGAAGACTACTGGATCGAAAACCCACTGACCGTAGAGCAAATGACAGCCGACGGGATTGAGCTTTCAGAGTACCTGATCAAACACCTTGGTAAGCGGAAAATAACCCTTGTTGGAACCTCCTGGGGATCGGTGCTGGGAGCCAGTATGGCCTTGAAGCGCCCGGACCTTTTCGCTGCCTATATTGGCCATTCACAAGTAGTCGACTGGAAAGAAGGGTTCCTGCATGCATTCAATAAAGTATCTAAACTAGCTCAAACTGCTAAAGACCAGGAATCCCTGGACAAGTTGGTTGCCTTAGGTCCTCCACCTTATGAGGATGCCAGAAAATCAGGTCAACTCATGCGCATCATCAAAAAGTATGAAAAGGAAAATTCAGTACCCGCCCCTGCCTCCTGGTGGAAGCTGAGGAGCGAATACGACAATGAAAAAGATGCCAACGACAGGTATAACGGCGATGATTATTCTTTCCTATACTTGGCTGGTCACAAGCAAATGGGAATCAAACCAATGGATGCTGGTATAAATTTCATGAAGGATGGTTTGCGCTATAAGGTTCCGGTGTACTTCATTCAGGGGGAGGAAGATATCTTAACCGCTCCAGAGCTTACCAAAGTATATTTCGATAAAGTGAGAGCCCCGAAGAAAGAGTTTATACTTGTACCAGGAGCAGCCCACGGCCATAACCAGGCTGTGATTGACGCGCAGTATAAGGCTGTAAAAAAGGCTTTAAACCTTCGTTAGCAAAACATTAAGCAGGAAACATAACTGGCTATACTAATGAAAATGTTAGTTCATACCCGGCACTGAAGCTATAGACAGATTAAATACTAACTATAAGCAACTACAAGAAATGCACTCCACCCTCAGAAATGTTTTAGCAATTATAGCCGGCATTATTATCGGCAGCCTAGTAAATATGGGCATTATTAGCATCAGTGGCTCCATCATTCCGCCACCCGATGGAGCAGATGTTACCTCTACCGAAGACTTGAAAGCATCCATACACTTGTTCCAGCCAAAACATTTCATCTTCCCGTTTCTGGCACATGCGCTGGGCACTTTTGTGGGAGCATTTGTAGCTGGGTTGGTTGCCGCTACTCACAAAATGAAATTTGCGATGGCTATAGGTATCTTTTTCCTGGCCGGTGGTATTGCCAGCGTTTTTATGCTGCCTTCGCCAACATGGTATACTATTGTTGATCTGGCCGGAGCATACTTACCGATGGCTTACCTGGCAGGTAAACTGGCACACAGAAATATCAGATCAGTAAGGCCATTGAATGTAGCTTAAGCAGGCAAACCTGATGACACCAAGAATTGAAACGTTAACTGAAAAGAAGCTGATTGGCAAAAGGCTTACCATGTCGCTGGCTGATGATAAAACGCACCTGCTGTGGAGAAGCTTTATGCCAAGGCGAAGCGAAATTAAAAACAGTGTAGGCACTGCGCTTTACTCGGTACAGGTATATAGCCCCTCTTATTTCGATAGTTTCAGCATACATAATGAGTTTGAGAAATGGGCAGCTGTTGAAGCAACAGATCTTGACACAGTGCCCGATGATATGGAAGTTTATACTTTGCCAGAAGGGCTTTATGCAGTTTTCCACTACAAAGGCGCGAGCACCGATACTTCCATCTTCCAGCACATTTATTCTACCTGGCTACCAACATCGGGTTATGTGTTAGATAACAGGCCGCATTTCGAGGTTCTGGGCGAGAAGTATAAAAACGGAGCCCCGGATTCAGAAGAAGAGATCTGGATACCCATCAGTCCAGGCACAGGCATTAACTAGCAGTTTTCTATACTTGCTTATTCTCATCATCCGGTAGTGGCAGGCCAGTAGGCTTTACACTATCGGCTTTTTTTCTTGCTGTCATCTGGTGGCGCAGGTGCTTCATACCTGCCTCGCGTGCTTCCACCTCATACTTGTTGTTGTAGTACCCTACCCGCATAGATTCTACAAAGTATAGCCACAGAAAACGCACGTAGCCATGCTCCTTAAACTGCCGGATATGGCACATTTCGTGCGCCAGCCAGCCCTCGTCCTTCAGAAAAGTTTCCCCGTCTACACCGCTCAGGTGTATCTTGTTACCCAGCACCATCGCTACGTTACTGCTCTTCAGAACCATGCGCGCAATGCGTGCAAAAAACGAACGCTCTACAATTTTAAAATCCATTTTTACTAACTCCTGAAATTGCACTCACTTATAATTACGACAACTCCGCCAAAAGCTTTTGTACGTTGCAACATGCTTTTATAATAAGCAAAAGCCCTTTTGCGTTACCAGATCAAGCACCAGCAATAATTTGGTACTTACAACAATTGTACTTAGTTTTACTACCTGTTAAGATGCGGCAACATCTGAAACAGTAAAAGCAGGCTTTGTCAGTGCTATTTTAAAGAGCTTGCTTTTAATATTGGTGACAACTGTTTACCCGCTGCGGTGGGCCAGAAACATGCTAAACCCTATGATAAAAACAACGATCCTGAGCGTATTTGCCTTAACTTCGCTCGTTATGTCTTACCTCTACGAGGTAAAGCCAGCTGCACCTGCCTCTGAAACTGCAGGCATTACGCCATACGCCATCAACTCTGGCGACGATGTGGTAAATGCTCTGAAACTAAAGGCCCCTATAACTTATAAAGACACTCTTTTTTACGAGTATTACTCCCAAACGCTGGGCCTGGACCTGGATTACAGCGAGGATAAGGAGCTGATAGAAACAGTAACCGAGTGGATTGGCACACCATACCGCTACGGCAGCGCCTCCAAACGTGGTGCCGATTGCTCCGGCTTTGTAACCAGCATTTACCGCGACGTGTATGGCATAGACCTGAGCCGCAGTTCACGCTCCATGTTCCAGGATGTAAAGCGCATCAAGAAAGACAGCATTAAAACAGGTGATCTTGTTTTCTTCCGCCGCAGTCCCAAGCAGCCTATCTTTCATGTGGGCATCTACTTAAAAGAGAACAAGTTTATACACTCTGCTACCAACGGTGGCGTTATGATCAGCTCACTTAGAGAGCCTTATTACAGAAACTACTACTACGCGGCAGGCCGTGTAAACTAAGTATAAAGTATAAACAAAGGGAGCCCTGTGGTGTTAACTGCAGGGCTTTTTCTTTGCCCTAACCCGAACAATTTTATAAGCAGCAAGTATAGGAAGGTTACCTTAAGTTTAAGCAAATTGCAACCGCATTGGCAAAGGCAAAGTATAAACACCCTTTTGCAGCATTTTAAAGCACAAACACAACAAGTATAAGCACGTACTATAGTATGGAGAATCAGCACACTGAAGGTAAGAATGTAGCACAAAGCGCATTTTTTAAAAACCTTCTGAAAAAAGCAGAACGCTACCTGCAACACCCGATGCAGGTTACCAAACTGCTGAACGACGCTTTTAAGAAAGCAACCGCCAAAAAGAACCTGGGTGCATTAGCCAGCGAAGTATGGGAAAACCTGCAGCTGTTGTCTAAGATGATAAAGGCTGCTACTTCAGGTGAGTATAAAGGCATACCAACTACTACACTTGTAGGTGGTATTGCTGTTATCATTTACTTCCTGAGCCCGATAGACCTGATACCGGATATTATACCTGTAATAGGCTTACTGGATGATGCCAGCCTGCTGGCCTGGTTCATGACAAGTATAAAAGCAGAGCTCGACAGGTTTAAGGAGTGGGACGAACAAAGACAGGCGCAGGCCCGCAACACCCCTCATACCGACACCGTGCACCACGCTGACAGTTCTTTTGGCACACCAAAGTATAGCAACCAGTCTCCGGGCTCGGTGCATTTAGGGCAAGGCGAAAACATCTAACTAAACTAAATAGAGCATTTATGTTATTCGAGAAAGACAACCAGACCGGGCACATGAAAAGCTCCATGAAAAAGGGCGATATAGCTGAGAAGTATAAAGCTCAGGAACCCCACTACTTTAAAGCAAGGCCACTTGGCTCCGCTGAGGGTACATCAACTGAGAACAAAGAACCAACTTTGCGCTCATTAACCACCGACAGCAGCCGCATGCCCAAACACGGCAACGACGACGCCCGCCCGATAGGCGGCAACAGACGTTAATTAAAGTATAAAAAATCAAGTTTAAAGGAGCTCTTGTACAGGGCTCCTTTTCTTTTACTTTAAATTGAAATTTTCATAGCTGCTCTTCTTTTTCTAAACCAGCTAAATAAGCTTTAAATGCTGTTTTCCACTACAGATATAGAACTATTTAAATACATAAATTTAAATAAAAGCAGACAAAAGGTGCCTGAACGTTAGTTTTTATCTGATTTTATTATCTATATTTGAAGCATCAAATTTGTACTTAACTTTTAGCCGAGTGTCTGCAACATTTTTAAGATTATCTTCTGTCAATGTTCATATTGATGGGATAGGGAAAGTTCTGATTGAACGAAGCGATAAAGCAAAGCGCATTAGTATAAGCGTTAGGCCCATAAAAGGCATACGCGTAGCAGTGCCGCCACACATTAGCTTTGACAAAGCAGAGCAGCTTATCTACACCAAAGCCGACTGGATAAAGGAACACCAGGCGCGCATGCAACAGCAGGAAGCCCGTGTAACCGTTTACGACCACGACAGCGAGTTTAAGACACACTCCCATACTTTGCGCCTGCTTACCCACGCACAATACACCATGCGCTGCATCATTGAGGATGACTTCATCAATGTGTTCTATCCTGCTTACAAAGATGTGCTTGACAGCGATGTGCAGAAATTCATCCGTAAATCTATAGAAGAAGCTTACCGCAAAGAGGCTAAAGTATACCTGCCACAGCGCGTAGAGTACTTCGCAAAGAAATTCGGGTTCAGTTACCAGAGCGTATTCATCAAGAACGCTAAATCAAGATGGGGCAGCTGCTCACACACCGATAACATTAACCTGAACCTGCACCTGATGCGCCTGCCCGAAGACCTGCGTGATTATGTGATCCTGCACGAGCTGGCGCATACAGTAGAGAAAAACCACGGCCCGCGTTTCTGGTCGTTGCTAGACTCTTTGTGCGGCGATGCCAGAGGCCTTGACAGGAAACTGAAAGAGTATCGTATATCTGTATACTAAAAGCCTGTATAGCGGAGAATATATTTACACTACTATAAAAACAACAAGGGCAGGAAAAATTTCCTGCCCTTGTTGTTTTTATAAGTATAGGTACTGCCTAATTGTCACTTGGTGCGACATGCAAGGCAACATACTCTATGAAATCGCCTACAGTGTTAATAGGCACTTCATCCGGAATAATAATGTGGAAATTCTTCTCCAACTCAAGTATAATATCCACAACGTCTACTGTATCAAAGCCAAAGTCCTGTGAAAGGCGGGCTTTAGCCTGCAAACGACCTGGTCTTATTTCCTTGGTTTTGCTAATGATCCGGATAACCTCCTTCTCGATAGCTTTGTCAGTTGTAAGCATATTTAAATTATAGGGTGTATTCTCTTACTTTTCCGTTTACAGGGGCGCCCTGATCAACAATCTTAACGCCGCCAACTGGTTTTTTCCTGCCTCTCAGCCTGTCACGTAGTTTTTCGTTCAGCAGGTACATTACCGGCACAATCAGCAGCGTGATCAAGGTAGCAAATCCAAGGCCAAAAATAATGGTCCAGGCAAGCGGACCCCAGAATGCGGCACTGTTACCGCCCATAAAGAAGTGCGGCTGAAACTCTGTGAACAAAGTATAGAAGTTAAGGTTTATGCCCAAAGCCAGCGGCACCAGGCCAAGTATGGTGGCAGTTGCTGTCAGCAATACCGGGTTAAGGCGTGTTTTACCTGCTTCTACAATAGCCTCTCGCAGCTCTTTGCCCTCTTCGCGCAAGATGTCGGTAAATTCTACTATCAGGATACCGTTCTTAACCACAATACCCGCCAGTGCCACAATACCAACACCTGTCATTACAATAGAAGCATCCATCCTGAAGATAGAGAAGCCCAGCAGCACGCCGATGATACTGAACAACACCTCCGAAAGTATAATGAACGGCTTGGACACCGAGTTGAACTGCGTTACCAGTATCAGGAAGATGATACAGAATGCAGCCAGCAAAGCTATACTTAAGAAGTTGGCTGTTTCTTCCTGCTCTTCCTGCTGTCCTCCCATTTTTACCTCGTAGCCCTCCGGCGTCTGGAAATTCTGCATAGACTGCTCTATCTGCTGCACCACCTCGTTTGCGTTATAACCTGCCAGCACATTCGACTCCAGGGTAACCACACGCTTCAGGTCTTTGCGCTTGATGCCACCATACGTGTTGGAGTATTCTATACTTGCCAAAGATGAAAGCGGTATCTGGCGCACCTGCCCGGTGTTCATGTCGCGGTAGGTAATGCGGGTATCAAGCAGGGCATCTATGTTGTCGCGGTAAGGCTCTGCATAGCGAACCTGTATCGGGTATTCATCTTCATCGCGCTTAAACTTGGATGCCTCGCTACCAAAAATGGCAGTGCGTAGTTCCATGCCTATCTGCCCGGTGCTGATGCCTTCGCGGTTTGCACGCTCACGGTCTATGTTGATCACGATCTCTGGTTTGCTGTCTTCCAGGTCAGAGCGCAGTTCTTCTATACCTCCTATCCCCTGCTGATCTATGTACTGCTCTACCTGTTTAGACAAAGCGATCAATCCTTCGAAATCTTCACCTGCAATCTCTATACTTATTGGCTTACCAACCGGCGGGCCATTCTGCTCTTTATCCACAGTAATGTCGGCGCCCGGTATGCCTTTTACTGCCTCCCGTATGCGGTTCAGGTATTCGCCTGAGGTAACATCGCCAACACGGTCAGCATACTCTACAAAAGCTACCGTTACTTTGCCTTTCTGCGACTGTGCGGTGGTACTACGGTCGTTGGCATCGCCGGCCCCGATGGCTACATTCGATATAACCGATTCCACATCCGGGTTATTTTTACCGATCACATTGTAAATGCGCTTCTCCACAATTTTAGTAACAGAGTCGGTAACAGCCTGGTCGGTACCAACCGGCAGGTTGATGTAAGTATAAACAAAGTTCGGGTCAGACTCAGGGAAGAACACCACCTTAGGCGGACGTATTCCTGTGATCACGAAGGACAGGATGAGCAAGCCAATTATACTTAAGAACACACCTATAGGCCGTTTACCAACCAGCATCCAGCGCAGCAGCTTCTCGTACGCCCTCATAAACCTTGGCAGCGTTTTTTCCTGGAACCTGTGGATCATGCCGGTAAGTACATACTTGTTCAGCAGCACCAGCACTATGCCCAGCATTATAAGGTTAGCCGTACCATACCACCCGGCCAGGTAGCTTACAAGCGCCACCAGGAAAGCAGCTCCTGTTACCATCCAGAACGTGCGGCGTGCCTTAGGCGAAACTTCTTTGTTTTCATCCTTACGCATAAAAGACACCGCAAACACCGGGTTGATGATAAACGCCACCAGCAACGATGCCATCAGGGTAACTATAAGCGTAATAGGCAGGAAGAACATAAACTCCCCAACTATACCTGGCCAGAAAGCAAGCGGCAGGAATGGTGCTACTGTAGTAAGCGTACCTGCCAGTACCGGCACAAACACTTCGCCGGCAGCCACTTTAGCAGCTTTTACTATACCCAGGTTAGATTGATGGAAGATGCGGTGCGTGTTTTCAATTACCACAATGGCATCGTCTACCACTATACCTAGTGCCAGCAGGAACGAGAAGAGCACGATCATGTTCAGGGTGAAACCCAGTATAGGCATCAGGATAAAGGCCACGAACATGGAAATAGGCACCGACAGACCAACAAAGATGGCATTGGTAGTACCCATAAAGAACATCAGGATGATTGTTACCAGCACAAAACCAATGATGATCGTGTTGATAAGGTCGTTAAGTGTATGGCGTGTTTCGCTGGACTGGTCGCCGGTTATAGTTACGCGCAGGTCGTCCGGAAACGAAGACTTTTTCATCTCGTCTACCAGAGCTGCGATGTTGTCTGATGCTTCGATGAGGTTTTCGCCGCTGCGTTTGATCACGCTCAGGGTGATAACCGGCGCATTATCGAGGCGGGCATAGCTTTCCTGCTCCTCAAATCCTTCTTTAACTTCTGCTATCTCACGTAATTTTATGTTGGCACCCGTTGCCGATTTCACTACAATGTCGCCGATCAGGTTAGGGTCTACGTACTGGCCTACCACGCGCACCGAGCGTTTCATTTCGCCTACGGTTACGTTACCACCCGATACAGTTACGTTCTCGCGTGCAATAGCTGACTGGATATCGCTGAAAGTAACCTGAGCCACCTGCATCTTGTACATATCCACGTTTACCTGCACCTCTTTATCCAGCGCACCAATCATATCAACACGTGTAATTTCAGGCATGGCCTCTATGCGGTCCTGCAGGTCTTCGGCATAGTCTTTTAGCTTGTCCAGGCTATAGTTACCTGACACGTTCACAGACATGATAGGGAAATCGGAGAAGTTGATTTCCTGTATGTTTGGGTCCTGGTCCAGGTCGGTTGGCAGGTCTGATTTGGCTTTATCCACCGCATCGCGCACACGCTGCTTTGCTTCAGATACTTCCACATCCGTGTTAAACTCTACAGCGATCATCGAGAAATCCTGGATAGAGTTGGAAGTAACTTTCTTTACACCTGAAATGGCTTTTATTTCCTTTTCGATCGGCCTTGTTACCAGGTTTTCCACATCCGAAGGCGAAGTACCAGGGTAAACCGTAGCCACCATCACCGTCGGGATAACTATATCCGGGAAATTCTCTTTCTGCAGCTTAATATAGGAAATGATACCCGCCAGTGTAATAATGATGGTCATGATATAGATACTGGTTCTATTATCGATGGACCAACTGGTTGGTTTGAACTCTTTCATAGTTTTATACTTTAGCTATTTTACTTATTGCTGCCTACTTGCTCAAATACCACAGGCTGCCCTTCGTTCACGTTGTTGTAGCCGGCAGTTATAACCTGGTCGTTGGCTGCCAGCCCGCTTAGTATTTCAATATTGCCCTGGTAGTTCATGCCCGTTTTTACCTCTTTGCGTGCTGCTACATATTTGCCGCCCTGCTTCTGAGCAACATACACATAAGCTGATTTTTCATCTTTCTGCACCAGGTTAACAGGCAGCGTTACCACGTTTTCGTTCTGGTAGTCCTGGATGCGCACTACAGCTACCATGTTAGGGCGAAGCGGCACCTCGTTTGTGTTCTTTATTTTCAGCTCTACCGTAAAAGTGCGGCTGGCAGGGTTGATGAACTGGCTTACCACACTCACCTGCGTAGGCACCTCGCGGTTCAGGTCAGGGAAGAAAACAATTGCTTCATCCCCTTTCGAGATCTTAGACTGATAAGCTTCTGATATCTCGGCCACGATCTTGCCTCCTGCAGTATTTACCACGCGTATGACACCAATACCCGGCGACACGGCCTCTCCAACATTCGGGATAACCTCATCTACCACACCACTTATTGGCGCCTTGATGTTGTACTGGTCGCGCTGCTGCTGCATAGTTGCCAGGCTACGCTCCAGTGCCTCCTTGTTATTTTTGGCTGTCAGGAACTGCATTTCGGTACCAATTTTCTGATCCCAGAGGTTTTTCTGCTTTTCGTAGGCTATGCGGGCAAGGTCCAGGCGCGTGCGCAGCTCAGCTATACTTTGCTCCAGCACCTGCGCATCTATAGTTGCCATGGTCTGGCCTTTAGAAACACGGTCGCCATGGTTTACACTCACGCTTGTAAGTACACCAGGCACGCGCGCGCTTACCAGCACGTTCTGGTCAAAATCTACTTTGCCCTGCACTTCCAGGTAATGGCGGAAAGTATCCTGCTGCACACTGGCTACTGTTACCGGCACTGTTTTCTTTTCAGCAGCAACAGTTTTGCCTTCGGCCTTCAGCTCTGCTTCCAGTGCAGCAATTTTTTCCTGTATCTCGGTCTGTTGTTGCTTCAGTTCGGCAAGTTGGGCAGTTTTATCGTCGCTTCCGCCACCGCATGCTGTAAAGGCAAGTATGGCTGCAAAGGATGCTATACCTGCTAATCGTTTCATGTTAGGTCTGGTCATGGTAATGGATTTTCTTCTATAGTTTTATTTAGTTAGTAAAGTACCGGTAGCTTTCCCGAGGTTTACTTTGGCTACCAGGGCATCGTAAATAGCAGCGTAATAATTTGTCTGTGCTAATCGCAGGTCTGTTTCGGCCGTTACCACCTCCAGGTTAGAGCCTACCCCCTCCTGAAATTTGATCTTGGCGACACGCGCAATTTCTTCTGCAAGCTCCAGGTTCTCGCGCTGCGATTTCAGCACATCCAGCGAGTTGGTCATGTCGGTAGCGGCCTGCTCCAGCTCCAGGTCTATACCTTGCTGCAGGGCATCCATGCCAAACTTTGTATTTTCTAGTGTGAGCCTGGCCTGCTGTATCTGGTAATGCTTGCGCAACCCGTCGAAAATAGGCACCTGTAGTTGCAGGCCCACATAACCGAAGTTCAGCCAGTTCTTGCTCTTGGTTAGCTCCGAAAACTCGTTGTTTGCAGCATTGTAGCCGTAGCGGGCATTCATGTAAAACTTAGGCAGATAGCCGGAGCGCTTGTTGCGCAGGTCCAGCATAGCAAGGTCGCGCTGTGTTTCCAGTATCGAGAACTCAATTCTGTTGGCGTAGTCAAAGCCAGAGATGTTGGCAGGTGCCATACTTACCTCCACCTCTCTCAGGTTATCGGCAAGTATGAGTTGTTCTTTCTGGCTCATGCCCATCTGAAACTTCAGCAGCTCTTCGCTCAGCACCAGCAGGCGCTCGGTCTTCTGCTTTTCTACATTCAGGTTGTTGCGCGATACTCTAAGGCGGTCTACATCCAGTTTTTCGGCTACACCGTTCTTAAACATTACTTCTGTTTGCTGCAGCAATGTATCCAGGCGGGCCAGGTTCTGGTTTAACAAGCTCATGCGCTCGCGGCTAACCAGCACGCTGTAGTAGGCTTTGCTCACCTGCTCGGCTACCTCTATTTCGGTTTGGGTGGTGCTTTTTTTAGAAAGCTCTGTATAGGTTTTGGCAGCTTTCAGGCCGATCAGGTAAGAGCCATCGAATAAAAGCTGGCTGCCTGTAAGGGCGGCGTTACCGGTATAGTTAGGTGTAAAAGTTACCGGCACAAATGTTCCCGGTGGAGGTGAGTTCGGGTCATTCGGATCGTTGAAAAACTCAGAGGGCAGGAAGCTCTTTTGTGCAACAAAGTTATCCCCAACCTCGGCACCGGCATTTATCTGCGGCAGACCTATAGAGCGTACCTCGCCAACTTTGGCTTTATCTATCTGCTCCTGGTTGCGGGCTATTTTGATGTTTGCCCTGTTCTGCAGCGCATAATCTATACTTTGCTGCAGTGTAAAAGACTGCGCCGCCCCCTGGGCCCTGACTTGCAGAGCACCCAACAAGGCAAAAGCTGCTACTATCAGGCTTAATCGTTTTTTCATAATTTTAGGTAGTGTGGGTAGTAGGTGTTTATTCTTCTTCAGTTATGTGCTTGTACTCGTTTATCAGCTTGTGCCCTTTCAGGGTGGCCAGGCCCAGCATGTAAACTTCCAAATTAGCCATCTGCACGCGCTTTATATCAAACTGGTGCATCGGGAACAGCTGCGCATCAAAAGGTATTTCAATCTGAGCCAGCCGCAGCCTTGCAATAATCTCCACATCCAGGTCTTTGCGATACAGGCCCTCGCGTATGCCCCGGTGCAGGTTCAGTTTAATCTGATCAAGTATGTATTTGTTCTTATGTGTTTGCCAGAGCTTCCAGCTGTTTGGGTGGTACTTCTGCAAATCGTAGAAAATGGAGGGATGAATTGAGCCAAAGATCCTCCTTGTCATTTCCATTACATTGAACAGCTCCTCTATAGCATTGCCTGCCCTGGAAGCATGACACTGGCCCTCCTGCTCTACACTGGTCAGGTACTTAAGAACCGAAGCATAAACCACCTCGTCTTTGTTCTCGAACCATTTGTAGATTGTTTTCTTAGACATGGACAAGTGCAGGGCAATATCATCCATTGATACACTCTTCACGCCCTTCTGGCAGAATAACTCAAAAGCCGCCGTAGCGATCTTTTCCTTTACATCTAATTTCTCTTCTGTCTCCATTGCTGTAATTCCGCCACAAAACTATGGAAACATTTTTTATCACCAAAGTTTCCATAGGTATTTTTATATATTTATTCACCGCATACACTTTTCATTTAAAACACTGAATACCCGCTATTTACAACCATAATTAGCATAATAACCCCTGCTCGTGCAGAAAGTTTATTTAGTGAATCTATCAGAAGTATGGGTGAAAAAAGGCGAAGCTTTCTGTAGTGCCTTCAGGCAGAAAGTATAAGAAGCCCTGAAGTATAGCCAGTGCAACTACAAACCCAGTACCGAGCGCAGCCTGGTATAACCGCTTTTGCTTAGTGGCACCCGAACTCCGTTGCGGAGCAGGGCCAGATGGCTGTCTTTCTCGAAAGGCTCTATGCGGGTGAGTTGCGCCAGCGGCACTATGTAAGAGCGGTGCACGCGCACAAACTGCGCAGGGTCCAGCGTTTGCTCGTAATAGCCCATAGTTTTCTTTTTCAGAAACATACCATCTTTGGTGTACACCTTCACATAGTCGTCATAAGCCTCCAGGTATAGCACATCCTGCACCGGTATTATCCGGATATCGTTGCCTGCCTTAACTACAATGCGCTGCTGCTCCTCAGGTTGCTTGGCCGGCACTTCAGTAAGTATGGCTGCTTTTGCCTCTGTGGCGCCGGCCTTCTGTTTTTCAAGCCACTTATTTACGGCAGCACTAAAGCGCTCGCGGCTAAAGGGCTTCAGGAGGTAATCTACAGCATTGGCTTCAAAGGCTTTCAGGGCATATTCATCAAAAGCTGTTGTAAAGATCACCCCGGGTGGTTGCTCTATCAGCTCCAGCATTTCAAACCCGTTGATCTTGGGCATCTGTATATCCAGGAATATAAGGTCGGGCTGGTGCTGCATAATGGCTTTTATACCTTCGTAGCCGTTGTTGCACTCCTGCACCACTTCTATGGCAGGGTATTGCTGCAGGTATTCCAAAACTATACTTCTGGCCAGTGGCTCATCGTCAATAATCAGGCACTTGATCATGTGGTTTGCGGGATTTTTATAGTTGTTTCGAAAACACTGTCGGTCTGGCGCGTCAGGAGGAGGTCCTGGCGGGCATACAGCAAGTATAACCTGCGGCGAACAGAGCTAAGCCCGAAACCTGTACCATGCCTGGGCTGCTGTGTTGTGGGGTCGAAAGGGTTTTGTGTGATGATTACAAGTGATTTATCCTGGGCTGTAGCTTTTACTTTTATGCACGTCTCGCCTATAGTATCGTAAAGTCCGAACTTGATGGCATTTTCTACAACTGGCTGCAGCAGCAGCGCCGGCAAGTGCATATTCAGGGCATCATCTTCAACCTCTATAGCCGTTTGTAACCGATGCCCGAAGCGTACTTTCTCAATCTCCAGGTATAACTGTAGCTGCTGCAGTTCATCGGTTAATGGCACCAGTTGCTGCTCGTCTTTGCGAAGGGTGTTCCGCAGAAAATCGGATAACTGCTGAATCATGATCCGTGCCTGCTCGGGCCTTGCCCCTACCAAAGCACTGATAGAGTTCAGGCTGTTGAACAGGAAATGGGGTTGCAGTTGTTGGCGCAGAGTATGAAGCTCCGCCTCACGGGCCATTTTTTCGGCAGCCGCTTTGCGGTCTTCAGCCAGTTGCTGGGCGCGGGTATAGTACCATACCCAGTTTAACAGCAGCATCAGCAGTACCATCAGCCAGGCAAATGCCATCCGCACGGGCAGGGTAGCATCTACAAAAGCCAGGTATTCCGGTTGTTCTGCAGCTACCACATCCATCAGCAAGGTGTAAGCTAAGGTACAGATACCTGCCAACGCTATACTCCAGCCTATAAACGCTGCCCCCTGCCGCACGCTGGGCTGGTAGTACTGCAAGCCTCTGCCAACAGCATAGCCACCAACTACCAGCAACAGGTTTTGGAGTAAAGCATCTTTTACCAGCAAAGAAAACTCAAAACCTGTTGGCATCATTACCAGCGTTTGCACCACTGCCCATAACAATGCCCAGCCTAAGTATAGCAATATGATGCGTAGTGGAGACATAGCGGCTTGTTATACTTTATCTTTAGTAGCTCTTGATGTTTAAGCCGCCAAACAAGGCTGTACCTTTTATAATAAGTGTTTTGTTGGGATCATAGCCTGTTGGTGCTACCATGCGCTCATCGCTTACGCCACCCAGAATAGCTGCCACCTCTGACTTCACGCTCCAGTTAGAAGGTACAATAAGCGTAGTGCCGCCAAATATCTGGGTGGTATCCAGCACAACAGGATGTTGTATATCGGCCTGGGTCAGGTTCAGTTCGGTGCCGCCAAACACGCTTACTACCTCACCTCCTTTAAAATTCTTGGAGATAACGCTTTTCTTCACGCCGCCAAAAACAGCTGTCGCGTTTACACAATCCTCTACCGACGAAGCATAGCCATTATCAGTGTAAGTATTGTAAGTATTATAAGCATCAGAAGTATAGTAGTCGCCTGTTGGTGTGCCCGGAGTTGCGGCAGTTGTATCGTACGGTGGCTGTGGCTCTACATTCGGCTGGAATTGCCTGGGATACCGGTTTCTGGGTTTCAGAATAACCCATAGCCCCAGACCTATCAGCAGCACCGGCCAGAAGTATATTCTGAGCGAAAACTCCGGTATCAGATCATCTATAAGAAAAACTGAACCTATAAGCACCAACACCAGCCAGGACGGCTTACGGAACGAGTGCCGGAAACCAATAAACAGGCCAATTACGATCAGCAACACAGGCCACGAAAATAACCAGTAAGGCAGAAATACACTGTTGAGTTTATAGGCAAGTATAACTACACCTACCAGCACAAGTAGCAGGCCGGCCATTACGTTGCCGCTGCGGTTCGGGCGGGGATTCTCCCAGCCATTATAATTTTGATCTCTGTTTTCCATAGTTGTTCGTTTTTTTACCAAATATACTTTCACCCTCCTCCGTAAGGCTATTACATTTAGGCTGACCGGGGCAGGAAGTCGGTAAAGCAGGTAGTTGCGTCGGTAAACAAAGTATAAACTCAGCATTTTATACTTTTGGGCTCTGCCTGCAGCAGCAATCTGTGTCTCAAAAGTATAGCTTCTTTAAAGATAGCCAAACTATACTTGATAAAATGCTGTAAACCGTTGCTGAAACTACAGATCCGGCTTACCAACTGCAGGCGCCAATTGTAAGCTGCAAACCTGTAATTTATTATCTTTGCGTATTATGGTTGAGAAAATACAAAGAGTAGCACAAGAGATAGAGGCGGCACAGCTAAGCAATGCTGCCGAACTGGAGCAATTCAGAATAGCCTACATCGGGCGCAAAGGTATAATTTCATCGCTTTTTGATGACCTGAAGCAGGTTGAACCAGAGCAGCGCCGCCAGGTTGGCCAGGAGCTGAACCAGCTTAAAAACCTGGCACAGGCACGTTTCGATCAGGCGCAGGAACAACTGGTTAATGCCGCCGACAGCACAGCTACCGAATCTGCTTTTGATTTTACCCTGCCAACAGTGCCAAACACGCTGGGCACACGCCACCCGCTTGCCCTGGTGCGCAACGAGATCAACCGTATTTTCTCGCGCATCGGCTTTAACCTATCTGAGGGGCCGGAGATGGAAGACGACTGGCACAACTTTACAGCCCTTAACTTCCCGGAAAACCACCCGGCACGCGAAATGCAGGACACGTTCTTCCTCAGCCAGGACCGTGATAAGCTGCTGCGTACGCATACATCAACTGTGCAGGTGCGCCTGATGGAAACGCAAAAGCCACCTTTGCGCAGTATTATGCCGGGCCGCGTTTATCGTAACGAGGCTATCTCGGCACGTGCCCATATGATGTTCCACCAGGTTGAAGGCTTGTTTGTGGATAAAGGCGTAAGCTTTGCCGACCTGAAGCAGACGCTATACTTCTTCGCAAAGGAAATGTTTGGCCAGGATACCAAGATCCGTTTCCGCCCATCGTTCTTCCCGTTCACAGAACCAAGTGCTGAGATTGATATTTCTTGCTTTATCTGCAAAGGCGAAGGATGTAACATCTGTAAGCAAACAGGCTGGGTAGAGATCGGCGGTTCAGGCATGGTAGACCCTAATGTTTTGGAGAACTGCGGCATCGACTCGAAAGTATATTCCGGATTTGCGTTTGGCATGGGTATAGAGCGTATTGCTATGCTCAAGTATCAGATAAAAGATCTGCGCCTGTTCACAGAAAACGACGTTCGCTTCCTGCGCCAGTTTGAGGGAGTTATCTAGAATTTTAAATAACTGAATGAGTGAATGTTTTGCCGAATTGAAGAAAAGTATAATTATAGCCAGGCATTCACGCTTCGTTTTACTAAACTACCAGAACTATGAAATTCGGGGATATCAGGACTATTGGCGTAGTAGGTGCCGGCACTATGGGGCAGGGCATTGCGCAGATATGTGCGCAGGCTGGCTATAAAACGATATTGTTCGACATTAACGCACAGGTGCTGCAAAACGCCGAGGCTACTACTATAAAAACACTTGACAAAGGTATAGAGCGTGGCAAGCTTACCGAAGCTGAAAAACAGGCTACCCTTGGCAAGCTTACTTTTACGGGCGATACGCTTCAACTTATCTGCGATGTGATTATCGAGGCTGTTGTAGAGCGCCTGGAGGTAAAGCAGAGCATTTTCAAAGAGCTTGACAGCATCAACGGTCCTGAAACTATTTTCGCTTCTAATACTTCTTCTATCCCGATTACGCGCATTGCCGCCGGCATAGAGCACCCGGAGCGTGTGGTAGGCATGCACTTCTTTAACCCGGCACATATCATGAAGCTGGTGGAGGTTATTTCCGGCGCAGCTACTGCCCCGGACGTAGCCGAAACTATAAAACAGCTTGCCCTGAAACTGGACAAAGTGCCTGTAATGGCCAAAGACTCGCCAGGCTTTATCGTGAACCGTGTGGCCCGCCACTATTATGTAGAAGGCCTGAAGCTGCTGGAAGAGGGGGTAGCAAGCATAGAAACCATAGATAAGCTGATGCAGGCCAGCGGCTTTAAAATGGGTCCGTTTGAACTAATGGACCTTATCGGCGTTGATACTAATTACTCGGTTACAACATCTATGTTCGAGGCCTTTCATTATGATCCTAAATTCAGACCAAGCCGCATACAACAGCAAAAAGTGGATGCAGGGCACCATGGCCGCAAGTCGGGTAAAGGTTTTTACGACTATAAATAAGCTCCTGCTCTTTCTGCCACTGTTTTTCCTGCTATCCTGCAGCGACAACAGCAATGGCCCTGTTATACCCGATGCACTTGTAAGTGAGCAGATAAACGTGAGCAGCCTGCAATATCCGATGCTGCGCCAGGACGGAGGCTATACGTACCTGCAGGCCGGCTATAAAGGTATAATGGTGGTGCGGCAGCACGCTAATTTATACTTAGCGTTCGAAAGAGCCTGCCCCTACGACCCTACTTCCTCCTGCTCTGGCGTGGAAGCAGACCAGTCTAACCTGTTTATCGTGGATAAATGCTGCGGCTCTCAGTTTAATTTCCAGGGAGGTGTAATGTCAGGCCCGGCAGTTTATGGACTAAAACAGTATAAAACCTCCCTGAGCGGCTCTATTCTGTATATATCAAATTAAAATTTTCAGATTGATTTACAGAATCTTATACATTTACAGAAAGTTTTTTTAGCGATAGACTTGCATAATCTGAAAAACTGCCTTAATATTGCATTGTAATTCAACGGCAGCAACGCCAAGAACAACAAAAACACTCTTCCTTAGCTCAGTCGGTTAGAGCATCTGACTGTTAATCAGAGGGTCCCTGGTTCGAGCCCAGGAGGGAGAGCAAAAGCCACTCAAACGAGTGGCTTTTTTGTTTTATAGCCTTTATACTTGTTTGCTGCTTCAGGCACTGCTTTTTGTAAACATAAAGGTATACTGCTACCCCTTATTACCTCTATCCAGATTTTAAGCAGCATCCGTATTTTACTGTATTTCCACCTGGGTTTCCACCTAAACTTTATCTCCTTGCAGGAGTATCGTTACTTTTAGGTTTCTTTCATACCTATGAGTCAAGAACTAAAGAATGCTTTTGGCAGAGTGTTTTTAACTATTGACGTAGACAGCAAAAACAGGTGGGTCTATGTCAACTGGATGGGCTATCTTACACCCGACAACATTCGAACAGGTGCAGAAGCATATACCAAAATCCTCCAGAACAATGGCTATAACTGCGTACTTAACGATACCCGCCTGATTGTTGGGTCATGGGACCATTCCATGGACTGGGTTATCAATGAATGGGCTCCTCGAGCTGCCATGTTTGGTCTGAGACGTCTTGCCATGATCAGTACTCCGGAATCTTTCGGTGAAGCTTCAGCATCGAGGTTTTATAGCGATTTAAAGGCTTTTCAGACAAAATTATTCGATGACAGGTCTGGTGCCGAGGAATGGCTGAGACAGTATTCTTTAGCACAATAAAGCCTACTCAACACCTTTGATTTCACTAACAAAAGTATAGAGTAACCGAAATAGTATGATGTACTGAGTCCTACTATAAGCACAGTGCTTTTAATACAGTACTTTAAGCCCTGCCATACTTGCCAGTAAAAGCCACCTGATTAAGTGGCTTTTTGTTTTATAGCACCTCCCCCCATCTCAACCTTTTAAGCCGCAACACAGTATCTTTTAATACACATGGCAATATTTTCATATTAGCTGGCGAACAAGCCCTAACAGGCAAAAGCCCATGCTGTTAACGCCGGATTAAACTCGGGATCATGAAAAGTATAAGATCATATTTATCGCTTTTGTTCGTGTTGTTGGCTGTAACGCTAAGCAGTTGCGAACTTGTAGGAGACATTTTTGAGGCTGGCATGTGGACAGCAGTAATTATAATTGTGCTGATAGTGCTGTTGGTAACCTGGCTTTTCAGAAAACTCAGACGTTAAAAGAAAAGGGAGCCAAATGGCTCCCTTTATTATTTTTATGCAGCTACTCTTTACTTACTGCGTTTTGGCATAGTGCCCAGCAGGTAGTCCCAGAGCGGCGACGATACGCCATAAGCAGCATTAGGATCTTTGTAGTGGTGTATACTGTGGTGTATCCAGAGCTGCTTTAAAAAGTTTTTTGGCGGCGGATACGCATGCACAGCATAATGCACAAACAGGTATAAAGCATAGCCAAACAGAAGCCCTGCTACCACCCCGAATACAAACTGCCCGAAGATCAGCTTAAATACAAAGAACAAAAACGAAGCAATAAGCACACTAACTACAGGCGGCATAGCTAAACGTTCTTTGTCTTTGGGGTACTCGTGGTGGTTACCATGGAAAGTGTACTGTATACGCGCTTTGGCAGGCGTATCGGTATCCATGTGGAACACGAAGCGGTGTGCCAGGTACTCCAGCAACGAAAAGATAAACCAGCCCAGGAGAAAAAAACCTATTGCTTCCAGTACATTAATAAAACTATGCGTGATACCATAGTATATCAACCCAATGGAGAAAAGAATAAAAATGGAAATAGGGAGAGCGATGTGCGTTCTTGTTAATCTCTCCAGAACAGGGTTCTGAAAGATCTGTGCACGTCCTTTGTGATTTGGTTTCATGGTTTTATTTATGCTATTAGTAATGGAGGCGCAAATTTACTTAACATCAAAGTTAAAAATATATGCTCTGACTATATTACTGGCATAAACGGGAGAGCCTACTTAATGTTTAATAACGTTAGTAAAGTATCAAGGGTAAGATTTTTTTCAGATAAAGTATAACTAGCTTGTTTATAAAACATCCTGCGCTCCTGCAGTATGTTAATTACATAAGTATGAAGATCTTCTAATGTTTTGCCAGCCAGAAGAGGCCTTTGCGATAAGTCGGTTGCCTGAAGCCGCTGCAGCAGCTCATCTGTTGGCAAATCCAGGAAAATGCTTGTGCCGTGCTGGTTTATAAAAGCCATGTTATCGAAAAAACAGGGCGCACCGCCACCAGTCGCAATTACAGCCTGCTTATGCTCCTGCACTACAGCTTCCAATGCCTGCCGCTCCAGTTCCCTGAATTTCAGCTGCCCTTCCTGCTCAAATAACTGTGGTATAGTTCGGCCTGCCCGCTGCTCTATATAATTATCCAGATCAATGAAAGTATAGCCAAGCCGCTGTGCCAGTTGCTTCCCCAGCGTAGTTTTGCCAACCCCCATCATACCTATCAAAAAGATTAGCATCTTTTTTAAATTAAAAATTATGAATTAGAAATTATGAATTGGCGGTAAGAGAACAGCAAATACTTTATACTACGGTTGTTAAGTAGATACCTGCTGCCCTTGTTGTGTGTTATCACCAGCAAGTATGATATCCAAAGCACGACGGATGCTGAAGTATAACTTGTTAGTGAGAACACCAACAAGGGTAAAGTTATGAAGTTATGCCTTAAAACGACAAATGCTGAATTATAAACCTCATTCATAATTCAGCATTCATCATTTATAATTATCCAGTCCTACTCCACTTTTACGCGTGGGTCTAGGGCTGCATAAAGCAGGTCTACGAAGATGTTGATGAGCACAAACAGGAAAGCTACAAACAATGTTGCTCCCATTACCAGCGGGAAATCAAGGTTCTGAACAGCCTGGATAGTAACTGCGCCCAAGCCTTTCCAGTTGAAGATATACTCGATGAAGAAAGCACCTGCCATAAGCGAAGCCATCCAGCCAGAAGCAGCTGTAACAACCGGGTTCAAGGCATTTTTAAGCGCATGGCCAACTATAACGTGATAGCGGTCCAAGCCCTTGGCGCGTGCTGTCCGGATATAGTCCTGCGACATTACATCGAGCATGGAACTGCGGGTAAGCTGCACAATAACCGCCAATGGTCGAATTCCTAAAGCTATGGCTGGCAGCAGCAGGTTACGCAGCATCAGGTGCTTTCCTTCAAAAGGATCGATCTCATATAGTTGCCCTGTCAGGCTGAGGCCGGTCCAGTTGCTCCAGTAAAAGCCAAACGTTATGGCTATAAGTATAGCCGCCACAAAAGACGGCACCGAAATACCTAAAACCGATGAAGTAACCAACGTATGATCTAGCGTGCTATGCGGCTTTAGCGCAGCCAGTACCCCGAACAGTATACCGAAAATAGTAGCAATAAGCATGGCAGCCAAGGCCAGCCAAAGTGTTCCTGTAAAATGATCGAGCAGAATATCAGTTACGCTTTTATTTGTCTGGAAAGAACGGCGCAGGTATGGGGTTTTCCACACAATAGCATCCTCGCCTATACTTGCCAGTTTGCTATACTCATACTTTACTTGGTTCTCCTCCGTATCCTCGTGCACCGACAGCGGCGACACATCATTCATATAGTATAGCAACTGTGTTGGCAAGGGTTTATCCAGGCCAAGCTCTTTGGTGATGGCTTCGCGCGTACTTAAATCGGAGCGTTGGCCGGCCAGCAAAGCCACCGGGTCGCCGGGCAGCACGTTGAAAAGGAAAAATACCGCCACCAGCACTCCCATCAGTATCAGCAGGCCATGCCCCAGTCGGCTAAGTATAAATCCAAGGAACTTCATATAGTAAATTGATAATCGCTGTATTAAATATGTTTATAACTGATGCTTCAAATGCTGATTAATCAGCAATCAAAGGCTTCACCTCTTCGATTCCCGGTGTATCGTTGTGGTGCCACATGCCTTTTACAGTGCCATCCTGAAGCAGCATAATACCTGGGTTAGAGCGCATCATGGTTTTAAGCACAGTGCCATCGCCAAAGAAATAAGGGGCTGCCAGGTTTACTTCGTGGCGGAAAACCTCAAACTCCTGTCCGCTGCTCGATGTAATTACAAGTGGTGTTATGCCCTGCTTTTCAGCATCGTTTACCAATTGGTTTATCTTATCGAAGTCAGAGCGGTCGGCTTTTGCCACGCTGTGTACTATAACCAGTAGTTTTTTGCCAGTAAGTACCTCCTGCGTAAAATCTCCCTGGTCGTTCCAAACGTTAAAGTCGGTGATCTTCGGTCCTGCTTCAGGGTTTACCGGCACCATCTCCTTAAATTTGTAGCTCTGGTCGGTCGGGTATTCTGTAAACTCCTGCTCTTCGCCATCTTTCACCATAATGTATTTATACTTAAGTGGTGCCGATGGCTTCATAAGTGTGGGTATATTGTTACCGATCTTATAGGCGCGGAAGTCGATGTAAGGCAGGTGCTCGTAAGCATACCAGCCAATGCCCACCGAAAGTATAGCCGTAAGCGCTGTTACAGTTGCACCCATAGTTGGCTTCATGATTGGTTGCAGGTAACGGCGCGTCAGCAGCAATACCACAATCATTACCAGCAGTACCACATCCTTCGTAAACGATTCCCATGGCGTCAGCTTTATGGCATCGCCGAAGCAGCCGCAGTCTGTTACCTTATTAAAGTATGCCGAGTAGAAGGTCAGGAAAGTGAAGAACACGATCATGGCCAGTAACAACCAAAGCACTTCTTTCAGCTTCCATCGGATCAGTAAAGCCACTCCCAGCACAATTTCTGCTGCACTTAAAAAGATCGACAGGAAAAGCGAGTATGGCTCGAACGCCTTGAAAAAAGGAGCTATATCGGTAGAAAAAACTTCAAAATATTCTTCCAGTTTTATGGCAGTGCCTACCGGGTCGTTGATCTTGATCAGGCCCGAAAAGATGAACAGCACGCCTACAAACAACCAGCAAAACTTGCTTATATATTTCATTTATACTTTTGATAAAGTTTCAATTTACAGTGTTCTGACACTACTATACTTGCTATTTCACAACCTCGGCAAAACCAAGCTTAATCAGCGCGAAAACAGCATAGTTGATCATGTCGCGATAGTTAGCCTCTACGCCTTCCGAGATCAGTGTCTGCCCTTCGTTATCCTCTATCTGCTTGGTGCGGTAAAGCTTCATCAGGATAATATCTGTGATAGAGCTTACACGCATATCGCGCCATGCTTCGCCATAGTCGTGGTTTTTGGCTGTGAGCAGCTTTATGTTTTCTTCGATATGATGCGTGTATAGGCGCTCAACTTCTTCGGCAGGCAACGTCTGCTCGGCATCGGCCGGCAGGTCAAGCTGCATCAGGGCAATAACACAGTAGTTAATGATGCCAACAAACTCATCGCGGATGTCATCTTCCACCATTTGCCGGCCTTTCTCCTGGATGGAGCGGATGCGCTGCGCCTTGATAAAGATTTGGTCGGTGATAGATGGCAGCCTGAGCACGCGCCACGCAGTACCATAATCCTTCGTCTTTTTTACAAATGTATCCTTACAGCGGTTTACTACCTGATTATATTCCTGGAGCGTTTGACTTATCAACTTTTTAGCTTTAATTTTAAAACGACCGACATAAATGCCAGCATTGGAATCGAAAGATAAGCTTTTTAGGAAAAAAAGTACACTTAACTGCCGCGGAAAAATCCTCTCGCTGGAAACCCCGCTGGTAATGGGAATCCTGAACATCACACCTGATTCGTTTTTTCCCGGTAGCCGGCTGAGCTCTGTTGATGAAGTGCTGCAACGCGCTGAAGCCATGTTGACCGAAGGTGCTGACATACTGGATATTGGTGGTTATTCTTCGAGGCCGGGCGCTGCAGATATATCTGTTAAGGAAGAACTGGACCGTGTAGTACCTGCTGTAGAAGCCATCATGAAAGCTTTCCCGGAGGCTATACTTTCTGTTGACACATTTAGGGCTGCTGTAGCCGAGGCAAGTATAAATGCCGGGGCTTCTATCATAAACGATATTGCAGGTGGCCTTCTGGATGAAAACATGTTTGAAACTGTGGCCAGACTACAGGTGCCGTACATACTTATGCACATGCGCGGCACTCCTCAAAACATGCAATCGCTGACTAACTACAACGACCTGGTAACAGAGGTAATCAACGAGCTACAGGTACAGGTAGCAAAACTTACTCAGATTGGCGCCAAGGATATTATACTTGACCCTGGTTTCGGTTTTGCTAAAACCATAGAGCATAATTTTGAGCTGCTGAACCGCATGGATGAGCTGCGAATATTTGGTTTGCCCGTGCTGGCCGGCCTTTCGCGCAAGTCTATGGTTTATAAAGCATTGGGTATTACCCAAACCGATGCACTTACCGGAACAATAGCCGTTAATACCATTGCGTTAACCAGGGGCGCTGACATTTTGCGGGTGCACGACGTAAAAGAAGCTAAACAGACTATCGAACTATACAAGAAAACAACACTTTGACATTACTATTCAGCATAGGTTTTTTAGAAATTGAGCTGCTTGATATCATTGATATTCTGCTGGTTACTGTATTGTTGTATCAACTATACAAACTCCTGACAGGCAGTGTGGCACTGAAGATATTTCTGGGCCTGCTCTCTATTTACCTGCTGTACCTGGTGGTGCGTGCTGCCGGCATGGAGCTGCTAAGTATAATTCTGGGA
Organism: uncultured Pontibacter sp.; assembly: GCA_966250805.1. Classification (GTDB taxonomy): domain Bacteria; phylum Bacteroidota; class Bacteroidia; order Cytophagales; family Hymenobacteraceae; genus Pontibacter. Next base: position 272,941 of record CBINIP010000001.1, on the reverse strand, counting down.
CAATTTATGGGTGTGGGTGTGCTGGCAGCCATCATACTTTTCCAGCCCGAGATCCGGCGCTTCCTGCTGATGATAGGCAAAACCACGGCTTTTAACAACGAGCGTATTTTCTGGGGATTTCCGTGGCGACGCGAGCAAACCGAGAAACTCAGCCTTACCCCTTTTATTGAAGCAGCCAAATCCTTAGCGGGCAAAAACACCGGTGCGCTTATTGTGTTTGCCAAAAGCTCCGAACTAAAATATTATGCCGAGTCAGGCGACCTGATAGATGCCGTTATTTCGAAGCGTTTGCTGATGTCTATCTTTAACAAAACCAGCCCTTTGCACGACGGTGCCGTTATTATAGCCAACAACCGTATTAAGGCTGCACGCTGTATTTTGCCTGTAACCGAGAACAACGAGATACCGGCCTCTATGGGTTTGCGCCACCGCGCCGCCATTGGTTTAACAGAAATAACAGATAGCGTTGTACTGGTAGTGTCGGAGGAGACGGGCCAGATTGCCTTGGTTCGCAACGGCGAAGTATACCGCAACCTTTCGTCTGCAGACCTGCGTGTGAAGCTTAACCAGTTCCTGTTTGATACCGATCAGAAAGCTCCTGCCGCATCAGCCGAGAAATCTGTCAGCGCCGCATAACTTTTTAGTAGTTAAGACTTCTCTTTCACGCTCTGCTGCTTTTTGCTCAGCAAGTATAGCTTTTTCATCATTGCCCTGAGCACAGGCACTTCGAGCATATTGGTTACCCACTGCAGCCTTGGCGGCAACTTATACTTTGATTTGCGCAGGATCTGTGCTACTGCGAGGGCAGCTATTACATACAGCAGTACTACAACCACCGTAGTCAGAGTGTTCTGAGTAACTGTTTCCATAGCTATACTTTTCTGACCTATACGAAGTATAACTATTTAAAGTCAAATTTATCTGATTTCTTTTCTTCCCCAGAAGAACCAGTAAGCCGACAGCCCTATTACAGGTATTATCCATACTACCACCATCCAGAGCAGGCGCTCGGTAAGCACATAACTGGACCTGAAAATAATGTGCAGCACCGTAAGCACCACCAGCAGGTAATTAATAACTACAATTGTAAATATCAGACTTTCAACCAGGGCTCCGTTTCCTGCTGCTAACTCCATATTAAAATATATTGCTTCAGCTTAAATATAAGAACTACACCTATAAAACAAAAAGCTGCTCCCTTGCCGGGAGCAGCTTTTCTGGTTTTTAAATAGTGTGAACGGTTCAGGTATGGTTCTTCCTTAAGAACAAAAAGAGTATAAGCGCGATCGGTGGCGTAAAGAAAAATAGCAGCTTCCAGAGGACTTTCTCGTTCCGACTGCTTTTCGATTTATCAACAGCATAAAAGCCCCAAGCTATAGTTACTATTCCTGCTAAGAATGCGACAAAAAAGAAAATCATTTTAAAACTATACTCTTCCATAATAATTAAATAAAGTAGTTAACAATTTTCTACAGCACGATCAGCAGCTGCAAGTCTTTCACTATAACAATAACCGCCTCCGTTTACACTACACACATCTACTCTACCTAATGCAGAGAAGACAAAATAGCCTGAACAGGTACAACAGTATTTTGCTTAAAAAATATTCATTACATGAATATAAGAATGTTATATATAATCCAACTTAATGTCAGTGAAATTTTATTTAACAAAAAAGCCACTCCTGTTTCAAGAGTGGCTTTTTTGTTAAATAAAGAATAAGCTTATTTCAGCACACCAAGGTCTTTGCCTACTTCGGTAAAGGCTTCGATACATTTATCCAGGTGTTCTTTATCGTGCACGGCAGAGATCTGCACACGAATGCGCGCCTGGCCTTTTGGCACTACAGGGTAGTAGAAGCCAATAACATAGATGCCTTTATCCAGCATGCGAGTAGCAAACTCCTGTGCCAGCGGTGCATCATATAGCATTACAGGCACAATCGGGTGATCGCCCGGCTTAATGTCGAAACCTGCGGCAGTGATCTTCTCACGGAAATACTTTGTGTTCCACTCCAGCTTATCGCGCAGCTCAGTTGTAGAGCTCAGCGTATCAAGAACAGCAATAGAAGCACCAACTATAGACGGAGCCAGAGAGTTTGAGAACAGGTATGGGCGCGAACGCTGGCGCAGCATATCAATGATCTCTTTGCGGCCTGATGTAAAACCACCCATAGCGCCACCAAGTGCTTTACCAAGCGTACCTGTAATGATATCAACTTTGCCCATTACATTATGATATTCGTGCGTGCCACGGCCTGTTTTGCCCATAAAGCCGGTAGAGTGCGAATCATCCACCATCAGAACTGCCTGATATTTATCGGCAAGCTCTACTATTTTATCAAGCTGAGCTACAGTACCATCCATAGAGAAGGCACCATCTGTTACAATAATGCGGTGCTTAGTATTCTTGCTAACGGCATCCTGAAGTTTAGCCTCCAGATCAGCCATGTTGTTGTGCTCGTAGCGGTAACGCATAGCCTTGCACAAACGGATACCATCTATGATAGAAGCGTGGTTCAGGGCATCGGAAATTATAGCAGAATCTTCGCCGAACAATGGCTCGAACACACCACCGTTTGCATCGAAAGCTGCTGCATAAAGAATAGTATCTTCGGTACCTAAGAATTCAGATATCTTACGCTCCAATTCTTTATGGATGTCCTGAGTACCGCAGATAAAGCGTACCGAGCTCATACCATAGCCATGTGTATCGATTGCTTCTTTAGCTGCCTCGATCACTTTAGGATGTGCCGAAAGGCCCAGGTAGTTATTAGCGCAAAAGTTAAGTACATGCGCCTGCTGCGTGGTGTTGATGTCGGCACCTTGAGGCGTTGTAATGATGCGCTCTTTTTTATACAATCCTGCCTCTTCTATTTCGGCAAGCTGCTGTTCTAAGTCTGGTTTTAAGGTCTCGTACATATTAGTTTTTTGAATATCAAATTAGGGTGTTTTTCAAGTATAACTATAGGCCTGTTGCCTCGCCGGTTTCGTCAGGTTTAGGCGGCGTTGGCCGGCGTATGATTGGCCGCGGCCTAGGCGGCTTCGGTTTATCTTCCGGAACCATATCTGCAGGCGGTATTTGTGTTACTTCTTCTTGTTTCGGTTCTTCTGCCGGCGGTACAGGCCTCTTTATAACTGGGCGTGGACGCGGCGGTTTTGGTGACTGCGCTGCCGCTTCTTCGGTTGCCGGGGCAACTTCTGCAGCTGGTTCTTCAGCAGGCTTGACTTCTTCCTCAACAGGTTTTACCAAGGCAGCAGGGCGCTTTATAACCGGTCGTGGCCTTGGTGGTACAGGAGTTTCTGCTGCAGGTGGTGGTGCTGTTACAGTTGATTCTTCCTGTACTTTTTCCTGTGCCCCCTCCTCCTGAGCCGGCTTTTGCAAAGCTACCGGACGTTTAATTACCGGCCTCGGTCTTGGAGCTGGAGCTACTGGTGCCTCAGGTTTTTCTGAATCTGCAACTGGCTCAGTTGGTTTTTCTTCAGCTGTACTTTCTGCTGGTTTCTGAAGTGCTGCAGGTCGTTTGATAACAGGTCTTGGTCTGGCGGCAGGTTTAGTTTCTTCTGCAGCTGGAGTTTGCGGAGCTGTATCTTCGCCTGTTGTTTCCGATGCAGCAGGTTTAGCTATAACAGGTCGCTTTATTACGGGTCTTGGTTTGGCAGCAGGTTGTGTTAGTTCTGTTGCAGGTGCCTCGCCTTCCACCGGAGGCTTTTGCAATGCAGCAGGCCTGGCAATAACCGGCCTTGCCTTAGGTGCGGCGGCTGGTGCAACCGGTTTTTCTTCAGATGTTTCCTGTGGAACAACCGTTGGTGCAGGCGCATCGGCAGTTGCAGTTTCTGCGGGTTTAGCTACAGGGGCAGCACGTCTCGCAACTGCTGGTCGTGGCGCCGTAGTTGTAGCATGTGCCGCCTTAGGCACATCCTCCTCCCGCAGGTGGTACTTTAAGCGCACATTATTGATGAGCATTTTCACAGCAATGTAAAAGCTGTTTGGGTGCATCTGAGCATACATCTCCTCCCATGCTTTGTAGCGAGCTGTGTCTCCTGCCTCAAAGGCAACCTTGTTTATACGCTTCTTTATCAGGTACTCTTCAAACGTCATGCTTTACTGGCTTTGCCCTGCGGCCGCAAATTTACAGGCTTCGCTTCTAAATAACGGTTATAATTTATAAAACCTCTCACGGCATCCTACAAATATAAGAAAATCAACCTCCTGCAACAGAGCCATATTATTTCTATTTTATACTTCTGTTACATGTTTGTTAAGTCTTCCAGCAGCTATTTCAGCAGACCTAAAGCTACCTACATTTGTACCAAGTATTAAGAAGATTGTTTAGATTAGTTTAGGAAGTGCGCCTGCCCTGGTGGCAGGCGTTTCTATTTTGTACTATAACGGTTGTATATACATAAAATAACCTTTTACCATTCTTATAATTTATACTTTCACTATTGCACCGAAATCGGTTACTTTGCACAAATAGAATTCATTAACTATGGCAAACACAAGTGACACGGTATTGGTGATTGGTGCCTGCGGACAGCTTGGCTCGGAACTCACCCTCGAGCTACGTAATATGTATGGCGGACAAAATGTGGTTGCAGCCGACATTTCAGCACCTAAACAAGCTGATTTGCGCGACTCCGGCCCATTTGAGAAAGTGGATGTACTGGATACTCAAGTATTGGCAGAATTAGCTTCTAAGTATAAATTCAAGCAGATTTACCACCTGGCCGCTGTACTTTCGGCCACTGGCGAAAAGAACCCAAAGTTTGCCTGGCGCCTGAACATGGATGGCCTTTTTAACGTGCTGGACCTGGCCCTGGAGAGAAAAGTAGAGAAAGTATACTGGCCTAGCTCTATTGCAGTGTTTGGACCTAACACACCACGTCAGAACACCCCTCAGCATACCATCATGGACCCTAACACGGTGTATGGCGTTAGCAAGCAGGCCGGCGAACGCTGGTGCGAGTATTACTTCGAGAAGTATGGCCTTGATGTGCGTAGCCTTCGTTACCCTGGTTTGATTGGTTACAAAGCCCTGCCAGGTGGCGGCACTACCGATTACGCTGTAGATATTTACCACCAGGCATTGGAAAGCGGCAGCTACGAGTGCTTCCTGAGCGAGAATACCTACCTGCCGATGATGTACATGCCGGATGCCCTGAAGGCAACGCTGGACCTGATGCACGCCCCGGCTGAGCAAGTGAAAGTTCGCAGCTCTTATAACCTGAGTGCCATGAGCTTCTCACCAAAAGAGATTGCCGCTTCTATTCAAAAACACATCCCAGATTTCCAGATAACCTACAAGCCTGATTCCCGCCAGCAAATTGCTGATTCCTGGCCACAAAGTATTGACGACAGCACCGCTCAGCAGGACTGGAACTGGAAACCTGCTTATGACCTGGATGCTATGACTGAAGATATGCTCCTGAACCTGAAGAAAATGAAGGAAGAGCAGACACTAGCGTAATTAACGTATAAAGTATAAAGCAGCAGAGGGTGGTGCCGTTGGTTTCACCCTCTGCTGTTTTATAGCTCTTATCATCTTTATGGATAAATTATGTAGAGCTATAGCTGGAGTTTATACTTAGTAGCCTGCAAGCCTTTGCTTCGTAGTTACCTTTCTTCCTCAGTTTTACATGACTATCGTTTTATAGTTTACTTTGGCTCGCTCCAAGCCCGCGAGGGCTCGTCCTCGGGCATCGCGCTGTGTGCCTGAAGCTGCCTACGCTCTGCTCCGGCTGCCGCTAACGCGTCACCGCAACATGCACAAGGCGCTCAACCCAAGGACTGGGAACATTTCAATAGCTGCAGACTAGGCAACTTCAACCAACTGTCCCCTTGAGGGGACTACAGGGGTGTCTATATACTTGAGCTATGAAACTTCAACTGTAACACTAAGCAAAAACAGGCTCCCCTCCTTAGTCAAGGAGGGGTTAGGGGTGGTTGGATACTAGCAACAAGAGAACTAATACTTCAAGAAGAGCGATTGCTAAATCCCCTCTCCTTGAGGAGAGGGTTAGGGTGAGGTGAATCAACAATAGTGAGTAAAGTATACTTCAGAACTCCTTAACCCTTCAACGGCAAAAGCAGTTTATACTTCAGCTAAGTATAACGGAGGCTTATGATTGTAAACGCTATACCCGAAGGTTGGGAAATTATTTATCAGCAGGCACATGGGGTGCTGGCGGCCCAGCTGGCTTACCACCTGAAACCGGAGCTGCAATGCCCGCATTGGGTAGAAACCATTATCGCTATTGCCAACCACGACAACCGTCAGAAAGTATGGCGCGGACAGGATGGATTAACACAGGCTGGCGCTCCCGCTGACTTCACACTTTTGCCTGTTACCCTTGATCAGGCCAAAGACCTGATGGATGCTACCAGGTTCCAGAGCAGTTGGGTTAGGTTGCTTACGTCTATGCACATGAGCTACTTATATGAAAGCCAGCGCGGCAAAAACAAAAGCACAGACAAATTTCTGGATGAACAACTAAACATACAGCGCAAATGCCGCCAGGTGCTGAGTATAACTAAATCAGAAGCAGAAAAAGCTTATGCTGTAATGCAGTGGGCCGACTGCCTCTCGCTTATACTTTGCAAAAACGAGCTTCCGGCTGATGAACGCGCGTTAGAACTAACAACCGCCCCCGATGGGAAAGCATATTTCGTAAAGCACCTGACAAACAAATCATTACACATAAAACCCTGGCCATTTGCTGTAACCCAACTAGAGGTGCAGGTAGAGTACAGAACTATAAAACAGTTACAATTCCGGAACGATGCTGAATTAGCAACAGCACTTTCAGAGGCTGACGTAAAGTATAAAAAGTGGCTGATCGCTGACTTGTAACAGAGCATCAGGCAGTGATTGGCATTGCGCTTGCATTATGATAGCTGACATGAAAATCAGTAACTTGCACAGGTTTTATTAATCTGTTACACCGTGATAAGAAAGAACTTATTCAAGTTTATACTTCTGCTTTTAATTTCTGCCGCCACTTTTGCAGTGCCCGGTTGTTCCAGCACATCTAACATAAACACGGAGGCACCTGCCGCCACTGCCGTAGCCGTGCCTGCCTACCAGCCAAAGCTGTCTTCAATCACCATACCTGTGTCTATACCTATTGCCGCTATAGAGGATAAGCTGAACCAGGAATTTAATGGTATACTTTACAAAGACGATAAACTGGAAGGCGACAACGTGGCTGTAACGGTATCAAAACTGGGGCGCATGAGCATGCGTGCCGAAAAAGACAAAGTATACTTTAGTGTACCGCTCCGCATTTATGCCAAAGGCCGCTGGAAATGGGACCCCTGCAAATTTTGTCCTTCCATAGACAAGACCGAAGACACCAATTTCGATATGGTGATCAAAACTGAAAGCAAGATCGGACTTACTGAAGACTATACAGTAAAAACTACCACAAGCGGCGATTTTGAGTGGGGCGAAACCAAGCCTGTACTAGAGCTTGGCCCCTTAAAGATTGGCTTGGCTCGCTTTGTTGAGCCTACCATGCGCGAACAGATGGCTATGCTTACAAAGCAACTGGATAAAGAGCTGCAAAGCCGCCTGAACATGCGCCAGTATGTGGCTCAGGCATGGCAGCAGGTGCAACAGCCGTTTAAAGTAAACGATGCCTACAATGCCTGGCTAACAGTTGTGCCCAAAGATGTGCGCATTGCCTCGATATACGCCAGCAACGGCAGCCTTAACACCCGCATTGGCATTACCTCCTACATCAGCGTTGATACAGACGGTAAGCCTAATGTGCAGGTAAATAAGAACTTACCAAAGCTTATACTTGACAATCGCCTGACCGACGCCATACAGGTTGGTTTGACAGCTACTATACCTTACGCCCACGCCAGCAAACTACTGCAGGAGCAGGTAGCTAACCAAACCTATAAGTTCGACGGTGGCAAGAGCGAAGTAACCGTACATAATGCAGCTATAACGCCTGGCGGCGAACAACTGGTGCTGATGCTGGATGTGAATGGCAAAACCAAAGCCGGCCTGTTCACTAAAAAGATAGTAGGCAAAATATACCTGCGCGGCACTCCGTATTACGATGCACAAACAGCTTCCATAAAAGTACGCGACATAGATTATGACCTCGATACAAAAGACAAGCTGCTAACCACTGCAAGCTGGCTCGCCAAAAACAAGTTTAAGGAGATGATTCAGAGCCAGGTAAGTATACCGGTGCAAAGCCAGATAACAGAAGCGCGTACCATGCTGCAAAATATGCTGAATACATCGGGCAGAGTGCATGAATCGGTAATGCTGCGTGGCACTATCAAAGAGATTGCACCGGAGAACATCTACCTTACTCCATCAGGTATAAAAGCCATTGTTAACGCTAAAGGCAACCTGACCGCTACAGTAGATAAGTTATAGAAGTAGCCTTTGCCCGCACCTACTATCTTTCCTGTTAAACAGGTATAGAATTTACTCTTGCTGCTAAGCAACTGTACTTTATTAACCTAACGTTTATGGCATCGTATGACAAATGCACTCATAAACGAACTATAAAGTATAAGATTGCCTATGGCTGATATATCTATAAAAAGCATTCTGCCTTTGTTCAAATCTACTGTGGCGCAGTTTAACGAGAACAACTCTTTCAGGCTGGCAGGTGCATTGGCTTTTAACGCTATATTTTCCATTCCACCCCTCCTGATTATCCTGATCAGGGTAGCGGGTGCTTTTTTTGGCGAGAAGGCTGTATCAGGAGAGCTGGCCGGGCAGATTTCCAAAGCAGTAGGCCCCGAAGCAGCCGAGCAGGTGGAAACGATCATCAAAAATACAGAAGTAAGCGGAGCAGGAGGTATGGCACTCTGGATAGGCATAGGCACACTTATTTTTGCCTCCACCACTTTCTTTGCCACCTTGCAGGAGTCGCTTAACAGTGTCTGGAACCTGAAAGTGAAGCCTAAAAGCGGTATTCTTCAGATGATCAAGGTAAGGCTTTCTTCATTCGGAATCGTGCTAAGTATAGCTTTGCTGCTACTCATGTCGTTGATCATAAGTGCCGCCGTAGCCGTTCTAAGCGACTTCCTGACAAGTATAATTCCTGACATTGGAATCTTCTTTATCATACTCGTAAACTTCCTGCTATCGCTGGCTATTGTAACGGTGCTGTTTGCGCTTATTTACAAGTTTTTGCCCGATGCCACCATACGCTGGAAAGATGTATGGATAGGTGCTATTGTAACGGCGCTGCTCTTCGGTTTGGGCAAATTCCTGATCGGGTGGTATATTGGAACCAGCGATCCGGGCTCGGCTTATGGTGCAGCAGGTGCTGTTATTCTTATCCTGATATGGATTTACTATTCTTCGCTTATCGTGTTTTTTGGTGCCGAATTTACACAGCAGTATGCCTGCCAGTTGGGTCAGGACATCAGGCCAAAGCCACACGCCGTTTTTGTACGCCAGGAAGAAGTGAACGAGCACCCGCGTGATAAAAGTAGTGGCCGCCCCAGAGCGCAAGGCAGGTTTAACAAGAATCCGTAGCGGAGCAAGTATGAATGATAAATTAATTTAAGACCTGTTTAGAACTTCCGTTACTGATGTAATCTAGAGCCATTGTTGGTGTTTTCACTAACAATCCATAATCAGCCATCAAACTTGCTGGTGATAACACGCAGCAAGGGCTAGTGGTATAGCTTCTAAAAAAACTATAAACAAGTTCTTACTGTAAAAAGAAAAGTCCTTGCTCTCGGGAGAGCAAGGACTTTTCTTTTAGCTGAGGCTATACTTGCTTAAGCAGTTTGCTTTTCTTTTACGGCAAGCTGTCCGCAGGCTGCGTCAATGTCTTTACCACGGCTGCGGCGCACGTTAACCTGCACACCACGATCAGCTAGGTAATATATAAAGTCTTGCCAGCGATCTTCGTTCGTATTCACGAAATCGGCATCGGCAATAGGGTTATATTCTATCAGGTTTATCTTGCAAGGGATGATCTTTGAGAAGCGTAGCAGTTCTTCAGCATCCTCTAAGGTATCGTTGAAGTTCTGGAACACGATGTACTCATAAGTTACCTTGCGGCCTGTTACCTGGTGGTAATGCTTCAGGGCGTCTTTCAGCGCCTCTAATGAGTTTGTCTCGTTGATTGGCATGATTTGGTTACGCTTCTCGTCGTTAGCTGCGTGCAACGACAGCGCCAGGTTAGCTTTTATGCCATCATCAGCCATCTTCTTGATCATTTTGGCAATGCCGGCTGTACTTACCGTAATACGGCGTGCCGCCATGTTCAAACCATTAGGCGAAGTAATGTACTCAATGCTCTTCATGACGTTGGCATAGTTAAGCATCGGCTCGCCCATACCCATGTACACAATGTTAGTAAGCGGCTCGCCGTACTGCTTCAGGCTTTGCTCATTTATGCGCACCACCTGGTCGTAAATTTCAGCTGCATCGAGGTTACGAACACGGTCCATGTAGCCGGTAGCGCAGAACTTGCAGGTAAGTGAGCAACCCACCTGGCTGCTAACGCAGGCAGTTTTACGCTCTTCGTGCGGAATAAGTACGCCCTCTACAATGTTACTGTCAAACAATCTGAAAGCAGATTTTATAGTACCATCTTTGCTTAGCTGCTGCGTAGCCACCTGCACTGCATTAATAGCAAAATGCTGCTCCAGCTTCTCGCGCAGAGCCAGGCTCACGTTGTTCATCTCCTCGAAAGACTGCGCCGCATGCTTCCAAAGCCAGTCGTAGATCTGTTTTGCACGGAACGGTTTCTCGCCCTGCTCTACCAGCCACGCCTTCAGGTCATCCAAACTAAGCTTCCGGATGTCTTTTTTATTTAGTATAGGTATATCTGCAATCAAAGTCATACTGCAAAATTACAAAAATACTCAGGCTTTAGTTTCAATCTTTGCTTTTACTTCGTCGGGCAGCGACATAAGTTTTCGCTCCTGGTAATTAAAGCACAGCATACCTGTTTTAGCACGCGCCACTTCCTTGCCGTTCTGGTTCAGCACATGGTAGGTTATATCAAAGCCATACTTATTTATATCATCGAAAGCCATATGTATGTTTAGTATGTCGCCATAGAAGCCTTCGCCTTTGTATACAATGGCCACATCAGCCATAATTAAACTAGCGCCACCTATACTTAGCTCGCTGTAGCCAAAATTATGCAGCAGTTGCATACGAGCCTCGTGCAGTATTGCCAGCAGGGCATCGTTGCCAAGGTGGTTGCCATAATTAAGATCAGTAACGCGAACCGGTATAGTTGCAGTAAAATGCGTGTGTGCAGGAATTTCTACTTGAACCCGTGCCATAGAGTATAAATGCTGAATATGAAAGTATAAAAAGCCCGATGCTGCCATAAAGTATAAACAGGCACAGATGTTTTTGTAAAATGTGGGCTGTTTGAGTTGCAGGCAGGGCTTTGGTTTGCTTACATTTGTAAAGTAACACAAAAAAGATGCACCTCGAAATACGGCAGACCAAAGACGGATCGAATACCTTGTACGTGCCCGAGCTAAACGAGCACTACCACTCGGTACATGGGGCGCTGCAGGAGTCGCAGCATGTGTTCATTAAGCATGGCCTTGAACACGCGCTGCAACAAAAAAAAGATATAAAAATACTGGAGGTAGGTTTTGGTACCGGCCTTAATGCTATACTTAGCTTCCCGTTTGCACTGGCCCAGAAGGCATTCATCCAATACGATACGCTGGAGAAATTCCCGCTGAAGGCAGATGTGGTAGCACAACTGCATTACGAAAGGTTTATACTTAACCCGGAACTGCACGATTACTTCCTGCGCATGCACAATGCCCCCTGGAACGAGCCTGTAGACATTATCCCATACTTTACGCTGCAGAAGATTCATGAAACTTTAGAGGAGTTTTGCCCGCCAGACTCTTACTATGATATAGTATACTTTGATGCTTTTGCACCGGAGAAGCAGCCGGAACTCTGGGCTGATGAAATGTTTGCAAAACTTTACAAGGCTGTGCGCCCGGGTGGTATTCTGGTTACATACTGCGCCAAAGGCTCTTTTAAGCGTAGCTTAAAGGCAGCTGGTTTCCAGGTAGAGGCTTTGCCTGGCCCTCCGGGCAAGCGCGAAATGACCCGTGGTTTGAAACCTGTCATTATTTAATATCGCAGCTGCTACACAGCTTTCTGCCAATTACATATAAATTTTAGAAATGGAACTATACCAATATAATAACTGTATTTAAGCAGCTATTTAGTGGTACAGTTTTGATTTTAATAATTATGCAATAATTTGCATGTGCATGAAACATACTTTACAAAATCATTCTTAATGAAGAAGTTACTTAAAAAAGCTATCAAGCCCTTCCAGCCGAAGTACGAGGTAGTTTGCACGACTTATCAGGTTATACCAGGCCTGCCAGTAAACAAAAACGAGCAGAAACATACTTTTGAGCGTGGCGCTGCTCTTGAAGCAAGAGAATTTTACACCAAAGTTGTAACTTCTGATATGACCAGAACCATGGCTCCGGTAGAAGTACAACTGCGCAAGATCTACCTTGGTGGCAAAACAATAGAGCAGGCCGAATTTGGTCCTGTGCAACACCTGAAGTCGCTTAACAAAGGCAAGAAGAAATAAGGCTTCAGCACAAGTATAAAAGCCCGTTTGTTTTACAACAAACGGGCTTTTTCTTTTTATTCCTATCCAATCCTGCACTGCTAACCTGCTACCCTATCCTATCGTTTTATTACCTGTTAGTGATAATTTCAAGATTAACAGCCTTATAAAGTAAAAAACCAGAGAAAACCATTATCTGATCAAACAAAGAGGAACTGTTTATGGTCGTTAAAAGATCGTTTACTATAGTAATTGTAATCGTGCTCCTGCTCATTGCGTTCAGGATCGCGCTGCCATACATTGTTAAGGATTATGTGAACAAATCGCTTAACGAGCTGCCGGGCTATAACGGTCATGTAGAGGATATTGACATTCACCTTTTCAGGGGAGCTTATGTTATTAAAGGCATGGTGCTGATAGAAGAGAAAGGAAACCCGAAGTACCCTTTCCTGAAGATACCGCGCACAGATCTTTCTGTAGAGTGGAAATCGCTTTTTAAAGGTAAGTTGGTAGGCGAAGTGGTTATGGATGGTGCCCGAATGAACATAGTAGCTGCCCCCGCTACAAAAGAAGCCATACAGGAAACCTCGCAGGAAGACTGGACACAGGTTGTAAAAGATCTGATGCCTATCACCATTAACCGCTTTGTAGTAAACAACGGCTACCTTGCCTACCTCGATTTTAATGCCTCGCCGGATGTTAACATGCACATAGAAAACATGCAGCTAACGGCGCTGAACCTGGCTAACGTAGAAGACCATAAACAGGCGCTGCCATCGCCGGCAACTATAACAGGCAAATCTGTTGGTGGCGGTAACCTAAAGATGGATATGAAAGGAAATTTCCTGAAAGAGATTCCGGACATGGACATTGCCATGCAGCTCACGCAGGTAGACCTGACAAACCTGAATGATTTTATTAAAGCTTATGGCAAGTTTGATGTGGAGCGGGGCCGGCTTGATATGTACAGCAAAGTAAACGTGAGGGATGGCCAGCTGGATGGTTACATGAAACCGTTTTTTGAGGACTTGAAAGTGCTTAACTGGGAGAAGGATAGAAAAGAAGATGGAATTTTACATGCCGCTAAAGAAGCCGTGATAGGTTTATTTGCAGAAGCAGCGGAAAACCAGAAGCGCGACCAGATTGCCACACAAGTGCCTATCACCGGAAGCCTGAGCGCACCTAATACAAACACCTGGAAAACAATCCTGAACGTGCTGCGCCACGCTTTCATTGATGCTTTTAACAAAGGTATTGAAAACGAACTTGGTGGTGGCAATAAGGAAAAGAAAGAGGATAAGCCTGATAAAAAGAAAAAGGACGACAAAAAAGACAAAAAGGAAAAGAAGAAGGACTAACCGGTGAAGTAGAAATCTATACTTCTTTGCTTCTCCTCCATACTTCCTCCGGCATTACAACAGCATCCAGCGGCACATCAAACGGGTTAGGGTCTGCTATACTTTCCACAGGGGGTTCCAACGACAATCCGATCTTTAGTACATCTGGTCGGCAGTCGGCAAGGAAGCGGTCGTAAAAGCCTTTGCCATAACCAACGCGGTGGCCGCTCTTATCAAAAGCCAGCAGCGGGATCAGTACTACATCAACTTCGGGGGCAAGTATGTGCTGCGCGTTTTGCGGCTCAGGTATTCCCCATGGGTTTTCCACAAGTATAGCTTCGTCGGTCAGGTGGTGGTGCGTCAGCACGTTCTGCTCCACATCGGTTACCGGAACCGCTACGCGTACTTCGGGGTGCTCCAGCCGGAGCCGCTCAATTATAGGCCAGGTGTTTACCTCGTTGTTTTTTACAATAGGCAGGAACACATGCACCGTTTGCCCTTCCTTAAGCGGAAAATGCTCAAAAAACAGTTCTGCAATGCGCTCGCTTCGTAGCTGCACCTCCTCAGGCGGCAGTGCCCGCCGCCTTTGCAGCATTGTCTTACGCAGCTCCGCCTTCAGCATTATTCTTCCTCCAGTATGGTAAACTTCAAGTCAAACGGATCAAAGGCTTCAACCAGCGCAGGTATAAAATCCGGATTGTTAGACTTGTAAGTAAGCAGGTTGTCGTGGCGCTCCTGCAGGCTGCCTCCCGGAAACAGTTTTTCCTTCAGGTTCTCGAGTTGCTTAAAGGTTTGCTCGTGCTTGTTATCACGGGCTTTGGATATCTTTTTCTCCAGCATCTGCAGGGCATTCACCGCCTTCTGCGACTCGGCACCTACGGCTTTCACCAATGTCGGATCTATACTTTCAGCCAGCTTCTCAACCTCGGCAAAGGCAGCGGCTATACTCTGGCGCTGTGCCTCCAGGCTTATTTCTTCTTCATGTAGTTGGCTGGAAAGGTACTTTTTCAGGTCAAGGTAAGGCTGGAACATCTCCTCCGGCTTCAGGCCCAGTTTGTGCATGCGGCTGGCGTTGCCACGGGTAATGTAAAGGGCCGAATTACGCAACATCAACACCGGGAAAGCAACCTGGTAAGCCTCAAACAATTTCTTTAGCTGAAACCAATATACTACCTCTGCCCCGCCGCCAATGTAAGCCAGGTTTGGAAGTATAAGTTCTTCATAAAGTGGGCGAAGTATAACATTCGGGCTGAACTGCTCGAGGTGCTCCTGGGCTAATTGCAGAACTTCTTCTTTACTAAAACTGATGTCTGTATTCAGCACTTTATACTTGCCATCTTCCTGCACAATGCGCTCACGTACGCCATCGTTCAGGTAAAAGAGGTTTATCTCGCGCGAGTATACCTGAGGCTTATAACCCAGTTCCTCCAGTTGCGCACTTGTCTCCGAAACCAGCTTATGCGACAGGTTCTCGGTCAGTTCTTTCTCCACTACCTGCGTCAGCGCCTTTTTTAGTTCCACGTGGTCGCCGTCTATACTTACCAGGCCATACTCGGCAAACAGGGCATGCGTAATGGCGCGGGTGGCATCGGCTAAGGTATTACTGTTGCGGTAGGCTTCTTCAAAAACAGGATATTGCTCTGGCATCTCCTCCAGCACACGTTCCAGGCCTGCTGTTGTAAAACGGCCTACTGCTCCTGTCTGCTCGGTTTCCCAGGTATACTTTTTGCCAAACAGGTTAAAATGGTTGATCTCAGCAAAATCGTGGTCTTCTGTGGCCATCCAGTATACCGGCACAAAGTTATAATCCGGGTATTTCTCCTGCAGTTGCTTACAAGTGTTGATGGCTGTGATGATCTTATATACAAAGTATAACGGACCTGTGAAAATGTTCAGCTGGTGACCTGTTGTGATGGTATATGTGTTGGGCTGCAACAGTAGGTCAAGGTTTTGCTGCACTTTCGGGTTAATGGCGGCAACAGAAGCATACTGTTGCTGCAGCGCCTGGTGCAGTGTCTGGCGTTGTTCCTGACCGAAGCTTTTCTCTTTCAGCTGGGCCTCAAAAGCCTCTACAGTCGGGAAGCGGTTATAGAAAGGCTGTAGCTTTTCGCTACAACAAAGGTAGTCGGTTATAGTTTGGGAGAAGGCGCCGGTGGCGGCGTAATCCATCTTGGTGATCTTCATGGTTGTTACTTCCATCTGCAGTGCTTTTGAAGATGTACGTTAGCCTCTTAAACAGCTTTTCGTGATTTGAGTTGCAGCCGCTTTATACTTTACCAGCCGCCCCACAAAGTACGGGTTTTATTTTTTGTTTTGCAGATGATCCGATAGAAAGCAGCTCATAAGGTATAAAAGGCCACGGAAGCAAGTATAACTATAACCAGTTGCCCAATCTCTTTGAGAGCGCTATCTTTTTGACTTAACCACCTCTACACTATGTATAAAAAATCGTAAATTCCTGTACTATAAACTATAAAGTTAAAACTATGGGATTACTTAGCGGATTAATGGGACACGCATCAGAAGTGTCTTTGGATAAAATAGAAAATGAGTTTCAGCCGATCTTACTTGGCGGCGAGCATATAGAGAAAGCTTTCCGGCTGATACGCGATATGCTTGTATTCACCAACAAACGGCTCATTCTGGTAAACAAGCAGGGCTTAACCGGTTCTAAAGCCGATTTCCAGAGCATCCCCTACTCCAGCATCAAAATGTTTTCAAAAGAAAGCGCCGGCATCCTGGACATTGACGCGGAACTCAAGATATGGCTTACAAACGATGCCGATCCAACTATAAGGCAACATTTCGGAAGGGGCAATAACATCAACGATGCTTACCTGGTACTGAGCAAATATGTGCTGAAGTGACCTCCCCCTAGCCCCCTCTTAAAAACAGGAGGGGGTACTTTAAATTAATTCGAAAGCTGCGGCTATTTTCTGCAGAACAAGCTCCGGTGCCTCAAATACTTCATCGTTTCTGATCCTCAATACTATATATCCTAGCTGCTGAAGTTTCTCATTACGCACCTGATCGCTTGCTTTTGCCTCTGCAGCATCATGTACAGAGCCATCTACTTCAATTACTAATCTTTCTGAGGCGCAATAGAAGTCAACAATATAGTTTCCAATACTGTGTTGGCGTCTGAATTTCCGACCGCCTAATTTGTGTTTGCGCAACAGCCGCCATAATTCTTCTTCAGCTGGAGTCATAGTATTTCTCAAAAGAGCCCTCTCCTTTTTAAACTGAGGCAAACTATGCATCTGGTCTCTTCTCATGCCTTTATCCTTTGCCGCCTAACACAACTCCGCCATAAACCTGTTCCAAAGACAAAAAAGTACCCCCTCCTGTTTTTAGGAGGGGGCAGTAAAAAAAGCCCTGCAAGTATAACCTACAGAGCCTCTTTTATAAATCTTTTAACTAATGTCTCTTACAACACCACCTCTCCATAAAGGTCAAAGTCGGTAGATTCGGTGATCTTAACGTTAGCGAAATCTCCTAAGCGAACATAGTTGCTATCGGCTGGTACAAGTACTTCGTTATCAACTTCCGGGGAGTCGTATTGTGTGCGGCCAACAAAATAGCCACTCTCTTTGCGGTCGAAAAGCACTTTATAGGTGTTGCCTACTTTCTCTTCGTTCAGCTCAATAGAAATGCCTTGCTGCAATTCCATAATGGCATCGGCACGTTCCTGCTTCACTTCGTCTGGCACGTTATCCTCTAAAGTAAAGGAGTGCGTATTGTCTTCATGTGAGTAGGTAAAGATGCCCAGGCGGTCGAAACGGGTTTCTTCTACCCAATCATACAGCTCCTGGAAATCCTTATCTGTTTCGCCCGGGTGACCAGCAATTAGGGTGGTTCTAAGAGCAATATCCGGCACGCGCTGGCGGATCTGGTCTACCAGTTCAATTGTTCTGCGTTTGCTGATACCGCGGCGCATCGTCTTTAGCATGTTATCGGAAACGTGCTGAAGCGGCATATCCAGGTACTTGCAGATGTTCTCGCGCTCATTCATCACATCGAACACCTCCATCGGGAACTGCGACGGGTAAGCATACTGCATACGTATCCACTCGATTCCATCTACATCAGAAAGGTTTCTTAGCAGGTCAGCCAGTTTGCGCTCGCCGTAGTGCTGCAGGCCGTAGTAAGTAAGGTCCTGCGCAATAAGTATAAGTTCTTTTGTACCCATACCTGCCAGGCGCTTCGCTTCTTTTACCAAGTCTTCTATAGGGCGATCTACGTGTTTGCCGCGCATTAGAGGTATAGCACAGAAAGAGCAAGGGCGGTTACAGCCTTCCGCAATCTTAAAGTATGCGAAGTGTGAAGGTGTGGTCAGTAAACGTTCTCCTATCAGTTCATGCTTATAATCCGCTTCCAGTTTTTTAAGGAGCTGCGGCATTTCCAGCGTACCAAAGTAGGCGTCTACCTGCGGTATTTCCTGCTCCAGCGAGTCTTTGTAGCGCTGCGATAAACAACCGGTTACGTATAGTTTGTCGATCTGCCCGGCTTCTTTGGCCTCAGCATAACGAAGTATAGTATCAATCGACTCCTGCTTGGCATTATCGATAAAGCCGCAGGTGTTTACTATAATGATATTAGAATCGTCTTTATCAGACTCGTGTGCTACGTCAAATTCGTTGGCACGCAGCTGACCCATCAGCACTTCGGAATCCACCAGGTTTTTAGAGCATCCCAGCGTGATCACGTTTACCTTGTCCTTCTTTAGTGTTCTTACCTTCACTGATTTAATTTATTATCGCGATAATCTTCAGTAACTGAAAACCATTGTCGCTCTGTATTAGTTCGTTTGATCCGTTTTGCTGCAAAAGTACGACATGTTTAGCTAATAAAAGAAAAGCATTTTCGAATCTTAATTCCTTACCACCCGCTTCGTGATAACGCCATCATCTAAAAGCAGCTGCAGCAGGTAAATCCCCTTAGGTTGATTTTTCAGGCTTATTACCTGCTTAAATTCGCCTTGTAGCCTTGGGTAATTCTGCTCATATAGTTTTAGCCCCTTGGCATCGAAAAGGCGTAGGGTTAAGGCCGTTGCAGCAGGCAATGGAAGCTCTACCTGTACATCTGCTTCGGTTGGATTAGGATACACTTGAAGCCTGGCAGCCAACTTACTCTTCGGAACGCCGGTACAATTGCTGACTTTTAGCGGTTTCGTTACAGAAACAGCACACCCCCTGGCGTTAGTGTAAGTATAGGTAATGTTGTAGTTCCCGATCGTATCAACCGGCGTAAACAAACCATTTACAACTCCTACTCCACTATAAACACCGCCTGCCGGTTGTCCGCCTGTCAGAACATAGCCCTGAACAGTATTACATAGAGTACTAAAATCTGCCAATGTTACTGTAGGAGCCTCCAATACTGCGATGATTCTTGTGTCTGATGCCAAACAACCTGCCTGGTCAGTATAAGTATAGGTTACTTCGTGCACACCTGAGCCGGCAACAGCAGGATCAAAAACCCCCCGCGCTGTTACACCCAGTCCGGACCATGTTCCGCCTGCCGGACTGGCCCCTGTTAAACCAATGCCTCTATCGGTAATGCACATCGTTATATCCTGGCCTGCACTGACTGTTGGTGCCGAACTAATAATGGCTGTTGCTGAGGTTCTGGCGCTCTCGCAACCAGCCGCGCTAACGGCAGATACATAATAGGTAGTGGATGTGGTAAGATGTGGGGTTGTAAATGTTGCCCCTGTAGCGATTGGCGTACCACCTGTCGCAGAAGTATACCAGTTAAATGTTACCCCTTTAGGCTCTAAAGCATTTAAGGTTACCTGTCCCTCGCCGCATTTTGAACCTGAAGCAACAGTAGGCGCAACCGGGGCACCTACTTCTGCAGCTAAGAACCGGGCAGGGCTAGTCCCACAAAAGTTATAGGCTGCCACTGAAACCTGACCGGCTGTACTTCCGGCCATTACAGTAATTTGTGAACTGCCTTGTCCGGAAATGATGGTCCACCCAAATGGCACAGCCCATTCGTAACCGGATGCTCCAGTTACTGCTGACACCTGGTACACTACACTGGCTCCGGCACATGGCTTTGCCACAGATGCAGTAACGGCCTCCGGAATGCTCGGCGGCGTAGTAACATTTAAGGTAAGTTTAACCCGTTCGCTTTCGCAGCCACTGCTAAACCGTATCGAAACATAGTAGTTAGTAGTTACACTAACTACCGGAGTATAGAATCTGGATTCTGAGCCTGAAGGACGGTCTTCCCAAATGGGTTCCGTTGCCGTTTCAGATGCATACCATCGGTATTTTGCATCATATGGGGCACCGCTGGCCGTAAATACAGCATTATTTCTCCCGCAAATGGTGCTGGAGGTATTCCATACTGTGGGCGCAAAAACATTTGCAGAAGCAACAGACATGCTCTTGACAACCTCCGGACCGCACGACCCGCGGACAGCTAAGGTTACCTCTCCGGCTTTTGTACCTGCCGTTACCTTGATTTTGTTCGTTCCCTGGCCTTCTGTTATTACCCAGCCGTCAGGCACGGCCCAGGCAAAGGATGTAAGCTGGCTGGCTGAGGAAGCGGTATAAGTGATACCTGTTGCACCGGGACATGGGCTGGCCGCACTGGCACTGATCTGAACAACAGGCAGCGCTGCTATACTTAGGTCTGTGCCATTGTCAGTACCTGTAATGGCTGGAGCAGAACCAATGACCTTGATCCTGTAGCCATTGCCGGCAGCCGTGTTGGCCGGTATCGTAGCCGTCAGCGAGTTTCCGGTGTTTGATCCTGTTCCTATGATTTGTGCAGAGGCAAAAGAACCTTTTGCATCTGACAGAAGCACTGTGTAAGAGGCACACCCGGCACCATTGCCTGTAGCCGTAAAAGGAACTTCAATAACTGAACCAGCACACAAGGCTTCGCCAGCAAGCTTACCTGTAGCAATAGCTGGCGGTGGCCCATCTATTGGGCTGAGTTTGGCAACATAATAATGCCCCGGCCCTGACACCTCCTCTTTTATCGTATGGCAGCCGAATACAACCGGCTCATGCGCTCCAGAGTTGTCGAATGTGCCTACCATGTAAATGTTTTGCCTGTTGTCAACACTTATCCCATTACTCATCACATCCCAGTAACGCTTAGCTGTTGCCTGCTCAGCCCACACCACATTACCCAACGCATCATACTTGGTTACAAAGGCAGCATATTCTGCATTCCCGATAGCAAAGCGTCTTGTTCCGAAAGTGGCGCCACTGTTAAACACACCGGTTATGTAAATAAAGCCTTCGGCATCGGTAGTAAGTCCCCTCATAGATGCGTTTCCCGGATCGGTTACCCACAGCATCCTTCCTTGCACATCAAATTGAGCCAGGAAGGTACCCGACACTCCTGCACTCCCAAAGCTGACATCATCAAACCTGGTGCGGCTATTTGAGGCACCCACCAAGTATATTTTGTCGTTTTTATCAACGGCTATAAAGTTGCTGGTGGTGTGGCCTAAATCAATTTCATTCTGACCTATAAACTTTGTCCACTGCACCTGCCCTTGCGGGTTATACTTTGCAAAAAAAGAGTTAGTGTACTCGATGCTGCTTGATAGCGTAGTAGAACCGAAAACCAAGGTGCCTTCATTGAAACACCCTGTGGCGTAAATATTCCCGCCGCTGTCTGTTGCCAAATCCATAGGACTGTAGCCTTTCACACTCGTTCCGCTAATGCTTTCTGCCCATGCTACGTCTCCGTTGGAGTTATACTTTACAAGAAAGTAGTCTTTTAAGGGGCTGCTCTCCAGCGAGAGTTCATTGAAAGTGGCTGTTTCACCAAAAGTACCTGCTACGTATACTTCTCCGTTCAGACCTGTTGTTAAAGCCATCACTTCGTTGTTAGGCCCTTTAATTTGGTTTGCCCATAGAGGATTTCCATTCGCATCAAATTTGGCAACGAAATAGTTTATTCCATTTTCTTCTCCTATAAGCGTTTTCGAGCCAATAGTGATAGCAGGATCAAACCAACCGGTCAGGTACAAATTACCTTGCTTGTCCAGTGCCATGTCCTGTATCCGGTCGTGCTGTTCTCCTCCCACCTCTTTTGCCCATAGTACCTGGCCTGCTGCATTGTACTTAACTATAAAAATCTGATCATAGCCGGTGTAGCCAGGAACAGCAAGTGTGGTCGAACCAAAGGTGATCTCATCAGAAAAATGCCCTGCAACATACACGTTCCCCGCAGCATCTGTTGCCGTTGTCATAGCCTCCGTATGGCTTGTTGCTCCTCCATACTTAACAGAAGCCCACGTAAAAGCGCTCCCTGCAGGCGGAGCCGGCTCTACTCTAACTGTAACGATAGCTGTACTGGTACAACCATTCTTTGTACCTGTTACAGTATAAGCGGTAGTGGTTTGTGGCGTAGCAACAGGGTTCGCTACATGTGCATTGTTCAGCCCGGTTGCAGGTGACCATACATACGAGTCGGCTCCGGAAGCAGAAAGGTTAGTAGAAGCTCCTGGTATTATAGTTTTTGATGCTACAGAGGCAGTAACTACAGGCGGCTTGCTAAGGGTTAAACTGGTACTACTGTTTGTTCCGATTACGCCCGGTGAAGAAGCGACCACTCTTATTTTATAGCCTGTGCCCGTAGCATAATCAGTAGGAATGGTGATAATAATCGGGCTTGTGGTGCCACTGCCCAGGTTTACCGGGTAAGTGAACGTGCCTGAGTTGTTGGAAAGCTGCACTGTAAATACATTGTCCTTGCCGAAGCGCCCTGTAGTGGAGAAAGGTACTTCTATTGTGGAGCCATGGCATAAAACTGAACTGCTTAAAGGGCCGGTGGTGATGGTTGGAGCCGGTTCGGGATCGTAATTGATCGCATTTAACTTACCAACCACTATACCTGCTGTTAATGTAGCAACCCCGAATGTGACCGGTTTATCATAGTTGCCTGTAAAATAAATGCCTCCGCCTGGGCTAACCTGCAGCTTTTTCACCAGGTCTGTACCATCGCCACCGGCTTGCATGGCTCCGGTTACGTTACCTGTGGCATCATACCGAGCAAAGAACATATCATAACCTCCGTAAGAAACCAGTGTAGCACTACCTGAGGTGATTGAGCCTTCGAAGTGCCCAGCAATGTATAGGTTTCCGTTACTGTCTCTGTCTATACTTACTCCTCGTGCATCAGAGGTTCCCTCCTGTTTTCTTACCCACTGCAGGCTGCCGGCTGCCGTATACTTGGCCAGGAAAATATTACCGGCCGCATTACCTGTAATGGTAGTAGTTTCGAAAGTAGCTCTGTTCTGGTAAAAGCCAGTAATGTAGCTATTCCCGTCTGCATCAACAGTAATTCCTGTGGCTACATCGTCTCCTTCGGTTCCTCCGGCCTGCTTTGCCCAAAGCGCATTTCCTTTAGCATCATACTTGGCGATGAATATGTCTGCCGGCTTCGTTACATCACTATAGTTGCTCAGCGTGGTTGTGCCAAATACAGTCGTCAACCAAAACTGGCCTGCCAGGTATAGGTTGCCGCTATTATCGGTGGAAATATCATGTGTAAAGCAACTGCCTAGTCCTCCTGCCAGTTTCACCCAGCTCAGTTCTCCGGTGCTGCTATACTTCGCAATAAAAAGCTGTTCATCTTTGGTAGCCGTAAAAGTGGCGGAGCCAAACCGTAGTGACTTAAAGAAATTGCCGGTTACATAGGCACTGCCATTTACATCTGTTGTTATGTTTGTGCCTTTAACATCTCCATCAGAGCTGCCAACTGCCTTTGCCCAAAGAACATTCCCGTCCTGATCAAGCTTTGCAATGAAAGCGCTTCTGTCATCGGGGCTAGTTAAGGTAAAAGCTCCCATCGTAGCTATACCTTTAAAGTTTCCGGTAATAAGAGTATTACCGTTTGCATCAGCAGCAATATCCATACTTTCTACTACAGAGGTACCCGATATCGCCTTCGCCCACACCAGACTTCCGTTGCTGTCGTACCTGACCACAAAGGTGCTCCCATTCGCACTGCCGCTGAGGGTTATAGTACCGATGGTAATGGAGGTGGCGAAGCTGCCTGTTACATAGCTATTGCCATTGGCATCCGTTACGATGCTTTTGCTTTCGCTGAAATGAGTGCCACCAGCTTCTTTTACCCATTGCCAATCCTGGCCTAAAACAGAAAATGAGATCAGAAACAATATAAAGAGGAGTAAATTTTTACGCATAGGCATCTATTAAATTATCAGCAGTTACAAAAGAATAACCCACATTCTTCGGATGTGCAAACACAAAAGTATTAGCAGTATAAATCACCAGCAGTAGAAGGGAAAAATGTGGAGCAAAATTGCACATAAAACAGAACACCTACAACCGCAGATGAAATTATTACCACTAAAATATTTATTATCAGATGATGTAACCGGAAGGGAGCAGCAACAGCAATGTTACTTATCCGGTACTGCAACCTGCAGTATAGATTAAGAGCACTTGATCAGAGAGATAAAATTTAGGGGAAACCCGAGCAGCAGGCTTAAACAAGTATAAACTATAAAAGCCACGGATGAAGCCTTATGCAGGAAGAGCCACTACTCTAGTAGCAGCTTAATAAGTTGCATTGTAATTGATCAGAAACTCAACGGTTGTTAACTCGCCCCTCTTCACTTCTACAGGAAAGATGTTATTCTCTCCATCAAAAAGGTTAGCAAACATGCCTTTCTCCTCTTTTGTGAAAAGGCTATACTTACCGGGCTTCAGGCTAACAGTAAAGTAACCTTCGGCATCTGTAACAACCTGAGTAACTAAATTAGTTTTAATATTGGTGTGAAAAACACCTTCTTGTGTGGTTGCCTGTGAGGCATTGGTGAGTTCGTAAACGTATAACGTGCGCTGTACGCCTCGCTTACCGCTTAATTGTGGTGCATCCGGCGAAGGCATTCTGTTGCCGGTTTCCATCAGCACCCGACCTTTTATACCTTGCTCTACTGGCGCCTGCTGCTGCACCTGCCCACTTACCAGCTGCTGTCCTATTGCGGCAGAAGTGGTTTTAGAGCTGCTGCAGTTTGTTAGCAACAGCACCAGGGGCAAGAGCAAAAGCTTTTCCATAGCCTTCAGGCTTATTATTTTCTGGAGAAGAACGAATCTACAAACTCGTGCTTATCAAACAGCTGCAGATCTTCTATCTTCTCGCCAACACCGATATATTTTACCGGAATCTTAAACTCATCAGAGATACCTATCACCACGCCGCCTTTGGCAGTGCCATCCAGTTTAGTGATGGCCAGCGACGTTACATCGGTTGCTTTCGTAAACTCACGTGCCTGTATCAGGGCATTCTGGCCTGTACTTCCGTCCAGCACCAGCAGCACTTCGTGCGGCGTATCCGGGCTGATCTTCTGCATCACGCGCTTTATCTTGGAAAGCTCGTTCATCAGGCCAACCTTGTTGTGCAACCTACCGGCAGTGTCAATGATCACTACGTCAGCACCTGTATCCACACCTTTTTTAACAGCATCGTAAGCAACAGAGGCAGGGTCTGTGTTCATGCCATGTGAAATTACCGGCACACCAACACGCTCGCCCCAGATGATCAACTGGTCGACAGCCGCGGCACGGAATGTATCGGCAGCGCCAAGCACTACTTTTTTACCGGCTTTATGGAACTGCGCGGCCAGCTTACCTATAGTTGTAGTTTTACCTACACCGTTCACACCCACCACCATGATCACGTATGGCTTTATGCCTGCAGGCAGATCAAAGTTGGCACCATCTCCTGCACGGTTTTCTTCCAGCAGCGCTGCAATTTCTTCGCGCAGGATCTTGTCAAGCTCATCAGTACTCACATACTTATCACGCGCTACGCGTTTTTCTATGCGGTCGATGATTTTTACAGTTGTCTCCACCCCAACATCAGCATGAACAAGGATTTCCTCCAGTTCGTCCAGCACCTCTACGTCTACCGTAGATTTACCGATTACGGCTTTGCTCAGCTGCCCAAAGAAGCTCGTTTTGGTTTTCTCGAGACCTTTATCCAGCGATTCCTTTTTCTTCTCTTTGCTAAAAAAGTCAAAAATGCCCATCTGCTTTTTCTGTAGGTGGTGAAGATTATGTGGGTGATACGGTAATATACTAAAAAAGTCCCAATATTGGGACTTCTTCATGTAATCTATCTATGTTAAGTAGAGTAGGCTTAATTACTTAGCAAGAACTTCCTGCACTTTATCAACAGGAACCATTTCCTCTTTAAAGCTATAAGCACCAGTTTTTGGCGACTTAACGGCTTTGATCACTTTTGCCCAGTCTTTACCTGTGGCGGTCTTTAGGGTTGCAACTACCTTCTTAGCCATGGTTATTTAATTTCTTTATGTACAGTAACTTTTTTCAACACAGGGTTATACTTCTTAAGCTCAAGACGCTCAGGAGTATTTTTTCTGTTTTTGGTAGTGATGTACCTTGAAGTACCAGGCATGCCAGAGGTCTTATGCTCTGTGCACTCCATAATTACCTGGATTCTATTACCTTTTGCTTTTTTAGCCATCTCAACAGTAATTTTTTATTTAGGACTGCAAATATAATTGCTTAAATCTCTAATTACAAACAAAGTATAATTTTTATTCCTAAGCTTTTGTTAAAGCACAGGAACCACGCCTCCGGGCCAGTTTATACTTTGCAGCAACAATCCGGAAAGTATAAAATTTGCATTGCCTGGTAAGGCAGCTTTTGGCGCATGGCCATACTTTACTGGCAGGTAAACCCACCACACCAACAGCCATACCCGGATAAAACGTAAAAAGACCGGCAACGGAGCGAACCTGAAACTATTCACATAGTTACCCGCTCCGTTGCCGGCGAAATTTTATCTAAAGTACCAGATGGCTTCTCCAGCTTGTTTATACTACAGCACAACCGTTAAGGCCGCAGCAGCATGCAAAGCTAGAAACTGGCTACTAGTAAAGGATGTAACCTTGCTCTACTGCTTTCTTCAGCACTGCAGAAATACCATTCTTGTTGATAGTTCTGATAGCTGATGTAGAAACTTTAAGCGTAATCCATGCATCCTCTTCAGGGATGTAGAAACGCTTCTTCTGAAGGTTAGGATAGAACTTACGCTTAGTCTTATTGTTAGCGTGAGAAACGTTATTTCCTACTTGTACTCTTTTTCCGGTTAAATCGCAAACTCGTGCCATCTTGTATTTTCTTCTAAATTATTTCAATAGGGGTGCAAATATCCATAAAAAGTTACAGAAGTTCAAAGGCATAGAGAATATTTTTAGAAAAACCACCTCTATTTGCTCTGGCAGCACTTTTATTTACCCTTCTCCCCTGCTGTTTTCTGAGCCTCTGACTGTCTTTTCCTGAAACCATAAGGGCAATGCCGGCAACCATTCTGGCAGCAGTAACCACGCTTCAGGTGATATTTAGCTGTAAAAACCAGCAAGCCCTGCTCGTTCAGGTAATAATCTTCGCCTTCTTTTAATCTTTCGCTCAAGCTTATACTTTGTTTTAAAGTACAAATAAACGTAATTCAGATACATCGGCCAAAAAACAGCGGATGCCGCACCAGCCTGCAAGTGCCTGTCGTTTACTTTATAGCGTATGCCAAAGCGGCTATACCTATACTTTAAACCCCTTGCCTATGCCTAGCTACAAAACATTGACCGAAGCAATAAGTGCCATGCGCGATCGTGGCTTTGTTAATACCTTCACCATCCAGAACCGTCATATTTACTGCCCAGAACAGGATGCCACTTTCGCACCGGAGCAACTCACGCTGTTAGAGCGTTACGAGGTAGAAGCCCCTCAAACCCTTGCCGGTTCACGCGAAGTTTTTGGTTTTAAAACTACCAACAACATACTTGGCCTGATGACAAATGCTTATGCCGAGTATGAACCAGAAGAATTTAATGCCATACTGGAGCGTTGTAACTATCATGCAGCCAGGCGCGCCTAATCCCACATAGCAGGCCTGCAGCTTTTAAAGTTGTCTGGATTTAGCTATTTTTACAACTATATACAGTTTTATCTGTAAATTATGTAGGCCTGTGCAATAGCCTGGGCCATGTAACAGAAAATCATCAGCAAAACTATGAGCACGCTAACCATCTCTTCCAGCCAACAGGCTATTGATATCGAAAACAAATATGGCGCCCACAACTATCACCCGCTGCCTGTAGTACTTACCCGCGGCGAGGGAGTTCACCTTTGGGATGTGGAAGGAAAACATTACTATGATTTCCTGTCGGCATACAGTGCTGTTAACCAGGGGCACTGCCACCCGAAGATCATCAATGCGTTAGTGGAGCAGGCACAACAGCTTACGCTTACGTCGCGTGCTTTTTACAACGACAAACTTGGTATAGCCGAGAAATACGTTTGCGAATACTTTAACTACGACAAAGCTCTGTTCATGAACTCAGGCGCCGAAGCTGTAGAAACAGCTATCAAAATGGCGCGCAAATGGGGATATGTTAAAAAAGGCATCGCACCTAACCAGGCCGAGATCATAGTTGTGGAGCATAACTTCCACGGCCGCACTACAGGTATCATCTCCTTCTCAACCGACCCAGACTCTACTAAAGGTTTCGGCCCATACAACCCTGGCTATAAAGTTATACCTTACAACGATACCGACGCCCTTGAACTTGCCCTGAAAGAGAACCCAAATGTCTGCGCTTTTCTGGTAGAGCCTATCCAAGGCGAGGCCGGCGTAATGGTGCCAAACGATGGCTACCTGGCACGGGCGCATGAGCTTTGCAAAGAGTACAACGTGCTGCTTATAACCGACGAAATCCAGACGGGTATAGGACGCACCGGTGAATTACTGGCCAGCTATTATGATGACGTACGTGCCGATATACTTATACTTGGCAAAGCCCTTTCAGGAGGTGTGCTACCAATATCTGTGGCATTGGCTAACGACGACATTATGCTTTGTATACAGCCAGGCGAGCATGGTTCTACGTTTGGCGGCAACCCGTTAGCTGCAGTTGTAGCCATAGCTGCCCTGGAGGTAATAAAAGAAGAAAACCTGACAGCCAATGCCCGCACCTTGGGACATATCTTCCGGGAGCGCATGAACCAGATAAAAATGGAGCGACCTGAACTGGTAACCCT
This sequence comes from uncultured Pontibacter sp., assembly GCA_966250805.1. Lineage (GTDB taxonomy): Bacteria > Bacteroidota > Bacteroidia > Cytophagales > Hymenobacteraceae > Pontibacter. The sequence goes on along the minus strand of CBINIP010000001.1, from coordinate 243,970 downwards.
GGTACGTGGGCGCGGCCTGCTTAATGCCATTATCATCAATCCAACCCCTGATGGCCGAACCGCCTGGGATGTATGCGTTAGACTGATGGAAAAAGGCCTTCTGGCAAAACCAACTCACGGCGACATCATTCGCTTTGCCCCGCCGCTGGTTATTACAGAAGAGCAATTGCACGAATGCTGCGATATTATTGAAGAAGTACTTATGAACTTCTAAATAAGTATAAACTGTACTTTAGAAAGGGTAAGGCAGCAGCTTTACCCTTTTTTGTTCTAAGTTCTCACAAAACAAAAATTTAAATTGCTACTACTACGGCTTATCCTGGCACTTACTAACAACAGGCCTTCGCTTAATCATACCTCCTCCTTACTTATACTTCAGTCAAGTTTGTGTTTCAGCTTCTCAATTAAAAATCAGAAATATTATTTAGCTGATCATGTTACAAACAACAATATAAATTCCTTTTAATATATTATCCTCTTAATTATACTTGTACATGCCTTGTTACTACATGAGCTGCCAACAGGATGCAAGAGTTGAGAGTGAATCAATGTAAATACTATACCGATGAAGACTTTATACTTCAACTCCACTATAGAAAGAGCCGAATTCATATCCGAACAAATAATACCACAGCCACTAAAATGAAGAAAACTATAACACTCTTAGCATTTATCGGCTTCCTGATAGGGCTCTTTATAGGCGCTTTTGTAGCTCGTGATCAGAAACTGAGCGAAAAAGCAAAACAGGAATTTGTTGAGCCAGATCATGTAAAACCTTTATTATAAACTATAATATGAAGTATAACAAAGACATAAAACCAGCGGTAGTATTTGAAGGAGACTTCATGCAGGCCGCTCTTATAAAGAACCTACTAGAACATAACGAAATACAGGTGTTTATAGAAAATCAGCTTGTAGGCAGCATTGCACCCTGGCAGGTAACAGCAGGCGGACTTAATCCTGTAAAGGTTGTTGTTTCAAGCCTTGATTACGATCAGGCAATCAGGCTTGTAGAAGATTTCAATAAAGAAAATTAATACAACAAGCCTTTTACATTCTCCCATGGAAAGAAGCGACGTAAAATTGCTCTGCACTAAAATCCTGTTGTATTTCATAGCATTCTCGGTCACCTTCACCTTAATAGAGTTTTATGTGCCTATTAAAAAACTTATTGCTGGCACAGAGCAAGATTGGAGCACTATACTTAGAGAGGCAGATTGGGAAAGACGTGCTGCTTTAATTTTTATTTTTTCTCTTTTGTTAGGCTATAGAAGCTACAAAAAGGAGAAGAAACAATTGCCAAGAGCAAAAGAAGAATACTAACCTATACTTCAACATTCACATAAATGATAAGTATTAAAAAGGAAATATATATAGTGCTTATAGTATTCGTAGTAATGGTTTTATTACAATACATAATTTCACAAAACGATCAGCGTAGTCTAATCGAAATGTTCTTTTCTTTATTGTGGAAGTTTGCTATCGTTTTTATTTTAAGAGTAGGGTACCTGTACTGGAAAAAGCGAGGGCAAAGGGGCTAAAGTAATCTTTGCTGCGCTCTATCATGTCAACTTACTCTATATTACGATTTAAAAAAGTACTGGGAGTTTCTTTATATTACTACAAAGCAATTATTGCAACTGGGCATTTCTGTTTCCGATACAACTATAGAATTAAAGCTGTTTATACTTCTGATTCATCTTCATTCCCCGTACCTTTGCAGCAACTTGATTTTGAACAATTTCTGTAAAAGGATTTATACTTATGATCAGAAGACCCAGACGTAATCGCCAGACCGAGGCGATCCGAAATATGGTGCAGGAAACAACCCTCACCACCAACGATTTTATTTACCCTCTTTTTCTTATTGAAGGACAGAACCAGCGCATTGAAGTGGCTTCTATGCCGGGCATTAACCGTTTTTCTGTTGATACTGTTTTAGACGAAGTTGCAGCCTGCGTTGAGCTTGGTGTAAAAGCCTTTGCTCCTTTTCCGGCTGTACCTGAGCAGCTTAAAGATAAGTTTGCCACTGAAAGCTACAATCCGGAAGGCCTTTTTCCGAGAGCGATCCGCGAGATAAAGAAGAACTTCCCGCAAGTAGCCCTGATCACCGACGTAGCAATGGACCCTTACAGCTCCGACGGCCACGATGGTATTGTAGAGAATGGCGAAATCCTGAATGATTCTACGCTTGAAGTTTTAGGTAAAATGGCACTTGCCCAGGCGCAGGCCGGAGCCGACATTGTAGCTCCATCCGACATGATGGACGGTCGTGTAGGCCATATCCGTCGCGTGCTGGATGAGCATGGCTTTACAAATGTTGGTATCATGGCTTATACTGCCAAGTATGCAAGCGCATTCTATGGCCCGTTCCGCGATGCGCTGGACTCTGCCCCTAAAGCCGGCGACAAGAAAACTTACCAGATGAACTACGCCAACAGCCGCGAAGCCCTTATTGAGGCCGAGCTGGATACTGCTGAAGGCGCTGATTACCTGATGGTAAAACCAGCCTTATCTTATCTTGACGTAATTAAATTGCTGCGCGACAACTCAAACCTGCCAATTGCTGCCTACAACGTAAGCGGTGAGTATGCTATGGTGAAAGCTGCCGCTCAGAAAGGTTGGATCGATGGCGAAAAGATCATGGTAGAGACACTGACAAGTATAAAGCGTGCCGGTGCCGATATCATTCTTTCTTACTTTGCAAAAGAGTTTGCCCAGTACCTGAAGAAGTAATAAAGTCTGTTATTTATACTTTAAAAGCGCACTAGCATCGGCTGGTGCGCTTTTTCTTTGTCCGGCTACCCGTTTCCACTTTCCAAGCTCAGCTCATATCTAAACTTCCACACCTCACACTCACCCTGAAAAGCAGTTATAACACGGAACAATTTTGGCATCTATACCCAGCTCAAGTTGTATTATCGTACTTTTATAGTATCTTGAGAGGCTATAACTTCTACTCTATCTAGGTTTTATGAAAGGATTGAGCCTTTGGTTTGCCGCTTTAGCCGTGGCAGCTACCACAACGGCCTATGCACAGCGTGGTAATACACCTATCCGCGCGAATTCGGTGGCACTGCAGAAAATTGCAACATCAGCTGATAAAGATTACAAAGAGACTTATGCTAAGGCTTTAACCCTTGCCAAAAAACACGGTTGGGTAATAGAAAAAACGTATGCTGATGGTACGCACATGTCGTTGCAGGGCCTGGATAAGAGAGGCCTACCTATTTACTACATCACCTATAACAACACACGCGCTGCCACTACCACTAACACCGACCAACTGTGGGCAGGCGGCTTGCTTGGCCTGAACCTGAGCGGTGCCAGTGCCACCGTTAACGAAAAGCTCGGCATCTGGGACGGGGGCCGCGTACTGGAAACACATCAGGAGCTAAAAGGCCGTGTACTTCAAAAAGATAAAGCCAGCAAAGCTGATGACCATGCTACACACGTAGCCGGCACCATGATAGCAAGCGGTGTTAACGCTGTTGCCAAAGGAATGGCCTACGGTACCAAAACCCTTATGGCCTATGATTTCAATAACGATATTACAGAGATGGCTGCGGCAGCCTCCGGCTTACTGGTATCAAACCACTCCTATGGCTCTATTACCGGTTGGCGATACAACTCTGACCGCAAAGGCACTGCCGAAGACCCGTACTGGGAGTGGTGGGGCAACCCCGACATCAGCAGTACCGAAGACTATAAGTTTGGTTATTATGATGAAGCAGCCTCTAAATGGGATAAAATTGCCTTCGAGGCACCGTACTATCTTATAGTGAAATCAGCAGGTAATAGTCGCAGCGAAACAGGACCGGAAGTAGGTAAGCCATATTATCAGCGCGATAAGAATGGCAAGTTCAATTTAGTAAACAGCCGCTCGGCCAACATCAGCAGCAACAATAGCTACGATATAATATCTACTTACGGTAATGCTAAAAACATATTGCTGGTAGGTGCTGTAGATCCAATCTCGAATGGCTACAATCAGCCTTCAGATGTGCGTATCTCCGGTTTCAGCAGCTACGGTCCTACTGATGATGGTCGTATCAAGCCGGATATTGTTGGTAACGGAGTGGCCGTACTCTCCACCTCCAGCGACAACGATCGTGCCTATAAAAGCTCAAGCGGCACCTCTATGTCGTCGCCTAACGTGGCCGGGACTATGCTGCTGCTGCAGGAGCACTACAGCAACCTGAACAGCGGTAATGTAATGCGTGCCGCTACCCTGCGCGGCCTGGCTATACATACTGCCAACGAGGCAGGCATTGCACCCGGCCCTGATTATATCTATGGCTGGGGATTACTAAATGCGGGCAAAGCTGCAGCACTTATCTCTAATGCTAATGGCACACACCTGCTGCAGGAGAAAACGTTGGCTCAGGGCCAGGAATATACGTTGAAGGTTACAGCATCCGGTGCAGGTCCGCTGGTGGTAACTATAGCCTGGGCAGATCCTGAAGCAACACCTGTAGCTGAAAATGGCAGTGTCTTAAACAACCGCACGCCACGCCTTGTAAACGACTTGGATCTGCGCATATCTAACCAAAACTCTACTTACCTGCCATGGGTGCTAGACCCGCTAAACCCATCCAAAGCAGCTACCCGCGGAGATAACACGCTGGATAACGTGGAACAGGTGCTGGTTGAAAATGCTGTGCCTGGCGAGACTTATACTATAACAGTAAAGCATAAAGGCAGCATTACGCGCGGGCCACAGGCATTCTCGCTACTGGCAAGCGGTGTTGGCGGAGCAGCTTATTGCACCAGTGCACCAAGCTCAGACCAGGGTGCTTTTATAGATGCTTTTAAGTTAGGGAATGAGGCAAAATGGCAATGGGAAGCGGGCAAATGTACCACCTATAGCGACTACACCAACCATACTTATACTTTCGAGCCTGGCCAGACAAAATCAGTAACCATATCAACAGGCACCTGCGGCACGGATGCTGCCAGAGCGCCTAAAGTATTTGTAGACTGGAACGGCGACGGAGATTTTGATGACGCCGGAGAAACTGTAGCAACATTCAGTGCACTTACCGGCAATGCTGACTTTACCTCATCTATCACGGCGCCGGCAACAGTGGAGATAGGTAGAACAGTACGCATGCGTGTAGTGTTATCTGAAACAACTGATGCCAGCACCATTAGCGCATGCGGCACCTACGAGCGCGGCGAAACACAGGATTACCTCGTACGCTTTGAGCGGCCTCAGAAAGACATGGGGGTTACAGCTATAAAGTTTCCGGCTTCTGCGCTCTGTGCTACGCCAAACCAACGGTTAAGTGTACTGCTACGCAACTATGGAGCCGCTGCGGCTTCCGGTGTAGTGGTTAAAGTAAAGATATTGCGCAACGGCCAAGAGGTAGCTACGCTTACAGAGCAGTATAAAGGCACATTAGCAGCCTTCTCGCAAGATGAGTTGTTTTTGAACAGCACCTTTGCTACCGAAGCAGGCGCCACTTATACTTTACAGGCCTCTACCGAATTTTCTGGTGATGCCGTACCTGCCAATAATAGCAGCCTCCAAAGTATAACCATTAGCGGCAATGCCGCTGCACCACAGGCAGCTGTTTACCGCTGCGGCAACGAAAAAACATACAGCTTAATTGGCTCAGGCGAAGGCACTGTTTTCTGGTATACTTCGGCAACTGCCACACAACCTATCGCGGCAGGCAACCAGCTGCAGTTACCATTAAACAATGCAGGAAATACGCTTTATGCATCTCTCAACGATTTTTCAGCTACCGTAGGCCCTGCAAACAAGAACTTTGCTACAGGCGGAGGTTATAACCAGTTCACACCAGATGTGCTTGTAAAAACAAACGCCCCGATGCTGCTCGAGAGCGCCAGGTTATACATAGGCAACGGTGGCAAGATCACATTCACAGCTTATGACCTGGACGGAGCTCCCGTATCTTCCAGAACATTAAATGTAACGCCAACCCGAACAACTCCGGGGCCGGGCGTGCAGCCAGATGACCCGGCAGACGAGGGCGCTGTTTATTACCTGGGCCTGGAGCTGCCACAGGCGGGCAACTATAAAATCGCAATCTCTTATGAAGATGGCGCCACTATTTATCGTAACAACGCCGGAGTAAGAGGCTATCCGTTTGGTATACCTAATGTGTTTACCATAACCGGAAATACGGCTACTGCCACACCGGAAGCTTACTACTATTACTTTTATGACCTGAAAGTTAGCGCCCTGGGCTGTAAGAGTGAGCGCGTGGCTGTGGCAGAGAAAATAGGAACGCCACTCGAGAAACCAATGATATCACGCAACAACCTTACCCTGAAATCCAGTGCGGCAGAAGGAAACACCTGGTACCTGGATGAAAGACTTATACCAGGCGCAACAGGCCAGACTTACACTCCTGAAAGAAGCGGAAACTATACAGTTAGGGTTATAAAAGATGGCTGTATTTCTGAATTTTCTACAGCTTATACTTTCGCCTTCCAGGAAGAGGAAGGGCCTGCTATCGGAGCGGAGCTGACGGTATCACCAAACCCAAGTACAGGAAACTTTAAAGTGCTGCTGGAGACAAACCAGCCAGAAGATATCAGCTTTGATGTTACCGATATGATGGGCAACCTGATCCTTACCCACCAGGTGGGGCAATTCAATGGCTTATATGAAGGTTCGCTGGATCTTTCGGGTAGAGCATCCGGCATTTATATACTGCGCGTGCGCCATGGCAGCGCCACGTATAGCCGTAAACTTGTAGTTCAGCACTAACAACTTAAAGTATAAACAGAAAAGCCGGAGCTATACTTACTCCGGCTTTTCTGTTTATACTTAGCCAGGATCAGGACTTGGTCAGGCGTTTCTTTAAAGTAAGGTAATCTATATAATAAAGCACCTTAACCGAAAGGCTGTTGTTCTGCGGCGATGAAATGGTGTTGGTAAAGTTATCGAGGTAGCGCGGCACCACCACATCTTTGCTCTCATGTATGGCATTCTTCCAGACAATGCTGATCTCGCTGCCCGGCGCAAACCACCACGAATACACCATGTCAATGTTAAATGCATTAAAGTTGATGTTGTGGTTCTTGTCTTTAAACTCGCCGTTGTAGCCATTAGGGTAAGAGTCAGGACTTATCATACCATCTGTTCCTAATCTGTAATAACGGTTATACTCTGCCTTAGACCAGTAGTGACGCGAGCGCAACGAAAGCGTCATGCGGTTATTGAAACTATAGTTTGCAGTAAGCGAGCTGGTAGTTGCATTTACATCCCGAAGCCCGAAAATAACCACCTGCTTTTCTTTTACCTCATCTCCGTCTTCATCTAACTTAAACTTGTTTGCAAACCCCATGTCGTCGAGGCGCAGATCGCGGCTGAACTGGTAAACAAAAGAAAGCTTATCGTTTACACGGTAGCGCGGAGAAACAGAATAATTATAGTTAAAGCGGTTGTTTTCGTCGAACCAGCGGTAGCCGCCACTTATATCCAGCGCGAACTTCTTTCGGTAGTCAGATGAGATGTAACCGCCTGCTCTGTAGTTCTTCGGGAAAGTATAGTACCAGCCATTCACACGCGGCTCAAAAAAATCATAGGTTATAACCGGCTCCAGATTGAAGTTCAGGCCCATGCTCAGAAAATTCTTGGTTGTTGCGTTCACTTCACCATACACCACAAAATTCTGAAAGGTATCAGGCTTATAGCGGCGGGCATAAATGGCTCCCAGGCTGGTATACATGTTCAGGAATTTCCAGAAGGGCTGATAGAAGTTATAGTTAAACTGAAGGTTCTCCTCCATAGAGTTATTCACGAACAATATGCCCAGGTCGTTCGGATCATAGGTATCTGAGATGAGGGTGTGTGAAGTATAAACCTGAAACCTGCCGCTTGTTTTGCTAAGGCCAATGCGGTAAGTATGGCCCAAGGCAGTGCTATCGGAAAAGTATTTTTGGCTAAGAGCAGCCTTACCATCTATGGCATAGGTATTTGTTTTATCGTTAAACCTGAACAAGGCTCCAGTTAAGTTAGCGTCGTAAGTGCCTCCCTGGCGCATTACATTGTTGTTCACGAGTGTAATGTATGAGTTGTTCTTTAACGATTGGTCGAAAACCGTAACGTTATAGTTGGTAAGCGGGTGTATCTCTTTCTTGAACCTGTTGCCAAGGCTGTCTTCTAAAGTTGCGTATTGCCTGCCCACTACGGCGTTAAACACACCTATACCTAAGCCCGAGCTGGTGCGGCCCGATACTTTGGTGCCATTCAGCATTTTGGTTTCTATAGGGTTATCTATAATCTTGTTCCCCAGCTCTTCTTCCTTGTCGGCATCAAGCGGGTTTGCTGGTGCACCGCCAATTCGCCTGGAGTAAAAGAACCCGCCTTTGTTAAACAGCTCTGTACCCTCCATAAAAAATGGGCGGTTCTCGTTAAACTGCACTTCGAAAGGCGACAAATTAAGCACCTGGTTGTCTGATTGCACCTGGCTGAAATCCGGGATCAGGGTCATATCCAGTGTGAAGGCATCACTGATGCCATACTTCAGGTCCATACCGCCGCTAAAGCTATAATTGCTTTTATAATCTACATCATCGCTGTCTTCTTTAGGGCGCGGGTAGCTTTCTGCAAAGGCAGCTACATAAGGCGTGAAAGACAATCGTAGCGGAGCTTCTATGTTCTTTAGCCCTTTAAGCTTTCCCCATTGGTTGGCAAAACCATCTATGGCGGGGTCTACGTGGTTCCAGAAATAACCTTGCTTGGTAGACTGGCGATTGCGCATAAAGTTAAGCCCCCACAACTGCTCTGGCTTGCTACTGAAACGTATGGCCGAATATGGGATCCTGAACTCGGCTATCCAATTGGTGCCTTGTATACTGGCATCACTTTCCCACACGGCATTCCAGCTCCAGTCTTCTCCATTAGATGAATATCGTGCATCTAGCTGCACACCGGCAGGCGTCGTAAAAAATCCAAAGCCGTTTAGCTGGTCGTTATAGGTATCCAGGAAAACGCCAAAGAAATCGGTATTACCTAAATCATCACGCTGCCCCATTTGCCGGAAAATACTGTCCTGCGATACATCATGCATGATAGCGCCTACATAAATGGCTTCATCGTCATAGAGTATGCGTACTTCAGTGGGGTGTACTTCGGCTGGGCCCGGAGTTGGCCTGTTCTGGATAAAGTTGGTGGCTATCTGCGCCTGTTGCCAGATGGGTTCATCCAGTACACCGTCGATTTTAGGGGCATCTGTTACGCGCAGCGCCTGCAGTTCTTTGGGAGGTTGTTTTTTCTGATTCTGGGCCAGCGCTTTGGCTGCAGGCAAAACGGCTACTATAGAAACAGCAAGGCATAAAAATGCGAAGCGTAATAATTCTTTCATAGTTTGGGCATCGAGTGGCGGTAATTACGATCTACAAATGTAGCAATTAGAAAGTAATAGCTTTCTAAAGATGAAGCAGATACACCTAAGGTTGCTTCCGGCACAGAGAAATTCTTACAACTTTCTCAAAAAATTATACTTTGCCCTTGGTTGCTGTCACAAATGGCCAGGTATAAAACAAAAGTGCCACACCTTTGAGAGTGTGGCACTTCGTTTTTATACTTCTGCTTATACTTACAGATCTTCTTCGCGTACCAGCATCAGCACAGCCGATTGCGGCACTATAAAGTATTTCTCGCCAAGGTAATTGATCTCAATGGCATCGCGTTGCAGGTAAATAGCCAGGTCGCCTTCTTTTGCCTGAAGCGGAATATAACGCACTGCCTCTTCTTCTTCCTGGCTCCATGGCTCTTCATCAAAGCCATAGTCAGCAGGTATAGGGTAGCCAGGTCCAACTTTCATAATATAGCCTTCCTGCACCTTTTCTTTCTGCTGCACGCCCGGCGGCAGGTATAAACCGCTTTTAGTTTGTTCCTGTGCTTTTTTAGGCTTTATCAGCACACGGTCACCTACAATAATAATCTTTTCTAATTTGTTCTTTTCAGAAACTCTCATTTGCAAAGTATCCATATTAAATAGGGTCTGCTGTTACTTTAAAGCGCATATCCGCTTTTATAGAAACATCCTGCGAAACAGGCTTTGCCAGTGTGGCTTTTGTGCGGATAGTATAGGTATCGCCTTTAATGTAATCATCAAGCTTGGCATTGGTAGATTGCAGCGTAAGGGTGCTGACATTCTGCGGAACCTCTTCCAGGTAAGCCAGCTTTGTTTCGCCTTGTTCAGCATTACTGATGTAGATCTCTATTCCCTTCAGGAAGTTAAAGTTTTCTCCCTGAGGATCTGAGATTGTCAATGTCAGCTTGTTCAGCGTAACATCCTTAATCATCTCGGAGCGCGTCTTGTTATTCTTGAAGCTCTCCTCTGAGTTAGTGCTAACTGTAACTGGTGTTACAGGCACCACTGCGCCTACCGGAAAATTAGACTCAATTTTAATTGTTTCGTCGTGATTGATGTAGAATGTCAGCAAATCATCAAGCTTATCGCAGGCTGTACCAATAAATACAATAAGCGCCATCAACACAAAAAGTGCTTTTTTCATTCTGTAAAGGGTGTAAAAGGTTAAGTATAGATTAAAAGGGAACATAGCAGAATGGCTATACTTGCTCCACTCTGCTAAGGTTTAAGTTGTACTGAAAATTTATACTTTAGTCAAACATATCAGCAGAACGAGGGGTGTTTGGTCCGTTCTCGTTCCAGCTCATAGGGTAGTTCTTGTCCATATAAGCCACAGCTTCTTCGGTAAGGTATAACGGCTTAAAAGTGTCTATCATTACGGCATATTCATGCGTTTCCTTTTTGCCTATACTTGCCTCTACTGTGCCTGGGTGCGGACCGTGCGGTATGCCGCCCGGGTGAACTGTAAACGAAGCCCTGTCTACACCTTTGCGGCTCATAAAATCTCCGGCAACATAGTATAGCACCTCATCGGAGTCTACGTTGGAGTGGTTGTATGGCGCAGGTATAGCCTGAGGGTGATAATCGAACAGTCGCGGCACAAACGAGCAGATAACGAAATTGTGTGCTTCGAAAGTCTGGTGTACCGGAGGTGGCTGATGTATGCGGCCTGTTATCGGCTCAAAATCATAGATAGAGAAAGCATACGGATAGAAGTAACCATCCCAGCCTACTACATCAAACGGGCTGAACTCATAGTAATACTGGTGCAGCATGCCGTCTTTCTTTATCTGTACCAGGTGCTCGCCACCTGCTTCAAACTCAATCAGCTCGTGCGGTGCACGGATGTCGCGCTCGCAGAACGGAGAGTGCTCCAGCAACTGGCCGAAGTGGTTACGGTAGCGGCGCGGCGTTTCTATCGGGCTGAAAGACTCGACTATAAGCAGGCGTACCGGCCCTTCGTTAAATTTAAACTTATGAATAATGGTACGCGGGATAACAATGTAGTCGCCTTCGCGGAACTCCAGCTTACCCATCTGCGACAACAATACGCCACTTCCTTCGTGCACAAATACAACTTCATCGGCCTGTCCGTTTTTGTAGGAGTAGTTCATCTCCAGCTCCGACAGGTTACAGATACTGATGGCAACATCGTTGTTCAGCATCATGGTTTTGCGGGCGCTCAGGTAGTCGGTGCCGGTGTTTGTTACATCCAGGGTGCGCAGGTGGTGCGGTGCCAGCTTTATACCTTCTGCTACTTTGGGCGCATAAGGCACAGGATCGCCAATGCGTGCTATGCGGGTTGGCGGGTTTATATGGTAAAGCAACGACGATACACCGCTAAAACCAAGTGTACCTACCAGCTGCTCGGCATACAAACTGCCATCCGGCTGGCGGAACTGTGTGTGCCTTTTCTGAGGAATGTTTCCTAATCTATGGTAATAAGCCATATGGTTTGTCTGTGCTTATAGTTATACATGCCTGCCCGTCGGGCTTCACAAATATAAACAACTAATTAAAACTGTAGGGGTTAGGAGTTACCTTTTGCAAGGCGCTGTGCCCGCGTAAACTGTTTTAGTGCTGCTTGGAATTCTTCGTCAGACTCATGCAATACCGGGAAGAAGCCCTGGTTACCGTATACACTGCGGGCTATAAATGCCTTCAGGTTGTTGCGAATAAGGTTTTTAGAGCGCTTGAATTGTTCCTCGTTATATGGTACGCCTTCTTCGCTTGCCAGCTTTACAAGCTCCTGCAGCATTTTATCTGATACATCAAACGATTTATTGAAGCGCTCAAACGACATCTTCTCAAGGCTCTTGCGGTTGTCGCGGTAGTAGCCAAGGGTATATTCGCGGATAACATTTTTAGTGTACAGCTGGCTCAGGTATTCTGATAACTCTGTGGTATCGCGGGCTACGAATACATCCGGCATAATACCGCCACCGCCGTAAACCACACGTCCTTTTCTGGTTTTATACTTTAACGAATCTACAAACAGGCTGCTATCCGGGTGGAAGTACTCGCCACGCTCGAAGCGGTGCAGCATATCCTGTTCATACTCTTCGGCTCCTTCTACATAAGGCTTCTGTATAGAGCGTCCGCTTGGGGTATAGTAGCGTGAAATAGTCAGGCGCAGTTCAGAGCCATCGTTCAGCGGAATAGGCATTTGCACAAGCCCTTTTCCAAAAGAGCGGCGGCCAACTATAAGCGCACGGTCGTTATCCTGCAGGGCACCCGCCACAATCTCAGAGGCCGAGGCGCTTCCTTCATCTACCAGCACAATCAGGCTGCCGTTCTCGAAATCTCCTTTGGTGCGGGCATGTGTCTTGGAGTCATACTTGGTGCCTTTGCCATCGGTATAAACAATCATTTTATCACCGGCTATAAATTCATCGGCCATGCGGGTTGCGTGGTCCATGTAGCCGCCGGGGTTGCCGCGCAGGTCAAGTATAAGTTGCTGCATACCTTTCTTTTTCAGGTTGGTAAGCGCCTGCTTAAACTCATCAAAAGTGTTGGCCGAGAAACGGCTCACTTTAATGTAACCTGTATTAGCATTAACCATGTAGCTTACATCCACCGACGAAGTTGGTATTTTGTTACGCTGCAGGTTAAAGGTTAGCGGCTTGCTGTTGCCTTTACGAAGTATAGTTAAGTTTACCTTGGTACCCTCTTCGCCACGGAGGTGCTTAAATACCATTTCATTGGTAATACCTATACCTGCCAGGTTCTTGCCATCTACTTTTATGATTTTATCGCCGGCCTGTATACCTGCCGCCTCCGACGGGCCTCCGCTCAGCGGTGTGATCACATAAATGGTATCTTTGAAGATATTAAATTCCACGCCTATGCCCTCGAAATCTCCTTCGAGGTATGACCTTGCCATAGCCAACTCATCTGCCGGGATATAAGAAGTATGAGGGTCAAGCTTTTCCAGCATTTTGGTGATGGCATAGTCTGAAAGCTCTTCAATATCCACGGTATCTACATAATCGCGGTCTATGTAGCTGAGTATATCGCGGAACTTGAGGTAACCTTTAGCAGTACTTTGTGGGTTATTGCCCGATGGCGAAAACGTATTTGCTCCTATCAGCACACCCACAACCAGCGCCATAGCTATGTAAAGCGGCAAACGCACCTGAAATAAGGAATTACGGTGCTTGTGTGGGTGGCCTTCCACCTGCTCCGGTGTGTGTTTTGTTTCCTCGCTCATATCTTCTGTAAATATGGTTAAATATAAAGGGTAAGAATCTCTTTCGGGTGCCCCTCCTGTTATAAAAATTATCGCTTATACTTGATAGTGCCTCTATCTCCTTTTACCAGAGCAGCTTACAGTATGTTTTTCTTTTAAACACTTAAAGTGCTATAGTTTGTTCTTAATGTAAGATTATACTTATAATTATCCTATCAAGCATGGTGCCACTGCTGCAAAACCAACATCTTATCTGAATAAATATGCTAACTTTGTACTTTATTATGGCACTTTTGCCGAAACAAAACTATGGGCAGAATACTGGCAGTTGATTACGGAAATAAGCGGGTAGGCATAGCAGTTACAGATGTGCTGCAGATGATCGCCAATCCCTTAGAAACCGTTCATGCCAAAGATGTGTTTACTTACCTGAAAGACTATGTGCAGCGCGAGCCTGTGGATGCTTTTGTAGTAGGTATGCCCAAGCGCCTGACAGGTGAACCTACCGATGCTACACAGCACGTGGTGGGGTTTGTGCGAAGGTTACAGAAGGATTTTCCGGCTATACCTGTGCATACCGTAGACGAACGCTTTACATCCAGCATGGCTAAGAAAGCAATGCTAGCAGGTGGGCTTAAAAAAATGGCCCGCCAGGATAAAGCCACTGTAGACCGCGTAAGCGCTGCCATTATTTTACAATCGTATTTAGAAAGCAAAGCTATATGATTTACCCTATTACCGCCTACGGCGATCCTGTACTGAAGGAAGTTGCCAAGGACATTCCGCAGGATTATGAGAACCTGCAGGAGCTTATTGAGGACATGTTTGCCACTATGTATCATGCACACGGTGTTGGCCTTGCTGCCCCCCAGATAAGCAAGAGCATCCGCCTGTTTGTTATTGATTCGGAGCCGATGATGGACGATGAAGACAAAGGCAAGGGCGTAAAAAAAGCATTCATTAACCCGGAGATAATTGAAGAAGATGGCGAAGAGTGGGGTTTTGAAGAAGGCTGCCTGAGCATACCTGGCGTTCGCGAAATGGTTTACCGTCCGGAGCGCATTGTTATCCGCTACTACGATGAGGACTGGAACGAGCACACCGATACTTATGATGGCATGACTGCCCGTGTAATTCAGCACGAGTACGACCACATAGAAGGTATACTTTTCACAGATCACCTGAACGGCCTGAAAAAACGCCTGATCAAGAACAAGCTTACCAAGATATCGAAAGGCGAAGTAGATGCCGACTATCGCATGAAATTTCCGGCTTTAGATAAGCAACGTCGCTAATCTGATACTTGAGAACAGCCTGCTATAAATGTATAGCAGGCTGTTTTATTTTTATACATTACCTTTCATTACTCACCCTTTACATAAAAAGCACTATGGATGTCATTAAAAGGAATAATGTAAAAGTTACCGGAAAAGGAGAAAAGCCGATGTTATTTGCCCATGGTTATGGTTGCGACCAGAACATGTGGCGCTACATTACACCCGCTTTCGAAGATGATTACAAGATCATCCTTTTTGACCATATAGGGTTTGGCAACTCTGATACCTCTACTTACTCGAAAGAATATTATTCTTCCTTGCAAGCCTATGCTGAAGATATTTTAGAGATCTGCCATGAGTTGAAGTTGCAGGACGTGATATTGGTAGGCCATTCCGTTAGCGCCATGATCGGTGTTTTGGCAGCCATCAAAGAGCCAGCACTTTTTTCTAAACTCGTCCTGGTTAGCCCATCTCCCTGCTTTATTAACGACGGAGAATATATAGGTGGATTTTCAAAAGAAGCTATAGATGGATTATTGAGTACTTTAGAGAGCGATTACTTAGGGTGGTCTAATGCCATTGCGCCTGTTATCATGGGTAACGCCGACCGGCCTGAGCTTAGCCAGGAACTGGCGGGTAGCTTCTGCAGAAGCAACGAAGAGATTGCCAAAGACTTTGCCCACCTTACCTTTCTTTCTGATAATCGTAAAGAATTGCCGCTGGTGAAAACTAAAACACTTATATTACAGTGTTCAGACGACGCCATTGCGCCTTTATCCGTAGGGGAATATACGCACCATAACATATCCGGAAGCAAACTAAAAATTCTAGACGCGACCGGACACTGCCCTAACTTAAGTGCACCCGAAGAGACGATAGCAGCCATGAAAGGCTTCTTGTAGACCAGTTTCCCAGGCAGCGTACGCACATAAAAAGCTTCTAAAAGGAGGACCAGCGTGTTTGATAAAGACAAACAACTACAGTTGACAGATTATAATGAATTTAAAAAGGGGAACGGCGACGTCTTCTTTCAGGCAAGAAGAATGCCTGATAATTCATATATCTCTGTCGATTGGATTGGTGTTCAGTCTCTTGAAACTATAGTAATGGGTGGCAATCATATCCTGTCTATGCTCCGAAAGAAATCCTGCCAGGGGCTTCTGGTCAGTAACCGGGAGTTGGTGGGGCCCTGGGAGGTAGGAGTTAACTGGTTATCTCTTAAATGGACACCTCAGGTTAAAGAATTAGGCCTTCGTTATTATGCTCATGTTGACTCGCCGGGCATCTATGGCCAGCGATCTTTCAAAGCATTTACATCGACACTTAAAGGTGAGTTTGTGGTAAAAGAATTCAGGGATGAAGAAGCAGCAGAAGTATGGCTTTTATCTATGGTTCTGTAACTGCATTGCCAAACCATCAATTCGCTTCCTGCTTCACAGATTATAGTATACTTACTAGTTGTTAAAGAATTGCTCCCGTAAAAGGCAATTATGACTGGCAAGCTAAGATCTATACTTTTCATACTTACCCTGCTTCTACCACTACCGGGCTATACCTGGGGCTTTTATGCGCACCAGCGCATAAACCGGCTGGCTGTGTTTTCGCTGCCTCCTGAAATGATCGGCTTCTACAAGAAGCACATCCGCTACATTACCGAGAATGCTGTAAACCCTGACAAACGCCGCTATATCCTGGAGGCAGAAGCAGCCAGACATTACATAGATATTGATGTGTACGGCGACAGTGCTATTTACAAAATGCCGCGTTTCTGGCCTGAAGCTGTGGCAAAGTATACCGAAGATACACTACAGGCTTATGGTATTGTTCCCTGGCACATTAACCTGATGAAGTACCAGCTAACACAGGCTTTTAAAGAACGGAACCTCGACCGCGTGCTGCGCCTCTCTACTGATATAGGACATTACATTGCTGATGCCTGCGTGCCCTTGCATACAACCCACAACTATAATGGCCAGTTAACAGGGCAGCGTGGTATACATGGTTTCTGGGAGTCGCGGTTGCCGGAACTGCTATCTTCCAACTATGAT
This sequence comes from uncultured Pontibacter sp., assembly GCA_966250805.1. Lineage (GTDB taxonomy): Bacteria > Bacteroidota > Bacteroidia > Cytophagales > Hymenobacteraceae > Pontibacter. Next base: position 227,097 of record CBINIP010000001.1, on the reverse strand, counting down.
TTCTTTGTAGGCCAAGCTACATATATAGAGCAACCCCAACTGAAGGCATGGGATCTGGTCACCAGCGCCCACCTTGCCCTTGATTCTGTCTTGGCCTTTGAACGGGAGCTGACACAGGCCTATGCCGAAGAAAAGAAGTATGGCTTCGAAATCCGCAATAATCAGACAACCAAAGTATACTCGCGTGAGTTTTCGGAAGCCTACCACAGGCGCCTGAACGGGCAGGTAGAGCGGCAGATGCGCTTAGCTATAAAAGCTGTGGCTAGTTACTGGTATACTGCCTGGGTAGATGCCGGACAGCCCGAGTTCAAACCCTTTGCTACCGATATTTCGGAACAGGAACGCCTGCGCCTGAAAATGGAGCAGGAAGGATATCAGAAAGGCACTCATAAACCAAGAGAGGAAGGCGACGCCATGCTGCTTTTAAACACAAAAGATGTCTGGAAGTTGTGCCAGGGTTAGTAACTGTACCTTAATCTATACTTACAGCTCATACATAAATGCTTTTGCCGTTTAGCCGATCATAACTATCTTGCTACAACACAAACTACTATCTAAATGCTTAATAAAAATATGCCCTTAACTTTTCGTGGCATGCTCCTGCTTTTGGTGGCCCTGCTTCTACAGCAAGGCGCTATTGCACAGCAGGCAAACACGGCTGCCACCCTCTCTAAACTCGATGCATATTACCAGAAAGCCCTGAAAGACTGGAATGTACCAGGCATGGCCATTGCCATTGTGAAAAATGACTCTGTTATTTTTGCAAAAGGCTATGGTGTCAGGAACCAGAAAACCGGCGGAACAGTAGATGCCAACACCATTTTTGGTATTGCCTCTAACTCTAAAGCTTATACTGCGGCTGCACTGGGTATTCTGGTAGATGAAGGCAAGATAAAATGGACAGACCCTGTAAAAAAGTATCTGCCATACCTGCAGCTTTACAACCCATACGTTACCGAAAACCTGACAATAGAAGATTTACTTAGCCACCGTGTAGGCTTTAAAACTTACGCCGGAGACCTGCTTTGGTATAACACTAACTATAGCCGCCGCCAGATTCTGGAGCGCGCGCGTTACCTGCAGCCTTCCTATGGTTTCCGCGATGGTTATGGCTACTCTAACCTGATGTTTATTGCTGCTGGCGAGGTAATCGAGGCTGTATCTGGTAAAGCATGGGAGGCATTTGTGAAAGAGCGCTTCTTTGCACCGCTCGGTATGACACGCTCTTATACTTCGGTAACCGAGCTGGCAGGAAAAGACAACGTAGCTTCGCCGCACGGCAACGATGAAAAACGCAACCCATATCCTACTACCTTTTTGCCTTGGGATAACTGGAATCCGGCTGCCGGTATTTTCACTAGTGTAAACCAGCAGGCACAATGGATGCGTCTGCAACTGAACCGCGGCACCTATAACGGCAAGCGTATTTTCAGCGAAGCAGCCAGCCGCAACATGTGGACAGCACACAACGCTTTGCCTATATCTAAGCAAGCCGAAGAAACCACGCCATCTACTCATTTTTCGGCAGCAGGACTTGGCTGGATGATGACCGATTACATGGGCCGCAAAGTAGTTAACCATAGCGGCGGACACGAAGGCATGAACAGCCGCACCGTATTGGTACCTGAAGAAGGCCTTGGCATCGTTATCCTGACCAACAGCATGAGCAGCATTATGGCACCTGTTGCTAATTATACTTTAGATCAGCTCTTTGGTGTGCAGAATGGCCGCGACTGGAGCCAGTTTGCCCTGGATAATGCTGCTAAAGCCCGCAAAGCACAGCAAGAAACCCTCGCCAAAGCACCAAAAGAGAAAGTACGGAAGAGCAAACCAAGTATGAGCTTAGAAGCTTATGCCGGAACCTACAGCAGCCCCCTTTATGGCGATGCCACCATTACTGTACAGAACGGAAAGCTGGTGTTACAGATGGGGCCAGCCCCGTTATTAGGCGGCACTCTAAGCCACTGGCAGCATGATATTTTTGACTTGAACTGGAAAAACAACTATGCCTTGCTGACTCCTACCCGTGTTCGCTTCCTGATGGGACCTGACGGAAAAATAGCCGAGATGCGATTGGACTCAGATAACCCTGACTTTAATTTTGAAGAACTGGAGTTTACAAAAGTTAACCCAACAGCTTCTTTATAATCATACTTACTTAACAAAAAAGGCTGCCCCTAAACCGGAGCAGCCTTTTTTGTTTCTGTGTGAATGCTTAGGCAAGTAAAGCACTAATAACGCCAGCCACAATAAAGTAAGCAGCAACTAATACATTCGCAATTCTATCTTCTTGAGTAAAATTTTCCATATACATATATCGGCTTATGTTGTAAATATTATATTTTAGCATTACGCCGTCTACATATATTGGTTTTGCAAAATATAATATTTATCAGATAAACAAGCCAAATACAGTACAATCACACAATTATACCAATAAGCTCGCCTACTACGCCTCAACACACTATTTAATCACTATTCAATAAACACAAATTACATATTAGTTTTTATATATAGAAAAGCTTATATTATTACTAACTGAAAGTTGAAGGGATATCTATTTATCGTTTATTATACCTGAGTTATGATAGCAAACTTTTAGAGACATAGTATAACATACTATGAGGTCGCTGAGGAACATAGTTATTTTTCTGGCATCTACCATTGTGATAATGCCTGCCCTCATGGCTTTGATAAACGATCAGAAAGAACTAAGTAACGACAAGGGGAAAAGCAGCATATCATACATCCTGAAACACAGGATCCATACTGTAACAGGAGTAAGCAGGCAGGTAACCAGCAACATTCATTTCGACGACAGCAGCAAAACCATAGCTTCTGTTACTGTTACCGTACCCGTTAAATCTTTTGATAGTGGTAACAAAACCCGTGACAAAGACATGCTGAAAGTAACCGAAGTAGTTACTTATCCTATGATAAAATTTACCAGCTCCAGTATAGCAGGCAACAATAATAAGCTTACGGTCAAAGGACAGCTACAATTCCATGGCATAAAGCAGAACATCACATTCCAGGCAAAGCAACAACTAACCAACGACCAGGTTTCTGTAGAGGGCGTTTTCCCCATCAGCCTGGAAAGCTTTAAAATCAAAAGACCATCTATACTTGGCATGGCCGTGAAAGATGTTGTCACCATTGAGTTTCACATGGTATACCCTACTGCCAAAACCGACCCTTGAAATACGTGAGCTGAGTAATTTAAATAAAAAGCCCGCTGCATTACTACAGCGGGCTTCTATACTTCTATAATCAGAAATAACTTCTAATTAAAGCTATACCAGTTTCTTATAACGGATACGTTTTGGCTCAACATCGCCCATGCGCTTCTTCTTATTCTCTTCGTAGTCGGTATAGTTACCCTCGAACCAGTATACCTGCGAATCTCCTTCAAAAGCGAGGATGTGCGTACAGATACGGTCCAGGAACCAACGGTCGTGAGAGATAATTACGGCGCAGCCTGCAAAGTTCTCCAGCGCATCTTCCAGCGCACGAATCGCGTTCACATCCAGGTCGTTGGTAGGCTCATCCAGCAACAGTAAGTTACCACCTTCTTTCAATGTCATGGCCAGGTGCACGCGGTTACGCTCACCTCCTGAAAGCTTATCTACTTTTTTCTCCTGATCACCGCCTGAGAAGTTGAACTTGCTCACATAAGCACGAGAGTTAACCTGGCGGCCTGCCATCATCATGTGCTCTGTACCACCTGTAATAACCTCAAACACTGATTTATTCGGATCAAGGTTGGCGTGCTCCTGGTCTACATAAGAGATCTGAACGGTAGAACCCACTGTAAAGTCTCCGTTATCTGGCTTCTCCTGACCTGTGATCAGTTTGAACAAAGTAGTTTTACCGGCACCGTTCGGACCGATGATACCAACTATACCACCTTGCGGCAGTGCAAAGCTCAGATTTTCGAACAACAGTTTATCACCAAAGGCTTTACTGATATTGTGCGCCTCTATAACCTGTGCACCCAAACGCGGACCATCAGGTATAAACAGCTCCAGTTTCTCTTCTTTCTGCTTCACATCTTCGCCGGCAAGCTTATCATACTGGCTGATACGGGCTTTAGATTTGGCATGACGCGCTTTAGGAGCCATACGCACCCACTCCAGCTCGCGCTGCAATGTTTTCTGGCGCTTGCTTTCTGTTTTCTCTTCCAGAGATAATCTGTTTGCTTTCTGCTCCAGCCAGCTACTATAGTTACCTTTCCAAGGGATACCTTCGCCACGGTCAAGCTCCAGAATCCAGCCTGCTACATTGTCAAGGAAGTAACGGTCGTGGGTAACGGCAATTACAGTTCCTTTATACTGCTGCAGGTGCTGCTCCAGCCAATCCACAGACTCAGCATCCAGGTGGTTGGTAGGCTCATCCAGCAACAGCACATCCGGCTCCTGTAATAGCAGGCGGCAAAGAGCAACGCGGCGCTTCTCACCACCCGACAAGTTACCGATAAGGGCATCTTCCGGCGGCGTGCGCAGGGCATCCATGGCGCGCTCCAGGCGGTTATCAAGCTCCCATGCGTTTAGCTGATCGAGTCGCTCCTGCACGGTACCCTGGCGCTCAATGAGTTTGTTCATTTCGTCGTCCGTCATCTCCTCGGCAAACTTCATGTTGATCTCATCAAACTCCTTCAGCAGGCCTACTACTTCTGCCACACCCTCTTCCACTACCTCGCGCACAGTTTTGGTTGGGTCCAGCTGCGGCTCCTGCTCCAGGTAACCCACACTGTAACCAGGCGACCACACTACTTCGCCCTGAATTTCTTTATCAACACCTGCAATAATTTTCAGCAAGCTTGATTTACCCGAGCCGTTCAGACCTAAAACACCAATTTTGGCACCATAGAAAAACGACAGGTAGATATTTTTAAGCACTTGTTTCTTTGGCGGGTAGATCTTGCTCACCCCGGCCATCGAAAAGATGATCGTCTCGTTACTCATGTTGTATTTATCTGTTAAGCTTTAAATCTTAGCCATCACCATACCTGTTCACGTTATATATAGAAAATACATATTCAGGCGGTGTATGATCTTTCTTCTAAATAATGAAAGAATTACAAATATCGTAAAAATTCATGCATTTATGCTTCACAAAATTGCGCTGAAATACTTAAACTTGTAAAAAACTGTATGGGTAAAGTGTGCCTACTTGCTTTAGCACAAATTTAATAGGTTGCCTGCTGCTTTTTCTCTCGTTCCGGAGCTATCTGCAGCTACTTAAAACGCACCCCGTTAACTTGCGTATGCTATGGTTAGTTTATTATGCCGCCTAACTCTATTTTATTAGAAGTATAACCCGATCCTTAAATGGAAAACAACGATCTATTGGAAGAAGCCAGAAAGTATGGCTTTATTCAGGACCAGCAAGTTTGGCTAAACGCTTTTATGGATTACCCATCCAGAAAGGTGGGCGAAGTAAAAGAATCAGAAGAAGACTCTCTGGTATACTTTGCTAAACGTTTCGAGATGTTCCGCGAGAAAGTAAAAGACCTGCTGGAGCGCATCGACACTTCTGAAAACAAAGGCTCTTTCCTGATGAAAGTGCTGCACATGAAAGAGCAGGTAGGCAACTACGATGCATTGGGTAATTTCGAGGAGATCTTTAACACGCTGAGCACAGCCGAAGAAGAGATAAACCAGACCATCAAGCAGAACCGCGAGAAGAACCTTGCGATAAAGATGGGGCTGATACAGGAGGCCGAAGCTTTACAGGACAGCATAGACTGGAAAGAAACATCTGACAAGATGAAAGACCTGCGTGCCACCTGGATAAAAACCGGCCCGATAGACAAAGAGCTTACGGAAGAGATTGAAGAACGCTTTAAGAACCTGCTGGAAGGCTTCTTCGAGCGCAAAAAAGCGTTCTTCAACGATAAGAAGCAGATGCAGAACCGTACTTATGAGAAGTATAAAGACCTCATAAACCAGTCGATTCGCCTGCAAAATTCCGAAGAATGGGAAGAAACTACAGCCAAGCTTAAGCAACTGCAAAACCAGTGGAAAGACATTGGCGGCAACCTGCCACGCCAGGTAACCAACAAGCTCTGGACAGATTTCCGCAAAGCGCACAACCACTTTTTTGACCGCCTGAAAACGAAGATCAACAACGAGAAGGCTGAGTCGAAGGAGAAGTTCTACGAAACCAACCTTGTTAAAAAGAACCAGCTGGTAGAAGAGGCGGAAGGCCTGCTAAATAAGTATAACCTTGGCGAAGGCGTGCGCCGCGCAAAAGAACTACAGGCTGAGTGGAAGAAAGTTGGACCTGTGCATCCTTCTGTTTCGGACCTGGTATGGGAGCGTTTTATTAAAGCCTGCGATAAAGTATTTGAGCTAAGCAGCCTGGAGCACTACATCCGTAAGCGCCAGCAAGCCGATACCTCTGATTCTGATGGCTTACAGGCCCGCATTAATGCCTTGCGTGACTTTATAAAGTCTGATAAGCAGGAGTTGGAAGTGCTGGAATCTAACTTGGGTAAACTAAGCGATACACCTGGCAACGATGCCTTTAAAAACATGCTGCAAGGCAAGATCCGCAACTTTAACCGCAAGATAAACACCAAGCACGAGCTGATCGAAATGTTTAAAGGGCAGTTAAGTACCAGCAGTAAATAGAAACATAGGAATTTAACTATAAATTTTTGAAAGCTCCTGTTGTTTATACAGCAGGAGCTTTTTATATTTACCAAAGCAGCCTTCGTGCAGCATCTGTTATTTACATCAGAACCCGATCAAAAAACTCAAAAACTTTGAGAACATTTGTGAATAGTTTGCGTTGTGTTGTAAAAACAGACAAAAAAAGCAATTAAATAGCGGTAAATATTTTAGTTTACCTATATTTTTATACTTTTGCAAACTATTTTTAACAGCAACTAAGTTAAGGAGAAACATACTATGTATTGGACACTGGAATTAGCCTCATACCTGGAGGATGCACCCTGGCCAGCAACAAAAGATGAGCTTATCGACTACTCTATCCGTTCTGGAGCACCAATGGAGGTAGTAGAAAACCTGCAGGCTCTTGAGGATGACGGACAGCCTTACGAGAACATCGAAGAGATCTGGCCTGACTATCCTACGAAGGAAGACTTCATGTTCAACGAAGACGAGTACTAAGAGAATTACGAGTTAAGAATTACGAATTAAGAATGGCTCCAAAGTGATCTTCCTTATTCGGAATTCTTAATTAGTAATTCGTAATTACACAAGTCTTGATCGTTGAAGCACATAATCTGGTTGCGGGTTACGAACAGCGTGTTCTGATCCGCAACCTTTCTTTTTATGTGCCTTCTCCGACTTTTGTTGCCATTATAGGCCATAACGGAGCCGGCAAAACCACACTTTTCAAAACCTTTCAGCAACAGGTGCCATACCAGGGCCAGCTGAAGTTACAGGGCCAGGACCTTAAAAGTATAGCCAACCCCACAGCTCAAGGCCTGCTCTCTTACCTGCCGCAAAAAAACATTGTATCCTTCCCGATAAAGGTGCACGACCTGGTTGTAATGGGCCTGTTCCGAAAAAAGAGATTCTTTGAAAACTATAGCTCCGAAGATTATACTTTAGCGGCCTCTATACTTGAAAGGCTGGAACTATCGCACCTCCTTGACCATGACTTTACCACCTTATCTGGTGGCGAGCAGCAATTGGTGTGGCTGGCGCAGCTTATACTTCAGGATGCAAGTATATGCCTATTGGATGAGCCTACGCAGCAGCTTGATGTATACTATAAGAAGCAGGTATTTAATTTGTTGCAGGAATGGGTACAGCAAAACGGCAAAACCGTGCTCTGCATAACACACGACCTCCTGAACCTTATACCCATGAAAGGCTACCTGCTAAACCTTTCTAAACCTGAACCAGAATTAGAAGTTATTTCTGCAGAAACTGTGCTGCAAAACCAGGAATACTTGGAAGCTTCGCGCGGGCCGTTATAGTTATACTTTGCTGCTGATAAAAGCCTCTGCCAGTACCATATCCTCAGGGGTTGTTATTTTAATGTTGCGGTAGCTCCCCTCTACCAGCACAATCTGTTCGCCCAGCGCTTCTACCACCGATGCATCATCTGTAAAGTATGGCTGTTCCTCTTGCTCATAAGCCTGTTTAAGTATACTTGCTTTAAAGCATTGCGGCGTTTGCACCAGCTTATACTTTGTTCTGTCTACCGCTCTGCTGCCTAACTCCAGCAACTCCCTGATAGAATCTTTAGGCGATACGGCTACTACAGCATTGCCATAGTTGGCAGCTGCATCAAAAGCTTCTTTTATAATGTCGGTAGTTACAAACGGGCGTACACCATCATGCACAGCCACCAGAGCATCGCCCTGCACTACCGCCAAGCCATTTTTCACAGATCCAAAGCGTGTACTGCCACCTGCAACTGCTATATGAAAGTGGTTAAAGTTATGTTTCTGGCACAGCTCACGCCAAACCTCCAGCTGGTCTTCCGGCAACACTACTACCAACCTTATCTCTGGGCTATACTTATAAAACTGCTCTATAGTATGCATCAATATAGGTTTGCCTACCAGTTCTATAAACTGCTTTGGTAATTCGCGCTGCATGCGGCTGCCCGAGCCACCTGCCACTATAATTGCATATTCCGGAAGTTGAGCCATAGCGGCAAAGTTAGGTTTTAGAGTTCCGAGTTCCGAATTATGAGTTCTGAATTATACCTTACTCACACTTTGCCAGCGCTGCTATATCGGCAGAATGGATCAGATGCAGGTTTCTGCTGATTTTTTCTACACTCCAATTCCACCATGCTATACTTTGCAGCTGCTGCACCTGCTCCTCAGAGAAACGCATTTTTACAACCACAGCAGGGTTGCCGGCCACAATGGCATAATCGGGAACATCTTTGGTAACCACAGCTTTGGTAGCTATTACAGCACCGTTACCAACACGCACACCAGGCATAATTACAGCTTCTGTACCTATCCATACATCATTCTCCACCACGGTATCGCCTTTCATGGGGTAAGAGACCTTATCTGCTATGCGCTCCCAGCCATGCCCGAATATCTCGAACGGAAAGCTGGAAATAGGCTTTGTTTCATGGTTACCGCCGTTCATGATAAATTTTACACCAGAAGCAATAGCACAGAACTTCCCGATCAGGAGCTTGTCACCTATAAAATCGAAGTGGTAGAGTACGTTCTTCTCAAAGTTGTAAGCATCTTCCAGGTCATCGTAGTAAGTATAATCGCCTACTATGATATTAGGGTTCCGGATGATGTTCTTCAGGAAGACCATTTTCTTATGAAATGGCAGCGGGTAAATGGTTTTTGGGTCTGGCCCGTTCATAGTTCTATAGTTTTGGGTACACGCAAGGTATAAAAAAGCCCCGACCTGACTGGCCGGGGCTTTTTTATTTATAATCAGCTTATACTTATATGATAAGCATTACGTCGCCGTAGCTCAGGAAGCGGTAATTCTCTTTTACAGCCTCTTCATAAGCTTTCATAACCAGGTCATAACCACCAAAAGCAGCCGTCATCATCAGCAATGTAGATTCCGGCATGTGGAAGTTAGTAACCAGTGCATTCGCTATTTTGAAATCGTAAGGAGGGAAAATGAAACGATCTGTCCAGCCCTCGTTTGGCTTCAGGCGGTTGTTAGCCGATACCGAAGATTCCAACGCACGCATTGTAGTTGTACCAATAGCGCAAACACGCTTCTTGTTATCCAGGGCTTTGTTTACAAGCTCAGCAGTATCAGATGGAACCATGAAGTTCTCAGAGTCCATTTTATGCTTGGTCAGGTCTTCCACATCTACCGGGCGGAAAGTACCTAAACCTACGTGCAGGGTAATTGGCATTACATCCACACCTTTCACCTCAAGGCGCTTTAGTACTTCACGTGTAAAGTGCAAACCTGCAGTTGGGGCAGCCACAGCACCTACGTTCTTGGCATAAACCGTCTGGTAACGATCTTTATCTTCCGGCTCAGCTTCGCGCTTGATATACTTAGGCAGCGGTGTTTCACCCAGGTCGTTTATAGTTTTATAGAACTCTTCGTCCGGGCCATCAAACAAGAACTTGATAGTGCGGCCACGGGAAGTTGTGTTGTCGATAACTTCGGCTACTAGGTCGCTTTCCCCAAAGTATAACTTGTTACCTACACGAATTTTACGTGCAGGATCAACCAGTACATCCCACAGGTGGATATCCTTGTTCAGCTCGCGCAGCAGGAATACCTCGATTTTAGCACCTGTTTTTTCTTTGTTGCCATAAAGGCGGGCAGGGAAAACTTTTGTATCGTTTACCACCATTACATCGCCATCATCAAAATACTCCAGTATGTCTTTGAAAATGCGGTGCTCTATCTGGCCAGTGCTGCGGTGTACAACCATCATGCGGGCTTCGTCGCGGTTTGCAGCAGGGTGTGTGGCCATCAGCTCTGGTGGCAATTCGAATTTAAATTCTGATAACTTCATATGTTTAATATTACGGTATTAAAACGCGTGTATTGTATATTGTTGTGAGACAAGGTGCCATAGCTACATCCTAACGCAGCGCAAACAGCCTTAATTCCACAACAAAAAACAGGGGGCAAATTTACTCAGTTTGAACGAAATATTATTACTTTTAAGAAAATTACTTCGCACTAACACGAACTATGATCTACCTGCGCCTTATTGCTGAAAGTGTACGTTTTGCGTGGCAGGCACTAAAATCTAACCTGCTGCGCACAATTCTGTCGCTATTGGGCGTTACTATAGGCATTTTCGCCATTATATCGGTGTTCACGCTGGTAGACTCGCTGGAGCGTAACGTGCGGGAAAGTATGAGCTTTATTGGCGACAAGGTCATTTATGTACAAAAATGGCCGTGGACTTTTGAATCTAACAGACCATGGTGGAAGTACTTTCAGTGGCCATACCCTACCGTGCGGGAGTACCGTGTATTAGAGCGCAACCTTACCAACGATGCAGGCGTGGCCATTTTTGCAGAAAGGGGAAACAACACCTTTAAGCACCGCAACAACAGTTTTTCCAGCGCCGGCCTGCTCGGGATATCTTACGATTATAACAAGGTTAATGAAGTACCAGTTGAGGAAGGCCGTTACTTTGTTCCGCAGGAAGTTGACGCTGCACGAAATATAGCCATCATTGGAGACGAAGTAGCCACAGCGCTTTTCCCCCATACTCAGCCGCTCGGGCAGGAAATAAAAATATCAGGGCATAAGTTTGTTGTAATTGGCGTAATGGAGAAGCAGGGCGAGAACATGTTTGGCGGCCCCAACTTCGACAACATGGCTATTATACCTTTTGGCGCCTTTGGTAAGATGTTTGATGTTGGCCCTGATGGTTTAGGAGCAGCTATAGCTATAAAAGGCCGCGAAGAAGACCAGGGCCTGCTCGAACTGGAATATGAAGTGCGGGGCATGATGCGCAACATACGGGGCCTGCGCACCACCGACGAAGATAACTTTGCACTTAACCGGCCTGAAATGATAACGTCGGCTATAGGTGGCTTTTTTGAGGTTGTTGGGCTTGCGGGCTGGGTAATTGGTGGCTTTGCCATACTTGTTGGTGGCTTTGGCATTGCCAACATTATGTTTGTATCGGTTAAGGAGCGGACAAACATTATTGGCATACAAAAATCGTTAGGCGCCAAGAACTATTTTATACTTTTCCAGTTCCTCTTTGAATCGGTGTTTTTGAGCGTATTAGGTGGCGGAATAGGCATTTTACTTGTATTTTTGCTCACGCTGATACCGCAGGAGATGATGAAAATATCGCTCTCGGTAGGCAACATTACGTTAGGTCTTGGCGTATCGGCGGTGATAGGAATGCTCTCAGGAATCATCCCGGCTGTGTTAGCCTCAAATTTAGACCCCGTAATAGCTATCCGCTCCAAGTAAAAAGAAATGAACAGCCGCTTGCATGGTACCCTCACTCACCTTGCCTGCAGGCTTACGTGTGTATTTATATGTTGATTAAGTGTGCTGTTTAAATACTTACAGCACCCAGGAGCCAGCCTCCTGCTGAAGACGAAGAAATTATTATGACAAAGCTTAGAAAAACAAGTAAAACAAAGCTGCAAGACGACACCATGAACACTGGTAGCGGGCAAACCATTCTGCAACCAGAAGTTAATGACAACAAAGCAAAATCAATTACAGACCTGCGCGAAGCCGGCGAAGTATTGGCCCCTCCTGCCTCTGAAGAAGATATCCGTATTCGTAAAGCGTTTGTAGATAAAGACTGGAACGAGATCAAAATTGCTGACTCTTGGCAGATATTTAAAGTAATGTCGGAGTTTGTGGAAGGCTTCGAAAAGCTGTCTAAGATCGGACCTTGCGTATCTGTGTTCGGTTCGGCACGCACAAAGCCAACACACAAGTATTACATAATGGCCGAAGAAATTGCTGCCAAGCTGGTGCGCCATGGTTATGGTGTAATTACAGGCGGTGGCCCGGGCATTATGGAAGCCGGTAACAAAGGAGCACACTCAGAAGGTGGCAAATCTGTAGGCCTTAACATCCATTTGCCATTCGAGCAGTTCAACAACATCTACATTGACTCTGACAAGCTTATCAACTTCGACTACTTCTTTGTGCGCAAAGTAATGTTTGTGAAATATGCGCAGGGCTTTGTAGTTATGCCGGGTGGTTTCGGAACGCTGGATGAGCTGTTCGAGGCGATCACGCTTATCCAGACAAAGAAGATTGGTGCATTCCCGATCGTGCTGGTAGGCCGCTCTTACTGGGAAGGCCTGTTTAAGTGGGTAGAAGATGTAATGCTGAACGAAGAAAGCAACATCAGCCCGGAAGACCTTGACCTGGTACACATCGTAGACGACGCTACCGAAGCAGTAAAGATCATCGACGACTTCTACAGCAAGTACTTGCTGTCTCCAAACTTCTAAGAGAGACTATACTTTATACTTCAAAAAGCCCGCTGCCAACACAGCGGGTTTTTGCTTTTATACTTGCTGAGCAGCCAATTTCCCTTCACTAAATATTTACCTTATTCTATACTTATCACATCCTATAAAAGCTATATTTACAGTATCTTAGAACATTATTGCTTGTAAAATAAAATGGCTATTTTGGGTAAGTCAGCTGCTATCTGTAAAGTAGCGGCATTTATACTTTATACTTTACTATTCAGCACCTTACCCTCCTTAGTACTGGCACAAAAGCATGCCAACATCTGGTACTTTGGCAAAAATGCCGGCCTTGATTTTAACCATGGCGATCCGGTTGTAGCTCTGAGAAACAGCGCCATGGAAGCCTTTGAAGGCACCGCCACCATGTCTGACGAGAATGGGGCGCTGCTCTTTTATTCGGATGGTACCTCCATCTGGAACAAGAAGCACCAGTTAATGACTAATGGCACTGACCTGATGGGAGACCCCAGCTCTTCGCAGGCCTGCATTATTGTACCTAATCCCGGTAATAAGAATATCTACTACCTCTTTACAACGGACAGCAATGGCCGGCCGAACGGGCTGCGCTATAGCACCATAGACCTTTCCAGGGAAGGAGGCTTTGGGGAGGTTATTGAGAAGAATAAATTGCTCTATACTCCTACTACCGAAAAAATGACCGCAGTACTGCATGCAAACGGAAGAGATATTTGGGTGCTGACGCATGAGTATAGAACCAATTTCTTCATGGCACATCTGGTAACCTCAAACGGAGTTTCTGCAACACCTGTCGTTAGCACAGTGGGCTCAATACATGTGCTGGAGGCAAGCGGAGTTAATGCTATCGGGTGCATGAAAGCTTCTCCTAACGGTAAAAAACTGGCAATTTCGTTAGGTATAGGAAATTGGGATTCGAACAAGATAGAGCTCTTTGACTTTAACAGTGCTACAGGTATAGTAAGCAATCCGCTTACACTAAACACCGGAAGCGGCCCTTATGGCATAGAGTTTTCCCCTGACAATTCTAAGCTTTATGTTACTATTGACGCAGGCAGGCAACTGGTACAATTTGATCTAAATGAAACTGCTGCAACTATACAAAATACCCGTACTACAATCGGGTCTCTAACACTTCCAGGGAGCACCCTTTATGTAGGAAATGCTCTGCAGTTAGGGCCGGATGGCAAATTATACATAGCCAAGCCTCAGAGCCAGTATCTGGCAGTAGTGCAGTCGCCCAATGCAAAAGGTGCTGCCTGTGGTTTAATGGATGATGGGGTTTACCTGGGCGGCAGAACAAGCCAGGTGGGGCTGCCCAGCTTTATCCAAAGCTTTTTTAACTACTCCAACGAGGTGAAGTATACTATAAACTGTTTTGGCACAGAAAGCACCTTCGCCTTCGATGCCTCTCCGCTCGAAAAGCCAACCTTTATGCAATGGAATTTTGGCGATCCAGCCTCAGGAGCTGCCAACACCGCCAATACCCTGAGCGCAAGCCATAGTTTCAGTGCCCCTGGCGAGTATACAGTTACCTTTACCCGCCATATCAGCAACAGAGAAGAAGTATACTCAATTACTGTTTCTGTTAAAGCGCCGCCAGTGGTAGAATTAGGACCAGAACGTAAAGTATGCTCCGGCACCGAAGTAACCTTAGATGCCACCACACCCAATGCAACCTACAAGTGGAGCAACGGCAGCACATCGGCAAGTATAACCACAACCGCGCCCGGCACTTATTGGGTAGATGTAACCGTAGATGGCTGCACCACCCGCGATGAAGTTAAAGTATCGTACCTGCCGTTACCAACCGTAAACCTTGGACCAGACCGTGAACTATGCGAAGGCGAAACAATAGAACTGAATGCCTTTAACAACGGGGCTACTTACCGATGGCAGGACGGATCTACCTCTCCTAACTTTAAAGTTACCAAAGCAGGTACTTATCGTGTAGAAGTAACAAGCGCCGATGGCTGCAAAAAATCAGACGAGATAACTATAGTTTACAATGCTCTACCTGTAATTAATCTCGGGCCGGACCGTGATATCTGTGCCAACACAAGCACCGTACTAGATGCCACCCAACCCGGCGTAACCTACAAATGGAACACAGGTGCCACCACTCCAACTATAACCGTAGCCGATGCAGGCGAATATTGGGTAACTTTAACTAACAGCAAAGGCTGCAGCGCTACCGATGTAATCAAAATTAACCGGTTGCCGTTGCCTGTAGTTAACCTTGGTCCCGATGAAACCCTTTGCACCGGCGACACTAAGGTACTGAATGCTACTTACCCTAATTCGACATACCTGTGGCAGGATGGCTCTACTGATCCAACTTTTCTTATTACTGATGCGGGCAGGTATTGGGTAGATGTAACAAACGAGTTTGGCTGCACCGTTCGCGATGAAATATGGGTGCCATACTTAACCCGGCCAGCTATAGAACTAGGCAACGACACCACCCTTTGTTATGGCGATACATTGGTAATCGGTACCCAGCTACCGGGCAATGTACGCTACCTTTGGCAGGATGGCAGCACGGACGCGCTGTACAAAGTAACCAAACCGGGCACCTATAAACTTAAAGCATATAACCAGCACTGCGAAGCCACCGACGAGATCATCGTAAGGTTCAAAGACTGCATTGGCGGCTTATTCATTCCCAACATTATCACCCCGAACGGCGATGGCAAAAACGATGTGTTTTTCATACATGGCCTGACCGAAGACAACTGGGAACTAACCCTCTATAACCGCTGGGGCAAAGAGATCTATCGCAGCAAAAACTATAAAAACGATTGGGCACCGCACACAGCCACTATTACAGGTATGTTCTACTACCACCTGCAGCACACTGTTACCGGCCGCACCTACAAAGGATGGCTGGAAGTAATGCAATAGCACTATACTCTTCATAGCTGCAACCGTATACTTTTAGTATGAACTGGAAAAGCATACTAAGCCGCAGAGAGCGTAAAAAACTTAAAAAGGACCTTAAAGTACAGGAAAAGCAAAATGTAGAAGTACGCGACCAGCTGGCCATGGAACGTACCAAACTGGCAAACGAGCGCACATTACTTGCTTACAGCCGCACAGCAATGGCGCTGGTGCTGGCAGGCCTGTCTTTCATTAAGTTTTTCGAAGACCCGTTGTATAAAAGCTTTGGTGCCGCATTTATACCTATCGGCTTGGTTATTGGTATTGTAGGCTATCGCAGATACTGTAAAAAGCAGGACAGGATATTGCATCACACAAGGGTATACGCCCCAACCAGCCCGCTGCATGCCGAGGTAAATGCTCAGGAGAAAACAGAGCCAGATTCCAGTTCACCTATTAACTAGCTTATACATGCACAACTTGTAAACTTATACCCTGCCGACTATGATGCTGCCAGATCCGGAACAAGAAGAGATAAGAAAGCTGAAAAAAAAGCTGAAACACCAGGAAAAAAAGAACGTCGAAATACGCGACCAAATGGCTATTCAGCGCACTATCTTTGCCAACGAGCGCACGCTTATGGCTTACCTGCGCACATCTCTTGCTTTTGCCGGTGGTGGCTTTGCTGCTATCAAATTATCGCAGCATGCCTATATGGAGCTCATGGGCAGCACTCTGATGACCATAGGGCTGTGCCTGGCAATTTACAGCCTCTACAGGTACCTCCTGAAACAGCAACTTATAAAGCAGCAGCGCAAGGAGTATACCCACACCAGCCACCAGCACGCTGAGCTCGAAGAAAAGGAAACCTCATAATATGCAATCCCGGCTAAAGTATGGCTCAGGAAACTCATTAAATGCTAAACCAATTAGCCTGGATTTCTGTTAAGAAGGGTTGGAGTTTTACAATCGTAAAGCGCCGGCAATTTTATACCTTTGCTATTTAAAATCAACGCATCCTGCATGGCTTTAGAACAAAAGCAGACTACCGCAACCGGCACCGCTACAGCAGCCTTCTCGCAAAACGGCGAATCGCAGCAGATTGAAGTATACGGTGCCCGCGAACATAATCTTAAAAATATTAGCATCACGCTGCCACGCTATAAACTGGTAGTGTTTACCGGCATCAGTGGCTCAGGCAAATCATCCTTGGCTTTTGATACTATTTATGCCGAAGGGCAGCGCCGCTACATGGAAACTTTCTCGGCCTACGCCCGCTCGTTTATGGGCGGACTTGAGAGGCCGAATGTAGATAAGATCGAAGGCCTGTCGCCGGTAATTTCTATCGAACAGAAAACTACCAGCCGCAACCCCCGCTCTACGGTGGGTACCATAACCGAGATTTACGACTTTATGCGTCTGCTGTGGGCCCGCACGTCTGAAGCGTTCAGCTATGTGACCGGTGAGAAAATGGTGCGCCAGAGCGACGAACAGATCGTGAACCATATCCTCGAAAACTTTGACGGGAAGCGTATAGTTGTGCTGGCACCGGTAGTAAAAGGCCGTAAAGGCCATTACCGCGAGCTTTTCCAGCAGATCCGCAAGATGGGCTTTATCCGTGCCCGCGTAGATGGCGAACTGGTGGAGATTGCGCCAAAAATGCAGGTAGACAGGTATAAAATTCACGACATCGAGATCGTAATTGATAAGATCGTGGTGAAGGAAGAGGACCGTTTCCGTTTGTCGAGCTCCATCCAGAATGCGCTGACACACGGGAAAGGAACAACACTTATACTTGACGTGGATGCGGACAAGACACACTTCTTCTCGCGCCACCTCATGGACCCTGCCACCGGTATCGCCTACGACGATCCGGCTCCAAACTCCTTCTCGTTTAACTCGCCTTACGGTGCCTGCCCGGTTTGTAATGGCTTAGGCGAGATTCAGGAAATTACAGAAGAATCGGTTATACCTGACAAAGACTTAAGTATACGCCGTGGCGGTATTGCCCCGTTGGGTGAGTACCGCGATATCTGGATCTTTAAGCAGATAGAAGCGTTGTTCAAGCACTTTAAAGTGTCGGTAGCCACACCAATCAAAGACCTGCCAGCCGATGTGGTGAAGGTATTACTATATGGTTTAGAGGAAGATCTGGAAGTAAGCACCAAAAAGGGCGACTACACAGTTGAGTTCGAAGGTATCATCAACTTCCTGAAAAACCAGATGGAGTCCGACTCCGATAATATCCGCTCCTGGGTTGAGGATTTTACGCAAACCAACACTTGTCCTGAGTGTAACGGCTATAGGTTAAAGAAAGAATCGCTGCACTTCAAGCTGGATGGCAAGAACATCGGTGAGCTTTCCGTTTTAGATATCAACAAACTGGCCGCCTGGTTCGAGGGGTTGGAAGAAAGACTGAGCGAACGCCAGAATGTAATTGCCCGCGAATTGTTGAAAGAGATTCGTAAGCGCATTGGCTTCTTGCTGGATGTAGGTTTGGATTACCTGAGCCTGCACCGCCCGGTAAAAACACTTTCGGGTGGCGAGAGTCAGCGTATTCGTTTGGCAACACAGATAGGTACGCAGCTGGTGGGAGTACTTTACATTATGGATGAGCCAAGTATAGGCCTGCACCAGCGCGACAACGAACGCCTGATCAACGCCCTGAAAGACCTCCGCGATCTGGGTAACTCTATTATTGTGGTAGAGCACGACAAGGACATGATCCTGCAATCGGACTACGTGGTGGATATTGGGCCAGGTGCAGGTATACACGGCGGACAGGTTGTAACCGCTGGCACGCCGGAAGAGATGATGAATGCCGGCACTACTACCGCAGAGTTCCTGAGTAACCGCCGTGGCATTGAAGTACCACGTGTAAAGCGGCCAGGCAATGGTGAGAAGCTTGTACTGAAAGGAGCTACCGGCCACAACCTGAAAAACGTAACGCTGGAATTGCCGCTGGGCAAGATGATCTGCGTAACGGGTGTATCAGGTTCAGGTAAGTCATCGCTGATTCACGACACATTATACCCTATACTTAACACGCACTTCTTCAGAGCCAAGCGCGAGCCGCTGCCTTATAAAGCGATTGAAGGGCTGGATAAGATCGACAAGGTAATTGAAGTGGACCAGTCGCCGATTGGCCGTACGCCGCGCTCTAACCCTGCTACGTATACCGGTGTGTTTACCGATATCCGCAGTTTGTTTGCGCAGCTGCCGGAGGCGAAGATCAGGGGGTATAACCCGGGCCGTTTCTCGTTTAACGTGAAGGGAGGTCGCTGCGAGGCCTGCGAAGGCGCCGGTATGCGAACTATAGAGATGAACTTCCTGCCGGATGTGTACGTGCCATGCGAGGTATGCAAAGGCAAACGCTACAACCGCGAAACCCTGGAAGTACGCTTTAAAGGCAAAAGTATAACCGACGTGCTGGATATGACCGTAGAGCAGGCCGTGGAATTTTTCGAAAGTCAGCCACGCATTCTGCGCAAGATCCAAACGCTGAACGAAGTAGGCTTGGGTTACATTACGTTAGGTCAGCAGGCTACTACCCTATCTGGTGGTGAGGCGCAGCGCGTGAAACTGGCTACAGAGTTATCTAAAAAAGATACCGGCCAGACGCTTTATATTCTGGATGAGCCAACTACTGGTTTGCACTTCCAGGACATCCAGCACCTGACTGAAGTACTGCACAAGCTTACCGATAAAGGAAATACGGTGCTCATCATCGAGCACAACCTCGACCTGATAAAGGTAGCTGACTGGATCATCGACATTGGTCCGGAAGGTGGCGAAGGTGGCGGAACAATTGTGGCAACCGGCACGCCGGAGGAAGTAGCCAAAGTAAAGAAAGGCTATACTGCACGCTTCCTGAAAGAGGAACTGAAAACCAGCCACTACCGTGAGAACGGCCAGGAGTAAAGTATAACCTGAAAGTATAAAAAAAGCCGCTGCTATACTTTAGCAGCGGCTTTTTTTATACCCCTTCTACTGTTTCCTGCAGCTTTTCTATTACCTCCTGTTGCTGGCGCAGGAGCGGCAGTTGCTGCGAAGCATACATCTTCACCTTCATGTTGGTGCCGTTTTCTGCCATGTCCTGGTAGCGCTCAAGCAGGTCGTTGTGCTGTTCTGAAACTGCTTTTATGTAGGCAAGATCAAATGCTATACCCGACTGCCCTGTTACCTCCTTCATCACATCATCGTGTGCCTGGCCAAGTGCGCTGGGTAGGACCAGGTTTGTTTCAGAGGCCATTGTTCTCAGGTCTTCCTGTATGCGCTGGTGATCGTTTACCATGCGCTGTGCCAACGATTTAACCTCGGGGCTGGTGCTGCGCTCCAAAGCCTTTTCGCCTAGCTCTATCTGCAGTTTGCTGGCACTGGCTGCCTCAGCGGCAAATAAAGCATCGTTCTCCATGTTCTGTATACCTGCCTGTTCAAACTGCTGTACACTTTTGTTGGCAGCCTCTTTTATACTATCGTTTGTATTGCAACCTGTGGTCAGCAGCACTACAGCAGCCAGTATACCTGTAAGTATAGGTTTTCCCATTTCCATCTTTTTAAAGTATAAAGCACCTGCAAGAACTGGTCTCGCAGATGCTTTATAGAGTGATTGTTCTGCGGTTTGTATTTGGTTTTTCTTACTCAGGAGTGCTTGCATTTGTTCTGCTTCCGCCTGCTTTATCTACAGCCTCTTTAGTTTTTTTAGCCTCCTCCAGGTGCTTACGCAGTACGGTTACAGTTTTAGAAGCAAAGGCTTTCACATCAGGGTCTTGCTGGTTTTGTGCTGCCTCATCAAACATCTCTACATCTTCTTCGTGGTCTTCCACCATCAGGTCCATATAAGCTTTATCGAATTCAGCGGCTTTCTTGCCACGCAACTCTGTTACATGATCCATGTGCTCCTTACTCATGCTGTCGGGCAGTGTAATGTTCTTTTTAGCAGCAAGAGACTTTAACTCATCGTTGGCTTTGGTGTGATCGGTTACCATCATGGTAGCAAATTTTTTCACCTGCTGGTTAGATGCATTTTGCTGTGCCAGCTTGCCAAGCTCTACTTCCATCATACCGCCACTGGCTGCTTTGGTCATAAACTCAGACTGCTCGTCTCTTGTCTCCTCGGTTTCAGTTCCTTCGGCTGGTTCTTCGTTTGCGGTTTGTGCCTGCTCAACGCTGTCTTCTTTTGCTCCCTGGTTGCAGGCCGCCACGCCAAATAAAAAAGCGCAGGCTATAAGCCCTGTTGATGCAATTTTTTTCATAGTTTTATCTTTTGTTTAGTGGTTGATATTATGTAGCGCAATTTGAGTATACGCCCTAATTGTCATGGAGTTATAGTTTACAACCTGCTATATGCCTCTTACCAGCCTAAGTATAAACTGTTATAAAATACAAAACCTAATCGGCGGTAACAGGTGTAATTAACAGCTACTAAACTCTTTACTTTGAAATAATTACCAGGAAAATATTTGAAGATTTATGATGAGAAAAGAGAGCAAGCGAGCTGTAATCCTTTACTTTTTACTGTTGCTATTACTGCCTTTTGGCTATACCCAGGCCCAGACACTGGAGGAGGAAGAGGAGTTGGAAGAGGAAGAGCTTCAGGAAATACGCAACATAGACCATGATCACGACCGCCTGTTTAAACTACACCCGCTGCAGTTCGGAGAAGTATACCTGGCTTATGAAAAAGTACGTGCCCCGCGCATCAGCAATGAGATTGGTCTGGGCTACGTGTACAGCAGCGGCTTAAAGGGTGATATGTGGTTTCCGGAGAACAAAAAAACAACCGGAATAGCCGTTCGCATGAGCCAGCGCTACTATCCTACCAAGAAAAAGCTGGCACCATTCGGGTTCTTCCATGGGCCAATGTTCGGTTATAAATTCCTGGCTTTTGAAGAGAACGTTTTTGGCCTGCATGAGCTACCGCCAGATGACCCGAACTATAAATTTGTGGGTCGCCTTTACCAGAACTCGCTGGAACTGAACTACCAGTTGGGCGGGCAGTTTATGCTAAGCAACCACCTTACATTAGAAATAGCAGGCGGACTGGGAGGAAGATTAAAGTATGCGCGCGCTGTAGGTGGCGAACAGGAAATGCTGGATACTATAATCGGGCATGTGCTTACCTCTGATGAAAACTCAGTGATTGCGGCAGTACCCACCCCACACCTGAAAATATCGATCGGACTAGCCTATTAAAAACAAAGGAGGCGCTTTAATCTGCAGCGCCTCCTTTGTTTTTTAACTGTTTATTTAGTACCAGAAGTACAGCTTAAGCACCTTTAAATTGTGGCTTGCGCTTTTCGTTAAAGGCTGTTACACCTTCTTTATAGTCTTCAGAATTACCGGCTATTTTCTGGCAGTAAGCTTCATAATCCAGCATCTCATCAAGGGTAGAGCTAAAAGATTTATTCAGCATTTTCTTCATCAGGCCGATGGCTTTGGTCGGGCTTGCAGCAAAACGAGCAGCCAGTTCAGCAACAGCGGCATCCAGTTCTTCAGGAGCTACTACGCGGTTAACCATACCTAATTGCAGCGCTTCTTCTGCCGATACTTTAGAGCCCAGTGTGCTCAGTTCAAAAGCTTTAAGCGATCCAACTGCACGCGGCAAAAAGAAAGAAGAACCTGAATCCAGCACCAGGCCTACGTTCACAAACACCTCGATCATACTTGCAGCAGTTGATGCTACTACCATATCGCAGGCAAGTGCCAACGAACAACCGGCCCCGGCGGCTACACCATTTAATTTACAAATGATCGGCTTCGGCAGGTTACGCATTGCCCGGATAATCGGGTTGTAGCGCTTCTCCAGAGATTCCGAAAGGTCGCGTTTGCTGGCGCTGGCAATTGCTTTTAAATCCTGGCCAGAGCAGAAGGCTTTTCCGGCACCAGTTAGCACCACTACGCGCACGTTTGCATCGCGGCTTACTTGTTTCAGGGCATCCTGCAGGTCGTAGCTTTGCTGGTCGTTGAAAGCGTTAAATACATCCGGTCTGTTCAGGGTAATGGTAGCAACACCATCCTGTACTTCATATAGCAGGCACTCGTAGGTCATAGTTTAGGTTTGTTGATTTTTGCTTTTACCAAATATAAGCAAAGTATAAGGTTTGGCAATATACGCTGCTGCCCTAAAGCCGTTGGCCCACATCCTTTACAAGCTAATAATGCCAGCCAGGTATACCAACAGGAACCCGCTCGCGAAACCAGTATAAACCTGTGCCGGCGTATGCGCATGCAGCGCCAGCCTTGCAGAAAGTACAGCCCCGGCAATCAGCGTGAAAAGTATGATCGGCTGAAGCATCGGGAAATCAGGAGCTACTTTGTGCAGCATCAGAAGTATAGCCAGGCCCCCGCCTAGCCCTACACCGTGTGCACTTACTTTCCAGAACAGCGAGATAATCAAGGTCAGGAAAACTGTGGCTGCAACCAAACCCATTATCAGGTAGAATATTTCATCAAAGGCTGTCTCGCGGCGCAACAGGTAGGCTGTGGTGCTGTAGCATAGGCCTGTAAACAATAATGGCGTGCGGCGCTGCTCGCGCTTGTGCATCTCTACCGAATCCAGCTGCCCGGTTCGCACCATAGCGTAAGCTCCTAAACCCGGGATAATGCAAGTAGAGAAAAAGATCATCGACAGCACAATCCATCGGCTCTGCAGCGGCAACGATAGTGTAGCTGCAGGTAAGTAGTAAAGTATAAATGCGAACAGGTATGTAGGCAGCAGCAGCGGGTGAAACAACACCGACAGTACCTGCGCAAGAGAGCGGTTCACTTTAAATTAATTAAGAATTATGAATTAGGTTCGGTATATGCAGGCTCAGCATTTTGATTTTACGGACATTAATAATTCGTCATTAGTAATTCGTAATTATTAATGCCTACAGTTCTTTACGCAGTCGTGCTACCGGTATGTTCAGTTGCTCGCGATATTTGGCTACAGTACGGCGGGCAATGTTATAGCCTTTCTCGTTCAGTATCTGCTCTATCTTCTCATCAGATAAAGGCTTGCGTTTGTTCTCTTTATCAATGATGTCTTTTAGTATATGTTTTACCTCACGGCTGCTGGCATCTTCGCCTGAGTCAGTGGCTATACCTTCTGAGAAGAAGTACTTGAGCGGGTAAATGCCAAACTCTGTCTGCACGGCCTTACTGTTGGCAACACGGCTTACTGTACTGATATCCATGCCTATTTCCTCGGCAATATCTTTCAGGATCATCGGGCGCAGCTCGCTTTCATCACCTTCCAGGAAGAAGTCGTGCTGATACTTAACTATAGCCTCCATGGTGCGCAGCAGTGTGTTCTGACGCTGGCGGATGGCATCAATAAACCACTTGGCCGCATCCAGCTTCTGCTTCACAAACGTTACTGTTTCCTTCAGCTTCTTATCCTTCTTATCTGACTTGTCATAGGCATCAAACATATCGGCATAAGAGCGGCTGATGCGCAGGTCTGGTGCGTTGCGCGAGTTAAGCGAGAGCTCCAGCTGGCCATTATTATTCGTAAGTATAAAATCAGGGATGATGTACTGCACGCGTGTAGTTCCTGAGCCTGAGCCACCTGGTTTCGGGTTTAACTTAATGATCAGATCTACTGCTCTTTTCAGTTCATCTTCGCTTATACCAAACTTCGCCTGTATTTTCTGGTAATGCTTCTTCGTGAATTCATCAAAAGCATCGGTAATGATCTTTTCGGCAAGTATAGTGGTAGCATCCTGTTCGCGGTGCTGCAGTTGCAGCAGCAAGCACTCAGGCAGGTCGCGGGCGCCAATGCCCGGCGGGTCAAACGTCTGGATCATGTGCAGCAGTTGCTCCACTTCCTCCACGTTGGTTTCTATGTTTTGAGAGAAAGCAAGGTCGTTAACTATAGAACTCAGGTCGCGGCGTATGTAGCCATCGCTGTCTATACTTCCGATGAGTTGCATGGCAATGGTATACTGCCTGTCATCAAGGTTCAGGAAGCCAAGCTGATCCATGAGCGAATCGGTAAGCGTGGTGGTCATGGCAATTGGCATTTCGCGGTCTTCCTCGCTGTCGCCGCCACGGTCGCCCTGCATTTTGTACCCGCTTATCTCATCGTCGTGCAGGTAGTCGTTCAGGTCAACTTCGTCGTTCTTCCCGTAGTCGTCCTCGCCATCGTAATCATCCCCGTCCTGCTCGTTAAAAGAATCTGCATCGGCATCGCCGGTACCTTCTTCCAGGGCAGGATTCATCTCAATTTCTTCTTTTATGCGCGCTTCTAACTCGGCAGTAGGTATCTGCAGCAGCTTGATAAATTGTATCTGCTGCGGCGATAACTTCTGGGATAAGAGTTGTCTTAAATCGAGTCGCTGCATAGGTAAAAAAATGGCTTACTGTGCTAAAAAGTGCACCTTCAAATTTAGGATAATTTTACTTGCATTTAAAAAAAAGGTTAAAATATCGTTACTTTGAGGGATATTTTGAGATTAACCGAACTATAAGCTTTAGGTTTTCAGGAAGTATAAGTTTACCGGCAGGTATTGTAGCGGTAAAACTGCACTTTTGTTTGTAAAGAAATATATTAAAGCTACAATTTATAGTTCAAAATTTATATTTTTAATCATTATCCCGATTCTGAAGCTACACATATATGCAACGCACAAAAGTAAAAGATCTTTTAACGGGTGCCGAAGTAGGCAAAGACGTTCTACTGAAAGGCTGGGTGCGCACTAAGCGCGGTAACAAGTTTGTAAACTTTATCTCCGTTAACGACGGCTCCACCATAAATAACCTGCAGGTAGTAGCCGATTCAGAAAAGTTTAGCGAAGAGTCGCTCAAGGATATTACAACCGGTGCCTGCGTAGCCATTACCGGCGAGTTGGTAGCCTCTCAGGGTAAAGGCCAGGCTTATGAAGTGGTAGCTAAAACCATTGAAGTTCTGGGCAAAGCTGATCCTGAAACTTATCCGCTACAAAAGAAAGCACACTCGCTGGAGTTCCTGCGCGAGATCGCTCACCTGCGCTTCCGTACCAACACGTTTGGCGCTGTTTTCAGAGTGCGTAACACGCTGGCTTTTGCTGTGCACAAATTCTTTAACGAGAAGGGTTTTGTATACATGCACACGCCAATTATCACGGCTTCGGATGCAGAAGGTGCCGGCGAAATGTTCCGTGTAACCAACCTGGACCTGGATAACCTGCCACGCACTGAAGATGGTAAAGTAAACTTTGCAGAAGATTTCTTCGGCCGCGCTACCAACCTGACTGTATCCGGCCAGTTAGAGGGTGAGCTGGCTGCTATGGCTTTCAGCGATATTTATACTTTCGGACCAACTTTCCGTGCCGAAAACTCTAACACCACACGCCATTTAGCTGAGTTCTGGATGATTGAGCCTGAGATGGCTTTCTACGACCTGAAGGCAAACGCTGATCTTGCTGAAGAATTTATTAAGTACATCATCGGGTATGCACTGGAGAAAAATCGTGAGGATATTGAGTTCCTGGGCCAGCGCTTAGCAGAAGAAGACAAAGCCAAACCTCAGGCAGAGCGCCAGGAAATGACCCTGATCGAGAAGCTGGAGTTTGTAGTGAACAACAACTTTGAACGCGTAACTTACACCGAGGCCATTGATATACTGGTTAACTCACCAGCTTATAAAAAGAAGAAGTTCCAGTACGAGGTAAAATGGGGCATTGACCTGCAGAGCGAGCACGAGCGTTACCTGGTAGAAAAGCACTTCAAAAAACCAGTGATCGTAACAGATTACCCGAAAGATATCAAAGCTTTCTACATGCGCCTGAACGATGATGGCAAAACCGTAGCGGCTATGGATATACTTGCCCCTGGCATTGGTGAGATTGTAGGCGGCTCGCAGCGTGAAGAGCGTATTGATATTCTGGTAGAGCGTATGAAAGGCGTAGGCATTGAAGAAGAAGCTCTGTGGTGGTACCTGGATACCCGCCGTTTCGGTGGCTGCCCGCATGCCGGCTTTGGCCTTGGCTTCGAGCGTATGGTGCAGTTCGTAACAGGTATGGGTAACATCCGCGATGTCATTCCTTTCCCGAGAACACCGCAGAACGCAGAGTTTTAAAATTTATACTTTACAAAAAAGCCCGGCCATACTTTGGCCGGGCTTTTTTGTTTATACTTTAGTTACTTTTTAACTTTCTGTTATGACTGCAGGTAGACGTTATTTCGTTTATACTTAAACTACAATATCTTACTAAGTATAAGTTGGTTATTCTTCAATTATAACTACACCAACACAATTGCGTTCTGATTGATGATACCTCTCAATTTTTGCAACATTTTATTTAGAGCAGTTTACACCGAAACCGACTACTCTGGCCAGAAATTTGCTGTATAATCTACTAAAAATAAACCTTTTACTATATGCGCAAATTAGTTTTAACATTACTCTTTCTGGGTGTGTTTGCCACTTTGGCCAGCGCACAAAAAGAGTTTGCAAACATAGATCTGCCTATGCGGCGTGCCGAGGATTTGGTATCGGTGGCTGACGAGAGAAGCGGAAATGTGTGTGTATACTTTTTCCAGAGCAGCAGATTATACTTTAACCTGATTTCACCCGACGGCAAGCTGATTGCATCGCAGGAAATACCATACCGCTGGAACGAACAACCACAGGTAATGGGCACCCGCGTAACCGATGACGAGTTCATATTCTATACCCGCTTTGTTAACGGCCGCCGCGAGTATGTGCGTCCGTTTGCTGTAAACCGCCTGGATGGTAAATTCCGCAGCCTGCAGGACATGGAAATGAGGAAGGAAAAAGGCGAGTACTTTATGGGTGGCTTTGCCGATGCCAATCACTTTTACATGTTGTATGGCGACAAAAAAGAAAACCTGCACGTTTACCGCGACGACCAGGAAGCCGTTATGACGAAGAAGACTTTCGCACCTAAGCTGCCACGTTCACGTACACGCCTGGAGCGCGAGAGCGACCTTATCTTCATACACCCGGACCTGGAGCGCACCGTTATTGCAGGCCATCACCGCAGCAAGATCTACACCCGCGGCGATAAGATCCTGATGATTTTTGATGGCTTCAGACTGAAAGGACAAGGCGACAAGGCTACTACCGAGATCCTGACACTGGACTGGAACACTGGCAAAACAGACTACCGTACCTTACCTTCTATTGAGCAGAACGGAGATCCAGAGTTTAACTCTTTCCTGCACCAGAACACCTTGTTCAGGCTGCAACTTGAGAAAGATAAACTTAACCTGACGGCCTACGACTTCGTGACACTGCAACCTGTAAAAACCTACAACTTTACTGGTGATGAAGAGATAACTATAAAATCTACGCCGGTACACCAGCGTGGCGCTAAAGCATTATTCTCTTCTGAAAACAAAGTGATCGAAAAGACCTCGAAGGTGATGAAGAACCTGGCAGGTGGCGTTCCGGCTATTACGGTTGATGCTTTCAGCGACAATACCATTCAGCTAACGATAGGTTCTTACCAGCCGCCTCGCTCTTATAACCGTAGCCAGGATCCTAGCCGTTTAATCCGCACTCCGGACCGCTATGTATATACCCCTAGAGGTACGATGCTAATACCAGGCCGTTGGGTGCCGGCTTATTATGTACCGAATTACTACCTTGATTCGCCATACTACAGCAGATACTTTTATGACCCTTACGGGCGTGGGGCTAACATGCCTTCAGGTCCGGGTATAAGCACATACTTCCGTTCAGTATTAGATGCCAACACCCTGGCTAAAGTAGACTCTGCTCAAGCTCCTGTTATACTTCAGGATAAGGTGGAGACTTTTGAGGAAGAGATGAAAACCAAGCCGGAGTATGCCACCATCTACCGCTACGGAGACAAATTGCACTACGGCTATTATGACCGCAAAACCAAAACCTTCCGCATAGTAGAGTTTGCCCAAAACCAGCGGCAGGCCCAGCCGGAACAACAGTAATTTTGCTATAGCTTCCATACAAAAAGCCCCGCCAGAAACATCTGGCGGGGCTTTATACTTTACGCGGTGCCTGTTACTGGCCCATTAGTTTATTAACCTTGGTCTGTATCTCAGGGTTCTGCTGATAAGCCAGCAAAAGCTGCTCATACCTTTCCAGGGTCATGCCGTCTTTTTCAATGGCAGATTGTACATCTCGTTTTACAGTAGGCTGCATGGCAATAATGCGCTCAGCGGCCTTGTTAAAAGCTGCCATCTCTTCAGGAGTTGCTTTCGCCTCGTTTAGTTTCTGCTCCTGGTGTGCTTTTGCCAGTTCGTTAAACTTGGTTATCTCCAGCTTTTCCTCCTGCAAAATAGTCATCATAGCTTTTTCATTCTGTTCCTGCAGTACCATCAGTCTGTTGTTAGCAGCCGCAAATTGCTGTAGCTCAGCATCTGTAAAATCAGTTTTAGTTTGCTGGCCTGCTGCCGGCGCTGCTTGTTGCTTTGGAGCTGGCTGCTGTGTAGTAGCCTGTGCTAAAGCCGTATTTGTAATTACTGCCGACCCTAGCAAAAATGCGGCAACAATAGTCCCTTTAACTTTATTTTTAATATTCATAAGATTCAGGATTGGGTTTTAGAGGTGAGAAATTGACATGCTACTCCGGCTAACCAAAGAGCCAGAACAACTTATACTTCTATTTTAGCCGAATTGTTGTTAAAGGATATTATACTTTGAAATGTCTATACTTGCAATTATACTTTCTTCCCCTGTCTTACTTGCGTATACTTTCCTGGTTAGCTTTCTTCCTAAGTCTTACTTGCCTATAGTTTCATCTGTAGTTTTGGTACGCTCCAAGCCCGCGAGGACTCGTCCTGGGGGTAGGGGACCTCGATAAGGGCATCGCGCGGTGGCGAGTCCTGCCGGGGGTAGGGCCCCCTTTGACTCGGCTCCGCCTGCAGGCTGCCCTAACGGGCACCGGACACGCCAAGGCGCTCAACCCAAGTACTGGGATCAACTTCGATAGCCAGCTGCTATGCAAAAGAACCAATCTGCAGGGACAGGTCGCGACCTGTCCCTGCTAAGCCTGTAGCTATAAAACTTATACTTTGGCTGTATAAGATCCCTCGGCTAACGCTCGGGATGACAGAGAGTAGAATTTTTCAGAATATCAAAACATCAGAACATATATAAGCTCCCCTCCTTGGTCAAGGAGGGGCTGGGGGTGGTTGGATACAAGCAACTATAAAACTTATACTTCAAAAGATGCTGATAAAACAAAAGCCCTTTCTTGATCAGAAAGGGCTTTTGCTAAAAATTAAATTTATCTCGTTACTTCGGTCTCTCCACCATTATACTTCTTAAGCTTCTCTTTATGGATGATCTGCTCTTCGAGGAGTTGCTGTACTTTTGGCTTATTATAGTCTTCTATGCTATCTATGTGCTTCATTACTTTGCGCATAATCTCTTCCTGCAGGCGGCCGGTTTCCAGAGCATAAGAATATGGCAGGTCAGAGAAAGTAACCATAGAGTATAGCGGCAGCCACTTATCCGGGTATTGTTCGCTTATCATGCTTTCGATTTTCTTTTGCAGCAGGAAGCGTGCATCGGCTACTTTATCGCGCATCTCTATGAAGTTCATCACGGCCAGGTCGGCAATGGCATCGGCATCTGGCTTGCGCTTGCGTTCAAAGGTTTTGAATAGCTGCTCCCAATCGCCATTAAAGCTATCCAGCATCTGATCCAGCACAGTTATATCCTCGAAGCCGGCATTCATACCCTGTCCGTAGAACGGCACCACGGCATGGCAGGCATCGCCTATCAGCAAAGCTTTATCCTGATAAGACCACGGAAAGCATTTTACTGTAACCAACGAGCCGATAGGGTTTGCAAAATATTCTTCGGCAAGGTCAGGCATCAGTGGTACTGCATCCGGGAAAACCTCCAGGAAAAAGTTCAGCAGATCGGTATCCGTTTTAATAGAGGCAAAAGAGCGCTCGCCCTCATAAGGAAAAAACAACGTACAGGTAAAGCTGCCATCAATGTTCGGTAACGCGATCATCATATAGTTGCCGCGGGGCCAGATGTGCAGGGCATTCTTTTCTTCTAACTGCCAGCCTCCGTCGGCTGCTGGTGGTATAGTTAATTCTTTGTAGCCGTACTCCAGGTAGCTTTGCGAGTAGTTGTAGCGCTCGGTCTTTTGCATGGCATTACGCACCATTGAGAAAGCTCCATCAGCACCAAAAAGCAAGTCTGTTTTAAACCGCTCTTCCTCGCCGGTCTCGGTGTTTAGTACCTCTACCTCGCTGTTGCGCAGGTCTACATCCAGTAACTGGCGGTTAAAGTGGTAGTTGATATCAGGGTTTGCCTCCGAAAGGTTCATCAGGGCCATGTTTAAACCTGCTCTGGAAACAGAATAAATTGCCTGCCCTTCTTTGCCATAAGGCTGATAAGTCAGTTTGCCTTGCTCATCGTGCATCATGCGGCCATACATAGGTATAGCCACTTTACGAACATCTTCTTCTATGCCTATACCTTTTAAAGCGCGCCAGCCGCGGTCGCTGAGGGCTAAATTAATAGACCTGCCACCATCCAACAATACTTTGCGGATGTCGGGGCGGCGTTCATAAAGGTCTACCTTGTGGCCGCGCTTGGCCAGGTACAATGATAGCAGAGAACCTACTAAACCGGCTCCCATTATGGTGATGTTCTTCTTCTCGGTCATAGTTTAAAAGAGGCAAGGCACCTTATTGACGTAAATTAACATTTTAGTTTCGGCTTTACCAATGCTTTTATAGTTACTGGCATAGCTTAGCTGATAATGTTCCGGAAAGTAAGGTTAATACGAGGTGCTACAGGCCTGGTAGTTTTAGGCAAGCTGTGTAGCCAATGGTGCTGTGTCTGCCCTTTCATAAGCAACAGGCTGCCATGTTCTAAATTTATACTTACTGGCTTCAGGTCTCTGCGTGTGCGGTGCTTAAAACTGAATCGCCGTTCACCGCCAAAGCTGATGCTGGCTATACCTGGTTGCGGCCCAAGCTCAGGTTCGTTATCCTGGTGCCAGCCCATGCTGTCGTTGCCGGCGCGGTAATAGTTTAGCAGCACGCTGTTATACTTATCGCCACTGGCCTCTTCTGCCCTGCTTTTCAGCTCCAGCAATACAGGCAGCCAGGGCTGCGGCTCATTGTACAATCCGGAGTAAGTATAGCCTTTGTCGCCATACCAGGCTGTGAGGCGTGGCATAGGCAATTCCCTACCGAACATTTTTATACTTTCCTGACGCCAGTTTATACTTTGCTGCAACTGCTCAAAGTACAGGTTGCTTTCCGCTTTCGTGAAAAAGTGAGGTGCATAGTATACTTCGGCATCGGGCATGGGTAATTTAAGAAAATCCTGAGCTGGCATAGGTGGCTGTTTACGGAGAAAAGGCAGGCTTTAGTTTTATACTTTATTCTATTACAGACTCGGGAGTCGATGCTTCGGATTTCTCACGTTTTCTATCCAGGCGATCCATAACGCGATTGGCAGTGACACCGTGCAGAAAAATAGATACAAGCACAATGAATGAAACAATAGACCAGAGCTCATTAGCATCAGCAAAATCTATTTTATCTAAAGCAAACGAAAGGTAAAAGAAAGAGCCGATACCGCGTATGCCAAAAAAACTGATAGCTAGTTTCTCGTGCCGGGGCAGTATTATACCTGCCATACCTATTACACCTGATATTGGCCTGATGATGAACAGGAACGCAAGACCTACCAAAGCCCCCTGCCAGGTCAGATAACTGAGTACGCCGCTAACAAGACTTCCTCCCAAAATTAACAGCAGCGTTACCATTAATATGCGTTCTACCTGGCTCACAAAATCGTGCATCTCGGTGTGGTATTTATCTTCTTCCTCAAAGCTACTCATGGTAATGGCTGTAATAAAAACAGCTATGAAGCCATAGCCATGCGCCAGTTCTGTTAAACCATAAGATACCAGCGTTGCTGACAGCGCCAGAAATCCCTCGCTTGCACGTGGAAACCTAGTTTTGCGAGGCAGGTCGAAGATCAGGTAAGCCAGGCCGCGCCCCACCAGGTAACCAATAGCTGCACCAGCCAGAATACGATAAAGCAGATCACGCAGCACCCATTCACCTAACCAGCTCTCTGCAGAGCCAGCTGCCACAGCCACTATAACAGCCAGCCATGTAAACGGAAAGGCCATGCCATCATTCAGACCGGCTTCAGCTGTGAGCGAGAACCGCACATCGTCTTCTTCAGGGTCGTGGGGCGGTCCTACCTGTACTTGCTCGGCCAGTACCGGGTCTGTGGGAGCCAGCACCGCCCCAAGCAGTATGGCAGCAGCAGGCGCCATGCCCAGTATCCACCAACCCATAAAAGCCAGGGCGCCAATGCATAGCAACATTGTTATACTTACCAGCCGGAAGGGTATTCGCCAGTTCCTGAAATTGAATGGCCGTCTTATTTTTAAACCGGTTCCCATTAAAGAAATGATTACGCTTAGCTCGGTCAGGTGCACCACATACTTTTCATTCCATATAGGGTCGGGCGAGGGCAGGTTTAACGGCAGTAAATACACTAAAGCTCCTGCCGCCACAAATAGTATAGGGTATGATATAAAGCTATTCTCCAATAGTTTAGGTACCCACGCCATAGACAATGCCGCAATGCCAACCAGCGTAAGTACAAGTATGTAACTATCCATAAGGAATTCTGCTCAGGTTAAAGCTCAGATAATATCAGTAGGTATAACTTTGGTAAGCCAATCTTGTTTCGGGTGCACCAGCTGTTACCAGAAATTATGATGATACAGCAACGCTACACACCAAGCATACGATTAAAAAAAGGCATCGAATAAAAAAAGGAGAGGCTGCGATAATACAACCTCTCCTTAACTTATACTTCTATACTTGCTTAGTGCGCCTGCAGGCACTCGTGCAGGATCTCTGAGAATCGGTATACTTCTTCAAAAGTGTTATACAGTGGCGTTGGTGCCACCCTGATCACGTTTGGTTCGCGGTAATCCACAATAATGCCGGCTTCCATCAGCTTATTGAAGAGCAAGCGGGCATCTTTTTTAACAAGCAGCGATATTTGGCATCCTCTTGCCTGTGGGTCGCGCGGCGTGATCATTTCCAGTACCTCTTTCTCAGCATGCACATCATCGATCAGGTACTCCAGGTAGCCGGTCAGTTTCTCGCTTTTTGCACGTAGGTTATCCATACCTGCTTCTTCAAAGATCTCCAAAGATGCGCGGTGCACGGCAAGCGGCAGAATCTGCGCATTACTTACCTGCCAGCCCTCGGCACCGGCCATAGGTATAAAGCCTTTCTTCATCTGGAAACGTACGCCGGCATCGTGTCCCCACCAGCCTGCAAAGCGCGGCAGATCAGGGTTATTGGCATGGCGCTCGTGCACAAATACACCAGAGGTACCACCCGGCCCGGAGTTCAGGTATTTATAGGTACACCAAACGGCAAAATCCACATCCCAGTCATGTAATTTAACAGGTATGTTTCCAGCTGCGTGCGCCAGATCGAAGCCAACTACAGCGCCAGCCTCGTGGCCTTCTTTGGTAATAGCCTGCATGTCGTATACCTGGCCGGTATAGTAGTTAATACCGCCCATCAGCACCAGTGCCAGCTCTTCGCCGCAATCTTTTATACTTTGCAGAATATCTTCGGTCCGCAGCGTGTGCTCTCCTTCTCTCGGAAAGATCTCAATAATGGCTTCATCTGGGTTATATCCGTGGAATTTCACCTGCGTCTCCAGCGCATACTGGTCAGATGGGAAAGCACCGCCTTCCATAATAACCTTAAAGCGTTTGCCTTCGGGCCTGTAAAACGACACGAGCATCAGGTGCAGGTTTACAGTTAGCTGGTTCATAATAACTACCTCAATTGGCTTGGCACCCACTACGTGTGCTGCGCTTTCGGTAAGGATCTGGTGGTAATTAAACCACGGATTTTCACCTTTGAAGTGGCCTTCTACTGCAAGGTCGGCCCACTTCTGCATTTCATGGTCTATGTAAGCCTGCGCCGATTTTGGCTGCAACCCTAACGAATTGCCGCAGAAGTAAATAGCATCCTGTTTGTTTACCTGTGGAGCGTAAAAGCGTTTTTTAAGATAGTTTAGCGGGTCTTGCTGGTCTTGTTCCTGCGCAAAGGCAAGGGTATTCTGGTAGTTCATTTTATCCGGATGCTTTATAGTATAGCTGATTGCCTCAGCTTTCAAATTCTTCACCTTGCGAAGATAAGAATTAAAACAGGAAGCTCTGAGGCAAGATAATATTAGCTTTACCGACTGATGCTACCAAAGTCGTACTTAAGGCCTAAACTAAAAGATATGGAATTTAAAGCTACTTTATCAAACATTGGTGCATTTAAAGTATGCACATGATTTATTTCAGTGTATGCTGCCAACTTAGATAAAGGCTTAATTTCCAACCCAAGTCCAGGGCTTATTCTGGGCATAATAATTAATCCGTCTTTAGTTGCCGGCAACTGATCGTTGAATGTTCTGGATTGCTGTGCTATATCGGCTAAGTGAAGCAGAAAGTAAACCCCATACCTTTCTGTTTTCTTTACATCGTGCTGATATCTTATACCTAAGCCTTTAACTGTTAATTCTCCATCGCTAAGGTTATACTTTGAGTAGTCTAAAGACACTTTTATAGAGTAGCGGCTCTTACTTGAGAAATAATATTGCAACCCAACCATCTGACCAAACGAGTAATTTGCAGTACTACCGTACACAGAGCCAAGTTTACTATATTGTGTAAAAAGCAACCAATTAGATTCTCTTACTTGCTTAGCATCCTCCTTCCAGGAGTAGGAAACATTTTCGGCATTATATACGCTGATAACCTCAATCAAATCAGATTCATTTAACTTGATTTGATTTAATCTCTCAACCAGATCAGGTCTGTCTGACATAAGCATCCTAAGTATACCGATGTACTTATTATCTCTCCCGTTATACCTTTTATCATTACGATATATAGTTTGCTTATTATTCTCTAACCTATACAAATCATTGCCTTTTAATACGTAGAAGTATGAGATAGCATTATCTTCTCTCCTGTAAAGACTGATTATAGAAGACTCCAGCAGAACCTGCAGAAGTACAACGCGGTTGTGCTCTACAATGAATTTAGGCACAAATTTTTCGCCGTTGTATAGCCTGATTTCGTGCAGCTGCTCTGCCGAGAAAACCTGCTTTATATCCTTTGAATAAAACAGTACCTCTGAAGGATTATCGTAGTAATGGGTGACAATGCCGGTAAGTGTATCACCACTATTTAATACAAGATTACCTTTTTGATTTTGAATTTGAGAATGTGCAGCCGTGAAGCAAAAAAGCAGAACAGCTAAAAGCTTGAATTTCATACAATAAAACCACCCTTATATTTTTTGGGCTGGCAAAATTAGAAATAATATTTAGCCTTAGAAATGCAGCTGATTAATAATAAAAATATAAAACTATCTTCATAACAAAAGATATTTTGCAAGCAAAAATCCGAGGTATTATTTGGCCAAAATTATACTTTCTCGCTTTGTAGTTTTGGCTGCTTCACAAACTGTTCCTTCTTTAAATTCAGCCATTCTAAAGCCGTACCGCTAAGCATACGCTCTTTGGTAGCCAGATCATATGGCATGGACTCAATGAGTTTACCAGGCTCAAGTTCGCCAAGTGGGAAAGGATAGTCGGTGCCGAGGGCAATACAGTTGGCCCCTACTAAGTTTACGAGGTATTCCAAGGCCAACGGGTCGTGCACCAGGGAGTCGAAGTAGAACTTGCCCAGGTACTCGCGTGGGTTTACATTGTTGTCGATGGCGCAAAGGTCAGGACGTACTTCAAAGCCATGCGCAATGCGGCCTATAGTTGATGGGAAAGAACCTCCGCCGTGAGCAAAAGCAACGCGCAACTTTGGTAAACGCTCCAGCACTCCGCCAAATATCATAGAGCAGATAGCAACTGTGGTTTCGGCGGGCATGCCTACCAGCCAGGGCATCCAGAATTTGCCCATGCGGTCTTTGCCTAGCATATCCCAGGGGTGCACAAAAATGGCTGCTCCCAAATCCTGTGCTGCTTCAAAAATCGGGAAAAGTTTAGGTTCATCGAGGTTGCAGCCGTTCACGTTCGAACCAATCTGCACGCCCGGCATGCCCAGCTCTTTCACACAACGCTCCAGTTCCTTTATGGCTAGATCGGCATCCTGCATAGGTATAGTCCCAAGCCCGATAAAGCGGTCGGGGTAATCGGCTACCACGCCGGCAATGTGGTCGTTCAGCAGTTTAGACAGGTCATAAGTATGTTCCGGCTTAGCCCAATAATTAAACATAACCGGAACTGTACTCAGCACCTGCACGCCTACTTTGTGCTGGCTGCATTCGTGCATGCGCACTTTCGGATCCCAGCAGTTGTCCTGTATCTCGCGGAAGAACTTGTCGTCCATCATCATGCGGGCGCAACAGGGCTTGTGATGTTCCAGCCTTATAAAGCCACCATACCCGTAACGCTCCCGCAGATCAGGCCAGGTAGCTGGCAAAATATGTGTGTGTATATCAATCTTCAGGAGATTTTGCTCGGTAAGTATAGCGGTGGTAGGTGTAGAAACTTGCATGCTTTGTAAACGGTCGAAAAATGCTTTTTTAGGTATCCGGCTGCGTCAGGCAATCTAACAATATAAGCATTTATGCTTTAGTACGCATGTTCTTATGTAAAAGCTTTATCCAATATGATTGTTTGCAGTATTTTTCTCTTTCAGGATGCTGTAGTAGATCAAGTCTATGTATTGGCCATTCTTAATTTCCCGTTCACGCAGCCTGCCTTCATATTCAAATCCAAGCTTTTTCAGCACGCTCTCCGACTGCTCGTTACCTCCTTCTACTATGGCCTCAATACGGTTCAGGTTCATACTTCCAAAGCCATATTTTATAATAGCTCTGGCCGCTTCCGAAGTATAACCCTTTCCCCAAAACTCAGGCAGCAGCCAAAACCCGATCTCTGCTTTTTGGTGCTCAGCTTCCAGGCTGCTAAAGCCGCATGCGCCTATCAACCCCTCGCTTTCTTTTAAAGAAAAAGCCCACCATGCGCCGGTACCATCTGCTAAAAGCTGCTCATAAAACTTCATTTGTGCCTGTACAGCCTCCAGCGTATCAAAATGTACAGCGTAATATTTTGTAACACGCGTATCTGAAAGGCCCTGAAGTATAAAAGCAGCGTCAGAAGGCTGAATAAGCCGAAGCTCCAGCCGCTCAGTTTTTAGCTTTGGGTGCATCTGTTATGGGTTTGAATGAAGTGCACATACACGAACCTCTCGCACCACAAACAAAAGGCAGTGCGAGAGGTTGTTCAGTATGTATTCTGGAAATCTATTTTAAAGCTTCGGCTGGCTTTACAGGAGGTTGCAGCACCTCGCCGCACTTGTTGCAGGTACGCAGATCTTCGTTGTCCCAGAAGTTGCCCATAATTACCGGCAGCTGTTTTACTATATCGGTTACCTCAGTAAAGTCTTCGTGCAGTTTGTTTCCGCAGTTTTCACAGAACCACATAAAGCCGTCTTTTTCGCCTTCTTTTCGGTAGCGTTCTATTACCAGGCCTACTGTGTTGGCAGGGCGCTGCGGCGAGTGCGGCACACGCGGTGGCAACAAGAAAATTTCGCCTTCTTTTATAGGGATATCTACAGGCTTACCATCTTCTATGATCTTGAGCACAATATCACCTTCTACCTGGTAAAAGAATTCTTCGCTCTCGTCGTAATGGTAATCTTTGCGGGCATTGGGGCCTCCTACCACCATCACTATAAAATCATCGTTGCCTTTATATACCTGCTGGTTACCAACTGGCGGCTTTAACAAATGGCGGTGTTCCTCTATCCACTGCTTAAAGTTGAAAGGTCTTTGTATGGCCATGGCGCTGTTATGTTAGGTTTATAACTGGAAGGTACGCAAAAGGTGTTAAAAATGGTAGTTATTGCACCATCTGTTGTTGTATTAAAGCTGCTATTTAAAGCTTATTTCCGTACTTTTAATTTATGAATCTGAACTTAGAAAATAAACGCGCCCTGGTTTGTGGCAGCACGCAAGGCATTGGCAAAGCAGTGGCCATAGAACTAGCTTTACTGGGAGCCAATATTACGTTAATTGCCCGCAACGAAGACAAACTGCAACTGGTGCTTCAGGAACTTGACACCAAACTGGGGCAGCAACACGATTATATTGTGGCCGATTTTACTGACCCTTACGAGCTGAACATCCGGGTGCAGGCTTACCTCGATAACCAACATATTGCACACATACTGGTTAACAACACCGGCGGCCCGGCAGGCGGACCTATTACTGAGGCTATTTCAGATGAGTTCATGAATGCTTTTAACCAGCACCTGATCGCGAACCACCTGTTGGCAAAGGCTGTGATACCAGGTATGAAAGCAGCTAAGTATGGCCGCA
This sequence comes from uncultured Pontibacter sp., assembly GCA_966250805.1. Lineage (GTDB taxonomy): Bacteria > Bacteroidota > Bacteroidia > Cytophagales > Hymenobacteraceae > Pontibacter. The sequence goes on along the minus strand of CBINIP010000001.1, from coordinate 187,988 downwards.
TTATCAACATCATCAGCACCTCGGTAAAACAGCCACTGCATGGTTTAGGCGTGTCGAACACCATTCGTGGCGCTGTCGCCAGTTGGTCTAAAACGATGGCGAATGAGTTAGGAGCTTTTGGCATTACGGTAAATAATGTACTACCAGGATCTACCAAAACAGGCCGCATTGATGCCATTATAGAAAGCAGGGCTAACAAAACCGGTTTTTCTAAAGAGGAAATACAGTACCAGATGGAAGCCGAAATACCAGCTCGCCGCTTTGCAGAACCCGAAGAAGTAGCCGCAGCAGCTGCTTTCCTGGCCACACCTGCTGCTGCGTATATTAATGGTATAAACGTGCCGGTAGATGGTGGCAGAACGGGGTGTCTTTAATTGTTGATTGCTGATTATTATTCAATGATTAATTGCCCATTTCTAATTCATAATTTGTAATTCATAATTGCGAACGCAGTGAAGCTTCAGAACTACATAAACGGCCAGTTAGTGGCACCGGTAGCAGGAAACTATATCGACAACTATAACCCGGCTATCGGCGAAGTATACTCGCTTATTCCTGATTCTGATGAGCAGGATGTGGAGCATGCTGTACAGGCAGCAATGGCAGCTTTTAAAGTCTGGTCTAAAACCCCAGCTGAGAAGCGTGGCCGTATTCTGATGAAGATTGCCGACCTGATAGACGAGAATCTGGACCGTTTAGCCGAGGCTGAATCTGTAGACAATGGCAAACCATTAAAGCTAGCAAAAACTGTGGATATACCGCGAGCGAGTAGTAATATGCGTTTTTATGGTACAGCCATTCAGCACTTTGCCTCTGAAGCGCACTACATGGAAGGTACTGATGCTGTTAATTATACTGTTCGCCATCCACATGGGGTAGTAGGTTGTATTTCGCCCTGGAACCTGCCCTTATACTTGTTCACCTGGAAGATAGCTCCTGCCCTTGCAGCCGGGAACTGTGTGGTAGCCAAGCCATCTGAAGTTACACCCATGACGGCCTACCTGCTTTCGAAGGTTTGTATGGAGGCTGGCTTACCCGCAGGAGTACTGAACATCGTGCATGGCTACGGTAATAAAGTAGGCGCTGCCATCACGGCACATCCGAAGGTACCGGTTATCTCCTTTACCGGCGGCACCACTACGGGCAGAACGATAGCTTCTACAGCGGCGCCTATGTTCAAGAAGCTATCGCTGGAGCTGGGAGGAAAGAACCCGAACATCATCTTCGCGGACTGCGACTTTAACAACGCGCTGCATACTTCCATCCACTCCTCCTTCGCTAACCAAGGACAGATCTGCCTCTGCGGCTCCCGCATTTTTATAGAGCGGCCGCTGTACGAGCAATTCCGTGACGCTTTTGTAGAAAAGGTACAGGCCATGACCGTAGGCGACCCAATGGAAGAAGGCACAAAGCTGGGAGCTGTAGTATCGGAACAGCACATGCAAAAGGTGCTCTCGTACATCGAGCTGGCCAAACAGGAAGGCGGAACTATACTTACCGGCGGGCACCAGGTGCAGGTAGAAGGACGTTGCCAGAAAGGCTGGTTTATTGCACCGACCATTATCGAAGGCTTACCTTACAACTGCCGCACCAATACCGAAGAAATATTTGGCCCTGTGGTTACGCTTACACCTTTCGATACCGAAGAAGGAGTTATCCAATACGCCAACTGCACCGATTACGGCCTCTCCGCCACCATCTGGACGAGTGATTTACAGCGGGCTCACCGCGTAGCGCATCAGGTACACTCCGGCATCATCTGGATCAACACCTGGCTCCTGCGGGATTTAAGAACGCCTTTTGGAGGCATGAAAAACTCAGGCGTTGGCCGTGAAGGCGGCTTTGAAGCGCTGCGCTTCTTCACCGAGCCGCAGAATGTTTGTGTGAAGTTGTAGGGCAACAATCTTTTCTTCTCCCTGTCATCCTGCAAGGATCTTGTGGGCAAGCCGCAACAGCCTAATCTCTCCTCCACCAAGATTCTTCCAGAATGACAGAGGTAAAGTATACTTTTATACTTTACCATGCCGCAAGTTTAGCGTCAGCGCAGCTTGTGGCTGCACATGGTGGTAGTTTGTTACAGCCATTTTGCAATCATACTTACGCCAGTTACAAACTGGCTGCGATATTATACCACCAGTTACCGCTTCGCTCAAACTGGCGGCATGTCTGTACTACCTCCGCCCACAGAAACAGCACTTTATACTTCCTCACTCCGACCTAAATAAGGCCTATAAAGAATTTATCTCACATCTTGATACTTTCTCGCTGCGCGATGTAACGGCAGGCAAAATCGGTTTCCTGCTGTAGCAGCTCTTACAAGGGCAAGGTTTAGAACCTGCCTCCTGAGCCGGTTCTAAAGTATAAAACCCTCTCTTTCCTCTTCCCCCCTACCCACTCCCGCATTTATTCGTACTTTTGCAGGATGGACTTTAAGAGACGACGACTGGCTGTTACGCTCCGTAACCAGATAAACTATCCTTTGCAGTTTAACCCGTTTGTATTCAGTAAGATTTTCTTACTATGGGTGGCTATTGGCATAGTAGGCGGCGTTATTGCAGGGTTGTACTGGACGGTGCTCGAAGGTTTTCTACATTTTCTTGCTCCGGTGCAGGGGCTTTGGGTTATACCATTGATGGCTGCGGCTGGCTTGCTGGCAGGTATTATCATCCATAAACTTGGCGACCCCGGCGAAATGGACCTCATCGTGAACAACATTCGCTTTAAAGGTGGGCACCTGGAGCCGAAGAACAATCCATCCATGATCTTGTCGTCGTGGTTGTGTATTGCGAGTGGCGGCAGTGCCGGGCCAGAAGCGCCGCTGGTGCAGGTGGTGGGCTCTACGGGCACTTGGATAGCTAAAAAATTGAAAATCCGCGGCGAAGACCTGCGCTCTTTAACCATAGCCGGTATGGCAGCAGCGTTTACAGCACTGTTTGGGGCACCACTGGGCGGTACCTTGTTTGCCCTCGAAATTCTGCACCACAAGCACGTAGTGGAGTATTATCAGGCGCTTATACCTGCCTTTGTGGCCAGCTGCTCCAGCTATGTTATTTTTATACTTATCACGCACATCGGCATCGGCCCCACCTGGAACTTCCCAGTATACTCCACTCCTGAACTAAACGACTTTTTTTATGCAATGCTGTATGCCCTGGCAGGTACGGCGGCTGGCTGGCTATTCATTTTTGTGGTGCGACAGTGCCGTAGTGTGTTCAAGAAATTTGGAGTGCCGATCTATGTAAAAATGATGGCGGGTGGCTTGCTGATCGGCACCATTGCATACTTTGTACCCCTCTCCCGCTACTTCAGCCACGACCAGCTAAATGTACTGCTGGAAGAGAGCTTTACTGTGGAGTTCCTGATTATACTTCTGATAGCCAAAATCTTCGCCATTGCACTTACCGTTACCTCGGGTTGGCGAGGTGGTTTTATTATTCCGCTGTTCTTTGTGGGTGCCACGGTAGGTATGATCGTGAACAACCTATTTCCGGGCCAGAACCTGCCGCTGATCATGGTAAGCTGCATGGCTGCCATTAACGCCTGCGTTACCCGTACACCTATCAGCACGATCATACTTCTGTCAACCTTAACCGGCTTTCATCATTTTATACCGATCATGTTTGCCAGCCTGACTGGCTTCTTCCTGGCACCAAAAACACCGTTGATAAATGCGCAGTTGGGCGTAGAGGAGTAACTACTTATACTTCAACCTGCTTTAGCTTATGCTTTTATACTTAGCTAGCGTACTTTATAATGTACCTGTGCCGAAGTAAAAGATGCTTAACTATCCGCAGAAAGCAACGCTCCCTTTTATACTTGCGGAGCTGAATGTTAGCGAGCAGGCCTTGCTTGACGAAGGTATATTGCCTGATGAGTTAGTAGCTATTTATAACGATTACCTGCCAAGGCTCCCTGAACTTGCCGACATTGCAGAGCTTACTGCACGCACGCTATCAAAATCTGCTGGAATACACGCCATAAAGCACAGGCTAAAAGATCCTCTGCATCTAATTCAGAAGGTAATCCGAAAGAAGCAGGAATACCCCCATCGCACCATCAACCACACCAATTACCTTGATTATATCAACGACCTGGTGGGGATTCGGGTACTATACTTGTTAAAGGGAGGATGGGTAGAAATAGCGCAATACATACAACAGGTATGGGAGCTTAAGCGCAGAGGGCAGGCATATATAAAAGCAGGCGCAACAGAGATGATGCAGTTGTGTGAGGCGAATAATTGCGATATAAAGCTGCATCCGGGAGGGTATACAGCAGTGCATTTTGTAATAGAAACAAAGCCTAATAAGCAACGGTATTATGCAGAAATTCAGCTAAGAACACTTTACCAAGAAGCCTGGAGCGTTTTAGACCACCACCTGCGCTACCCCAACCACTCGTATGACGGTATTTTAGATGACCTGCTGCAGGTACACTATAATATTACTACCTCTGCCGATGAGCTGGCATTGCTTATAAATACCTTTGCCCAGCAACTCAAAGATCCGTCAGCTTCGTCACAAGCAAAAACTGAAGTCATCCAAAGGTTAAGGGAACACATCGGTAAACTACCATTACCTGATGCTGAAAAATTACACTTGTGTAAAAGGTTAGATGAAGTATAAATTCTACTTTTTATCTGGCACCAGGTTATGCGCAACTAGTTTCCATTTCCCATCCAGCACTTTCCATACTTTAAGGTAATGGCCGGCAGTTTCGCCCTGTTTATAGCTTCCGTAAGTATAAGCCATGTCGGCAGCCGGTGAAATATCGTGCCCCAGGTTAGTATAAGTTACATCAGCAGCTGGCTTTATAGCCACATCTTTATACTTTACAGGATACTCGCCGTGGCGGTAAATCAGTGTTTCGGCAAAGTATGGCTGTACTTTCTGCACGTCCTTCGCCAGCAGATCTTCTTTAGTGCCTTTAGCTGCGTTACCACCTGCCTTCGGTATTGGCTGGTATACTTCTTCTTTCAGCAAGGCAGGTGAAAATGAGTTGCCCATATCAACTGCTACTTTCCATTGCCCGTCTGGTTGCTTTTTCCAGACTGAAAGGTAAAAGCCCGCTTCTGCTACTTTTTCATCTGAAGGGTTGGTTTTAAGCTGATAAGGACCTGTTGTATAACCAAAGTCCAAAGAAGAGGAAATATCGGCATAGGCAGGGTACCAGGTAAGCAAAGCATTACTTGCAGGCGCTTCGGCATGTAGCTTTTTGCCATTAGTGGGTTTCGGTGCAAATACTAACCCATCCTCAGCCATGTTCTCTACAAAGGCCTGATGAAGCCCTTTTTTAACTGAAATGGCAGCAAAATTACGTTCAGCATTGGTCAGACTTTCAAGTGCTTTGTCGCGGGCAGTATCGGCAACCTGAAAAGCACACAGCAACAACGGCAGCAACAGTAGTACAGACTTGATCATAGTTTAATAGGTTAGAGGACAGGTATTATACTTCAGCTTAATCAACTATAAATGAGCGGTTTATAACAAGTATAAATTTAACTTATACTTTTGATTATTCTATACCTTAAACTTGAATCTTTTATACTTCGGCAAGTATAAATGCTGCGCTATACTTAAAAAGAAAGGCCCACCGTTTCCGGCAGGCCTTTCTTTTATACTTCAGAACAACTTATAGTTGGCTGCTCTTTTTCTCAGGGTTGATTAGCTTACGCACCAGGAAGTCCGTCATCATGTTGAAGCGGTGCAGCGTTGTAATGCCACCACCTACACCGTGGTTACGGTTCGGGTAGTAGAAGCTCTCGAACTGCTTGTTAGCACTGATCAGGGCATCCTGCATCTCTACCGCGTTCTGGAAATGTACGTTATCATCGCCGGTTCCGTGGATAAGCAGTAGTTCGCCCTGTAGTTTATCTGCAAAGAAAAGCGGTGAGTTATCGTCGTAACCGGCAGCGTTCTGCTGTGGTGTTTTCAAGTAACGCTCAGTGTAAATGCTGTCGTAGAATCTCCAGTTAGTTACCGGCGCTACAGAAATACCAGCTGCAAACACGCCTTCGCCTTTTGTTAAACCTAACAAGGTCATGTAACCACCAAAGCTGTGGCCCCAGATACCGATGCGGTTTTTATCAACATAAGCCTGTTTGCCTAACCATTTAGCTGCTTCTACCTGATCTTCTATTTCATACTTACCCAAGTTTGCGTAGGTCACTTTCTTGAACTCAGCGCCACGGGCACCTGTACCACGGTTATCTACACTTACTACAATTACACCTTTGTTAGCCAGCACCTGGAACCACAGGTAGTTGTTGCCGCCCCAGCTGTTGGTAACAGTTTGCGAGCCTGGGCCACCGTACACAAACATCAGTACAGGGTACTTTTTGTTCGGGTCGAAGTTGGTTGGCTTGATCATGTAACCGTTCAGCTGTGTGCCATCAGAGGTTTTCATAGTGAAGAACTCCTGCTTGGCAATGTTGTACTGAGCCAGTGTGTTTTTCAGCTTGGCATTGTCTTCCAATACTTTTACTGATTTACCATCTTTTGCAGTGTGTAGGCTAACAACAAGCGGTGTGTTGGCAGCCGAAGCGTAATCCAAGTAGTATTTGAAGTCTGCGCTCATGTTCACATTGTGCGTACCGGCTTCAGAAGTCAGGCGCTTCTTGTTTTTGCCTTTGCTGCTGATGCTGTACAGGTGGCGATCCAGCGGCGACACTTCTGTAGACATGAAGTATAAACGGTCGTTCTTTTCATCAAAGCCTACATAGCTGCTTACTTCCCAGTTGCCTTTTGTGATCTGGCGCACCAGTTTACCCTTCATGTTGTAAAGGTACAGGTGGTTAAAGCCATCTTTCTCTGATGAGTGGATGAAGTTCTTGCCATCTTTCAGGTAAGTCAGGTCGTCGGTAATATCGATGTAAGCTTTGTCTGTTTCTTTAAGTACCACATCCGTTTTACCTGTAGTTGCGTTGGCGTGAAGAATCTCTAGTGTATTCTGCAGGCGGTTCATTTTCTGGATAGACAGCAGGTTGCTGTTGTTTGTCCATTTAATGCGCGGGATGTAGATATCGGTTTCGTTGCCGGTATCCATCTTCACAGTCTGGCCGTTGCTCAGGTTGTAAACCGATACAGTTACGATAGAGTTAGCCTCGCCTGGTTTAGGGTATTTATATCTGTAATCTTTCGGATAAAGGTCGCCCCAGATCTGCATGTTGTACTCCGGCACGTTTGTCTCGTCGAAAGTATAAAAAGCGATCTTAGAACCATCCGGCGACCAGTGGAAGCCTTGTGCAAAGCTGAATTCCTCTTCGTAAACCCAGTCAGCATAACCGTTGATGATAGAGTTGAATTTGCCGGTGTTCGTGATCTGCGTTTCTTTCATGTTGCTCAGGTCCACGAAGAACATGTTGTTATCGCGGGCAAACGCTACGCGCTTGGCGTCTGGCGAGAAAGTAGCATACATTTGCTTGCCACCGTTGCTTAGCTTCGTTAGTTCTTTAGAAGCGATGTCGTAGATGTAGAACTCCGCCTTAGAAGAGCGGCGGTAGATAGGCTCAGTCTCGGTTGAGAAAAGCACTTTCTGCTCGTCAGAAGAGAAAGTATAGTTGTCGAAATTGATAGGCGCGCTGCTGCCTTCCGGCTTCAGGTCTTCCCCTTCGATAATAGTAGCTACAGCCTTACCGGTAGTTACATCAAACTTTACGATATCGGTAACACGGTTTTTCTCATCAGCTACTTCAGAGCTATAAAACTGGCCATCTTTCATCCAGTTAACCCCATACACCGACTGCGCACGGAAGGTACCTTTCTGGTAGATATCCCCGAGAGTTACTTCTTTTTTCTGCTGTGCCTGTGCCACAAAGGCGAAGCAAAAGAAAACAGCAGCAAAAAAGCTTGCTTTAAGGTTGTTATGCATGCGTTTAGTTTAGTTGTTTGTTTCTGCCTCCTAATTTATCAGAATTATATGGTTTTGCCATAGTCCGCAGCTAAAACCATGTGGCAACATCTCTTAAAGTATAAACTGAAAGAAAAAACGGCAGCCCCTTCCGGAGCTACCGCCTCACTGAAAACAGGTATTTTCTTTGTACTTAAAAATTGTAACCTACTGTAAACATTACGTTGTTCTGCTTGCTATCCAGGTCCACGATCGGGTCGTAAGAAGCATCCTCGAAAGTATAAGGCGAATACTGGCTCTTACCTGAAGTATGGGTAAAGGCTATATCAGCATAGTACTTCTGCAAACGCACCCCGGCACCCAGCGTAACGGTGTTTATTTTGGCATCGAGGTTACTGTTCTGGTATGGGTTAGCAGACACCGCATAACCAGCTCTTAACCTGAACACTTCGTAACGGCCTTCGGCACCAAACTTATAGTTTACAGCTGATCTGTACAGGTCATCTATGCGGCTGTTCACGCCACTGAAATAATTGCCAAAGCCATCATCGTCGTCGTTAGAGAAGCGTATGCTGCTGTAATCTACATACTCTACATCAGCAGTCAGGAAACCATACTTGCTCAGGAAAACAGCCACCCCACCATTTGCCCTGAAAGGCGTTGTCAGGCGGTAAGTAAACTCTCCTGGCAGTTCAGACTCGCTATAGTTCTCAACCGGGCCACCCGGCGACTGCAGCGTAGAGTAAAGCGAGCGGTCATATGATTCGTTGAAAGTATACCAGGTAGGCGTTTGCAGGCTAAGCCCGAAACGAAAAGCATCAACTGGTCTTACAATTACACCAAGCTTCAGGTTAACACCGGAGCCTTCGGTAGTAAACTCATCGCGCAGCTCTAGGCTGGTAAAGTCGGTTGCAGGGTCGGCATCGCTTTCACGGTAAATACGCTCTTGTGTAAAGCTTGAGCTGATAATACCCAAAGATGCACCCAAGTATATTTTATCGCGGAAGCTGGTACCAAAGGCAAAATCAAACTGATTCTGAGATCCTCTTCGTTCCAGCTCTTCCGATATGCTCATGCGATTGCCTAGAGTATCCAAAGGCAAACCATCGCTGCCAAAGTTAAGCAGGTACGTTCCATAAGCCAGACCTTCCAACGATGTGATGCCGTTGTCATATTCGTCATCCAGATCTTCAGGAGTACGGTTATTCAGGTAAGCCTGCTCCGCAAAGTAGTTCAGCATGGTGGCATTATCAGGGCCGGTATTACCATTATAGATAACACGGTTATTAAAACTGTTAAGCCTTGTAATGCCAATACCAAAGCTGGTGCCTCGCCAGTCGCTGCTTGTATCGTCATCGCTGCGGCGCCTGCTGAACACAACACCTGCATGTGGTATAGAAAGTGTAGTGCGTTCGTCTGGTGTGGTTTGGCCGTTAAAACGGGCGTCGGTCTTGCTGTTTTCAAAACCTATACCCAGGTTCGCTTCTGACCTGCGGAACATACCTAAACCTGCCGGGTTCACACCTATAGTAGAAATATCTGCTCCTAGTGCTGTTTGTGCTCCTCCTATACCTTGTATACGGGCTGAGCCGGTGACGCCTAAACGGGTATAGCGCAGGGCATCTATCTCGTTCTGAGCCAAAGCGGTTCCGCTCCAGCCTAGCAAAAGTGCTAAGCTGGCCGAAAATATCTTATTTATCTTCATGTGTGTTTTTTGCTTCTAAACGTTAGTTTCCTCGTGGTGGTCTTCCGCTGCTTCTGTTGCTGTTGTTAGACCCACTACTACTGTTGGAGTTGTTATAAGAAGGTGAGCTTGTACTGCGCTGCTCATAGCTACTGCTGCTGCGTTGTTCGTAGCTTCTTCTCTCGGTGCGCTCGCGCTGCACGGGTTGGTTATACTGCCTGCTTGGTACGCTCTGAGTCGGAGTATATTCACGTCTGCGCTCCTGGCGGCGAGGCTGCTGAACCTGCTCAGTCCTTGGTCTTACCTGGCGCTGCTCTAAACGCTGCTCCTGCTGCTGTAACTGGCGCTCTCTGGTAGCTGATCTTTCAACACGTGGAGCAGCTTCGCCTGTTCTAGGTCTGCTTGGCAGCACTTGCTTAGATTCTGAACCAGTTGCTGGCGCGCCAACAGAACGCTCTGTACGGGCCGGACGACCAGGACGTACTGTACCTGTATTACCTGCAGGGTTCACAGCGCGCTGCTCATTACCTCCCGATAAAGTACCGCGTTCGTTTCTGCCTGAGTCTCTTCCACCGGCATCGGTGCGTACACCGCCACGCTCACCGCGAGGGCCATACTGCACTTTTCTAACTACGCCATATGGTCTGTCGTTCCAGTAGCCATAACCATGGCCTGTGTAATAACCCTGGTAGAAACCCTGGTAAAAACCATCGTAGTAACCACCCCAGCCATAGCGGCCATAGTATGGGCGATACGGATTCCAGCCATAGCGTCCCCAGCCATAGTTAAAGCCTAAGCTTATACTTAAGCCTGATCTGTAAGGGCTCCAGTATGGCGAGTATGCAATGGGATCATAAAATGGATCGTAGAACGGATCATAGTATGGGTTATAGCGGTGATAGCGACTGTAGCCATAGTATGTTGATGGATAATAAGCGGCACTGCTCCAGTATGGATCTATAAAAGAATAGCTGGGTCTGTACCAATTATCGCGCGGGTCGTAGTCACGGCCATCATAATATTCATCTCCGTAGTAATTATCTATTACAGAGCTGCTGCTTCCTGCTGAGTATTCAGGGTTAACGGCTTGCCCTTCGGCCAGCGGCTGTTCAGCCTCAGCATCATACGTCTGAGACTCTTCAGAAGCCTCTGCTTCTGGTTGCACATACTCGGTTTTGTCTTTAGAGCTGTAGTACATGTCGTCGTACTCTGTCGACTGCATGGCCGAATGGCTGCTACAACCCGTCAACAAGCCCATAAGCATAGGTGCTATAGCGATAGTTAGTGATCTTTTCATGGCCTTCTGGTTGTAAAACTTCTTCTATATCAAAGATATAAACACATTAGGGCAAAACCTTATCAATAGTATAATATATTAACGTAATTTTGAGCCTGTTTGATTAGTTCTTTTATTACTGAAATCAAGCAAATATTATTCCAAAAATATCTTCAAAAAGAGATACTGTAAATATTTTATAAAAATGAGCAAAGGGCTACCAAAAAGAAGCGAAGATTACTCCTTGTGGTATAACGAACTGGTAAAGAAAGCCGGCTTAGCTGAGAACTCTGCTGTGCGTGGCTGTATGGTGATCAAGCCGTATGGCTATGCTATATGGGAGAAAATGCAACGCCAACTGGATGATATGTTTAAGGCTACAGGCCACCAGAATGCATACTTCCCGTTGTTCGTGCCCAAAAGCTTGTTTGAGGCCGAGGAACAGAACGCAGAAGGTTTTGCAAAAGAATGTGCTGTAGTTACCCATTACCGCCTGCAAACCGATCCTGATAAACCGGGCAAACTGCGCGTAGACCCTAACGCCAGACTGGAAGAAGAGCTTATAGTTCGCCCAACATCTGAGGCCGTGATCTGGAACACCTACAAAGGCTGGATCCAGAGCTACCGTGACCTGCCTATACTTGTAAACCAGTGGGCAAACGTAGTGCGTTGGGAGATGCGCACGCGCCTGTTCCTGCGCACCGCTGAGTTCCTGTGGCAGGAAGGCCACACAGCACACGCCACCGCCGACGAAGCAATTGCCGAAACCAAGCAGATGCTGGAAGTATATGCTACGTTTGCCGAGCAATATATTGCCCTGCCTGTTGTGCGCGGTGTAAAAACGCCAAACGAGCGTTTTGCTGGTGCCTTGGATACCTATTGTATCGAAGGCCTGATGCAGGATGGTAAAGCGCTACAGGCTGGTACTTCACACTTCCTGGGCCAGAATTTTGCCAAAGCTTTTGATGTAAAGTTTGCAACCAAAGATGGCGGCTTGGAGCACGTGTGGGGAACATCTTGGGGTGTTAGTACACGTTTAATGGGTGCGCTCGTTATGGCTCACTCAGATGACGAAGGTCTGGTACTGCCTCCAAAGCTTGCTCCAATACAGGTTGTTATCGTTCCGATCTATAAAGGCGATGAGCAATTGGCACAGATCAGCGAGAAGGTACTGCAACTGAAGAAAGAACTGGAAGCAAAAGGCATCAGCGTGAAGTTTGACGACCGCGATACCGAACGCCCTGGCTTTAAGTTTGCCGAGTGGGAACTTAAGGGTGTGCCTGTTCGCATTGCTATTGGTGCACGCGACCTCGAAAATGGTACTGCCGAAGTTGCACGCCGCGACACAAAAGAGAAAAGCTCGCAGCAATTCGACAGCCTGGCTACTTACATTCCTGCCCTGCTGGACGAGATTCAGGAGAACATCTACAACAAAGCGCTGGCTTACCGCGAAGAGCATACTACCAAAGTTGATAGCTACGAAGAGTTTAAAGATGTACTGGAGAACAAAGGCGGCTTCGTATTAGCTCACTGGGATGGCACCCCTGAAACAGAAGAGCGCATAAAAGAAGAAACCAAAGCTACTATACGCTGCATTGCCCTTGATACTCCGGAAGAAGACGGTGTAGACATGATCACTGGCAAACCAAGTAAGCGCCGCGTATACTTCGCAAAAGCTTATTAATTGTTGATTGTTTTTTGCTGATTGTTGAATCAGCGGATAAACCATATTCAAAGCGCCACTTTCCAAAGCGGGAGGTGGCGCTTTTGTTTTTGTAAGTATGATGATTTAATGGTTGAAAGTATGGTTTTATAGTTATCGTTTATACAACCAGCTCCGTTATTTTCACCTCACCCTAGCCCTCTCCTCCAGGAGAGGGGACTTGTTCTTGGTTATACTTCAGGTATTAGTTTTATAGTTGCAGCTTTCCAACCACCCCTGCCCCTCCTTGTCTAAGGAGGGGAGCCTGCCATTACTGTGGCATGAGTATAAGTTTTATAGTTGCTGCTTTAACACCCCTATTGAGCTGCACTCGCCAACTTCGAACCCGCGCTCTCACTTGTCCTCAAGGGGACGTTGGTTCCTGTTCCATAGCACCAACTATCGAAATTGATCCCAGTCCTAGGGTTGAGCGCCTTGTGCATGTTGCGGTGACGCGCAAGCGGCAGCCGGAGCAGAGCGGAGGCAGCTTCAGGCACACAGCGCGATGCCCGAGGACGAGCCCTCGCGGGCTTGGAGCGAGCCAAAGTCAGAGATGGAACAATAGGCCGGTAAGACTGAGGAAAGCAGTTAGCTATGAAAGTATAGCCTGCTTCCAATCTAGTATAGCCTAAACCTCAATAACTTTAAAAGTTAGCAAGTCAATCTAAAATTTGATATATTTACTTAGACACCAACAGGCGCACCATGCTCATAGACTGGATAACAGTAATACTGCTGATACTTATCGGCCTGACGCTAGTTATAGTGGAGCTGATATTTGTGCCAGGCACCACTATAGTAGGTATACTTGGTTTTATACTTACTGCAGTAGGCATCTGGATCGGGTATGCTGCGCTGGGCACTAATACCGGGCATGTGATTTTGGCTGCGGCTGTGCTGGTTGGCGGTATTGCTTTCTTTTATAGTTTCCGCTCCGACGTCTGGACGCGGTTTGCTTTGAAAGAACGAAACGAAGGCCGCGTGAATGAAGAGTTTGCTCAAGCATTCAGCATAGGCGAGATCGGCAGAACTATATCGGCATTACGGCCGCAGGGCACAGCCATATTCCATGACCGCCAGCACGAAGTACAAACCAATGGCGAATTTATAGAGCCTAATACCGAAGTACGTATTGTTAAGCTCAGCCAGAATAAAATTATAGTAGAAAAAATCAGCTAACCTTATTATAAATGGAATTATCGGTATTGTTATTAATTGCAGGTGGCATTATCCTGCTGCTTATTTTTTTATACTTCTTCCCGATCAGCCTCTGGATCACCGCCTTGTTTTCCGGTGTTAGAATAAGCCTGCTGGAACTGGTGTTTATGCGCATCCGCAAGGTGCCGCCAAGCCTTATTGTTAACTCCATGATCACGGCTACAAAAGCAGGAATAGACATCACTTCTACTGAGCTGGAAACACACTATTTAGCAGGCGGAAATGTTCCGAAAGTTATCAGAGCACTTATTTCGGCTGATAAAGCAAATATTCCGCTTTCGTTTAAACAAGCCACTGCCATAGACCTTGCCGGCCGCGATGTATTTGATGCCGTTACTACTTCTGTAAACCCCAAAGTTATTAACACGCCAAATGTTGCTGCCGTGGCTCAGGATGGTATTCAGTTAATTGCGAAGGCACGTGTTACGGTTAGGGCAAACATTATGCAGCTGGTAGGTGGTGCCGGCGAAGAGACTATACTTGCCCGTGTAGGCGAAGGTATTGTAACCTCTATCGGTTCATCGGCCTCGCATAAAGTGGTGCTCGAGAACCCGGATATTATCTCTAAACTGGTATTACAAAAAGGCCTTGATGCCGGCACAGCTTACGAAATTCTTTCTATTGACATTGCTGACGTGGATGTGGGCGAAAACATTGGTGCCAAACTACAGATAGACCAGGCCAATGCAGACCTTAAAGTAGCTGAAGCAAAAGCCGAAGAACGCCGTGCCATGGCCGTAGCCGTAGAGCAGGAGATGAAAGCCAAAGCCCAGGAAGCCCGAGCATCGGTTATAGCAGCAGAAGTTGAGATTCCGCAGGCTATAGCAGCTGCTTTCCGTGGTGGCAACCTGGGTATTATGGATTACTACAAAATGCAGAATATTCAGTCTGATACAGATATGCGCAATTCCATTGCCAACCCTGGTCAGCAGAGCGGCCCTAGCAGACCTACCTCGTAAATCATAGCTGCATTAAAGTATAAAGGCCGCAACTGCTATAGTTGCGGCCTTTATACTTTAAGTAAGTTTTATACTTAGCTCTCTTTAAGTGTAATGGTGCGCTCTACACTATTGTATGGGCCAAGTATTATTTTTCCGTTATTATCTACTAATTCCAGCTTTATAGTTGTTTCACCCATTGGCAAACCTTCAATAATGTGTGGCATCCATTTATCCAGCATAAACTCGGTTCCGTTTATAGTTGCACGCACCTTGTTACCAGTAGCTGAGAGGTCGGTGTTCACCAGGTAAAAATCAAGCATGATACGTTTTGTATCCGGGCCTACATACTCGCCTTTCGGCCTGCTGTAAAACATGTGCGGTGCTTTCAGATCAAACTCCATACGCGTGGCGGGCTTTCCGGCTGTAACCATACGCAGGTCGTAGGCGCCTTTATGCTTCAGGCTTTCGTGATAAGATCTGGAAAGAAAAGAAAGTATAACATGGTCGCCTTCCGGTAGCTCTTTAGTAAAAGTTGTTTCATAGTGTGCCGTGTAGGGCTGGTTATCTACAATATTATGGATATGCTGGCCTTGCTGCGAATTGGCCATGTGCTCGGCGTTTGAGTGCGGCGTCATGCGGGTGAGCTGAAAATTTGTTAGCTCATACACAAACTCCACCGGTCCGGGCTCTACCACACCATCTGGTGGCGGCACGTTTAGCTGCAACTGCGACTCAGGGTATGGCTGCGAATCGTTAAAGGCAAAAACGCGCAAACCATTTTTAGACATAACAGCACCTGTAGGAGTTGGGCCTCCGGTAGCGCTTGCTATAGGTGCACGGGTTTCAGCATCCTGTGTTTGCCGGGCTGTGTCGCAGGCAGAGAAAAGCAGCAACAGCATCGATGCCAGGAAGAAATACGTTTTTTTCATTTATTTATAGTTTGGTTAGGCGATCAGGAGAAGTAGGCGGTAATAAAATTTCGTATATTGCGCACTACGAGAAGATTACAAAAAAGTATACAGATTACACTATATGAGCGAGATTTTGTTTGACGAGGTGCCATCGCTGGATTTAGCTGATTTCACTTCAGGAGACCCGGAAAAAAGAGCGCAGTTCGTGAAAAAGTTGGGCGATGCTTACCAGAACATCGGTTTTATTGCCCTGCGCAACCACGGCCTGAGTGATGAACTGACCGAGAAACTGTATGCTGCGACTAAAAAGTTTTTTGCTCTGCCTGATGAGATAAAGCAGAAGTACGAGAACCCTGAACTTGCTGGCCAGCGTGGCTACACAGGCAAAGGTAAAGAGCACGCAAAAGGCCGCAACACCGGCGACTTGAAAGAGTTCTACCATGTTGGGCAGGAAGTAACTGACAACGACCCGATCAAGAGCGAATACCCTGATAACATTTGGCCGGAAGAAATACCAGAGTTTAAAGAAGTAACGCTTGAGGCATACCGCAAGCTGGAGGCTGCCGGTAAGCAGGTACTTAGAGCGATAGCCCTGCACATAGGCTTGCCAGAAAACTACTTCGACGACAAAGTACACAACGGCAACAGCATTCTGCGCCCTATCCACTATTTTCCTATCGAGAACCCTGATGAGGTGCCAGCTGATGCAGTACGTGCTGCCGAGCATGGCGACATCAACCTTATCACATTGCTGATGGGTGCCAGTGCCGATGGCCTGCAGGTACTTCGCCGCGATGGCAAATGGATTCCGATTACAGCGCTTCCTGAGCAGGTAGTAGTAAACGTCGGCGACATGATGGCCCGGCTCACTAACAACAAGCTTAAGTCTACCATTCACCGTGTGGTTAACCCGCCGCGCGAGCTGATGAACACTTCGCGTTACTCAATTCCGTTCTTTATGCACCCGCGCTCTGAAATGGACCTTACCTGCCTGGAGAGCTGCATAGATGAGCAGAACCCTAAAGCTTACCCGGATGCTACAGCAGGTGAATTCCTGAACGAGCGCCTGATAGAGCTTGGGTTGAAAAAAGCATAATACAACCTCCACCCCAAAAGAGAGATGGCCTTAACAGCCGTCTCTCTTTTTTTGACCATCAGGCATGAGCTTGCGCTATTACATCTTTCTGAAAGACGTTCTGATGCTCGCCCTCACCGCGTTTGGGGGTCCACAAGCTCATATTGCCATGATGCTAAAGCTGCTGGTAGAAAAGCGCCGCTACCTTACTGAGCAGGAACTGATAGAGCTTAATGCCCTTTGCAGCATCTTGCCTGGCCCCTCTTCTACCCAAACTATAACGGCCATTGGTTTTAAAATTGGCGGCCCCAATCTTGCATACTTAACGCTACTGGTATGGCTACTGCCTGCCGCCATCGCCATGACTGCCGCTGCCCTAATTATCTCATACTTACAGCAGCAAGGTATTTCTTTAAAATTCCTACGCATTATACAACCCATGGCAGTTGCTTATGTAGCCTATGCCGCTTACC
The DNA here is from genome assembly GCA_966250805.1 of uncultured Pontibacter sp. Classification (GTDB taxonomy): domain Bacteria; phylum Bacteroidota; class Bacteroidia; order Cytophagales; family Hymenobacteraceae; genus Pontibacter. Next base: position 170,860 of record CBINIP010000001.1, on the reverse strand, counting down.
GCATTAGCTCCAAAGTAGTCCATACCAAGCTGGCAGTCAGCCTTATGGTTGTTTCTGCTATACTTTCATACTTCTTCCGCTCGCCGTGGGCGTACCCTGCATTACTCTTAGCCGGAGGTGCTATTACAGCCTTACACTTCCGCCAGCACCCCAAGGAGAAAGACAAAAAGCTGCATATCCACTGGGCTAATTTTATACTTTTTGCCGGCGTACTAATTGCTGCCGCTGTTATAGGTGCTACTACTTCTTCACTGCCAGTCAGGTTGTTTGAGAACTTTTACCGTAACGGCAGCCTTATTTTTGGTGGAGGCCAGGTGCTGATACCGCTGATGTATACTGAGTTCGTTGATTTTAAGGGTTACCTCACTGCCGAAGAGTTTCTTTCTGGTTATGCAATAGTTCAGGCACTACCCGGCCCGGTATTCTCTTTCTGCTCTTATATTGGTACGCTTGCCATGCGCAACTATGGGATTTGGGGGCAATTGCTAGGATCTTTCGTAGCTACAGTCGGCATTTTTCTGCCGGGCACTTTTCTGATCTTCTTCGTGATCAGATTTTGGGATGAGCTTAAGAAGTACAGAGTTGTACGCGCCTCGCTGGAAGGTATCAGTGCTGTAAGCTCAGGTATGGTAGCTGCCGCCGCTATTATGCTTTACCACCCTATAGATAATACCATCATCAATGTGAGCATTGTTACTATAACTTTTTGCCTGCTCATGTTTACCCGCGTTCCTGCCCCGATACTCATATTCAGCGGCCTGCTGATCGGCTTTATACTTCCGTAAAAACAAAGAAGGTATAGGGGCTACCTATACCTTCACTTAAAATCTATGTTGCTTATACTTTACTTCAGCAGGCCCAGCAGGTACTCGCCGTAGCCGCTTTTGCGCAGCGGTTCTGCCACGCACTTTAGTTGCTCGGCATCGATAAAGCCCATGCGGTAGGCTACTTCTTCTATCGAGCCAATCTTAAGCCCCTGCCGCTCCTCTATCACCTGCACAAACGTGGCCGCCTGCATCAGCGACTGGATAGTGCCGGTATCGAGCCAGGCTGTTCCTCTGTCCAGTATACCTACTTTCAGTTTCCCTCTACGCAGGTACTCTTTGTTCACATCTGTGATCTCATACTCGCCGCGCGCACTTGGCTTTAGGTTTTTGGCAATTTCTACCACCTCGTTATCATAGAAGTATAAGCCCGGCACTGCAAAGTTCGACTTCGGCTGTTTGGGCTTCTCTTCTATCGAGATAGCTTTTTTATTTTCATCGAACTCCACCACGCCATAACGCTCCGGGTCCTGCACGTGATAGGCATATACCACACCGCCATCCGGGTCATTGTTTTGCTGCAAGAGCTTGCTCATGCCTGAACCATAAAAGATGTTATCACCCAGCACCAGGGCTACTTTATCTTTGCCAATGAATTCTTCACCGATCACAAAAGCCTGTGCCAGCCCATTAGGCACTTCCTGCACGGCATAACTGAACTTACAACCGATCTGGCTGCCATCGCCCAGCAAGCGCTCAAACAAGGGCAAGTCGTGCGGCGTGGAGATGATCAGGACTTCCCGAATACCTGCCAGCATCAGCGTAGACAGCGGGTAATAGATCATGGGCTTGTCGTAGATGGGCATCAGCTGCTTGCTCACAGCCAGGGTAAGCGGATGCAGGCGGGTGCCAGAGCCCCCCGCCAGTATGATTCCTTTCATGTTAGCGCTGCTCGTATTGCTGTTCGTAGTATAACTGGTAGTTGCCGGATGTCACATTTTCCAGCCACTCGGAGTTTTGCAGGTACCAATCCACTGTTTTGCTCAGGCCTTCTTCAAAAGTTACCGAAGGTGTCCAGCCTAACTCGTTCATCAGTTTAGAGGAGTCTATGGCATAGCGCAGGTCGTGGCCGGCACGGTCTTTTACAAACGTGATCAGCTTGCGCGAGTGCCCTTTCTCTCTGCCTAGTTTCTCATCCATCACATCGCACAGCAATTCTATCAGGTCCAGGTTCTTCCACTCGTTGTTACCGCCTATGTTGTAAGTGTCTCCTACTTTGCCTTTATGGAAGATCGCATCAATCGCCCGGGCATGATCGAGCACATAGAGCCAGTCGCGCACGTTCTCGCCTTTGCCATAAACCGGCACCGGCTTCTCGTTCTGGATGTTGTTGATGGCAAGCGGGATCAGCTTTTCCGGGAAGTGGTTCGGGCCATAGTTGTTGGAGCAGTTCGATATTTTAACCGGTAAGCCATAGGTATGGTAATAAGCTCTGACAAAGTGGTCGGAGCTGGCTTTAGAAGCCGAATAAGGCGAGCGCGGATCGTAAGCCGTCTTTTCTGTAAAATAGCCTTCTGCGCCAAGCGAGCCATATACTTCATCAGTAGAGATATGGTAAAACAAGTGGTCCTGAAGGTTCTCAGCCCAATGCTTGCGCGCTGCATTCAGTAAATTAACGGTGCCGATCACATTGGTATTCACAAAAGCCAGCGGATCTACAATAGAGCGGTCCACGTGTGATTCGGCAGCCAGATGAATAACGGCATCAAATTTATAGCCGGAAAAAATCTCTTCCAGGTAAAGAGCGTCTACAATGTCTCCTTTCAGGAAAGTATAGTTCTCCCGCTCCTCAATATCCGACAGGTTGGCCAGGTTGCCGGCGTAAGTTAGCTTGTCGAGGTTGAAGATCTGGTACTTAGGATATTTGGTTACAAACAGCCGTACCACGTGCGAGCCAATAAAGCCCGCTCCGCCTGTAATCAAAATTTTCATGCTATGCGCTTGCTGATGTTTCTTGTAAATGCAACTGCCATTTCCAGGCACTTAGCATGGTTTCTTCTAAAGTGCTGGTAGTTTTAAAGCCAAGTACCTCTGTTGCTTTGGTAACATCGGCATATATTTTAGGTACATCGCCAGCACGACGAGGCCCTATTTTATAGTTAAGTTTAACACCTGTAGCTTTTTCAAAAGCATGCACAGCTTCCAAAACTGTAGTGCCGCGGCCAGTACCTACATTATAGAATTCTATACTTTCAGCCTTGCCACTTAAAAGCCTTTCAATTGCTACTACGTGCGCTTTTGCCAGATCAACCACATGCACATAATCCCGGATGCAGGTACCATCCGGTGTATCATAATCATCTCCGAAAACAGTGATCTGCTCACGTATACCTGCCGCAGTTTGGGTTATGAAAGGCACTAAGTTGTTAGGTATACCAAGAGGCAATTCACCGATTTGGGCTGAAGGATGAGCGCCAATAGGGTTAAAATAGCGCAAGGCAATAGTTTTTAAGTTGCTACCACTTGCGGCAACATCCGTTAAGATTTCTTCGCACATCTTTTTAGTGTTGCCATAAGGCGAGTTTGCTTTTTGCACCGGCGTTAGCTCTGTAACAGGCAGCTCTGCCGGTATACCATAAATGGTGCATGAAGAAGAGAAAACAAGATTAGTTACGCCAAACTCTTCCATCACCTGCATCAGCGCCATTAAGGAGCCCAAATTGTTCTGGTAGTACTTCAGAGGCTCCTCTACCGACTCTCCTACAGCTTTATAAGCCGCAAAATGAATAGCACCTGCAATATCCCCTTCCTTACGGAAAACATCACGCAAGGCATCAGCATCGGTACAGTCTATGCGATGACAGGTTATACTTCTACCCAAAATGGCAGCTATGCCTTCCAGGGCGCTTTCCTGGGAGTTAGAAAAATTATCTATGATAACAGGCTCATAACCTGCCTCTACCAACTCTACTACTGTATGCGAGCCTATGTAGCCGGCCCCTCCTGTTACTAATATCTTATTCATTTCCAATGCTTGTTTTCAGGCTGAACATTTTGTAGTGGTAAATACTAATTCAATAATGATACAAATCTAACACTATATAAGCACAATGCCTTATCAATATAGTTACAATTTTATAGTACTGCCCGCACTATTCTTTCTTTGCCAAATAGGTCTTCGATTATACTTGCTTCAGAGAAACCAGCATGCAGCAGAAGCTCCCGCACTTCAGCACCATACCGCTCATTTATCTCAAAGTATAACTTGCCACCCTTGCGCAAAAGTATGTGTGCCAGCTCAGTAATGCGCTTATAAAATTTTAGTGGATCTGTGTCAGGTACAAAAAGAGCTAAATGAGGCTCGTACTCCAGCACGTTTGGGCGCATCAGAGCCTGCTCTTCTTCCAGCACGTAAGGCGGATTGCTTGTAATAATATCAAGTGAATGGGGCGCAATACTTTTAACTTCTTCAAAAACATCCTGCTGCAACCACTTTATGGGTAGTTTATACTTTGCCGCATTTGCCCGTGCAACCTCCAGCGCTCCTCCCGAAACCTCTAGTCCATAAACTTTGGCGGCATTCAGGTTAGCTGCCAGTGCAATCGGAATGCAGCCACTGCCCGAGCATATGTCCAGAATATGTAAGTCTGTCTTATTCCGATGCTCCTTCACCACCATATCCACTAACTCTTCTGTCTCAGGCCTCGGAATAAGTACACGTTCGTCTACCTGCAGTTCCAGATCATAAAAATGAGCTACGCCCAACACATACTGCAATGGCTCGTGTTGCAAAAGCCTTTCCTGTACAGCTGCTATACTTTCGGCGGCTTCTGCACTTACATCTTCGTGCCGGCTTAAGCTCAGCTCCAACCTGTTCTTCTTAAGCACATGCTCTGCCACCTGGTTTGCCATGGCACCTGCTTCGTCCTCTCCATAAATTGTGGAAAGTGCACTTTTAAGTTGTTGTATAGTTTCCTGAACAGTGGGCACGGGCGTATAGTTATAGTTATTTGGTCTTTTGTAGGTACCTTTGCAAAGATAGAAATAAACCATGACAACGGCTGACGAACGATACATGCGGCGTGCACTGGAACTGGCTCAGCTAGGCAGTGGCGCTACTTCGCCTAACCCAATGGTAGGCTGCGTGGTAGTATACAACGACCAGATCATTGGTGAAGGCTGGCACAAGCAGTATGGCGGCCCTCATGCCGAAGTAAATGCCATTGCCGCTGTAGAAGATAAAAGCCTGCTGCCTAGAAGCCGAGTATATGTAACGCTGGAGCCTTGCTCGCATTTTGGCAAAACACCGCCTTGCGTAGACCTGCTCATCAGCAGCGGCGTGCGCGATGTAGTTATTTGTAATACAGACCCTAATCCTTTAGTGGCAGGGCGTGGCATAAGTAAGATATTTGAAGCAGGCGCGCAGGTAAAAGTTGGTGTGCTGGAAGCGGAGGGGCTTGAGCTGAACAAACGTTTTTTTACGTTTCATGAAAAGAAGCGACCTTTTATACTTTTAAAATGGGCTGAAACGGCTGACGGATTTATAGCTGGCCCGGAGTGTAAGCAAGTGCAGATCAGTGGAAAACAGGCGCAGCAACTGGTGCATAAGTGGCGTTCTGAGGAACAGGCTATTATGGTTGGTACTCGTACTGCTTTGTATGATAATCCGCGCCTGAACACCCGGCACTGGAGCGGCAAAAACCCGACGCGTATAGTAATAGACAAAAATCTGCAGCTTCCTGAGACCCATTACTTATTTGATAAGAGCACCTCAACCATAGTTTATACTTATAAGCAACAAGAAGGCCAGGAGAATTTATACTTCGTAAAGCTGCAGGAACAACAGCCGATTTTAACTCAAATTATGCAGGACCTGCACAGCCGAAATATACTTTCGGTAATGGTGGAGGGCGGTACTTATTTGCATGAAAGCCTGCTGAAGGAGAATCTGTGGGATGAGGCAATGGTGTTCAAGAACAGGAACCTCTGTATAGGATCAGGTATAAAAGCTCCGGCTATGGTTAGCAGTCAATTAACAGAGGTGCAAACTATAGGCAGCGATCTGCTGTTCAACTACAGAAACAGTTTACAATTACTATAAACAGTTAACAAATAATTAAACAGTATTTTATTCAGTCATTCACTCAATCTTTCATTCAAAATTAAACACATGGCCGAATCACTTATAGTAGACCAAACCCTCACAAAAGAGGAAAAATATAAAAGCCTGCTGCCGCAGATAGAAGCTCTTACAACCGGCGAAACTGACCTGATTGCGAACATTTCTAATATGGTGGCAGCCTTGAAACAAGGCTTCGGCTTTTTCTGGGTGGGCGTATACTTTAACAAAGAGGGACAACTGGTGCTTGGCCCATTTCAGGGACCTATTGCCTGCACACGAATACCTTACCATAAAGGTGTTTGTGGTGCCTGCTATACCCGCCGCGAAACTATACTTGTACCTGACGTAGAAGCTTTCCCGGGCCACATTGCCTGCAGCAGCGATTCAAAATCTGAAATTGTGGTACCTGTAATTAAAGATGGCGAAGTAAAGCTGGTGTTGGATGTGGATAGCGACCAATTAAATGACTTTGATGAAGTTGACCAGAAGTACCTGGAGCAACTGATGCAACTGGTTGCCAGCTGGTATTAGTCTAGATACTAGATTTTAGACGCTAGACATTAGACCACTTCATGCCATATTTACGCTATGCTAAACTTATGGCATATACAGCATAAACTTACCAGACGCTCGCAGGACCTGTGGACGCTGCGCGAGGTCTGAAAAACAAAAGGCCGTTGCAAGTATAAATTGCAGCGGCCTTTTCTAATATCTGACTATTAAAATCTAGTACCTAAATCTTACCCAAACAAAGTAGGAGTTTCAGTTTTTAACTGGGCGATTATCGTTTCGCCACCTTTGGTTTTTTGGCCTAGTTGTACTTTCACCTCAGCATCCAGTGGCAGGAAAACATCTACACGCGAGCCGAACTTAATAAAGCCGAACTCTTCGCCCTGGCTAACTTCATCGCCTTCGTTCACATACCATACTATACGGCGGGCCATTGCTCCGGCAATCTGGCGGAAAAGTACTTCAGGGCCTGCAGTAGATTCTACCACAACTGTTGTACGCTCATTCTGTGTGCTCGATTTTGGGTGCCACGCTACAAAGTAATTGCCTGGGTGGTATTTAAAATATTTTACAATACCAGAAACCGGGTTACGTGTTACGTGCACATTAATCGGCGACATAAAAATGGAGATCTGCTTGCGCTTATCTTTAAAATACTCTGTCTCCTCGATCTCCTCTATTACAACTACTTTGCCATCGGCAGGTGCTACCAAAAGGTCTTCGTGCAGCAGCAGGTTGCGGTAAGGGCTACGGAAAAACTGGAGTATAAGCAGAAACAGCACGGCTGAAACTCCGGAAAAGATGCGGTTAAAGGTATCATTGTCTGCATTGAAGTTGTAGAGTAGCAGGTTGAGCACCAACAAGGTCAATAAAGTGAATAACAGTATCCTTCTACCTTCTTTATGAATTTTCATCCGTGTTATGTATTGGCTGCAGGTTCTTTAGTAAGTTATAATAGCCCATCCGTTTGGCTAGATGGGCTATTACCTGCAATAAAATTATGTAAACTTTTGGGTAATTAACAAGAGAAGCGATTAGAAACCGCCACGATACTTATAAGTCATAGCAACTTTATCGATAGCTACAATGTATGCAGCAATTCTCATAGGCACGTTATACTTCTGCGAAGCAGCATAAACACGTTCAAAAGATTCGTTCATGATACGCTCAGCACGCTCGTTCACGCGATCTAACGTCCACTTAAAGCCCATGCGGTTCTGCACCCACTCAAAGTAAGATACAGTTACACCACCTGAGTTTGCCAGGATGTCCGGCACAACCATGATGCCTTTTTCATTGATGATGTTATCGGCTTTGTAAGAAGTCGGGCCGTTAGCACCTTCCACGATCAGGCGAGCCTGGATTTTATCTACGTTTTTGATAGTGATAACATCTTCTACAGCAGCAGGCACAAGCACATCTACTTTAGAAGTCAGCAGTTCATCCGGATCCATCTGCTCGGCACCTTTGTAGCCTTCCAGACGACCGTTGTGTGCGTTCTTGTACTCAATTGCATCTTCTATATCAATACCATTGTCGTTCCAGTAAGCGCCACTAACATCGCTGATACCAAGTATCTTAACACCGCGCTCTGCCATAAGCTTAGCAGCCCACGAGCCTACGTTACCAAAACCCTGTACTACAGCTGTAGATTTATGAGGATCCATGCCCAACTTCTCCATGGCAGCCATAGCCGAAACCATTACACCACGGCCAGTTGCCTCAACACGGCCTAATGAACCACCTAACACAAGTGGCTTACCGGTTACCACAGCATGTACTGTAGAGCCTTTTGTTTTAGAGTACTCGTCCATCAACCAGGCCATCTCGCGTGGACCTGTGCCCATGTCCGGAGCAGGAATATCCTGGTCTGGTCCGAAAATATCTATAAGCGATTGTGTGTAAGCTCTTGTAAGACGCTCGATCTCACCTGCCGACATAGAGTAAGGATCGCAGATAATACCACCTTTAGCACCACCGTAAGGAATATCAACTACGGCGCACTTCCAGGTCATCCAGGCTGCAAGGGCCTTTACCTCATCCAGGAACACATCCGGAGCAAAGCGTATACCGCCTTTAGATGGACCTAAGATAGTAGAATGCACTACGCGGTATCCTTCAAATACACGCACTTTGCCATCGTCCATCGTTACAGGAACGTTAACGATAACCTGACGCGTAGGGGATTTCAGAACATTGTATGTTTCTTCATCCAGCCCAAGCACTTCGGCGGCAATATTAAAACGCGACATCATCGATTCGAAAGGGTTCTCCCTATCTTTAATCGGCGCAGGCTCTTTGTATAACATTGTTTTTTCTACTAATGATTTTTCTCAGTAAGTAACAATTCAGGCGGCAAAGTTATATAATTTATAGTTACAAGCGCCTAACAAACAAGTAACAAAAATCAGAAAATCTTAAGGAAAGCTACAATAAAGGGAATTGCCATGAGCAGGCTATCAAATCTATCCAGTATACCGCCATGCCCCGGAAGCAATGTGCCGGAGTCTTTAACACCCAGGCTACGCTTCAGTAACGATTCTACCAGGTCGCCAAGTACACCAAAAACCGACATTATAACAGCAATACCAATCCACTGGTACAGCTCCAGGTCTTTAAAGAAGTAGTATAGCCCCCAGGCCACCAGAACAGACATAAATACACCGCCACCCCAGCCTTCCCAGGTTTTACCCGGCGAAACACGCGGCAGCAACTTATGCTTACCAAAAGATTTGCCAAAAATGTAGGCACCCGTATCAGATGCCCATGTCAGGAGCAGCACCCCAAGTATAGGTTGCCAGCTATAGTTGCCCTGCAGATAGCCAAGTTGGTGCAGCAACCCGAACGGCACTGCTACATACAAGGCGCCCAGTAGAGTAAAAGCAATATTGTTGAAAGGCTGTTCGTGCTTTCTGTATAGTTCAAACAGGAAAGTAAGGAAGAGAACCGGCACTGATAAGTATAACATCTCGGCCGGCATTATATCTTTTTCTACCAGGAAAACCGAAGTAAAGAATAAGGCTCCTACTGCTAACCCGGATTTATAGTTGGGTTTAACGCCCTGTGTACTTACCAGCCTGTAAAACTCCACCATACCTAATAGTGTGAGCCCCAGAAAAAGCAGGAAGTAGGTCCACTCGCTGAACAGGATGCCCCCGATGAAAAGTACAACGCCTAATACCCCGACTATGACACGCTGCTGCCAGTTATTTAAGGTAGAGATCTTTTTATTCATGCAAAGATAAGTAGCCGGAAAAAAGGCAGCTGTAAAAGTAACAGGTTTGTAAGTATGAGGCAATTTTTAAGATACATCTGTTGCTGGTTCTGGCAGCGTTTCTTCTCTTGGGCGCAGCTCAGTAAAGCGCTTATGCAGATAGTATAAAACGGCCGCACTTAGCACCAGCGAAATTATAATGCTATACAAAGGCATTGCTTCCGTAGATTCCACATCAAAATCTGCGGCCTTGGTCTGGTGCAGATAAAGCAGCACTACCGAGAAACCATTGTTTACAAAATGCGCCACAATTGGTACAATGATGTTGCCTGACCAATAGTATAAGTACCCGAACAAAGCTCCTAGTACGGCACGTGGCACAAAACCAAAAAACTGCACGTGTATGGCAGCAAAGATCAGGGCTGCTACCCAGATAGCTACATGCGGGTTACCCGCCCAGCGGTGCAACTGCTTCTGTACAACACCCCTGAACACCAGCTCTTCGCCAATGGCAGGTATAACCGCTATAACCAGCAAGCCAACCAGCAGGCGCGGCACAGTGCCAAAATCAGCGATCAGTTTTGTAAGCTCGGCCAGTTCATCTTCTTTGGCACGTGCCCATTCTTCCAGCCCCTTCATAAAACCTGGGAAATGAGCATTGGCATTCCATTCTATGATAACTGAGTTGGCAGGCATAATAATTAACACCAGTAAACCGCTTAGCAGCACCAGCGATAACCAAGGACGCTCTTTCCAGTTCAAATACCGGTTTATATGGTAGCCGCTAACCCGCAACAGGTAAAGCGGAGCTATTACAAACGAGAAAAATTGCACCAGCCCCTGGAACATCAGCATAGCATTGGCCCCCTGAGGGTAATCTGCAGGGTTTTCCACTATCTTCACCAGTTCCATTATACTTATCCCAAAGACCCAGTTTACCAGCAAACTATAGAAGAAACTGGCTATAAAATAGCCCCCCGTCATGAACGCCAGTAACAGCAATAACATAAAAAACGGGTGTACATCCTTGGGTATGAAACCTTTCATAGAGAAGTTTAGGTTTAATTGACGTAAATTTACGCGAAAAATTAAATTTTGCTTTGGTAAAGATAGCGAACATAGAGCTTGGAGAATTTCCGTTGTTGCTGGCACCTATGGAGGACGTAAGCGATCCGCCGTTCCGAAAAGTGTGCAAAGCCAATGGCGCTGACCTTATGTATACGGAGTTTATATCCTCCGAAGGTTTGATACGTGATGCAGCGAAAAGCATACAAAAATTGGACATCTTCGATTATGAACGCCCGATCGGCATACAGATATTTGGTTCCGAAATCGAGTCGATGCGAGAAGCGGCTGTTGTATCTTCTCAGGCTGGCCCTGACCTGATTGATATAAACTATGGCTGCCCTGTAAAGAACGTGGCCTGCAAAGGAGCCGGTGCGGCCTTGCTGCGCGATATTCCTAAAATGGTAAAAATGACCGAGGAGATCGTGAAAGCAACTAACCTGCCGGTAACTGTAAAAACCCGTCTGGGCTGGGACGATAACACCAAAAATATAGTTGAAACGGCCGAGCGCCTGCAGGATATAGGTATACAGGCCTTAAGTATACATGGGCGCACGCGCGTACAGATGTATAAAGGCGAAGCCGACTGGACGCTGATTGCAGAGGTGAAGAACAACCCCCGCATGAAGATCCCGATCTTCGGCAATGGTGATATTGACTCGCCGGAGAAGGCGCTGGAGTACAAGAACAAGTATGGTGTGGATGGCATCATGATCGGCCGTGCTTCTATTGGGCACCCGTGGATCTTTAACGAGATCAAGCATTACATGAAGACCGGCGAAACCCTTGCCCCTCCAACTTTAGAGCAGCGCGTGGAAGTATGCCGCCAGCACTTTACACACTCACTGGAGTGGAAAGGCGAAAAACTTGGCATTTTTGAAATGCGACGACATTACACCAACTACTTCCGTGGTTTATCGCACTTTAAACCGCTGCGCATGCGCCTGGTACAGTCTGAAGACATTAATGAGATATATGACATTCTGGATGAGATTGCACAGACCATGAGTTACGTGTAACCTGCACCAGATATGTATAAAAGAAAAGGCCGCCTAGCTACTTAAAGCTCAGCGGCCTTTTTGTATTTTTGCAGTTCAGACATTAATTAATAAAGCTATTAAAACATTAACTACCCCCGCACAGGAGAAAACAGGCACACCGGCACTGGCCTGGGTCCTGGTTATTATACTTGCCCTTATCTGGGGCACCTCGTTTATACTTATTAAAAAAGGGTTGGTAGTTTATTCTTCGGATGAGCTCGGAGCCCTGCGAATGGTGATTGCCTGCGCAGCACTGTTACCTTTTGCCATTAAAAACCTGCGCAAAGTAGAGCCTAGCCGCTGGAAATTTTTGCTTGGAAGCGGTTTGCTGGGCAATTTTTTCCCTGCGTTTCTGTTTGCCATTGCCGAAACGCGCCTGGCCAGTGGGCTTGCCGGTGTGCTTAATTCGCTTACGGCACTGTTTACATTATTGGTAGGAGCAGTTTTATTTAGCCAGTCTATCACCTGGATGCGCATGGTCGGCATCATCATAGGTATAATTGGCACCATCGTACTAATTTTTACAGGCAACGGCAACGCTGAGCTAGATAACGTGTATTATGGCCTGTATATAGTACTAGCCACCATTTTCTACGGTGTTAGTGCCAACATTATTAAGCACCGCCTGCATGGCATGAAAGCCATTGCTGTTTCCAGCCTGGCACTGCTTACGGTTGGGCCTGTAGCACTGGCATACCTGTTCACCACCGATTTCTTTTATAAACTACAGCATGTGCCGGGGGCATGGGAAGCACTGATGTATATTGCCATACTTGCTGTGTTCAGCACTGCTATTGCTTTGGTGCTCTTCAACAAGTTAATCCACCTTACTACCACGCTTTTTGCTAGTTCAACCACTTACCTTATACCTATAGTTGCCCTTATGTGGGGCGTGCTGGATGGCGAAACTATACACCTGTGGCATTATGTAGGTATGGTTATTATACTCGCCGGCGTGTTTATAGTGAACAGGGCTAAGTAATCTATACTTCAGACAAGTATAAATAGCTATCTGAGAGGCAGGTTATAGAAATCGTGGGTAACGGTGCGGGCGCCGTAACTTTCTTTATTCCAGGCTAATCCTCTGTTCAGGCATAACCCCTCCTGCTCTGTAGATATACCAAAGCTAAAGTACTTTTTGCAAGTATAAATTCCGGAGACAAGATGATCTGTGAGTGCATCCAGGGCACTAAGCTTTAAACCTTTGGGTGTAGCTGCAATATACTGGCAATGCGCAACGGTAGCAGTTTCATAAACTACAATACCAGCCAGCAATTCGCCTTTTGCAGAAGCAGTATACAACTTAATATTCTCAGGAAAACGCTTGCCCAGCATAGCTAGTTCTGCAGCAGTATGCACCGGGCTGAGCTTATACTTCTGTTGCAGCAATTCCTGCTTAATGTTCATAAACTGTTTGAAATCCTGGCTTAGCCCTAACTCCAAATTTTGTGCAGCAGCCTTTTTTAGTTTCCGTTTCCTGAGAGTAGCGTAAGGTAGTTTATTCTCTAAAGTAATTACCGAATTCAGATCGCGGCGGTATAGCGTGGCTCCCATCCTGAAAAGAGCATACAAATCTTCTTCGGCAGGAATCTGGTGGTAAATGTACGGTATAGCTTTATACTTTATACTTGTATAACCCTGCTGCCTGAAGTATACAACCATCGCCTCAAAAACCTGCAGCATCAGCGCAACCTTCATCTGTGCATTACTGATTATACCACCATAGCTCAGGCCGCCATGCGAGTATACCTCCTGCCCCTCAACGTTTGCCGGGAAAAGCGCTACCAGCTTATTCTTATAATAAAAAAGCAGCGAGTTGTCTGTAAATCTGTCGGCGTGGTAATCCATATAGTCGCGCTGTAGCAGGAAGGTGCCATTTTTAGAGGCAGCCACAAAGGCATCCCATTCAGCTTTATACTTGGCGCTATACTTTACTACCTCCAGCAATTTATTCTAGGTCTGATGTGATGTATACTTTTGAAAACTGAGTTACCTTACCTGTTCAGCACAATCCTGAAAGTAGTACCTTTTCCTACCTCCGACCACTTCACAAAGAGCTTGCCTTCGTGGTAGTTATCAATAATGCGTTTTGCAAGTGCAAGTCCTAGCCCCCAGCCACGTTTTTTGGTGGTAAAGCCTGGTAGAAAAACAGAGTCTATTTTGCTTTTGGGTATACCCTTGCCTGTATCTGTTATATCTAAGGCTATACTGCTTTTGCCCAGCAGCACCAACTGCAAGGTTATACTGCCTTTGCCTTCCATGGCGTCTACTGCATTTTTACAGATATTCTCGATCACCCAGTCGAAGAGCGGCACATTAACTTTGGCCGTTATATCCGGCGAGAAATTTGATTTCACGCAGAACGCCACCTTGCTGGAAATGCGGTTCTGAAGATAATTGATCGCGTTTTGGGTTACCTGCAGGATATTTTCGTCGCGGAGCAGCGGCACCGAACCAATGTTGGAGAAACGTTCTGTTATAATTTCCAGGCGCCGGATATCTTTCCAAAGCTCCGCCGTAATAGGCTCATTCTCAAACTTAGGGCTGGATTTCATGTACTCGTACCAGGCCATCAACGATGAAAGCGGCGTGCCTAGTTGGTGTGCCGTTTCTTTTGCCAGACCTACCCATACCCTGTTCTGCTCTGCCTTGCGCGAGTAACTAAAGGCGAAATAAGCCATCAGGGCAAAGCAGGCAATAACCATAAGCTGCACATAAGGGTAGTAGCGCAGCTGCGACAGTAAAGCAGAATCTTTATAGAACACATAGTTTTCAGAACCTTCGGCCCATGGCACTACAATAGGGGCATGCTGCGCGCGCATCTTTTCTATCTCGCGGTGCAGCAGCTTATTTTTCCGGTCATCTGAAATGTTTAAGGGCAGGTCTATGTTCTTATAATCGAGTATATTTTCCTGTTCATCTGTCAGGATTACCGGCACAGTATGGTTAGACGAAAGAATCTCTTCCTCGATAAAAACAATGTTGTCGTCGCTGGGGGCATTGATCATGTAGCGCAGGCCATTGGCATACAGCTGCACCAGTTTTTGCTCACGCTCAGACAGTTTACTTACCAGAACATTCGTATACATGATGGTTGCAGCGCCAATAATAAGCGCAACGGCAACCACTATAAGCTTAATTCTGTTCTTTTGGGAGTAAATCGGGATCATGAAGGGAACACGAAAATTATTTGAAATTAGTATAAATTAATGAATTAGGGCAAGAAGTTTCGTTTTAAAAAAATCATACTGTAAATTTGCACTTTAGTATTACGAACGTTATTATGCTTCAGAATTTTAAAGCAATCAGCCTATCTTACAAGAAAGCGCCGCTGGATATCCGGGAACTGATTGCCTTAGATGAGATTTCCTGCAGGCAGTTTCTTCAGACGCTGAAAGACTTCATTCAAGCCTCTGACATCCTGGTGCTATCTACCTGCAACCGCACCGAAGTATACTATAATGCCGACACCGACTACAGCACTGAGATTGTAAAGCTGCTGGGTATCACCAAAGGCATCCAGAACATCACCCAATACCTTGATTACTTTACCATCCTGAACGAGCATAACGATGCCGTACAGCACTTATTTGAAGTGGCTATGGGCCTCGAATCGCAGGTGGTGGGCGATATGCAGATATCAAACCAGGTAAAGACAGCCTACCAATGGTCGGCTGATTGTGAAGCAGCTGGTCCGTTCCTGCACCGCCTGATGCACACGATCTTCTTTACAAATAAGCGAGTGGTTCAGGAAACCGCTTTCCGCGATGGTGCCGCTTCTACTTCTTATGCCTCTATTGAGCTTATCGAAGAACTTACCGCCGACATTGTTGATCCTAATATACTTGTAGTTGGCCTTGGCGAGATTGGTGCCGATGTGTGCCGTAACCTGAGCGACAAAGGTTTCAAGAATGTAAAGATCACTAACCGCACACTTGCTAAAGCTCAGATCTTAGCTGAGGAGTGCAAGCTGGAGGTATTGCCTTTCGAGGACATAGTACAGGGCCTGAAAGAAGCAGATGTTATCATTTCTTCGGTAGCGCGCGAAACGCCATTCTTCACACATGAAATGGTTCAGCGCCTTAATGTGCTTACTTACAAGTTCTTTATTGACCTTGCTGTACCACGTAGTGTTGAGGCTGAGGTAGAAAATATACCAGGTGTATTGGTTTACAACATCGATACCATTCAGAACAAAGCATCGGAAGCACTGCAGAACCGCATCAACGCGATACCTAAGGTAAAAGCAATTATTACCGAGTCTATCGCCCAGTTTAACGATTGGTCTAAGGAGATGATGGTTTCGCCAACTATAAATAAGCTGAAGAACGCGCTGGAGACAATCCGGCAAGAAGAGATGGCCCGTTACATGAAAAAGCTTGGACCTGAAGAAGCTAAAAGGTTAGATAATGTAACGAAGTCGATGATGCAGAAGATTATTAAACTACCGGTTCTGCAGCTTAAAGCAGCCTGTAAACGTGGCGAAGCAGAAACGCTTATTGATGTGCTGAATGACCTGTTTGACCTGGAAAAACATTCATCTGAGGTAGCTTCAGAAAATAAGTAAACGTAGTATTTTTTTTAGTGAATGAAAAAAGCCTGAGGGCTCGTAAGCTTATACTTTAAGCAATACGAGGCCCTTAGGCTTTTTTTATCCTAAAATACTCAAGAGTATACGTCGTTGCCGGTGTTACTCTTATATATCAATACAGCACTCCTCCAGGCAATCTATTACGTCAATCAACTTAGGGATCGACAGCGAGTAATAGATCTTAGTGCCCACTTTAAAAGACGAAAGCACACCTTTATCTTTTAGCGTTATTAGGTGCTGTGAGGCGATCGCCTGGGGCAGGTCGAGGTATTTATAGATCTCGGTAACGGTCATTTTCTCCTCCTTACCCAACAAATCCACTATTGCAAGTCTTTTAGGGTGTGCCAGCACCTTCAACATGGCTGCCGCCTTATCTATTTTCTTCGACTCAATTCTAGACAACAAACTTTTCATAATTTAATTTACACCTAACAGTTTCTAAATTCATTAAACACTCCTAATCATAATAAGATATATACGACGGCTACGTTATTTGGCTAAATTGCCCTTAAAAGCATTTTCTTAACTTCGCCACATGCACACTTATCATGTACTTGGGCTCATGTCGGGCACCTCGCTCGATGGCCTTGACATAGCGTATTGTAGATTTACGTATAAAAACCAGAATTGGATATATAATATACTTAATGCTACTACATTAGAATATGAGCATAGTTGGATTGACTCTCTCCGTGATGCCGAAACCTGCACCGGGCAAGACCTCATCCGGCTTGATCACGCTTACGGAAAATATCTGGGAGAGCAGGTAAATGCCTTCATAAAAAAGCATGACATCACCCCTGATTTTGTTGCCTCGCATGGCCACACCATCTTTCACCAACCCGACCGCCACATATCTTTACAATTAGGCAACGGAGCTTACCTGGCTGCCCACGCCCAGGTACCGGTAGTCTGCGATTTCCGCACACTGGACATAGCCCTGAACGGGCAGGGTGCACCACTGGTACCTATCGGCGACGAACTGCTATTCAGCAAGTATGATTTTTGTATCAACCTCGGAGGTATCTCAAATGTTTCTTACAACCACAACGGCAAGAGGCTGGCATTTGATATAAGCGCCTGTAATATGCTATTGAATGCGCTTGCCGGCGAAGCAGGTTTGCGCTATGATGAAGATGGCCGGTTAGCCAGAGCAGGTAAGCTGCAAAAGGATTTATTGGATCAATTGAACAATGCTGATTATTTTACTGTTGCTCCACCTAAATCGCTCGGCAAAGAATGGGTGCTAGCTAACAGCCTTCATACTTTAAATGCATCAGCGCATACTTTAGAAGATCAGCTGCACACAACCTGCCACCATATAGCCTACCAGTTAAAGCTGGCACTGCCTATGCTGCACGACGGGCAGCACCAGGTATTGCTAACAGGCGGCGGGGCTTTTAATAAATTTTTAGTTGAGCTGATGCAGCAGTACCTGGGGCCGAAGTATAAAATAGAAGTACCTGCACCGGAGGTGGTATCTTTTAAAGAAGCATTAATTTTTGCTTTTCTGGGAGTACTGCGCTGGCGCGGCGAAACCAACTGCCTGCGCAGCGTAACAGGTGCCAGCAAAGACAACATTGGAGGAGCTATCTACTTGGGTTAAACCACAAGCCTGCATGCTCCAATGTAATTTTGTACCTTTGCGCAACGTTTAACAACATGTACCTCATTCATGAAAGAACTGCTAGAGAAATTCGAAAATAAAAGACCAGAAATTGTTTTTGAGTGGAAAGACCCTGAAACCGAAGCCGAAGGCTGGGTAGTTATAAACTCCCTGAGAGGTGGGGCTGCCGGCGGCGGAACCCGTATGCGTAAAGGCCTTGACAAACGTGAGGTAGAATCGTTGGCTAAAACCATGGAAGTAAAGTTCACAGTTTCTGGCCCTGCAATTGGCGGTGCAAAATCAGGTATAAACTTTGATCCGGCAGACCCTCGTAAGCGAGGTGTATTGGAGCGTTGGTACAAAGCCGTTATTCCGCTGCTCAAAAATTACTATGGCACCGGCGGCGATCTTAACGTGGATGAAATACATGAAGTAATTCCTATTACAGAAGATTATGGTTTATGGCACCCGCAGGAAGGTATAGTAAACGGCCATTTCAATGCCACAGAACCACAAAAAATAAACAAGATCGGCCAACTGCGCCAGGGCGTTGTTAAAGTTATCGAAGACCCGCACTTCACACCTTCTGCATCGCGCAAGTATACAGTAGCCGACATGATAACCGGTTACGGCGTAGCCGAGGCAGTAAGACATTATTATACTTTATGGGGCGGCAACTTTGAAGGAAAGCGTGCCATTATTCAGGGCTGGGGTAACGTTGGCGCTGCAGCTGCTTATTACCTGGCTGCCAAAGGGGCCAAAATTGTAGGTATAATCGACCGTGCCGGCGGCCTGCTGAACACCGACGGTTATACTTTCGAAGAGATCAGCCAGCTGTTCTTCCAGCGCCAGGGCAATGCACTGTATGCTGATAACCTGCTGCCTTTTGAGGAAGTGAACAGTAGCATCTGGTCAATCGGGGCTGAAATATTTATTCCGGCTGCAGCTTCTCGTCTTGTTACACGTCCGCAACTGGAACAAATGATCAGCAATGGTCTTGAAGTGATTTCCTGCGGCGCCAATGTTCCGTTCCAGGATCCTGAGATCTTCTTTGGCCCTACCGGCGAGTTTGCAGATCAGAACGTAGCCGTTATCCCGGATTTTATTGCCAACTGCGGTATGGCCCGCGTGTTCGCTTACCTGATGGAGAATGAAGTTGAAATAACAGACGAAGCTATCTTCTCTGATATTTCCAACACTATACTTAGAGCTCTGGAAAAAACGAATGCTAAAAGCCAGGCTAACACTGAAATTGCTAAAACCTCTTTTGAAATTGCGCTGAGCCAGCTGCTATAGTTATACTATGGATATCAGGGAAATACTTTCTTATACTTTCTTAGGCAACACCGTCTCCGATTATTTGCTGTCGGTGGGCATATTGTTGTTTGGTTACATCTTCAAGACACTACTCTCTAAGTTACTTACAGGGGTAATGTACAAGATGGTAAGGAGGTTTTCTGAAGAGGAAAGTAAAACGAACTTTAAGCACCTGCTGATACAGCCACTGGAGATGCTGCTGTTCCTGGTGTTCCTGTTCTTTGCCTTTAATGTACTTAACTATCCTCTCGACCCTACTGCCACTAAAAAGGGAGATCCGTTCCTGAAGGTGTTTATGCTGCGCACATACCAGGTGTTTGTTATAGTTGCTGTTACCTGGGTTGTTACGCGCTTCATAGATTTTATTGGTTTGCTGTTCAGCCACCGCGCCGAAAAAACTGCCTCCAAACTCGACGACCAGCTGGTGCCATTCTTTAAGGACTTCTCTAAAGTTATGACATGGATATTGGCTTTTCTGGTAATGCTGGGCTCGGTGTTTGGCGTGAACGTAGCTGGCTTGGTAGCTGGTCTGGGAGTGGGCGGTTTGGCTATTGCCTTTGCAGCTAAAGAAAGTTTAGAGAATCTGCTGGCTTCTTTCACTATTTTCCTGGACCACCCTTTTGTGGTTGGCGATCTGGTAGAAGTTGGAGGTATAACCGGTACAATCGAGAAAATTGGTTTCAGAAGTACGCGCATCAGAACGCTGGAGAAAACTTTTGTAACGGTGCCTAATAAGCATATGATCGATAAGCCGCTGAACAACCTTACGCTGCGTACTTTCAGGAGGGTAAATTTTGATATTACCCTAACATACGACACTACATCTGCTCAGATTAAGGCAATTACCACCGAGCTGCAGCAGTTTATTGATAACCACCCGAACACCAACCAGGATGGGAAGGTAAGGTTTCAGACACTGGGAGCAAGTTCTAAGAATATAATGGTGCTATACTTTGTGGAGTCTATGGACTGGAACGAGTATATTGATATCAAAGAAGAAGTGATCTATAAGATTGTGGAAATAGTAGAACGGCATGGAGCCGAATTTGCCTACCCTACTCAAACGTTGTTCCTGCAGCAGCCACAAGAAAAGCCCGTGCTGTTAGCAGAAAACATGAAGGCTATTGCTGCAACAGACCTTGAGTAACTATAAATAAAAAAGCCGGAGAAGCTCCGGCTTTTTTTTCACCCTTATATTTTTAAGTGTATCCTTACTACTAATTTAATCCTAACCAATATTTATAACCAAATCAAGTCAACCATCGTCTACAACCTGTACCTGATGCTTATAATCCAAATTAAATTTTTGTAATTTTGCTTTCTTTAACGACTAAAGACAGCAATAGTTATACATAAAACATAATTTTTCTATTACACACCCTTTTTTAGAGCGTGAACCAACCATAACATCGGGTGCAACACAAATAGTAATTTTACAATACAGCAATTTCAAAGAGGAGCTAAGCTTAAAGCTTTTGGGTGCAATCTGAAATATAACCAAGGCTGATAAGCAGCTTGCCTGTAGCACATCTCTTGTTAAGGTCAAGCTTAAAAGTCGAAATACTCGCCGTGCTGGGGCTCAACTTTCTTCTCTTTCTTCTGGGGCTTTTTGCCACGTAGCAAATCACGCAGCTCTCTGCCTTCCTGCTGCAGGTCTGCCTGTATTTTCTCACGTACGCGTTCGTTGTCGTAAGCTATTTTAAAGTTGTTCTCTTTGCCTTTCAGTGTGAGGTACAACATGCTGTTTCCTGCATCTGTATCTTCGGCAACCACACCATACACAGCATCTTTATCTGGCCTGCGGCGGCTCAGCAGTGGTAGCTTTATCCTGTAGTCCATATCTTGGTCAAAGGTGTGCATACCTGATATAGACACAACCGGCAGCGCTGACAAGCTGGTACGAATATCCATTTCAGGTATGTAAATAGTACGCTGCTGAATCCAGAAGTTATTCTGTAGCTCGGCAAAGCGCATATTAGCCAGCTCAGAGCGCCTTACAAAAGCTGACATTTTCTGCATCGGGGCAAAGTTCATCAACTGCCCGTTACGCACTGTAGCAGCTATTTCAGCCTGCAACAGGTCTGTCTTCGGGTTAAGTTGGCTATCAAAGTATATTTCTGAAATAATATTGGCTGTCAGGTTGCCCCGCAACTGGCGATCAACTATAAAGTCCTGCTTAAAGTTTTCAAACACATAGAACAGGCTGTCTACGCTCATGTTCTTAAGCTTGGTAGCAGTGCTCACTTTTATGTGCTCGCGCTGCCGCGCATCAAGGCTGCCTCGCACAGCAAAATTGCCACCTATGGCATTAAAAGAAATATCCGGCGACGACACTACCTGGTTCTTTAGCGTTACCTCTCCTTTTATATTCTTAGCCCTAAACCTTCTGAATGTCATCCTGTTTATACTTGCGCTCAGATCAAAGGCAATGGCAGGCGAGATCATGAATTTATAATCCGAAGCTCCCTGGCCTTCACGATCACCTGCTGCCGTGTTCAGCTTCTCGTTCAGTAGTTGGTCGAAATCGAGGTAATTACTGTTAAAATCCGCCTCTACCAGCAGCCGTTGGTTATCCAGCAGCAGCCAGGCCATTACATTCCGGAACATCCCGTTCAGCACAAAATCTGAATTGCCTAGCTTGCCTTTAAAATCAGAAACTGCCACATCATTTTTCTTGAACATGAAATTACCGTTCAGATTTGAGAACGGAAGCGGAAGTTGTTGCAAGGAGAGCGCTACGTTGTGCAGCGTAATATCGCCTGACGTGCTGAGTGTACTGTTTCCTGGCCGCGCTTTGAACTCTTTCAGGTTACCGGCAAAGGCAATATGTACATCGGCCATTCCGCTGCCACTCTTTATTTCCTCCAGTTTAAGCAGGCCCAGCACATAAGCAACATCCACCATGCCCTGGGCATCGAAAGCCAGGTAAGGGTTATTGAAGTTGCGGTATAGGAGATTCCCTTTAAAAGTATGGCCTTTTAGTACCCCCTTCAGGTTTTTTACCTTAAGTTCAGATGTGCTGGCATTGTGGTTAGCGCCGTTTGTAAAGCTGCCCGTAAAGCTCAGCTTCTCGACACGCTCTTTAGCATCGGGGTGGTAAAATGAGGCATTGCGACAGCCAAAATCGAATGTTACCTGCGGGTTATACTTTGCAGATGCCTTTCCTTTCACGCGGCCGTTAAAATAGATATCGCCATCGCTGCGGTACTGCTGAAACTCGCGGGTTATACTTTGCGGCAACAGCGACAGCATAGACTGTATACTTGTGTTCTTGCCAGCCAGCTTCAGGTCCAGTTCTGTAGTGCCTGCGTAGGCTATATCGCCGGCCACTTCGTAAACAGCTTTCTCTACGGTTACTTCTGATGGCTCTATTCTTATAGTTTTGTTCAGGCGGTTTATACTTAAGATAGTGGCAACATCTACAGCCTTACCTTTAAAGTACTCGCTTTGGGCTATTTTAAGGCTTTTAACGGTGGCTTTACCTTTGGCCTCTACATCTATAGTTCGCTCAGTGATAGCCAGGGCAGCCTCCATTTGGTGAGCATCTAAAGTATAGCTTTGGTCTTGCTGCAGGTCGCTGTACTGCACCGCTACATTTGCCAGGTTTATTTTCTCCAGGTCAAAAGAAAAATCTTTATCTGATGCTGTGGTATCTGCTGCAAATATTTCATAGTTTACCTGCCCGCCTGCCAGTACTTTTACATGCACTTCACCCTGCTCCATGTAGAGCTCTTTTATGCTGTACTTGCCCCGCAGCACATCCCAGATACTAAATGTAAAGTATAGTTTCGCCGCCTTGCCAAGAGATTCCTCACTATCCGGCACGCCCTCCCTCACGTTCACTTTATCAAGTGTTACCGCCACCTGCGGAAATTTATCAAAGAGCGAGAGCGATATTTTCTCTACCTCTACTTTTGTTTTGATGTGCTTATTGGCTTCAGCTACAAAAAGCGAAATTATTTTATCCTGGTATGCATATACCAAACCCATAGCTATACCCATTATAACCAGGGAAACAGCTACAGCATAAAATAGCACTTTTTTAACAGCTTGTTTTCGCACAGAGTAAATGTTCAGATTTTTAGGACCTTACAAAACCTAAAGGTACAGCAGTAATAAGATGCTGACAATAGGCTGAGGCAGCACAAAAAAAATTTTTAATTTTTTTTTCAAATGTTTTGCGGTTTAAAAAATATGCCCCATATTTGCATCATCAAACGGGGACAAAAGGTCAACGAAACGAAAAAACGGGGTGTTAGCTCAGCTGGTTCAGAGCACCTGCCTTACAAGCAGGGGGTCACTGGTTCGAATCCAGTACGCCCCACAAAAGGACAACTCAAAAGTTGTCCTTTTTTTATGTCCATACTTTTTCAAAGCACCTCCCCTGGCTTGCTCTTATCTGCTTAACTTCTAATAAATTAAATGCATTTTCTATTATAAACGTACGACTCCTGCTGCAAGTATACAGCGGTACAATTGCTACCAGGAACAGCTGCTTAAACAGTAAGCAAGTTAAACTAGAGTGATTTTTTTGCCAGCAAAAGAAATTCCTGGTGCAGGTGCAGTACCTGAGGTATAAGCAAGTGCTTATCGTCGTTGTGAATAATATAGTTGGCGCGGGCCATTTTTTCTTCTTCCGTCAGTTGTTTGCCAATGATAGAAAGAATTTCTTCATCAGTACGGTGCGGATCGCGTTGTTTCAGGCGTTTCAGCCGGACATCCAGCGGCGCGTGAACGGTGATTATTTTATCCATCTGGCGCCATGCCTCCGATTCAAACATAAGAGCAGCTTCCTTTAGCACATAAGGTGCCTTAGCGTTTGCCTGCGTCCATTTGCTGAAGTCCATGCCAACATGTGGGTGCACCAGTGCATTTAGCTTTGCCAGCCGCTCAGGTTTGTTAAAAACTATACTTGCCAGGTATGGTCTGTTGAGTTCACCTTCAGCATTGTAGGTATCTTCGCCGAAGGCTTGCTGTAGCTCCTGCTTTAGCTCCGGATCATGCTGCATTACCCATTTTGCGCGGTAGTCAGAATCGTAGACAGGTATGCCCAAAAGCGCGAACATGCGGCAAACTACACTTTTGCCCACACCTATACCTCCGGTTATACCAATCTTAAGCATGATCTTATTTATCGTCTTCGAGAAGCACTCTTACCCGCGGAGGCAGCAGTCTTATATTGCGTGCGCCGGAAGGCTTTTGCACCAGTTCGGGCACCAGCGTAGAGTCTTGCTGGCTATACTTTGCGAAATCAAGAACTACCTTAAAACCTTCACGATTCAGAGTTGTTCCAGAGTCATTCAGTAGTTGATAACGCACCAGTACGTAAGGCGGCAGCAGTGTCATTTTTTTTCCTGTTGGTGCATTTATCAGCTCGGCAACAAGCTGTTTTTCTTCCTGCACCAGTGCCTGCACATTTACTCTTACAACAGCTTCATCAGTGTTGGTTATTAATAGCGGGTTTTTAGGCACTATGGGCACTTCTACCTCAGCAGGGGCTTGTAGTTGCGATTCGGGCAGACGCAGCAGGTAAGGCGACCGCAAACTATCTACAGACGATGCCGGCCCTGTAAATTCAATAAACTGAGGTGTTATTTCTACCGGACCCACCACAGCAAAATTAGCAGCAGCTAACCTCTGCTTCGGATCAATGGCAAGTGGAATACGGCGTGTGACTTTCTCTTCGAAATTGAAATGAAGGGTATCTGTTACCACAAAGTTCAGTTGCAGGCCATCCATGGCATTTACCAGCGCAGGGCGTAACGCAGAACCTAACAGGAAATCATTTTTAGGAACGTTGCGGATGTAGATCTCAGCCGGCTTTACTTCCAGCCTCAGCGATTTACGCAACAGCTTCCAGCCTTTGCCGGTAACATTAATGGTTACTTCTTCAGGAAGTGGTTTGGTGGCAACAAGCGATTGCTTGTCGTAGATAAAAGCTACTGGGTAGGTAGTTTGTGTAGAAAAGCTTTTGTTTAGCTCATTAAGAAGCCAGAAGGTGGAGGCAGCCACAAGACAAAGCAATACCACTCTCCAGTATTGCTTTGTCTGTGGCCTGAATGGCCTCACAAACCATAAAACTATATTTCTTGCTTTCTCAAATGGCAACGTTACTATTGTTTATTTCACCCTTGAGGTGGCTTCTACTGATATGGCTGTTTTGTCGAATGTAAGGCGAACGCCTTTGTCCACTTCAATAGTAACAGTATCATCTTCAATACCTACCAGCTTTCCGTGCAGGCCGCCAATAGTTACAACGTTCATACCTTTGGTCAACTCATCACGAAACTTCTTCTGATCACGCGCTTTCTTTTGCTGTGGCCTGATCATGAAAAAGTAAAACACTAGTATAATGGCACCGAACATGAGGAGCTGTGGCAGCATACCTCCATCCGTAGTGGCTTGCAGAAATATTGTTTGCATGTTAAAGTATTCTCTTTGCAGAGGTTTCGATTAATTTAATTTTACAGGTCCCTCAGCACCGGCAACAGGTACATTATTCTCAACAGTACCTTTCATTGATATTCTTGTCAGGTTAGGCTCTGTATTGGCACGAATAGTTACAGTTGGCGACTGCTGACCAGCTTTGTGTGTGCTGTTGAACACAACTTTGATCTTACCTGAGGCACCAGGAGCAACCGGCTCACTAGTCCACTCCGGAGCTGTACAACCGCATGAAGCAGAGGCACTCTCAATAATAAGTGGCGACTTACCGCTGTTGGTAAATTCAAAAGTATGCTCTACTATTTCACCTTCTTTGATTGTACCGAAATCGTATTCAGTTTCTTTGAAAGTGAAAGCTGGAGCATTTGCAGAAGAGGCAGCTGGCTGCTGCTCTGCTGATGAAATATTTGGGTTTGATACTGCTGATGCCTGTGCCTGCTCAGTTCCTTCAGCGGCAGTAGCAGTAGCGTTTTCAGTTGTATTGTTAGCTTGGTCGCAGCTGGCAGCTATAAGTGCTACTCCTAGTGCAATCGAGAAAAACAGGTTCTTTTTCATAATCAAGAACAATTTAAAAAATAAAAACTATAGTTTAGCTATAATGTTCTGAGCAAACTCCATAGTGCTGGCTTTGCCACCCAGGTCACCAGTGCATTCTTCCTGGCGTGACAGTGTAGCTTCAAGTGCTGCTTCAATTCTATTGGCCTCATCTTTCAGGTCGATGTGGTGTAGCATCATGATTGCTGAGCGCAGCATAGCTGTCGGGTTTGCAATGCCTTTGCCTGCAATATCCGGAGCTGAGCCATGTACGGCCTCAAAAATAGCCATTTCTTTACCTATGTTAGCGCCTGCTACCACACCAAGTCCGCCTACAAGGCCGGCGCAAAGGTCAGACAGGATATCACCAAACAGGTTAGTTGTTACCATCACATCAAACTGCTCTGGCTTTACAACAAGCTGCATGCACATGTTGTCTATGATCTTGTCATCAGCCTGAATGTGCGGATACTCTTTAGCTATTTTCTGGAACTCATCCAGGAACAATGCGCCTGCGCTTTTCAGAATGTTAGCTTTGTGTACAGCTGTTACTTTTTTGCAGCCGTGTTTGCTGGCATATTCAAACGAAGCACGAATGATCTTCTGGCAACCAACGCGAGTAAGGCGGGCAACAGAATCAGATATCTGCAGGCGCTCATCGAACATTTCAAGGCCAGAGTATAAACCTTCGGTATTCTCGCGGAACAGCACCAGGTTCACGTTCTCAAACTTGGTTTTTAAACCGGCTGTGGTTTTGGCAGGGCGCACGTTTGAGTAAAGATCAAACATCTGGCGCAGCTGTACATTTATACTTTTAAAGCCTTTACCAACCGGAGTTGTAATAGGGCCTTTAAGCGCTACTTTGTTTTTGTTAAGCGATGTGATAAGCGTAGCAGGAATTAACTCACCGATAGAGTCGAAAGTAGTCTGTCCGGCATTTTCTTCTTCCCAGGTAACAGGTACATTAGCTGCACTGAAAATTGATTTTACAGCCTCGGTAATTTCCGGTCCTATCCCGTCGCCAGGTATAAGTGTAACTTGTCTCATGGTTTAGATTTCTTTCCTGCTATTTATCTCATTGATCAGCGAATCTACATCGCCCAGTAATTTTTCAGCTTTGTCTTTGGCATCCTGTATCACGCGCATGCCTTCAGATTTTGCTGTTGTTGGCATCATGTTGCGGTTATCTACAAGCTGGTCCAGCAAATCGGCAAGCGTATCGCGGTATTTTTCCAGACGGTAGCTAAGCCAGCTGCGCGTTTCTCTTCCTTTTTCAGGAGCAAACAAAAGGCCTGCAGCAGCCCCAACAGCGGCGCCTGACATAAAGGCTAATAAGGTATTGGTCTTTTTACCCATGGTTTCTTATATATTCTAATATGTCGGATAAACTATTTAGTGCCTTTTACGGCAATTGTGCCTTACTGGCCGGCCTTTTATGCCAACCTAAGGCTATTTATTATCGATAAGGCCACGGCCTGATTTACGGATCTCGCCTTTTGTAGAGAGTTCCTGCGCCATCTTATCTAACACCCCGTTAATAAACTGCTTGCTTTTAGGTGTGCTGTATAGTTTGGATATCTCGATATACTCGTTGATGGTTACTTTTACAGGTATGCTACGGAAGATGTGCATTTCGCAAAGTGCCATCTTAAGTATGATCTTATCGAGCAGGGCCACACGCTCTACATCCCAGTTTTTAACGCTGGCAGCAATCATAGCCTCATACTTCTCGTCGTCCTGCAGGGTCTGGTTATACAGCTCTTCAAAGAAAGCTCTGTCTTCTTCCCAGTTTGCAGAAAGCTCCAGCAGTACAGGCTCTTCTTCGGTTTCCTCGCCAAAAACCTTTATAGTTTTATTTACCAGGCTCTTTACAATGGCTTTGTTTTCTACCCAGTTCAGATCCTGCTCTTCAAACAAAGATTGTAAGTTTTTTTCTTTAAAGATAATGTTTTTGAAAATATGTTTAACGATCTCGAAGTCGTCAGACATGGTCGGAGCCGGCATTGTAAGGTAGCCCAGGAAGGTCTCATCCTGTTTAAGCACGTTCTTGTAAGCTGCTCTTATTTCGCTGATATCAGAGCCCCAACTGATATTTCTGCGGATGATGCTATCCTGGTAAGATTTGCTGCTGAGCAGACGCTGCACCAGGCGGTTGTTCAGAAAACGTTTTACATCTGGGCCGCTGGCGGCAGTAAAGCGTTTCTCTTTTTTATCTTCTTCCTCCTCTATAAGGTCTACCAGCACCTGTAGTATCTGCAGCGATGCCAGGTAATGATCGTAGATGCGCTCTACTGCATTCAGCATCTGGTTGCCGTAGCCTTTAAAGTCTTTCTTAACGAGATTCTGGTAATACACGATGGCTCTGTTTACCGCATCGATTATCTCTTTATCGGTCTCCTCTGTCTCGAACTGGCGTGTTTCGTGCCATTCCTTAAAAAGCAGCTGAGCTATCTGCTTTTTGCCTTCGAGCAGCTTCCTGTCCTGCACCTCCATAGAGTTAAGGTCTGGTGCAAAATCCTCGCTAATCTGGTCTAACGCCAGCAGATAATCTGAACCTTCGGCCTGCTTATAGGCATAGATCGCTTGCATTGCCTTGATTCGTAGTGTTCTGCGGTTGAGCATATTGGTATTATAAAGAACGTAAGTGTTGTTGATGTGTACTCTTTAAAATGCGCCTGAGGCGCAAACTATACTAACGGAGCACCTAAGGTAGCTGCCGTTTACCTATAAATCAGAATGCAAGGCAGCCTGCTTATAGTTCCTTTTCAGTAAATTCCGCTTAAAGCAAAAGTGCCACAGGTTATGTAGCACTTTTGACTTAAACGATAGCAGTAATAAAATTGCTTAGTAAGTTGAGTGAACTTTACCGATGCTCTGGATACGCTTCTCAGCCAGTTTAGTAGCTGCCAGCTGCGTATAGATGCCTTCTTTCTCAGCAAGTTCAAAAATATCAAGCGTGTAACCGTAGATACGCTCAGTCTGAGCATAAGCGCTCTCGCGGTTGTAGCCTTGCAGCTCAGAGTAAACATTGATAAGACCACCAGCATTGATCAGGAAGTCTGGTGCATAGTAAATGCCACGCTCTATAAGCGCCGGACCGTGCACTGCCTCTTCGCGCAGCTGGTTGTTTGCGCTACCAGCAATAATCTGGCACTTCAAACGGTTGATCGTGTTATCATTTACAGTTCCGCCAAGTGCGCATGGTGCGTAGATATCTACATCCAGATCATAGATCTCATCCATACCTACTACTTTAGCGCCGTACTTACCTGAAATTTCTTTCAGACGATCTTCGTAGATATCAGTGATGAAGATGTTCGCGTTTTCTTTAGCAAGTAGCTCTACCAAGTAACCACCAACGTGGCCAACACCCTGTACAGAGATTTTCTTACCAGCAAGCGAATCAGAACCATAAGCTTTTTTAGCAGCAGCCTTCATACCCATGTAAGTACCGTAAGCTGTTACAGGAGAAGGGTCGCCGCTACCGCCCATAGCTTCAGGCAAACCAGCTACGTGATCTGTTTCCATCTTGATGTACTCCATATCTTTTGTAGTGGTTCCTACGTCTTCAGCAGTAATATAAGCACCGTTCAGGTTCTTAACAAAACGGCCATAACGGCGCATTAAGGCTTCAGTTTTATCTTTTTTGGCATCGCCAATGATAACCGCCTTACCGCCACCCAGGTTAAGACCAGAGATAGCAGCTTTATAGGTCATACCTCTAGAAAGACGCAGTACATCGTCAAGCGCTTCTGCATCAGAAGCATAAGACCACATACGCGTACCACCTAAAGCAGGGCCAAGTACAGTATTATGGATACCGATAATAGCTTTTAAGCCAGTATCGTGGTCATGGCAGAAAACAACTTTCTCGTGATTGTATTCTGAAATCTGACCGAAGATCGAATTATCTTTCTTCAGTTCTACTTCTTTAATTTCGACCATTTATGAAATTGATTAAGTGTTGTCCTATCTTTGTGTGCGTGAGGCAAGTATATATGACCCTGTTTCGCAGCGCAAAATTAAATCTTTTTTTGATTAATTCAATTTGTACTTAGTAACTGCACGTAAAAGCCTTCAGGCTTACGCATCTCGAAGTGAAATCATTACGCTACTTAAATAAATATCTGCTCAAGTATAAATACAGGCTCCTGCTGGGCCTGATATTTACGGTTATATCTAACTTTTTCCAGATACTGCCGGCTCAGGTGGTACGCCATTCCTTTAACCTGATACGGGAAGGTATAAGCCTGCACAGCCTGTACGACGGGCTGAACCAACAGGCCGAAGTTTATGATATTTTCGCGAACAGCATACTGGTGTATGGCGTGATCATACTACTGATGGCATTGCTGCGCGGGGTGTTCCTCTTCTTTGTGCGCCAGACGATTATAGTTATGAGCCGCCTGATAGAGAACGACCTGAAGAACGAAATTTACGAGCACTACCAGAGCCTGCCGCTTAGCTTTTACCGCAAAAACAACACCGGCGACCTGATGGCCCGCATATCGGAAGATGTAAGCCGTGTGCGAATGTACCTGGGCCCGGCTATTATGTATGGCATAAACCTGGTGGTACTTTTTGTGATGGTTATACCTTACATGTTGTCGGTAAACGTAAAGCTGACGATGTATACCCTTATTCCCTTGCCTATACTTGCTATCAGCATTTATTATGTGAATAACATTATCGAGCGCAAATCTGATGAGATACAGAAGAGCCTTTCGGGTATAACTACTTTTGTGCAGGAGGCTTTCTCAGGTATCAGGGTTCTGAAATCTTTTGTGCGCGAAGACGATTCTCATAACAATTTTACAACGGCCAGCAATGTCTATAAAGACAAGTCACTGGACCTCAACTTTGTGAACTCGCTGTTCTTCCCACTGGTGCTTTTCCTGGTGGGCCTGAGCACTATTATTACAGTTTATATTGGCGGGCAGGAGGTTATTAACGGCACCATTACCCCGGGTAACATTGCAGAGTTTCTGATTTATGTGAACATGCTTACCTGGCCGGTTACCTCGCTGGGCTGGACTGCCAGTTTAGTGCAGCGGGCTGCTGCTTCGCAGGCGCGCATCAATGAGTTTCTACATACCGAAAACGACATTGTTTCACGGCAAAACATCAGCAGAAAAATCAAAGGCGATATCGTTTTTGAGAATGTTGATTTTGTTTACCCGGACACTCACATCCACGCGCTCAAGAACATCTCTTTCCGGATTAAGCATGGCGAAACGCTGGCTGTTATTGGCAACACCGGCTCAGGCAAAAGCACCATTGCAAACCTGCTGCCGCGCATGTACGACGCCACTGGCGGCCGCATTCTGATAGATGGCATTGATGTACGCGACTATAACCTCGAAAGCCTTCGCAGCCAGATAGGGTATGTGCCGCAGGATGTGTTCCTGTTCTCCGACAGCATCCGTAACAACATAGGTTTTGGCCTGCCAAGTATAACCGAAGAGCAAATGGTACAGGCTGCTAAAGATGCCGATGTATACGAAAACATTATGCGTTTCCCGGAGCAGTTCGAGACCAAACTCGGTGAGCGGGGAATTACTTTATCAGGTGGTCAGAAACAGCGCGTTTCTATAGCAAGGGCACTGGTGCGCGAGCCAAGTATACTTATACTTGATGATTCGCTTTCGGCAGTTGATACCAAAACCGAAGATGCTATACTTAACAGCTTACGCCGCATCATGGTTGATCGCACCTCTATCATTATTTCGCACCGTGTTTCATCGGTAAAACTAGCCGACAGAATACTGGTGCTGGATGACGGAGTAATTGTACAGCACGGCACGCACGAAGAACTTATCCGGCAGGAAGGTCTGTACAAAGTGCTTTACGAGCGCCAGTTGCAGTCTGAAGACTCAGTATAATCCACTAAACCAGCAATTTAATTAGCCATAGAAATAGAACCTCTGGCACTATAACCACACATATCAGGAATTTTTTGCTACGGATTCTGTTATAGATACGTATAGAGGCTTGTCTATCAACTTAAATATATAAATCTATGGCTATTGACCTGCAGCAAATCGGTAAACGCTTCCGTTTTTATACTCACTTGAAAGAAATGGAGCTTAATGAGTTGGAAAAGATAACGGGCGCTCCGGCTGAGTTGCTGGAAAACATTATCTGTGGTAAGAATTATATGCTTGATGAGCTGGTAGGAATCTTAAAGCACTTCCAGGACCTGAACCCACAGTGGATTATTTACGGCGAGGGCAGCATGTTTAAACCTATGGACCAGGATGGCAATTGCCACGACCACGCCAAAGGTTGTTTAAAGAAAGATAAAGCCGCTTACCTGAAGCAAATGAAAGATATGCTGATGGAACTGGAAGCTGCCGAAATAGCCAAAGGCCATCACCCTGATGTGGATGCATTACGCGCTAAGCTTGATGCTTTCAAAGCTAGCCAAAAGGCATAAACAATCTCCGGCTTATACTTTCTTACTGATACCGTTAAGTATAAGCCCTATAGTAAACAGCACATCCTGCTCTATTTTCTGGAAATTTATAGAAGGCAACTGCTGGTAGTATGACCGCTCAAATTCATCGAACTGAATAAGGTCTTTTACCACCATTATAGAATTGCCCACGCGCTCAGCCTCGCAAGGTATAAACACGCCGCTGCTTATACCTTCTTTTATAACGCTGGTATAAAAGTTGGCTTCCTTGGCTCTGGACTCTTTAAAAAGGGTTTGAAAGAGGCTGCGCGTTTCTATAAGTACTTTAATAGAGATGGTGTGCTGCGTTACAATTTCCTGGTAATAGCGCAACGAGGATTGGATGTATAACAACAGGCGCCGGAGCGGATCCTGCTCCTGCTCGGCAATTTTACGGATGCGGTATAAGCTGTCTTTCCACTCCTGCGAGAAGGCTTCTATAAAAAGGACTTCCTTGCTTTTATAGTAGTAGTAAAGCGTAGGCTTTTTAAGCCCTATAGCCTGGGCAATATCATCGAGGGTAGCTTTGCTGTAACCTAGCTTACCAAAAACAGTTTTAGCTGCTTCCAGGATCTGCTCTTTTTTTGCCTCTGCTTTAGTGCCCACTGTTTTAGAATTGGATAACAGAGCCAGACCAGCTCCTCTTTCAAAGATAAAGTATAAATCTATACCTGCAACTTTCAGGCTATTGCTTTACCGGCACTTCTACCACGCCCCGCTTTTCCTCCGGAAACCACTCTACATAAAACGTTTCCAGCTTCAGCTTTTCTTCTTCGGCATAATCAAACACAGCAGCATATAAACGCTTAGGGGCCATGGCTATACTTGCCTCTACTTCGGCATGCACTACTTTTCTGCCACCAGGTATAGTTCTTAGTTCAAAACCAGCTGGCAATACAACATCCTTGCTGGGCACTATAACACCGATAAATGCTTTCAGGCTGTCGCTGCTTTTGTCAGGGTCGTTGTAGTAAATACTGCCCAGCATACCTTGCAGTTCTTTCTTATCCACGGCTTCGGCTGCGCGCTGAAATGCTTTACCAAGTGCCTCGTCTTTTACAGAACCGTTAAAAGCCTGCCCTGCCACATACTTTGTTTCGGAGGTGATAACTTTAACTTCGGGGGTAGAGAATCCGCCCATGTAAGTATAAAGCACCATGCCTAGTATGGCAATACCTACTATTACGTAGAGAAATTTTTTCATAAATCGATCATGTTCTTGTACTGCATCTGGTACAGTTGGGCGTAATAGCCGTTGTGGCGCAGCAACTCTTCGTGGTTGCCTGTTTCTTTTATCTCGCCACGCTCCATAACAATAATTTTATCTGCTTTCTGAATAGTTGAGAGACGGTGCGCAATTACAATAGAAGTACGGCCATGCATCAGCTGCTCTATTGCATACTGTATCAGTTCTTCTGTTTCGGAGTCTACGCTGGAGGTAGCCTCGTCCAGTATAATGATCTTAGGGTTATACACCATGGCACGCACGAACGAGATAAGCTGCCGCTGGCCCACAGAAAGGGTAGCACCACGTTCCATTACCTGATAATGTAAGCCGCCCGGCAGTCGTTCGATAAACTTGCGCGCGCCAACCAGATCGGCAGCGTGCCACATCTGCTCTTCTGTTATACTTTTGTTGCCCAGGCTGATGTTATCGGCAATAGTACCCGAGAACAGGAAAACATCCTGCAAAACTACACCAATGTGGTGGCGCAACACGCTCAGGTCAAATTCTTTCAGGTCGTGGCCATCTACCAGTATATGCCCCCCGTTTATCTCATAGAAGCGGTTCAGTAAGTTGATTACAGATGTTTTACCAGCACCGGTTGCCCCTACAAAAGCAACAGTTTCGCCAGCTTTTACATCAAACGAGATATTGCGCAGCACCCACTCTTCATCGTTATAGGCAAACCATACATTCCGGAAGGCTACATCTCCTTTTATAGTTTCGGGAGCAAACGTACCGTTATCGGCAATCATTTCTTTGCTGTCGAGCAGGCGCATCAGTCGTTCTGTACTTACCACACCCAGCTGCAGTGTATTAAAGCGGTCCGCGATCATGCGTATTGGCCGGAAGAACATCTGGATGTAAAGTATAAAAGCCATGAGCGTACCCAGCGATACGTTGTCGTTTATTACGCCATAAGCTCCATACCATACCAGCAAACCTAAGCCTGCCGCTGCAATAATCTCAGCTACCGGGAAGTATATAGAGTAGTACAGCACAGATCGAATGTTGGCTCTTGTATGCTCTTTGTTTATCTCCTTAAACTTCTCCATCTCGCGCTTCTCGTTGTTAAAGATCTGCACGATGCTCATACCTGTTATATGCTCCTGCACAAAAGAGTTCAGCTGTGCCACCGCCGTACGCACCTCCTGGAAAGTGCTCTTGATCTTCTCTTTGAACACATAAGTGCTGAACAGCATAATGGGCAGTGTAGAAAGGCTCACCAGCGTCAGTTCCCAGTCTATGTAGAACATGAAGCCAAGTATAAAAACCAGCTGCAAGATATCACCGATCATGGCGGCAAGGCCTTCGCTGAATACATCTGAAAGCGTTTCCACATCCGACACGTTACGGGTTACCAGTGTACCTATTGGCGTTCGGTCGAAGAACTTGAGGCGCAGGTTTAGGATGTGGCGATAAAGCTGCACACGAATGTCGCGCACCACGTGCTGCCCCAGCCACCCGGCAAAGTATGTATGCAGGTATTGCACAATGGCATGTACCACCAACAGTACCCCCAGTATCACGAACATTTTGTTCAGTCCTTCCCAGTCGTTCTGCAAGATCTCGTTATCTACAGTATACTGGATCAGGAATGGGCGCACGGCGGCAAGTATAGCCGAGGCAAAAGTCAGGAATATAATAAAGTAGAAGATACGCACATAAGGCTTCACAAACATGAAGAGCCTTTTCAGCACGTCGGCATCGAATACTTTACCTGTATTTTTAGGTTTATCTTCCAAAATAGGAGTTCTGCTTTTATGGTTTATGAAGTATATCCCGCTGTAGCAGCGCAATTCTGTACATACGAGGGCAGGCTTCTAACCGATTGTAAAGTTAAGGGTTTTGCAGCAGAGTGTGGGTTTGCAGCGGAAGTTTATAGTTTCATAGTTCAGCTTTTGCCATATGCTGATGTCATGTTATACTTCCATAGTTGGTTTTCATCCTCAGTCCTACTTGCCTATCGTTTCATAGCTACTCTTGGCTCGCTCCAAGCCCGCGAGGGCTCGTCCTCGGGCATCGCGCTGTGTGCCTGAAGCTGCTCCTCGCTCCGCTGCGGGCTGCCACTAGCGTGGCACCGCAACATGCACAAGGCGCTCAACCCAAGGACAGGGATCAACTTCGATAGCCAGCTGCTATGCAACTAAAACCAATCTGTAGGGACAGGTTGCAACCTGTCCGTGCTATACCTGCAGCTATGAAACTTATACTTTAAAGTATAACCAAAACTAAATTCCCTCTCCTTGAGGAGAGGGCTAGGGTGAGGTGAAAACAGCAACTACAAAGCAACAACCTCAACCAGGTGCACCAAAGACGATTCGATGTTTGAGCGTTCAGCGAGTTTCGAAGCGTCTTGATTCTTTTGCTTACTTTTCTCATCAAGGAGAAAAGTATGGCCCAGCCGGCGAGGCGAAAAGCTAAATCGAAGCATAGTAGTAGAAGATTCGTTTGAAAAGAACTTTCTAGCTCCCCTCCTTAGACTAGTGAGAACACGAGTTCGAAACTAGCGAGCTTAGCTCTGAGGAGTAGGGGTGATGGAATACGAGCAACTATAAAACAAAAAGGCTGAAGCTAAGTATAGCTTCAGCCTTTTGAAGTTTTTAGCTCAGGTTTATACTTGTGCCAGGGCTTGTTCTATATCTGAAATAATATCGTCAGGGTGTTCAACGCCTACTGAAACACGGATCATACCTTCTCCTATACCCATCACGGCTCTGTCGGCAGGGGTAATATCGGAGTGTGTCATGGAGGCGGGGTGCTCAGCCAGTGATTCGGTGCCGCCCAAACTAACTGCCAGCTTTATCAGCTTAAGGTTGTTCAGAAACCGGAAGGCTTCGGCTTCTCCGCCTTTTATATCAAAAGCGATCATCGAACCGGCAGAAGTACATTGCTTTTCAAATATGGCCTGCTGCTGAGGGTTGTCCTGCAGGTAGCCCAGGTAATATATTTTTTCTACTTTGGGATGTTGCTTCAGATAGGCAGCTACTGTTTCTGCGCCTTTTGCCATTGCCTCCATGCGTATCTTCAGTGTCTCCATCGAGCGCATCAGCATCCAGCCTGTAAAAGGACTTGCCATGGAGCCCATAAACGTACGCATAGCTTTTACTTGTTTCATCAATGCCGCAGAGCCCAGGCAGGCTCCGGCAATAAGGTCGGAATGGCCGCCTATATACTTGGTGGCAGAGTAAAGTATAAGATCAGCGCCGTGTTTTAGTGGGTGCGAGAATACCGGACCAAGGAATGTATTATCTACTGCAACAAGCACTCTTTTATCGGCTGTGGAATGCTTTTCGGCCAGTGCAGCGCAGGCTTCAATGTCTACAAGGTGGTTGGTAGGATTAGCCGGCGTTTCTACATAGATCATAGCCAGTTTATCGCCAACATTAGCTTTATTTAGCAGTTGCTCTACTTCTTCGGCAGTTGCATTTGCCCGGAAGCCTATACTTTGAATGCCGAACTTAGGAAGAATGTTTTTGATGTAGTAGTCGGAGCCGCCATAAATTGGCTCGCTGTGCAGGATAACATCGCCGGGTTTAAGCAGGGCCAACAGCGCGGTACTGATGGCAGCCATACCACTGGCAAATACAGCGGCATCTTCGGCACCATCCCAGAAACGCAGGCGGTTCTCTAAAATTTCGAGGTCGGGGTTGTTGAGGCGGCTGTAGATCAGGCCCATTTGCTCTTCCGCATTCTTATCGCGCAGGCCATATGCCAACTCAAAAAATGCCTTGCCTTCTTCAGCGGTTTTAAAAACGAAGGTGGAAGATTGATAGATAGGTGCTTTTACGGCCATCTCCGACCACTCGGGATTGTAACCGTAACTCATCATTAAACTTTCTGGCCGCAGGTGCTTTCCGTTCAGGTGCGGCCCACGATGGTCTTCTTCCAATTGCATGGGTTTATTTTGCTTTAAGTTGTTTTTAGGAAAAGGTGTTCCGGGTACTCTACTCTGGCTAAGTATAAACCTTCGGCGGGGGCTGCTCCGCTTGCCTGGCTGCGGTTCTGGCTGGCAATTACCTGTTCAAAGGCTTCTATTGTAAGTTTGCCACGGCCTACATCCAGCAAGGTGCCTACAACCAAACGCACCATACCGCGCAGAAACCTGTTGGCCCTGATGGTAAACTGCAACTCCTCCCCTTCCTGGCCCCATGCCGCCTCGTAGATGTTGCAGTTATAGTGTTTGGTATCGCCTTTAACCTTAGAAAAAGTAGTAAAATCTTCGTACTTCAGCAGTATGGCCGCCGCCTCATTCATTCTCTCTACATCCGGTTGGCGGCTGAGGTAAGTGGCGTAGTAGCGTTTAAAAGGATTTTTAGCCAGTGTAATATGGTAATGATAGGTGCGTGCAAAAGCATCGAAACGTGCATGCGCCTCGTCTGGCACCAGATATAAATTTTTGGCTACAATATCGTCGGGCAGCAGGCGATTAAACCGGTATACCATCTGCTGTGGGTCGAGCTGCTGGCCTACATCGAAATGCACAAACTGCTGGCTTGCGTGCACGCCGGTATCGGTGCGGCCACTACCTGTAGAACTGATAGGCTGGCGCAACACTTTACTTAAGCAATCATCCAGCACCTCCTGCACCGACAGCGCGTTAGGCTGTACCTGCCAACCATGAAAACGTGTGCCGTCATAAGCTATCTCTAAAAAATACCGCATAGAGCAAAGTTATCATTTCCGTTTGATTGTGTAGCATTGGAGCGATAAACTAAATGAAGGCTTCGGTTTTAATTTGAAGTATAAAAACAAGGGCAGCCATGTAAGG
This sequence comes from uncultured Pontibacter sp., assembly GCA_966250805.1. Taxonomy (GTDB): domain Bacteria; phylum Bacteroidota; class Bacteroidia; order Cytophagales; family Hymenobacteraceae; genus Pontibacter. Next base: position 132,203 of record CBINIP010000001.1, on the reverse strand, counting down.
CTGCCCTTGTTTTGGTGGTAATAGTCTTACTTAAATTTTAGTATCGACTTTGTCCATCTTTCACTCCATCTAGTATAATTCCGCCTATACTTCTGTTGCTGTTGTCGCGGCGTTGTTGCTCCCAACGGCCATCGGTTCTTCTATGGTCTTCCCATCTGTCGTTATCGCGCCTGCCTTCATGCCTGTCGTGGTCGTGATGGCGGTGGTCGCGGTCATAGCGGTCGTTGTGGCTATACTTTCTGTATCTGTCGTGGTCTTTTTTATGTTTATGGTGAGCATGAGGGTGATGCTTTTTATGTCCTTTGCATTTCCCATGATCATGGTCTGCGGCAGTGGCTGCCTGTGTAGCAAAAGCCATTATACCTACCAATGCGAGCGTCATCAACTTTTTCATATGCTTCTGTTTAAGGTTTGATGAAACACAGGCAAAGCGAGTGCCAGAAATTGAATATCGCTATACTACATTATTAGCAGGAATAGAAAAAGCCCGCTCCTGCTATCAGGAGCGGGCTTTTTCTAAATCCTCAAACTAAAAATTTAAACTTTTTCGTAGATAACAGCTACACCCTGCCCTACGCCTACACACATGGTTGCTAAACCATAGCGGGCATCCGGGCGGCGTTTCATCTCGTGCAGCAAGGTTGCTGAGATACGCGTACCGCTTGCACCCAGCGGGTGACCAATAGCAATAGAGCCTCCGTTCACGTTCACAATATCAGGGTTGATGCCAAGCTGCTGCACGCAAGGTATGGCCTGTGCGGCAAAAGCCTCGTTTATTTCGGCAAGCGATATATCATTTATAGTTAAGCCTGCTCGTTTTAAAGCTTTATGAGTAGCCGGAACAGGACCTAAACCCATGTGAGCCGGGTCTACGCCAGCCACACCAACCGATACCACACGTGCCATTGGCGTTAAGTTGTAACGCTTCAGCACTTCTTCGCTAACTATAATGGAAGCCGCAGCGCCATCGTTTATACCTGATGAGTTACCAGCTGTAACCGAACCGCCTTTTTTAAAGGCCGCGCCTAACTGCCCCAGCTTTTCTACTGAAGAAAGTCTTGGATGTTCATCGGTGTCAAAAACAATGGCATCGCCTTTACGCTGAGGTATACTTACCGGCACAATTTCATCTTTAAACTTACCAGCCTCGGCAGCAGCTTTATACTTTATCTGCGAGCTATGAGCAAACTGATCCTGCGCTTCACGTGAAACACCTTCGCGTTCGGCCACATTCTCGGCAGTTTCGCCCATTGTAAACGGGTGGTGCAGCGCAGATAGCTTTGGGTTAGTAAAGCGCCAGCCAATAGTTGTGTCATAAATTTCAGGGGTACGGGCAAAAGGAGTTTCGGCTTTGGCCATCACAAATGGGGCACGCGTCATGCTCTCTACACCGCCAGCCAGGTATACTTCGCCATCGCCGCAGGTAATGGCACGGCTGGCATCTATAATAGACTGCAAACCAGAAGCACAAAGGCGGTTAACGGTTACGCCCCCAATCCCTTCTGGCAGGCCGGCCAACAACAAAGCCATACGGGCCACGTTGCGGTTATCTTCGCCTGCCTGGTTTGCAGCACCTAACACCACATCTTCTATCAGGCCTGGGTCCAGGTTAGGGTTACGGGCAAGCAATTCTTTTAAAACATGTGCAGCCAGGTCATCAGGGCGAACTGAACTCAGCGTGCCGCCGAACTTTCCTACAGGTGTTCTAAGTATATCAACTATATAAGCTGTGTTCATTAATTTTGGATTTACAGGTCTTTGTCTAATTTTGCAACTCCTTGCAAGTTAAATTAACCGACTTATGATACAAAGAATTCAATCCGTATTTCTATTTCTGCTGGTACTATCTATGGTTGCCATGCTGTTTCTGCCGCTATGGTCTAAGACTGACCCGGCTACAAACCAAACGCTTGTACTTAGCGCCTGGATGCTGGAACCTGAGCAGGCTACTGATGCCGCGGCTACTTTACCATCGCAGGGCACGTTTGCTATTGGCATGCTGGCTATTGCTGCCGCTGTGCTAGCGCTGTACGAAATTTTCCAGTACAAAAACCGCCTGAACCAGATGAAAATGGGCTTGCTTAACACACTGGTGCTGGCTGCCTTATTAGGTACTTCGTTTTACTACGCTATGTATGTAGGCAACGATATGGTACAGGCCAACAACCCTGGCGAGTACGAAGCCGGTTTTTATATGCCGATTCTGGCACTGCTGCTTAATGCACTGGCAAACCGCTTCATCCGCCGCGATGAGAACCTGGTACGATCTGTAGACAGGCTGAGATAAGAGTTTATATCTTATACTTTAAAGGCTTCTCCGGTAACAGAGAAGCCTTTATTTTTTATGGTCATTTTGAGCAGAGCGAGAAATCTTATAAGTCCTTTAGCCTGAACTCATACTTGCCGCTACCAAGCCTTTTGCTATAGTAATAGGCTTTTTCCCTCAGTCTTACTCGCTGCTTGTTTTATAGTTTGCTTTGGTGCGCTCCAAGCACGCGGGGCTCGTCCTTTGGCATCGCGCGGTGGTGAGTCCTGCCTTCGGCTCCGCCTGCAGGCTGCCCTTGACGGGCACCGGACACACCAAGGCGCTCAACCCAAGGACTGGGATCAACTTCGATAGCTGGCTGCTATGCAACAGGAACCAACTGTCCCCTTGAGGGGGCTACTGGGGTGTAAAAGCAGCAACTATGAAAATTATACTTCAAAGTATAGGCAAGGCCGGAAAGCTTCCCTCCTTCGCAAGGAGGGGCAGGGGTGGTTGGAGAACTGAAACTATAAAATTATATCCTAAAGTATAGCCAAAGCCAAGTCCCCTCTCCTGTTTTTAGGAGAGGGCTAGGGTGAGGTAAAATCTCCCTATAAAGAAAAAAGGAAGCCTTTCCAGATATACATATGGAAGTGCTTCCTTCTTAGTTACTCGTAACTCCTACTCCTATCTCCTTCTGCTCACATATTCCTCCAGTTCTCGTACGCTGCTGTCAAATTTAAAGGTATCGTACACATAGTAGAAGCGCTCGCGGTCGCAAACATAGTCATAGGCATACTTGGCAAACTCTACGCGGGTGCTTTCGTGGTCGAACTGGCCAAGCAGCCTTTTCAGGTCTTCGGCCATAATGCTGTTGTTGCGCAGTGCATCGCGGGCTATACTTAGTTTGGTGCTCTCGAGGCTGCGGTTATCCATAGCATCCATAAGCCTTTCGAGTTCATAGCTGCTGAGCAGGTTGCGACATTCGTCGTAGCGGTCGTGGCGGGGGTAATCTGGGTGGCGGGGCTCGTAACGGTTCGGGTAGCGCGGTGCCGGCGGTATCGGAATTCTTGGCCTAACCAGTGGCACTTCGTCTATCAGCCGCAGCATGGCTTTACCGCTGCGGCCTGCAGTGTGCAGCGCATAGTTAGCTTCGTAGCCATCGGTTACATATACTTTAGAGCCCATACTATGCACGCCATACCGGCCCATTATCTTAAACTCTACAAAATGTTTTCCGTGCCTGAGGTTCGCTATGCGCACAAAGTTAGAAGCCACGCGGCTTACAGTGCGGCCATCGATCTTTACTAGGAACGGATCGCCTTTGTAGGTTGTGAAAGTTAAAGAAGCTTGTGCCCAAACCGGCAATGCCAGCAGTACAAGCAGGAGCGGAAGTAGAAGCTTTCTCATGATAGTATAGGTTTATTTCTATACTTTGAGCGAACCCAATTATTGTGCCAGAAATAAACGAAACGCAGGCAGAAATATTTGAAGGGTAGCAAAAAAATCAGGCCGGGCTTGCGCCACGGCCTGATCCGAACTGCAAAGTGTAGCAGTGCTTAATGTTTGCAGCAGCTAGTTAACAACTATTTTTAAACTTTGAAAGGTAATCTGCGCCCCGTTTGTAACACCACATTTTATACTTGCTGAGCATTTCTAGCAGCAGAAAGGCTACCTATAGCTGATTACAAACCAATACCTTAGGCATTTTTACAGTTGATTGTAACATCAGAGCCGGAAAAAAGATACTGTTTCTTGAATTCAAAAAGCATTAAGTTACTGCTTTTTGAATTTTACGCTTTTCAATATTTCATCTAATGTCTTCTCTGCTTCCTTTTTTTTGCCCTTTTCATATTCTAACGTTCCTACCAATATGCTATCTCCGCTTCTGTTGTAACTTCTAAATAAGAGGTAACCCTTATCTTTTCCAGCGTCTTCAAAGTTAGCGACGACTACAGACTGGTTCTGAAAGTGCTTAATCGAAGAACTGTATACCTGAGGCTGAGACAAGCTGAGGAGGTAGTCTGTTTCTTCTTTCTTTTTTTCCAAAAAGTTAGGTTTTGGCACAGTAAAAGCAGCATTTAACTGAATGAGAATACTTTTACCTCTATAAGTCTCGCCTTTAAAATGTTCGTGAGCAATTGGAGAGGATTTGCCTTTGTTTGGTTTAAGGGCTGCAAGTTTCTCTTTTGTTAATTTTTCAACGTTTTTTGGTAAGGTTACAGTAACAACGTTATGTATGGTTGTCTGCTGCTGGCTGAAGCCATCAAAATATATCAGCAAGCCAATTATCGTAAGTATTATTATCTTCAGCATTACAGCTCATAGTTAACTCCAAATTCTAAAGACTTAATAAAACTTCTTGCTCCGGGATAACCTTGATCCCAATCGTAGTAGAAAGAGTTTTACCCGGTAAGGTTAGTTTTGTAGAAGAAATAAGTTGCGTTCCCGAAAAATCTGGAGCTGATCTTATAGTTAAAGCCAATGCCTGCTGTTGCAAAAACATTTAAACCAGTGTTTCTTGTGGTGTAGCTATTAAGTTCTCCGGCTATACTTTCCTCGGCTTTTGCATTTGTAACGCCATAAGCCGGAATTACAGAAGCTGTACCATAAATCGGCAGCCTTTTGTGCAGATTAAAAAGTATAAACCGCATACTTACCGGGGCAGCTACAGCGTGTGTGGTTGATGTAAATTTTTGCTCCCCATCCTGAAGCAGGATTGTTACCTGATCTTTGTCTCTTCCGTAACCAAGCCCGGCATGTATACTTGCCCTTTCGGAAAGGCTGTAACCTAGCGTTAAAGAAACAGGCTCAAAATAACCTGCCCTTACTGCTCCCGGCGTTGTGCCTTCTTTATAGTAAATATGAAAGGAAATGGCACTTGCGCTAATCCCCAGGCTCCATCTACTCTGTTCAGTCGCAGTTGAATCTTGTTGCTGGGCTATCGCTTTGCAGGATAAGATAAAAAACACTGTTAAAAACAGGAAGTGGCGCATTATTGACTATAGCTTGAAGTTGACACCTATAGCTATTGATTTAGCTCTTTTTCCGTATTCACTATTGTGGCCTAGATCTTTGTAAAGCAAATTTGTTTTGCCATAACATTCAAAGCGCTCACTGATCTTATAGTTAAGAATTAAGCCAACTGTAGCGAGAAAATATATACCAGAATCATGGGCTTTGAAGGTCGTCTTTGTTTCTCCTTGGAATGTTTCTGAATGTTCCTGATTAACCTCACCAATGACCGGAATAACTGAAGCCGAAGCATAGAAATTTAGCCTCCTTTCAGGATTAAAAGGAGTGAACTGAACTGTTAAGGGAATTGCTACACCACGATTGCTCCAACTATAGTTCATATATATAGTAGAGTCTTCAGTCTTATAATAGATTGATTCTTGGTTCTCATTTGTTTTGCCTCGGGCAAGCCCTAACTGCACGTTTAGCCTTCTACTTAGCTTGTAACCAAAATTCAAGTGAATGTACGGTGTGAACATCCCTCCTACCTTTGTATCGTAGTTCTGCATACCGTAAGAAATAGTGCTAAATTCAAGACCTACATAAAATTTTCTGTTTGTTGAATCTGTAACTGCTGCCGGTTGAGCCATAACAGAAAAGCTTAGAGACATGAATAAAAGACAAATAGTGAAAGTTCTCATCGATAAAGCATTACACCACGTGAGGGGGGGTAAAGTTTTGTTTTTCATAAAAAGGCTTTGAGATTAGATAGATGCACTCAATATAGATGTTATACTTTATAGTGGAAAGGTAATATTACTACTTGTTGTAACATCAGCCTTTTTGTGCTTTTTGCTGTCTGGTCCGCATCCACGCGTTCCTTTAGTGCTTTTATAAGTATAAAATGTGTCCTTTGCATCACCGTTTGTAACATCACATCTAAAAATAAAGGCCACAAGTATAAAACCTGTGGCCTTTAAAAGTATAATTATAACTTAGGGCTTAACCTTCGTAGTAAAACTCGCCTTTCTCGCTCCTGATCGTAAGTTCGTTTGTTTTGCTGCTTTCTACACGGCCAACAATCTGTGCGTCCACGCCAAACGATTGCGAAATGTTGATCAGATCCTGGGCATACTGTTCCGGAAGGTATATCTCCAGGCGGTGGCCCATGTTAAACACTTTGTACATCTCTTTCCAGTCGGTGTGGCTTTGCTCCTGAATAATGCGGAACAGCGGCGGCACCGGGAACAGGTTATCTTTGATGATATGTACCTTATCGGTAAAGTGCAGCACCTTGGTTTGCGCACCACCACTGCAGTGTACCATGCCGTGTATGTGCGGGCGGTGCTCTTTCAGTATTTCTTTAACTATAGGCGCATAAGTACGCGTTGGCGAAAGCACCAGCTTACCGACTTCCATACCTGTTTCTTCATCAACATCTGTAAGCCTGTAGTTACCGCTATACACTAAGTCTTTTGGCAGCTCCGGATCAAAGCTCTCAGGGTAAGAAGCCGACAGGTATTTATGGAACACATCGTGGCGTGCTGATGTAAGGCCGTTGCTACCCATACCGCCGTTATACTCGGTTTCGTACGTTGCCTGCCCCGACGATGAAAAACCTACAATTACATCGCCAGGCTGTATAGTATGGTTAGAGATAACCTGGTCGCGGCGCATACGGGCAGTTACCGTGCTGTCTACTATAATAGTACGCACAAGATCGCCTACGTCGGCAGTTTCGCCGCCGGTGCTGTAAATACCAATGCCGTTATCGCGCAGCATTTGCAGCACCTCTTCTGTACCGTTTATAATGGCGGCAATCACCTCACCCGGAATCAGGTTTTTGTTGCGGCCAATGGTAGAAGAAAGCAGGATATTATCTGTAGCTCCTATGCAGAGCAGGTCGTCGGTGTTCATGACAACGGCATCCTGGGCAATACCTTTCCACACGCTCAGGTCGCCAGTTTCTTTCCAGTACATGTAAGCCAGCGATGATTTTGTGCCGGCACCGTCGGCGTGCATTATAGCGCAGTAGTTCGGGTCGCCGGTAAGTACATCAGGTATGATCTTACAAAATGCTTTCGGAAATAAGCCCTTGTCTATGTTCTTGATGGCATTGTGTACGTCTTCCTTCGACGCAGACACGCCTCGTCGCAGATATCTGTTTTCCATAGCTGGAGGATGGTTTGCCTACAAATTTAAGAAAGGCCTTTATATAAGCGAGGTTAAATAGCAAAAAGATGAATCTGTTTCAGGTTAAGGCCTCTTCTTCCGATAACCTTTTATAACGCTCTCATTCCTATACTTATTATATTACAAATTTATACTTTATAACATGCAACGTTCTGGTAAATATCTGCATCATGCTATATACAAACCATAAAACCTTTACTATGAAAATTAAGCTCACCCTGCTTTGCATCTGCTTGCTCAGCACTTTCTCAGCCCTGCAGGCACAAGACTCGCTCAGTACCCAGCCACGCGCTACGGCACCTTACAAACTAGCTGTTGGGGCACGTTTTACGTATGGCGGCCCAACGGGTGCCGATGTAAACTTAACAGCCAAGTATTTTATTGGCAGACAATCGGCGCTGGAGGTTCAGTTACCGGTAGTACCGCAGTCAAAATTTCAGCTTGCTTTGCTTAGTTATATCTGGCAGCCGCAACTGCTGAGCACTTCGCGGTTCAGGCCTTATGCCGGTTTAGGTGTTGGTGTGATGCGCGCCCGTAATCCTGGTTTTTATCCGGAAGAGCCGGACATGAAGACTAACCCTGTAGCAGTGGCAACTTTTGGGGTAGAATATACTTTTAAAAATGCGCCTGTTTCCCTATCTCTTGATTACCGGGCTCCGTTCATGCGCTTTGATAACAGCAGCTACCAGCCTCGTTTACCTCTTGAAAACACCAGAACTTTTGGTATAGGGGTAAAGTACCTGCTTAAATAAAAGGGTTGGAGAGTTCCGAGTTATTAGTTGCGAATTACGAGTTAAGATTTCTGGGTCGTAAGTTATTTACGCACCAGTAACCAGTTTACTTAAGGGAATTGCCCTTGCTCGCCTCTGGCGAGTGTGCGTTATCCCACGGCCTCTGGTCGCTGAGGTTTATACTTTTATACTTGTTGTGTAACGTGGCGAGACGCCACTTGATAGCTCACACTCGCCAAAGGCAAGCGAGGGCTTTAGTACATCAACCAAGTTTATTCCAGTAAAAGTAAGTATAAAAAGAGAGGAGCTGTAACTAGTTACAGCTCCTCTCTTTTTATACGTCAAGCCCAACTCGTGACTCGGAACTTGGAACTCAGAACTCCTTCCTATTCCTGAATGCGCACCACTTTAAATTCTGTGCGGCGGTTGCGCTGGTGTTCGGCTTCTGTTTTGGCGTTACGTACTACTGGGCGGCTCTCGCCATAGCCTTTAGCTGTTATGCGGTTTCTGTCTATACCTTTCGAGATGATGTAGTTTACAGCAGACTGTGCACGGCGCTGCGACAGGTCCTGGTTGTAAATGTCTATACCACGGGAGTCGGTGTGTGAGCTTAGCTCGATTGAGATTCGTGGGTTGTCGTTCAGGACCTGAACCAGCTTATCCAGTTCTTTGGCTGCATCAGGGCGGATGTCTGCTTTATCGAAATCGTAGAAGATGTTTTCCAGTACAATTGGTTTCTCTTTCACGATCTCTGTCAGTACTAATGTTGCTGTCAGCCTGATGTCGTTTACTTCGTCTTTCAGCTGCTCCTGCGGAGGAATTTTACCTACTGTAGTGATGCTCTCGCGGGCTGTGAAAAAACCAGGCTTTTCAGAAACGAGCGAATAAGTAGCAGCTGTATCCAGTCTGAAGGAGAATTTACCCTCGGCATCAGCTTTAACTTCGCGCAGCTTATTACCTTTTTCATCCTGCAGCACCACCAGCTGCCCCGGAACTATAGTTGCCTGTTTTGCCTTTTCGCGGCGCTGCATTACAGTACCATCTACAAAGAAGTTTACCAGTTTGCGCGCAGATTTCGAGAACCTGTACAGGTCATCGCCACCTTTGCCACCCTCGCGGTTAGATGAGAAAAAACCCGTTAAGCTGTTTTCAAAAAAGATACTGAAGTCGTCGCCGGGTGAGTTTACAGGAGGCCCCATGTTAACAGGTTTGCCGTTCTCGATCCGGAAAATATCCAAGTTACCTAAACCAGGCAAACCATCAGAGGCAATGTATAAGGTACCATCCGGGGCCACATAAACATAGCTTTCGTTGCCTTGAGTGTTCACATCCGGCCCCAGGTTTTCGGGTGCCGAGAAGCGGCCGTTTTCGTCTATAGTAGCTTTATAGATATCGTTTCCGCCTAATCCGCCTTTACGGTCTGAGGCAAAATATAAAGTTTTGCCATCCGGTGAGAAAGCCGGAGAAGAATCCCATGCTGCGGGGTCGTTTATACTTAAAAGCTTAGGCTCTGACCAGGCATTTGAGCGGAAGAAAGTAAGGTATAAATCTACATTCTGGCGGCCTTTTTTGGTGCCCTCGTTGCCGCGGGCAAAAACCATGGTGCGTCCTTCATCGGAAAAAGTGGTGAGGGCATCGTGTATACCTTCTACATTAACACCTGGAAATTTACGCACTGTGCCAGCCGAGTCAGAGAGCGTGGCAGCATAAATATCGATAAATCCTTCGCCGTTGCCCCAGTACTTTTTATCAGCCCCCCGGGTAGAAGAAAAGATAAGCTCATTGTTGAGCATGTAAGGCGCAAACTCGGATGCTTCTGTATTCAGGGCCTCCAGGTTCTGTACTTCAAACTTCTGGGCGCTACGCAAGATTTCATCAAGGGCACTATAGTTCTCTACTTCGCGTAGGGCTATGCCTTTCAGCCGTGTGTTGCTGCCTACCCGAATGTAATCCTGCAACTGGTTAAGGGCCTCTTCATAGTTGCCGTTAGCTTTGAGCGCCATACCGTAATAAAAGTAGGCATCCTCCCTGCGCAGGTTTGCATCCAGCGCTGCTTTATAAAATGGCTCTGCCTGCGCCAGCCTGTTAGAGCGGCGGTAAGACTCCGCAATTCTATAGTTTATCTCTCCGGGATTATCAGCTTTAGGAAGCGCCTGCTTGTAATACTCTATAGCCCGCTCATACTCTTCTTCGCCATACTTTTTGTCGCCTTTGCTGATGTACTTACCAGCACCGCAGGCTCCGAGCAACAACACAAACAAAATAAACATACCTGAGCGTAGCAGGTAGTATGCAAAAGGCTTAGGTTGTAGCATTTGGCGCATGAACAAGTATAGTTATAGTTAGCCAGATCAGAAATAACGCGAGAGCCAGCTTGATCGGGCAGGCCGTGGCCACTCCGTCTGCAGGTCTGCGTAATTGTTTACAAGCGTATCAAAGTATAAAGTATCTTCTTTAATGTCGCCGGCAGCTACTTTGTTCTTCAGGTCGTTTATACTCACCAGTTGCACTTGCCCCTCGTTCAGGAAAGCAAGTTTGGTACGATCGAAAAAAGAAACACCAAAGCGTTGCTCCAGCTCCCTTACAAAGTTTACCGACTTATCGATAGAGCAACCGCTGGCAGCAGTGGCACTCTCGTTGTTGGCAAGCACCAGGAACTGCCCGTGCAGCAGTTTAGCAGATGCCTGCAAGCCTGTTCCGTGGCTGCTCCAGTCTGTTGCGAAAGCTTCCAGCATGGGGGCTACCTCGGCTTGCTCAGCCTCTGTTAAAGGCCTGTTTGCCTGATATATCCACAGCCTGGCATGCGGCGGCAACTCGTCAAACGGAATATACATGCTAATGGTTGATTGTTGTATTTTTGAATGGCTAAATTGTTGAATTATTATCAGATCAACCTATAGAACTAACGAATTCACAATTTAAATTATTGAGCCATTATTTAGTTAAACCCTCGGCTTGTGCGATGAGCTCGGCAATATCAAAAACTTTTACGTTTTCTTCCTGCTCCTTGTTTTTCACACCGTCGTTCATCATCACCATACAGAATGGACATGCTGTAGCAATTACGCCCTGCCCGCCTGTACCTAAAGTAGCCAGCGCTTCTTCAGTTCTTTCAATGTTGATCTCTTTTCTGCCTGGCTCAGCTTCTTTAAACATCTGGGCACCACCGGCACCGCAGCATAAACCGTTGGCGCGGCTACGCTTCATTTCAACCAGGTCGGCATCAAGGGCAGCAAGTACATCGCGTGGTGCTTCGTAAATATCGTTGGCGCGGCCCAGGTAGCACGAATCGTGGAACGTAATGCGTCGGCCTTTAAATTCTTCGCCTCCCTGCACGCGTACTTTCCCATCGTTTATCAGCTGCTGCAGGAACGTTGAGTGATGGATAACCTCATAGTTGCCGCCCAGATCCGGGTACTCGTTTTTAATGGTATTGAAGCAGTGCGGGCAAGCCGTTACGATCTTCTTCACATTATAAGCATTCAGCACCTCTATGTTAGTAAGAGCCTGCATCTGGAACAGGAACTCGTTACCTGCACGCTTAGCCGGGTCGCCGGTGCAGCTTTCTTCTGTTCCTAATACAGCATATTTTACACCTACGTGCTCCAGAATCTGCACGAAAGCGCGGGTTACTCTTTTATAACGGTCGTCGAAAGCGCCGGCACAACCTACCCAAAACAGGATCTCTGGTTCTTCGCCATTGGCAGCCATCTGGGCCATGGTAGGCACTTTCACTAATCTTTTATTCTCTTCCATCTTATTTTTGAAAAAAGACACAAGTATCAAGACATAGGACTCAAGACTTGTGGTATAGAGCAGCTGCAAGTTTTATGAATCTAGCATACTTTCCTGTCAGCGCCCAATTTCTAATTTTAATTTCTAATTCTTAATTCTTTGAAGGCACGTACAGTTCATCGGCCCAGTTAAAACGGTCTGAAGGCGAGAATGCCCACGGCGCACCGTTGTTCTCAATGTTGGTGAACATGGCATTTAGGGAGGCCGGCGCTGCAGATTCTTCCAGTACCAGGTAGCGACGAAGATCCATGATAGTAGATAACTGGTCGATGTTAACAGGGCAGGACTCTACGCAGGCGTTGCACGAAGTACAAGCCCAAAGTTCTTCAGGTGTAATATAGCCTCTTAATAATGTTTTCTCATCGGTGGTTTCTACGCGCTCCACACCCATTTCCTTGTAGTGGTTTGGCTTGAAGATAGCCGGGTGTTCGCCTTTCTCCTCCATACGGTCGCGGGTATCCATTACAATCTTACGCGGCGATAGCAGCTTGCCTGTAATGTTAGCAGGGCAAACAGAAGTACAGCGGCCACACTCCGTACAAGTATAAGAATCCATCAGCTGCTTCCAGGTCAGGTCTTCCACATCTTTGGCACCAAAGCGCTGCACAACAGGGTTTCCTTCGGCATCTACTTCAGGGGCAGGCGGCTGGTAGCTTGGGTCCAGCATAGCCTTTATTTCGTGGGTTATACTTGGGTTTGTGGAGAATTTGCCTTTCGGGAACAGCTTAGAGTAATACACGTTCGGGAAAGCCATGATAATATGGAAGTGCTTCGAGCTTGGCAGGTAGTTCATAAATGCCAGTATACCCAAAATGTGAATCCACCAGCCTGCAGTAGCTATAGTTTGCAAAGTGCCTGCATCGCTGCCAAAAGCATTTACAAACAGCTGGCTTACCGGAAAGCTACCAGCCATGTGGCGGTTCTCTACTTCAGCCAGTTTAAGGTCTGCGATGTTGAAGGCGAAAAGCGCAAACATCAGCACGATCTCTGTGATCAGAATGGTGTTGGCATCCATTTTAGGCCAGGCACGCATTTCTACACCTGTAGCCAAACGAGGCACGCGTGTAACGTTTCTTCTCCACAAGAAAATAGCACAGGCTATAATTACCAGTGCCGCCAGTACCTCGTTCACAAACATCAGAGCGCTATAAACAGGGCCTAAGAAACCCAGTACACGGTGCGTTCCGAAAATACCATCTATCAGAATCTCCAGTACCTCAATATTAATCACCAGGAAGCCGACATATACAAACAAGTGCAGCACGGCAGGCAACGGGCGCTTAAACATCTTCTGCTGGCCAAAAGCCACCAGCAACATTTTATTTATTCGCTCCGATGGGTTATCTGTCAGCTCTACATCGCGGCCGATGAGGATATTCTTTCGGATTTTGCGTATCTGCCACACAAATAAGCCTATGCCCAGTGCAGCAACAATCAGGAAGATAATGTTCTCTAATCCTATCACAGTAAACTATTCGTTATACATACCAATTTATACCTAAAGATAGCAGAATACGAAGAATAAACGTGCATGAGGAACTTTTTTTAAAATTTTTCGAGCCGAATGTTTGCACGTTCAATTCTAGTTGCTACTTTTGCATACCCTTTCGAAACAAGGGGCACAACAAGAGCTGGTGATGTAGCTCAGTTGGTAGAGCAAAGGACTGAAAATCCTTGTGTCGTTGGTTCGATTCCAATCATCACCACCAGCTTAAACCCTTACCTTAACCGGTAAGGGTTTTTTGTTTTTATACTTTTCCAACTGCTAACTATACTACAATGTTTGCATGGGTTATAGTTAAGCCTGCTGCAGAGAACAAGTATAAAAGTATACTTACGGGCAATTGGCTCTTAGTTCCAGCATGGCGGCAGTATAGCCCAGCCTATACGCATTATTGAAATGAACGCAGGCCGAATCCTGAAACTGCTGCTCAAGCTCTGTTCTGCCCAACAGGTAATACACGCGGCCATTGCTATCATCTACATCCAGCACCCGGCGGTAATCTGCCTCCGACAAAGTATAATCTCCTAACTTATAGTAACCAAACCCTCTGAAAGTAAGTGCTTTTGACCACGATTCGCCACTGTGCGAGTGCTTCAAAAAGGTTGTAAAATCTGCAATGGCAGCCCTATAGTTTCTGAGGTAAAAGAGGCGCACCTCTCCCCTTTCCAGGTGTGCTGCATACAAATTGCTATCAAGTTGAAGTGCCCGAGTCAGGTCTTGCTCGGCTAACTTAAACTGCGCCAGCTTCTGGTAACATTTTCCCCGCATGTAATAGGTCTCAGCCGGCACGTTCTCCTCCAGGGCTATTGCCTGGTTAATATCCTGAAGGGCATCCTGGTAATCCTCAAACACATTCAGCTCTATACTTGCCCGGGTAAGGTAGGCATCAGCATGTTTAGGTCTGAAGTGGATGGCATCAGTTAAAAGACTGTGAGCACTGCTGTATTTGCCATCTGCTATGTAAGTTAGAGCAGTTTTATACTTATCCTCGCCTGCAATGTAGTCCATTACAACTTTAAGCAACAGGCTAAATAAAAGCAGACAAGCAATAAAGGCTACAGTAATGTAAGTATCACGCTTAGAAAATCGCTGATCCTGCATAACCGGCCGTTTGCGGTAATAGCGCTCCGAAACTCCTGCCGGCTCACGTGTATGGTTATAGCGGGGGTCGTAATATGTCTGAGGCTGCGCTACACGACGCTGTTCGCTTATGTATTGCAGCTTCAGGTCGTAGCGCGCGCGCTTGCTTGGGTTAGACAATGTCTGATAAGCAGTGTTAACTAGCTTAAACTGTTCTTCGGCACGCACATTACCGGGGTTCCTGTCAGGATGGTATTGCAGCGCAAGCCGCTTATAAGCTAGCTTAATTTCCTGAGAGGTAGCCGTGTGGCTTACACCTAATACTATGTAATAATTCTGATCCAAGCAGGCGAAAGTACAAAAAGGTTAACGTTTATATGCCGTAATTTTATACAACTAATCTTATTTTTCCGTAGTACAGTTTATCCGGTAATACTTTAAGTAATATAATATTTTTTAAATCATAATAAACAGGCACTTTAACAGCTTAGCACTATGGCTAATCCAGATAACGGCACTCGCGAAAAAAGCACCCACATCATTGAAAACATGATGGGGTATATTGATACCCGAATTGATATTATTAAACTGGAGATACAGGATAAACTGAAAACATCTTTTGTTAGTTTACTGCACGTGCTCCTGCTGGGTTTCTTTGGTTTTATGAGCTTCATTTTTATAAACCTGTTCATTGCCTTGCTGCTAAACCACGCGCTGGATAGTTCTTTCTGGGGCTTTGGTATTGTAGCCTTGTTTTATGTAGCAGTGCTGGTAGTGCTAATTATTGGCCTGGATAAAAAAGTATTTCAGAATGTAGCCGATAAAACTTTTGACAATACAATCTATAAAACCGACAAACGAGATAAAACACTATGAGTGAGCTAAGCAACCCACTGTTCGAAAACGAAAGAGAGTTATTGGAGCGTCAGAAAGAAGAATACAGAAATGCCCTGATGAGCGATGTTGACCAGATTAAGACGCAATCGCAGCAGATAGGTAAAAAAGTAGCCATTGCCGGAGGCGTATTACTGGCCGGGCTTTTGGTTCGCCGCATGTTCAGCGGTGGCGGAAAAAAAAAAGCTAAAAAGTTAAAATCGAAGAAGACACATAGCTCAGCACCGCTTCATGTAAGCCATAATGCTGCCGCCCCGGCCAGCGTGGTAGACTATAACTCTATACTGCATGATCAGGAAGATGCTTATACTTTATCATCTGAACACATGCCGCATGCATCCGGCACAGAGCAAAAGGACAAAAGCATTGCCAAAAATGTAATGAACTCTGGCGTCACCAGGCTCATTGCAAGCCAGCTTACGGCCCTCTTAATGGTGTACATCACCAAAAAGGTAGAAGAATACTTACATAGTGTATCCGAAAATCACGATATTGCGGTTAAGCCCGCAGAGGTGAGCACGATACAAACTACTGAGTATATTTATCCGGAAGAGGATGCCATTTAATAACCTTCGCCAGCAACAGCAGCCACAAACAGGCAGGAAGCACTTCGCAGTTCTGCTAGACCCAGACAACTTAGATGAGGCTACCTGCCTGCAACTGCTCGCGCTCAGCGAACTCCACCCTATTGATTTCTTCTTTGTAGGCGGTAGCCTGATTACCACCAATAACCAGGGCGGGCTTATACGTTTGCTCAAGTCCAATTCTGATATTCCGGTTATACTTTTCCCGAGCAACAGCCTGCATATTGACAAACAGGCCGATGGTATACTTTTGCTTTCACTTATCTCTGGCCGCAACCCTGACTTTCTGATTGGCCAGCATGTAATTTCAGCGCCTATACTTAGAGCAAGTCAGCTACAGGTATACCCTACAGGTTATATGCTGATAGATACCGGCCGGCAAACAACTGCCTCATACATGAGCGGAACCACACCCATACCTTACGATAAGCCTGAGATTGCTGCCTGCACAGCCATGGCCGGCGAAATGCTAGGGCTGCGTTACATTTATATGGATGGCGGTAGCGGAGCGCAAAACCCTGTAAGCGCAGAAATGATCAAAGCCGTACGCAAAGCGGTTGATGTACCGGTTATAGTTGGCGGCGGCATCAACACAAAGCAAAAAGCCAAGGCTGCCCTCGATGCAGGTGCCGATGTAATTGTGATTGGTAACCACATAGAAAAAAACCCCGGCTTTCTGGCCGAGGTTTCTCAAATTGTTTCTTCTTACAATGTTGCGTTAGATATTCATCGCTGATTCTCTACGACGCATCTTACCTGCAGGTATACCAAACATCATCTTAAAGCGACGGCAGAAGTAAGCTGTATCTTTGTAGCCCACATCTTTACCAATCTCACGGATGCTCTTCTTAGTAGTACGCAGCAAGAATACGGCACGCTCCATGCGCTGGTATTCAATGTAATCCTGCGGGTTAATACCAGTCAGCATTTTGAAGTACTGGCCTACATAATCCTCTGATACGTTTGCTACGTTAGAAAGCACTTTGTTTGAAAGGTCGCCACCCAAGTTCTCCTTGATATAGTTGAACAGGTCGATAAGGCGAGGATCTTTGAAGTATGTGCTGTTTGTTGCCAGCTGCTCCACAAACATCTTGTTACGCAGAATATGGCGAACGATCTCAACCACGATATTCTCTGTATAGATGCTGATCAGGCGCTCTTTACCTGGCAGGTCCTGCATTGTCTCTTCCACAACCTTGATCACAAGATTAGCCAGTTTGTTGTTCCCTGAGATCAGGAACGCCGGCAGATCAAGAGATGCAAAGAAGTTTACTGAGTCAAATACTTTAGCTTCGAAGCTAACATAGCTATGGCTTTCCTCTGCGTCACCGATCAGGTCAAGATCGTTGTTGCTTTTGAAAAACTTCTCTCTATTCGTTATCAGGTCGTCGTTAGAGATGGTTCTGCCATCAGCAGAGCCATACGTTACTTTTGTGCTTCGGCCACCCGGAATAAATAGAAGTTCCCCCTCTTCTACCATTTGTTCCTCGTCGCCGAAAAAGATGCTGCCTCTGTGAAGCAGGATCAAGTTGTTGCCTACATCGTAGTAGTTGCGTACCGTAAACGGTTGCTGCAACACCAGATTTTTAGCTTTAATGAACCGCACCCCAAGCGATTCAATAATCTTATTGTAATCTTCCATGTGTGTTACCAACTAACTTTTATACTATAAACCCTTTAATTAAGGCATAAAGCTAAGATATACTTTAGAAAATTCAAATTATTTTTAAAAATTAAATTTTAATTCAATAAAGCCTATTCTTAGCCTAAGATACACACTAACAAGCACTTAAGGCTTATTCTACTTAAGCAATTCTCTTGAAATTACTATTTTCTGTATCTCAGAAGTACCTTCGTAAATCTGTGTAATTTTTGCATCACGCATCAAACGCTCTACATGGTATTCTTTCACGAAACCATAACCGCCATGTACCTGAACAGCTTCAACGGTTGTATCCATCGCTACTTTTGATGCAAAAAGCTTGGCCATTGCGCCTGACTTACCATAATCTGCATGCGTGTCTTTGTCGTAAGCAGCCTGCAGGCAAAGAAGGCGGGCAGCCTCAATGTTTGTAGCCATATCAGCCAGTTTAAACTGTATAGCCTGGTGCTTGGAGATCTCTACACCGAACGCCTTGCGCTCTTTTGAATATTTAAGTGCCCGTTCGAAAGCGCCAGATGCAATACCCAGAGCCTGAGATGCGATACCAATACGCCCGCCAGCAAGTGTAGACATAGCGAACTTAAAGCCGAAGCCATCTTCTCCGATGCGGTTTCCTTTAGGTACCTTCACATCTGTAAACATTAAAGAATGTGTATCAGATCCACGGATACCCAATTTATTCTCTTTAGGACCTACTACGAAGCCTTCCATGCCACGCTCTACAATCAGGGCATTAATACCACGATGACCTTTTGATACATCTGTCTGAGCGATTACCAGGTAAACTGAGGCTGAGCTACCGTTCGTGATCCAGTTCTTTGTACCGTTCAGCAGGTAGTGGTCGCCCATATCAATGGCTGTAGTGCGCTGTGATGTTGCATCAGAACCAGCCTCTGGCTCAGATAAACAGAAAGCACCAATGATCTCGCCTGTAGCAAGGCGCGTCAGGTATTTCTGCTTTTGCTCTTCAGTACCATACTTTTCAAGACCCCAGCAAACAAGCGAGTTGTTTACCGACATAACAACAGAAGCAGAGGCATCTACTTTGGAAATTTCCTCCATAGCCAATACATATGAAATTGTATCCATGCCGCCGCCGTTATATTTAGGGTCTACCATCATACCCAAAAACCCAAGCTCACCCATTTTTTTGATTTGCTCAGCCGGAAACTTCTGATGCTCATCGCGCTCAATTACGCCTGGCAGCAGTTCGGTCTGTGCAAACTCCCGGGCAGCAGCCTGTACCGCCAAATGTTCTTCTGTTAGTTGAAAATTCATGCTTATATAAATTTATGTGCAATCTATTTAGTTTTATCGGGCGCAAAACTATGAAATTCAAAGGTATTAAAACAACCCGCTATAGTAATATTTGTTTAACTGGCGTTCCAGTGCTATTCTATACTATTAAACGTAATATTGATAAAATAGGAAATTTTATACAAAAAACGCCACCTGTTATTTTACCAGGTGGCGTTAAACTTGTGTTTATCAGGCCCATACCTGACAATATTTATACTTAATCGCGGCGCCCCATCAGCAGCGATACATAGTATAACAATGTTGCCAGAGAACCCAGAGCAGCCACTACGTAAGTAAGAGCGGCCCATTTAAGTGCATCTTTAGACATGCCGTACTCTTGCTTTGTTACAACATTGTTTGCCTGTATCCAGGCAAGCGCCCGTCTGCTTGCGTCAAATTCTACTGGCAATGTTACAAAACTGAATATGGTGGTTAGTGCAAAAAGCGCCACACCAATTGCTAACGGTATAGGTGTTGTTTGCAGCATAAGTATACCGATCAGGATAATCCACTGCATGTAACGCGAAGCTATACTTAAAGCCGGCACCATAGCCGAACGGAACTTAAGGAAATTGTAAGCTTTTGCATGTTGCACAGCGTGGCCACACTCGTGCGCAGCTACAGCAGCAGCAGCCGCAGAACGTGCCTCGTATACATACTCGCTCAGGTTAACAGTTTTATCTGCCGGGTTATAATGGTCTGTTAAACGGCCAGCCACCGAAATTACCTTTACATCATGAATGCCGTTATCAGCCAGCATCATTTCGGCTATTTCGCGGCCGCTCAGGCCAGAGCTAAGCGGTATCTGAGAGTATTTTTGAAATTTACTTTTAAGCCGCCAGCTTACCAGCAGACTTATCAGCATAAAAATTATACCTATAAAATATATTCCAGCCATAGCTATACTTTACTTTGTTTTAGAGTTAAGTTGATTTTCTATCTTATTTACGATGTTGGTAGTTGAATAGCCTTTTACAAGTGGTACAGTTTTTACCTCGCCTCCCTTTGCCATAACTACCTCGTGCCCAACTATGTTTTCTACGCTATAGTCGTCGCCTTTAACCAGTATATCTGGTTGCACTGTTTTTATCAACTGTAACGGGGTATCTTCATCGAAGAGCACTACTGCATCTACGAACAAAAGCGATGCCATAACCCTTGCGCGTGACATTTCGTCCTGAAGCGGGCGGTTTGGACCTTTAATTCTGCTGATTGAAGCGTCTGTATTAAGACCTAGCACCAATTTATCGCCAAGTTGTCGTGCTTTTTCAAGATAATCGACGTGGCCCAGGTGCAAAAGATCGAAGCAGCCATTAGTAAATACTATTTTCTGGCCCTGTTCGCGCCAGCTATTTAGCTGCTCCTGTAACTGATAAACGGAAAAGATTTTATCGGTTGAATTCATGCTGGGTAGTAACTTCTGTATTTATGGTTTCGGCTGCCTGCCTGTTGCGTCGCAGCATACCTGCCATAAAACTAAGAACTCCCATCACAACGACCAAAAGTGTTTGTGAAGTATGTGCAAGTAAAGCATAAGCCATACCCGCCTCTTTAGGTACACCATACAAAAGCAAGGTAGTTTGCACCAGAATGTGATAGACTCCTATGCCCCCCTGCACTGGCGCCGCCATACCCAGGCTACCAATTACCAGTACAGATAGCGCAGCACCATACGAAAGATGAGCTGTAGCAGGCAAGGCATAAAAAACAACCAGGCTCATGCCATAGTACATTCCCCAGACAAAAAACGAATGCAGCCAGTAAGCAACAGGATTCTCTAACCTGGATAAGCTAAAGATACCATCCAGCATACCTCTTAAGAAACCAACAGCTCTCTGGAAGAAAATATTTTTGCGCAGTTTGTTAAGAAATACAAGCACCAGCACCAACCCGATTACAAGCACAGCTACTGTAAT
This sequence comes from uncultured Pontibacter sp., assembly GCA_966250805.1. GTDB lineage: Bacteria > Bacteroidota > Bacteroidia > Cytophagales > Hymenobacteraceae > Pontibacter. The sequence goes on along the minus strand of CBINIP010000001.1, from coordinate 111,344 downwards.
GCCTCCCATCAGGTACAGCGATTGCAGGCTTTGCTCCAGATTATTATACTTATCGGTAAAAAGACCCATCAGAAGGTCGTGCAACCTGTCAAGCTCCACTAAAAAAGTAATACCGATGAAGAGCAGCAGCATGAGCATATCCACAAAGCGCTCTGCTATAACAGTACCAAACCCAACATTTACAGGAATACCCTCTGCGCGGCGCAACATAGTACAGCGGGCAACTTCGCCCATACGCGGCAGCACCAGATTTGCTACATACCCCACCATCATGGAGTTATAGGTGTTGCTCAGAGAAGGTTCGTACCCGGCAGGCTTAAACTGCATCTTCCAGCGGTAAGCCCGGCTGATGTAGCCTATCACCCCCATCACCAACGAGATGATGATCCAGAAATAGCTGGCGCTCTTGAACTCTGCCCACATTTTCGTAAAATCAAGCTCCTTTAGCGCGTACCACATCAGAAATGCTGAAACGGCTAAAAGTGCAACATACTTCAGAAAAGAGAGCAGTTTTTTCATGAACTGTATTACACTAGGCGATTATGCTGGTCAGGGAAAACAAGCGTAGGTTTATGGTTTCTGGCGTCTTCGAAGTTAACAGTGCAGTAAGAGATCACAATTACAATATCACCTACCTGTACTTTGCGGGCAGCAGGACCATTCAGGCAAACAGTGCCGGTAGCACGCTCGCCTTTTATTACATAGGTTTCGAAGCGCTCGCCGTTATTAATATTAACGATCGTTACTTTCTCGTTCTCCACCATATTAGCGGCATCCATCAGGTCTTCATCAATCGTGATGCTGCCTACATAGTGCAATTCAGCCTGAGTGACCTTACAACGGTGGATCTTAGACTTTAAAACCTCAATTTGCATGACTTGGTATTAAAATAAAGCGCAAAGTTAGACAATAAGCATCAGATTAACTATCAAAGTATAATTGCTTTGCCACTTGCATGGAGGCAAAACAATCTATACTTCGTTTAAATTCACAATTATATTGTCTATCAGGCGCACCTCGCCCACAAAAGCAGCTATACATAGTGCTACTTGCTGCGCCTTGCTTACATCTTCTACCGGCTGCATGGTATCAGGGTCAGCTATCTCAAAATACTCCAGGTGCACCTGATCTATACTTTGCAGGTAAGATGCCACGTGCTGTTTTATACTTGCTACCGGTTGCTGTTTTAGCGTTGCCTTTGCCTGCTGCAGCACCTTGTATAAATGCGTTGCTATCTGGCGCTGCTCCGCATCCAGGCGCTTATTCCTCGACGACATGGCCAATCCATCTTCTTCACGCACGGTTGGGTAGCATATCAGCTCAATATTAAAACTAAGCCCAAATATAAGCTGCCGCACCACTGCTACCTGCTGCAGGTCTTTCTGCCCGAAGTATGCTTTGTGTGGCTGAACAAGGTTAAAAAGCTTACTAACTACAGTTGCAACACCGTTAAAGTGGCCAGGCCTGTGCTCCCCCTCCATTACCGACTCCAGCACTCCGAAACTAAACTGCAGCAGCGTCTGTTCTGGATATACCTCTTCTGCGTTTGGTGCAAACAGATAGTCGCATCCTACTGTTTTCAGTAATTCGATATCCTGCTCCAGCGTACGAGGGTAAAGCTTGTAGTCATTTTGGTTATTGAACTGTGTAGGGTTTACAAAGATGCTGCAAATGGTAATGTCATTCTCCTGGGCAGAGGCGCGCAGGAGCTGCAGGTGCCCCTCGTGCAGGGCGCCCATGGTAGGCACAAAGCCTATACTTTTTCCATTGCACCTTAGTGCCTGCACCGTTTGCCGAAGGGTGCCAACCTGTTCTATAACTTCCATTATAAATGGTATTACTTGATTAATCTGTAAAAGCCGGCAAAAGTAAGTTATAGTGCAGAAAATTGAAAATCAGAATAAAAATTACTAATTTTGCACGTCCCAATACTGTTGCTTATTAAATTTTAACTCCATATCATGTCCAAATTGCGAATCCTATACGCTGCCACCGAGATCAACCCTTTCTTACAAACCACGAAAGTAGCAGAGTTTTTAAATACACTGCCGCAGGGGATGCAAGAAAGAGGCATGGAGATCCGCATCTTCGTTCCGAGGTTCGGCCTTATAAACGAGCGTAAAAACCGCTTGCATGAGGTTGTGCGCCTTTCCGGCATCAACATTGCAGTTGGCGACGACGAGAAACCACTCGTTATTAAAGTAGCTTCTATACCTAATGCAAAACTACAGGTATATTTTATTGACAACGAAGACTATTTCCACAGAAAATCCGTTTTCGTTGACAAGAATAACAATTTCCACCAGGATAATGATGAACGCGCCATCTTCTTTTGCAAAGGTGTGCTGGAAACAGTAAAAAAACTAGGCTGGCAACCAGACATTGTACATTGCAATGATTGGATGACAGGCCTTATACCAATGTACCTGAAGACGACATATAAGAAAGATCCGATCTTCAAGGATGCAAAGTCGATGTTTACAGTGTATAATCATAACTGCAAGCAAAAGTTTGAGGGTGACCTGGCGGGCAAAGTTAAAATGCTTGACATTGATGACAGCATGCTGACGCACCTGCAGTCTTCTGATGTGGACAGCTTTGTTAAGATCGGTATGCAGTATGCAGACTCTGTGATCAAAACAAACGAGAATTTCAGTGAAAATATGGATGCGCTGTTCAACGAGTTCGTGAAGACCAAGGACATCAACACCATCAGCGCCGACGATAACCTGTTAGATTCTTACTACAACCTATATAATGAACTTAGCCGTTAGAAGATTTCTTATTTTCTTCTTTTCCCTTGCTGCCCTTACTGCCTGCGAAGATGCCAAAGATATAGGCATTGACCTGCAGGACGAAAACCAGATAGGCACTGATTATACCGACACACTAACTATAAATACAGGCACTGTATTGCTGAACGACTCAATCCTGTCGTTTAAGCTATCGCCTGCAATGGTTGGTAAGTATATAGATCCTGTGCTGGGCAGTGTTTCAGCTGGTAATTTTACAGAAGTTGGCCTTGGTGCTACAGACCTTAAATTTGGTGATAACCCGGTTGCCGACTCGCTTGTGCTTACACTGGACTATAACCTGATTTACGGTAACAAGACAGCTCCGCTAACGATCAACGTTCATCAGCTGACAGAAGGCTTTCAGGAGAAATCTTCTTATTTTACAAACTCTAGCCTTGCATACGAAGCTACTCCGGTAGGTTCTAAAACTTTTGTACCGCAGATTCTTAAGGTTAAGAAAAATAACACAGAAGTAGACTCGGCTGTAGCTGTTAAGATCAAGCTTGATCAGGCTTTCCTACAAAGAATTGTAGCAGAATCTGGCAAAGATCCGCTTAAAACGCAGGCTAACTTCAACAACTTCCTGAAAGGCTTGGCGCTGGTACCAGGCGATAACTCCGGCAACATTGTAGGCTTTAACCTGACATCAGCCAGATCTTCATTCATCTTATACTATAAGAACGGTACTGAGCAGAAAAAGCATACTTTCACCTTTAACAGAGATGTTGTAAGAAGCTTTAACCGCATTACAGGCGACAGAACAGGAACAGCTGTAGAGGCCCTGCAAGCCAAAGGCAGCTTTATACCTGCTTCAGAAACCGGTGGCGAAAGCTATATACAGGCAAATACCCAGCTGCTTACCAAGCTTACAATCCCTTACCTGAATGCTTTTAAAGAGGCTAACGGTAATATTATAATCAACAGGGCTGAACTTATAGTACCAGTTAAGAAATCATCTACAAGCACATTGTCTGCTCCTCCACAGTTAGTTATGTATGAAACCAACAGCAGAAATGAGATTGTAAGAAATGCTGCTGGTACTGCAGCGGCTGTACAGGCAGACCGTTCCAATGGAGGAACATTATTCCCGGTTGTACTTACCATTCCTGAGACTAAAGAATATTACACTGTAAACATTACTGCATACATACAATCTATTGTTCTAGGTAACAAACAGAACAATGGAGTGTTACTGGCACCAGCTAATGTAGTGTCATCAGGCACACAAAGCCAGCGCCAGATACAGCAGGAGCCACGCCCTTACCGTGCTATAATTAGTAACACTGGTACCGATAAAGTGAAGCTTTTACTTTATTATTCGAAACTTAACTAAATAAATTTGTATTTTATTTTGCTGTATTATAACTTTACCAGCAATAAAAATATTTTATTTTAAAAATATGTGTGGAATTGTAGCATATGTAGGGCATAGAGAAGCTTGCCCGATCATTATCAAAGGCCTGAAGCGCCTGGAGTACAGAGGGTATGACAGTGCTGGCATAGCCTTGATGAATGGATCATTAAATGTTTACAAAAAGAAGGGTAAGGTAAGCGAACTGGAGGCTTACATCCAGGAGAAGGATGTACATGGGCATATTGGTATGGGCCATACTCGTTGGGCAACGCACGGTGAGCCTAACGATGTAAATGCACACCCGCACTATTCAAGCTCAAGAAACATTGCCATTATCCATAATGGTATTATAGAGAACTATGCCGCTCTTAAAACTCTCCTGATTGAGAAAGGCCATACTTTCCAGTCTGAAACTGACTCTGAGGTTTTCATTAACCTGATCGAAGATATCAGAACAAATAACAAATGTTCTTTAGAAGAGGCAGTTCGTTTGGCCCTGCATGAAGTTGTTGGTGCTTACGCTATTGTAGTTCTTTCTAAAGACGATCCTAACCAGTTGGTAGCAGCCCGTAAAGGTAGCCCGTTAGTAGTAGGTGTTGGCGAAGGAGAATTCTTCCTGGCTTCTGATGCAACTCCGATTATTGAATATACAAGCGACGTTATTTACCTGAACGATTACGAGATTGCTGTAATTAAAGATGGTGAGTTAGATATACGTACCAAAGAAGACGTAAAACAAACGCCGTATATCCAGCGCCTTGAAATGGCTCTTGAGTCTATTGAGAAAGGTGGTTACGAGCACTTCATGCTGAAAGAAATATATGAGCAGCCTCGCTCTATACTTGACAGCATGCGCGGCCGCCTGATTGCTGAGAGCAACCACATGATGATGAGCGGTATTCGTGAATTTGAAAATAAATTCGTGAATGCACAGCGTATTATCATAGTTGCCTGCGGTACATCATGGCATGCCGGCCTTGTAGCTGAATACTTGATCGAAGATCTTGCACGCATACCGGTTGAAGTAGAGTATGCTTCTGAGTTCCGTTACCGCAACCCGATCATCAGCGAAAGAGACATAGTAATAGCCATTTCACAGTCAGGTGAAACAGCCGATACGCTTGCAGCCCTTGAACTGGCAAAATCTAAAGGCGCTACTATTTTCGGTATCTGCAACGTGGTAGGCTCATCTATAGCACGTGCTACAGATGCTGGTGCTTATACGCACGCAGGTCCGGAGATTGGTGTGGCTAGTACAAAAGCATTTACTGCACAAGTAACAGTACTTACACTTATAGCCATGATCATTGGTTCTAAGCGTGGCACACTAGAAAACTCTAAGCTGCGTGAGCTGATGGTAGAGCTGGAAAACATACCTGCCAAAGTAGAGAAAGCACTGGAGCTTGATCAGCAGATTCAGGAAATCTCAGCTTTGTTTAAAGATGCTACAAACTTCTTATACCTGGGCCGTGGTTATAACTTCCCGGTAGCATTAGAAGGTGCACTTAAGCTGAAAGAGATCTCTTACATACACGCAGAAGGTTACCCTGCAGCAGAGATGAAGCACGGCCCTATCGCGCTGATTGATGAGCACATGCCTGTAGTAGTTATCGCTACAAAAGATAGCTCTTACGAGAAGATCGTTTCTAACATTCAGGAAGTGCGTGCCCGTAAAGGTAAAGTTATTGCTATCGTTACAGAAGGTGATGACATTATACCAGCTATGGCAGACTTCGTGATAGAGGTACCTGAAACAAGCGAGCACCTGGTGCCATTGCTATCAGTGATTCCGCTTCAGTTACTATCTTACCACATTGCTGTAATGCGTGGCTGCAACGTTGACCAGCCTCGTAACCTGGCAAAATCTGTAACAGTGGAATAATCTACTGTATAAATCATAAAACAGAAAAGGGAGCTTTAAGAGCTCCCTTTTCTGTTTTATATCAAAGCATTTGTATACTTCAGCAAGTATAAATTAGAAGTTCTCGCCGCGCAGAAACTTGGTTTTAAGCAATGGGCAGATCTTGTAGCGTTCCTCTTTTGTATCGTCGTACATTGCTTTCAGCACATGATATACATTGGCAACTCCAATATCATTGGCCCAGGCAAAAGGACCTTTAGGATAATTGGTACCTAACTTCATTCCCAGATCAATGTCGCCCACGGCAGCAGTACCTTCCTGTAAAGTATAGCAGGCTTCGTTAATGATCATACAAAGCATGCGTGGCGTAACCATACCTACACGGTCATTTACTAACAGATAGTCGGTGCCAAGAGCCTCACATATTTCTTTCAGTGTCTGCTCATCATCAGAGTTAAGCAAGCTTACTTCTAAAACAGGCTTGTTGAATAGCGATGGTAACCCGTTAAAACCAAAAAGCTTACAAGGGTAGCCCGACAAACCAGCCTGTTTAACCAATGCTGCAAGTTGCACAGTAGCGGCGTTGCAAAACACAACCTGTTCCGGAGCATAATAAGTAAGCCTCTCCGGGTGCTCGTGTATCAGAAAATCAAACACAATATCTGCTGGCTGCAACTGCTCATCCATCAGGCTGTGGCTATGCAAAAACGAGAACCGGTGGCTGCTGCCACTTTCAGGAAACTTCAGCTTAAACTCAGCGGCCATTTCAGGACCAGACAAAACAACTATGTGCATATTTTTTCTGTACTTTTGATGGTAAAGATACATATTTAAACCAATCTGTATATGGCACACTCTATTATCAACTCTCCTGATGCACCAGCGCCGATAGGGCCTTACAGCCAAGCTACATTAGCAAACGGCACTTTGTATGTTTCAGGACAGATCGCACTGGATCCTAAAAGCGGAAACCTGGTAAGTGACAACATTGAAAACGAAACGCACCAGGTAATGCAAAACCTGAAAGCTATACTTACTGAAGCAGGTATGGGCTTTGAAAATGTGTTAAAATGCACCATCTTCGTGAAAGACATGAATAACTTTGGCCGCATTAATGAAACTTATGGCAGCTATTTCACCAGCAACCCGCCTGCCCGCGAAACTGTGGAGGTAAGCCGCCTGCCAAAAGATGTGAACGTAGAGATCTCCTGCATCGCTGCAAAATAAAGCTAAAGCCTGCCCTGTTACAGGAGCAGGCTTTATACTTTTAGAAAGTATGTAATTCGTAATTCGTTTATATATTTTCTCCGGTAGAAAGGTTCTCTTCCTCGCTTACCTGCTCTTCTTCTTCACCATAAACTTCTTTGGCAAACTTGCCAGGCTCTGCGTTCACAGCCGATTTGCCTACTTCCATTTCTTCTTTTATAACACGCACAGCATAGTCGGCAGGGTAAATGTTAAAGCCATACTTTCGCGAGTATACAAACGTGAAAACAGCCCCGAAGAAAACTATTTGAGAGACTAAAAATACCCATGTAAGTATAATTATGACCGAACCGGCAGCACCATAAATAGACCCTACATCGCTGGTACCTAAGTATAAACCTATAAGACTTTTGGTTAGAGAGAAAAGTATGGCCGTTACCAAAGAACCCACCCATACATCACGCCATCTTATCTTGGCATCCGGCAGAAATTTATAGATGCAGGCAAACATAAGTGCTATCATTACCAGCGAGGACAAAAAGTTACCGAAGTGCAGCACATACAATATCCAGCCTGGTAACCGGGCCTCCAGAAAATCGCCTATAGCAACAAGCAACGTGTTAGATAGCAGCGATAGCAGCAGTAATACCGCAATAATCAATATCAACCCAAAAGATAGCATCCGGTCAAGAACCAGCTTCAGGTAACCCCGTTTAGGTTTAGGGCGCACACACCATACTTCGTTCAGCGAGTCCTGCAGCGACACAAAAACCCCTGTAGCAGCCAGGAAAAGTGTAATAACACCCAATATGGTAGCAAAGTTAAGGTTGGTGAAGCGGTTCACATTCTCCACCATCTGCTGCACTTCGTAAGCTCCCTCAGAGCCGATCATTTCTTTAATATGGTAGTAGATCTCGCCGGACACGGCCTGTTGGCCCAGAAATATACCTGCTGCACTTATAATGATGATAAGCATGGGAGGAAGTGCAAAAATGGTATAGTAAGCCAGTGCGGCGCCTTTCTGAAAGGAGTTGTTATCTACAAACTCAAGAGATGTCTCTTTAAGCAGGCACCACACCATATGTAACCGCTTTAGCACCATTGCCTGTAAAATATAAATCTACCATAATCAGATACGGAAATAATTGATTATGTTTATTTTAGCATCAGCCACCTTAAAGTATAACTTGCAAAGCCGGGTATAACTATTATCGAAACGATACTTTATTTTGTACCTTTGCTCAGTTTTAGAAATGCTTTGAACAGAATTAATATACATGGAAAGAGAAGTAAGAGTACGCTTTGCCCCTAGCCCTACCGGGCCTCTCCATATTGGCGGTGTGCGCACAGCCTTATACAACTACCTGCTGGCTAAAAAAACCGGCGGAAAAATGATCCTTCGTATAGAGGATACAGACCAGAACCGATTTGTGCCTGGCGCCGAAGATTACATCCGCGAATCGCTGGAGTGGTGCGGCATAAAGTTAGATGAAAGCCCGTGGGATGGTGGCCCGTATGCCCCTTACCGCCAGTCGGAGCGCAAGCCAATGTACATGCAGTATGCGTTGCAGCTTGTAGAAAGCGGCCATGCTTACTATGCTTTTGATACTGCCGAAGAGCTGGAAGCAATGCGCGAGCGTTTAAAAGCTGCTAAGGTTGCTACACCGCAGTATAATGCTATTACGCGAGCTACTATGCGTAACTCACTTACCATGCCCGAAGATGAAGTTAAAAAGCTTTTAGATTCTGGTGCTCCTTATGTGATCCGTTTAAAAGTACCTCGCAAAGAAGAGATCCGCTTAAAGGATCTTATCCGTGGATGGGTTATGGTTCACTCTTCTTCTATAGATGATAAAGTCCTGATGAAGTCGGATGGTATGCCTACTTACCACCTGGCTAACATTGTAGACGACCATCTGATGAAAATCACACACGTGATCCGTGGCGAAGAATGGTTGCCATCGGCTCCGTTGCACGTGTTGTTGTACCGCTACCTGGGTTGGGAAGATACCATGCCTGAGTTTGCTCACCTGCCACTGCTTCTTAAGCCAGACGGTAACGGTAAACTGAGCAAGCGCGATGGCGATAAGCTTGGTTTCCCGGTATTCCCGCTGCGTTGGCAGGACCCATTTTCAGGCGAGATATCTTCAGGTTACCGCGAGAGCGGTTATTTACCAGAAGCCTTTGTTAACTTCCTGGCATTCCTGGGCTGGAACCCTGGTACACAGCAGGAGATCTTCTCGATGGATGAACTGGCTAATGAGTTCTCTATTGAAAGAATAGGTAAATCAGGTACTCGTTTTGATATTCAGAAGGCCCGTTGGTTTAACGAGCAGTACCTGCGTGCCAAACCAGATGCAGAACTAGCCGATTACCTGCTGGATGCGCTGAAAGAGCACAACATTACCTGCTCACACGAGAAAGCTGAGAAAATTGCCGGCCTGATGAAAGAGCGCGTTAGCTTTCCACAAGAGTTCTGGCGTGAGGCTGCTTACTTCTTTGTTGCTCCTACAGAGTATAGCGAAAAAGTAGCATCTAAGAAATGGAACAGCCAGGCAGTATCTGTTTTCGAAGAATTCAAGAACGAGCTTCCAGCCCTGCAGGATTTTAATGCTGATACAGTTAAAGAACTGCTTAACAGTGTACTGGAGCGCCAGGGCATGAAGATCGGGCAAGTGATGCAGGCTTTACGTTTAGCAGTAACAGGCGCTGAGGCCGGCCCGGACCTGATGCACATCATTGAAGTAATCGGTAAGGAAGAAACTGTAAACAGAATAGACACAGCTATTGCTAAGCTTAGCAGCTACGCAACTGCTTAAGTATAACATTCTCTTAAAGTATAAAAGGCTAACCATAAAGGCTAGCCTTTTTTGTTGCCTATACCTTATACATTGTAACTTATTGTGCCTGCTTCTCTTATACATCATAAGTAATAAAAGAAGTATAAAGCCATGGCTAAGAATAAGAAAGAAGACAAAGGCAAGAAAAAAGCCCGTGTACATAAAGACTTGGAAGGTTTCGAGATAAAAGTTAATCCGCAGGGAGAAATTATCTCGAACTATAATATTGACCAGATAAATGAGTTTCTTAATAAAAATGTAGAAGATAAAAAGCTTCTGAAGCGCGACGCTGCCGAAAGGGCCAAACGTGAGGAGGAAGAGGAATATCATATACAGGAAAGCGAGGAAGTAGAAGAAACCGATGAGGACTTCGTACGCAACACCAATGCTGTTTCGGATGACGAAGACCTGCCGCCGCGCAGGAAAAAAGAGGAAGACGACGAAGAAGAGCTTTAACAAAAGCTTATATTGCCATTGAAACCACTGTAGAACTATATACTATGAGAAACTCACACGAAATTGACTACAAAATCTTTGGCAACGACATCCAGGTGCTGGAGATTGAGCTTGACCCACAGGAAACTGTAATTGCCGAAGCCGGCGCTATGGTTTATATGGAAGAAGGCATTGATTTCCAGACGAAAATGGGCGATGGCTCTAACCCGAGCCAAGGCTTCCTGGGCAAACTGGTGTCGGTAGGTTCGCGCCTGATTACCGGCGAATCTTTGTTTATGACACACTTCACCCACAGGGGCTATGGCAAGAGCCGTGTTGCTTTTTCGGCACCTTACCCGGGCACTATTCTTCCTATTGATCTGAGCAGCATTCGCAACAGCACCCTTATCACACAGAAAGATGCTTTTCTGGCGGCGGCACTAGGCACGAAGCTGAGCATACACTTTAACCAGCGTTTAGGTGCAGGTTTCTTTGGCGGCGAGGGTTTTATACTTCAGCGCATGCAGGGCGATGGTATGGCTTTTATACACGCTGGTGGTACTATTGTAGAGAAGCAACTAAACAACGAGGTGCTGCGTGTAGATACAGGCTGCGTTGTTGCCTTCGAAGATGGTATAGACTTTAGCGTGCAGCAGGCAGGCGGGCTAAAATCTATGATATTTGGTGGCGAAGGTTTGTTCCTGGCTACACTGCGTGGCACAGGCCGCGTTTGGCTACAATCTATGCCGGTTAAAAAGCTGATTCAGGCGCTGATGCCGAACGGCGAAAATGCCCGCAAAGAAGGTAGCATCCTCAGCAACTTCCTAGAGTAGGAATGTCGCTCCCCGCTCCAATTATGAATTATGAATTAGAAATGGGTGTAGTTGCTGTGTCTGATAAATTCTTATATTTATAAACAAGATAAGATAAGCCTATGACTATAGAAATCAGGAATACATGGAATGCTGTTAACAAGGTTCTGACTATTATTAACATTATCTTATTAGGGCTTGTAACGCTAAACATTGTTCGCTACAAAGAGATCAAGGACAAAAGGATACCAGTTATAGCCAACATCCTCTTGCTGTTATTTCTCGGATTAGGTTTGTATGCTGCTATTTATAAGCTAATATACAATCTTATATAATTGTAGTATAGGGCATCATAATCATACTTTATTTCAAACAAAAATCCCCGGCAAGTTTATACCTGCCGGGGATTTTACTTTTATCTGATAATAATTTGTAACTCAGAACTAATTAAGAAGTCCGTTTACCTTCATTATTTCCTCCAGGTATTCACGCGAGTTAGACAGGCGCGGCACTTTGTTCTGGCCTCCTAATTTACCTTTATGGCTCAGCCAGTTTGTAAAGGTGTTGCGCGGAGCAGCATGCACAATTGGTTCCTGCAGGGCAATATCCTTCTCGCGCTTGGCATCATAGTCTGAGTTTACTTCGCGCAGGCTTCTGTCCAGCACCTGAGTGAACTGCTGAAGACTGCTTGGCTCTTTTTCAAATTCTATCAGCCATTCGTGCCCACCACGCTTACCACTCTCCATGTATAATGGTGCAGCTGTAAAGTTTGTAATGATGGCTCCTGTGGCATTGCAGGCGCTTGTTATGGCAACTTCTGCGTTCTCAACTATAACCTCTTCGCCAAAAGCATTGATAAAGTGTTTAGTTCTGCCCGATATTTTGATGCGATATGGGCTAAGGCTGGTAAAGCGGATAGTATCGCCAATTTTATAACGCCACAAACCTGCGTTGGTAGATATAACAAGCGCGTAATTTTTACCTAGCTCCACCTGGTCCAGTGTCAGTGTCTTAGGGTTCTCCTCATCAACCTGATCGAAAGGTATAAATTCATAGTACACGCCATAGTCCAGCATCAACAGCATTTCATCTTCTGTGCCCACCTGGTCCTGAATGCCAAAGAACCCCTCTGAAGCGTTGTATACTTCCAGGTAGTTCATCTTATTCGAAGGGATGATCTCTTTGAACAGCTGACGATACGGCCCAAATGCGACGGCACCATGCGTAAACAGCTCCAGGTTAGGCCACACTTCTGTGATGTCTTTTTTGCCGGTAACTTCTAAAACGCGCTTCAGCAGGATGTATGTCCAGGTAGGTACGCCGTTAAGGCTGGTTACATTTTCTGGTATGGTGGTTTCAAGCATCTTCTCGATCTTCTCTTCCCACTTATCCATTAAGGCTACTTTAAGCGGTGGCGTGCGCATAGCCTCTGCCCAGATAGGCAGGTTTTGCATGATTACAGCAGATACGTCGCCACATGATATTTTGGAGTTATACTCGCTAGGACGATGGCTACCACCTATAGAAAGTGCTTTACCAGTAAAAAGTTTGGTATCAGGGTAATTGTTTACATAAATGGAAAGCATGTCTTTGCCGCCTTTGTAATGGCAGTCCTCCAGCGACTCCGGGCTTACCGGAATAAACTTGCTGCGCGCATTGGTTGTGCCAGATGATTTTGCAAACCACTCGATTTTGCTAGGCCAAAGCACATTCTGCTCACCCTTCAGCACACGCTCTATCTGCGGAAAAAGGTCTTCGTAGGTTGAAACCGGCACACGCTCCTGAAACTCCCGCACCGACGCGATATCTTTATACCCATAGGTTTTACCCCAGTCCGTGCCCTTTGCAGTATCTATCAGGTTCAGGAAAAGCTCTTCCTGTACTTCGTGCGGGTACTTTCGGAACAGATCAATGTCATGAATCCGCTTCTTCATCACCCACGATACTATTGAGTTAATTATTTCCACAATTACAGTTAACAGTTAAGAATAAACAGTAAGCAGATTTCTGAACTAACCTCTGCTATGACTTCGGATTGATACGTGTAGATTTTAAAATAGAAAATAATATTTTGCTCAACTCATCTGCATTTGTCAGCATGCTTTCAGCTACCGGAGCTGAAAGATAACCAGTATCTCTGAGTAAACTCAACCAATATTTTGTTTCTAAACTCTCCTTGTAGGCTGATGAAATTTTTGAAGAGAAATCAGCTGTAGATATCCCTCCGTTTGCCTCTGCTACATTAGTTCCAATTGAGGTGCCACTACGCAGCAGTTGCTTTGAAAGTATAAACTACTTCTTCTCTTCACTAAGATGCTGATAAGCTTTCACAATTCTTACTGCAAAGGCATAACATTTATCATAAAGGTTATTTCCGCTCATTCCAGATATTGAAAGTATACTTATCGGAATAAGCTCCAGAAGGTTTAGTGAGCTACAGTTGTTTACTGGTAACTGTTTATTGTTAACAGGTTAAATTTTCCTCTTCAACTCAAAGTGTTTGCCCAGGTATACACGGCGCACCTGCTCATCGGCGGCTAGTTCTTCGGCGCTGCCTGCTTTCAGAATTCGGCCTTCAAACAACAGGTAAGCGCGGTCTGTAATCGAGAGGGTCTCGTTTACGTTGTGGTCAGTGATCAGGATGCCAATATTTTTGCTCTTTAGCTTAGCAACTATACTTTGGATTTCTTCCACCGCAATAGGGTCTACACCGGCAAAAGGCTCATCGAGCAACACAAACTTAGGGTCTACGGCAAGGGCACGGGCAATTTCGGTACGGCGACGCTCACCACCCGACAACACAATACCTTTGTTCTTCCGAACGTGGGTCAGAGAGAACTCTTCCAGCAGTTCCTCTACTTTCTCCTGCTGCTCTTTTTTAGGCTTGTCTGTCATTTCCAGCACCGCCATAATGTTCTCCTCCACCGTAAGCTGCCTGAATACAGATGCCTCCTGCGCCAGGTAACCAACGCCACGTTTAGCGCGCTGGTACATAGGCAGGTCTGTTATATCTTCCTGATCCAGAAAAATTTTGCCACTGTTTGGCTTTACAAGGCCCACAATCATGTAGAACGACGTTGTTTTACCGGCACCGTTAGGCCCTAGCAAACCCACGATCTCGCCTTGGTTTACTTCCACGCTAACGTCATTTACAACGGTGCGGGATTTATATTTCTTAAATAAGTGTTCTGCTCGCAGTATCATCGCTTAAAGTTACACATAATAGGCACACCCTGCAATTCGGGCAAAAAAGCAGCACAAACTAAAGTTTAATGGTGCTTAAATATTAATAAATTCCTATTTTAATTTTATAACTATAAGTATAAATGTTTCTGCAGCATGTTGTTTTTGAACATGAAAATTTTTAGTTTGTAACTCCATTTCAATTTTTAGCCAAAGTATGATTCTAACCTTACTCATCTCTGCGAGTCAGAAAATGCTTTCTGCTACCCTGCTGCTGTATGTAGGGTTTGCCAGTGCATTTACTGATCTTCCAGCAAACACAGAAAACAACAACCCTACCACTGCTAAAACCAGCACTGCCTCTACCTTAAAGGGTATTGATGTATCCAGGTGGCAGAAGCACGTGGACTGGACTCAGGTAAAAGAAGCTGATATTACCTTTGCTTTTGTAAAGGCAACACAAGCTGATTTTCGCCTGGACCCATACTTTGCGCGCAATTGGGATGAAACCAAGCGTGTTGGCATAAAGCGTGGTGCTTATCATTTTTATATTCCGGGCGCTCCCATAGAGGGTCAGATAGAAATATTTAAAAATACAGTAAAGTTAGAAGCTGGCGATCTGCCCCCTGTGCTGGATGTTGAAGTGACCGATGCCAAGGTCAGTGGTGAGCAAATGCGCAGAGATATTAAAACCTGGCTAGAGGCTATAACACAGCATTACGGAGTTAAACCTATCATTTATACTAACCAGAATTACTACCGCCGCTGGCTGCAAGGCCACTTCCAGGACTACCATTTCTGGATTGCCCGTTACAGCCCTGTAAAGCCTGATATTCATCATACAGATAAATGGATGTTCTGGCAATACACCGACAGAGGCGCTATTCCGGGCATTAACTCCAATGTGGATATGAACTTCTTTGCAGGCGATTGGGATACGCTTCATGCTATGTGCCTGCCAGATGTTTCTACACTGGCATCGTCGGAAGAAGCTATACTTGATGAACTGAAAAAGCTGAAAACTATAAGATAGGAAGCAAGCTACCACTTATACTTAAAAGGCCGCCGGTAAAATAAATACCGGCGGCCTTTCTGTTTTAGAATTAACGAAGGTGCTAATTCAGCTTTATATCTTTTATGCGTAGCTGCAGTGTAACTACCCCTCTGAACACATTTTCTTCGATCGTATAACACACGTTAAACGGAATACCTTTCGAGATAGGTTTGTAAAAATCGCTTAGCCCGAAACCTATGGCATCTATGTAGTTAGAACCATCCTGCGTTAGCCGTAGCTTCAGGTGAGAATCGCCTACTACTCTAACAGAGCCGGCATCGTATACGCACTCCGACACAAACACCGGGCGCATATTGCCAGGGCCAAAAGGCTCCATCTGTTTCACTATGTTGTAGAAGTTCCGCGTTATCTGGTTCAGCGTTATTTTGCCATCTATTTCGATCTGAGGCACGCGTTGCTCATCGGTAATGGTATTTGTCACAAACTGCTCAAAGCGCTCTCTGAAGGCAGGAATATTCTCTACTGGCAATGTTAAACCTGCTGCATACATGTGGCCACCATACTGCTCCAACAAGTCGGCACAGCTCTCGATAGCACTGTGCACATTAAAGCCATGCACCGATCTGGCAGAACCGGAAGCCTTGCCATTTGATTGGGTAAGAATAATGGTTGGGCGATAGTACTTCTCAATGCAGCGCGAGGCAACTATACCTATAACACCCTTGTGCCAGTTTTCTTTGTAAAGCACTGTAGAACTTGCAGTCCGCAGAAACTCATCTTCTTCTATCATCTGCAAGGCCTCCTTTGTAATGTTAGAGTCCTGGCTGCGGCGCTCTTTGTTGGTTTCGTTTATGATGTCGGCCATCTGGAAGGCCTGCTCTTTTGTCTGGGCCAGTAGCATACTTACAGAGCGTTTTGCATCGCCCATACGGCCGGCCGCGTTAATGCGGGGCGCAAAACCAAACACTATGCTGGTAATGTCCATTTCGCCGGTTATACCTGCCAGGTCTTTCAGCGCTTCAAGGCCCGGGCGCATCGGCTGCTGTTCGTTTATCAGGCGTAAGCCAAAGTGTGCCAGCACGCGGTTCTCGCCGGTAATAGGCACAATATCGGCAGCTATACTTACTACCAGCAGATCCAGAAACTGGTAGGCAGCATCAAGCTCTATATCGTTCTGGATGCAGAAGGCCTGAATCAGCTTAAAGCCAACACCACAACCTGATAATTCTTTGTAAGGGTAAGGGCAATCAACGCGCTTGGGGTCGAGTACGGCTACAGCCTGAGGTATATCATCGTCAGGTAAGTGGTGATCGCAGATTATAAAATCAATGCCCAGGCTGCTTGCATAAGCTACTTTATCAGCAGACTTAATGCCGCAGTCGAGCGAAATGATAAGCTTGAAACCTTGTTCAGCTGCATAATCTATACCTTGGGTAGATACGCCGTAGCCCTCTTTATACCTGTCGGGGATGTAGAACTCTATCTGGTGGGTGTACTGGCGCAGGAAACTATACATCAGGGCTACCGAGGTGGTACCGTCTACGTCATAGTCGCCATATACAAGAATCTTTTCGGAGCGGTGCAGCGCCACGTTCAGGCGATCAACAGCACGGTCCATGTCCTTCATCAGGAAAGGATCGTGCAAGTCGGATAGGGACGGACGGAAAAATGCTTTGGCTTCATCAAAAGTGCATACACCGCGCTGGCAAAGTATGCTTGCCAATGTAGGGCTTATTTTCAGGCTTTCTGCTAAGCTGCTTACTACCTCTGGTGCTGCCTCTTTGTTATACTCCCACCGTTTCTCCATATTTCTCTTCTGCTATCTTACAAAGGTAGCTAAATTTAAGAGGAATTTGCGCCAAATGCTCGTGCTGCTACTTGGCGGCTTCCTTCAATTGTCTGTATCTTTGCTGACAGTACAACAGGTTCGGACATGAAACGATTCAGAGAGATTTACGAAAAGTATAAAAACTATTCGCTGGATTTAGTGATGTATGGCTTCTTCATCATTTTCCTGCTAATTCTCTTCATCTTCTTCGGAGACTAATTCGGGTTGTCGCCGCGCAGCTTTCTGAACCGCTTGCGCACATCGGCTACATAAATACTACCCTGGTGCTTCACCATAAAATCGTTGTAGAGCTGCTGTGCTCTTTCGGTGTTCTTCAGATTCTCTTCATTAATAACAGCCATTTTATACATAGCGTCATCGCTTAGTATATCTGTGGGGCTGCTTACTACTTTCTCCAGGTTTGCTACAGCTTCATTAAAGTTGCCGGTACGTTCGTAAATGGTTGCTTTCTGATAATATATTTCATCTGTAAGGCTATGGCCGGGGTACTTCTTCAGCATGCCATCCAGTTTTGTCTGTGCCTCATCCAGCTTATTCTGAAAGATCAGCAGATCTATCGCCGAGAATTCGCGCATGGCCGTGGCAGATGTATCCAGTCCGGTGTTATCAGTTATCAGCAGGCTCAGGTCCATGGCATCGTTGGCAATTTCTCGGCTGGTTGCCAGCTTAAGTATATCCAGGTGCGCCTGTGCCAGTTCAAAGTCGCCTTTGTAATAGTTGAGGCGGGCATTCCGCAATTTGGCTTCATGGCCAATAGGTGTGTCTTTATGCGATTTCTCTACCTGAGAGTATAGCAACGTAGACTCCCACGGTTCTCCTTTCAGCAAGTAAATATCGCCCAGCGTTAGTTTACTGTCTGCAACCAGATCAGCACTTGCTCTAGGCATGCTGATAGCCTCCTGCAACAATACAACAGCTTTATCTTTTTCATCCAGGTAGAAGGCATACAGGTTGGCCATGTGCTGCAGTGCTTCTACTGTTTGTGCATTTCGGCCTGCCTCTGCCAGCAATGCTTCGTAATCTGCCACTAATGCTCTTATTTTAGCCTGATCTACCGGAAAAGTGTTCTGCACCTGCTCTTCGCGTTCATTAATCAGGCGCTGCCTTGCAATCAGGTAGTAAGGTCCATCGGGGTATTCTTTTATTATGTATTCATAAGCCTCAATAGCTCCTTTGTAGTCTTTGTTCTTGGCACTGATGGCACCCAGTTCCATTACACGCGTGCCGCCACTACGGGTACGCTTATCTACTGAGCGGGCTTGCAGCAAGGCACTATAAAAATCTTTCCGTTGAATATAGAGCCAGATCAGCAGCTCGTTGTAGCTTAATTTATCAGGATTTTGTTGTACCCGAAGTATAAGTTCTTTTTCCAGCGCATCAAACGCTTTCTCATCGCGGAGGCTGTTCTGCAACATATTCTGCACATAAGGCAGTTCTTCCTCGCTTTCCTGCAGCAGGCTAAGCACCTCTCCTATCAACGGCTCGTTCTTCTGGCGGTAAGTATAAAGGGCAATTAAAGCCCGGTTGTGTTCCGATGGATTTTTGGTTAGCTCACGCCCACGCAGGTATACTTTCTCCGCATAATCAAAAAGCTCCTGCTGTATGAACTCATTGGCAAGTACAATGGCTTGGTCAGGCGACATCTGAGAGATAAGCTTATTGAAATGCTTTTCAGCGGCTGCCTTATCGCCGGCTGCCTGGTATACTATACCCATGTCTACAGCATAGCTGGGTACGTCGGGGTAGCGTTTTACAGTTTTCTTTACCAGCTTTTCAGCCTCTTTATAGTTGCGCTGGGCCAGCAGTGTTTTCAGATACTCGGGGTAAACAGAAGCATAAAGCTGCTTTTCATCCAGCAGCTTGTTGTACAGAGAGGCTGCTTTTTCATAATCGCCTTTCTGGAAGTATGCGCGTGCCAACTCAAGGTCCTGCTTCTGGTTCTGGGCCATGGCAGCCGGAGCAGTCAGAAGCAGCGCAAAGGCAAGTATAAAACTATAGAATGATTTCAGAGGCATAGGTAAAGTATAGAACGTTTATCAGGCGCAACTTGATATTATTTTTACCTGAATTTATACTTACGCATTGGCAAAACAAAAAAGCCACCCATTGCTGAGTGGCTTTTTATACTTTTTATACTTCGTGATATTAGAAGAATTTCACGCGGTTGTCTTTGATATCGGCTTTCTCTTTGATCGCTTCAAAAGCGTTACCTTCAGTTCTTCCGCTACGAGCATTTTTGATCTCGTTTTTAACAGCAGCCAGGTCTTTAGTTTCAGGAGCTTTGTTAAGCTGTAACATTTCTACCATCAGCACACCGCCTTCGCCCTGGAACGGAGCAGAATGAGCACCTGGTTTTAAACCGAAAGCTTTACCAACTGCAACTGGCTCAACACCAATTCCAGGTATGGCACCAGAAGCAAAAGTTATGTTCTGAGCTTCTCTGATCATAGCATCAGGGCCATACTTGGCAGCGATCTGGTCAAGTGAACCATTCATGCCTTGTAGTTTCTCCATGATCTGCTTAGCCTTTAATTCGTTTCGAACAGCAGCTGTAAGCTCTTCTTTTATGTCTTCTACTTTAGCATAGCCTTTTTCACGCTTGCCAGTTAAAGTAGCTACAACATACTGGTCGTTGATCTCGAAAACAGGCGATACATCACCAATCTCTGTTTCTTTGTCGTAAGCCCAACGTACAAGTTCACGTGCGTTGTTCAGGTTGTTAACCAGTATGTTGTTCTTACCAATGTTAGCAGCCTCTTCTTTTACCAGGCTCTTATTTTTAGCTACGTTCTTTCTGAACTCTTCAGCGTTTGCGCTGGTACCAGAGATTTCATCGGCAGTAGCGTAAGCTGCATCGCGTGTAGTTTCGCTGGCCTCTACGCTACGCTGCAAAGCAGCAATCTTGTAAGTCTGCTTAGTTTTAGGAGCAGTAATCTTGATCACGTGGTAGCCATACTCTGTTTCTACAGGGTTGGGCAATAAACCTACTGAAGAAGCACCAAATACTGCTTTCTCGAATGCAGGCACCATACGGCCTTCAGTAAAGTAGCCAAGGTCGCCACCAACAGAGGCAGTACCATCTGTACCATACTGCGCAGCCATTTTAGCGAAATCAGCACCACCCTTGATCTGAGCCAGTACATCTTTTGCTTTTGCAAGTGCAGCAGCTTTCGCTTCTGGTGTACTGTTCTCAGGCTTAATGAGGATATGGCTTGCTCTTACGGCATTAACAGCACCTTCTTTCGCATCAACTACTTTGTAAAGAGTCATGGCGTTGCCGTTAGTGAATGGGCCGTATACTTTGCCTTCCTGCAGTGGAAGGCTGGAACGAAGCTGCTCCGGAAGCTCACCAACATTTACATAAGCTCCGTTGTAAGGAACATCAGAGTTAGTGTTCACAAAAGCTGAGTCGTTAGTAGCAGCAGCAAACTGTTTAGTTAGAGTTGCGATCTCCTGGTTGTAGTAAGTGATGTCTTCTTTAGAAGCTGCCACCGGAATGGAAACAAACTCTATCGAACGGCCATCCTCTACTTTATACATGTCTTTGTTGCGGTCCAGATAATCCTGTAGCTGGGCATCTGTAACTTTAACAGCTGAGTCTGAAATAGAGAAATAAGGCACAAACAATGCTTTTATGTTAGCAGTAGTGTTTTGTGCGTTGTAGTATTCTTTAGCCTCAGCAGTAGTAACGTATACCGACTTAGAAAGCAGGTTAGCAAACTTTGTCTGGATACGGTCCTGCAGGATGCTCTGCTCAAAGTTTGTCCACATTGGGCGGGCGTTTGGTCCCATCTGGTCTAAGTTCTGCAGGTATTGCAGCACCTGGTTACGATCGAACTGGCCTGTTTGCGGATTTGTGAATGCCTGCTGCACAGAAGGGTGAATGTTGTTACCCTGAACCATGTCTGCAAGTTCTTCATCAGTTACTTCGATGCCAAGGCGTTCGTATTCTTTCTGTAAGGCAATTTTAATGATTAGCTGGTTCCAGGCCTGCTCACGAATCATGGCTAGTTCGCCTTCTGCAGCAGCACGACCAGACTGACCTTCGAAGTTGGCCTTTATTTGCTGGAACACCTCGTCAAACTCCTGGTACTCTACTTTCTCGCCGGCTATCTCACCAATTACGGTTGCATCGTTGCCCAAAAGTTTTGAGTTTGGCCCAAGCAGGTCGCCGCCTACTACAAACACACCAAGCCCAAGGGCAATGGCGCCTATAGCCCAACCCGACTTTTCTCTAATCTTGTTAATTAATGCCATTTGTTATACAACTTAATAAGGATGTGCAAAATAAGGTTAATCGCGCTAAAATTCAAAATTTTGTAACCTTCTGTTTAAGATTCGTTATCTACCTGAATGTCTGACGCTTTAATTAGCTGAACTACATTGATCCGGTTCTCATCCATAGAAAGGACTGTGATTGTGAAAGGCGCAACTTTCACAACTTCGCCCGGAACAGGTATCTCGCCAAGCACTGAAAAGATAAAACCGCCTAAGGTTTCGTAGTCGCCCTCAGGCAGCTCCAGGTTATACTTGTTGTTCAGATAATCTATTTCATGGCGTGCGTTAAACAGGTACATGCCCTGCTCCGGAAAAGCCTGCTCCAGCAACGAGTCCTCTACATCGTGCTCGTCCTGTATCTCTCCGAAAATTTCTTCAATCACGTCTTCCACGGTAACTATACCTGAAGTACCGCCAAATTCATCTACCACCACAGCTACCGAACGGTGCTCTGTTACAAAGCGCACGAAAAGCTCGCTGGCCAGCATACTTTCCGGTACCAGGCTTACCGGCGATAATATCTCAGCTATATTCTGAGGCTGCTTAAACATAGCCAGCTGGTGGCAGTAACCTATGATGTTATCTATAGTATCGTTGTAAACCAAGATTTTAGAATGACCTGTAGTTACAAATGCCTGCCGCAGTGTTTCCACCGAATCGCTTACCTCTACAGCTTTTATCTCAGTACGCGGCACCATACATTCCCGTACCTTCACGGTTTTAAAATCCAGCGCATTATGGAAAATCTCTGGGTCTACTTCGGGTACATCGTCGGGTTTAGGCTGGTAAAGCCTGCTTTTGATGTAGGCGTTCAGGTCTATGTTGCCGAACACTGGCTTATCCTCAGAAAACTCGATCTTAAAACCCTTCTCGGCTACCCACTTGCTAAGCGATACAATCAGGTAAACTACCGGGTAAAGCAAATAAAAGCAAATAATGATCGGGATGGCCAGCACCTGCAGCATGCGGTTTGGGTTAATTACAAACAGGCTGCGCGGCAGAAATTCGGCCGTAAGCAATACTACCAACGATGCTATAATGATCTGGAGCACCAGCACCAGCGGGCTGAAGTGTAACGGCTCTGGTAGGTAAGACGCAAATAGGTTATGCAATACCTGCGCTATCACAAAGCCATAAAGCACAAGAGCCAGGATATTGCCTATAAGTGCTGTGCCCATCAGGCGTGCGGGGCGCTGTAGTAAAAACCAAAGTATACGCCCCGATAATGCACCGTTCTTCTCGCTTAGCTCTATCTGCAGCTTATTAGCCGACATAAAAGCCATCTCTATACCCGAAAAAAAGGCTGAGAACAGCAGTGCAACAAGGAGTAATATTATCTGGTTAGGTTCTATCATGGAGAATTACGGCGACTTATGCGCTGTTTTTCTTTTTGTTTTTGCGGTGACGGTAAACCATAAACAATACAGTGGCTATCATGAACAGCCAGTAGTTACCCGCTATATCCGCCTCTTCTATACTTCGGTGTATACCAATTACGCTGGCCACAAATGCCAACGATAACAAAATGGTATTCAGCAAGTTTTGGTTCATTGTTATTCGTTCAGGTTGATTATTCCTGTAGGTTTTAATATTTTATACTTCGAAAAATCCTGGTTAGCGCGCAGGCCCTGCCCCATCAGCACTTCATCAGGAGTAGTGATCTTCACAAACTTATCTGTAAAGATTTCGGCCTTTCTTTTATCCCAGTAAAGTTCTTCGGTTTCCAGTTTTTCGCCTTTCAGGATGTTGTTTACAACTACATTGCCACGCACCAGGTACATCTCTTTGTTGCGCTCCTGCTTGCCATAGTTAGCTTTGATGGTAGACGACATTTGGCCGGGCTTTTCGTAAAACTCCAGGTATATGCCCTTCGGAAATACGCCATCTCCATTTTCGAATTCCTGCTGCACAGGTGCCTGCATTTTTATTAGCAGCGCAGCCGAATCACTGTAAAGTGTGAGAACATTTTTGTTCTCTATCATCGGTCCTGTATACTTTACTTCCTTGTCCGGATCTTTCAGATCGTCTTTGCAGCTGACACTAAATATAGCTACCATAGCAAACATGCCAAGTATACATGCTCTTTGCATTGGGGATTTTGTAACTCGTTTGATGGTGAAATTAGTAATTTTTAGCATTCCTTTTTAAAGCTGGCTGACTACCTATTATAAACATAAAAAAGCCGCTCCAAGAACGGCTTTTTTACTTAATGTTTTTTAGGGCTGAAAAGTTTAGTCTAAGCGGCGCTTAATAAACCAGCGGCTGTTTATAGTTACTCCAAAGCTAAACTGGAAGTAATCTTCCTGGATCAGGTTATTATCGGTTGTACCACGACGGCCAAGTGCAAAGGCTGTGTTAAACTGGTACATATCGTATGGAGTAGAACGGCCTATAGGCATTGTAAAGCCCCAGGTTACAGCCATGTCTTTTATCTGCTCGCCATTTATTTTATATGGTGTGTTGCCATAGTTAAAGCCGGCACGGTAAGTAACACGCTCAAAGTAATTGCCTACAGAGGTTGCATCTGGCGTGTACTCGCCACCAAGGCCAATGCGGTAGCTATTAGCCAGTTCCTGCTCCCCTTCAAAGTTGCGGAACTCCGACCAGTTCTGTGTATAGAATTCGGCCCCTATAGTAAGGTTTGTACCATTATCTACACTGATACCGGCACGAAGGCTGGATGGCACAGAAACACCACCTTTTACACTGTCTGGCAATATATTTTCATCCTGTATTACCTCGTAGATAGTACGGCGTTCGTAAGATGTTTCGCGGGTGGCATCAAGGTCTGCCTTCAGGCTGTAAAGAGCACCTGCGTTGATGAAGAGCTTATCTTTAACTTCTTTTCTATAGTTGGCACCTGCTCTGAAAAGAAAATCGGTGTAGCGGGTACGCTGGCTGTATATTACACGCTCAAGGTTAAGACCTACCAGAGTAGTATCTTCTATAAGCGATGATGATTCGCTGGTGATTGTTCCGAAAAGATAAGAAGCGCTTGCACCTATAGTAAGACCATTAGCTATGCGCACGCCATGGCCAAAGTATAACTCAGAGATGCCGCCTTCGCCGCTATACTGGCTTCTTACAGTTGCCTGCGGGTTGCTTGGCAGCGGGCTTGCTGAATTGATCTGATAATCTACAGCGCTGAAAGGCCTTAGGCTTACAGCAGAGCTCCATCTTTTAGAAATAGGAACACCGATAGTTACATAGCCAATGTTGCCATTACCATCTACCTGCGATGTTGTGCTGTTCTTGATCTTCTTTAGCTGAGTGTTTATGCCCAGATCGAAAACAGTGGTGCTGTTATAGTATAGCAGCGCCGGGTTTGCGGTATTTGCCTGGTAGCTGTTACCGGCACTAACGCCAACGCCGCCCATGCCTGCCGTACGTATGCTGCCCAGGTTGTTGTTAAGCTCGCCAAGGCCATAGCGTGAGTACGGGGTATTGCCTATATTTTGCGCCTGCACAGCGTGCGTTAAGCCCAGCACAGCAACGCAAATCAATACTCGTAGTGTCTTATACATTATGTGTCAATATTCTGTGAAGCCCGATCAAGACCAGTTCAGGAATTACAAAGATGCGTCCTTTTAACTTACTTTCAAAAAATCCTGCATCGCCTCCGCAAAGTATAACCACCAGATCGGGAGATCTTTCGGTATAAGCATTGATTATTCCCTGCACTTCGGCCACAGTTCCGACCAAAACACCGCTCTCTATACTTTCCTGAGTTGTCTGGCCGGTAAGTTTTAAATTTTCGGAAGTTTGCTCTACTAACGGCAGGCGCTGTGTAAAAGTATGCAGTGCCTGGAATTTCATACGTAAGCCCGGTGCTATTGCGCCGCCATGGTACTGGCCCTGGTTATCAGTAAAATCATAGGTGATGCAGGTACCGGCATCTATTACCAGGCAATTCCTGTTCGGGAAAAAATAATTTGCCCCGGCTGCCCCGGCAATACGATCTGCTCCTAGCGTTTGCGGTGTTTTATACTTGTTTATAACAGGCAAGGCTGTCTGCGCCGAAAGCTCCACGAAGCTTCCTGACACAGCCAGCCTTGCCTTTATAGTTTGCGGTTTACCTGCCACCGAGGCAACTATGGCGTTATCAAAAGAATAAGTAAGCAGCTCCTCAGGCAGTTGATCCTGCTCTTTAAAATAACCCTGCTTTACTATAACACCTTTGTCAAAGATGCCATACTTTGTGCCTGTGTTTCCTATATCAATGGCGAGCTCCGGCATGTATATTTACACGAAAAACTTCAGACGAATAACTTCTTTTTCAGATAGGTAGCGCCACTCGCCGCGAGGCAGGTCTTTTTTAGTAAGGCCTGCATACTGTACACGGTCCAGGGTTACTACCTCGTAGCCAAGGTGCTCGAAAATACGGCGCACAATGCGGTTACGTCCAATGTGTATCTCCAGACCAAGGAACTTACCAGTATCACCCAGTTCAGCCACATCATCTACAACCGCTTTACCATCTTCCAGCTCAACGCCTTCCACTACTTTCTGGAAATCGTCTTTCGTAATTGGCTTATCCAGTTCTACCTGGTATATTTTCTTTATATCGTTAGACGGGTGCGTCAGCTTATGAGCCAGCTCGCCATCGTTAGTAAACAGGAGTAAACCTGTAGTGTTTCGGTCCAGGCGACCAACCGGGAAAATGCGCTCTTTCGAGGCTTTCTCTACCAGGCTCATTACTGTCTTGCGTCCTTCAGGATCATCAGTAGTCGTGATAAAGTCTTTTGGCTTGTTCAGAAGCACGTAAACCATCTTTTCACGGTTCAGTACTTTCTTGCCATACATAACAGTATCGCCAGGCTTTACCTTATAACCCATTTCAGTTATCACCTCGCCGTTCACTTTTATCTCACCAGATTCGATGATTGTATCAGCTTCGCGGCGCGAGCATACACCAGAGTTGGCGATGTAACGGTTCAGTCTGATTGTACCGTCATCTTCTTCTTTGATGTTTGTCTTCTTGATTCTTGGGTTGTTTTTGTAGCGGCTCAGGTTATAGTTAGGGCTCTGCGGGTCACGCTCAGTTTCATCGGAGCGGTCGCGACCTTTGCTATATCTGTCGTTACGGTCTTTGCTGAAAGACTTCTTATCACCGCTGAATTCACGTTTTTCACCAAATGATGGTCTTGTACCACGCTCTTCACGGCGGTCATCTCTGCGGTCAGTGCCAAACGATCTTCTCTCTCCGCCTTCTCTTCTGTCGGTTCCGAACGAGCGTCTTTCGCCGTCACCTTTGTTTTCGTAGCGATTTGGTCTGTCGTTTCCAAAAGAACGGCGCTCGCCTCCCTCTCTTCTACCTTCACCGTAAGATTTTCTTTCACCTTCTTCGCGACGTGGTGCAAATGAGCGGCGCTCTTCGCCTTCTCTTCTATCACCTTCGCGACGGTCAGCACCGAAAGATCTGCGTTCGCCTCTTTCTCTGTCTCCAGAGCGCTCTGGCCTGTCGCTATAAGGTTTTCTTTCGTTGCCTTCGCGCTTGTCGCCAAAGCTACGGCGCTCACCACCTTCACGGCGGTCGTTTCCAAAAGATCGTCTTTCTTCTCTGTTGCCAGCTCCGAATGATCTTCTTTCTCCACCTTCGCGTCTGTCGCCACCGAAAGAGCGTTTTTCTCTTCCTTCGCTTCTATCGTTATTGAATGAACGTCTTTCGCCACGGTTATCGCCGCCGCGTCGGTCATCACTTCTGTCAGACCCAAAAGAACGACGGTCGCCGCCTTCTCTTCTGTCTTCCTTATCTCTTCTGTTAAATATTTTCTTTTCTCCGCGGTCGTTCGATGGTTTACCGAAAGATCTTCTCTCGGAACCTCTGTTGCCTGCCTCATCGCTGTTTCTGCGTGCAGGTCTGTCGTAATCTCTAGCCATTGTATCTAAATTATCGATGCAGTATCGCTACTGTACCTTTATGTGCAGTAATAAAAAATCTAATTAGGTTGCCGGGTGGGCTGCTAATCGGCTACTTCGCCTATCACGTTTTCTTCGGAGGCAAAATCTTTTAGCTGTGGAAGGTCTTTGATGTGGTTAATGCCGAAGTAATCCATAAACTTCTGCGACGTGCCGTAAAGCACAGGTCTGCCTATGGTATCGGCTTTACCTTTTATTTCGATCAACTCTTTTTCAAGTAACTTATGGATGGCATAATCACATCCTACGCCACGTATTTGCTCTACAGCAGTTCTGGTTATAGGCTGCTTGTAGGCAATAATTGCCAGCGTCTCCAGAGAAGACGCCGACAATTTTTTCTTTGACTTATGTTTCAGGTACAAGCTTACCGTGTCCTGATACTCGGGCTTGGTCAGGAACTGGTAACCACCTCCAATTGCGTAAATCTGGAAGGCAAAACCAGTTTCTGACAGTCGCTCGTTTATTTCTTCTATACTTTCCAGCACATCGCTCACCAATATTTCCATCCCAAGCGCTTCAGATAAGCAGCGCTGCAGTTCTTCAATCGTAATTGGTGACTGGGCACAAAAAACAAGTGCCTGAATATGATTTTGCAGTATATTCAAGGAGTAATAATGCTAGTCGTTTCGCTGTAATTTAGCCTCTATAGAGTGTTGCGTGTGCGGTACAGCACGCAGTCTTTCTTTAGGTATAAGCTTGCCAGTAACTATACAAACGCCATAAGTGCCGTTTTTAATGCGGATAAGGGCGTTTTCCAGCTGCTGGATAAACTTCATCTGGCGAGATGCCAACTGGTTCAGGCTTTCCTTCTCAGCAGTATCAGCACCGTCTTCCAACACTTTAGAAGTTGATGCTGTGTTTTCTGTACCTGAATCGTTACGACGGCTAAGTGTTTCTTTAATAAAAGTCACTTCCTTGCGTGCGTTAGTCAACTTCTCGAGAATGATCTTCTCAAACTCTGCTAATTCCTCTTTAGAATAACGCTGTCTTTCTTCGTTTGTGTTCATTTTATTTGTTTGAACTGTATATCAGCTAATAACCTTAACCAAGGATAAATCAAGCCTTTGCACAGCCACCGGGTCCTTTGGCGGCATAACAGCAGCTATTAACTTTTAGTTTATTTTTTGGATGCTAATACCAGAAACAGGTCGTGCTTCTGTTCTCTATATTAGTATTTTAGCTAAAATTGGTGCAAAAGTAATAGTAATATTTATACTTTGCTACCTATACTCTTTTATTTAAATAATTTCTGCTAAATACTACTTCTTCAGCAGCTCCTCTATTTTTGACTCCTTTCTGGCCTTAAGGATTAATCAGACCTAAAAATTTGTTGCTTTGAGGCGAAAAACCTGCTCCAGGAGAAGCAAACAAAAAGCCGGAGACAATAACTATAAAAGCCTGAGCATTGCACAGGCTTTTATAGTTGCATAAAATACCATAGTTAGCTTAGAAGCCAAGCATATGAATGGCAGCTGCGGCAGCCTCTATACCTTTATTGCCGTGTTTGCCACCTGCTCTATCCAAAGCCTGCTGCAGATCGTTGGTTGTAACCAGGCCAAAGGATACCGGCTTGTTATACTTCAGCGATACTGTGGTAAGTCCTTGCGCTACGGCATGGTTAATATAATCATCGTGCTTTGTATCGCCTTTGATAACCACACCTATGCAGATAACAGCATCTATCTCCTCGTTTTGGGCCAGGAACTGAGCGCCTAGTGTTAACTCGAAACTGCCTGGTACAGTATTGCGGTAGATATTCTCTTTTTTAGCACCATGCTTCAGCAGTGTATCAATTGCTCCCTGGCAAAGCACGTCTGTTATTTCATTGTGCCAATCAGCCACTACAATGCCGAAAGTTTTATCTGAAATGTCAGTAAAGTTAGCTCCTTGGTAGTCGTTCAGGTTTTTTAAAGCTGTAGCCATTTATAGTTATGTAGTTTAGCGTTAAACGGTAAAGATCAGGTTTATACTTGTTTTCAGGCTGCAGAAACAGGTATAAAGAAGAAGCGCTTTTGCCTTGATCTCCAAGACAAAAGCGCTTTTATACTTTCAGGCAAGCCTGTGTTATTTAATTATTTGTTGCCTCCGGCAAGCGCCTCGGCACGTGCTTTATACTTCTTAGCCTCAGCTACTTCAGCAGATGCTACGTAGTCTTTCACAATTTTGTCGTAAGCCTCAACAGCAGCTTTAAAATTATTGCCAGCTTCGTAAGCAATACCGGCTTTCATCAGGTACTGTGGCGAGAAGTACTGGTTAGCATTGTGGTCAGCAGCTTTCTGGTACATTTCGGCAGCTTCGTTGTGTTTGCCCTGCTCCAGCAGTGCATCACCGATCAGGCTATAGGCACGGGCCTGCAGCAAGTAGTCATCCGATTTGAAATCTTCCAGTTGGCTCTGCGCTTCAGCAAATTTACCTTCTTTCAACAAAGCTACACCAGCATAGAAATGTGCTAAGTTGCCGGCATCTGTTCCGTTATACTCGTCTGCTACTTTTAGCAAGCCATCATACTGTCCATCGCCATTAAGGGCTTTGTTCAGCGAGTCGGCCTCGAAGTAGTAAACAGCCTGGAACATGGCTTCCTGTGCTTCTTTGTTCTGGCTATTGCGGTAGTTATAGAACACGAAAGCACCAACTATAATTGCGGCAATTGCGGCGAACACACCAAGCAGCTTCGATTTGTTTCTTGCAACGAAATCTTCCGACTGCGCCAGGCGATCTGCCAACACATCCGGGTTTTCAATCAGCTCTTCAAACTCGCTGTGTTTCTTTACTGTTTCTTTTGCCATTAGCTTTGTTGAATTATACTTCAATAATAGAAATTAAAAATGATTTATGCCTTGCTGACAATAGCTGAACAACAAATTTATGATTTTTAATTCCTAATTCTTAATAGTTTATAAAATTTAGTCCATTATGTAAGGGTAGTTCGGCTCCACGTAAATATCCGTGTACAGTTCTGATGGATCCGGGAAAGGAGAGTCTTCTGCAAACTTAACAGCCTCCGCTACTCTCTGTTTTACTTTCTCATCAATCTGAGTCAGTTCGTCTTCTGTAGCCCAGCCATTCTTAAGTATAGTTGCAGCAACCGCCTCTATAGAATCGCGGCCTTTGTAATCTTCCAGCTCCTCTTTTGTTCTGTACTTAGCAGGGTCAGACATTGAGTGGCCTTTGTAACGGTAAGTTCTGAACTCAAGCAGGGTTGGTCCTTCGCCGGCACGTGCACGCTCAGCAGCTCTTGCTACAGCGTTGTGTACGTTCTCTACGCTCATGGCCTCTACAGGCTCAGATGGCATTTCGTAGGCGTGGCCCAGTTTATAAAGATCAGTTACGTTAGAAGTACGCGTTACCGAAGTACCCATTGCATAACCGTTGTTCTCGATAACAAAGATTACAGGCAGTTTCCAGCTCATAGCCATGTTAAGCGCTTCGTGGAAAGCACCCTGTCGCACAGCACCATCGCCCATGTAGCAAATGCACAGGTTACCGGTTTTGTTATACTTCTCGGCAAAGGCTATACCAGCACCTAGTGGCACCTGACCACCCACAATACCGTGGCCGCCCATAAAGTTCACGTTCTTATCGAACATGTGCATAGAGCCACCTTTGCCCTTAGAGCAACCAGTAACTTTAGCATACATCTCAGCCATTACAGCACCTGGCTCTGTGCCCAGTGCAAGCGGGTGAGCATGGTCACGGTAAGCTGTGATCCACTTATCATCTTTATTAAGCGCAGAAACAGCACCTGCTACGCAAGCCTCCTGCCCAATGTAAAGGTGGCAGAAACCTTTTATTTTTTGCTGGCCATACAGCTGACCTGTTTTTTCTTCGAAACGGCGTATGAGCTTCATCGTCTCAAACCACCACATGTAAGTCTCTTTTGAAAATGTTGGTTCAGCCTGTACCTTTGCTTTCGCCGACTTCGCTTTTGCCTTTTCTTTCGTATCAGCCATGGGTAAATGTCTATTCGTTTTTGATGTCCGTTGTTTGTCCTCAGCAATTTATACTTCAGAAACAGCGACATAAATGGCCGCCAACGGGTTTAGCATGCGAAATTAAGGAAAAAGAAATCAAAGTAGAAACTAATGCTCCTCGAAAATCTCAGTTTACTGTTTTTCAAGAACTACGACGAAGCTAGCCTTAGTTTCTCTCCGCATATTAATTGCTTTATCGGCGATAACGGCAGCGGCAAAACCAACCTGCTGGATGCCATACATTACCTCTCGCTTACAAAAAGTGCCTTTAACAGCTCTGATACCCAGAATATAAAGCAGGGCGAAGAGTATTTTATGGTAAAAGGGAGCTTTGTGGTGGAAGGCGAAAAGCACACGGTGCTGTGCAGCTTAAAGCAGGGGCAAAAGAAGACTGTAACGCATAACAAGGCTGTTTACGAAAAAATGAGCGACCACATCGGGCGTTTTCCGGTTGTGCTTATTTCACCTTACGACACTGACCTTATCCGGGAAGGAAGCGAAGAGCGCCGCAAGTATTTCGATAGCCTGATCTCGCAGCTTGACCATACTTACCTGGAGCAGCTTATTCAGTATAATTATATACTAAAGCAACGCAACTCGCTGCTGAAACAGTTTGCCGAACGCAATTACTTCGACCGCGATTACCTGCACATACTAAACGAGCAGCTTATACCTTTCGGGGAGCAGATAACCCAGGAACGCGAAAAATTTCTGGAGGAGTTTATAACTGTTTTTCAAAAGCATTACCGCCACATATCCGACAGCTCCGAAGAAGTAACACTTACCTATAAAAGCCAGCTATTAGGTGCCGATTTTGCCCAGTTGCTGCACCAGGCCGAGCGCAAAGACCTTGCCCTGCAACGCACTACCGTTGGCCCGCATAAAGACGATTTCGTGTTCCTGATGGATGGAAACCCGGTGAAGCATTTTGGCTCTCAGGGGCAACAGAAAAGCTATGTTATTGCCCTTAAACTGGCACACTTCGAGGTGATGGCCGAGCGCCAGCACCACAAGCCTTTGCTTCTTCTGGATGATATTTTTGACCGCCTCGACGAGAAGCGCATCACCAAACTTATGCAAATGGTAGCCGCCCATACTTTTGGCCAGATCTTCCTGACTGACACCCACCTCGACCGAACCGACAAAATTCTCTCCGGCCTCTCAGAAAGTATCCGTAGATTTGAAGTGAAGGAGGGAAATGTGACGGTGATTGGGGAGTTGTAGATTTGATTAAAGAACCTCTTTATCCCAAGTATGAAAACACTAATAGTTGAAAGAATAGAGTCTAAGCGAGCCGAAAAAATGAGTAAGCTGTTTTTCTATTTTGGGATAGCTCTTGTTTTTCTGTTACTCTTAAAACTATACTTTGGGCAAAATACTTTTGGTACTACAGGATTTTGGCTTGACATTCTAACTATGGTTTTACCAATTTACCTGATGATAAAGGGTTATAAGGGACTAAAGAAAAGAACTGGACAATTTATCCAATGGCATCAATCTCAAATCCTTTACCGACTTGGAGATAATCCTCTTGAAAAATCCATATCAGTTAATTCAATAAAAGAAATAAATATTGGTTTAGAGAAAATTCAGGTCTTAACAACTGAAGGTGAGCATAACCTTAACATTTCAGACTTTACTAACTACGAAACTATTAAACGCATTAAGGGCAACTTTGAGGAAATGAAGCTCAGTATAAACACTTAATCTCGCCTACCCATTCATAATTCATCATTACTAATTCATAATTAACAAAAATGCGCTACTACAAGAAGAAAGAAGCGATTGACAAGCGCAAATCTGATATACAACCTATCGGTGAAAGTATAAAAGCGCTGATGCAGGCTTACAGGCTGCAAGGCAAACTCAGCGAGGTACAGATCGTGCAAAGCTGGGAGAAGATCATGGGCAAGCCTATAGCCCTTAAAACTCAGGAACTATACTTTAAAGACCATAAGTTATTTGTACGCCTTACCTCTGCCCCCCTCAAACACGAACTTAACATGTCTAAAAGCAAGGTAGTGGAACTGCTTAACCGCGAAGTTGGCGGAGATGTGGTAAAGGATGTTGTATTCCTGTAGAGCAACTTCAGCAAAGTATAACCCAGCCGGCTTACCCAAGTATAACCAGCGCGTATAATCCCAAACTATACTTGCTGCTATGTCTATACCTGCTTTCCGACCGGTTTCCTACTCCCGTACCACCCTCACAGAACTCATGATACCGAGCTATGCCAACTTTGGTGGTAAGATTCATGGTGGTATTCTGCTCTCGCTCATGGACAAGGTAGCTTATGCCTGCGCTGCCAAACATGCCGGTAACTATTGTGTAACAGTAACTGTAGATGGCGTTCATTTTCTGCAGCCGGTAGAAGTTGGTGAGCTTGTGTCGCTGCTGGCATCGGTTAACTATGTAGGCAACACATCGCTGATGGTAGGTATAAAAGTAATTGCTGAAAACGTGAAGACAGGTATAGTAAAGCATACCAACACCTCCTACTTTACCATGGTTGCCAAAGGCGATGACAATAAACCCACCCAAGTGCCCGGCCTTATACTTGAAAATAAAGAAGATGCCCGTCGGTTTTTAGAAGCCATCAAACGCCGCGAACTCTCCCAACGCTACCAAACCGAGTTTACAGCCGCCAAAAGTATACTTACTGTAGAGCAAGAGCTTCATCTCCTTGAAAAAGAAAGATGCCAGCTTGCCTTCAGCTAATTTCCATGAGGTAATTATAATTTACCTACCCAGGCTTTTACCTCCCTCCTTTAAAACTTTCAAAATCCTGATTATATTTCAGGACAAATAATCTCACCCTAAAACAAACATGAAGTATAAAAAAACTTTTTCGAAGCTGCTGGCGGCATTTCTGCTGGCAGGTTTGCAGATTACGAATACAGCTTCCGCCCAGGCTCCAACCAGGCACGACGAGAAAATACAGCAGATGGTGAATGAGGTATCGGCGGAAAATTTACGAGCACTGGTACAAAAGATGGTTTCTTTCGAGACCCGCCACTCGCTAAGCACTACTACCAGCAAAAAAGTAGGTATAGGCGCTGCCCGCGAATGGGTAAAATCAGAATTTGAAAAATATGCACAGGCATCGGGCGGCCGCATGACGGTAGAAATGGACCGCTATATTGTAAAAGCTGATGGTCGTCGCATTCCGCAGGACGTGGAGATGGCAAACCCAATGGCTATACTTAAAGGCACAGACCCAACCGATAACCGTGTTATACTTGTAAGCGGCCACCTCGACTCCCGTGTTACAGATGTGATGAATGCGAAAAGCAAAGCTCCAGGAGCTAATGATGATGCTTCGGGTGTGGCTATAGTTATGGAAATGGCGCGTATAATGGCTTCCCGTCAGTTCCCGGCAACGCTGGTGTTCGTTGCTTTTCAGGGCGAGGAACAAGGCCTTAAAGGCTCTACGCACTTAGCAGAGCGAGCTAAAAAAGAAGGCTGGAACATAATTGGTGTACTCAACAACGACATCGTAGGTAACTCCTACTCAGCAGAAACCGGCCTGCACGACAATACCCGTGTGCGTGTATTCAGCGAGGCAACCCCGGCTAACGAGACACCAGAGCAAGCCCGCTTACGCAGAACACTTGGCTCTGAAAACGATGGCCCAAGCCGTAACCTGGCCCGTTACATGAAAATGACTGGCGAGCAGTATGTAGATCAGATCGAGGTGATGCTGGAGTACCGCCCGGACCGTTTCCTGCGTGGCGGCGACCACACACCATTTAACCAGCAGGGTTATGCAGCTGTACGCATGAGCGAAATGAACGAAGACTTCGACCACCAGCACCAGGACCTGCGCAAAGAGAATGGCAAGCAGTACGGCGACCTGATCGAGTACATGGACTTTGAATACCTGCGCAAGAACACAGCGGTAAACCTGGCAACTATGGCTAACTTAGGCCTAGCACCTGCCGCTCCTGAAAAAGTGAACGTGCTTACATCAAACCTGACAAACAAAACAGAGTTACAGTGGCAGGCACCGGGCAATGGCAAGAAACCAGCCGGCTATGTTATCCTGATGCGCGAAACCAGCAGCCCGACCTGGGATAAGAAGTTTTATGTTACAGATACCAAAGCTGTGATCAACTACTCTAAAGACAATTATTTCTTCTCTGTGCAATCTGTAGATGCTGAAGGCCATACCAGCCTGCCTGTAATACCAACGCCTGCACGTTAAATTAAATGAGAAAACTACAGCCTATAGCTCTTCTCCTGATACTCCTGTTCTCTGCATTAAATGTGGCAGCGCAGGAGCAACAAGCTTTTGAAGTTACCAAAATAGCTCCCAATGTATATATTCATACTTCCTATAAGCTTTTAGGAAATGTAAATGTACCATCGCATGGTATGCTGGTTTCTACTAAAGAAGGTGTAGTGCTGATTGATACCGGCTGGGGCAACGAACCAACGAAGCAGCTGCTGGCATGGGTAAAAACCAACCTGAAACAGCCGGTAAAACTATGCGTTCCTACGCACTGGCATGATGATAAAATGGGCGGTATTGAAGCGCTACAGCAGCAGGGTGTTCCGGTAATCGCTTCAAAGCTTACAGCCATACTTGCCGCAGAAAATAATAAAGGCACTCCGGATGCTACTTTTGCCACCGATACCACTTTTATGGTTGCCGGACAACAGCTTCAGGTATACTATCCTGGCGGCGGCCATACTTCTGATAACCTGGTGGTATACCTGCCTAAACAAAAGATCCTGTTTGGTGGGTGCCTCGTGAAAGATGCAAAGGCCAAAGATCTGGGTAACACCGCAGACGCCAATATGGCAAACTGGGCTACTGCCATACAAAATGTACAGCAGCGGTTTCCGAAGGCTAAAATAGTTATACCTAGTCACGGCTCCTGGGGCGACAATAAAGCGCTTACTCACACCCTTTATCTGCTGGAGCGGCAACAAAAGTAACTTATATCAACAAAACAGAAAGGCCGGTGCAAATAATTGTACCGGCCTTTCTGTTTTATACCTAATCCCTATTCACGAGCTTGTTAAAATTACCGCTCGGGTCGTGGAGCAGCGCCAGTTTGTTCTTATCAAATTCCTTAAAAAAACTCTTCCCAGCCTATTTCTTCAAAGTTCTCGTTGCTGTCACTCTTCTTCGGAAAATGAATTCGTAAAACACCTTCTCCTTTGCCGTCGTCTTCAGTACCTTTAATTATACTTGGTACACCTCCATATTTTTCGGCCCACTCCTGTATCTCTTTGTGGTTTGTTGTTTTCTTAGCTTCGCTCATAGTTTATCTTTTTGATGGTTCATTTGGTGCTTAAACTATACGCACTGCTAAAGCCAAAAGATAAGAGAAAACAAAAACAGCAGCCCCAAAGAGGCTGCTGTTTCCAAGGTTGAAATTTGTGTTTTTATAACTTTGATATTCTGGCAGCGGCCGAAGTCTCCGAAGAAATCTTAGGACTACCTTTATAGAATACTGCCGATGCACCAGAAGCATTTATGTCTAAAGATTCGCGAGCAAAAACTTTTACTTTGCTCGCACCGCTGGCTTCAATCGTCACACGCTTAGACTCCAACTCCTGGGTATTTACATTAGAAGCTCCTGATAAATTCATGTTCAGTTCATCCGCTTTACCGGTTAAGTCTACTTTGCTGGCGCCGCTCATATCTGCTTCAAGGCTTTTTGTATCAATTGCCAGCGTTACTTTAGAACCTCCGCTCAGATCCATTTTGAAGGCATCTGCTTTAAAAGTTGATTTACCAGTAACCTTAACGCCACCGCTTATATCGATACTGTTCAATTGTTTAGCGGTGATGTATGCTTTAAGTCCTTTGCTGGTGCTTATGCCTTTATCGTTATAGATATGGAGTATCCCATTTTTTACTTCTGTTTTTATGTTCGACAACAGGTTCTCATCGGCCTCTATTCTCACGCTTTCGTCTTTACCCTGTGTCAGCTCTACAGCGAAGCCGCCTCCAATATCAATACCTTTAAAACC
The DNA here is from genome assembly GCA_966250805.1 of uncultured Pontibacter sp. GTDB lineage: Bacteria > Bacteroidota > Bacteroidia > Cytophagales > Hymenobacteraceae > Pontibacter. Next base: position 73,841 of record CBINIP010000001.1, on the reverse strand, counting down.
TGATACTTTTCTGGTTTCGGATTTCAGGTTGCCGTTACCTTTTAAATGCTGCGCAAAGGCAGGAACTTGCATAAGCAGCGCGAAAACAAAAACAGCTACTGTGGTTGCGTAAATTTTAGTGATCTTCATAGGTTTATTTTGGTTTCTGATTAGGTAATTAGATTTACATCTGCCTAATAGATGCACATAAATCACAAAGGTTGCTTTTGATAAGAAATTATTTTTTCAGCCAGACACAGCAGAAGTATACAACCAGGTATAACTCAGGTATGATAGGCCACTATAATTTATGCGGAACAAATTATGAGCCGCATAAGCATGAAGAGTAATTGAGATACTCTGGCACTGAACGCAGCCAGAAATTGAAAGCCAGGAAAAGCTAAATATTAAGAAAAGACAGCAGAAATTTACCGGAACCTTAAACCAGCGCGCTGGAGAAATAAATAAAGTAGTTGAGTTAGTTATCGTTACCGCCCTGAGCAGCCAAATCGCTAGCCAGGCCTAATGCCATACCTACTAGGTACAACACACCCACAGATAGCAAATGATGCAGATGAAAAGCACCAGGTCGTGCACAGCACATCAGTACTACTAATACTAATACACCTACTGTAAGAAAGAAAGGTTTGTATAGTTTCGTCATCAGCGTATAAGTTATATCCTGTAATAGCTATACTTGCTTTGACATATTTTGTTATACCTCTTCAAAAATTTAATGCAATTTATAAGCTTTAAAATATAACTCATTAATTAACAGGCCGCAAGTTAATAATCTTTATCAAACCAACGGCATATCTGTAGCTATATTGCAAATACTATAGTCGATGTTTAACCAGAAATTGTGCAAAAGCCAGTATACTAATAAGGAAACACCCAGCAACAGGTATTTCATTTTTATTTTGCTAAATATTCAAGTTAGGATTTCCTGAATTTGTTGACCGATAGGTAAGTTTAAGTTTTGGCAACCCTTTTTTAAACACCTCAACTACAGAAAAAACAAAGAGTTATTTCAAGAGGAAGTAACTTAAAAACTTGCTTTAAATGCAGTAAACACAGAAAAAGAAAATATTTGAAAATTCTTTTGAGGAACTTCTTTTTAATAAGAAATCAAACTTATACTTTTGCACCCGAATTGAGAGGGCGCTGAATGTGGTAAGCTAATATGAAAACAAAATTTTTATAAAGCAAACCCTTTTTGAAAAAAATTACCTCTAATTCAGAATATAGTAGTTAAGTATAGTAACAGAGGAAAATATTACTATAAATTTTCAGATAAGAAGTTAACACAACAAAGATAAGGTTAGTTAAAGTTTAGATTAGTTTAGTTTGTTTAAGGTGAGGAAAAGGCCCCGACCATTTTGGTGGGGCTTTTCTCGTTTTATACTATTTCAGATACTGTTTTGGCAGCTGATGCTTAGGCGTTTCGGGTGTAAAGAGTAAACTGGCAATCCACCAGCGACCTTTGTCGAATACCAACTGATATGTGTTTACGCCACGTGCCTCTACTTTACCATCTTTGCCAAAACGTGTTTCATAGGTTTGGAAGGCAGTTGCCAGGTTTCCGAACCGTTCCACGCGCAAGCCCAGTTGGTTCTCATAAAAGCCCATATCGGCGTAAGCAGGCCCGTTCTTTTCAGCAAATTTTTCTACAGTTGTTATTCTAACAAAACTGCTGTCGCCTTTATAAAAAACACCGCCCATTTGGGCATTCGGCAGAAACAATGCTTTAAATTTCTCCATATCGCGCTGCTGCCCTTTTGGTCCGGAAATGATTTTTAAACCGGTTTCAGTCAGCGCTTCTATGGTTGCAGTTTCGGCAGGTGTAAGTTTAGCCTGGGCTTGTGCAGCTATAGTTACAGCAGCGCCAAGTATAAGGGTTAGTAATAGTCTTTTCATAGTATATTTAGTTATCGTTCATCCCCAAAAGCAAAACGTACAGGCAAGTTAAAACGAACAGGAACGGGATTATTTTCATTTAACCCAGGTTTCCAACGAGGCATAGTTTGTATAACACGAATTGCCTCCGCATCCAAATCATTACTTACACTCCTTATAACTTCAGGTGTTTTTATGTAGCCATCTTTCTCAACTATAAAAGAGACCACCACTAAACCGCTTATATCATTTCTTATTGCTTTCTTCGGATACTTTATGTTTTGAGAAATATATGCCATCATTGCCTGCTCACCTCTAGGAAATTCAGGCATAACCATTGCTGGAAAGTAAGGTAGATTTGCTCCTTCTTTTGAGAACACTTTACCTTCCACCATTTCACCCTCCTTATATACTTCTACCCTCCTGACTGTGCCATCTTCATAATATCCTTTAAGCGTATCCTGTAACTTACCGTTAACATAAAATTTCTCATAAGAGAGTTGCCCGTTCTCAAACCACGTACTTACTTTACCATCAAATTTATTGTTCTTATGGTTTCCCTTTTCAGATAGTTTACCGTTGCTGTGCCACAGGCTATAGGTGCCATCTAAAATTGCTTCGGTACTGTCTCCTTTAAAACTGCTGTAAGTAAAAAGAGACACCTTTGTACTATCTGCTATCAGAAAACGTGTCCGGGTTCCTCCGCCGGAGCTATTTGCTTCAGTATATACAAAAGAATATGCCCCCTCAGCAGATGATAGCTTAATGCCTCTCTCGTTATAGTAATCAACTGTTTTAGTCTGAGCCGAAGCATAATGTGCCACAACAAGTATAAGCGTGGCAGATAAGAAAGTATAGATTGTTTTCATACTTTAAAAATACAGAAGCTGCTGAAATAAATAATATAAACGATATATTTTAATATTATAGTTTATACTTGTTATCGGACTTTTGTTTAAACATAATTGGCTATAGTTGGTACTAAGTATAAATGAAGATTTTTAGAGACAGACCTGCTGCCGCACCCAAGGCAGCCGACGAGAAAAAGAGCCTTCGGGAGCAGATGGGCGCACTTAAGAACCTGCCTAAGTTTTTCCGCCTGATCTGGAACACCAGCAAGCGCATGACCATTGGCAACATACTGCTGCGCCTGGTTAAGTCTTCGTTGCCGCTGGCCATGCTGTATGTAGGTAAACTTATCATTGATGAAGTGATCAGGTTGATAGATGTTTCCGGAGAGCGCGACCTTTCTTATCTCTGGATTCTGGTAGCTACTGAACTTGGGCTAGCACTTGTTTCTGATCTTATAAACCGTGGCATTACCTTACTGGACAGCCTGCTGGGCGACCTGTTCTCCAACAAAACCTCTGTAACCCTAATAGAGCATGCAGCTACTCTAGACCTGGCCCAGTTCGAAGATGCCACTTTTTACGATAAGCTGGAGCGGGCGCGCCGACAGACTGTAACGCGGGTGGTACTGATGTCGCAGGTACTGTCGCAGATGCAGGATATAGTTACGATCGGATTTCTGGCAGTTGGCCTGATCGCATTTAACCCATGGCTTATACTTATACTTCTGGTGGCGGTTATACCTTCTTTCCTGGGCGAAACACATTTTAACGAACGCACCTACTCCCTTTCCCGCTCCTGGACACCCGAACGACGCGAACTTGATTACCTGCGCTACATTGGCGCCAGCGACGAAACTGCTAAAGAGATCAAAACCTTTAACCTGTCTGGCTTTCTGGCAAACCGGTTTAAGCAGTTATCAGATAGATATTATGACCTGAACAAGAGCCTGATTATTAACCGAGCTGTCTGGGGAAGTATACTTTCGGCAATAGGCACGCTGGCTTATTATGGAGCCTACATATTTATACTTTTCCAGACGGTGGCCGGCGCCATAACTGTTGGTAGCCTTACCTTTCTGGCAGGTTCGTTCAGCAACATGCGCGGGCTGCTACAGGGCATCATGACGCGCTTCTCGCAGATAGCAGAAAGCGCTTTATACCTGCAGGACCTGTTCGATTTCCTGGAGTTGAAACCACAGATAACGCCGCCTGTTAATCCGCTGCCCGTGCCAAGGCCAATCAAGTATGGCTTTACGTTTGAAAATGTAGGCTTTAAGTACCACAACAGCGAGCGTTGGGCAGTGCGGTATCTTTCTTTTCATCTGCAAGCAGGCGAGAAACTGGCATTGGTTGGTGAAAACGGTGCTGGAAAAACTACACTGGTTAAGCTACTGGCAAGGCTTTACGAGCCTACTGAAGGCAGAATTTTATTGGATGGCGTTGATCTGCGGGATTATGACCTAAACGATTTGCGCCACCAGGTGGGCATTATTTTCCAGGATTACGTGCGCTTCCAGATGACGGCTTCTGACAACATTGCTATTGGCCAGATCAGCAACATTAACGACACCGACCGCATCCATACCTCAGCCAGAAAAAGCTTAGCCGATCCTGTTATTCAGCGACTGCCGGGCGGTTACGAGCAGGTTTTAGGAAAAAGGTTTAATAAAGGCGTTGAGCTTTCGGGGGGTGAGTGGCAGAAGGTAGCGCTGGCCCGTGCTTACATGCGCGATGCCCAACTGCTTATACTTGATGAACCTACTTCTGCCCTTGATGCCCGTGCCGAACATGAGGTTTTTGTGCGTTTTTCGGAGTTGATAGAGGGTAAAACAGCTGTACTTATCTCGCACCGCTTCTCAACAGTACGCATGGCCGACCGTATACTTTTTCTGGAGCAGGGGCAACTGAAAGAACTGGGCTCGCACGAAGAACTGCTGGCGCAAAACGGCAAGTATGCAGAGCTATTCACGCTGCAGGCAAAGGGGTACTTATAAATTACTGAGCTATACTTGAGGAACTGCAAACCGAAGTTTCGTCACACGTGGAACATGTGTGTACTCCGCCTGAAGTATAAATGACAGCTTAGTTAGCGGAAGCAGGATAGTTATCGAGCCAGACTTCAGCTTCTTCAGTAGTATGAAATTTGGTAGTTGGCAATCCCGACTGATCAGAGATGGAATTTACCTGCAGGTTGGCAATTTTATCTGAAGGCATTACGTGCGCCACGTGCAGCACGCCTTCTTTTACCATTAGGAGTTGCGCTTCCATGTGCAGGCTGTTCAGCTCCTGCGGGTGCGTAATTAATTGCTGCAAATCTGTAAGTATAGTAAAGTCAGGTTTAGCAAACACCAGGATCTTCCTTAGGTCATCGAGGTAACATGGCACTACGTCCCTAGATTTCCAAAACCCCTTTAAAGTAATGTACCCCCTGTTCTTATCTATATTGAAATAGATTTCATAGCATGCGTTTTTAGCAATCTCGATGCGCGCATTGTCTGGAGCTATATTTTGGTCTGTGCCTAACATGTTGCCTTGTATACGCAGCTTTGCTGTTGCTGCTTTACACTTAGCTAAGGATTTGTAGCTCCTTTCTTATAGTTTTGGCACACACCTACGGCAAGATCAGGGTAATCAGTAATAATGGCATCAACACCCATGTCCAACAAATCCTGAATAATCTCGGGTGTGTTAACTGTCCAGGCGCATACTTTCATGTTTTTTGATCTTGAAAAATCCAGCAGCTCCTGGGTAATGAGTTTATAGTATGGGTTGTAAGCAAATGGGTAAAATCCCAGCTCCTGCAAATGGTGCTCTGCCGGCAGTTCATCTTCTACCAGTAATCCTAAACTAATATGGGGGTAACGGTGGTGCAGCAGCTGCAAAGGTCTTACATCAAAGCTTTGCAGCATCCAGCGGTTGGTTATGTTATAATCCAGTAACACCTGCATCAGCAAATCAACAAACACTTCGGGATCGGGATGGAAAGTGTTATCGCCGGCAGGAAAACTCTTTATCTCGATGTTATAGCCAACAGGCGGAAGTTTATGAGTATGAGTGTAGTCTTCTACTGCAAGTATAAGGTCGCGCAGCAGTGGCTTATGGGCAGGCATTTTCTTTTGGGCCGGAAAGCGCGGGTGCGGCTTAATACCGCAATCAAATTGCCTGATCTGCGAATAAGGGAGCCGAAAAATGTTATGGTTTTGTTCCTGAGAAGGTATGATAATACTATCGTCGGGCAGCAGGCAAAATTCCGATGAAAAATAGGCCTCGTGCGATACCAGCACCTGCATATCGCCGGTAATTACTACATCCAGTTCCAGTGCATCAACTCCGAGATCTATGGCTTTTAGGCAGGCTTCAATAGTATTTTCGGGCATCAGGCCACGGCAGCCCCTGTGTCCGTGCACTTGCGGCCAAGTAGCAACCGCCATACTTGTTTAAGAATTCAGGGCACTAGCTAACCCATGCACCACGCCATTCTTGCAATCGTTATCAGGTTGGGTAATGCGAACGCCGTTTATCAAGGTATAGCCGTCTTTGCGGTAAACAGATAGGGTTGTGCCAGCCAGTGTTTCTACTTTGGTGCCGTCTTTCAGATTCTTTTCTGTATGTTTTCCTTTAAGTATGTATCCCGCCATTATGGTTCTGAGCTTTTCCGGCTCTTCGTTCTTCAGGCTCTGGATATCCTGTTCAGGAGGGGCCAGTAAAGTATAAGGAGCATCGCCGGTAAGCAAAGGGGCATAGCCTGCAGCGGTAACCAGTTGCACAAGCACCGGCCTGTCCTTCATGATCTGCTCCAGCATAGTTACAGTTGGCTGTTGCTGGCTAACAGGCGCCGAAGCAAGCAATGGCTGCATCGCAACCATAAACAGGCCCAGCAGAAGGAATTTTACAGTTAAATTCTTGAAAAGGGAATACATACGCATAAATGCTGATTTCTAGCACTTTATACGTAGTTAAAGAGTTTATAGCTGAAGGTAATTACCTAATCCTGTACAAATACAACTATGTTAGAACATGCGCCAGTTACTGATCTGCTCTACAAAATTAGGGCCAGCGGCCGGAAACAGTATCAGTGTGAGCAGCAAACCATACACGGCGCCATAAAAGTGGGCATCGTGGTTAATGTTATCACCCATGCGCTTGCCAGAATAGTATGAGTAGATGAGGTATAAAACACCGAGTATAAACCCTGGCAAACAAAGTATAGCATACAGGCAAATGTCCTGTGTCGGGTAGAACAGAATGCTTGAGAACACTACAGAAGCCACCCCGCCCGATGCGCCCAGTGCACGGTAAGCCGGATCGTTGCGGTGCTTCAGGAAAGTGGGTACATCTGAAATAATAATGCCGCCAAGGTAAATGAGCAAGTATAAAAGTATACCTGTAGTTTGCCCGAACAAGCCTATAAAAGTCATTTCCACGGCTCTTCCGAAAAAGAAAAGCGTGAACATGTTAAAGAACAGGTGCGAAAAATCAGCATGCAGGAACCCTGATGTCAGAAAACGGTACCAGGAGTTATCTCGCTGCACAGCATACGGCTGAAAAATCCAGCGGTACATAATATCATGGTTTTTCCAGGCGTACCAGGAGATTCCGACAGTAAGTATAATCAGGATAAGGGTGATGCTCATTTTGAGGAATTACGAATTAAGAATTACAAATTATGAATGATGGTAAGGTTAGAGCAAGGCAGATTCATTTTCAAATCTTATCATCTCCAGATTTACACATCTCAACTATCACGCTCCATTAGTTGCAGGGCCAGGCCGCGAATTGTTGCTTTACGCTCTTCTGCCACCTGCACGGCATCTAAATGCTGCAGTGCGTTTTTAAAGTATAAATCTATTTGCTGTTCTGTCTGCTGACGGATGTTGAGCTCGTCGTATACTTTGGTGATGGCTTTTACTTTTTCTTCGGCAGTATCGGCTCCTGTTCTGTTGCGCCAGCTAACTATAGTTTGCAACTGCTCCGAACTTGCCTGCTCCAGCGCCGTCAGCATCAGGAATGTCTTTTTATCGGAAAGGATATCGCCGCCAACCTGTTTGCCGAATTTGTCTTTATCGCCATATACATCCAGCAGGTCGTCGCGCAGCTGAAAAGCAATGCCCACATTGTCGCCAAACTGTTTCAGGTGTTCAGCATCCGAATCCGGTGCACCCTGAAGTATAGCCCCAAGCTCCAAACTAAAACCAAGAAGTACAGCTGTCTTCAGCGTGATCATCTGGATATACTCCTGTATACTTACCTGCTCGCGCTGCTCAAAATTCATGTCCAGCTGCTGGCCTTCGCATACTTCGGCTGCTGTTTTGCTAAACAGCTCCAGCACTTTTGCCAGCTTATCCTGCTCAACCTGCAACAATAACTGGTAGGCGCGCACCAGCATTACATCGCCTGAAAGTATGGCCGTGTTAGCGTTCCATTTTTCGTGCACTGTAGGTTTCCCTCTGCGCAGCGGAGCGCGGTCCATAATGTCGTCGTGCATGAGCGTGAAGTTGTGGAAAACCTCAACTGCCGCAGCGGGCAAAAGTGCATTTTCCACACCCTCATCGTACATTTCTGCAGCCAAAAGCACCAAAAGCGGCCTTATTCTTTTTCCGCCCAAAGCCATAATATACCGGATAGGTTCGTATAGCTCCGAAGGGTTTTCGCCGTAATTTAAGGTTGTAAGCGTATGGTTTATCTTGTCTGAAAGGCGTGAGATATCCACAGGGTGTTTAGTGTTGTTTCAGGGTTTCTACTAATTCCAGATCGATGGTACGTTCTGCAAGATTGGCACTTTTTACGCGCACCAGCACTTCATCACCAAACGAAATTATACGCTTGTTCTGGCGGCCTATAACGCGGTAGTTATTTGCATCCAGGTCATAGTAATCGTCGTTCAGGTCAGACAGGCGCACCATGCCCTCGCACTTGTTCTCCTCGATCTCCACAAATATACCCCATTCTGTAACACCAGACACTATACCTTTGTACTCGTTGCCGATAGTATCTTTCATAAACTCTACCTGCTTATACTTGATAGAGGCACGCTCAGCATCGGCGGCGCGTTTTTCCATATCAGAAGAGTGGCGGCAGCGCTCTTCAAATTCTTCTTTCTCTGCTGAGGCTCCGCCATCGAGGTAATGCTGCAACAGGCGGTGCGCCATCATATCCGGGTAGCGGCGTATTGGCGAAGTAAAGTGCGAGTAATGATCGAATGCCAAACCAAAGTGACCTTCCGGCTCGGTACTATACTTTGCCTTAGCCATAGTTCGGATGGCCAGGTTCTGCAATACGCTTTGCTCCGGCTTGCCTTCTGTTTCTTCTGCCAGCGTGTTAAGCTCAGTAGAGATGTCTCCATCAGGGTCTACTTTATAACCAAACTTGCGGGCAAAAACAGAGAAGGTACTTAGCTTATCAGGGTCTGGTGAGCCGTGCGTACGGTAAACCATAGTTGGGCGGCGTTTGCCTTTGCCCAGGTTGTACACATACTCTGCTACCTTTCGGTTAGCCAGCAGCATGAATTCTTCAATAAGCTTATGGGCATCTTTTCGCTCTTTTACATAGATGTAAAGCGGTTTACCGTTCTCATCCAGCTTAAACTTAACCTCGGTTGTCTCGAAGCTGATGGCGCCATTCTTAAAGCGTTTGTCCTTTAGCTTCTTGGCAATGTTGTTCAGCACGTTTATTTCTTCGGCAAAGTCGCCCTCGCCTGTCTCTATGCGTTCCTGAGCCTCTTCATAAGCAAAGCGTCGGTCAGAATAGATGATGGTGCGGCCGTACCAGGTATCGTATAGTTTTCCGCTATCATCGAGCTCAAAAACTACAGAAAAAGTAAGTTTTTCCTCGTTAGGGCGCAGCGAGCAAAGGCCATTCGACAGGCGCTCGGGCAACATCGGGATGGTACGGTCTACTAAGTATACTGATGTGGCACGGTGGTAAGCTTCTTTTTCGAGCAGAGTCTTTGGCTGCACATAATGCGTAACATCGGCAATATGCACGCCTATCTCCCAATTACCATTCTCCAGTTTCTGTATAGAAAGGGCATCATCAAAGTCTTTCGCATCGGCTGGGTCAATGGTAAAGGTAGTTACATCTCTGAAGTCGCGGCGCTTGGCTATTTCTGCAGCTGTTATTTTATCTGATATCTCTTCAGACTCTGCTTCTACGGCTTCCGGAAATTCGAATGGCAACCCGAATTCTGCCATAATGGAATGTATTTCGGCTTCGTGCTCACCGGCAGGGCCAAACACACGAATAACTTCTCCGGTCGGGTTCTTATCCGGGCTATCTGGCCAATCAATGATTTTTACCAGTACTTTGTCGCCATTCTGGGCATTATTCAGATTACTCTCGCCAACAAATACATCAAAGTATAGTCTTTTAAAATCGGGTATAACAAAGCCAAAGTTTTTGGTGAGCTGCATTATACCTACCAGTTCTTCGCGCTGTCGTTCTATTACTTCTATAACTATACCTTCCTGGCGGCCACCGCGCACGGTAGGCAACACTTCTACTTTCACAATATCGCCGTGCATGGCATACTTCAGGTGCTCTCTGAAAACACGCACATCGTCTTCTGTTTCTTCGGATACTATATAAGCATACTTGCTGTTGGCTAGGTCTACTTTACCAGTAATGATGTCTACGCGCAGGTTCAGCATAAACTTATCATCATCCACGGCGATAAGTTTACCATCTCTTTTCAGTGCTTTCAGGCATTCGGCAATTTCTTCGCGCATGCCTTTGTTGTTAGCACCCATACGGCGGTATACCTGACGCAAGCTCAGGGCCACATCAGGTGTTTGTGAGAAAGACTCATATACTCTGGCTCGCATGCCTTTCATGCCGCTTTTGCCGGTGCCTTCTCCTCTGCCAGAAAAACCTCCGCGCGATGATCCCCCCCTTTTGGATGACCCTCTTCTGGAAGAACCTTCGCCTTCAAAACCTCTTCCTCTTGAAGATGATCTGTCTCTATCGTCTCTTGATGATGTGCTTCTACCGGATTTTTTTCCGCTGGCGCCTTCTCCGGCTCTGTCGCTTCTTTTATTGAATTTACTTCTCATGTATGTAGGTATCTCTTTGGCCTGACTGCCCATTGCGGCCGCTGCCATTAATTAACTTTAGCTAGAATAATTTAGGTACTATACGCCTTTTGGGATAGGCATGGCTAAAGCAGAATGCAATTTGAGTTCAATTTATAGAGAAAACTCTATATAAGAGCTATGAGTGAAGGATAAAGGTGTTATTGTTTTGTTAATCTTGATTTAATTTTCGGAGATTAAAATGGGTTCTTCAGCATTAGCTGTTAGTTCGGGCTTAATGAGAATTTATATTTATAGCTGGAGTTTATACTTGTGGTTAGCAAGACTGTTGCTATCGTAGCTGCTGTTCTTCCTCAGTCTTACCTGCTTGTAGTTTCATAGCTGGTTTTGGCTCGCTCCAAGCCCGCGAGGGCTCGTCCTGGGGGTAGGGGCCCTCAATAAAGGGCATCGCGCTGTCTATCTTTCCTGCCTAACGGCTGCCACTCCCGTGGCACCGGAAACCTAGAAGGCGCTCTTTAAAGGGGTCCCCTACCCCACCCAAGGACTGGGATCAACTTCGATAGCTAAAGCCTTTACTACAGCAAACCAATCTGTAGGGACAAGTCGCGACCTGTCCGTGCTATACCTGCAGCTATAAAACTTATACTTTGGCTGTATAAGATCCCTCGGCTAACGCTCGGGATGACAAAGAGAGAACATAACTATAAAACTCCTCGCCTTAACAAGGAGGGGCTGGGGATGGTGTAAAAGCAGCAACTATGAAATCATACTTTGCAAGTATAGCCAAAGCCAAGTCCCTCTCCTTGAGGAGAGGGCTAGGGTGAGGTGAAAACGGTAGCTACAAAGCAACAACCTCAACCCGGTGCACTCACTGACGATTCGATGTTTGAGCGTTCAGCGAGTTTCGAAGCGTCTTGATTCTTTTGCTTACTTTTCTCATCAAGGAGAAAAGTGAGGCCCAGCCGGCGAGGCGAATGCTTAATCAAAGTGTAGAAGTTGAAATGGAGGCTCACCGTTTACAAAGAATCTTTAAACTTCGTTAGATAAGGAGTGGCTGGAGATATTCCAACAGAAGCTATGAAACTTATACTTGAAGCAGAACAGTAGTCAAGTCCCCTCTCCTCTGAGGAGAGGGTTAGGGTGAGGTGAAACGAGAGTGGTTGGAATAACTCTAACTATTCCACTACCACTCCAGCCTTTATTGCGTCCCGCTTCCTTTGCGCTGCAATGATGTCATCTACTTCGCCTTTCGGGATAGCGCTGATAAGAGTGCGGGTATATTCTTCCTGCGGATGTAAGTATAGTTGCTCAGGTGTTCCGCTTTCCACCATCTGGCCTTTGCTCATCACCAGGATCCGGTCCGACATATATTTGGCTACAGAAAGATCATGAGTGATGAAGATATAGGTCATCTGGAACTCCTGCTTCAGCTTATTGAGCAAATTAAGTACCTGCGCCTGCACCGATACATCCAGCGCCGATACTGATTCGTCACAAATAATACACTTTGGCTGTAAGGCTAACGCTCTTGCTATACTTATACGCTGCCTCTGCCCACCAGAAAATTCGTGTGGATAACGCTGGAAGTGATCAGGCAGAAGTCCCACCTTTTCAAGCAGTTCCATTGTTTTGGCTTTGCGTTCTTTGTCGTTGGCGTAAAGTTTATGCACACGCATGGGTTCCATGATGGCCTCGCCTACGGTGTGCATCGGGTTCAGCGATGCATATGGATCCTGGAAGATCATCTGGAAATCGCGGCGGCTCTTGCGAAGCTCTTCTGAACTAAGTTTAGAAATATCGCGGCCATTAAAGATAATGCTGCCTTCGGTTGGCTCTACAAGCCTAAGTAGTGTTCTACCCAATGTAGTTTTTCCACAACCTGATTCGCCTACCAAACCTATAGTTTCTCCCGGCTTTACCTCAAAACTGACACCATCTACAGCCTTTACATAATCGGTGGTGCGGCCAAAGAAACCTTTCTTTATCGGGAAGTATACTTTCAGGTTTTCCACTTTAAGCAAGGGTGGCTTTTGGCGGTTTTCCTGCTGGTGCTTTATATCGGTTACAGTGCCTACATAGCTGTTTACTACATCGGCTAACGACGGCTCGTATACTTGCTGCTTTCTTTCGATGATGTTGCCGTTCTCATCTTCCAGCATGAAATCTGATACGGTAGGAAGTATAGACTGCGGCTTGGCAGAGAGTTTTGGGCGGCAGGCCAGCAAACCTTTAGTATAAGGGTGCTGCGGATTAGTGAAGATATCCATCACTTTACCCTGCTCTACCAACTTACCTTTATACATCACCAAAATGCGGTCGGCAATTTCAGCAACTACACCCAAGTCGTGGGTGATGAACAGAACAGCTGTATTTTCCTTTACCCGCAGTTCATCGATCAACTGCAGCATGCGTGCCTGCACGGTAACGTCCAGCGCAGTGGTTGGCTCATCGGCGATAAGTATACTTGGCTCGCAGGCCATCGCCATGGCTATCATTACACGCTGCTTCTGCCCTCCTGATATTTCATGTGGATAAGCATCGTAAATTTTTTCCGGGCGTGGCAGTTTTGCCTTCTCAAAAAGCTGTATGGTGCGTTCTCTGGCCTCTTTTTCTGAAAGATCAGTATGAAGCAGCAGTACCTCGGCTACCTGTTTTCCACAAGTATAAACCGGGTTCAGCGACGACATCGGCTCCTGAAAAATCATACTTATATCATTCCCACGGATCTGCTGCATCTGCTTTTCTGGTAGCTGAAACAGGTCTACTTCGCCAAACTTCTCTGACTGGAAAATAGCTGTGCCACCTGCTATCTTGCCCGGCGGTGTGTTTATCAGCCGCATCACCGATAGCGACGTTACAGACTTCCCCGAACCCGACTCCCCAACTATGGCCACTGTCTCGCCGGGGTATACCTCAAACGATACCTTATCCACAGCCTTGGTAGTGCCGCGATGCGTGGAGAAAACTGTTTCCAGGTCGGTGACTTTTAGAATAGGAGTTGCCAAGGGTAATTATAATTTAAGCTTTTGGTAAAAATAAGAGTTTTTGGCAATTGTTGTGATGGATATTAAGATAAGTTTATGATAGGCCTTGCTTATCGGGTTTATAGTTCTGGTGGGAAGGATTAAATTGTTTGCTTCAAAAAATAGATAGCTTTCAGTGAAAATATAGTTTTCAGTATATATTAGGCAAATGTAATATTCCATAACTTAGTATAGTATAACTCACTCTTACTAATCTTTATGAGAAAACTTTTACTACTATCATTTCTAATCTTAACTGCCCTTAACTGTTCTTTTGCCCAAGAAGTTGAAATTGCACAGGAAGTTGAAAAAAAACCATCCCCATTTCGTGTTTTAATTAGTGCTGCTTATGAATTTGGTGGTGATGAAGTGGCCAAAGTCTACTTCACCAACGGCGAAAATCAATCTATAGAAGCCGGTCAAGGCCTATCTGGTGCTCTGGGAGTGCAATACCAGTTTCCTAAAGTTGAAAAATTACTTTTACGCACTACAGTAGGGTACAAGTATGGGTACGTTCGAGAAACTGAAAATGCGCACATTCGCTTAACCCGTGTACCAATACACTTTACAGCAAATTGGATGGCAACTAAAAAAATACGATTAGGTGCAGGACTGGTTACTCACCAGCTTATTCGTTTCAATGCTGATGGCTTTGGCGAAGATATCAGATTTAAAGGCGCTAGTGGGCCGATTTTCGAGATAGCTTATGATGCCATTGGTATTTCTTACACCGCTATGAAATACACTGACCAAGCAGGTATAATTTATTCTGCCAATTCAATAGGGGTAACGATTTCAGCAGCATTGGATATATTAAAATCAAAAAAATAAACAAAAAGCGGCTGCTCCACATGGAACAGCCGCTTTTTTTATACTTTATACTTCAGCTTAGAAGCCCTGCTGCTGAACAGTTTTTTGCTCCTGCTCATGATGCTCGCCGAAGAAACGCTTCTGGTTAAACAAGATCAGCAGTACACCGATAAAGATAGCGGAATCAGCTACGTTGAAGATCGGCCATAGCGACATTGGTTTACCGCCCATCAAAGGAACCCAATGCGGTATAATACCTTCCCAGATATCCAGATAGAACATATCAATTACCTGCCCATGAAACCACGGTGTAGAAGAACCATAAGGCGCATTATCAAACCAAACACCATAGAACGTACTATCGATCAGGTTGCCGATGGCACCACCCAATATAAGTGCGATGCACCAAACCAAACCTTTAGGCGCTCGGTGGTTTACCAGGTAGTATAAGTAATACCCGATACCAAACATGGCTATCAGACGGAACAATGTAAGTATAAGTTTACCATATTCTGAGCCTAGCTCCACGCCAAAAGCCATACCCGGATTAAGGGTGTAGTGCAGTTTAAAGAAGTCGCCGATAACGTGGATCTCGCCTGGCAGGCCCATTTCCATGTTGTAATGCACGATCAGCTTTACGGCCTGGTCTATCAGGATCACTACTAGGCTGAGCAGGTAAAATTTCCAGTATTTCATGTGTGTAAGGTAAGCAGCTTTTTGAGATGTTAGTAGTTAGACACTAGATGTTAGACATCCTCTATACTTTATTTAAACTATAACAATCTTTGAGCTGCAAGTATACTTAATAAAAATAAACGCACCAGTCTGTTTTAGACAAACGGGTGCGTTTATAGTTTAAACTGCTACAGCTTCCGTACGAATCTGCATGTAGATCTGGTACTCGTCCATTTCCAGCAGCGTTCCATCTGCCAGACCATCTACAATCTCAAGGCTCAGTGCCTGCGTTTCAGCACAGATATAGTTTCTGAAGTTCTCAACGGCAGCGTTTACTTCCGGAGCCGATGGCTGCATCAGGATATGGATTTTGTCCTGTACTTCCAGGTTGGTATCCTTGCGCAGGTTCTGGATTCGGTTTACCAGGTCGCGGGCAATGCCTTCCTGCTTCAGCTCTTCAGTTATTGTTATATCCAAAGCCACAGTCAGTTTGCCTTCGCTGGCTACCAACCATCCTGGGATGTCTTCCGAAGAGATCTCCACATCGTCCGGCGTCAGCACGGCAGTTTCATCATCACCGATCAGTACTTCAAAACCACCTTCACGCTCCAGTCTGGCGATGTCATCCTGGTTCATCTGCTGTACAGCAGCGGCTACCAGTTTCATCTTCGGACCGAACACCTGGCCCAGCTTTTTAAAATTAGGCTTGATCTTCTTCACCAAAATGCCGGAAGTATCATCGATATATTCAATGTGCTTCACGTTCACTTCGCTCATGATCAGGTCTTCTACGGCCTGAATCTGGTGGCGAGTGTGCTCGCTAAGTACAGGTATAAGTATACGCTGCAACGGCTGACGCACTTTGATCATGTGCTTCTTGCGCAGCGAGTGTACCAGCGACGATACCGTTTGTGCCAGTGCCATGCGCTCTTCCAAATCTTTATCTATAGCTGCTGTACTTACCTCTGGGTAGTAAGCCAGGTGCACCGATTCTTCTTTGTGTTTACGACTAACATGGTTCAGGTCGCGGTATAGTTGCTCTGTGTAGAACGGTGCGATCGGCGAAGCAAGCTTGGCTATAGTTTCCAGGCAAGTATAAAGTGTCTGGTAAGCAGCAATCTTATCTTCGTTGTACTCTCCTTTCCAGAAACGTTTGCGGTTCAGGCGCACATACCAGTTACTCAAATCATCCGTCACAAAATCCTGGATAGCACGGGCAGCTTTGGTTGGGTCGTAGTCGTTGAAGTAAGCGTCTACGTCCTGTACCAGCGTGTTTAGTTTCGAGATGATCCAGCGATCACTTTCAGTTCTGCGCTCCAACGGCACATCGGCTTCGGCATACGTGAAGTTATCCAGGTTAGCATACAGCGCGAAGAATGAGTAAGTGTTCTGCAACGTTCCGAAGAAACGGCGCTGTGTTTCCACTACACCATCTGCATTAAATTTCAGGTTGTCCCAAGGTGGCGCATTCGCGATCATGTACCAACGCACGGCATCCGGGCCATAGGTACCGATCATATCAAACGGATCGATGGCGTTGCCTAGGCGCTTACTCATCTTGTTTCCGTTCTTATCCAGTACAAGACCATTTGCGATTACGTTCTTATAGGCTACACTGTCTTCCAGCATTACAGCCAGTGCATGCAGCGTAAAGAACCAACCACGGGTCTGGTCAACACCTTCAGCAATGTAGTCTGCCGGGAAGTTCTGCTCAAAGACATCTTTGTTCTCCAGCGGGTAGTGCCACTGTGCATAAGGCATCGCGCCAGAGTCGAACCAAACGTCGATAAGGTCTGGCTCTCTGTACATTGGCTTACCAGACGGGCTTACCAACACGATGTTATCCACGTAAGGGCGGTGCAGGTCGTTTATCTCAACGGCCGCATCCATGAAGCCTTTATCCACAGCTACATCTATCAGCTCGCTCAGCTCAGCAATTGAGCCAATGCAGATCTCTTCTTCTCCGTCTTCCGTTCTCCAGATCGGTAGTGGTGTACCCCAGTAACGCGAGCGCGACAGGTTCCAGTCTACCAGGTTCTCCAGCCAGTTACCAAAACGACCTGTACCCGTAGATTCCGGTTTCCAGTTAATCGTCTTGTTCAGCTCGATCATTCTGTCCTTCACGGCTGTTGTCCTGATGAACCAGCTATCCAGTGGGTAGTAAAGTACAGGCTTATCAGTTCTCCAGCAGTGCGGGTAGGTGTGCTCGTATTTCTCTACTTTAAAGGCTTTGCCTTCTTCTTTCAGTTTGATAGCGATCAGTACGTCGGTTGGCTTATAGTCTGCAGCAGACTCATCCTGACCATCGTAGTTCTTCACGTACATGCCGGCAAAGTCAGTTACTTCTTTCACAAAGCGGCCCTGCTTATCCACCAGCGGCGTAGGTTTGCCATTCTCGTCGGTTACCAGCAGCGCAGGAATGTCGTTCTGAGCGGCAACTCTAAAGTCGTCGGCACCGAACGTTGGCGAAATATGCACGATACCTGTACCATCCTCGGTAGTCACAAAATCACCAACTACAACTCTGAAGGCTGGTTTATCTGGCTGCACGTAAGGCATCAGTTGGTGATACTCTACTCCTGCCAGGTCAGCGCCAACAAACTCTTCCACCACTTTAAACGGCACCAGTTTATCACCCGGCTTATAGTCTGCCAGGGCAAGGTCTTTGGCTTTGTCGTTGAAGTAGCGGCTTACCAGGTCTTTGGCAAGTATAACCGAGATTGGCGCGTAAGTATATGGGTTGTAGGTTTTCACCTTCACGTACTTTATACCTTTCCCAACTGCCAATGCCGTGTTAGCCGGAAGCGTCCAAGGTGTGGTCGTCCAGGCAAGGAAGTATACCGGCTCCTCTTCATTTTCGAAAAGGAACATGTTGCGGGTGATCTTGCGAACTTCGAACTGCGCTACAATGGTAGTATCTTTTACCATCTGGTAGCAGCCCGGCTGGTTCAGCTCATGAGAGCTAAGACCTGTACCAGCACCCGGCGAATATGGCTGTATGGTGTAGCCTTTGTACAGGTAGCCTTTATCGTACAGGCGCTTCAGCAGTGCCCAGCAAGACTCGATGTACTCGTTATCAAAAGTGATGTACGGGTTGTCCAGGTCTACCCAGTAACCCATTTTCTCGGTCAGGTCGTCCCACTGGTCCTTGAAACGCATTACCGTTTCGCGGCAGCGCTGGTTATACTCCTCTACCGTTATCTTCTTACCGATATCTTCTTTGGTAATGCCCAATTCTTTTTCAACCTGCAGTTCCACTGGCAGGCCGTGTGTATCCCAGCCGCCTTTGCGGTTTACCTGGAAGCCTTTCAGGGTTTTGTAGCGGCAGAAAATATCTTTAACAGCACGGGCCATTACGTGGTGAATACCCGGCGTACCGTTAGCAGATGGCGGTCCTTCATAAAACACGAAGTTGTCGTTACCTTCTCTGGTAGCAACCGACTTCTGGAAGATGTTGTGCTCTTTCCAGAAAGCCAGTACGTCTTCGCCAAGCTTGGCGTAATTCAGATTTTTATACTCGTTATACTTCACCGTTTTCAGGTTTATCTTGATACCGTTATTTTGCAAATGCCACACTCAGGCTACATTATACTTAGCCCCGAGCAGTCACACTTTATAGTTTTAGCACTAAGCCGGTAAAGTTAGGCAATTTTGCTCATTCTTATAAACTCAAAATGCTTACCGGCACCTCTTAAAGCTAACAACAGCAGTTACATAAAAGTGCTTCAACGAAAAAGCCCCGATTTAAGCGGAGCTTTTTCGTTCTAAAATAGATATCTGTCATTCTGTAAAGAATCTTGGTGGAAGGTAGGTTAAGCTTTTACTAATGGCCCACAAGATCCTTTCAGGATGACAATGATAAAGGAAGCGAGCATGCATTTCCGCTTGTTCTAAAGGTTATTGGTTAACTCTTCTTTTTTGAAGATTTGTTCTCCGGAACACAATTCGGCACCTGTTTGCCATCTTTATCTTTCATACCTACCTGTTCGTAGCCTTTCCAGCACGGGTCTTTTTCTGATGGTTTGCTGCTTTTCGTTTTTGATGTGTTTGCCATAGCTCTATAGTTCAGTTGATAATCTAAGTTTATAGTTAACACCTGAAACTGATCTATGTGTATGTTCCTTGTGAAACGCGGCAGAAACTAAAGTTGAAAAGTAAGCCTGAAAAGCTTCAAATTAGAAAGCAAAGGCATAAATTATTGTAATTTTCAACATTAGTTAGAACGTCTGATCTCAATAACTTTGTCGTTAGAGCCGTTGCTGGTAGCCAAGTATACTTTACCGTTTGGTGCTACCAATACATCCCGTAACCTGCCATACTTGCTTCTGTAGAATTCATTTACTTCTGTTATCTCGTCGCCTGCCTCGTTCAGTTTATACTGGTAAAGTGTATTGTCTTTTAGGGTAGCAACTAACAGTGAGTTCTTCCATTGTGGAATCTGTGCATGGTTGTAATAATCCATACCGCTTACAGCTATAGTTGGGGTGTAAGCTTTCAGGGGTTCTACTACATTGTTTTCAGTACAGAAATCTCGTTCGCTCGCGTCGCAAAAGCCGTTTACGTTTGGCCAGCCGTGGTTTCTGCCTTTCACGATTATGTTTATTTCGTCATCGGTACTAGGGCCATGTTCGCTGCTGTATAGCTTGTTATTACCAAGAACCAGGCCCTGTGCATTGCGGTGGCCGAAACTCCAGACAAGACTGCCGCTTATCGGGTTATCAACAGGAATTGAGCCATCCAGATTAATACGTAATACTTTACCATTCAAAGAGTTTAGGTTCTGTGCTCTGCCACTATTAGCCGCATCGCCAGTAGTAATGTAAAGCTTTAGATCGGAAGTTATCAGCAGCCTGCTGCCGTTGTGGATACTTGCTGCAGAAATACCATCAATCAACACGACAGGATTTATTAATGTGGTGCCATTATACCTATACTTCACTACTTTCTCGGTATAGGTGCCGGCTTTGCTATAGTTGTATACCAAAAATACATCCGGAGTAGAACTGAAATCCGGGTGCAGCGCCATGCCAAGCAAACCTCCCTCGCCTCTCGGCTCTACTTCGTCTATAGTTGCCACTTCAGTTACTGCTCCTGTTTCCGGATTAATGCGGCTAATCTTGCCATTACGTTCTGTCATCCAGATAAAATTATCCTGCCCACAAACCAACTCCCACGGATGCAAAAGCCCTTCTGTTAGCACCCTATCATGCAACTCTGCTTCTGGAAGCACAGGATCAGGAAGAACGGGATCAGGCTGTTCATTTGAATCTTCTCCGTTACAGGCAGATTGTAGTACCAAACAGAGCAGGAACAATAGTTTTAACCCTCTATACATAGCTTCACCGAGTTAGGACCAAATTACTATTTCTAACTTCTGCTTAATTAAAAGGTTGAGCTGCTTATGCTATTTATAGTTGATTTAGTGAATAAGGCTGGAGTAGGAATCACTTTTATCAAGAGGATAAACTATAGTATAAACCGCTTTTGCGTTTTGTAATTGATGATTTGGAAGGATTTTTCCACATGAAACTATAGTTGATTTTTGGAATATAGTATTAGGTATAAATTAACATAATCAGAACACTTTAAGACAAATTTTATAGTAAACGGCCTTAATCGAGATAAGCATTATTATAAATTCATTCTTCTTTGGAGACTAGAAACGAAAAAGCCGGAGGCTTAGGACCTCCGGCTTTTGCTGAATTTATACTTTATACTTAGGCTAGTTTTTCCAGAATGCTTCTGAAGTTAACTGCTTTATCGATGTAGTTTCTCAGTTCTGAAATCGGCATACGTACCTGCTCACGGCTGTCGCGGTCACGAACGGTAACGGTGTTGTCTTCCAGCGTCTGGTGGTCTACGGCAATACAGAACGGCGTACCAATCAGATCCTGGCGGGTGTAACGTTTACCAATGCTGTCGCGCTCTTCGTAGATCATGTTGAAGTCGAACTTCAACGAGTTGAAGATTTCGGTAGCTTTCTCTGGCAGGCCATCTTTCTTTGTTAGCGGAAGTATAGCTGCTTTAACGGGAGCCAGTGCCGGGTGTAACTTCAGGAACGTACGTGTTTTGGTAGCTTCGCCTTCGGTAATTTCTTCTTCCTGGTAAGCATTACACAGTACCATCAGGAACAGACGGTCAGCGCCGGCTGAAGTTTCGATCACGTAAGGAATATAGTTACCGTATGGTTTGCCGGCTTCGTTCAGGTCGTTATCGAAGTACTGCATTTTTCTACGGCTCAACTCCTGGTGTTGGGTTAAGTCGAAATCAGTACGTGAGTGTATACCTTCTACTTCTTTAAAGCCGAACGGGAATTTATACTCGATATCTACAGCGGCATTGGCATAGTGCGCCAGCTTTTCGTGGTCGTGGTAGCGCAGGTTTTCAGCAGGAATACCAATCGCTTCGTGCCACTTCTTACGGGTTTCTTTCCACTGGTTGTACCACTCCATCTCAGTGCCAGGGCGAACAAAGAACTGCATTTCCATCTGCTCAAACTCACGCATACGGAAAATGAACTGACGCGCCACAATCTCGTTACGGAAAGCTTTGCCGATCTGAGCTATACCGAAAGGCACTTTCATGCGGCCAGTTTTCTGCACGTTCAGGAAGTTAACAAATATACCTTGTGCCGTTTCAGGGCGCAGGTAAATTGTCTGCGATTCTTCAGCCACAGAACCAACCTGTGTTGAGAACATCAGGTTAAACTGACGAACTTCTGTCCAGTTGATAGTGCCGGAAATCGGGCATTTTATACCTTCACGAACTATAAGCTCACGAACGCCATCCAGGTCTTCAGCTTCTAACAGCTTACCCATTTCGGCCAGCAATGCACCAGCTTCTTCTACTTTGCCTTCGTTCTCCAGAGCAGCGGCTTTTTCTTCTATCAGCACATCGGCACGGTAACGCTTCTTCGAGTCTTTGTTGTCGATCATCGGGTCGTTGAAGCTATCCACGTGGCCTGAAGCCTTCCAGGTAAGCGGGTGCATAAAGATGGCTGCATCCAGACCAACCACGTTCTCGTTCAGTTGGGTCATGCATTTCCACCAGAGCTGCTTTATGTTGTTTTTCAGCTCCACGCCCATCTGGCCGTAGTCGTAAACAGCCTGCAAGCCGTCGTAAATCTCGCTTGACGGGAATACAAAACCGTACTCCTTTGCGTGCGAGATAATGTCTTTTAACTGGGTATTTTCTACAGTAGTTTTCTCTTGTGTCGCCATAGGTGCAAAGATAGCTGATTAAGGGTGGATTATGCCATACGTTAATTACAGAAATTATGGGCTTAAACCGAAGTTATTTTGTACTTAACTGCCTGATTTTGGATTATTACGCTATATTAACAATTCCTTAACATTGGACGCAAAATCTTAATTTTAATTTAATGTAACTTGCGCCACTTTTTACAAATTCACTTTTAGACACTTAAAATGCCTAAGACCAAAAAACATCCGAAGCATGTTGTACCGGCTCAGCCTCATAAGTTTACAAAGAGGTATAGTCTGGTTGATGTTGTTCTTCAGAAGGAAAAGAAATTCTTATACTTTATTGCTGTTTCCCTTATTGTTGCAGGAGCTGTGTATCCTTACCCTTCTATAGCAATGTGGGTAGGTTTTGCTTTTGCAGGTTACTCTGCCATTGCTAACGACAGTATCCAAACCATTGGTACGTTCATCGGTTCGAACGAAGACAAGAAATGGTATTGGCAGTGGTTATTCATGGGCCTGATCTTCGTTGCTACGGTATCCTATAGCTGGTACACCTTCAATGGTGACGTTACTTATGAACGTCTGGCAACAAAAGGACTTGATCAAACACCAACCAGTTTTGTTTACCTGCAGCTAGCCTCGCCTATCATCCTGCTGCTTTTAACACGCTTCCGTATCCCGGTATCTACTACGTTCATGCTGCTGAGTGTTTTCACGGCTACATCGGGTACTATTATTAGCATGGTTAATAAAAGCTTGCTAGGCTACTTTGCTGCGTTTATCTCAGCACTTGTTATCTACCTGCTGCTTTCTAAAGTTATCAAACGCTTTATCAAAGGCGAAGCGCATGCTTTCTGGACAGTAGCGCAATGGGTAATCAGTGGTTTCCTGTGGTATATCTGGCTGGCTCAGGATCTGGCCAATATTGCTGTTTACCTGCCACGCCAGATGAACGTGTATGAATTCCTTGCTTTCACTGGTTTTATTTTCCTTGGCCTGGGCTTCCTGTTCTATAAGAAAGGTGATAAGATCCAGAATGTGATCAACGAGAAATCGGAAGTACGTGACGTTAGAAGCGCCACCATCATAGACCTGGTGTACTCACTTATACTTTACTACTTCAAGGAAGTAAACAACATCCCAATGAGTACTACATGGGTATTTGTTGGTTTGCTTGCCGGTCGTGAATTAGGTATGCGCCTGCGTGCCCACGACAGCACCGAGAAATTTGCCAAGACTTTTAACCTGATCTTCAAAGATATTATATCAGTAACTATAGGTCTGATTATCTCAATTATACTTGCTGTAGCCATCAATCCGGTTATCCAGGAAGAAATCATGAACTTCTTCTTCAAGTAAGAAGTACCTATGCTTAATCAAAAGGCCTGGCTTTATGCCGGGCCTTTTTCATTTATACCTGTTGCTGATTTACAGGCAGCAAATATTGTTCTATGTAACTACAGAGCCCTTTCTTAGTAAGCTTTCCACAGGTATAAGTTTGTCGTTTACCTTGCTTTTTAACAGTATGGCAAGCTTGCATCAGCAGCTATAGTATAAAAAAACCCGCCTGCTACGTTGGTAACAGGCGGGTTTATAGTTTATAAGTTTTTGGCTTTTTTATTTCTCAGGCCAAACTACTTCTAGGTTATCGTTGATGAACACACCAAAGTTTACAGCTATCAGTTGCTCGTCATCGAAGTACAGGTCGATCATTTCTTTTTCATAAGAGAT
This sequence comes from uncultured Pontibacter sp., assembly GCA_966250805.1. Classification (GTDB taxonomy): domain Bacteria; phylum Bacteroidota; class Bacteroidia; order Cytophagales; family Hymenobacteraceae; genus Pontibacter. The sequence goes on along the minus strand of CBINIP010000001.1, from coordinate 49,644 downwards.
GCGGTATTCGCCTGTTTCCATCTCTTCTTCTTCTACATCTGTAATGTTGTGGTCAGCGAAGAGGTGCTTTACCTGATCACGGCTCATCTCGAAAATGCGCTCGTCCCACAGCTGCACATCGCGGTTAGCAGTTTCTATGCAGCTTAATCTATAATCGTCTTCTTTATCGAAGTATAGCGAGTAGCCATCTTCCCAGTAATTCCAGGCCTGGTGTTCAAACTCATCCTCCTCCTCAGATTCCTCAATTTCTTCAGGCTCGCCTAACAGTTCTTCTACTTCTTCCATTGTCAGGCCAAACTTGATCTTACCAAGCCCTTTGCCCAACCTGATGTCTCTGTTGATCATGCTTTTGTATTGGTTTTCTTATTATGCAAAGATAGGTTTATTCCGAAAAAAGTTATCAAAACGTAGACAAGCTTTAAAAGATTTAAAATGTTTCTATTTCATACTTTTGCTTGTGCTCCAGCATTAGTTGTTTGTACGCCTGGTTTTGTTTGGCTTGTTGCCACTTATCCCGGAAAATTCGCGCTGATTCTGCTTTTACAGGATCCTGCTGCAGCGGTAGTTGCTCTCTGCCGTGGGCACCGCTCTGCCCCTTTTTATCTTCCGGCACAGGTCCCTTATACTTCTTCCCGGATTTATGGTTGGCATAGCGCCTCGACCTGGTATAGCCCATCTGCAGGTATTTGCGGGCCATGTCAGCGCCTACAAAGTCTTTCTGCTCCAGATACTCCAGGAACATCTCATATATTTTCTGAGACGATGCCAGTGCAATCTCCGGGGTCTTAAAGCGCCAGTGCGGCAGTATCTCTGATTTATATGGCTCTACCAGCAGTACACCTTGCTCACCCTTGCCTATGCGGTATAGCTCCGGGTGGTTACGGAAATCTGTTTTGCTAAAGTCCAGGTTATAGTTAAATGCTTTCCCTTTGGGTGGCTTCATCTAAATAGTCCGGTTCACCCATTTTATTGTTCTGAAGGTATAGTACGGGGTTTTGCTCCGGATAGATGATGATAAAGCTGTTGTCTTTGTAGTTTCGCGACAGTACGCGTGGCACCTGGTCCAGGTCGCTGTTGTAGGATACAGTATCTCTGCGTGCCGAAATAACCACTACCATGTCATCTTTCTTGAGCTTAGTGTTCATGTCGCGGAGCTCGTCTATACTGTTGTATTGCTGGTACTCGGCTTCTACGGTTGGCTTGGTAGTAGCTATGGTTTGCCTAAGCTTGTTTAAGGTACGTTTGCCGCCCATGAATACAATTTTGGCACCTAGCTGTAGCGAGAGCAGCTTAACAGATCTGATCCACCTTAAAAAGCCTCTTTCGAGCTCAGCGTTCTCCGGCACTATAACAATCAGCCTGGATGTCGTATTCAGTGGCTGGATGATCTTGCATACGAGTATCATCTGTTCTGTATTATCCAGCAGATCATCCAACACGGTACCAAATATGCGGCCTCTTGTAGTTATTTTAGCATTCCAGCCTATTACCACTTCTGTGATCATCAGCTCTTTTATTGCCCGCAGCATACCGCTTGCCACGTTCGTATCTATTTTAGATACCAGCTGCACATTGCTATCTGTTGCTGAGGCATGTTTTATAGCTTCCTGCAGCATTTTATTTACCTTATAGATTTCCTCATCAGCATGCTCATTATCGATCACCACTGCCAGCGGGTAGATCGGCTCGTGGTAATCCGGGTTTTTCAGCATGATGGAAAGATCTACTAGGTTCTCTATAGTTGCCGGGTTGGCTATCGGAACAAGTATGCGGTCTGGCTTATCACTCAGGTCTGGTTTCTTACGGCTTTCAACTATGGCCAGGGCACGGCCTGCTTTTTCCGTTATAAACGAGCTTACAAGGCTGGTGGCAAGTATAAGTACAACGGTTAAGTTAAGGGCAAACTCCTGTACTATCCCAAACTCGAAGCCTACAAGTATAACTGCCAGTGTTGCGGCGGCTCTTGCTGTGCTTAAACCAAAGATCAGGTTGCGCTGCGTAACTGAGTAACCGTATAATTTCTGTGTTATAAAGGCTGCGATCCATTTAGTAGTTATGGCCAATGCTATTACAGTTGCTACTGTTAGTAATACCTCCCACCCTTCCAGCAGTACGCTCACATCTACCAGCATGCCTACGCTTAACAGGAAAAAAGGCACGAATACATTGTTACCTACAAACTCCAGCCTGTTCATTAAAGCAGAGGTATGTGGTATGAGCTGGTTTAGCGCCAGACCTGCTAAGAATGCTCCAAGTATAGCCTCTACACCTGCCAGCTCTGCCAGAAACGATGCTGCAAATACAAGGGATAACACGAAGATGAACTGTGCTCCTTTCTCGTTTTCTATTCTCTTAAAGAGCCATTTTGCTGCTATCGGGAACAGGAACAGAACTACGGCTACAAAGGCTACCATTTTCAAGGCCATCATTACCCAGTACATGGTGCTGGCATTGCCTGTTGTTGTACCTACTATTATCGCCAGCACAATCAGCACTGCTGTATCTGTTATGATTGTTCCGCCTATGGTTACTGTTACAGCTTCGTTTTTAGCTAAACCCAGCTTGCTTATTATAGGGTAGGCCAACAACGTATGAGAAGCAAACATACTTCCTAATAGTATAGCCGATTTTATCTCATATCCGAACAGGTACAGGAAGCTGAGTGTACCTATGGTTATCGGCACTAAAAAGGTGAGCGCTCCGAATGCTATACTTCTCGACTTCGTTTTCTTGAAGCCGACCATGTCCATCTCCAGGCCGGCCAGGAACATAATATATAATATACCTACTGTACCAAACAGGATCATACTTGCATCCCGCTGTAGTAAGCCTATTCCGTTTGGTCCTACTATTACGCCCGCTACTATCAAGCCTACTATACTTGGTATTCGTAACCGTTTTAATGTTATTGTCGATACTAGTATAATGAACAGAACCAGCGTGAAGATCAGTACAGGTTCCTCGAGGGGTAGCGTAAGCTTTAACAGTAGTTTCATGTTTTGTTCTTTCGTGTTTTACTCGGGGCTCTTCAATTTACGATTTTCTTTTTTCTTTCCCCGGTTTAATCTGCTTCAAGGCATCTTCCCTTTTCCCTTAATCCACCTTTCCACACTTTTCAACCTTAAATAATTTTAAATCAATTTTTCTTTAAAGAATTCTTCTTTCATCATTAAGGGTGTGTATAAGTTTATAACTCTTTCCCTTTTTTGTTACTTTTGAAAACTTGTTTACACTTCCGTTGTTGTGCACCTTTCTCTCAACATTTCTCAACTGTTCATTTTTGTCTTCTTCAATTACTTAGCTTAGTTGTCCACTTTTGAACGTTATATGTGCATTTCTTTTTAAACACTTCACACAAACGTGGAAAATGTCTTTTACAGGTAACACTTGTGCACCTGTTTCCACTTTTTGGTTGTTTCACGGGCTGTTTTTCTAGGAGTGTGTATGTGGCTTCCGGAGTTTTACATTTTTAGTCCACGCTTATCCACAGTTATACCCACCGTATATGTTAATTACTTTGAGCCTGTTTTGATAGCTGTTTAAGCACTACTTTTTAGCTGCATTAGAGCCTTACAAAAGATCATTCACCATTTGTTTTTGTCGTTACTTTTGATTTTTGCTTGTAACCTTTGCCCCGGATCTTACACTTATACTTTCATGTATAATTAAGATTAGCAGGTACAATTGTGTCTCCTTTGGATTTTTTAAAAGTGTTAGTCCGGAAATTGTGTTACAAACTAGTCGTGTAATTGGTAAGGCAAACTAATATAAAAATGAGTAAGTACCTGCTGAGGTTTACAAGGCAGATGTATAACTGCTGGAATAGGTGCTTATCGGTGGTGCTGAGTAATACCTATGTTCAGGAATGGATGACCAATACTATACTTGCTATGGAAGGCTATATTGTGCGAGGTAGCTGGTGTGGATTATTTTACCTGAAGAATTGCTGAATAAGGCTATGGTAAATTATACTGCTGCTTTTTCCACTTCTTGGATGAGGGATAGGCACAAAAAAAGGAGGCTTTAGGGCCTCCTCTTCTTTGGTTAGATTTTCTCAGAATTCAAGTTTTATGTCTTCCACTTCCCAGTTAGCTCTTACCTCCAGTGGTTTGCTGTACATATAAACTTTCTCTGGTTCGCGCTTAAACTCAGGATCTCCAGCAGCCCATTTGCCATCTTTGTTTTCATCAATCAACACTCGCAGGCTATAGTTGCCCGGCTCCAGGTTTCTGAAGTTTAGAGTCTTTGGGTTGTTTACCTGGCGTCTGATCTTTCCGTCTTTATCCAGCAGCTGCAAAGTATAAGAAGTATACTTAGTTGTTATACTTCCTCGCAAACTACCAGTTCCTCTTGCCTCGGCTATAGTTATAGGCAGTAAGCTATACTTTAATGGAGCACCCTGTACTGGCGTAACTCCAACGCTATCTATTCCTATTGCTACTTGTTTGTTATTTGCTTTAACGGCCGGTAAATTAAACGTAAGCTCAGTGGCTGTTGGGTCTAACTTCACATCTTTAGGATAGCTCTGCCTCTGCGTAACTACTGAATCAACCAGGATCAGGACCGGTTCTTTTGAGTTGATTTTAACAGGTGTTTCGAATTGCAGCGTAATGGGTTGTCCGACAAAATATCCGCCTTCGTTTTTAGTGCCATTCTGTTTTAGCTGCACTCCCTGGAAGCGCTGCGCTCTCTTACCCTGGAAAGCTATTTGTAATGTATCTGTTGTGGTGTTGCCTGCTGAGTCAGCTGCTGTAAGTATAACTCTTCCGCCTGTAAAGCCATTGCCTCCGAAAATGTCTACAGCTTTACCATCCGGGTTTATCTTGTAGAGCAAAGTGTCTTTCGGGCTTTGCACTGCCTTCCCTGCAAAACTCTTGATTCCTTCGTTATAGTTGGCCGTAAAACGGTCTGAGAAATTTTCGCGGCGTTGCAGTATTGGTTTCTTGGTATCAATTCTGGTTGTTTGTAGCTGTACCTGCTGTTGCGCTGGTGTTATTTTTATAGGCTGAGCTTTGTAGGCTACACGCTCGTTTTCGTTGTCGTAAATACTGTTGTTGTTCTTATCCAGTAGCGCGTAGATCTTATACTCTCCTTCTTTGATATTCTCGAAAGCGAACTCGCCGGCCTCGTTTGTTTGTGCCTGATAGTACGGACTGCCTTTACGGATATTCATAGTATCGCCTAGTGGATAAAGTGCCACTAAAGCTTCTTTCTCTGGCTGCTGGCTAAGAAGCTCCACCACTTTTCCACTTACTCTGCTTGAGTCCAGGTAGGTGCCGGTACTAAAAGTTAAGGTTAAACCTTTGGCTATGTTCTTTTCAGTAATGTCCTGAATTCCGTTTCTGAAGTTGAAAGTATAAGTGGTACTATCTTCTAGGGGCTTATCAAAAACAAGCTCCATTCGGTTACGTTTTGTAGTAACCTTATACTTGTTGCCTGTGTTTGGCGTGATAAGCAATTCCTTTGTCAGGTTATTTGGCTGTACTTCTTCGTCAAATTCCAGAACTACAGAGTTTGTGCTTACATTAAGATCTTTGGCCTTCGGGCTGCTGCTTGTCAGGTTCGGAGATTGGGTATCTTTAGCTCCTCCTTCGGGGTTGTTTACCGTAGCGCAGGATGCAAGTATGGCTACAGACGAGAGTGTAAGCAATGTGTTGATAAACTTCATGTGCAAGTGCTTTTAAATTAAAAGAGGCAAACTTTCGCTTGCCCTTTATATGGTTTATTAACAGTCATTATGGTGTGATTATTTTCTTTTGGCTACAAAGATCAGGCTCGAATAATCGTTGCCGTTTTTCTCTGCATAGCTGTTAGACTTGTAACCGTTCATAACGCTGCTTAGCATTTTAGTTTTCCCCTCTTTGTGCTTCTCGCTAAGCATGCTTACATAGTAGGCATCAAATTTCATAGGTAGCACTTCTTCCAACACCATCTTATGTTTTTTTAGCAGGCGCTTCATGGTTGGCTGCGTAAAGTGGTACAGGTGGCGTGGCACATCGTAAGCTGCCCAGTTCTCCTTATACTGTTGCGCATCATGCGAATCGGCGTTTGGAACAGCAACTATAAGTACTCCTTCTGGCGCAAGCCGTGAGATAAGTTCTTCCATGGTTTCGTTCAGTGTATGGATGTGCTCCAGTACGTGCCACAGCGTGATTACCTCAAACTTATCTGTATTTACTTCAGCTAAAGTTTCGGCTATAGTATCTCCTACCTGCTCTTTCGCCAGCTCGCGTGCCTTAGCATTTGGCTCAACACCACTAACTTTCCAGCCATCTTTTTTGCACGCTGCCAGAAATACACCTGTGCCACAACCATAGTCAAGTATGTTTCCTTTTGCCGGTACGTGCCTGTTGATAAGTTCTACTTTTTGCTTTGTAGTAATAGATCTTACAACGTGGTATGCCCTGTTGATAATACCAGACTTTGTATTGCTGTGCGAGATATATTCTTCAGATTCGTAGTAGCTTCCTATGCTGTTAACATCAGGTCTTGGGTTTGTAAATTTGAATGTGCAGTTCTCACATTCCACAATTACAAAGCTCTCTTTAGATACTGTGTTGTCTGTTACTACTAAAAAGTTCTTAAACTCTTCTTTGCCGCAGATCGGGCATTGCTCCAGTCTTTCGTAGCTCATTTATTTGCCTAAGTATACCATTAACACTGAAATATCAGCTGGCGAAACTCCACTGATGCGCGAAGCCTGTCCTATAGTTTCAGGATTTACCTTCAGTAGTTTTTCTCTTGCCTCTGCTGATAAGGCTGGTATTTTACGATAGTCGATTCTTTCTTTGATAACGTAGTTTTCAAGCTCGCCCATTTTAGAAACCATCATGTGCTCCTTCTCAATATAACTTTCATACTTAACAGCTATTTCGGCTTGCTCTACACTATCTGATTTAAATTTGTCCAGGTATTCAGCTATGGATGGCACTGCTGCTGCCAGGTGCTGTATCTCTATGTTAGGTCGCTTGATCAGTTGGCCAGCGCGTTGCTTCTCTACTATTGGTGCTGAGCCTAAGCTCTCCAGCATGCTGTTGATATCTCCAGGCTCAATAGGCTTATTATTCAAGTACGCGATGATTTCAGCTGTTTCAGTTATCTTCTTATCCACAGCTTTCATGCGGCTTTCATCTGCTAAACCTAACTCATATCCCAGTTTTGTCAGGCGGATATCTGCGTTGTCCTGGCGCAATAAGATGCGATGCTCGGCACGCGAAGTGAACATACGGTAAGGTTCTTCTGTCCCTTTATTAACAAGGTCATCAATCAATACACCAATGTAAGCTTCAGAACGCTTCAGAACGAAAGGCTCTTTTCCTTGTACCTTGTTATGAGCATTTATACCTGCCATCAATCCCTGGCAAGCTGCTTCTTCGTAACCTGTTGTCCCGTTTATCTGGCCGGCAAAGTATAAGTTCTGAACAAGCTTAGTTTCCAGCGTCAGGTTTAATTGTGTAGGCGGGAAGAAGTCATACTCTATCGCATAACCCGGACGGAACATCTTCGCGTTCTCAAAGCCTTCGATCTTGCGCAATGCTTCGTACTGCACATTTTCTGGCAACGAGCTTGAGAAACCATTTACATAAACTTCAACTGTATTCCATCCTTCCGGCTCCACAAAAATCTGGTGGCGGTCGCGGTCAGCAAAACGGTTAATCTTATCTTCTATAGACGGGCAGTAACGCGGACCTAATCCTTGGATACGACCCTGGAACATTGGCGACTTTTCGAAACCTGTTTTAAGGATCTCGTGTACCTCTGAATTTGTATAAGTGATGTAGCAGCTGCGCTGTCCTGTAAGAGGTGTTGTTTCAGTGTAGGAAAACTTAGATGGGTTCTCATCTCCGAACTGCTCTTCCATGCGGCTGTAGTCAAGGCTGCGACCATCTACACGCGGAGGTGTTCCGGTCTTCATTCGGCCTGCTTCAAACCCTAGTTCTATCAGTTGTTCGGTTATGCCTTTTGCAGATTTTTCTGCTGCACGACCACCGCCCAGCTGCTTCTCTCCTATGTGGATAATGCCATTCAAAAATGTGCCATTCGTTAATACAACGGCCTTTCCGCGTATAGTTATCCCCAGGCTTGTGCGTACACCAACGGCTCTTCCGTTCTCAACTTCTATGCCTGAAACCATCTCCTGCCAAAAGTCCACGTTCTCTGTTTGCTCCAGAGTTAGGCGCCATGATTCGGCAAAACGCATGCGGTCGCTTTGGGCGCGAGGGCTCCACATAGCTGGGCCTTTAGATTTGTTCAGCATCCGGAACTGGATCATGGTCTCATCCGTAATGATACCACTCATACCACCCAATGCATCTATTTCACGAACGATCTGCCCTTTTGCTACACCACCCATGGCCGGGTTGCACGACATCTGAGCAATAGTGTTCATGTTCATGGTAACCAACAGCACCTTCGAACCCATTTTGGCAGCAGCGGCAGCGGCCTCACAGCCTGCATGCCCGGCACCAACAACAATTATATCGTATTCAGCAAACATGTACTTTTGAATTTAGAGATGTTTCACGTGAAACATCAAGAGGAGAAACGTAATTCCTTTTTGAGGTTAAAAATTACGCAAAGATAAGCAAGAATCTTCTTGTTTACGCATAAGTGCTTCCTGCTCGGCAGTTTTGTCTTTAAAACCTAGCAGGTGTAGCACGCCGTGTATGATAACACGGTGCATTTCATCATCAAAAGAGGTGCCATGGGTGATGGCATTGTCGCGAACGCGGTCTACGCTTATAAAAATATCACCTTCAATCGTGCCTTCTTCATCGGCATTATTGAAGGTGATGATATCTGTGAGGGTATCGTGATCGAGATACTCTACATTGATCTCGTGCAGGTAATCGTCGGAGCAGAAGATGTAGGTAAGGCCAATTAACTCTTTGTCGTGCTGCTCAATTACGGATGCAATCCAATCTGATACTTTCTCTGGGTTAGGTAGCGAGAAGTCTATATCCTCGCTAAAAAACTCAATTGGTTGATCCATTAGTTGCTGTTACAATATTAAAGATAAGTTGTACCTTTTTTCCGTTATCGAGGAAGTTAACCTCATCGCACAGGTTACGCATCAGGAAAATGCCGCGGCCACCAGGGTTCTCGAGGTTTTCAGGTGCAGTAGGATCTGGTAGAGATTCATAATCAAAACCCGGGCCTTCGTCTTCTATTTCGAATAGCAGCTGGTTTTGCTCTACCTGTAGTGTAAGGTAAACGTTTTTGTCTTTGTCGAACTTGTTTCCGTGACGGATAGCGTTATTTACAGATTCCGTAACAGCAACCATGATGTTGCCATAAATGTCATCTTCGAAATCAAATTCATCCTTTGAATTATCGATAAAGCTCTCAATTACTCTGATGTTCTCAATTAGTGATGGAATCTGAATTTTAACCTGATTCATATTACTCTTTAAGTGTAACTATAGGTGCTTAATTATTACTTATATTTTGGAAGTACTCATTTACCTTCTGCTTGTAATACGGTGAAAGTGCAGGTGGTATTGTTTTAAGCAGTTCCGTTTGTTTGTCTTTCGCTTTTAAATACTTTTCAAAGGATGCAGGTATTTTACGTGAAATGTCCTGCGCCGTTTTAGCTTCGCGTTTATTGTCCAATTCACGTTCCTTCATCGACTTCTCTGCCTGGAGCAGGCGTGTGAGGATTTCGCGCTGGCGCATAATGGTTTGTTCGGTCAAACGTTTATTAACGAGATCAGTTTCGCTTTGTTCCATCATCTTGCTAATATTTCCTAACTCGCCATTTTGGCCTTTCTCGCCGGGTTTCTGGCCCTGCTTTTCCATTTCTTTCAGCGCATTTCGGAGAGCCTCCTGCTCAGCAGCCAATTTAGCTAATTCTTCAGAAAGTGCCTTACCTGTTTTGCCACCTTTTTTCAATTCTTCGATTTTTTTGTTCAATTCCTGCTGCATTTGTCCAAAATCACCAGGCTTTGGCTTAGCACCTTTCTGTTTTCCGGCCATGTTGCCCTGCATTTGCTGCATAGCCTGCTGCATTTGCTTCAGCGCATCGTTTAGCATCAGGGCGAGGTTGTTCATACTTGTCATGGCCAGTTGTTGTTGTACGGTAGCTTTGGCAACATTACGGTTGCGCAGTTCCTGCATGCTGTTATCCATACTTTGGTTCATGGTGGCTACCTCGCGCGTTACAAAAGATTGTATCTGGAAAACCTTCTTGGCAAGCGACTGCAGGCTGTCTTCTACTACTTTGGCATTATCGCGGAGGTTAAGCTGCTGCTGCGATAATGTAATAAAGCGTGGGTCGCTCTGGCTAACGCCTCGGAAGGCTTTCATCAGCGCCTCCTGGTCGTAAGACAGCTTGATCAGGTTCTCCAGTATATCACGCAGGTTATCGAGGTTTTGCTGCATGCCAGCCATACTCATACTACTTTGCATCTGCTCCATCTGCTGCGACATCTGCTGCATCTTCTCTCCTGCTTTCTGCTGCGATTCGCTGGCTTTTTTGTTCTGCTGTTTCTGAAGTTGCTGCTGGCTCTGCTGCATCTGCTCCTCTACCTGCTGCTGGTCCTGCTGTTGTTGCTGTTCATCCATTTGGTTCGGGTTCTCTAACTTCTCGTTCAGGTCCTTTAGCTCTTCCATCTGCTTTTTCAGCTCATCAAACTCCTGCTGTATTTGCTGTTGCTCCTGCTGCAGTTGCTTGTTATCAGCAAGTTTTTCAGCAGTTTTTTCTGATAGCTTTTTCTCTTCCTGAGCCAGGTCTTCGAGTTTATTAAGTACGTTATCCAGCTTCTGGTCGAACTGCAGTTGCTTAAATAACTCAAGGGCACGCTCCAGTTCTTTCTCAAGGTTGCGCTCACGATTATCAAGCTTGCTTAGCAGTTCCTGTAGTTCCGGATCGTTTTGGTTTTGCTCCTGCAGTAGCTTTTCAAGCTCTTCGTACAGTTTTTTTGTTTCAGGGTCCAGCAGGTCGTTCATCAGTTTTTGCAGCTCCTGCGCTTTTTCAGCCAGCTGTTTGTTCTGTTCGCTCAGCATGTTCTGCTTCTTGTTCAACTCTTCAAACAGCTCTTTCATAGAAGAGATATCCTGCTCCAGTTGCTTTTTCTTCTGAACAAGGTCTTCCAGCTGCTTCTTATCCTGCCAGTTCAGGTCGCGTCTGGTCTTCATCTTCTCTTCAGATTTCTCCAGGTCCTGCTTCAGTTTATTAGATTTTTCAAGCGTTTTGCTGATCTGGCTGGCCACCGATTGCGAGTTGCTGTCAAGCTCTTTCTGTAGTTCGTTCTTAGATGGTACTTTAAGCTCTAGTGTGCGTGTTCTGGTGCTCTTGTGTCCGTGAATGCCATCGTTATCCCAAACCTGCACAAAGTATTCCAGTCTGTCGCCAGGCTGCATGTTAAGGGCAGCTGTGTTCCATTGGTAGTAATAGGTTTGGCTCTGCTGCTGTGCGTTTAGCGGCAATGGCCTGCTTTTATACTTGGTATTCGGGTTTTTATCGTTGCTGATGCGGTAGAAAAGCGCAAGGCGGGTAAGGCCATAATCATCAGAAACATCGCCTCCTAAAACAAGGAAACTATAAAGCGCTGTATCCTGAAACTGCTCAACGCTGATCTGGGGGTGGCGATCCGGAATGGTAGTGATCTGATAGCTGATCTGCTCTTTATTGGTGCTATGCTGGTTGCGCAGCTTTATAGTATAGTTCTGGCTTTCACTGAATTTCCTGCTGAGACTAAAGTTTTCCCCTTCTTTTTCGGCGGCTATACTCTGTGCAGGCTCATCAAAATTAAGATTTATACTTTCTGTTTCGGTGGCTTTAAATTTCCATTTCAGCGTGCTGCCTTCAGGTATAGTAGCGTTACCAGTGTTCTGTACTACTTCTGGTTTCCGCTTCAGGTATGCCGGAAAGTTTACTTCCATCAGGAAATCCTTGAGGCTAGGCCGTGAAAGCAACTGCAAAGTATAAGTATCAGATGTGAACCCGGAGCCCTCCAACTCAAAATCTATGGACTTCTGTGGTTGCTTAAAAGTATAACTATAGCTGTTGGTGCCGCTGCTGTTCAGCTTTTGCCTACGGCCGTTGTAAAGTATAAAAACCTCGTTAGGTATGGCTTTGCCCTCTATGGCCACTTCTAATTCAAAATCCTCGCCCCTGTAGGTTTGTAAGGGATTAGTCTGAACTATAAACTGGAAGGGAGCAGCAGGTGCGTAATACTTTTTATAGTTGATGATGCGCTCTGTGCCTTGTACAAATATGGCAGGGTAAACAAGTGCGATGAGCAAAGCTATAACAGCTGGTAAAGCTATGTACTTCAGAAGCGGGCGGTTCTCTTTATACTTAACCGCATCTTTGAAATTGAAGGTTAGTAACTGGCCTGAGCGTTGTTCTATACTTGCGGCAATAAGCTCATTGGTGCGGTCCAGATCTTTTAACTGAATAGCATTAAGCAGTTTATCTCTTATTTCGGGGTAAAAGCTACCTACGCGCAGGGCTGCCTGTTCATCAGAAAGTATACGCTTGAGGTTGGCCAGAGCCGAAACAGGTATAAATATCCAGCGGATGAAAACATACAGGACAATGCCTATAAAAGAGAACAGCAGGAAAGCACGCACATACTGCGGAAAGTAGAAAAGGTACTCCAGTATGCTATACATGATGTAGGTAGAAAGCAGAAGGCCTAGTGCGAATATGCTGCCCCTGAGCAACATATTCAGGTAGAACTTCTTCTTGAACTCCTGGAGTTGCTGCAGCAATCTGTCAAGCGCATCATGTTGTTTCATAGCGTTACCCCTTTGTTAGTACATGCCTGCCGTAATTTTGTTTTCCTGAAACTATAAATGTCTGTCTATCAATTAAAAAGCTGCAGTAAGGTGTACTAAAGTATAAACTGCAGAAGCTTATACTTTAGTATGTTACCTACTATTCAAGCTCCAGTAGTACGGGGCAATGGTCAGAGTGTTTTGCCTCGGCAAGTATAGCTGCTCTTTTTAAACGATCGCGCAGGTTTTCGGTGGCCATGTTATAATCAATACGCCAGCCAAGATTTTTGTTGCGTGCGCCGGCACGGTAGCTCCACCAGGTATAATTGTGTGGCTCCGGGTTAAAGTGCCTGAAGGTATCTACAAAACCGCTTTCGATGAACTTGCCCATCCAGCTGCGTTCTTCCGGCAAAAAACCCGAGCTGTTAGCATTCGATTTCGGGTTATGTATATCAATAGCCTGGTGGCAGATGTTATAATCGCCGCTCACGATCAGGCCTGGTAGTGTTTGTTTCAGGTCGCCTATGTAACCATAAAAGTCGTCCATCCACTGAAACTTGAAGTTCTGGCGCTCCTCCCCGCTCGATCCGGATGGCATGTATACGCTCATAACTGAATGTGTATCAAAATCGGCACGGATCACGCGGCCTTCGTAATCGTAGCACTCTATGCCACAGCCGATCTGCACATGGTTAGGTTTCTCTTTAGAAAGTATAGCCACACCACTATAGCCTTTTTTCACGGCTGGGTGCAGGTATACGTTGTAGCCCATATCCTCGAAAATGGCTCTGTCAAACTTATCTTCGCAGGCTTTAATTTCCTGCAGGCACAACACATCAGGGTTTGCTGCCTTCAGCCAATCCTGAAATCCTTTAGAGAGCGCAGCCCTGATACCGTTAACGTTGTACGTAATAATCCTCATGTTACTTCTTATAGATAAAGGGCATAAAACGCAGGATATTGAATTTTATCTTGTGCCTTATGCCCCTGGTATTTTATTAATTATTCTTCTGCCGAGAGATTATCGAAATACTCCAGCACGTGCCATTTAAGCATATTTTCCTGTTCGCGCAGGTTTGCAAAAGGTATAGCTTTAACAGCTTTATAGTGTGGCCAGCCATCTTCATCTATGCGCTCCAGTTCGTAATAACCCGACAGACTGAATACTTTACAGGTAGCAATATGCATCAGGTCCTGCTTCTGTTCTTTTGTAAAGTTAAAGACCCCCTGCCCCAGCTCCTGAATCCCGATCAGGAAAAGTATGGCATTCATGTCTGGTTTCTTTCCGAACTGCTTCATGAGCGCGGCTCTCAGGTTGGTCCACCTATGCTCTAAATTATCGGATGGTTCTACCATGTAATTGTTGCTTGGTTAGTTGCTCTTAACTGAATTAACAATTATTGAGCAACAATAATTTACGCTTTTTGTGCTTTAAGCTCTTCCCAGTACTCCACAGCCCGGCGGAAGTGCGGGATAACGATAGAGCCGCCTACCAGGTTAGCGATAGAAAATACCTCAAATATCTGCTCATCGTTTACACCTTCTTCAAAGCATTTGCCCAGGTGGTACTTAATACAATCGTCGCAACGCAACACCATAGAGGCTACCAAACCCAGCATTTCCTTTGTTTTTACATCCAGGGCTCCTTCTGCGTAAGTGTTTGTATCGAGGTTAAAGAAACGCTTAATTACTTTGTTATCGTAAGACATGATGCGCTCGTTCATGCGCGAGCGGTATGCATTGAATTCTTCTATTTGACTCATTGTTGTGTGTATTCTGTTGTTTTAGAAACTTGGTAAAGTTTAAAAGTAAAGTTACGCTAAAATCCGGAGTTTATACTTATCACCTGCTTACGACATGATTGAAGACCTGTTGGCGTTGTTTTTCCCGGAGAGTTGCTATGCCTGCGACGGCGCTTTGGCCAAAGGCGAAGCTTATATCTGTACCGATTGCAATATAAAGCTGCCCTACACTGAGGTGCACCTGCACGGTGGTACAGAATTAAACCCACTGCAGCGCCGGTTCTGGGGAAAAGTGCCTGTACGGTTTGCTTTCTCTTATTTATACTTCAGGCCAAAAGGGCGCGTGCAGAAGCTGCTGCATAAATTAAAGTATAAAGGTGGTCAGGATCTGGGAGAGCACCTGGGTAAGCGCTATGGTGCTATTTTAACCGACCACAAGTATAACCAGCAGTTTGATGTGGTGGTGCCGGTGCCGCTACACAAGTATAAACTGCGCCGGCGTGGCTACAACCAATCTGATAGCTTTGCTAAAGGTCTGGCTACTGCTTTGCAATTGCCCTGGCAGGCAAAGGCTCTGGAAAGAGTCGAAAATACCTCGTCGCAAACAAGAAAGAACAGGTTAGACCGCTGGCAGAACGTGGAACATGTGTTTCAGGTGAAAATGCCGGAGATAGTAAAGGGCAAACATGTTCTGCTGGTAGATGACGTGATGACGACAGGTGCTACCCTGGAGGCCTGTGCTATTGCCCTGTTAGAAAAAGGCTGCAGCGAGGTAAGTGTGGTTACCATTGCCGCAGCCTAAGTATAAATTTAAACTATAGTTGCGCGTTGAGCTTGCTAAGCTGAGGTTTATACTTCCTTTTTCGTTTCAGCTCATGGTTATATACGATCTCTCCTACTTCTTTAAAGAAAGGCAGGCCTATCTCATCGTACTCATACTTGTTATCATTCAGTATGCCGTCACTGTTAACGTAGATAAGTGCAGATAGCATAAACTCCACATCATTTTTAGTATCTACTATATAAGAAGCATCTGTCAGGAAGCCGTAAGACCAGCCTGTTTTATTGTAGATGCGCATGTAATCAGGAATTTTGCTTTTACCCGACTTGTACAAGAAGAATTTCGTGTAGCTGTCGAAGAACTCGGTGGTATCATACTTTGGGTAATCGCTCTGGAAAGGCAGCTTGGCCATGTACTCGTGCAGGAAAGTATAATCCTGCGGTGCCAGGTTAAAGCGCTTACTGGCCGGCACAGACTCCGGAAACATTACAGATTGCACCATTTGCTGCAGATCCTCTAATGGCAGGTTATTATGTGTGGTAAAATCAAACGGCTTGTTGATCAGTTTATCTTCCCAATCTAAATGAGCTTTGCCAATAAGTATCTCTTTGCTGAAGTCGAACTTTGCATTGCTGTAGGCTGCAGGCTGTTCATATACAAGCTTGCCTTCCTGCACAAATCTTATCGGGTTTGTGTTGCGGTTCTCTTCCTGCGACATCGGCGTAAAACGGCGTGTGATGCGCACATCCTTATACCCTTTCTCCCATAGTTTCTCATTCAACGTTTGCTGCCCCACCCACTCATATAAGCGGTTGTAAGCATCGTTATCGCTAACTATAAATACTTTCTTAATATAATGTGCTATAGATGGCAGTCCGTTCTCTGAAGTGCTATCTGCAGTAACTCTTGTTTGTTTGCTGAAAGCACTGTCAGTAAGCATAGGTGTATACTTATCCAAGCCAGGAACATTGAGTTCGTTCAGCTTTTCAAGGGCAAGTATGGCTGTGGGTAATTTTACTGTAGAGGCCGGGTTGTGGTAGCGGTTCCTGTCTACGTTGTAGTAGTAATGCTTAAAGCTGGGCTTGTTATGCTTGTCTCGGTCTATGCGGGTATAAATGATCTGGTACTGGTAAATATCCGGCTTATCCAAAACATCTTTTAACAACGGAGAGGCCTGTTTGCGCAGCATTTTTTCTAACCACCGATCATTTTTTTGCTGAGCAGAAGCGGAAGAAATAGTAGAGCCAAGCATAAAGCAACCAATTAACAGGCGAGATAATTTCATGATCTTATATCGAATAATAGAAGCTCCTAATATAAGAAGAAGTTGCCTTTGTGGGAAGTATAAATGAAAGGCAGCAAGTATGAATAGCCATAAAAAAAGCGTCCTTTCCAGAACGCTTTCATTTTATACTTAAGAAGTTTGTTTGCGGTGCAGCTCCGATAGGCTTGGTTCGGCATATTCTATAGTTTCTGCTTCTTCCAAGGCATCCAGCTCCTTTTTCACCAGTGCATAATCTACGTTAAAAGGTATCTCCAGCGAGAAGTAGTATTCATTCAATGGTTCTGAAACACAGCCAAGGCGTGTAAAGATATCGCGTATGTCTTCTATGTTTTTCGTTTCGTCGTCTATTACCACATGTATAACAGAGTTGCCTGAATACTCCACAGTACCTTTGTACGTCAGCTTCTGTGTTTCCTCGTCTAAAGTGGCATGCACAACATCATTGGTTGCTATCAGCGGTGCGTAGAAAGGAAGGCTATCTATTCTGTAGTAGCCTTTCTCTTTATCTACTGTAACGGCCCACAGAGCCTCCTCCATTTCCTGGTCAAATATTTCGCTAAAGAACTTAAAAACGATTTCCTCGTGCTGAACAGTTTTATCCATAGTAGGTATGATTAAGAGTAAGTATAAAAGCAAAAGCCCGGAATAGATTCCGGGCTTTTGTTATAATATAAGGTATAATGCTTATTTGTTTGATCCGGCGTTGATCATGGCGCAACGGAAACCGATAGTTGCTGTTGCAGAATCCTGAGCCATGAAGCGGCGTGTACCTGGAGATAACCAGTATGCCACATCTTTCCATGAACCACCTTTATATACACGAACTTCATCGTTAATAAGAGAGTGGTAACCTTCGCTTGAATCATAGTTAGAAGAATCGTCCAGGAATCCATCACGACGGAATGGATTCAGGTCTTCAACATCCTGGTAAGAAAGCGGACGGTAAAGGTCTTGTACCCACTCGTTCACGTTACCAGCCATGTTATACAAACCAAAGTCGTTTGGCGGATAGCTGTAGATATAGTCAGTGATCATGGCTCCATCGTTAAGGGCACCTGCTATACCTGCATAGTCACCGCGGCCACGCTTAAAGTTAGCCATGAACTTACCCATTTCTTTGCCATACGGGTTACGTACCTGGTGGCCATCCCAAGGGTAAAGTCTTCTGTTGTTCTGGTTTTCGTCGTCAGAGTATTGTGTACCAACCATGGCCTGAGCAGCATATTCCCACTCTGCTTCTGTTGGTAGGCGGTAGTTCGGTAATACGTAACCAGATTCGATTGATGGTTTAGTGCCTTCAGCAGGAGCTTCTTCAGCGCCTTTCTTTCTACCGAACAGGCCTCTTCTGCCACCACGGCCGCCATCAGCCTGCTGCGCCAGGTTTTCGTTAACCTTAGCAGTACGCCATACGCAGTAATCGTTAGCCTGCAGCCAGCTTACACCTACAACCGGGAAGAAACGGAAGCCAGGGTAACGCAGGTAGTAAGATACGTAAGGGTCGTTAAAAGAAAGTTGCTGAGACCAAACAGTAGTATCAGGCAGGGCAGCCTGGTATACTTCCGGCAGCGAGTCTGCTTTCAAATAGTGCAGGTACTCCAGCCAGTGGATGTTAGCTACTTCTGTCTCATCCATGTAAAAAGATGCTACCGTAACTGTACGCTCGATATTGTCGCGTGTCATGGCTACGTCTTCTTCCATAGAGCCTAATGTTGTACGGCCACCTTCAATAAACACTAGGCCCGGACCCTGCGGGAATTCCGCATAGTCTGCTACCTGAAACGATTTCTCGTCCTCGTTATAGGCTATACCAGTGGCGGTACTTGTGTCACCAGGGTCAGTGCTGGTAGGTCTTCCCCCTTTGGAGCAGGATGTAAGGATAAATCCACCCACAACCACTACCGATAGATACTTAATAAGATTCATAAAATAGCACCCAATTTAGATAAGGTTCTTTTAACGTAATTTAATGTGCAATTATAATTAAAATCAGAATGATGGGCAAACAATGCCAGAGTTAAATTTATTTGAAGAACGGCTTCGGAACAATTTGTTTAAATCATTTCGTTCAAAAACCAGTGATATTTCGTTGGCCCCGCCGGCCTGCTTTCCGAAACCCGAAACGGCTACATCGTGGCTGAAGCCTATTTTAAACTGCTCTAACTGCAGCCCTGCTATTACGGACAAGGCCTGATCTTGGTTAGCATCTCCGGTTACGGGCACACCTTTGTATATTAAACCTAACGTGAACGGCGTGTAAATAGTATGCAGGCCAATATCTGTTTTACTAAAAAAATCCTGTTTTGTATAAGTTACCGATGGGGTAAAGCTCAGTTCAAAAAAACGGCCTTTTTCGGTATAGTTACGGGCATAAAATTTATAGCCTGTAGTGGCAGTAAAACGGACAGGCAGCTTAGTGGTTTCATCAAAACCATAGGCTGGCCTGTTAAGGTGAGCCGCTGCAAAGCTAAGCCAAAGGTTATCAGAATATAAAAGACCACCTACAGTAAAGCTTGCATAACTGGTTGGCTCAAATTTACTGACCTCTGCCGATGTTACTGCCACCATGCCGTTATCGGATAGCTGGTCGCCGAAAACAAGGTTATCAAAGTTAAGGCGCAGCGAAGATATAGTTGCCTGCAGGCCGGCCGAGAAAGCCCATTTGCTGCTCAGGTTGGTGTGATAAGCATAAATAGCGCCGGCTTGTAATTTTTGTAATCCTCCTATACCTGACCTGTCTTGTTGCAGTAGCAGCCCGATTGCACTTTTTGTACCTGGTAAACTATAATCGGCAGAAATTTGGTTAGTAATAAAGGAGCCGTTAAGTGCAGGCCACTGGTTACGGTGTGCCAACGCCACACTCCACTGGTGTCCTAATCCGGTAAAAGCCGGGTTCAGGTATACCCGATTAGCATATTGTTGCGTTAGTTGCACATCCTGCGCTAAGGTTGTAAAACCCCAGAAACAGGCAAATAAGGCACATATAGCTTTTTTAACGGACATTTTTATACTAAACGAACAGGCAGAAAGAGTAAAATAAAGGGAGTTAAACTATAATTTGCATGGTTTTAGCTATAAATTATATAGTTTAGCTTTACTGAAACCACCAACACCGATATGAAAAAATTAGTAATTGGCTTTTTCGTGTTTCTGGCATTGCTGTTTGCAGCAGCAGCGCTGGTACCATTTCTTTTCAAAGATAAAATTAAACAAGCCTTAGACAAACAGATCGCCAAGAATATAAATGCTAACGTTATCTATAACACAGATGATGTAAGCCTTTCGCTTTTTCGCGATTTCCCGGACATGTCGCTGGGCGTTGAGAACCTGACTGTGGTTGGTAAGGATTCTTTTGCTACCGATACGCTTGCCCGCATTCCGTCTTTCCGGATGGGTCTGAACCTGATGAGCGTTATAACCGGAAATGAGCTTAAAGTAAACAAAATCACTTTAGATGACCCCATTATACGGCTACTGGTGCTGAAGAGTGGCAAAGCAAACTGGGATATCTTTATTGAAGATACAACAGCAGCTACTCCTGCCGATACCGCTGCCAGCGATTTCAGAATGGCGATAAAAGGTTGGGATGTGAACAATGGTACACTTTTTTACGATGACCTGAGCATACCTTTTGGTATGGCGGCCTATAACGTAAACCATAACGGTAGCGGCGACTTCGAAAAAGATGTATTCGATATGTCTTCCAACACCACTGCCGACCGCTTTACCATGACCTATGATGGCGTGAACTACATCGAAAATGGCAAACTGAATGCTGATGTAACCATGGCCATGGACCTGAACAAGTCGCTTTATACTTTCAAAGACAATAAGATACAGCTTAACGAGCTGCCGTTCCAGTTTGCCGGTACTATACTTATGCCGGACGAGAACATGGATTTTGACCTCACTTTTAAGGCTACCGAAGCAGACTTTAAAAATGTGCTTTCAGTGGTGCCGGGTATGTATACCGAGCAGTTCAAAGACATCAAGACAGAAGGTAAGCTTAGCTTCGACGGCTACTTTAAAGGCCGCATGAACGATTCTTTAATGCCAGGTTATGGTACCGAGCTTAAGATTATCAATGGTATGTTCAAGTACCCTGACCTGCCTCAGGCTGCCCGCAACATTAACGTAGATATGCGCATCGATAACAAAGATGGCAACACTACAAACAACATGATGGTTGATGTGCGCAAACTACACCTTGACCTTGGCAAAAACCCTATTGATGCTAAAGTGCTGGTGCAGGGCCTTGAGCCGATGGCTGTTAACGGTAACGTTAAAGCAAACATAGATCTGGCCGAGATCACAAAGGTTTTCCCGGTAGAAGGTATGACACTACGTGGCTTGCTTAAAGTAGATGCCGATGCTAAAGGTACCTACAGCAAAACAAGTATGCCGGTTATAGATGCCGATATGCGCCTGGCCAATGGCTATGTAAAGTCTAAAGATTTTCCGGCTCCTATTCAGGGCCTGAACATTGTGGCAAACATACTTAACAAAACAGGCAACACCGACGATACCCGCATCAACATCCAGAACTTTAACATGAGCTTAGATGGTGAACCGCTTTCTGGCCGTGCACTGGTGCAAGGTATAGATAAGCCGGCTTTTGACTTCAACATCAAAGGTATACTTGACCTTACAAAGCTGACGAAGATATTCCCGCTGGAAGACATGAAAGTATCGGGCCGCATAAATGCTAACGTGGCTGCCAAAGGTAAGATGAGCGACATAGAGGCCGAGAGGTATAACAACATTACGGCCAGAGGTACTATGGCCATCAGCAACCTGAACTTTGTAAGCACCGATCTGCCACAAGGTATGAAAATAGCCTCGGCTAGTGCCGTGTTCAACAACGAGCGCATTCAGTTGCAGAACATGAGCGGTAGTTTAGGTAAAAGCGATATCCAGGCTGATGGTACTATCTCTAACTACATGGGCTATGCCCTGGCAGATAATCAGTCGTTACGAGGTAATATAAACCTGCGCTCTAACAGCTTTAATGTAAACGAGTGGATGGTGGATGAAAACACAGGTGCAGCAGTGCCGGCTACCCAGGAAGCTGAAGGAGTAGTAGAAGTACCTGCCAACCTGGACCTGGTACTGAACGTGAATGCCAAGCAGGTGCTTTATGATAACCTGAAACTAAACAACCTGAATGGCCAGGTGCAGGTGAAGGATAAAGTTGCTAAGCTACAGGGAGTAACCTTTAACACCTTAGGTGCCACCTTTGCCACCAGCGGTAGTTACAACACCCAAAGCCTGCAGCACCCTCTGTTCGATATGAAATTGGATGTGAAGAACCTGAAGTTCAGAGAGGCTTTCAATACTTTTAATACTATAAAAGTAATCGCACCAATTGCCGGCCTGATTGATGGTACCTTCTCAACCAAATTCAACTTCAACGGCGAGCTTGGCCAGGATATGACCCCTATATTCAAAACTATGGATGGCGAGGGCATTATCCAGGTGATACGCGCAGCTGTACGTGATGTGAAGGTAGTAGAGAAGATCAGCAGCCTTACCCATTTTGAGGAACTTCGCAATTTTGTGGTTGAGAACCGCTACATAGATGCCGAGATCGTAAATGGTAGCCTTGTGATCAAGCCATTTGATATGAAAATAGGTAACGTTGACATGACAGTAGGCGGATCTAATAACATTAATGGTAACATAGATTATGTAACTGCCCTGAATGTGCCTGCTGGTAAAGTAGGTCGTGAGCTAAACACCCGCCTTGCAAGCCTGATAGGTAACGAGCAGTTGGCAGGCTCTGAACGCATTACCCTGAACCTGAACATTGGGGGTACCCTCTCCGATCCGCGTGTGGCGCTTGCAGGTGGCAGTGCTAAAACACAGGCTAAAGAGCTTGTGAAGAACGTAGTGCAAAGCAAGGTTGATGATGCAAAACTGAAACTGGAGCAACGCAGACAACAGGCACAGGATAGCTTAAGAGCCGAAGTAGACAGGAAACGTGCGGAAGCAGAGCAGAGAGCCCGCCAGGAGATTGAGAAAAAGCGACTGGAAGCTGAACAGCAGTTAAAACAGAAAGCTACAAATAAGCTGAATGACCTGTTGAGGCCGCGCACAAAACCAGCAGCCAAACCTGATACAGCAGCTACAGGCAATTAAAGTATAAAGCGCAAATTAGCAGCAGTTTATACTTTGTGATAAGCGTAAAAGCCAGCAGAAAGCTATATCTGCTGGCTTTTTATTTTCTACTGCATATATAATTAATCCCGTTGCCTCCCGTTTTCTAATCGCAAATAAAAAATATAGCAAATACTGATTCTTCATGTTGTCTTCATGTAACGGTCAGATATTTGCTGCATAACTTAAACAAACAACACTTATGAAAAGAAACTTCATTTTCCCTCTGATGCTGTGCGGCCTGTTAGGCTTTAGCGCCTGCAACGACGATACTGAAAACTCAGGTAGTGCCAGAATGGAAGTTCGTATGACGGATGCTCCCGGTGATTACGAAGAGGTTAACATCGACATTAAATCAGTACAGATAATTAAAGAGGGTGATACTGACGAATCAGAATGGATTACGCTGGATGAGATTCACCCGGGTATTTACAACCTGCTGGATTTCTCTAACGGCCGCGATACATTACTCGCCAGCGCTAATCTGCCTGCAGGCACTATTTCGCAGATTCGCCTTGTTTTAGGTGATAACAACACACTGAAGCTGAAGGATGGTACAACAGTAGCACTAAAAACACCAAGCGGCCAGACCTCTGGTGTCAAGTTGAAAATTGATGCTGAGCTTGAAGAAGATGTTACCTACATGCTGCTGCTCGATTTTGATGCTGCTAAATCTATTGTGCCAAGAGGTAATGGCCAATATAACCTGAAGCCGGTTGTGCGTACCATCACACAGGCTATTGCCGGTGCTATTAAAGGTAAAGTAACGCCTGCCGAGTATAAGCCGGGCATCTATGTGATCTCAACTGCCAACGATACTATTGGTGGCTTTGCTAACGAAGCTGGTGATTTCCTGATCAAAGGTGTGCCAGCAGGTACTTACACAGTTAAGTTCTACACCGAAGGCGATGCTCACAACAAAACAGTAGAGAACGTTAGCGTATCTCAGAACCAGGTTAAAGACATAGGCACTGTAGAGCTGCCAAAGGAGTAGGTTTTGGACGCAGGATATAAGACGCAAGACACAGGAGTACAAGCATAAAATTTGATGCTTTTGGTTTTGTGCCTTCGAAATAAAGTTTAACAGCCAGCCATAAAGAAAAAGGAGCTTCTCATTATGAGAAGCTCCTTTTTTATAGTCTAAAGTCTTATGTCTAATGTCTTACATCTTAATACACCTGGCCCATCAGCTCACGCACATAGGTTACATAATCGGTGTTTGGTGGTGTGTGGCCGTTTTTGCGCAGATCGGTAGCAACCTGTGCGCGGTGGTAAGTAGCATGGTTAAAGGCATGTGTAAGAATGTCTAAAACACGTGTGCTATACTTGTTGCCCTGGCTGTTGGTATAGTCTATCAGGCGGTTAAACTCTGCTTCATCGGCGTTGGCAACAATTTCTGCCAGTTTGTAAGATGCTGTTTTGTGCAGCTCCTTTAGTTGCTCCAGGTTGTGCTCCTGCCATACTTTAACCGGGCTTTGTGTGCCGGTGATGCGGGCAATCCAGATAGCCTGAGCATTTAGTGCGTGGCTAAAAAGGCGTGCAGCGTTGTTTGGTATACTTGGCAAGCTGCTGAAAACATCCAGCATAGTCTGGTTAGCCCAGATATTATATTCTGAAAGGTTCTTCAGTACGTCGTTTCCTGTCATTGTTATTAGCGTTCTCGTTTATCTTTCCAAATTAAAGTTTCGTTTTGGCGCTTCTCAAAAAAATCGGAGCAGCGGCCATCTCCCTTGCCAGTTATACCACCATCTGGCTCGCAAAGCTGTTT
This sequence comes from uncultured Pontibacter sp., assembly GCA_966250805.1. Lineage (GTDB taxonomy): Bacteria > Bacteroidota > Bacteroidia > Cytophagales > Hymenobacteraceae > Pontibacter. Next base: position 25,192 of record CBINIP010000001.1, on the reverse strand, counting down.
TCCATCCTTATCGAATAGCTGACTCGGAATGTCGCAGCAGCGGCCTGTAAGATAATATACTTCCTGGTTATTATAAGTATAACGGTAGATTTTGGCAGGAGGGTTAGCAGGCTGTTCTTCCTGCAGTTTTTGAATAAGCTGGTTTAGCCATGGCGCAGCCTGTGCGTTAGCATCAACCTTGATTGTTTTGCAACCAGTAGCAAAAGCCAGCAGCAGCATGATCATTGCCAGCAGAGGCAGTTTTTTCATAGTTATTGTCGCGATTAAAGCCGCGCAAATGTAAGTAATAATTCAGTTAAGAATTACGGGTTTGCTACTATGAATTTTATAGGTGCGGGCTCGGAGTAATTAATCTATACCTAGAAAAGCCCAGATGTATGGCAGGAAAATAATAGTGCCGATAATGGCTGCCGTAATAGCAGCAGCCAGCACGGCACCTGCAGCAAGGTCTTTTGTTTTGCCAGCCAAAGGGTTCTGCTGAGGCGATACCAGGTTGGTAAGCGTTTCGATAGCTGTGTTAAAGATCTCGGCAGTAAACACCATGCCTATACTTCCTATCAGCAGGCACCACTCTGTTTTAGTAACATCGAACAATAGGCCTGCTACTACCACTCCAATAGTCGATAGCACGTGCAGGCGCATGTGCGGCTCTGACCGTACAGCCGAGTTCAGCCCTTTAAAGGCAAACCTAAAACTGTTGTAGCGTTTCTTGAAGTAGCTGTCCAAGCGATCAGGAATTACGAATTATGAATTACATTTTCGCAGGCAACATACATTGTGTTTCGTGCTCAATGTATAATAAAGAAGCCCTGCCAACCAACAACAAGATCAACTATACTCCGGCTTTAATTTGTCTTTAAACACCTTCCTGAACTTCTCTACTTTAGGGCGTACCACAAAAGCGCAATAAGGCTGGCTGCCGTTGTTGATAAAATAGTTCTGGTGATAGTTTTCGGCAGGGTAATAGTTCGTAAGAGGCTCTATGGTTGTAACGATTGGATCATCGAAAGCACCGGATTCATCCAGCGCCAGTTTATACTTCTCGGCCAATTGCTTCTGCTCTTCGTTATGGTAGAAAATAACAGAGCGGTATTGTGTGCCAACGTCATTGCCCTGGCGGTTAAGTGTGGTCGGGTCGTGGGTTTCCCAGAACACACGTAGCAGCTCTTCATAGCTAATCACCCTAGGGTCGTAAGTTATCTGGAGTACTTCTGCATGGCCTGTAGTACCGCTGCATACCTGCTTGTAAGTAGGGTTTTCCACATGGCCGCCTGCATACCCAGACTCTACTTTTTCCACACCTTTTAACTGTTGAAAAACCGCCTCTGTGCACCAGAAGCACCCATTCCCGAACGTTGCTATTTCCATTTAACTGTTTTCTAAGATAATCTATTCTTTATACTTTAGCGCATCTGCGTTAATGCAGTAGCGCACGTGGCTAGGTGTACGGGCATCGTCAAACAAATGGCCCAGGTGCTGCTTGCATTGGCTGCACAGCAGCTGTATCCTTTCCCGGCCGTACGTATCCAACGGCTTTTGTTCTACGTTTTCCCCTACATGTTTCCAGAAGCTCGGAAAGCCCGAACCAACACTGAATTTATACCTGGCACTGAACAACACTTGGCCGCAGTTAGAGCAAGTATAAACGCCTCTCTCCTGTTCGTTTCCGCTTGCGTTTATCTTTTGGTTGCGTACAAAACCCATATACTTGCTGCCTTGTACTGGGGCGCTATTCTGCCTTTTCCAGGTCTTCTACGGGCACAAACTTCATTGATAGTGAGTTTACGCAGTGGCGGATGTTTTTTGGTGTAAGGTACTCCCCTTCGAACACGTGGCCCAGGTGAGCGCCGCAGTTAGCACACACAATCTCCGTTCTACGGCCATCGGCATCCGGCACGCGTTTTACAGCTCCGGTTATTTCATCATCAAAGCTTGGCCAGCCGCAGTGCGACTCAAACTTATACTCCGAAGTATAAAGTGGTGCGTTGCAGCGTTTGCACAGGTAAACACCTTCTGCTTTATTGTGTTCATACTCTCCTGTACCCGGGTATTCGGTGCCTTTATAAACAATAATGCGTTCTTCTTCCGGGGTAAGCTTGTTGTATTCTGATGGGTCTTTTGCTATCTTCATAGGTAAGGTTATAGTTGTGTCGGTAAAGTTATACGTCTGCTCCGAAGAACCAGCAACTATAGCTGCAGGTTTTGTGGTTGAAGCCTGTTTTCCTGCCTCAGACTGGGGAGTATTAGAATTGCAGGCTGTTGCGCCTGTAAATAATATTACCCAAAAGGCCACTATAGTTATAATTCGCAGATGGTTGGTATAGTTCAGGCTGCCTCGTTTCATCACTGTCCCTTCGTGAGTTATTATATTTTAGCATACGTTTTTGCCGCGCAAAGTAAATACAAAACCTCGTTTGGTGCCTTTTGTTCACTTTAAGTAAGCCGGTTTGGTTTATCTGGTAGTATAGTTTATCCCGTAAGGATTGCGGAGAGGTAAATATAGGAAGTATGGCAGCAAGTTAACCTCGTGCAAGTATAAATACAGCACCTGTAAACCGGTTAATAAGTATAACAGTATGTGGTACAATTAAATGAGAGCTAACCTTAAGCCTTAGTCTCTTCTCTTAGTTGAATTAACTTTCGTACAGAATAGATCGATAAACTAAACGCAGCAATAATATGAAGATAGGAATTACCGGAGCCACAGGCCAGTTGGGCCGACTTGTAGTAAACAAACTTAAAGGTAAAGTACCAGCTGACAACCTGGTGGCGCTTGTGCGTTCGCCGGAGAAAGCTTCTGATCTTAACATAGAAGCCCGTGAAGCTGACTACGAAAAGCCGGAAACACTAAACCGTGCACTGGAAGGCATAGATACGTTACTGCTGATCTCGGGAAGTGAAGTGGGCAGGCGTGCTGCCCAGCATTTTAACGTAACTGATGCTGCAAAGAAGGCCGGCGTAAAACGGATTGTTTATACAAGTATACTTCATGCTGATACCTCCTCTATTAGCCTTGCTGAAGAACACCGTGCCACAGAGGCAGATTTGAAGAATTCAGGTATTCCGTACACGCTCCTGCGCAACGGCTGGTACACCGAAAACTATACCGGCTCTATACCGGGTGCGCTTGCCGGTGGTGCTTTTATAGGTAGTGCAGGCGAAGGCAAGATATCAGGTGCAGCGCGTGCTGACTATGCTGATGCGGCAGTAGCTGTTTTAACCGGAGAAGGCCACGAAGGGAAAGTATATGAGCTAGCCGGAGACGAAGCTTTTACTCTTAGTGATTTGGCTGCAGAAATCTCCCGACAAACAGGAAAAGAAATCCCTTACAAAAACATGCCTGAAGCGGATTATGCTGCTGCGCTTGCCAGTTTTGGTTTACCTGAAGGCTTAGCACAGGCAATTGCCGGCTGGGATGTGGCTGCATCTAACGATGCCCTGTACGACGATAGCCGCCAACTTTCTAAACTTATAGGCCACCCGACTACGCCCATAAAAGAAACTGTTGCGGAGGCGCTGAAAGGGACTGAGAACGCGGGATAAGTTTATACTTTGGTTATAGACATTATAGGTTCATAAAAGCTACTTCGGTAGCTTTTACTTTTTATACTTGGTGTAGCTAATAGCAGCCAGCTTTCAACCTGCGGAAATACAATTGGAGTAACGCTATACAAATATTGGCAGGAAAGTATAGTTAAAGGCTTAAACTACACTATAGCTAAATTTGAGGGATAGGGGGGATGGGAGTTATTTTCAGAAACTTTTATAGTTAAATTTTCTAAATTCAATAGCATCTATAATTTTTATCTTCAAAGTCTCACTATAGTCATCCTCATAAAGAATTGATGTAATGATTTCTTTTAGCAATTCCTTATCTATAACATTATCTGCAACTAGAACAGCTATGTTTTCCATTTCTATAATGAACTTATCAACACAATACTCTATGCCATTTACTTCAAGAAAGTAGGCTCCTAGCGCTATACTTGTTCTTTTATTGCCATCATTAAAAGCATGATTTTTAATTACAGAAAAGACCAAATGTAATGTGTGATTTTATCTTCAAATTCTGGGTAATACAGATCATGCTTGATATGCTCAATAACACTTACAAGTAAGTCAATACTCTTTATGCCCCTACTCCCTCCAGATTTTTCAATTATATAGTCATGTGTAAGTATAGCATGTTTAATGTCAAAGTATAGGTACAAGTTCATTATCTGTCTTTTAACCTCTTGAAGACATCAATGTTCTGGTTTATTCGTTCTTCAAGAGCCATACTCTTTTCTCCTAAGAACTTATCAAATTCTTCTGTAGATAAGTGTGTAACATAATCCTTTAGCTTCTCATGTAAAGCATCTCTGAAGGCCATATCTCTACTCGCCATTAAGCTCCTAGCTTTTTCTCTTAGTGGCTCATAGATAGCATTAGAAAAAGATTCAAATTGATCAAATAAATGATTTGCTTCTCCTAAAGTTAACTTGCGTTCAAGCTTTTCATACTCTCTCTTTAAACAGTCGGCATAACCGTTCTCATAACTAGCAATTAGGTCCAAAACTTCAGAATACATTGTAGCTCGTACGCTATCTTTTTCCTTGAGCTTCAGTATTTGCCTATACTCCTTAGCATCTTCCTTAAAAATACTGACATACACTTTGTTTGTTAGTTGAGCATATTTAAAGTTGTTGTCTTGAATATAATAATCTAAGGCATTTGTAAATTCTTGCCTATAGTTATGCTCCCTAATTGCACTTGGTAAAAACTCCTCTTCTCGTTGATTTATGTATTTAGTACTTCCTCCAAGCTTTTTGTTTAAAGTGTCAATTACAATGTCAAGTATAAATGATCTTAGTACTTTAGCTTTTTCACTTTCAGTCAGAAGCATTCCAATATTTAGAAATGCTTTAAATGTAAACACACCTAATATTGAAGTTTTCTTTAGAGTATCCTCCATGGTAACGACATTGATGTCATTACCATAAGCTAACTTAAAATCTCTGAGCCTATTACCTGTTAAAACTTCATAGCCATGCTCTCCAATCTCATCTTTATGAGTGTCTATATATCTGTCAATTGTTCTTTCGTCCACATCAAAGAAATCAGATACCTGCTTCTTAGTGTATCTGTATTTCCCATCGAACATTATTCCTGCAAATTTCAACTCTTTATAAAGTTCCTTTAAAGCAAGATTGTTATTAAGAATGTTCTTGCGATGAATATTTGATGTGGTTAAATCCTTGCCCATAATATTGTACTGTAATTATAAGAGTAGCTAAATAAACAGAAAAATATTGAAATTTGTCCCTAGTAAAAGAAGATTGTAAAACAAAAAAGCAGCCCCTTCCGGAGCTGCTTTTTCCTTATTCTGTTAAAGTATAAGCCTATTTTTTCAAGCTGCCGATCATATCCTCTGGGCGTACCCACTCGTCGTACTGCTCGTTGGTTAGCAGTTCCAGCGCAATAGCTGCCTGGCGGAGGGTTGTACCTTCTTTATGCGCTTTCTTCGCGATTTTGGCTGCATTGTCGTAACCGATGTGTGGGTTAAGGGCCGTTACCAGCATTAGCGAGTTCTCCAGGTTCTCTTTAATGCGGGCAGTGTTTGGCTCTATACCTACCGCGCAATGCTTGTCGAAAGAGTCGCAGGCATCACCGATCAGCTGGGCGCTCATCAGCAGGTTGTAGATCATCACCGGCTTAAACACGTTCAGCTCGAAATGGCCGTTCATGCCACCAACAGAAATAGCCACATCGTTACCGATAACCTGCGCGCAAACCATAGTCATGGCCTCGGCCTGCGTTGGGTTAACTTTACCTGGCATGATAGAAGAACCCGGCTCATTTTCCGGGATCAGGATCTCTGCGATACCAGAACGTGGGCCTGAAGCCAGTAAACGGATATCGTTAGCGATCTTCATCAGCGCTACCGCCAGTTGCTTCAGGGCACCAGACGTCTCAACAATAGCATCGTGCGCAGCAAGCGCCTCGAATTTGTTAGGAGCTGTAATGAAAGTATGGCCAGCGTACTGAGAGATTTTCTCAGCAACCAGCACGTCGTAACCAGCCGGTGTATTAAGGCCTGTACCTACTGCAGAGCCACCAAGCGCCAACGTGCTTAGGTGTGGCAGCGTGTTGCGAAGCGCCTTCATGCCGTAATCCAGTTGGGCTACGTAACCAGAAAGCTCCTGGCCAAGTGTAAGCGGCGTAGCGTCCATCAGGTGCGTACGGCCGATCTTTACCACATCCATAAACTGCTCTGCTTTGCTGTTCAGCGTATCGCGAAGCTTCTGGATCATTGGCAGTGTATGCTCAACCACTTTCTTGTAAGCGGCAATGTGCATCGCTGTCGGGAAGGTATCATTAGAAGACTGCGACTTGTTTACATCGTCGTTCGGGTGGATCTTCTTTTTCTCATCCAGCAGGTTACCGCCCAGCAATACGTGCGCACGGTTAGCAACCACCTCGTTCACGTTCATGTTAGACTGCGTGCCCGAACCTGTCTGCCATACTACCAGCGGAAACTGATCAGCCAGTTGGCCAGCCAGGATCTCGTCGCAAACCTGAGAAATAATATCAGCTTTATCCTGTGCCAACACACCAAGCTGTGCGTTAGCCTGAGCAGCCGATTTCTTAAGTATAGCAAAAGCTTCAACAACTTCCTTCGGCATCAGCTGACCGCCAATAGTGAAGTTCTCTTTTGAGCGCTGCGTTTGTGCACCCCAGTATTTGTCTGCAGGCACCTCTACAGGGCCCATTGTGTCTCTCTCTACGCGAATTTGCATATCGATTTATGTTTGGTTTAAAGGATCAAAATTGTCGGCCGTAAATTACAAAACTTTTGATTGAGTTCTGAGTCTTGAATTCTGAGTCTCGAGTTATACTTTGTTGGTGATTTCTCTGCCTATTTGTCATTTCGACCAGCGGGAGAAATCTTATACAACTATAGTCTCAAACGGATCTCTCCTATCGTCGGAATGACAATAAAATACAAGATGACAATAAAATGTAAGACAACTCGTGACTCAGAATTCGGGACTCAGAACTCCTAAATTGACTCAGAACTTTAGTTCTCCCCAAAAATTGGCACCAGTTTCTGCTCAATTTTAGCTGGTTTTCGCACCTGTCGGGTTACATACTTCTTTTCCTGCTCAAAGGCTACAATTTTAAGTGTAATATCGAGGCCGGTGACGGTGTTGCTGTTCCTAAAAGTGGCATAAAGAGTGCCGTCGGCGGTTTTGGGCGTTTCGGAGAGCGATACTTTTTTGTAATCTGAAACTATGCCGGTGCCCTGCGCGAAAGTATAAGGTTTCCAACCTTCTTCACCGGCCACAAATTTATCTGCCGAGGCTTTATTCATGAAGTAATAGTCGATGTTGCCGCTGGCTGCTACCTGTGGCAGGTTCGGGATCAGGCCAAGGCCAAAACCAACAAGCGGCCCAACAGTAGATGATGCCACAAGAGAAGCACCTTTTGTTACCATCTTGGTCATGTTCTTCAGGTCCTCTACAGATTGCTGCCCCACGCCTACCCAGTAAACCCAGTGCACCGTATTGGCCGGCAATTTAAACGGCACTGCCACACGGCTCGGGTTCAGGTTGGCCATAGAGGCTACCCGGAAGGTTTTGTCTATTAATGTAGTAGGCGTAAGTTCGCCTTTTACCAGTACTTTTTCAGAAGCAGTTGTCCAGGTGGTATCTGCTACGTTCTTCCAGGTGATGTTGGGATTAAAATGGCGGAGCTCGTCGGCGGCAGGCAGTCGTTTTATACTTAAGCGTGCTGCCAGCGGATTGCCTGTAGCGGATGTAAGTATAAAGCTGTAAACAGCCTTTTGTGGCACCGTCAGGCGCAAATCCTTTACCTTCTTTATACTTTTAGAACTATACACCACAGAGCCCGAAGCATAATCCTGCACCTCCAGGTTTATGGTTTGGCCGGCCTTCTCAGGTTCCACGTTCACCAGCACCACATCGCCCTTCTGGAAACCATAAAAATACAGGCCATCCTGTGGCTTGGCTGGTTGCGGGTTATCAACAGAAACGGGGGCAGTTATACTTAGCTCAGCTACTGTAAGGGCATTTTTCTGTGCGGTAGCTGCCACGCCCCATAGCAGCGCAAGCAGCAGCAATTTATACTTCATCGTTATACTTTCCGGAAAAACTGCGCAAAGATACGTGGTGGCAACTAAAGTATAAATTAATGAATTACCTGTTTATCAGATTGCTGCGAGAGCAACGCGATCATTTCCAGCTGAATTGGTTTCAGGTAAGTGGTGTTCAGGTTGGTGTTGTCTTTAAAATCAACAAGATATTGGCCTTCCGATCCCAGGTACTGGATGCTTGCGATATCCTGCATGCTGTAAGCGCGATCTTTGTAATAAAAGTTTGTAACGCGTATCTCTTCGCGGTCTACAGTAACGTGCCAGCGCATTGCGTACCAGCCTACTGCAACACTTACAAGCAGCATAATAGCTAACAAAATGTTATAATACCTGTTAGAGCGCTCACCTTCCTGCTGCAGCATGTATTTTTTGTAGAGGTCGTACTCATTGCCAAGCAAGGCGCGCTGGGCCAGCCTCAGCGGGAAAATTGCCAGTGTAAGGCCAATCAGCAAGCCTGGGGCAAAAAGAGCATCGAAATTTGGTGTAAGCACAAATAAATGTGCTTTAGAGGCATGTATGATACTCGAGATCATGGCCAGCATACCGGCACTGAAAACAGAAAGTATACAGGCAAAAAAGAAGTAAGCAATAGTTAACCTTGTTTCCTGTTTCTGAGCATACTTTAGCTCACCGGCTGTAAGCGCCTCGGCATGCTTTGCCGGCGACATACTTCTGAGAGCGTAACGCACAACTGGCAGCAAAACGGCTACAGCAAAAAAACTGATCAGGAGGTTTCTAATTATTTCAATCATAAAAAAACGTAGACTATACCGCAAAATTAATACGGTATTCCCAGTTTCCTATAAATAAAACCTAACAACCAGGCCGGGCCTATCAGCAGGAACTGCACGTCTTTCAGGAAAGAAGGTTTTTTGCCCTCTACCTTGTGCCCGTAGAACTGCCCTATCCAGGCTATCACAAACAGGATCAGGCAAATAAGCCAGAGCGGAGTGTCGGTGGCAGTGGCAAGCAAATGCACACCCCACAGCACCAGTGTAGAAACCATAGCCATACCTAAGAACATTCTAAAAGACAGGCGCAGGTAAAACAGCAGCCCCAGTAAAACCACTACAGTACCAAAATGCACATAAGGCTGTACCTGTGCCGGAAAAGGTGCTTGTATTGCCTGTGCCGGTATACTTGCCAGCAGCCCTACAATGCTGAAAAAGATGACCGGAACGCAAATCCAATGTATAAGCTTATTTGTGTGGTTCTGGTGGCTTTCGCCATATGCATCAAACCACTGCTGCATTGTTCTCATTTTTTTACGGCTTAATTGAATGTTTCTCTATTCTAAAAACGTTCAGGCAATTAACCTTATTAAGGTACAAACTTGCTGATTCAGAAACAATAAGAATTAGCTCATGCTGCATTGCTGAACAGGCGCGATATATACCTGTTTTAGTGCAGCAGTGTCCTAAATAAAAATTGAGGAACGGGTTTTTATTATTATTTTTGAATTATTTTAAACCGTGCATGCTACCGGAAAAGGGCAAATGCCTAAAGCTGCTATAAAACCACATCAGATGATATTTGCCAAAATAGCTCGGTTTGTAAAAGAACACTACATAGCCATTGCATCTTTTTTGCTGATTTTGCTGCTGACGCTGTTTGTATTCTCAGAAACCAAGAAGCGGGCAGAAGAACGGCGTATGAAGCTTTTTGATGTAAGAGCTTCGCAGGCCACAGAGGCTATAGAGCTGCGCATGCGCGATTATACCCAGATCCTGATCGGAGCCAAGGCTCTTTTTATTGCATCTGATACCGTAGAGCGCAAAGCCTGGCGCGAGTACTACGAAACCCTGAGCCTCGAGAAAAATTACCCGGGTATACAAGGTATAGGCTATACCCACATGATAAAGCCGGAAGAAGTAGCCTCTGTAGAAAGACAGATAAGAAGAGAAGGCTTCAGGGATTTTAAGATAACCCCGGTTGGCGATCGGGATATTTACTCCTCCATCATTTTCATAGAGCCTTTTACAGGCCGCAACCTGCGCGCCTTTGGCTTTGATATGTATAGCAACCCGGTGCGCAGATCGGCCATGCAGATTGCCCGCGATACTAAAATGCCTGCCATGTCGGGTAAGGTGCGGTTGGTGCAGGAAACAGGTAAAGACCTGCAATCAGGCTTCCTGATATACCTGCCTATCTATAAAAACAATGCTGATCCGGAGTCTATAGGCGACAGGCAGAAACTTATAAAAGGCTTTGTGTATAGCCCCTTCCGTACCAAAGATCTGATGAACTCTATTCTGGGTGATGATTTTCAGGATCTGAACGTGGAAGTATACGATGGTACTGTTCCCTCTAAAGAATCGCTTCTGTTCAGCTCAGACAACACTTTATACTATAGTATAACTGATAGGAACCACTATGGTAAGTTAAGCACCATCACTATTGGTAATCATACCTGGCGTATATACTGTTCGGCTACGCAATCTTTTGGCAACTCCTCCGATACCGAACTGCCATACTTTATACTATTAGGTGGTATTGTTATCAGTATGCTGATGGCGTTTATTATCTGGTCGTTATCGAATACGCGCCGCTCGAACCGCCTGAAGCAAACTATAACCGATAATGCTACGGCAGCCCTTTTCATAATGAATGCCAATGGTCATTGTACGTTCATGAATCCGGCTGCGGAAGAGATGACTGGTTATACGTTTGATGAAATTCGCCGAAAGCCTTTACATGACATGATTCATCATACGCACCCTGACGGCACTCCTTATCCGCAGCACGAGTGCCCTATAGACAGGGCATTGCCAACTAACAATAGCATGCGTGCGCATCAGGATGTATTTGTTAAAAAAGATGGAAGCTTCTTTGACGTAACTGTTGCAGCAAGGCCAATAATTGAGGATGGCGTACCAACCTTTACAATTATAGAAGTTCGTGATATTACTGAAGAGAAACGCGCTCAACAGGCCATTATAGAAAGTGAAGCGCGCTTCCGAGCCATGGCCGACCATGCTCCTGTAATGATCTGGGTAGCCGATGCTTTTGGCCAGTGCACTTATGTGAACAAACAATGGCAGGACTTTACCGGGCACAACCTGGAGCAAAGTATGGATTTTGGCTGGCAAACAGCCATAGACCCATACGACCTGCCATACTTTGAGAGCATCTATAAAAAGGCAGCAGCCGAAAGCGATGGTTTCAGGGCTGAATACCGTATGCGCCGCCACGACGGCAAGTTACGTTGGGTGGTAAGTACAGGCACAGCACGCTTTGGAGCCAACGGTGAGTTCCTGGGCCATATAGGTTCGGTGCTGGATATTACAGAGATCAAAGAAGCCGAACGAAAAGTAAAACAGAACGCCGAACTGCTGCAGAAACTGTTCCTGGAAGTACCTGCACTGGTAGCCCTTGTGCGTGCTCCTGATAAACAATACGTGCTGGCAAACCCGCTTTACCGCAAACTTTACGGCAACCGCCCGATTATAGGTAAAACCCTGCGCGAGGCCCATCCTGAGTTAGAAGGACAAGGCGTGCTGGAACCGCTCGAGCGTGTTTTCGAAACAGGTATACCGTATGTGGGTAAAGAAGTGCCTATGGCTATAGACAGGCAGAACAATGGCCAGATCGTGCATGGTTACTTTAACCTTGTAAACCAGCCCCTGCTCGATGCTCAGAATAAAGTAGAAGCCGTACTTGTGTTTGCCGTTGAAGTAACCGAACTGGTGGCAGCCCGCAAAAAAATGGTGGCCATTAACGAAGAACTCAGCGAAAAGAACAACGAACTGATCCGCATAAACAACGACCTGGATAGCTTTGTATATACCGCCTCTCATGACCTTAAATCGCCGATTGCGAACATGGAAGGTTTAATTACACTGCTGCGCGATATACTTCAGGGTAAAATAGACGCCGAAGACAGCCAGTTGCTGGATATGGTGGGCTCATCTATAAACAAACTGAAACAAACCATAGCCGACCTTGCCGAGATAACTAAAGTACAGAAAGAGCTTCAGGCAAAGGTAGAGCCGCTATACTTCGACGAGGTGCTGCAGGATGTGAAAACCGATATCAGCAGCATGATCACAGCCGCAGAAGCAACCATACAGGCAGATTTCGGAGTGAAGGAAATTTTGTATGCCCGCAAGAACCTCAGAAGTATACTTTACAACCTGGTTTCTAACGCAGTGAAGTATAGATCGCCTGAAAGACCGGTAGAGGTACGCATAGATACTTACCAGCAGAACGGGTACATTGTGCTTCGGGTGCAGGATAACGGGCTGGGCATTAAAAAAGAGCAGCAGCATAAACTGTTCTCTATGTTCAAGCGCCTGCACACGCATGTAGAAGGCACAGGTATAGGTCTTTACATCGTGAAGCGCATTATCGAGAACAACGGCGGTAAAATAGAAGTAGAGAGCGAGCTGGATAAGGGCACAACCTTTAAAGTATACTTTAAGCAGGAGCCTGTAACGGTAAATGTGTAAAGTATACCCAATTCGTTTCCAAACCTCTTCCTATTGCTGACAAATTAGCCACTGCCGGAAGTATAAAAAGGCCCAACCTGGCTCGAACGCCTACTCCCGCCAGGATTTTGATATGCTGCACGAAGACTAATTTTATGTAGCAAAGCTGCCGGTAAAAAGGTAGTTTTATACTTCTATTTCTGATCGTTTAATGCCTTTCTTTTGTTATTCTAAGACAGAAAAAAGACGCGCGAAGCGATCAAAAACACACGAACAACATCCTTAAATGGCTAAAATAAAAACCTCCTACTTTTGCCAGAACTGTGGCGCCCAATCAGCAAAATGGATTGGTAAATGCCCGGCCTGCGGTGAATGGAACACTTATGTAGAAGAAGTAGTACAGCGCGAAGAACTTACCCCAACCACCGCCTGGAAAGTAGGAAGCAGTTCGGCACAGGTATCCAGCAAACCTAAACCAATTGCCGATATTACATACCAGGAGCAGCAGCGCATTATAACCCAGGACCAGGAACTTAACCGTGTGTTGGGTGGTGGCATTGTGCCGGGCTCTATGGTACTTATCGGTGGCGAACCGGGTATAGGTAAATCAACACTGATGCTGCAGATCGCGCTTAGCCTTACCGGCCTGCGCGTGCTGTATGTAAGTGGCGAGGAAAGCGAGCAGCAGATAAAAATGCGTGCCGAACGCCTTGTTGCCCAATCTTCCGACTGTTTTATACTTACCGAAACAGGCACGCAAAATATATTTAAGCAGATAGAGATGCTGCGCCCGCAGGTGCTGGTGGTAGACTCTATCCAGACACTTCACTCCTCTTTCATAGAGGCAGGCGCAGGCAGCGTTAGCCAGGTGCGCGAGTGTACGGCCGAGCTGCTGAAATTTGCCAAAGAAAGCGGCACGCCTGTTTTCCTGATCGGGCATATTACCAAAGAAGGCAACCTGGCCGGGCCAAAGATACTGGAGCACATGGTAGATACGGTACTTACTTTTGAAGGCGACCGCCACATGACCTACCGTATACTTCGCACCTCTAAAAACCGCTTCGGCTCTACTTCTGAACTAGGTATTTACGAAATGTTAGGCTCCGGCCTGCGCGAAGTAAGCAACCCTTCGGAGATACTGATAACGCAGCGCGAAGATGCCTTCAGTGGTATAGCCATTGGCGCAACTTTAGAAGGTAACCGGCCTTTGCTGATAGAAGTACAGAGCCTGGTGAGTCCTGCTACGTATGGTACGCCACAGCGCACCAGCACCGGTTTCGATGGCAAACGCCTGAACATGCTGCTGGCTGTATTAGAAAAACGCGGCGGTTACCGCCTGGGTGTGCAGGATGTGTTCCTGAACATTGCCGGTGGCCTTAAAGTAGAAGACCCTGCACTGGATCTTGCAGTTTGTGCCTCTATACTTTCCTCTTTCGAAGATATAGCTATACCTAGCACAACCTGCTTTGCTGCCGAAGTTGGTCTTGGTGGCGAGGTGCGTGCTGTAAACCGGGTAGAAAATCGTATTTCAGAGGCCGAAAAGCTGGGCTTTCGCGATATTTACATCTCCAAGTATAACAAGAAGGGCGTAGACCTGAGCAAATATTCCATCAACATACATGCCTTTGGCCGCCTGGAAGAAGTGTTTTCCGGCCTGTTTGGTTAAGGATTAAAATAGCACTGGTTCACGGCAGTTTATACTTTAACCGGCCTATACCTGAGCAAAGGTATAGGCCGGTTTTTTTGTGCGCCTGTTGTTATTACAGGCTATAATCAGGTATAAATAACCGTTGTATGAGTAGCTGCGTAATTAAAATCCAAACCTCTGCAGTATCAGTAAGGGGTATGGCTGGTTCTAATTATTTACTTATCTAAACCATAAAATTATGGCATTGATTAAAAAGCAAGACATTGATAAGCTGCTTAATGCACAGAATGGGTTATGCATCTCTATTTACATACCTACACATCGGGCCGGAAACGAAGTACTGAACGGTCAGGATCAGACGCTGTTTAAGAACAAGATACGTGAAGCAAAAGCGCTGCTGGCCAGACACGATGTGCCAGAGGAGGAAATAGAAAAGTATATAAAACCTGCCGAAGATCTGTTAAACGATAACAACTTCTGGCGCTACCAAAGCGGAGGACTGGCTGTATTTATTACAAAAGGGCATTCGCAGCATTTTAAGCTTCCTGTCGCTATGCCGGAAATGGTGTATGTACTGAATCAGTTTTACTTTACGCCAATACTGCCGCTGCTCAGCCAGAATGGCCGCTTCTTTGTACTTTGGCTGTACCGCGATAACCTGGGCTTCTATGAGGCAACGTTAGAGAACATACGCGAAATAGATGTAAGCTCTTTTGTACCGGATAACATAACAGAGGCACTTCAGCCGGATGTCAGAGGCAAAGACCAGGACTGGAGACATGCTACTACTACTGTAAACGGCTCTAACATTGTGCATGGCTCGGGCTATAACAAAGGCGATGAGGAACACGAGCGTGTAAGAGAATTTGTGCAGGATGTAGACAACAAGCTGCAGCGAATCCTGCATGATGCCGATGAGCCACTGATTCTGGCTGGTGTAGACCACTACTGTACCTTGTTCAGAAAGCACAGCAAGTATAAGAACATCGTTAAAGATGTGATCAATGTGAACGAGAACACAGATGTTACCACTGCACCGACCACTATCCATCAGAAGGCGCTGGAAATTATGCGACCAATGATGCAGCAGAGCCACATCGAGTCTTTAGACCGCTACCAGAACGTGGCAGGCACAGGTGTTACTTCAGAGGATATTGCCACCGTGGCCGCCGAAGCTGTGCATGGCCGTGTAGATACGCTGTTTATAGCGCCCGGCCAGCCGGTATGGGGTACTTATGATGCCGTAAACGCAACTGCCGTAGTACACGACGAATACCAGCGCGGCGACGATGACCTGATAAATCTGGCCGCCATAAAAACGCTTTCGCAAGGCGGCAGAGTATTTGTAAGCAGCTACAATGGCCTGTCTGAAGTAAATGACGGCGGTAACGTGAAGGCACTTTTCAGATACTAAAAAGCTTTAGTTTGGGCATTAAAGCCAGAACATATAATTTAGGGGCAGCCAGAGCGGTTGCCCCTTTGTTTTAATGGGATTATACTTTCATACACCGGCATAAACATCTGCCTGCTTATACTTGCCAAATGCCGCACCTTACCGATAGCCTGAACTTTCTTCGTAAACTAACACCTTTGCGGGTGCTGAATGCTGTGCAGGTAACAGGGAGTTACATCCTTTCCAGAATTACAGGTAAGGCAAGGCACTGGGGCTATCCGTTAAGTATATCTATAGAACCTACCACCTCCTGTAACCTGCGCTGCCCCGAGTGCCCAAGCGGCCTTAGGTCTTTTACACGCCCCACCGGCATGTTGCAGAACGAGCTTTTTAAGCAAACCATCGACCAGCTGCACCGCCGCCTGTTATACCTCATCTTTTACTTTCAGGGTGAGCCATACCTGCACAAGAACTTCCTGCAACTGGTAAAGTATGCTTCAGATAAAGGCATATACACTGCCACCTCTACCAACGCCCACTTTTTAGACGACGAGAATGCCCGCAAAACAGTAGAGTCCGGCCTCGACAGGCTTATTGTTAGTATAGACGGAACCACACAGGAAACCTATGCTGCTTACCGTGTAGGCGGCAAACTGGATAAAGTATTGGAAGGAACGCGCAATGTGGTAAGATGGAAAAAACAGCTGAAATCAAGCACGCCGCACATAATATTTCAGTTTTTAGTGGTGCGGCCAAACGAGCATCAGCTGGATGACGTAAAGCAGTTGGCGCAGGAAATAGGCGTAGACGAAGTGGTGTTTAAAACTGCCCAGATCTACAACTATGAGAACGGCTCACCTCTTATCCCGACCATAGATTATTATGCCAGGTATAAAAACAACGGCGATGGCACCTACAGCATCAAGAACAAGCTTCTGAACCATTGCTGGAAGATGTGGCACTCTTGCGTAATAACCTGGGACGGACTGGTAGTACCCTGTTGTTTTGATAAGGATGCCGAATACCGGATGGGCGATGTGCAACAGCAGAGCTTCAGGAAAGTATGGCGGGGCACTGCCTATAACAACTTCCGCTCAAAACTGCTACGCTCCAGAACAGAGGTAGAGATGTGCCGAAACTGCACCGAAGGCACCAAAGTATGGGCTTAAAGAGCTTATGCTAACAGTATAACCCTATTGCGGGAGGTATAATGCAAAATTTAAATGTAGCGCTGGAGTTACTACTGAGAAAACTTCAGGTTTGGGGCAACCACATTGTTTTGATGTTGCCAAACATGTTCGTGGCTCTTGTCCTGCTTATAGCTACGTTTTATATAGCTCGCTTCGTTAGCAATGGTTTAGACAAGGTTATAAATAGGTTCTCACATAGCCAGGCACTTAACAACCTTATCTCTACGCTCATCTATCTGTCGTTGCTACTGGTGGGGTTTTTCTTTGTGCTGAGCATACTTCAGCTAGACAAGGTGGTAGTATCGTTGCTGGCGGGTGTGGGTATAATAGGCCTGGCACTGGGTTTTGCCTTTCAGGATATAGCTGCCAACTTCATTTCCGGAATTATCATTGCCGTGCAAAAACCTTTTGGTGTTGGCGATATGATCGAAACAAATGAATATTTTGGCATAATTGAGCGCATTACCTTACGCACAGTAGATATCAGGCAAACAACCGGCGAACGGGTTAAACTGCCTAACAAAATGGTTTTCGAGAACCCGCTCACTAACTTTTCATCTAACGGTATGCGCCGCATTGATCTGGAGGTTGGTGTGTCGTATGCCGAAGACCTGGAGCGGGTGCAGCAAATAGTGATAGAAGCGCTGGAAGATGTAAAGAACCGCGTGAAAACCCGGAAGATAGAAGTAATGTACGATGAGTTTGGTGAAAGCGCGATCACTTTTAAAGCCCGTTTCTGGGTATCATATAGCCGGCAGGTAGATTATGTAGGTGCAAAAAGCGATGCTATCATCCGCATCAAAAAGGCATTTGACCAGAACAACATCATGTTCCCGTTTCCGATACGTACACTGGATTTTGGTATAAAAGGAGGCGAAAAACTGGCAGAGCAGCTCCGGAAGTATACAGTATCTCTACAAAATGGCTTGCCGGACTCAGAAGATCAGAAGGAGGTATAAAGTTAGCAGAAGTGCTTAAAACAGAAAGGGCCGATGTACGTCGGCCCTTTCTGTTTTATTTGTCTCTTTTATCAAGGTTTTTCCCAAGGTCTTCTACTTTCTTCAGGAAGCTATCTACGTTCGAGTCGGCGTAAGGGCCGTAGGAGTTTGAGATAGTGCCTTTCAAGCCGGATTTTGTTTCAATGACATACAGAATCGACATATCATCAGGATCGCTTTCGCCTTCAAAGCGGTAGAAGTCTACAATGCGTACTTCTTCCGGAGAAAACTCATCCTTGTTCTCCATTGTGCAAAGACGGCCTTCAGCAGATACTTTAAAGTCAGTTTTATAGCCATCTTTCTTCAGGCGGTTAAGCACGTTTATCAAAGATCTTTCTTCTACTTTATCTTGCATGGTGTATAGTTTTTAAATTGAATATCTATTCAGGTATAGAACTATACGCAAAAACAAATGAAGGATATGAGATAGGCCTAAAAATTAAGCGCCCGGGCGCGTCATACCTGAGCGCAGGCAGTGCAAATTTAAGCTATACTTTAAGGTTAGCTGCTTTGCGGTCCAGGTCCTGCTGTATCTTCTTAAAATCGATGGTAGAGCAGGCTCCGCAGCTTTTTGCGCAGCCACTTTTAGCTGTAAATGTTTTATAAAGCAAGCGGCCAATGTAGAAGGCAGCAGCTATGAAAATGACGAATATTAAGATCTCCTGTACCATAGGTTATCTGTAAAACCCTGCAAAAGTATAAATAGTTTACTGAACGGGCTGCTTCCAGTACTCGGCTATAGTTTCCAGCATTTCTGGGTGAATGTTGCCGTTGCTGGCCACTATTTCGCGGCCAAAGATGTAATCGCCGCCATCTGTGAATTTAGATACCTTACCGCCAGCTTCCTGCACAATAAGCGCTCCGGCTGCCACATCCCACGCATTCAGGTTAAATTCGAAAAAGCCTTCGAAACGACCACAAGCCACATAAACCAGGTCCAGGGCAGCAGAGCCTAAACGGCGCACCCCGTGCGATTTAGCCATGAAAGAACCCAACACCTGCAGGTACTGGCTCGTCTGGCCGAAATCATAGTATGGAAAGCCAGTTGCAATTAGGGCATCTTTAAGAGCGGGTGCTTCAGATACTTTAATGGGCATATCGTTGCAGAAAGCGCCGCCGCCTTTGTAGGCATAAAAACACTCGTCGCGGTTAGGCTCATACACCACGCCCAGCACAATCTCATCGTTCTCCATCAGGGCTATACTTACCGAGAAAATAGGCAGGCTATGTGTGAAGTTTGTAGTGCCATCCAAAGGATCGATGATCCAGTTTAGGCGCTCCTGCTGTACATTATCGGTTTCTTCTTCGGTAATAAAACCTGCCTCAGGCAACAGCTTGCGCAAACCGTCTACCAGTTTCTGCTCAGCTTCTTTATCCACGTAAGATACCAGGTTGTTAAAGCCTTTCATCTCTACTCTGGATCGGTCAAAATTATCAGCTTCGTGTTTTATAAAAGCCCCTACGTTTCGGGTTAATACACTCACGTTCTGGCAAAGCTGTTGCAGGTTCATAGTTTTGGGTTAAGTTCTTTGTTTCTGTATTTGTGGTAATACCGGTTGCTGTTTAGAAAGCCATACGGTATACGCAGCCCTTATGCCAAGGGTAAGCACTAAAGGTATAAAGGCCACATGAAACTGCTGCGGCCACCAAGGCCACGCAGCTAAAAGTATAGCACACAGCACAGTTGTAACAAGCAGGTATTTGTTAACCCAGTTAGGTAAATTTTGCTTGCCCAGGTATAAAGCAACTATAACATGCGTAGGTAATGCCCACAACAGGTTAAAGTTATTTGCTGCAGCTTGGTGATCAGTTGCTACCCATAACAGGAATAAAAGGATACCTAAAAGCCCGGTAACCAAAAACAAACCGATATCAAAACCACGGCTGCGCTGTTTGCGGGTGTAATCAAGTATAGTAAGGGCAAGTGCTATGGCAAAAAATATCCAGGTAGCCACTACTGGTGTAAAACTGCCTGCTGGTGGCGTCAGGTTCGGGTCACGTTCAAAAATAACTTTCTGGCCATTAGTAAGCGGTGTTGTTTTGCCATTTTGTGTAATTGTAGCATTTGCAAACCCTTTGCTCAGGTAATCCGGCAGGAACATATACTCGTAAGGCGTTGCTTCACGATCGATGGGTGCACCTAAGGCTAAATCAATACCGAAGTCTCCCCATGGTTGCGGTGGCAAGTATAAATCGATCAGGTTACGGAAGCTCAGGTCTTTATCCATCTGGCTAACGTTAAACTTCAGATCATCCTTAAAGGTCTTTTCCAAACCATCGCGAATGCGGGTGGCACAGTTGTCGAAAAAGAAATCGTAGAGGTAAAAGCGGTTGGCCGGCAGGTAGTTGTTTGTAAGAAACAACCAGTATTGTTGCTCCTGCTCTGGTGTCAGGTTCAGCTCCTGCTCATAAATAGAACGGTTGTCCATTTCATAGTTATAGACAAAATCCTGGAAATGAGCCGCTGACAGTTTATAGTTTAACTTGCCCTGTATGAATTTCAGGTAAAAGTTAGGCTCGTTAAAATCGAAGGTACCATAGTTAAAGATCACATCGAGCCCTAATGCCGGGTCCTGCACACGCACTGCGCTATGGCCGAAAACAGAGTATAGTTCCGCTCCCGGCGAGCAGGTAATCAAACTGATCTTAGCGTCTGGTGTAATACGAACACCCTCAAACTGCGCTTTGCTTTGGAACGATAAAAGGCAGAGGGCGCCTATCAGCCAAAGCGATTTTAAAAGATTTTTCATCTGGAGTTATACTTCCTTATTCTTCGTCTTTAGAGGCTTTTGTACCTGGTGCGCCTGCCACAACCAGCACAAACTCGCCTTTTATAGGTTTTGTTGTAAAGATCTCCACCAGCTCATCTAAAGTACCGTTAATGGTTTCTTCAAACATTTTAGAAATTTCACGTGAAACAGATGCCATACGCTCGCCACCAAAGTACTCTTTAAACTGCGTAAGCGTCTTAAGCAGGCGGTGCGGCGATTCATAAAAGATCATGGTACGTTCTTCCTGTGCCAGGCTCAGCAGACGTGTCTGGCGGCCTTTTTTCAGGGGCAGAAACCCTTCAAACGTAAACCTATCGGTGCTAAACCCTGATTTTACCAGAGCAGGCACAAAAGCAGTAGGACCAGGCAAACACTCTACTTTAATGCCATTGTTCACGCACTCTCGCACTAACAAAAAGCCGGGGTCAGAAATTCCAGGCGTGCCCGCATCTGATACAAGCGCCATTACTTCGCCAGCTTTCAGTCTTTCAACTAAATGGGCAGTGGCTTTGTGCTCGTTGTGCAGGTGGTGGCTGTGCATGCGCTTCTCTATACCTAAGTGCTGCAGCAGTTTTCCGCTGGTGCGGGTATCCTCAGCAAGTATAACATCCACCTCCTTCAGTACCCGAATAGCGCGTAGCGTAATATCTTCGAGGTTGCCGATGGGCGTAGGTACTAAGTATAAACTGGTTTTCTCTGGTTCCTGCATGGTGTAAAGATAGCAAGATTACGCTTGAGCAAGACTACGCAAGGCATACGTTTTTCAAGTATAGCTTCTGTAGTTATACTTTATATTTATTTGTTTGAGAAGAGATGCGGCTACATGTAGCGTTCGTAAATGCTGTCGATGTGCTGTGCCAGCTTATGATCGCGTTCGGTTACTGTATTGCCGGCATCGTGCGAATATAGCTCTATGTTAACTGTATCATACACATTGCTCCACCACGGGTGATGGTCCAGCTCCTCGGCAATGTCGGCTACCTCGTTCATAAAAGCTATTGCCTCTTTAAAATCGTTGAACTTAAAGCTGCGCTTCAGCTTGTTGTCTTCCTCTTTCCAGATGAATTTGTTGTCGTCTTCCTGTTGCATGATAGTATAAAGATATGGTTTTAGAAGTGTACCTCCTGCTCTTTTACTTACGGAAACAAGCCCCGAAAGGCAGGCGTATAGCTAAAAGCCTTTTACTGAGGCATACACTTTAAAACTATGAAAACTATGGAGAATAAACCAGAATCTTTACCCGCACAGGAGCAGGACACGCAGCCAGGAAAAGAGCATGAAATGACGCCTCAGCCCGAAATCATCCGGGATAGTTATAAAGGCAGTGATAAATTAAAGGGAAAAGTAGCCCTTATAACAGGAGGCGACAGTGGTATTGGCCGTGCAGTGGCCGTGCATTTTGCCCGCGAAGGCGCCGATGTGGCTATAGTATACCTGAACGAAGATAAAGACGCCGAAGACACCAGAAAAATGGTGGAAAAGGAAGGCCGTAAATGCATTATTATGGCAGGCGACATTGGCGATGAGAAGTTTTGCCAAAACACCGTTAGCAGAACCGTAAAAGAGCTGGGAAAACTGGATATACTTGTAAATAATGCTGCTGAACAGCATGAGCAGAAAGACCTGCGCGACATTACAAAAGAGCAGCTGCAGCGTACTTTTCAGACAAATATTTTTGGTATGTTTTACATGACCAAAGCGGCGCTGGAGCACATGAAAGAAGGTAGTGCTATTGTTAATTCTACTTCTGTTACATCGTACCGCGGCAGCCACCACCTCATGGATTATGCCTCTACTAAAGGTGCTATCACAGCTTTCACACGCTCACTATCAGCCAACTTAGCCGAAAAAAATATCAGGGTAAATGCCGTAGCACCAGGCCCAATCTGGACACCATTAATTCCGGCCTCTTTTGATAAGGATAAGGTGAAAGAATTTGGGCAAAACGTGCCGCTCAAACGCCCTGGACAGCCATCTGAAGTAGCTCCTGCCTATGTGTTCCTTGCTTCGGAAGACGGTTCATATGTTACAGGACAGGTATTGCACATAAATGGAGGCGAACAGGTAGGTTCTTGATTTTATACTAAACCATACCCTCTAAATAAGAGTAAAAACCCTAAAGAGCCAGAGCATTTGTGCATGGCTTCTAAAGAATTACAGCTATGGAGCAGAATAATGAAAAGAACTCGCAGCAACCTGGCAATGGTAAGAACAGGCCAGTGCGTATAATAGAAGAAGATACATCAGAACTGGAAATGCGTGCCGGGCATATTATACCTGGTGCAGATCCGCCAAAGAACGAACACCAGCGCGGTGGTTTTGGAAACCGTGATGGTAAAGAAGGCTTTGGCAGCGACACCGCCGGACAAGGACCATCAGCTACTGGGGTAAATGATTATTCCGATGACGGTACTCCACCGCCAGATAACATGCGCACCGAAGAAGAAGGCAGAGGTACCTGATGTACCAGCTGCAGAAGTATAAATTATTTTAGGCCTGAGGTTATGGCCTGTAAGCTGTAGCCTCAGTTCTTTTGTTAAACCCAATTAAGAAGGAGGATTTTATGCCATCGTACAAGCATACGAAGCCAAGTTCAAAGAACTTAGGCGATCCGAGCGGAACAGGTCAGAGCAAGGCTGGCGCAAAACCAGTAGACCCAAACCAGACACGTGCCGAGCATGATGAACTGGAAGATAGATATACAAATGGTCCTGATTCGCCTGCAGAAGGTATCAGAATCAACAATCCTAACCGTAATTTAAACAAACCTGATATAGATAGAGGAAAATATTAATCTTTATTGATATATAATTCTGAAATAGCACCTGCAAAAACAGGTGCTATTTTTATTTAGCTTTACGCTGTACAAACTACACCAGCATGGCCCGCTACGCCTTAAGTGATATTCATGGTTGCTCCCATACTTTTAAAGCTATAGTTGAAAATCAGCTTCGTCTTAAAAAGTCTGATGAATTATACTTGCTGGGCGACTACGTTAACAAAGGGCCGGATAGCAAAGGTGTAATTGATTTTATACTTCACCTCCGGAAGCAGCACTACCAGGTGTATTGCCTGCGCGGCAACCACGATCAATTGCTGCTTGATGCTGCCAGACACGGCGCTAAAAACCTGTCACTCACCCCCATTGAAAAAGAGCTGACACTGCAAAGCTTTGCCATTAAGGACTTCCAGCACCTGCCCCCAAAATATGTTGAGTTTCTGAACTCCCTCCCCTATTATTTTGAATTACCAGATTATTTCCTGGTGCACGCAGGTTTTGATTTTAAGCAGAGCAACATCTTTAAAGACACTGATGCCATGATGAATATCCGGGGCTATAAAGTGGACTGGAATAAGCTTAGCAACAAAAAGCTTCTGCATGGCCATACCCCCACCTCTCTCTACTCTATCAAAAAAGATGTAGCACACAAAGAGCTACGCCTGAACCTAGATGCTGGCTGTGCCTACTACAAAAATGCCGCTTACGGTAACTTAGTAGCTTACGATCTGGATTCACAAGAGCTATTCATCCAGCCCAATGAAGACAGGCCATACAAGGGAGGCAGAAAGTAAGGTTGCTACTAAGCGTGATATATAACTAAGCAACATAACATGAGCAATGTTTTACTCTATTTCTATTACTATAAGGTAGAGTAAAGGATTGAGTAAATGTCTTACTTAAGCATGTAAAGATTCATATATTAAAACTACTTCTTCCGGTAATTATTTAAATTTTACTGCGATCAAGTCAATTATTCTACAAGTCTTTTATATTGCTGATAATCAAGTAATATTTGATTTATTATATAGTAAGTTTTATATATAATGGAAAAAAATTCTACTAATATTGAAAGTCAGGAAAAAACTGCACTACTTTGTAAAATATATTTCCTGAAGTAAGGCTAGTCACAATAAATCACCCTATTATCCCATAGTAGTTATGGCACATTTTTACAAAAGAACATATAAACGGTTCTGGCAGCATGCGCTGCTGCAAACTTTTATATTATTATGTACTATAACATTAGGATATGCGCAAACGCCAACTATTTCCTCCTTCTCTCCTGCCTCCGGTCCGGTGGGCACGTTGGTAACAGTTACGGGTTCTAACTTTACTGATGCCCATACAGTGACAGTGGGGAGCGGGGCGGCCGTGGATTTTACCGTGGTGAGCGACACCGAACTTAAGGTCACCGTACCGGCTCAGGCTTCGACAGGTAGGATACAGGTGCAGTCGAATCAAGGCTCGGTTTCCAGTTCCAATAATTATACAGTAGAAGGAGCTCCGGTAATCACCTCCTTTTCACCTGCCTCGGGTGCGGTAGGTACGTTGGTAACAGTTACGGGTTCTAACTTTACTGATGCCCATACAGTGACAGTGGGGAGCGGGGCGGCCGTGGATTTTACCGTGGTGAGCGACACCGAGCTCAAAGTCACCGTACCGGCTCAGGCTTCGACTGGAGCAGTAAGAGTTGTGACTACTAAAGGCCAAGTTATTGGTTCGGGCAGATATATTGTAACAGGAGCACCTGTGATCACTTCCTTTACACCTGCCTCCGGTGCAGTGGGCACGGAGGTGACGGTGACGGGGCACAACTTCACCGGCACCA